>CAVQLA010000008.1:57500-455929 GCA_963713285.1 uncultured Chloroflexia bacterium | reverse complement strand
CCGCAGGTCGACCGCGACGACGTGCCAGGTCGCCGTCTCGCCGTGGAGCTCGCAGGGGCCGACGGCCCAGCCCGGCACATTCATCAGGGCGTCGTGGACGGCCGCCCATGCCCGATCGCGCTCATCGTCGATCATGGCCAGAGCCTAGAAGCAGCCGCAGCCGAGCCACATGCTGACGTTGCCGGAGGCGCCGAGCAGCCCGAGGAAGATGGCAAGGCCGGAGGCGGAGACCAGCATCCAGCGGCGCTCAAGCCGCGAGACGAGGAGGAGAATCACCGCGGTGAGCACAACCTTGAGGAGCGCCACCCCGAACAGGCCCCCAACGTTGACGTACATCCACAGCATCACGGGGTTCTGCTCCTGGGCCTCGACCCATACGACGTTCTGCATGCTGTAGAAGGTCCAGAGGTCAGCAAGCATCGCCGCCACGATGAGCATCAGCAGGCCACGCTTGAGGGTCATCGGTCGTCCACTGTCAGACGAGTGTATGGCGCGTCCCACTCACGCGAGCGGAGCGGAGCGCCCGGTGCGGAGCCGGGGAATTGCCCAGCCGGAGCCATCACCCGTTCGGCAGGATGATCCTCCACCACGCGACGGACGCGAGGGTTCCGAGTGCGAGCGCAACGGCTGCCCACGCCCATGACCACGCGGCCCGCTCAGGGGAGCCAACCTCGGGCCGGCGACGCTCCCAGCGGCCGAAGACTGTCGATCCGACGGCGGCCGCGATGGGCCACCCGAAGAAGGCGAGGAAGCGACCCATGATCGCCGACCGGCAGAAGTCCCCGCAGTAGTCGCCCGAGGCATTCGCCAGCGGGCCTCCGAGATGGGCGGCGAGGCACGCGACCCCGCAGACGAGGACGGCCAGGAAGGACGACGTGCACGACGGTCGTGCGTCGGACAACCCGCAGCGCACCGGCGGCAAGGATCGCGCCGACGACCAGCGGGGCAGGCAGCGGCGATGGATCCGGCGGGGTCGCGGTCGGGTATATGGCAGTCTACAGGGACGTCAGCAGAAGGAGCCACGGTCCAAGGATCGCCGCGGCCGCAAGCAACCGTTCCACCACCGCACGCATCGATCCTCCGCCGCTACCAGCGGGCCGCGATCTCTACTGACTGACGAACCTGCATCTCGGCGGCTGCGTGCCTATCGGCTCGCGGGTCGGTCTCGCCAGTGGCTCGGCGCGGTCCCGGCGGCCAGGGTGAGGGCCGCGTGTCAGAGCCTCCCGCCGCCGGTCACCGTAGGCGGTTGTCAGGCATCTGGCGAGAGGCGAACGGCCCCCGGACGCCTGGTGCGCGCCATCCCGGCAGGCAACAGGAGCGAGCATCGACTGGTGCCGAGGGGGAGATTCGAACTCCCACGCCCTTTCGGGCAGCCGAGTTTAAGTCGGCCGCGTCTGCCGGTTCCGCCACCTCGGCGCGGTGTGCTCCGATCGTACCGCCCGCCCGCATGGAGGGCGTCGGCGCGATGCGCACCGAGGCATCGGCCGAGGGGAGCCGAGCACGACCGCGATCAGGCCCCGGGGTTGTCCTCCAGCCAGTGCCGCAGGCTGGCGCGCCAGAGCGCCCGCCCGTGGAACGAGACGTCGGGCCCGATCGCCGACAGGCCGCCGTACCAGATGAGCGTCTTGAGGAGCGGCGTCACCTGCGAGCCGTAGAGCTCCATGCAGGCCTCGGGCTTGACGCCCGGCCACGAGTAGCAGGAGACGACCGTGCGCCGGTTCGCCGTCGGGACGCCGGGCGGCAGGCGGTCCCAGGCCGGGTCGTCCGGGGCCGAACTCCCACTGGTCCAGGTTGCCCTGGGGGATGCCCTCGATGCCCCGCACGACCGGCGGGTCGTCGTCGAGGAGGTAGGGGTCGACCGCCAGGTCGCAGACGACGGCGTGGGCGGGCAGCCAGCCGAGCCAGGCGTTGGGGAAGAGGGGCCGCGACGTGTCGCGGCGCGCCGTGGCGTCGACGAGGATGTCGGTCTGCGCCAGCCGGCGCCGGAAGTAGGCCTCGTCGCCGGCCAGGTTCTGGTCGGCCACGACGACCTCGACCCCGGGCAGGCCCTCGCGCACGAAGCGCTCGTTGCGCGCCTCGTCGCCGGCCTTCACGGCCCATTCGATCGCGTTCTTGCCGACCCCGCCGGCACCGAGGATCGTGACGGAGATCGGCAGGCGGTCGGACGAGAGGAGCGGCGGCCAGCGCCGCTCGAGGGCGTCGAAGGCACAGGCCAGCCCGTTGCGGGCGACGTCGCGGAGGTTCTGGACGAGGCGCCGCCCGTCGTCGCCCGTGACCATGTCGAGCGCGATGGCCTCGATGCCGAGGCGGCGCAGCAGCTCGACACGCTCCGGCCGCGTGGTGAAGTGGAGCATCGAGATCAGGATGGCGCCGGGCCGGAGCAGTTCGTAGCGTCCCTCGGGAGCCCGCAGCACCACCACGATGTCCTGGCGATACGCGGTAGCCTCGTCGACGATGCGCACGCGCGGCGACACGGCCAGGTAGTCGTCGTCGGAGTAGCCCATGCCGGTCCCGCTGCCGGCCTCGACGTACACGTCGACGTCCAGGCTGGCGAGCAGGCCGACCAGCGATGGAAGAAACGCGCGCCGCTCGCCGGGCTCGTTGTACATGCGCGGGAAGCCGAAGGTGAGCCCGCGGTCGTTGGCCATCACGTATCTCCCGTCATGCGGTTGCTGGGCGTCACGACACCGGGCGCGCGTTCCATGCCCGGGGATTGTCCCCATCGGGCGACCTGGTCACTCACGCGAACGACGGCAGGTAGTCGCAGGCGCACCAGCCTCCCTCGCAATCGGCGTGCGGGAGCGTCGGCGCGGACATCTGCTCTGCGATGAGGAGGCGACGACCGGCATCGAGCTGACAGACCCGGCACCTGCAGGCAAAGATGTCGACGGACTCAACGCCATCCGCGAGGTACTGGCGCAGCTCCATCCTGAACCCGGCCCGTGCGACGTCGGCCCACGGCTGGCCGTGGTCGGCAAGGTCGCGCGCGTGGGCGAAGTAGCCGACCTGGGCAGAGAACCAGTCGACCCGCGCGAGCGCCTCCAGGATGCCCTCGTTGACGGCCGACCACCAGACGTCGCGGGCCAGGTGACGAGCGTCCCGCTGCGCCAGCTCGGACTCGAGGGCATCGAAGTCGACCCCCAGCGCGGCGACCTTCGCGCGGTAGTCCAGCGCTTCGTGATGCTGCGCCCAGGCCTGATCGAGTACCGCTAGGTCGCCCACCTGGAGGAGGTAGGTGATGCCGTCGGGTCCCCTGCGAGCGTAGATCGGCTGCCTGCACCCGGGGCATCGCTTCTTCGCCGTCGGGAGCGGGTCGAGTTCGAGCGAGCAGTACGGGCAGGCTGTGCTCGCGTAGGTTCGCGGCTCGTCGGCCATCGCCGAAATGGTACCCACTTCTGCAACCGCCGCCGGTCGCCCGGTGCGCGTCCCATCCTCCAGGGAGGGCGGAGCGCGCGGTGGGGAGCCGGGGGGCCCGGGGGAGCCGCGGACCGATGCCCTCCGTGAGCGGCGCCGTGCAGCGAGCACAATGAAGGGCCCCGAAGGGCCCGTCTCGTGCTCGGAATGGTGGAGGCGACGATCGGATTCGAACCGATGAATAAGGGTTTTGCAGACCCCCGCGTTAGGCCACTTCGCCACG
Source organism: uncultured Chloroflexia bacterium (assembly GCA_963713285.1). Taxonomy (GTDB): domain Bacteria; phylum Chloroflexota; class Limnocylindria; order Limnocylindrales; family CSP1-4; genus CTSoil-043. Next base: position 452,292 of record CAVQLA010000008.1, on the reverse strand, counting down.
TCGCCACGAACTGCTGGCTGGCCCTCGAGGATTCGAACCTCGGTTCACGGATCCAAAGTCCGCTGTCCTACCACTAGACGAAGGGCCAGCGGTGCGGGGACCAGCTCGTCTCCAGACAGGAAAATGGAGCGGAAGACGGGACTCGAACCCGCGACCCTCACCTTGGCAAGGTGATGCTCTACCAACTGAGCCACTTCCGCTCGTAGCGCCGCGCCGGGGCTGATGGTGCCGAGAGCCAGATTCGAACTGGCGACACCGCGATTTTCAGTCGCGTGCTCTACCAACTGAGCTATCTCGGCCCGAAGGCCCCGCCGGGCGTCGCCGCCCGTCGGCGTCCGAAACGGTACCACGCAGCGGCCCCGAGCCGCAAACACGGGCGCCGATGCCGGAGGCCGGCCGTGCCCGGCGGCCTAGCTGCTGTCGGCGACGTCCGGCAGGCCGGCGGCGTCGATCGGCGGCTCGCCGGTGAGCGCCCGCAGCCGGTTGATGCGCTCCACGATCGGCGGGTGCGTCGAGAAGAGCCCCTGCGAGCGATCCTCGAACTTGCGAATCGGGTTGCGGAAGTAGATGTGCTGCGTGGCGCGGTTGGCCACCTCGAGGACCTCGCGGTCCTCGGAGAGCACCGCGAGCGCCCGCTGCAGCCCGTACGGGTTGCGGGTCAGCTCGACCGAGCTCGCGTCGGCCAGGTATTCGCGCTGCCGGCTGACGGCCAGCTGCACGAGCCGCCCGAAGAACGGCGCGAGGATCGCCAGCACGAGCGCCAGGATCAGCACGAGGGCCTGCAGCCCGCCACCGCCCCGGTCCGACGAGGACGAGCGCCGGCCCCCGCCCCAGAACGTCATCCGCAGGAAGACGTCGGCCAGGAGGGCGATCGTGCCGACCAGCACGCCCACCAGCATGGCGTACCGGATGTCGTAGTTGCGGACGTGGGACAGCTCGTGGCCCACCACCCCCTGCAGCTCCTCGCGATCCAGGCGGGCGACGAGCCCCGTGGTCACCGCGATCGATGCGTGCGTCGGGTCACGTCCCGTCGCGAAGGCGTTGAGCGCCGTGTCGTCGATCAGGTAGACCGCCGGCATGGGCATCCCGGCGGAGAGCGTCAGCTCCCGGACCACGTTGAGGAGCTGGGGCGCCTCGGCCTCCGTCGCCGGCCGCGCCTTCGAGGCCGCCAGGACGACCCGATCGCCCGAGTAGTAGCCCACCAGCGACGAGACGATCGCGATGACGCCGAAGATGCCGAGCCAGCCGAGCCCGCCCTCCAGGGCGCCGGTGGTGCCGTAGCCGATCGTGAACCCGAGGAGCGCGAGCAGGGCGACGATGACCAGCACCAGCAGGAACGAGTTCCGCCGGTTTGCCGAGGCCTGGCGATAGAACGACGCGGCCATGGCGGCCTCAGGGACCGGGACGAACCCGGCCGCGCAGCGTCAGCGCAGCGCGACGACCGGGACCTGGTCGGCCTCCGGCTCGGCGTCGAAGAACTCGCGCTTCGTGAAGCCGAGCGGGCCGGCGATCAGGACCGAGGGAATGGTCTGGATCGTCGTGTTGTACTCGTTGACGGTTGCGTTGTAGTGCTGGCGCGAGAAGCTGATCTGGTTCTCCGTCGTCGTCAGCTGCTCCTGGAGCGCGAGGACGTTCTCGTTCGAGCGGATCTGGGGGTAGGCCTCGGCCACCGCGAAGAGCGAGCGCAGGGCGCCGCTCAGCTGGTTCTCCGCCTGGACCTGGTCGCGGGTCACCTGCCCCTGCGCCCCCGCCGCGACGGCGTTGGCGCGGGCCTCCGTCACGCGCGTGAGGACGTCCTGCTCGAAGCCCATGATGTCCTTCACGGCCGCGACGAGGTTCGGCACGAGATCGTGCCGGCGCTTCAGCTGGACCTCGATCTGCCCGACCGCCTCGTCCACGCGGTTCCGCTTCGTGACGAGCCCGTTGTACAGGAGCACGCCGACCAGGACGACGACGCCCAGGACGACGAGGAGAATGATGCCGAGCTCCATGGTGCCTCCCGGTGCCACACCGGCGGCGCGCGCCGCCCCCGCGTGAGTGTACGACGCCCGGGTCGGCGGATCGCGGCGGATCCGTGGTCGGGGGCTGGTGGGCGGTGGAGGGCTCGAACCTCCGACCTCCTCGGTGTAAGCGAGGCGCTCTGACCGACTGAGCTAACCGCCCGCCGGGCCGCAGGCCTGGCCCGGAGACACGCAAGGCGGCTCCGTGCGGAGCCGCCTCGATCCGGCGCAAGATGGTGGTGCCCAGGCCGGGACTTGAACCCGGATGAGTTGCCTCATACGCCCCTCAAACGTACGCGTATACCAATTCCGCCACCTGGGCAGGTGCCGCGCGATTCCGCTCCCGACGCGGTGGTACCGAGGACGGGATTTGAACCCATACGCCCTTGCGGGCACTAGCTCCTGAGGCTAGCGCGTCTACCAGTTCCGCCACCTCGGCAGCGACCAGCAACCCGGGCGGCGAGGGTCACCGTCCGGTCACGTTCCATCGTATCACGTCCCAGAACCGACCGCCCGGATCGGAGACCGGTCGGGGCGTGGGCCCGCTGAGCTCTGAGCCCGCCACGAACACGCTGTCGCGGAAGAAGAGGGTGGGCATCGGCTGCAGGGTGCCGAGCAGCTTCTGGAGCGCGGAATACGCCTTCGCCCGCGCCGCGGGCGCACCGGGTGCCCGCGCCGCGACGAGCGCGGCATCGAGGGCCGGGTCCTGGAAGCCGCTCACGTTCGAGCCGCCGGACACGACCTGGGTCGAGGCCAGGATCGGGTAGGGATCCGGATCCAGGCCCATGCTGACGTCGACGATCGCCGCCTGGAACTCGCCCGACCGGAGGCGCTCGACGAACTCGCCCGGCGGCAGGGCCTCCACGGTGGTCGCCAGGCCGAGGGAGGTCCAGGACGCGGCCACGCGGGTCGCCGCGGAGAAGGCGACCGGGTTGGCCGCGCGCTCCGGGGCGAGGAGGACCACCTCCAGGGGCTTCGTCGCTCCGGGCGGGATCCAGGCCTTCGCCGGGCGGCGCCAGCCGGCGTCGCGAAGCCCCTTCGCGGCCGCGGACCGGTCGTACTTCACCTCGGGCGCCGCCTTTGCGTCGTACGCCCAGGACGACGGCGGGATCGGGGTGTCGGCCCGCGCGCCGGCGCCCCCGAGGAGGTCGCCGATCATGTCCGCCCGGTCGACCGCCGCGAGGAGCGCTCGCCGCGTCCGCGCGTCGGCGAAGGGTCCCCGCGGCACGTCGAGGTTGAAGGTGATCGCGGTCAGGGTCGTCGCCGGGTAGCGGATGGCGCGCGCCCCGGCGGTGCTCTCGGCCAGGCCCATGGCGGCCGCCGGCGGCAGGTCGCCCACCGACCCGACCTCGCCCGTCGCGAGCGCCTCGCCGAGCGCTTCGGGCGTGTCGTAGAAGCGCAGCTCGAGCCACGGCAGGCGCGGCGTGCGCGAGACGACTGCCCCGGCGGCGGGAGCGGCGAGGGGGGCCGCCGCCTCGCCGACGGGCGGCAGCACCGGCTCGAGGATGGCCGCGTCCTCGGTCAGGTCGACGAGCGCGAACATGCCGTTGCCGAGCGGTGCCCGGGCAAACGGGTCGTCGGCGAGCGACGCGACCGGGACCTCCGCCAGGATGTGCGCGGGCAGGAGCGGAAGGACCGCGGCCTGGAGGAACCCGCCCAGCGGGTCGCCCAGGTCGAACCGCACCGTGTGGGCGTCGAGGGCGGTCGCCCGGACCTGCGCCCACGTGGCGGCGAGGGGGCCGACGTAGTCCGGGTGCTGCAGCACGTCGACCGTGTAGACGACGTCGGCACTGGTCACCGGTGTGCCGTCGTGCCACCACGCGTCGGGCCGGAGGTGGAACGTCCAGCGGGCTCCGCGCTCCTCCACGGTCCAGCGGGTCGCGAGATCCGGCAGGACCGAGTTGCCGGGGCCCAGCCGCACCAGGCCCCGGAAGATCAGCGCGACGAGGTCGCGGTCGACCTGGTTCCGGGCGGTGAGCGGGGTGATGGAGGACGGCCGGCCCAGCACGCCCTGCACGAGACCGGCGGCCGGCACCGGCGTGGCGCTCGGGGCAGGGGTCGCGGCAGGCTGGAGGGAGGGGGCGGCGGTGATCCCCGCGAGGGCGACCAGGAGGATGACGAGGACGAGGGCGAAGCCGCCGTCGCGCCTGCTCACGGCACGGCCTCCCGGTGGACGGGCCCGCTCAGAGCGGCGTCGGGGCGAAGACGAAGCTCGCCAGCGAGAAGACCGCGAACAGGACCGCGAGGACGATCGTGAACTGCCAGAGGCGACGCTCGATGCCGCGCCGGCTGCGGTAGACGGCCGAGTCGCCGCCGAACGCACCGGAGAGCCCCGTGCCGCGGGCCTGCATGAGGATGGCGACCATCAGGGCGATGCTGACGACGAGCTGGCCGACGGTCAGGAACGGGTTCACTCTCGGGGGATCCTCCAACGGGTGGGCCGCGCGGGATCGTAGCACACCGGGCGCGATCGGCCCGCCGCCCGGCTCAGGCGGGCTCAGGCCGGCTTCGCGGTCCCCTGGGCGGCCACGGCGGCCGCGGCGGCCGCCACGCGGTCCGGGTCGCCGAGATAGCGGCTGGAGCGCGGCCGCAGCGCCTCGTCCAGGTCGTAGGCGAGGGGCACGCCGGTCGGGATGTTCAGGCCGACGATCGCGTCGTCGGAGATCCCGTCGAGGTACTTCACGAGGGCCCGGAGGCTGTTCCCGTGGGCCGCCACGAGCACCGTCTTCCCCTGCCCGAGCGCCGGGGCGATGTCGGACTCCCAGAACGGCAGGAAGCGGGAGACGGTGTCCTTGAGGGACTCGCAGCGCGGGACGTCGGCGTCGGCGAGGTCCCGGTAGCGCGGGTCACGGCCGGGAAAGCGCTCGTCGGCGACGTCGAGGGCGGGCGGCGGGACGTCGTAGCTGCGCCGCCAGATCTTGACCTGCTCGTCGCCGAACTTCACGGCCATCTCGGCCTTGTTCAGGCCCTGCAGCGCCCCGTAGTGGCGCTCGTTGAGGCGCCAGGAGTTGATGACCGGGATCCACATCTGGTCCATCTCGTCGAGGGCGATCCAGAGCGTCCGGATCGCCCGCCGCAGGACCGACGTGAACGCCACGTCGAACTGGTATCCCTCGGCGCGGAGCAGGCGGCCGGCCTCGTGCGCCTCGTCGAGGCCCGTGGCCGAGAGGTCGACGTCGGTCCAGCCGGTGAAGCGATTCTCCTTGTTCCAGGTGCTCTCGCCGTGGCGGAGGAGGACGAGGGTCGGCATGGGTCGGCTCCTGCGGTTGGCTCGCGGTACGGTTCGGCGCTGGACGACGGAGCGGACGGTCGCGCCGGCTCAGGCGCCGGTGGCGCGCCGCGCGGCGGCGGTGACCGCGGCCCGACCGACCATCCCCGCCATCTCGTCGGGCTTGAGCGAGGCGCCCCCGACGAGCGCGCCGTCGATCCCCGGCTCGGCCAGGAAGTCGCCGATGTTGGCGCTGGTGCAGCTCCCGCCGTAGAGGATCGGCGTCGCCTCGGCCCGGTCGCCCCAGCCGAGATCCCGCAACGTCGCCCGGATCGCGTCGGCCATCGCCGCCGCGTCGGCGCCCGATGCGTTGCGGCCGGTCCCGATCGCCCAGACCGGCTCGTAGGCGATCACGATCCCGGCCCCCGCCAGGACCGCGGCGTCGTGGCCCGCGAGCGCACCGCCGAGCTGGGACGCCACGACTGCGACGGCCCGGCCCTCCTCGCGCTCGGCGAGCTGCTCCCCGACGCACAGGATGGGGCGCAGCCCCGCGTCCACGGCGTGCTGGAGCTTCCGCCCGATCAGGGCGTCCGTCTCGGCGAAGTCGCGCCGGCGCTCCGAGTGGCCCAGGATCACCCAGGTCGCCAGGCCCGCGAGCATGGGCGCGCTGATCTCGCCGGTGTAGGCCCCGGCCAGCTCGTGGTGGATGGTCTGGGCGCCCACGCCGATCCCCTCCCCCGCCACGGCGTCGCGGACCGCCGGGAGGCAGACGAACGGCGGGCAGATGACCCGCACGACGTCCGGCTCCCGGGTCCGGCCGGCGATCGTGCGCGCGAGCTCACCGGCATCTGCGGGGGTGGTGTTCATCTTCCAGTTGGCGGCAATGATCACAGGTCGCATGACCCAATCATGCCACCCGGGGGCGGTTCGTCGTCGTGGCGGGCGGCCCGTCGTCGGCGGGCCGTTCGGCACGCGATCCCACCCCGGGCCGGGCGCCCGGCTCGTCGACGTCGTGGAGCGCCAGCGCCTCGATCCGCTCCAGCGCCCGCTGGACCCGCCCGCGCGGCATGTCAAGCTCCGCCGCGAGCTCGCCGAGCGACGCCTCGGGCGTCGCGCACCGGAGCGCGGCGACGGCGCGCACCGACTCCGGCAGCTCCGCCAGCCGGCCGTCGGCGTCGAGGATCGCGATGGCGCCAAGCTGGCGGGCTGCGGCGCTCGCGATCCGCTCGAGGTTCGCCGACTCGGCGTTGAGGAGCCGGTTGAGGTCGCCCCGCACGGAGCGCGCCACCTGCCGCGACTCCAGCTCCAGGAGCGACGCACCGGCGCCGACCCAGCGCAGGAACGTCCCGATCTCGTCGGCGCCCTTCCACGTCACGACGCCGCGCCCGCGTCGCGCCCGGACCCCGGCGGGCAGGCCCACCGACCCGAGCCGGGCGGCGAGGACCGGCGCGTCGGCGAGAGGCACCACGAACTCGAGGTGGAGGCGCCCGTGGGCGACCGACAGCGACCCACGCGCCAGGAAGCAGCCCCGGAGCCACGCCGCCCGGCAGTGGTCGGCCGCGCCGTCCCAGGCGAACGGCGGCGGCGCCGTCGGGGCGTCGCGGAGGAGGCGCACCATGAGGCGGCCCAGCGCGGGACGGTCGCCCCGGATCTCCGCCGTCCCGAGACCCGCGACCTCGGCGGCGCGATCGCAGGGCCGGGCAGGCTCGATCGCCGCGAGCTCCGCACGCAGCCCGGCCACGAGGGCGCGATCGGCGTCGGCCACCGCCTAGGCGGTCCGCGCGATCCCGCCGCGCCGGATCCCCGCTTCACGTCCGAACACCCGCAGGATCGCCGCCGCGAGCAGCGCGGGGTCGTGATGGTGCGGGTTGACGGCGTCGACGACGTCATCGAGGACGAGCCGCGGGCGGCGGGTGGCGCCCATGGGCGGCCAGCGCAGCTTGACCGGCACGCCGAGCTCCCCGTCGGGATCGGCACCGGCCAGGTGGTTGTTGGCGAGGACGACATCCATGAGATCGCCGACGCCGTGGGCCGCGAGGGCCTCGACGTGGTCCGCCAGGTCGTAGCCCTCCGTCTCGCCGGCCTGGGTCGCGACGTTGGCCACGTAGAGGCGCAGCGCGGCGCTCGTGGCGAGGGCCGTGCGCAGCTCGGGGATCAGGATCGTCGCCAGGATGCTCGTGTAGAGGCTCCCGGGCCCGATGACCACGAGGTCGGCCTCGGCGATCGCCCGCAGGGCGTCGCGTCCCGCCCGCACGTCGCCCGGCTCCAGCCAGACCCGCTCGATCCCCGACGTCCGCATCACCCGGGACTGGCCGGTGACCTCGGCGCCGTCGCGGAGGCGCGCATGCAGCGTCAGCGCCGTCCCCGAGGCCGGCACGACGCTGCCCCGCACGGCCAGCACCCGGTTCATCTGGCGCACGGCAGCCTCGAAGTCCCCGCCGTCGATCGCGTGCATCGCCGTGATGAGCAGGTTGCCCACCGCGTGACCCGAGAGGCTCCCCTCGTCGGTGCCGAAGCGGTACTGGAGCAGCTCGCCCATCGCCGGCTCGGTCTCGGCGAGCGCGACCAGGCAATTCCGGATGTCGCCGACCGCGGGGATCCCCACCTGCTCCCGGAGCCGTCCCGTGGAACCCCCGTCGTCGGCGACCGAGACGACCGCCGTCAGGTTGCCCGTGTGCAGCTTGAGGCCCCGCAGGAGGGTCGAGAGGCCCGTCCCGCCGCCGATCGCCACGATCCGCGGCCCGCGGGCCAGCAGCCGACGCCGGTAGACCAGGTCCACGAGGGGCTCCTCGGCGCTCTCGGTGAAGGGTCCCAGCAGGGCGCGGATGACCCGATAGGAGCCGTACAGGAAGAGGCCGATGCCCGCCCCGAGCAGGACGACGGCGCGAATCCCGTACGGCAGGAACTGCAGGGTGAGGAACGAGATCGCCGCCTGCACAGGGCCCTCGACCTCCACCTCGCGGTAGAGCTGGCGGAGCGCCAGCGCGCCGGACAGGGCGAGAGCGGTCAGGCCCAGGAAGGCGACCGCGAGCCAGCGCTTGACGCCGATGCCCGGTCGCAGCCAGGGGCGGAGGTTCACGGGTTCACCGTCGCTCGAGCTCCCGGTGGAAGACGCTGACCGGCCCGCACTCCCGCTCCCGCAGCCAGGTCGCCAGCTCCTCGGAGAGCACGATCGAGCGGTGGTAGCCGCCGGTGCACCCGACGGCGATCGTGAGCCGGGTCTTCCCCTCGCCCACGTAGGCGGGGATCGTCAGCTCGAGGAGGTCGTGGACGGCCGCCAGGAAGCGGCCGGCCAGGGGCTGCTCCAGGACATAGGACCGAACTCCCTCGGTCAGGCCGGAGAGGCGCCGCAGCTCCGGTACGTAGTACGGGTTCTGCAGGAACCGGACGTCGAACACGAGATCCGCCTCGAGCGGGATCCCGAACTTGTAGCCGAAGCTGACGAGCTGGACCGCCAGCTGATCCGGCTGCACGACGCGCCAGAGCTGGCCGAAGATGCGCTCGCGCAGCTGGCGCAGCGACAGATCGGACGTGTCCAGGACGACGTCGGCGTCCGCGCGCACCGCCTCGAGGACGCGACGCTCCTCGAGGATGCCCGCGGAGATCCCGTCCGACCCGGCCAGGGGGTGCCGGTGGCGGGTCTCGGAGTAGCGCCGGATCAGGACCTCGTCGCGGGCATCCAGGAAGAAGATCTGCGGCCGGATGCCGCGGCCCTCGAGCGCCCCGCGCATGGCGGCGAAGGCCAGCGGAACGTCGCCGGCCCGGACGTCGAGGACGATGGCGACGTGCTCGAACCGGGTGGGCTCGCGGGCGATGAGGTCGGCGAGCTCGGGGAGCAGCTCCCCGGGGAGGTTGTCGACGCAGACGTACCCCAGGTCCTCGAAGAGCTTCGTCGCGGCGGTCTTCCCGGACCCCGACATGCCCGAGAGGATGACGACGTGCTGCTGGTCGTCCCCGGGATCGGGCGCACGGCGCCCGGCATCCTCGTCGTCCGGCCGCCCGGTCCCTTCCATGCGGCCAGTCTACCGCGCGCTCAGCGCCCGCCCGCGCGGACGAGAAGGATCGACAGCTCGTAGAGCCCGTACATCGTGAGCCCGAGCACGAAGGGGCTGATGATGTCGCCGCCCGGCGTGGCGACCGCCGCGACGATGGCGAAGACGATGATGACGTAGCGCCGCGACGCCTTCAGGCCGGCGCTCGTGACGATCCCGACCTTCGAGAGCAGGACCAGCACGATCGGGTACTCCATGACGAGCCCGAAGCCGATGAACATCGTGGCCACGAACCCGAAGTAGCCGTCGGCCGTCCAGGCGTTCTGGAGCGGCAGCTCGCCGGTCCCGAAGCTGGACAGGAAGGCGATCGCGAAGGGCAGGACGAGGTAGGCGACGGCGACGCCGCCGACGAAGAAGACGAGGGCGAGGGGGACCCACGGACGTGCGATCCGGCGCTCCTCGCTGGTGAGCCCGGGCGAGACGAAACGCCAGAGCTCGAAGAGGATGACGGGCATGCCCAGGACGATCCCGGTCGCGATCGCGATCTTCAGGGTGATGAAGAAGCCCTCGCCGGGGTTGAGCAGCAGCAGCGGGGCGTCGCCGTAGGGGGCCTTGAGGACCTCGATGATCTGCTGGCCGAAGATGAAGCCGACGACGCTCCCGAGAGCCACGGCGAGCAGGGCGATCGCGATCCGGCGACGCAGCTCGGCCAGGTGGTCGAAGAGCGGCATGATCGCGTCGTCGGCCGCCGGCGGCGGGGCCACCGGCGGGTCGGGCACGGCGGCCTGGGGGGCGGGGAGGAGCGTGGCGGCGCCGTCGCGCGCGAGGTCGGCGTCGGCCATGGGCGTCGGGCCCGAGGGGGGCTAGGCCTGCGTCTCGGTGTTGGCGGCGACCGGCGCGGCCTCGGCCGCGGCGGTCTCGACGACGGCCTCAGCGGCGGGGGCCGGCGCCAGCGTGTTCGGCTCGGCGACCGACGCCAGGGTGTTCGGGGCGGCCGGCGCAGCCGGGGTCGCGACCGGCGTCTCGGCAGGCCCTGCCGCGACGGGTGCGGGAGCAGCCGCGGCGGGCGCAGCCGCGGCTGCTCCCGGGGCGGCCGGGGCGGCGGGCGGCGCATCGAGCTTCACGGAGTCCTGCACGTCCGTCGCCGCCTTGCGGAACTCGCGGATGCTCTTGCCGAGGGACGATGCGACGTCGGGCAGGCGGCCCGGGCCGAGGACCAGCAGGGCGATCACGAGGATGATGACCAGCTCGGGGACGCCGATGTTCGGCATGTCGCTGCGACCTCTGCGTTCGGGACTCGGGGAGCGGCGCGGCCACCGGCGTCGGCGGCCTCGCGAGGCGGCGCTACGATAGCACAGCGAGCCTGGCCGCCCAGTCGCGGGCGGCCGAGGCGAGGCGCTCGCCGGGGTCCCCGTCGTCGCCACCCGTGGATCCCGCGGCCGCTGCCGCGATCCCCCGGGAGACGTTCACGAGGAGGCCTCCGCCAGGTCCCGCGGAGGCGGCTCCCGCCGTCGCCGGGCCCGCGGCCATGACGGGCGCCGCATCGCCTCCCTGGGCGCCGACACCCGGAACGAGGAACGCGAGCCCCGGGACCAGCGCCCGGATCCCCGCCAGCTCGGCGGGCGCCGTCGCGCCGACCACGAGCCCCGCCCGCTCGCCGAGGCCGGCGGCCTCCACCCGACGCGCCACGCGGCGGTGCAGGGCCTCGGCGGGAGCTCCCAGCTCGGCGTCCGCGCCGACGACCAGGTCCTGCAGCTCCCCCGCGCCCGGGTTGGAGGTGCGGCACAGGACGTACGCGAAGCGGTCGGATCGCTCGAGGAAGGCCCCGAGAGCGCCCAGCCCCACGTAGGGGTTCACCGTCACCGCGTCGGCGCCCAGCACGTCGAAGAGCGCGGTCGCCTGGCGGGCCACCGTCGTCTCGACGTCGCCGCGCTTCGCATCGGCAACCACGAGGACGCCCGGCGGGACGGCGGCCAGGACGCGCTCCAGGGCGGCCATCCCGGCGCTGCCGTACGCCTCGAAGAAGGCGAGGTTCGGCTTGACGGCGGCCGCATGCGGCGCGGCGGCTTCGACGATCAGGCGGGCCAGGCGCTCGATGCCGGCAAGGCTCGCCGGCCATCCCGCCGGGAGCATCGCCGAGGTCGGGTCGATGCCGACGCAGAGGACGCTGCCGACCGTCGCCGTGCGGCGCGCGAGGCGCGCGAGATACGGCTCGCTCATGGGGCGGGCGAAGCGGATGGGGCGGCCGTCGGCGTCGGGGCCGGCGTCGGGCGCGGCCCCCACCAGGCCGGCCGGCTGGTGGCGTCGAGGCCGCTGAACTCGGTCAGCGGCTCGATCTCCTCGACGGAGAGGCCCCCGTTGGCGCCGCGCCCGAGCGTCGCCACCCGGAGGTCGGTCGTCGACCCGGCCAGCTGGAGGAAGGCGACCTGGGTTCCGTCGGGCGACCAGGCACCGCCCCAGGCCTGGCCGTTGGCGGTCACGCGCAGGAGCTCGTTCGCGTTGCGCGCGTCGAGGATGACGATGTCGGTGCCGAGCGCGTTCGTCTTCGTGGCGACGACGTAACGCCCGTTCGGCGAGTAGAGCGGCTCGGTGTACCCGGGCTGGCTGTACCGCGTCGTCTTCTTCGTCGCCACGTCGTAGCGCCAGATCGTGGGGGCGCCGCGGGCCCCGTCGCGCCCGTTGCGGACGTAGAGCAGGAGCTTGCCGTCCGGCCGCCAGGCGGGATCCTGGTGGCCGTACGGGGCATTCTCGGGGAGGCCGAGCGGGCCGAGCCGCTTCTTGGCGACGTTCACCAGCCCGAGCACGACGTTCGACTTCGTGGGATCTGGGCCGTCGGACACCACGGCGACGGAGGTCCCGCTCGGCGCCACCGCCGGATCCCGGATGAAGAACGACCACGTGTACTGCCTGCTCGGTCCTGCCTTGTACAGGCCCGACAGGATGGCCTCGCGATCGGTCCCGTCCGGCCGGATCCGCGTCAGGATCGGGTAGCTGAGGTCGTACCAGACGGGCCGGCCGGCGACGGGGAACTTCACCCGGGTCCGGCGGGTCTCGATGAAGTAGATCCACGCGCCGTCCTCGGACCATGCCGGCTGCGCATCGCGGCCGGTCTTCGTCAGCTGCGTGATCTCGGTGCCCTCCTGGATCCACAGGTTGCCGGCCTTCGCATAGACCAGCTGCCCGTCGATCCCGAGGTCGGGGTTCACCACCGGCGGCGCGCTCGGCGACGGCGTCCGGCCGGGCACAACCGGTCCTCCGTTGCCCGGGTTCGCCGGTCCATCGCCCCCGGGGCCACGGGAAGGCAGGAACGGCAGGCTGCCCGTGAGGAGCGAGAACGTCAGCAGCCCGATCACGACAAGCCCGGCGAGCGAGAGAAGCGGGGCGAGGAACGGCCGGGCCGCCGCGAGGCCGTACGGGTCGCCCGTCGTCCGGCGGGTCGGGCGGGAGGGTCGGCCGGGGGCCGCGCCGCGCGTCATCGCGGCTGGTCGCCGCCCGCCGCGGCGACCGCCGCGAGCGGCGCGACAGTCCCGCCGTCCCGGGCGGGTGCGATGTCCACGACGACCAGCTGGAGCGACTCGATGCCGCCGAAGCGGCGCGTCGCGAGGTGCCCGGCCACGTCCACGCGGTCCCCCTCCCGGACGACCTCCGCGAGGTCGCCTCGCTCGAAGGCGATGGCGTCGACGACGTCCACGTCGCGGCGCAGGGTCAGCTGGGCGTGGCCGCCGGCGGCGGCCCGAACGCGCGTCACGGTGAGCCCGTGGACGCCGACGAGCGGCTCCGGGTTCCCGGGGCCGGTGGGCCCCAGCGCGGCCAGGTGCTCGAGGAGGCGGTAGTCGGCGGCCCGCGCCGGGAGGGCTAGGTCGAGACGGAGCTCCGGGCGTGGGTCGGGCGTGCCGCCGGCGCCGACGAGCTCCAGGAACCGCGCCCGGAACGCCTCCCAGCGATCCGCCCGGACCTCGAGCCCCGCGGCGCCACGGTGGCCACCGTGGCGCACGAGCAGGTCGTCGCACGCGGCGAGCGTGCCGGCCAGGTCATACCCGACGGGCGCGCGGCACGAGGCACGCAGGACCTCGCCGAGGTCGGCGGCCACGACCGCGGGGCGCCCGTGCTCCTCCGCGAGCCGCGCGGCGACGAGGCCGACGATCCCCACGGTCCACGGGCCGCGCACGACGGTGGCGGGCAGGTCGTCCGGCTGGTCGGCGAGCACCGCGCGGGCCTCGTCGAGGGCAACCCTCGTGACGTCGCGGCGCGTCGTGTTGGCGGTCTCGAGGGCGGCGGCCGCGGCGGCCGCGACGCCGGGCGTGTCCGCGAGCAGGAGCGCGGCCGCGTCGGCGGCATCCCCCACCCTGCCGGCCGCGTTGAGCCGCGGGGCGAGCGCGAAGGCGATGGTCTCCAGCGTTGCGGCGGGGGGAGCCACGCCGGCCGCGGCGAGCAGCGCCGCGATGCCCGGCCGCGGCGCCGACCGGATCCGCTCCAGGCCGAGGCGCGCGATCGAGCGGTTCTCGCCGAGGATCGGTGCGACGTCGGCGACCGTCCCGATCGTGGCGAGGTCGGCGAGGTCGGCCATCGTCTCGAGCGCCGGGATGGCGGCCAGTCGCTCGAGCAGGAGCGCGGCAACTTTCAGGGCCACGCCGCTTCCCGCCAGGCGGCGATCCGGGTAGGAGGCGTCCGGCCGGTGGGGGTTGACGACCGCGAGCGCCGGCGGGAGGACCTCCGGGACGCGGTGATGATCGGTGATCACGACGTCGATCCCCTGCGCCGCGGCTTCCGCCACCTCGGCGACGCTGGAGGTGCCGGTGTCGACCGTGAACAGGAGGGTGCACCCACCCCGCCGTGCCGCCTCCACGGCGCGCAGCGAGAGCCCGTGGCCCTCCTCGAGGCGGCTGGGCACGTGGAACGCCACGTCGAGGCCGAGCCGGCGCAGCGCCGTCACGAGGATCGCAAGGCCGGTCAGGCCGTCCGCGTCGAAGTCGCCCATCACCATGACGCGCTCGCCGCGGCGCCGGGCGAGATCCACCCGTTCGACGACCACGTCGGCGTCCGGGAGGAGTCCGGCATCGTGCAGGCCGAGGGCCGCAGGACCGAAGAACGCGTCGAGCTCGGCCGCCCCGACGCTCCGCCGCACCAGGACGCGCGCCAGGAGCGACGAGCCTCCGTGGGCGGCGACGGCCGCGGCGTAGGCCTCGTCGAGGGGCGCACGGTCCGGGTACCGCCAGCGGTAGCGTGGGACGAGCATGGGGAGAGGATCGCACGCGCCGCTCACCGGCGCCTTCACGGGGGCATCCTTGCCCGCGGGGGCGGCCGAGGCCGAGGGGGCCGTCGAGTGCGCCGCGCCCGCGCCGCCGGTCACGCCGAGGGGCGTCGGACCGGACGTCCGGGGGAGGCGCGCTCCTTGCGGCGCGCGGCCCATTCCTCCCACACCGTCAGCAGCGGAGCGGCATTGAAGATCGAGGAGTACGTGCCCGACGTGATCCCGATGAGCAGGGCGAGGATGAACGGGCGGATCGGCTGCCCGCCGAACAGGAAGAGCGCCGTCAGGGTGAAGATCACGACGAGGCTCGTGTTGATCGAGCGGGCGAGCGTCTGCAGGATCGAGTGGTTCACGATCGCCGAGAAGCGCTCCCCCGCGTGCCGCGAGCGGTTCTCGCGGACGCGGTCGTAGACCACGATCGTGTCGTGGACCGAGAACCCGATGATCGTCAGCATCGCCGTCACGAAGAGGCCGTCGACCTCCAGCCCGAAGATGGTCCCCAGGATCGCGAAGGCGCCGACCACCACGAGGACGTCGTGCAGGAGGGCCGCCAGGGCGGTCATCCCGAAGCGGAAGTCGCGGAACCGGAACGTCATCCAGAGCACGATCCCGATCGAGCCGATGAGCACCAGGAGGATCGCCTGCTGCGTCAGCTCCTGGGAGATCACGGGTCCGACCGTGGTGAGAAGGCGCTGGGACGCGATCGTCCCGAGCTCGGCCTCGAGCGCCGTGGCCAGGGCGCCGATCTCGCCGGTCCGCGTGACCTGGCCCTCCGGGGCTGGCGTCGGCGGCGTGAACGAGGCGGGGGGAAGGCTGGCGGGGAAGCTCGGCCCCGGCGTGTTGAGCGACGGCGACGTGCCGGGCGAGGCCGCGGCGGAGGCCGCCGGCGAGCCGCTCGGCGCGGCCGATGCGCTGGCGGCGGGCGAGCCGCTGGGCTCCGGCGACCCGGACGGTGCGGGCGTGGCCGACGGTGCGGGGCTGGCCGAGGCGTCGGGCGAGGCGCTCGGCGCGGCCGAGCCGTCGGGCGAGGCGCTCGGCGCGGGCGAGCCGCTCGGCGCGGGCGAGCCGCTCGGCGCGGGCGTCGGGCTCGAGGCCTCGACGAGGCCGATCGCCTCCATCCGGATCAGCAGGTAGTCCTCGGACGTGTTCTGGACGGTGGAGTCGCCGTACCCCTCGCCCGCCAGGACGTCCTGCACCTGCTGGGGCGTGACCTCGGTGTCCTCGAAGCGGATCTCCCACTTCGTCCCGCCGGTGTAGTCGATGGAGAACTGCAGGCCGGCCTTGCCGTCCGTGAGGGGTCCCAGGAGGATGAAGATCAGGCCCGGGATGGTCAGGACGAGCGAGAAGGCGAAGAACCAGTTGCGCTTCCCGATGATGTCACGCACGCGAGCGCGCCTCCCCGCGGAGGACCGGGCGGCCGCCGCGCGCGCCGACGAACTCCTCGTCGCTCAGGCCGTACAGGCGCGGGTTGCGGGCCCATTCGTTCGGAACGATGAAGCGGAGGATGGTCCGCGTCAGGGTGATCGCGGTGAACATCGAGACGAGGATGCCGATGATCAGCACGAGCGCGAAGCCGCGGATCGTCGAGGATCCGAACAGGTAGAGGATCGTCGCGGTGATCAGGCTCGACACGTTCGAGTCGAGGATGGAGTTCCAGGCCCGGTTGAAGCCGGCCTCCATCGCTGCAGGCAGCGACTTGCCGAGCCGCAGCTCCTCCTTCATCCGCTCGAAGATCAGGACGTTGGCGTCCACCGCCATGCCGACCGAGAGGACGAAGCCGGCGATCCCGGCGAGGGTCAGGGTCACCGGGATCAGGCGGAAGATGGCCAGCACGACGAGCGCGTAGTAGACGAGGGCGATGCACGCGACGATGCCGGGCAGCCGGTAGTAGACGACCATGAAGACGAAGACCAGGAGGATGGCGATCAGGCCGGCGAGAAGGATCCGGTCGAGCGAGAACCCGGCCAGGGTCGCGCCGATCTGCTGGAAGCCCACCTCCGCCAGCGGGAACGGCAGCGAGCCGTAGGCCAGCACGGTGATCAGGTTGTTCATCTCGGTGACGGTGAAGCCGCTCGAGCCGCCCGTGATGATCCCCTCGCCGCCGGTGATCGGACTCTGGATGACGGGGGCGGAGACGACGTCCCCGTCGAGCACGATGGCGAAGAAGCTGTTGACGTTGGCGGTCGTGTAGTCGCCGAAGAGCCTCGCGCCCTCGCTCTTCAGGCGGAACCCGACCGCGCGCTGGCCGGTCGAGTCCGCGCTCGCAAACGCCTGGTCGACCTGGTCGCCCGAGAAGAGGACGGTCTCCTGCGTCGGCAGCGGCTGCCCCTGGGTGGCGACGTTCGGACCCGGCGTGGTCCCGTTGCCGTAGCGCTCCGTCGGCAGGGGCACGAAGTCGAGGCGCCCGGTCTGGCCGAGGAGCTGGCGGATCGCGTCGGGGTTGTTGACGCCCGGCAGCTCCACGACGATCCGGTCCGTCCCCTGGGTCTGCACGACCGGCTCTGCGACGCCGGTGGTGTTGACCCGGTTCTCGACGATCGTCTTGATCGTCGCCATCGCCGCCGCGTCGGGGGACTTCCCGTCGACCGGCAGGGCCTGGTACTCCACCTGCAGGCCGCCGACGAGGTCGAGGCCGAGCTTCGTCTCGACCTGGCGGGGCTCGCCGTCCGCGCCGACGCCGGGCAGGGTCAGGTTGGGCCAGAAGTTGAGGACCAGGGCGATCGCGAGGACCGCCAGGATGAGGATCGGGGTGATTCGTCGCATCGGCCGGGGATGCTATCACCCTTGCCGGTGGGGCGTTCGTCCGCCGTCCCTGCGCGGCTGATCTCCACGCGCCGGCTCCCGCGCTCGTCGCCTTGACCAGACCATCTGTTCACCAGCGCGATCCTCGAGCACCGAAGTCACGCCCACGTTGCGATCCACGGTGAGTCGCACGCTGAGATCCGCCGATCCTGACCAGACTATCTGTTCAGACCGCCAGGATCGGGCCGGCCCCGGCGGCACCGCCGCAGATCAGCCCGCCTCGAGGTGCGCCTTGATGCGGGCCGCGAGGACCGGGCCGATGCCGGGCACGGCGGCGACCTGCTCGACCGGCGCTTCGCGGACCCGCTTCGCGGATCCGAACGTCCGGAGGAGCGCGCGGCGGCGCGCCGGGCCCACCCCGGGCAGGTCGTCGAAGGCGCTCTTCACGGCGGCCTTCCGCCGCAGGTCGCGGTGGTACGCGATCGCGAAGCGGTGCGCCTCGTCGCGGATCCGCTGGACGAGGTAGAGCGCGGAGGAGGTCGCGGGCAGGACCACCGGGTCCGCCCGGCCAGGCAGGAAGAGCTCTTCGCGTTCCTTGGCGAGCCCGGTGATCGGGATCTCGGCAAGGCCGAGCTCTTCGAGGACGCGGACGTCGGCCGCCAGCTGGCCCTTCCCACCGTCGACGACGATCAGGTCGGGCAGCGTCCAGCGCAGCTCCTCCGCGCTCCCCTCCTCGCCCGCCTTCTCGCGGTGGAGCCGCCGCCGGAGCATCTCCGCGTGGCTCGCGAAGTCGTCCTGGCCGGCGACCCCCTTGATCCGGAAGCGGCGGTAGGCGGCGGTCCGCGGCTTGCCGTCCTCGAACACGACCATGCTCCCGACGGTCTCCCGGCCCTGGATCGTCGAGATGTCGTAGCACTCGATGCGGAGCGGCGGCGCGGGCAGCCCGAGGGCCGCGGCCAGCTCCTCCAGCGCGACGAGCGTCTTGCCTTCGTCGGCCAGCCAGCGCGCCTGCTCGCGGGCGAGGAAGTCGGCGGCGTTGCGGCCGGCCAGGTCGACGAGGCGGCGCTTCTCTCCGCGCTCCGGGACGTGGAGCCGGACCCGGTGACCTCTCCGGTCGGCGAGGAACGCCTCCAGGTCGGCGGGCTCGGCCGGGAGGGCCGGCAGGAGGACGGTCGGGGGCACGGAGGTCGACCGGCTGTAGTACTGGAGGACGAACCCCGCGAGCGCCTCGTCGTCGCCGGCCTCCGCGGGCGTCTCCAGGATGTAGACGTCGCGCCCGATCAGCTTGCCGGCCCGGACGGCGAAGACCTGGACGGCGGCCTGGGCCCCGGAGCGAGCCAGGCCCAGGGCGTCGAGCTCCGTCCGGGCGAAGGCGGCCATCTTCTGGTCCTCCATCGTCCGTTCGATCGACCGCACCTTGTCGCGCATGGCGGCCGCCCGCTCGTACTCCATCCGCGCCGACGCGGCCTCCATCTCGCGGCGGAGCTCCCGGATCAGCGTCTCCTGGCGACCCTCGAGGAACAGCTCCACCTGCGCGATGTCGGCCCGATAGGTGGCGCGGTCGACGGCTTCGATGCAGGGGCCCTGGCAGCGCTTGATGTGGTACAGGAGGCAGGGCCGGCGGAGGGCACGCTCGCCCTCGCGGATGTCGAGCGTGCACGTGCGGAAGGGGAAGAGGCGGCGGATGAGGTTCATCGCCTCGTCGACGCTGCTCGCCGAGGCATACGGCCCGAAGTATCGGCTGCCGTCGCTCACCAGCTTCCGGGTCCGCTCGATTCGCGGGAACGCCTCGCCGAGGGTGATCCGGATGTACGGGTAGCTCTTGTCGTCCTTGAGCCGGACGTTGAAGCGCGGCTGGAACCGCTTGACCAGGTTCGCCTCGAGGAGGAGTGCTTCCGAGACCGAGTCGGTGAGCGTGTACTCCACGTCGTCGACGCGGTCGATCGCCTCGCGGATCCGGTGGACCTCGCCGGGCCCGCCGCCGGTCGCCTGCTTCTGCCAGTAGCTGCGCACGCGCGCGCGCAGGTTCTGGGCCTTGCCGACGTAGAGCACCGACCCGCGGGCGTCGCGCATGAGGTAGACGCCGGGTCGCGTGGGCAGGCCGGCGAGCGTCGCTTCGAGCTGCGGGGTCACCCCCCGATCCTACACGGGCCGGAGCGCGCGACCCCGCGTGCCAGGGGCGGAGCACCAGCCGCGCGGAGCCCGCGACGGCGCCCGCAATCGTGCGCCCGCGCACCGCCGAGACGCCAGTCGGCCGCGGCCAGTGCCCGCGTCGTGGGGCGCGGCGAGCGCCGTGCACGCAGACGGGCCGCCGGCCCGGAGGCCGGCGGCCCGTTCGATCAGCCGGCGCGGCCGGGGTGGCCGCGCGGGTTTCGAGGCCGACTGCCTACTTGCGGATGTTGTTCATCACGTACGAGCCGTCGTCGTTGAGGACCCGGGCCGCGCCGGAGACGATGTGCTTCCCGGCTTCCTTGCCGACGATCGCGACGAAGACCGACATGGTCATCCGCGCCGACCGGTACATGTTCTTGCTCTGGTAGGTCTTGACCGCGTTGAGCAGCGTCACCATGCGGTTCTTGAGGGCCTTCGAGGTGATCTTCCGCTCCGTGTAGTACTTGTTGACCGAGCTGACCATGCTCTTCGCGGTGGCCGTGATCTTGAAGGTCACGGACTTGGTCGTCTTGTTGCCCGCCCAGTCGATGGCCGACACCGTGAGGGTCTGGCTCCCGAGCTTGAGCGTGCGGAGGTCGAGGGTCCGGCCGTTCGCATAGGTCTTGCCGCCGACCTTCGCCGACATGGACTTCACGCCGGCCGGAAGGTCGGTCGCCGAGAACGTGAGCTTGACCTGGTCGGAGTGCCAGTAGGTCTTGGCCCCCGGCTTCGTGATCGTGATGACCGGACCCGCGGCGTCCTTGAAGGCGAGTCGGCCCTCGATCGCCGGCGAGACGGTCCCCTTGGCCGTGATGTAGTTGATCACGGCGTCGCGGACGTAGTACTGGGTGTCGTTGACGATCTGGTTGAGCGGCCAGAGGCTGACGCCGTTGTCGTTGAAGTTGCACGAGCCGGCGGCCAGGTAGTTGACCGTCGAGACGCGGTAGTACTTGGTCGCGTCATTGAAGTCGACTGCCTTGCCGTTGACGTAGAACGACGTGACGTAACTCTTGGCCGGGTCGTAGGCGGCCGGGTACATGTCGTTGTACGTGATCCTGCCGACGGCGTTCGTGTCGAGCATGCAGGTCGTGTAGTACGAGTAGCCGCCATAGCCGGTCACGTACTTGTAGTAGTAGTAGTTGCGGAAGCCGCGCTCGAGGACCTTCTTGATCTGCGGCCCGTTCATCTTCAGCACGACGAGCGAGTTCTCGTACGGCATCAGGCTGAACATGTCCGCGATCTTGAGGGTGACCGGGTTGGCGGCCGTGGCCGCGTCGGCGACCTTCTTGTTGGTCATCGCGCCCGAGATGTGGACGTCGGCGACGATGCCGTGAGAGGCGAGCTCGCAGACCGATGCATCCGCCTGGAGGTTGGCGCCGTTCGTCTCCTGGATGAACGCCTTGCAGGGCGTCGATCGGGACCGTCGTCTTGCCGATGACCTTGTCGTTGTAGGCGGCGAGCGCCGTCACGTACGGGTCGACGATCGCCTTGATCGCCGGGTCCTCGACCGTGCTGGTCTGGACGCTGAGGTACTGGCCGGCGCGGGTGACGAGCTTGTAGCCACCGCCCGCCTTCGGCTCGAACCCGAGGAAGACCTCGCCGAGCGTGTTGTTGTAGCGATACGCCTGATTGATGATCACCGGGGTCTTGTTGGGACCCGTGACGATCGTCGGCAGGTACTTGTAGTCACCGAACCCGGTTGCCGGGTTCGTGTGGCTGTGCGATCCGATGATCGCGTCGAGGCCCGTGACCGAGGTCGCCATGTTCGTGTCGACGTTCTTGTCGACCTCGACGCTCTTCGGGTCCTCCGTGAAGCCGATGTGCGTCAGGGCGACGATCGCGTCGTCCTTCGCGCGGAGCGCGGTCGAGAGCTGCTGGGCCTTGGCGATCGGATCGCTGAAGCTCAGGCCGGGGATGTTGCTCGGCAGCTCGTAGTTCGGGACGCGATGGTTCGTGATGCCGAGGATCGCGACCTTGATCTTCTCGGCGCCGACTTCCTTCTCCACGTACGGCTTGACGCCCGCGCCGCCCTGGGTGGCCGCGAGGCCGTAGGCACCGGTGTCGGAGATGTTCGCGCCGAGGACCGGGAAGGTCGCCTGCCCCAGGACGCCCTTGTAGATGGCGCTCCCGAAGTTGAACTCGTGGTTGCCGAGGGTCATCCCGTCGTAGCCCATCGCGTTGAACGCGGCGATGAGCGGCTGCTTCTGCAGGGCGGCCGGGAGCGCAGTCCCGTCAGCGGCGTAGCCCAGGGGGGCGGACTTGAAGTAATAGGACATCGCGTCGCCCTGGATGTTGTCGCCGCCGCTGAGCAGGATGGTGCGTGTCGGGTTGTAGGCCTTCTCCTGCTTGATAAGGGTCGCCAGCTGCGTGTAGCCGACGAAGGCGCCCTTTGCCAGGTTCCCGTGCGAGTCATTGTGGTGGAGGATCGTCACCGGGACGATCGGGCCGGTGGTGTCGTTGCCCACGCGGGTGATCCGGCCGTCGACGACGCCCGCGAAGGGGGTCGCCGCCTTGTAGGTCTTGCCGACCCAGCTGTTGACCTGGTTCAGCATGTCGCCCCAGTACGTGATGTTCTTGACGTACTTGAAGGCATAGAAGTTGTCCTGGCCCGCCGGGGCGAGGAACTCGTTGGTGGCGATCTTGTAGGTCTTGGTCAGGTCGAGCGGATCGCACGCCTTCGTGGTCTTGTTGATCACGCAGGCGTCGTAGGCGCCCCACGACCATGCCTTGTAGTTGACCTTCTCCGGGGCCGGATCAGGGTCAAGGTCGACCCGGTAGTTGTAGAACTTGTACCGGATGCCGGCGACCTGGAGCGCGCCCTTGTTCAACGAGGCGGACTGGTTGAGCAGCTCCATGATCTGCGCGCCGGTCATCGTGCCGACCGCCGTCGCGTTCCCGAACGGGAGAACGGAGAACAGCATCCCGTAGGTCAGCTTGCAGGGATAGGCCGCGCACGAGATGTCTGCCCGCAGGCCGCCCGGGTTGTTGAACACGACGTCGACGTCGTTCGTCGCCGTCGCATCGGTGTTGAGGTCGCCATAGATCGCGTCATTGACGAAGGCGCCCATGAGGGCGTCGCCGTCGTAGTTGCGGGTGATCGGGACGTTGGTCCAGCCGATCTCCTGGTTGATCAGGGCCTGGTACGCCGGATCATCCGTGTACGTCTTGATCAGCGCCTCGATGGTCGGGTCGGCTGTCCCGGTGGACGTGGGGTTCAGCTTCGACCACGTCACCGCGACGGTTCCATTGGGGTTGACCGTGAAGTCGGCGCGCCCAACCTGGCGGCCGTTGTAGCGGGCCTGGACGACGGTCGTCTTGCCGCCCACAACGGGAGCCGGGAGCGTGACCTCCGTGTGGCTGTGGCCTCCGATGATGAGGTTGGCCGGCTTGCCGGCGGTGATCAGCTTCTGGGCGAGCGTCTGGTCACCGTAGATCGGGACACCGTAGCCGTAACCGCCATCGGAGAAGCCGAGATGGCTCAGGACGACGATGACGTCCGCACCAGCCGCCTTCATCTCGTCGTAGTAGTGGACGATCGAATCGGCCGGGTCCTTGAAGCAGAGCCCCTCGGTGGCCGAGGCGATGGTGATGACCGGGACCTCCTGCGTCGTCACGCCGATGAAGGCGACCTTGACGGCGTTCGGAGCAGCGCCGATCGTCTTGATCTCGTACGGGGCATCGACGAAGGCCGGCTTCGTCCAGCCGGCCGTCGAGCACGTGCCGGTGTTGTTGGTGACGATGTTGGCCGAGACGTAGGGGTACGCGGCCTGGGTCACCCGGTCGGCGAGGACCGTCTTGCCCCAATCGAACTCGTGATTCCCGAACGTGGCCACGCCGTAGCCCATCGCGTTGTAGGTCGCGATGGTCGGCGCGCCGTACTGCAGGTTCGAGAGCAGCGAGCCCTGCATCTCGTCGCCGGCGTCGACGAGCAGCGTCTTGCCCGCGCCGACGGCGGCACGGACATCGTTGATGACCTTGGCCACGCGGGCCATCCCCGGGTTGCTCGTACTGCCCCCGGAGTTCTGCTCGAGGTTACCGTGGAAGTCGTTCGTGTGAAGGATCGTGAAGGTCACTGGCGAGGCCGGCGCCGCACTCGCGGTCGGGGGAGCCGTGGCCCCGAGCGACGCGAGCAGGGCGATGACCGTCACCAGCACGAGCGGCCGGGTACGTTGCACCAGGGGCACCTCCGTCGCGAGGGCACACGCGCGGGGACGCGGGCGATCCGATCCCTCATCTTCTCGGGTCGCGCGAGGAGCGATGGTCGCACCGTAGGCCCGCCACTCCGGCCCGCCTATGGCCGAACGTCCCGATTCGTTAACGCGAACCGGCCCTCGACGGCCAAGGGATTCGGTGAACGGAACCCGGCCGACCGGTCACGCGGAAGGCCCGTCGGTCCACGAGAGGCGGTGAGGCCCGCGTCCCCCGGTAAGTGTTGGCAGAGCGGCCCCCGCCAGACTCGGAAGATGGAGGCGGACGCACGCAGCTCCCCCACCCTGCCGGACGCCGTCACCGAGCGGCTCGCGCGGCTCGCGCGGGACCAGCGCGCCGCCGCCACCGCGCCGCCGGGGCCCGTCCTGTGCATCGCGCCGGCGGGCAGTGGGAAGACCACGACGCTGGTTGCCCGGGTCGCCTGGCTGGTGGCCACCGGCGCCGACCCCGCGACGGTCGCCGCGATCACGTTCAACGCGCGGGCCGCCGAGGAGCTGCGCGACCGGCTGGGGCCTGCCCTGGAGCCCGTGGGTGTGGCACCCGGCGGCGCCCGGCACCGCGGTCCTGGAGGCGCCGGCGACCCGGCTGCCGGTGGCGGCGTCCGCGTGCGTACCTTCCATGCTCTCGGGCTGGAGATCCTGCGCGACGCCGGCCGCCCCCCGGCGCTCGTGTCCCGCGAGCGGGTGCTGCGGGAGACGCTGCCCGGCGCCGATCCCGCGACGCGCCGGCGGCTCGACGACGCCTTCTCGCGCCTCAAGCTGGACCTCGGGGTGACCGCAGACGACCTGTCGCGCGACCCGGACCCCGGGCCCGTCGCCCGGGCCTTCCTCGCGTACGAGGCCACCCTGCGCGCGGCGGGCGCGAGCGACTTCGACGACCTCGTGGCCGGTGCGCTGCGGGTGCTCGAGGACGACGCCGCGCTCCTGCACCGCTGGCGGGAGCGGTGTGGCCACCTCCTCGTCGACGAGGTCCAGGACGTCGACCGGAGCCAGCTGCGCCTGGCTCTCCTCCTGGCCGCGCCCGCCAACCGGATCTTCCTCGTCGGCGACGACGACCAGAGCATCTACGGCTGGAGGCTCGCCGACGTGCGGCGCGTCCTGGCGCTCGCCGACGCCCTGCCGGGCCTCCGGCGGGTCGACCTCGCCGTCAACTACCGCTGCCCGGCGCCGGTGCTGGCCCGGGCGGTGCGGCTCGTCGAGCACAACCACGAGCGGTTCGCGAAGGTGATCCGCCCGGGCCCGGGCGCGACGGGCGGCCTGGTCCTCGCCCCGGGGCCTGCCGGGCCGGTGACGGTCGCGGCGCTCCTTCGATCGTGGCCCGCCGACGACTCGAGCCGCTCGATCCTCGCGCGGACGCGTCGGGAGCTCCTGCCGGCCGTGGCGACCTGCCTGGCCGCCCGGATCCCGTTCCGGGCCGACGGGATCCCTCTCCCGCTCGACGACCCGCGGGTGGACGAGCTCGTCGCGCGGGCCGGTGCGGATCCGCGTCCGCTGCCCATGGCCGCGCGGCTCGCGACCCTGCCGGACGAGCGTGCCGCGGCCACGACGACGTCCGCGGCCGCCGAGCATGCCGGGGCGCGACAAGCCAGGACCGCGTCCCGATCCACTGCCACTCCCGACGACCCCGACCCGGATCCCGCCTGGACGCGCGACGAGCTGCGCGCGGCCCTCGTCGGCTGGGCGGTCGGCCAGCCGCCGGGCGCCGACCTCGGCGCCGCGATCGCCAGCGCCCGCGCCCGGCTCGCCCGGCTGCGCAGCCCCGACGCCGCGCTCACGCTCGCCACGGCCCACGCCACGAAGGGTCTCGAGTGGGACCACGTCGCCGTCCTCGGGATGACGGAGGGCCGCTTCCCGAGCGCCCGCAGCCTCGCCGAGGCCGCCGATCCGGTGCGGGCTCTCGAAGAGGAGCGCCGCCTGGCCTACGTCGCCTGGACCCGGGCTCGGCGGAGCCTCACCCTGGTCTACGACCCGGCGGCGCCGTCCCCGTTCCTGCTGGAGGCGTTCGAACGCGACGAGCTCGGCCCGGGCGAGCTCGGCCTGGGCGAGCTCGGCCCGGGCGGCCTCGACGGCTCGACGGCTCGACGGAGGCCGACACCCTGCCCGTGCGGCGCTGAGCGCCGGCCGTCGGCCGAACGGTCGTAGCCGCACGATCGTCAGCCCGAGACGCGGCGACGCCCTCGATCTCATCGAGGTCGCCGTCGAACGAGGCGACGGCCGCGAGACCGTCCTCGAGGGCGGTAGCCGCGAGGTACGCGTCCGCGAAGTCCAGCCTCGTGCGTTCGCCGACCAGCGCCAGGGCCCGCGCGAGGACGGGATCCTCGGTCGGACGTGCGGGGAGCCATCCTCCGCGAACCCGCCCATCGGCGGCGCGAACCGGCGGTGGCGAGGAGCCGTGGTCCGCGGGACCGCCCAGCGGCCCGGAACTGGGGACCCTCCCTCCGCAGCGGCGCACGCGACGACCGGGGAGACCGTCGAAACGGGTGCCTTCGCGGAGTCACGGTCCACGGCGGCGCGTCACGCCGCTCCTCGCCGGCCCGCCGCCCAACGTGGCTCGGGTCAGCCGGCGGCCGCGTCCCTGCGCGCAAGGAGCTTCAGGAGCCGGTCGATCGCGTCGCGGAATGCGATGGCATCCTCCCAGGGCAGGACGTCGGCGATCGAGTCCTTGACTCCGAACGCGGCCCGACCGCGGCGGGCGACGGCACGCAGCTCGGCGGGCGGGGCGTCGCGGAGCCGCTCCGGGAGCGGGGCCAGGAACGCCTCCCAGCGGGTGCTTCCCACGTCGCGAGCGGCGGCCAGCAGGCGGTCGGCGCAGCGCGCGGCGGCCAGCCCCGCGTCGTCGATCTCGGGCAGCTCGTGGCGCCCCGGGACGCGCGGCGTCATCGGGCGGGTGCTGGCGGGGTCACAGCGGGGTCATGCCAGCATCGCGCAGGTCACGCCAGCATCGCGCGAGGTCATGCCAGCGTCGCGCGAGGTCACGCCAGCATCGCGCGGTTCATGCCAGCGTCGCGCGAGGTCACGCCCGTCAGTTGATCGCCGGGCCGGACGGCGGCCCGGGGAAGGGCGGCGCCGCGGGATCGGCCGGCAGCTGGTCGACGATGAGCGGCAGGCGCTTGCGCTCGGAGCCGTCGACCAGGATCCGGAACGAGTGGTCGCCGGCGCGCTCGAAGCCCACGTTCCAGAGGTCGACGGCGAACGTCAGCAGGCTGTCGCGGGCGTCGGGGGGCGGGCTGGTCCGCAGGACGCCACCCGCACCGGCCAGCTCGCGGCCATCGGGGTCGAGGAGCACGAAGCGGACCTCGTGCTCGGCCTGGGCCTCGGGCGCCGTGACCATCAGGGCGATGACGAGCGCAAGGTGCGGGTGGCGGAACGGGAAGCTGCGGGCTGCGAGCCGGCTGACGCCGCCCCCCAGGACGTGGAACTTCTCCCCGGGACGGGCCTGGGCCGAATCGGCGAGGAAGGCGAACTCGATGTCGGGCATGGCGGAATGCTACCCCTCGGCCGTCAACCTCCGCGGCCGGGGACGGCGGCCGCACGGCCGGGGACGGCCGCCGCCCGCTTGGGCGCCGGGGCGGCCGGCGTTGCGGGCACGACCTCGCCGGTGGACGCGGCCGTGCGGGCCAGCTCACGGCCGAGCTCCTCCGCGAACGTGACGTCCGAGAGCGGCACCAGCGGCTCGCCGCGCAGAACGCGGGCCAGGTACTCCCCGGTGGCCGAGTCCGGGACCCGCGCCACCTCCTCCGGCGTCCCCTCGGCGACGATCGCCCCGCCCCGCGTCCCGCCCTCCGGCCCGAGGTCGACGATCCAGTCGGCGGTCTTGATGACGTCGAGGTTGTGCTCGATGACGACGACGGTGTTGCCGGCGTCGACGAGGCGGTGCAGGACCTGCAGCAGCTTCTCCACGTCGGCGAAGTGGAGGCCGGTCGTCGGCTCGTCGAGGACGTAGAGCGTCTTGCCGGTGGCCCGCCGCGAGAGCTCGGTCGCGAGCTTCACCCGCTGCGCCTCGCCGCCCGAGAGCGTGGTCGCCGGCTGGCCGAGGTGGACGTAGCCGAGCCCGACGTCGACGAGCGTGCGCAGCTTCGTGGCCACCTTCGGCACCGCGCCGAAGACGTCGAGCGCCTCCTCGATCGTCATGTCCAGCACGTCGGCGATCGAGTGGCCGCGGTAGTGGATCTCGAGCGCCTCCCGGTTGTAGCGCTTGCCCTTGCAGACCTCGCAGGGGACGTAGACGTCGGGCAGGAACTGCATCTCGATCTTGAGGATGCCGTCGCCCTTGCAGTTCTCGCAGCGGCCGCCCTTGACGTTGAAGCTGAAGCGGCCCGGCATGTAGCCGCGCACCCTTGCCTCGGGAACGCCCGCGAAGAGCTCGCGGATTGTGCCGAACAGGCCCGTGTAGGTTGCCGGGTTGGAGCGCGGGGTGCGCCCGATGGGGCTCTGGTCGATCTCGATGATCTTGTCGACGTGGTGGGCGCCCTCGAGGGCGTCGTGGGCACCCGGCGCCTCCCGGGCACCGTTCAGCTCGCGCGCCAGGGCCCGGTAGAGGATCTCGGTCACCAGGGTGCTCTTGCCGGATCCCGACACGCCGGTGACCGACACGAACCGCCCCAGCGGGAACGCGACGTCGATCCCCCGCAGGTTGTGCTCGCGGGCGCCGCGGACGACGATCGCGCTGCCGTTCCCGGGCCGCCGTCGCGCCGGGATGGGCACCTGGCGCTCACCGCGCAGGAAGGCACCCGTGATCGACCGCGGCGCATCCAGCACGGCCTCCAGCGGGCCCGAGGCGATGACCTCGCCGCCGTGCTCCCCCGCCCCGGGACCCATGTCGACGACCCAGTCGGCCGTCCGGATCGTCTCCTCGTCGTGCTCCACGACGAGGAGCGTGTTGCCGAGGTCGCGCAGGCGCGTCAGCGTGGCGATGAGCTTCGCGTTGTCGCGCTGGTGGAGCCCGATCGACGGCTCGTCGAGGATGTAGAGGACGCCGACGAGCGAGCTCCCGATCTGCGTGGCGAGGCGGATCCGCTGCGCCTCGCCGCCCGACAGCGTGGAGCTGGTCCGGTCGATCGTCAGGTAGTCGAGGCCGACGTCGGCGAGGAAGCCCAGGCGCGCCACGATCTCCTTGAGGACCATCCGGGCGATCGCCCGCTCCCGGTCGGTCAGACCGTCCGGGAGAGCATCGACCCAGGCCAGGGCATCGGTCACGCTCATCGTCGAGATGTCGTGGATGCTGCGCCCGCCGATCGTGACCGCCAGGGCCTCGGGCCGCAGGCGGCGCCCGCCGCAGGCCGGGCAGGGCATCCCGACCATGTACTTCTCGATCTCCGTCTTGATGTAGTCCGACTCGGTCTCGCGGAAGCGCCGCTCGAGGTTGGTGACGAGACCCTCGAAGGTGGCCCAGTAGGTGTTCTCGCCGCGCTCGTGGCGGTAGCGGACGAGGACCTTCTCCTCCTTCGCGGAGTACAGCAGGTGCTGGACGGCCTCCTCGGGGAGGTCGCGGATCGGCGCCCGGACGTCCCAGCCGTGGTCGGCGAAGATCGCCTCGAGGATCTTCATGCGCCACGAGGCCTCGGTCGGCATCCGCGCCCACGGCACGAGCGCCCCGCCGGCGACGCTCTTGGCGCGGTCCGGGATCACGAGGTCGGGGTCGATGACGAGCTGCGTGCCGATCCCGGTGCAGGTCGGGCACGCGCCGTGGGGCGAGTTGAAGGAGAAGGAGCGCGGCTCCAGCTCGTCGATCGTCGTCCCGTCGTACGGGCAGCTGTAGCGCTCGCTGTAGCGGCGCTCCTCGAAGTCCGGGGCCTCGCCGTCGCGCGGGGCCGGCGCCACGACGACCACGCCCTCGCCCAGGCGCAGGGCGGTCTCGATCGAGTCGGCCAGCCGGGCGGCGTCCGGTGGCGCCTCGCCCTCGTGCTCGGGCGCGCGCACGACGAAGCGGTCGACGACGACCTCGATCGTGTGCCGCTTGTACTTGTCGAGGCTCCTCGTCTCCGAGAGCTCCATCTGCTCGCCGTCGACCCGCACCCGGACGAAGCCCTGCTTGCGGGCGGCCTCGAAGATCCGGTCGCCCTCGGTCTTGCGGTCCTTCACGAGCGGCCCGAGGACGAGGAGGCGGGTCCCCTCCGGCAGCCGATACACCTGGTCGACGATCTGCTGGACGGTCTGGCGCTCGATCTCGCGCCCGCAGGCCGGGCAGTGGGGGTGGCCGATGCGGGCGAAGAGGAGCCGCAGGTGGTCGTAGATCTCGGTGACCGTCCCCACGGTGGATCGCGGGTTGCGGCTGGCGCCCTTCTGGTCGATCGAGATCGCCGGCGACAGCCCGTCGATCTGGTCGACGTCGGGCTTCTCCATCTGGCCCAGGAACTGCCGGGCGTACGCCGAGAGGCTCTCGACGTAGCGCCGCTGGCCCTCGGCGTAGATCGTGTCGAAGGCCAGGCTGCTCTTCCCGGAGCCGGACAGGCCGGTGATCACGACGAGCCGGTCGCGCGGCATCGCGACCGTCACGTTCTTGAGGTTGTGCTCGCGCGCGCCGCGCACGATCAGCTGGTCGGAGGGCACGTGGGTAGTCTAGCGCGAACGTCACGGCTCGTACAGGCGTTCTATTCTGCTGACGGCCAGCGGTCCCCTCGTGCGATCCACGCGCGCGCCGTCCCCATCCCTGGGCTGCCAGATGTGCATGCCGCGCACGTTCGGTCCGCTTCCCGGCTGTCCACGGGTGGCCGTTCCGCGGCCGCCCCACGCGTCCCCATCCCTGGGCTGCCAGATGTGCATGCCGCGCACGTTCGGTCCGCTTCGCGGCTCATCGACGGGCCGCGGCGGCCCCGCTGACCGTTCGATGCGCAGCCGCGTGCTCGTCACACGGCCGGGTGCGCGCGTGGGAGGCGCTCCGTGTCGCTGCCATCGAACGCAAGGTGCGCGAGGCGCACCTCTGGCAGGAACGGGCCAAGATCGGATCCGCGTCGCACGAGCGGTGGGACCGCCCTGGCCGTGCGGGGGCGCGAAGCGGCGGGGGCGCGAAGCGGCGGGGGCGCGCCTGCCCGTCCGGCGGCGGACGTTCGGCGCGACCGTGCGATCGAAGATGGAGCGATCGAGCCAGCGGGCCTGCCAGCCGGCGCCGTCGTCGTCGTGCTCGTCGAGGAGGCCGGGCAGCAAGTCGGCCGCCGTCCTCTCGGCGATCGCCGGCTCCTTGCCGGACGGCGCCTCTGTCACCTCGGTCACCTCCAGAGAGGAGGCGGTCTCGGCCGCCGGGCTTGATCGCGCACGGGTACCGGTCGACGCGCCCCCGTCGGGTCGCGTGCCTGACCCGGGCTCGCCGGCCACGCTCGCTCGTCCGCCCGGCGCGTCCGCCGCGCCAGGCGGCCGCCCCGTCCGACACGATCGACGCGTCCCGTGCGGCTCCCCGGAGTCAGTCCCCGATCATGTCGAACACGCCGCCGAGAAAGCCCCCCTTGCGCCCGCGGCCGTCTCGGCCCTCCCGGCGCTCGTCCCAGTCGTCGTCCCAGTCGTCGTCCCGCCGCCGCTCGCGCCGGTCCGGGTCTCTGCGCGGCTCGTCGCGACGATCGGGCCCCGATGCCGCGGCCACGGCGATCGGCGCCGGCGCGGCAGCGGCCCGCTGGTCCCGGGCGTAGTGGGCGGTCTCGGCGTCCATCAGCCGCTCCAGCTCGCCACGATCCAGGAAGATGCCGCGGCACTCCCCGCACTGGTCGACGTGGATGCCGCTCCGCTCGTACGTGCGCATGTCGGCGCCGCACTTGGGACAGGCGAGGGCGGTGAGACTCATGGGGTCGGGGGCTCCATTGCGTGCCTGCGGCCCATGTGGCCGCGCCTACTCCCAATTCGCGCCGGCGTCCGTTCTGGATGGCGCCTGGATCCGCGATCGGCGACTACCCCGCGACGGATGACGCGATGTACTCGCATGTCTACAGCCTTGCGCAATCCTCGGGCGCCCTCGTCAAGACCACGAACACCTGATCAGGCATGCGCGAAGGCCCCGTCCCCGATCGATCTGAGTGACGTGACGGGCCCACTGCTCTTCCGGGCCCACCTCTGCAGGTCTCGTCAGTGGTCGCAGGGCCCAACCGATGTGGCGGCGAAGTCGGGCGACGCAGCGAACTCCTCGGCGGACTGGCCGATGATGGTGATCGCAGCGCCCGGAGAGCCCGCTTCCGTCTTCGGTGGCAGACCGATGACCGCATACGCGCGGGCCGAGCCGATGATCGAGTCGAAAGCGAAGTGCGCGCTCCGCCCATCTGTGGCGCAACGCGCCTCGGCGAGCCGGAAGGGCAGCAGTCCCACGAGTCCCGCCGCCATCTGCGCCTCCTTGCGCGCCGGCTCGAGCAACGGGCGAAGGTCGGCCGGTAGGGTCGCGTCGGACGGGGCGGTCGCCATCAAGCCGACGGACGCGAGGGCGACCGCGGCGAGGAGAAGCAGGGAGACAACGAACCGGAGCTTCACCCTCAGATCATAGGTTGCTCACCGCGCGCGCCCGCGCTGACCTGCTACCCCCGCCGCGGGCCGCGCCTCCCCGTGCGGCGCTTGACGTTGGGGGTGACCGTCCGGTCCCAGGTCGGCCGGTCGAGCCACTTCGCCTGCCAGCCGGCCGAGTCTTCGTCGTCGTGCTCGTCGCGGAGGCCGGGCAGCCAGTCCGCCGCGGTCCCCTCGGCGATCGCCGGCTCATCGCCTGCGGCAACGACCTCGACCGAGGTGACCTCGAGGGCCGGCGCTGCCGGGCACCGGCTCGCGCTGGCCCGGGCGACGGCCACGCCCGGGCCGCCCGCCGCCCGCCGGGGCGCCGCTCCCCTGCCCCGCCGCCTCGGCGGCCCGCCCGACCACCAGCGACGCGTCCTCCTCGAGCACGCGCAGGCGGATCTGCTGGATCTCGTCCCGGAGCGCCGCGGCCCGCTCGAACTCGAGCTCGCGCGCCGCGGCCCGCATCTCGGTCTCGAGGCGTGCCACGAGCTGCTCGACCTGGGCCTTCGTCGCCCCGTCGAGGTCGCGCCCGCCGCCGACCCCGTAGGGCGCGCTCACCTCGGCGGCCACCCGCAGCCGGTCGTTGATGTCGCGGATCTCCTTGACGATCGTCAGCGGGGTGATCCCGTTCTCGACGTTGTGGCGCTCCTGGATGCCGCGCCGGCGGTCCGTCTCCCCGATCGCGGCCCGCATCGACTCGGTCACGACGTCGGCGTACATGACGACCTCGCCGCCGATGTTGCGCGCCGCCCGCCCGATCATCTGGATCAGCGACCAGGCGCTGCGCAGGAAGCCCTCCTTGTCGGCGTCGAGGATCGCCACGAGCGTGACCTCGGGCAGGTCGATCCCCTCGCGGAGCAGGTTGATCCCGACGAGGACGTCGAAGACGCCCAGGCGCAGGTCGCGCAGGATCTGGACGCGCTCGAGGGTGTCGACCTCGCTGTGGAGGTACTGGACCTTGACCCCGAGCTCGCGCAGGTAGTCCGCGAGGTCCTCGGCCATCCGCTTCGTGAGCGTCGTGACCAGCACCCGCTCGCCCCGCTCCACCCGTTCGCGGATGCGCTCCATGAGGTCGTCGATCTGGCCCTCGGTGGGTCGGACGGTGATCCGCGGGTCGACGACGCCGGTCGGCCGGATCAGCTGCTCGGCGATCCGCTCGCTCCGCTCCAGCTCGTACGGGCCGGGCGTCGCGCTCATGTAGACCGCCTGGTTGACGGTCGCCTCGAACTCCTCGAAGGTGAGGGGCCGGTTGTCGAGGGCCGACGGCAGGCGGAAGCCGAAGTCGACCAGGATCTCCTTGCGGGTACGGTCGTTCTTGTACATGCCGACGACCTGCGGGATGGTCATGTGCGACTCGTCGACGACCAGCAGCCAGTCCGGCGGGAAGTAGTCCAGCAGCGTCCACGGCCGGGACCCCGGCTCCCGCCCCGACAGGTGGCGCGAGTAGTTCTCGATCCCGGAGCAGAAGCCGAGCTCCCGGATCATCTCCAGGTCGAAGGTGGTCCGCTGGCGCAGGCGGGCTGCCTCGAGCGCCCTCCCCTGCTCCTCCAGCCACGCGACCCGTTCCACCGCCTCGGCCTCGATGGTGCCGATGGCCGCCCGGAGCTTGTCGGCCGGGGTCACGAAGTGGCTGGCGGGAAAGACGTTGACCTCCGCCCGCTCGGCGAGGAGCTCCCCGGTGAGCGGGTCGAGCTCGGTGATCCGCTCCACCTCGTCGCCGAAGAACTCGACCCGGATCAGGAGGTCCTCCGACGACGGCACGAGCTCCAGGGTGTCGCCGCGGACCCGGAAGCGCGAGCGCTGGAGGGCCTGGTCGTTGCGCTGGTACTGCAGGTCGACGAGGTGGCGCAGCACCGTGTCGCGCCGGTAGGCGCCGCCGCGCTTGAGGCGAAGGACCGTGGCCCCGTAGTCGATCGGCGCGCCGAGACCGTAGATGCAGCTGACCGAGGCGACGATGATCACGTCGCGCCGCTCGAAGAGCGCCTTCGTCGCGGCATGGCGGAGCTTGTCGATCTCCTCGTTGCGGCTGGAGTCCTTCTCGATGTACGTGTCGCTCCGGGGCAGGTAGGCCTCCGGCTGGTAGTAGTCGAAGTAGCTGACGAAGTACTCGACCGCGTTGTCCGGGAAGAAGTCCCGGAACTCGGCGTAGAGCTGCGCCGCCAGCGTCTTGTTGTGGGCCAGGACGAGGGTGGGCCGGTTGGCCTTCTCGATCACCCGCGCGAGGGTGAACGTCTTGCCCGTCCCCGTCGCTCCGAGCAGGACCTGGTGGTGCAGGCCCCGCGCGAGGCCGTCGGACAGGCGCTCGATCGCCACCGGCTGGTCGCCGGTGGGCTCGAAGGGGGCGACGAGGCGGAAGTCGGGCACGGCGTCGAGTCTACCAGAACAGGGCGACGATAACCGAACGGGTGTTCGATCCCTGCCTCGCCCAGGCGCCAATGGTGCGGCCGCGCACAACTCGGTACCAATGCGGACCTGCCGTGGGACCAATCGCCCGTGGGAGGAACCCGCGACCCGGGCCGATACTCGCTACGGGCCACCCTTCGGCGGGTCTCTTCGCGCGCCGAGCCGGTTTGGAGAATCGATGCGAGCGCTGCGTCACGGAACGGGAGGCGTGTCGCGGGTCGACCGTCCCACGGAGGCCGGCCAGGGACTGGTCGAGTTCTCCCTGGTGATCCCGATCTTCATGACGCTCCTCATGGGCGTCATCGAGTTCGGGTTCCTCTACAACAGCCTGCTCACCGTGCAGTTCGCGGCGCGCCAGGGCGTGAGCGCCGCGGCGCAGGCGGGTGGCGTCGATGGCGCCGACTGCTCCATCCTCAACGCCGTCGAGGAGGCGCTCACCGTGCCGATCGACCACAGCCGCGTGGAGTTCGTGGAGATCTTCCAGTCCGACGCCGCGGGCGACGTCGTGCCGGGCATCGTCAACCGCTACGAGCGGGGAGGCACCCTCGACTGCCCCGGAACCGGCACGCAGCCGTACGCCCTCGTGGGCAGTGAGGGATACCCGCAGATCGAGCGCCGCGACGCGCTCAACGAGGGCCTCGACGTGATCGGCGTGCGGGTCGGCTACGAGTACGTCGGCATCACGCCGGTCGCCTTCGGGCGCAGCTGGGACCTCGCGGACGGAGCCACGCTGCGCATGGAGCCCAAGCAATGAGCGCTCGATCGCGACAGGACGGACGGCGCGGCCAGGCGATCGTGGAGTTCGCCCTGATCCTGCCGCTCTTCCTCGTCATCCTGGTCGGGATGCTCGAATTCGGCATCGTCTTCGATCACCGGAACGCCATGGCCTACGCGGTGCGCGAGGGTGCGCGCGTGGGCGCCAGCC
Organism: uncultured Chloroflexia bacterium; assembly: GCA_963713285.1. Lineage (GTDB taxonomy): Bacteria > Chloroflexota > Limnocylindria > Limnocylindrales > CSP1-4 > CTSoil-043. The sequence continues at coordinate 416,952 of CAVQLA010000008.1, read as the reverse complement.
TGGGCAACGGCGGGTCGCAGCCGACGGCGGTCGATCCCGCGATCCTGGCAGCCGTCCAGCGCGGCCTGACCGACCCGATCCTCATCGAGAACATCACCTCGATCGAGATCTACCGGGCGGACACGTCGGGCTTGCCCGTGCCCGGCATGGTCAACAAGTACGACCGTGACGGCACCCTCGTCGGTGCCGCTGGCTGGCCCGCGACCAGCCGGGTGCCCGGCCTGAATGGCGACTCCATCGGCGTGCGGGTCGTGTACGACTTCCGCCCGCAGACGCCGCTGGGCACCCTCCTCGGGCTCTTCATCAACGAGAACCCGCCGTACACGACGATCCAGATGACCGACGGGACGGTCATGAAGCTGGAGCCGGGGCCGTGACCGCGCGGCGCTCGGATGCCGCTGCCGCCTGCGCGACCCCGCCGGGTGGCGATCGCCCGCGTCGCCTCCGCGCCCGCGGCCAGGTGCTCGTCCTGTTCGTCTTCGCCCTCGGCGCCCTGTTCGCCATCCTCGCCCTGGTGATCGACGTCGGGAACATCTGGAACAACTCGCTCCACGTGCAGCAGGCCGCCGAGGCCGCGGCGATGGCGGGTGTCCCGTACATGCCGGGTGATTTCCCGACGGCATCGACCAAGGCGACGGCCGAAGCCCGGCGGAACGGCTTCTCGGCCGCCGGAGGGTCGACCGTCAGCGCAGGCATCAACCTGGGGTCGAACCGCCGCCTCGACGTCACGATCTCCCGCTCGTACGGCACGTACTTCCTCCGGCTGCTCGGGATGAACACGGTGCGGGTCTCCCGGACGGCGACGGCGGAGTACACCCTGCCGGTTCCCATGGGCAGCCCGCTCAGCACCTACGGCGACAACACGGGGTACTTCTGGGCGGCCGCAATGAGCCAGGGCGCGAACCGGACGTACGGCGATGCCTACGGCACCTACTACAACCCCAATCCCACGCTCAACAACCAGTACGACTCCCGGGGCTACCAGTACGCGATCGACGTTCCCGTCGGGGCGGGGGCGACGAACATCGACCTCTACGACCCGGTCTTCTGCGCCGTCGACGATCAGAAGGGCACCGGTGACCACTGGATCGCCTGGAACCAGACGGGATGGCCCGCCGTGTCCATCTACTTCACCCTGTGGTCCGACCCGGCCGCGACGCCCCTCGACTACTCCGACGACGTCCAGGTCGCCACGAGCGGCACCCTCTTCGAGAACAAGCGCCAGGTGGACAAGAGCATCGCTCTCCGCGAGAACTCGGCGACCTGGCCCGGACACGCGTTCTGGTCGCTGCCGGACTGCACCAGCGACGCCCATCACAACCAGTGGTGGACCCTCACCACCGTCGTGTCGCCGGGGACCTACCGGCTGCAGGTCACGACGACCAACCTGCTGAACCTCAACGAGCAAAAGGGCGCCAGCGCCGAGAACATGTGGGCCCTGCGGGCGGTTCCGGCGGATCCGGCCTACAAGCCGTACGTCTACGGGCTCGGCAAGATGGTCATCTACGCCAACGTGGCCAACGGGACCACGCTCTTCTACCTCGGGCGGATCGAGGCCGTGCACGCCGGCAAGACGATGGTCATCCAGCTGTTCGACCCCGGCGATGCATCGGGCAACTCGAGCATCGAGGTCCTCCAGCCCACGGCGACCGGGTACGCCCCGATCAGGTTCAACTACACCGCGGACGCCAACGCCTCGGGCTCGAGGAGCGGCACCAACGTGACGAGCCTGCGCACCACGATCAGCGGGGCTGCCCAGTACAACAACTCGTGGGTCACCCTCACCGTCCCGCTGCCCAAGACGTACGTCGCGCCTCTCCCGCCGGGCGAACCGGAAGGCACGCTCGGCGGCTGGTGGAAGATCCGGTACACGTTCGACAGCACCACGACCGACACGACCACCTGGCAGGTCTCCATCCGCGGCAATCCCGTCCACCTCGTCCTGCCCTGAGCACGGGTGCCGCGGTGACGCGGCTCCAACCCCCCGGTGGCACGTCCGATCGGATGATCCCGGCGGTACTTCGGGCGGATGGGGCGACCGCCGGGCGACCGCGATGATCGCCTGGTCGCGAGGTGCACCGCGACAACTCGGCACGATTTCCCACCCCGGAGGCGCCGCCCACGATGGAATACGAGTACCGCGACCCGTCGCGGCGAGGGAAGTACATCGTCGCCGTCGGGCTCGTGCTGGCCCTGATCGCAGGTGGCGGAGCGTTCCTCGTCATCAGCCAGGCCCAGCAGCAGGCCGGCCAGTCCGGCCTCCAGACGACGACGATCGTGGTGGCCGCAAAGGAGATCCCCTCCCGCAAGGTGATCGGCCCCGAGGACCTCGAGATCCGCCAGCTGCCGCTGAACGACGCGACCGCCCAGGGCGTGTACGCGGACCCGACGAAGATCGTCGGGCTGGTCGCGGCGGCGTCGATCCTGAAGGGCCAGCCGGTCTACGCCAACATGCTCGCCGGTCAGTCCCAGGGATCGCAGTTCTCGATCCTGCGGCCAACCGAGACCATCAGCCCGGACTCGCCCGCCTGGCGCGCCGTCTCGATCACGGTGCCTGACGACCGGGCCGTGGGCGGCCTGCTCCAGCCGGGCGCGGCTGTCGACGTCTTCGTCACCTCGACGATCGCCGTTCCCGAGGACGTCGCGGCGGCGGGGAAGTACTTCACGGACAAGTCGACGAAGATCGTCTACCAGGACATGCTGATCCTGGCCAAGACGGCAACGTCGTACGTCCTGAGGGCCTCCATCCCGGTCGCCGAGGAGATCTCGCATCTCCAGGCCAGCGGCGCCGCGGCCTTCAGCTTCGCGCTTCGGCCCGACCAGGATCTGCGCGAGGTCGACACGTCCACGCTGGGCACCACGACGACGAAGATCGTGGCCCGCTACGGCCTGCCGCTGCCGGAGTGGTACGGGCCCGGCAGAGCCGTCGCGCCGGCCGCCCCTCCGTCCGCGTCGCCGAGCGCCGAACCGACGGTCCCCCCGGACGTTTCACCCTAGCGACGTCGGCGCCTCACGGGAACCCGGGTCCCGCTCGGCCGGGCTGGCACTGCCCGGTTCGGCGCGCGCGTTGCTCAGGGCGGCCGCAAGGGCCGCCGCGACCAGGTCTTCCGTCGGGCCCGGATCGCCCGACGCGTCGATCACGACCAGGCCGGGGATGGAGCCCGCCCGCTCGCGCAGGTCGGCCTGGGCCGCGATCCGCCGGTCGACGTCCTCAGCCGCCATCCCCCGGCCGAGCAGGCGCGCTCGCTGGGTCTCGGGCGGGCAGTCCACCAGCCAGACCTCGTCGCACCCGTCGGCCAGGCCCCCCTCGACCAGCTTGATCGCCTCCACCACGACCGCAGGCGCCCCGGCCGCGTCGGCCGCCTCCATGGCGGCCAGGATGCGCACCCGCACCGCCGGGTGCACGATCGCCTCGAGGTCCCGGAGCGCGGACGCGTCCGTGAAGACGATCCGCGCCAGGGCCGCCCGGTCGAGCGTTCCGTCGGGGGCCTCGACCGCGGCGCCGAAGCGGGTGAGGATCGCGTCGTGCGCCGGCTCCCCGGGCGCCGTCACGGCCCGCGCGACGGCGTCGGCGTCGACGACTACTGCTCCCCGCGCGGCCAGCCAGCCGGCCACCGTCGACTTGCCGCAGCCGATCGGCCCCGTGATCCCGATCCGGAGCGCCCGCGCGACGCCCGGGCGCGCGCGATCCTCCCGCGTCACGGGGCGCGCTCCTCGAGCAGGAGCCAGGTCTCCTCGGCCGCGGCGAGCGCCTGCTCCACGTCGGCGAGCTCGCTCGTCACCCGGCGGAGCTCCACGAAGTTCGCGGCGATCGACGGGTCGTGGAGCGCCAGCTCGAGGTGGCTCTTGCGCAGCCCGAGCCGCGTCAGGTCGTCCTCGATGACCGCCTTCTGGCGGCGGTAGGCATCCTTGGAGAGCCTCGGCTGGCGGGACGCGGGGCGGGCGACGGGCGGCTCCGCGGGCCCGGCGGCCGCGCGCCCCCTCCCGTCGCCGGCCGGCCCGCCGGGTGATCCCGTCGGGCGGCCGCCCGTGGCGCGGCCGCCGGCCGCGGGCGTCGGCGCCGGCCGCCCGTGGAAGCGCGCCTCCTCGCGGGCCCAGGCGTCGGCAACCCGCCACCCGTCGGCGACGGCGGCCCGCCAGGCGCGGTAGCCGCCCTCGAAGGGGACCACCCGTCCGTCGTCGACCACCCAGAGGCGGTCGCAGGTGGTGTCGAGGAGTCGCCGGTCGTGGCTCACGACGAGCAGGGTGGCGGCCGTCTCGCGCATGAACGACTCGAGCGCCTCGCGAGCGGGGATGTCGAGGTGGTTGGTGGGCTCGTCGAGGAGGAGCAGGTTGGAGGGCGTGATCCCCAGGATCGCCAGCTCCAGGCGCGAGCGCTCGCCGCCCGAGAGGCTCCGGACCTCCTTGAAGACGTCGTCCCCGCGGAAGAGGAAGCGCGCGAGGTAGCCACGGGCTTCGCCGGACGTCATCGGGATCTCGCCCACGAGCGTGTCGAGGACCGTCTCGCCGACCAGCGGGTTCTCGCGCACCTGGGCGAGGTACCCGAGCTGGACGTTGGCCCCGAACACGAGCCGGCCGTCCCGTGGCGGGAGCTCGCCGGCGATCACGCGGAGGAGCGTGGTCTTGCCGGCGCCGTTGGGCCCGACGATCCCGATCCGCTCGCCGCGCGACGCCTCCAGCCGCACGGTGCGCGCGACGTCGGGTCCTCCGGCGTGGCCGACGACGAGGTCCTCCATCCGCAGGACCACCTCCCCGGAGCGCGGCGGCGGGCCGCCGAGGGCGCGATCGAGGCGCAGCGCCGGCCCGGACCGCGGTACCTCGATCCGGTCGAGACGGGCGAGGCGCGCCTCGTGCTCGTGCATCTTCCCGTGCTTGCGCTGGCTCCGGTAGGTCTGGACCAGCGCCTGCTCCTTCGCGATCTCGTCCTCGCGGGCGTCGGCCTCGCGGCGCTGGCGTGCGTCGCGCTCCTCGCGCTGGCGGGCGAAGGCGGAGTAGTCGCCGCGGAAGGACGCGAGGCGGCGGTCCCGGAGCTCCCAGATGCGCGTCACCGTCGCGTCCAGGAAGGCGCGGTCGTGCGAGGCGACCAGCAGGGCGCCCCGCCGCCGCCGGACGGCCTCCTCGAGCCACTCGATGGCGGAGAGGTCGAGGTGGTTCGTCGGCTCGTCGAGCAGGAGCAGGTCGGGGTCGGCCACGAGCAGGCGCGCCAGCGCGGCCCGTGTCTGCTGGCCGCCGGAGAGCTCCTCCGGAGAGCGGGCGATCTCGGCCGGCGTGAAGCCGAGGCCCGAGAGCGCTTCGTCGACCCGCTGGTCGAGGGTCCAGCCGTCGATCGCCGCGAAGCGCTGCGCGAGGTCGGCATACGCCGGGGTGCCGGCGGCGCCCGACTCCTCGAGCGCCCGGAGCTGCGCCTCCATCGCCTCGACGGCGGCCGCGCCGCGGCGGACCGCCGTGCGCAGGTCGGGCGCCGAGGCGAAGGCCTCGTCGAAGTGGGCCTCCTGCGCGAGCAGGCCGACGGTAAGCGCGCGCCGACGCTGGACCTCGCCCATGTCCGCCTCGTCGACGCCGGCCACGATTCGCAGCAGCGTCGTCTTGCCGGCCCCGTTGGGCCCCACGATGCCGACCCGCTCCCCGACCGCCACCGCGGCGTTCACGGCATCGAGGATCACGAACGTGCCGATCTCGCGCGTGACGTTGGAGAGGCGCACCAGGGACATCGTCAGGCGCTCCCCGCCGCCGTGCGCGCCCGGGCCCGGCGCGTCGCCGCCGCCCGTCGCGTGCGCTCGGTCCGGGCCCGCGCCGCGGCGCGGGCCGCCTCGTCGGGGGTCAGGCCCAGCGCCCCCTCGCCCGGCAGATCCACCCAGCGCCGACCGCGGGCCCGGGGCGTGCGCGCCGCTCCGAGGATCGCCGACGCGGCGGCACGGTCGGCGGCCGGGAGCCGCTGGCACCACGAGCAGAAGTGGGTCGCCCGCTGGGCCACCACGATCCGCCGGATCGGCCGCCCGCAGCGCGGGCACGGCTCGCCGGTCCGCTGGTACGCCTCGAGCCGCTCCTGCATGCTCCCGTCGCCGTCGGGGGCCGTGTAGTCGTCGATCGACGAGCCCCGGCGGGCCACCGCCTCCCCGAGCACCGCCCGGATGTCGCGGTACAGGCGCGCCTCGTCGGCCGGCCGCAGCGTCCCGGCGGTCCGGAGCGGGTGAAGCCGCGCCCGCCACAGCGCCTCGTCGGCGTAGATGTTGCCGACGCCGGCGACGAACCCCTGGTCCAGGAGGAGCGGCTTGAGCCGGCCGCGGCGGCCGCGCAGCCGGGCCCGAAAGGCCCGCAGGCTGAAGGCGTCCCCCAGCGGCTCCGGTCCGAGCGCCGCGAAGAGCCCGACGCCGGCGGCCTCCTCCAGGACCTCGCCGGTGGCCGGGTCGACCGGCCAGCAGCCGACCCGCCCGAACTTGCGCACGTCCCGGAAGCGCACCTCCCGGCCGTCGGCCAGCTCAAGGACGAGGTGCACGTGGCGGTCGGCGGGCGCCCCCGCGGACGCGACGAAGAGCTGGCCGGTCATCTTCAGGTGGATCGTCAGCGCGGCGTTGCCGGCCAGCCGCACGACCACGAGCTTCGCGCGCCGGCCGACGGCCTCCACGCGCCGGCCGGCCACTGCGGCTGCGAACGCCTCCAGCGTCGCGTGGGAGGCGATCGTCCGGGGCCAGTCGCCGCGCGCGCCGGTGATCGTGGCCCCGACGAGATGGCGGGCCAGGTCGCGGGCGACGGTCTCGACCTCGGGAAGCTCAGGCATCGCCGCCCCCGAGGGCCAGGAACGGGAGGTCGGCCTGGCGGCGCGTCGCGCCCGGGCGGTCCGGGGTCCACTCCAGGTGGCAGGTCGGCGCCGTCGGCCGCGCCGGGAGCTCCAGCGTCGCGGCGGCGCCCGGCTCGATGCGTTCCACGGACGCGAGCGGCACGGGGTCGTGGGCAAGGCCGCGCCGCTCCCAGGCGATCACGCGAAGTGCCGCGAGCTCGCCGCGGTTCCGCACGAGGAGCCGCGGCCGGCCCGTCCCGACCTCCACGAAGACCGCCAGCGACGAGGTCGTGTCGGCCGCCCGGTCGCGATAGGCGGCTACGACGCCCGCCCCGAGCGCCGCCTGCCACGCCACGAACCCCACGGCGACGAGGGCCACCGCGCCGGCGATCACGAGGACGACCGGGTCCACGGGGCCTCAGGCGGGCGACCCGGCGGCCGCATCCGGGGCCGCCGGCGGCCCGGCGGCCGCTTCCCGGGCCGCGGGCGTCATCGCCTCCCAGTCGTCGCCGGTCTTGACGTCCACGGTCAGGGGGACGTCGAGGGCCAGCGCCCCCTCCATCGTCGCGCGCACCGCGGGCACCAGGCGGTCCACCTCGTCCCGCGGCACCTCGAGGAGGAGCTCGTCGTGCACCTGGAGGAGCAGGCGAGCCCGGAAGCCCTCGCCGCGGAGCCGCGCCGCCACCCGGATCATCGCGATCTTCATGATGTCGGCGGCGGTCCCCTGGATCGGCATGTTGATCGCCATCCGCTCGCCGGCCGCCACCAGGCTCCGGTTCGAGGATCGCAGCTCGGGGATCTCGCGGCGGCGCCCGAGGAGCGTGCTGACGTAGCCCTGGGCCCGGGCGGTCTCCTTGATGTGGAGCATGTAGTAGCTGATCCCCGAGTAGGTCGCGAAGTAGCGGTCGATGAAGGCGCGGGCCTGGTCGCGGGGGATGCCGGCGCGGGTGGCGAGCCCGAAGTCGCTCATCCCGTAGGCGATCCCGAAGTTGACCATCTTGGCCATCGAGCGCTCGTCGGGGGTCACGTCCGCCGGGTCCTTGCGCAGGACCAGCGCGGCGCTGTCGCGGTGGATGTCCCGACCCTCGGCGAACGCCGCCTTCAGGTGCTCGTCGCCCGACACGTGGGCCAGGATCCGCAGCTCGATCTGGCTGTAGTCGGCGGACACGAGGACCACCTCGGGGGCGCCCGCGACGAAGGCCCGCCGGATCCGCCGCCCCAGGTCCGTCCGGATCGGGATGTTCTGGAGGTTCGGGTCCGACGACGAGAGGCGGCCGGTTGCCGCCACGGCCTGGTGGAACGTCGTGTGGAGGCGGCCGTCGCCGGCCAGCATGCCCGGCAGGGCCGCGATGTAGGTGCTGCGGAGCTTGGCGTAGAGGCGCCAGTCGAGCAGCTTGCCGACCATCGGGTGCGCCGCGCGCAGCTCCTCGAGCACGCTGGCGTCGGTCGAGTAGCCGGTCTTCGTGCGCTTCCCGGTCGGGAGGTTCAGCTCGTGGAAGAGGACCTGCTCGAGCTGCTTCGGGCTCCCGAGGTTGAACTCGTGGCCGACGTCGGCGTAGATGCCCTCCTCGAGGCGGGCGAGCTCCGCCGCGAACTCCCGGTCCAGCGCGGCGAGCGCCTCGAGGTCCAGGGCGACCCCGGTCGCCTCCATCCGGGCGAGGATCGGGATGAGGGGCAGCTCCAGCTCGGCGAAGAGCCGGCCCAGGCCCTGCTCCCCGAGGGCCGCGGCAAGCGGAGCCCGGACGGCAAGGGCGCCGAGGGCCTCCAGCGCGGCGCGCTCCCCCGGCCCGAGGCCGGCGGCCGCGGGCGGGAGGTCGAGGTCGAGCCGTTCGTGGACGACGTCGGCGATCCCCTGGCTCCGGAGCGACGCGTTGAGCAGGTAGGCCGCGATCTGGGTGTCGAAGGCGATCGGCGTTGGGGACGCGTCCAGGTCGTCCGCGAAGCGGGCCACGAGCAGCGGCTTCACCTCGTGCCCGACGAGCGGCGTGGCCGCTGCCTCGAGGGCCTGCCGGGCGGCGGTCGCCGCCTCGGGGCCCTCGAAGGCGACCACGCGCCCGTCCTCTCCGGCAAGGGCGAGGGCAAGGGGCGTCCCGACCCGCGGCCGCGGGTCGTCGAGGACCAGGGCCACCCCGACGGCGGGCAGCGTGGCGAGCCAGGCGCCCAGATGGGCCGCGGCGGCTGCGTCCGCCCGCTCGACGCGGCCGGGATCCGCCACGAGCGTCGCGAGCGCCGCCGGCAGGTCGCCGGCCGGGAGGGGAGCGGGCGGGCCGGCATCGGGCGCGGGGCCGACCGCGTCGAAGTCGAGCGCCAGCTGGAGGCCGCCCGACGGCGCGGGCCGCGGACGGACCGCCGTTCCGGGGGCGCGGGCGGCCGCCACGTCGCCGGCCGCGTCGCGGGCCCGCGACGTCGCCTCCGCGGCCGTCTCGCCGGCGAGCGGCGGGAGCCGGTCGATGAGCGTCCGGAACTCGTACTCGCGGAAGAGCGAGACGACGGCCTCGCGATCGTAGACGCCGAGCCGCGCGGCCTCGTCGTCCAGCTCGACGGGGACGTCGCGGACCAGGCGCTGAAGCTCGCGGCTCGCGAGCACGCGCTCCTTCGCCTCGATCAGCAGCGGGCGCAGGCGCTCGGGGGTCACCTCGTCGATCCGCTCGTAGAGCGCGTCGAGCGTGCCGAAGGTGGCGACCAGCTTCGCCGCGGTCTTCTCCCCCACCCCGGGAACGCCGGGGATGTTGTCCGTGGAGTCGCCCTTGAGGGCCTTGTAGTCGAGCATCTGGTCCGGCCGCAGGTCCCAGCGCTCGGCGACGCGTGCGACGTCGTAGACGACCGTGTTCGCCACGCCGCCGCGCAGCGAGACCACGAGGCGCGTCCGCTCGGTGACGAGCTGCAGCATGTCGAGGTCGCCGGTGACGATCGTCGTCTCGAGGCCGCGCGCCTCGGCCTGGCCGACCAGCGTCGCGATGACGTCGTCAGCCTCGAAGCCCTCCCGCTCGTAGACCGGGAAGCCGAGTGCCGCGACGACCTCGCGGACCTTCGGGAACTGGTCGCGCAGCTCGTCCGGCATGCGCTGGCGGGTCGCCTTGTACTCCTCGAACCGCTCGTGGCGGAAGGTGGGCTTGCCGAGGTCGAAGGCGATCGCGACGGCATCGGGCTTCACGTCCTGGATCGCGCGCAGGACGATGTTCGTGAACCCGAAGACGGCGTTGACCAGCTCGCCCTTCGAGGTCGTGAGGGGCGTCTGGATCAGCGCGTAGTAGCCGCGGTAGATGAGCCCGTTGCCGTCGAGCAGCATCAGGCGGGTCATGGCGGGCGGGATCCTCCGGCGGGGCCGGCACGCGGCCGACGTGCGATCCAGTGTACCGGCGGGGACGCCCGTCACGGCGGGGAACCGGCGGGGCGCGCCGGGCGTCCCGGGGGCCGTGCTAGACTCGCGCCGCCTCGCCGCCCCGACGTTCCCGGGCGTCCGCGCCGGAAGGAGCCGAGCCCCGTTGGACGATCCGCGCTCGACCACGACCGGCGAGCGCACTGCCGCCGCCCCAGCCTCCGTCCGCCCCGGCGACGAGGCGATCGCGCGCCGCGACGAGATCCTGGTGGCCCGCGCCCTCGACGGCGACCTGGCGGCGTTCAACCAGCTCGTGGAGGCCTACCAGGACCTGTGCCACTCCCTGGTCGCCCGCCTGGTCCCCGATCCCGACCAGGCATCCGACGCCGTCCAGGAGGCGTTCTTCTCGGCGTACCGGAACCTGCGCTCCTACCGCGGCCCCTCGTTCCGCGGCTGGCTCACGCGGATCGCGGTGAACGCGGCGATGGACCTCCAGCGGGCCCGCAAGCGCCGTCCCGTGTCGCCGTACCCGGAGCTCGAGGACGACTCGTGGCAGCCGCCGGCGGGCCCCGAGGCCGATCCGGAGGCCATCGCCACCGCGTCCGAGCGCGGGCGCGCCCTCGCGTCGGCGCTGCGCGCGATCGCGGCCGACCAGCGGGCGGCGATCGTCCTGTACGACGTCGAGGGCTACGACTACGCCGAGATCGCGGCGATGACCGGGGTATCGCTCGGCACCGTCAAGTCGCGCATCCACCGCGGCCGGCTGGCGCTCCGCGCCATCCTCGCCGAGCGGATGGAACTCTTCCGCAGCTGAGGCCGTCAGGGGACCATGCCGCTCGCTCCGCACCATCCCGCCACCGAGGCCGAGAGCCACGCCGCGCTGATCGTCGCGCTCGACGCCGGCGACCTCGCGGGGGATGAGCGCGCACGGGCCGAGCTGCTCACCACGGCGTGCGCCGGCTGCGCCGCCCTCCTTGCCGACCTCGGCGCGATCCGCGGCGCGATGACCGCCCTCCCGGTCCCGGCCCGGCGGCGCGACTACCGGCTCTCCCCCGAGGACGCGGCTCGTCTGCGGCCGTCGGCCTGGCGCCGGTTCCGCGACTGGCTGGCGGCGCCCGGCTCGAGCGTGCGGCCGCTCGCGACGGGCCTCGCGACCCTCGGCGTCGTCGGCCTGCTCGTGACCGCCGGGCTTCCCGGCCTCGGTGGCCTCGGTGCGGGCGGGGCGATTCTCAGCACCATCGGGGCGCCGGCCGAGAACGCGGGTCCCGTCGACGCCCAGACCGAGGACTACGGGCCGTCGTCCGCGCCCGCGGTCGTCCCCATGCCCGGGGCGAGCGCAACCCCGCGTGAGGCGGACCCCGGGAGCCTTGCGGGCGACGACGGCTCGCCCGCCCCGACCGGCGAGCGCAGCAGCGGCGTCGCGGGGGCCGAGGGGTCGGACGGAAAGGCGACGGCGCCGGATGCCGCCGGCGACACGGGCCTCCCGGCGGGCGTGGTCCTCTCGCTCGTGCTGCTGCTCGGCGGGCTCGGCCTGTTCGGAGCCCGCATCGTCGCCCGCAGCCGCCCGGCCTGACGCGGCGCCCCCGCTCACGACCGGCCCGCCGCGGCTCGCCGGCGCAGTGGCTCAGACGGCCGCCGCCGCCAGCGCCTCGTCGAGGGCGTCCAGCAGGAGCGCGACGTCGCCGGCCGTGATCACCAGCGGCGGGCGGATCTTCAGGACGTTCCCCGCCCGGGCGGTGGTCCCGACCAGGACGCCCCGCTCGCGCATTCCGTTCTGGACCCGCGACGCGAGGGCCGGGTCCGGCGTGCGCCCGGCCCGGTCGGCCACCAGCTCGACCCCGATCATCAGGCCGCGCCCGCGGACGTCGCCGATCGCCGGATGGCGCGTCGCGAGCGCCCGGACGCCATCCCGGATCATCTCCCCGACCGCGGCCGCGTTCGCCGTCAGCCGCTCGTCCGCGAGGACGTCGAGGACGGCCGTCGCCGCCGCGCAGGCCACCGGGTTGCCCCCGAACGTGCTGAAGAACGTGGTCTCGGCGGCAAGGCGATCGACGATGTCGGCGCGGGTGATCACGGCGGCCACCGGGTGGCCATTCCCCATCGGCTTGCCCAGCGTGACGACGTCCGGGACGATCCCCGCCGTCTCGAAGCTCCACAGCCCGTCGCCCATCCGGCCGTAGCCGGCCTGGACCTCGTCGGCGACGAACAGGGCACCCGCGGCCCGCGACCGGCGAACGAGCTCCCGGAGATACGCCGACGGCGGCGCGAAGATCCCGTCGCTCGTGAACCCGCCGTCGACGTAGACCGCGGCCGGCCGAAGTCCGCGAGAGGCGAGGTCGGCGAGCGCGTCGTCGAGGCGGGCCGCCGTGCGCTCGGCCCAGCCGGTGCCCTCGGCCGCGGGGAGCCGGTAGGTGTCTGGTGGTGGGATCGTCGCCACGTGCGGCGGCCGCTCGCCGCGCGGCCACTCCTCCGGGGAGAGGTCGACGATCGCCGCGGAGACGCCGTGGTACGCGAAGTCGGTGACGATCCCACCCTGCCCGCCGGTCGCGGTCGTCGCCAGGCGCCAGGCCAGGTCGTTCGCCTCGCTGCCGGAGTTCACGAGCATGACCGTGTCCAGGCCGGCCGGCATCGTGGCCACCAGTCGCTCGGCGAGGTCGACGACGGTCCGGTGGAGGTAGCGCGTGTTGGTGTTGAGCGTGGCCGCCTGGCGGGCGATGGCGGCCACGACGCGTGGATGCGAGTGGCCGACGACGGGCACGTTGTTGTAGCAGTCGAGGTAGGCCCGGCCCGCGGGGTCGTACATCCGGGCGCCTTCGCCCCGGACGAGGTGGAGCGGCCGCTCGTAGGTCAGCGACGAGAGCGCCGAGCCAAGGACGCGGCTGCGGCGGGCGAGGAGCGCCTCGTCGGGCTCGGACGACAGCGCCGTCCCGGCGGCACCCGGGAGCGCCGGCACGGGCCAGGCCGGGATCCGGCGAGCCGCGGCGGCCAGGCGGCGGCGCACCTCGTCGAGGCCGACCGCCTCGAACAGCGCCAGCATCGGCCACGCCTCGGCGTTCCAGCTCGACAGGTACGCCGCGTTCTCCGGGTAGAGCCGGATGCGCCACGCCGAGATGAGGGTCGTCTGCGCGAGGCGCGCTGCCACGAGGTCGCCGAGGTGGGTCGCCTCCCCGTCCTCCAGCGGCGTGACGGCGGCGTACCCGGCGAGGGCCGCCTCCGCCGCGGCGAACAGGTCGGCCGGATCGTCGCGCCCTCCCAGGAGGGCCACCAGGGCCGCGACGAGGTCCAGGACCAGCGCGGTGTGGGCCATGTCCCCGAAGTCGACGATCCCGCTCACCCGGTGGTCGGCGTCGAGCAGCGTGTTGTCGAAGGTCAGGTCGTTGTGGATGACCTGCGCCCGGAAGCCGGCCAGCTCCGGCGCCACCGCCGCCTCGAAGCGGTCGAGGATCGCCCCCACCATCGCCCGGCGCCGCGCGTCGGCGACGAGCGGGAGGTGGGGCCGAAGCGCCGGAAGGTGCGTGACGTCCCAGAGGATCGGCCGCCCGGCCGCCGGGTGGAAGTAGCCGCGGGTCGCCCGCCCCAGACGCGCGGAGACCGCGCCGAAGTCGCGGATCGCCTCGCGCGAGAGGTCGATCGCGGTCCCGTTCGCGCCGGGCAGGAGGGGCAGGAGCCGCACGAAGTGCCGGCCGCCGCCGGCGCCGGGGACCGCTCCCCAGGGCGCGCCGTCGCGCGTGGCGCGGGGGACGGCGACGGGCAGCGACGGGTCGACCGCGGCGACATGGCGGACGACGCCGGTCTCCATCTCCACGACGCCCTCGCGCTCGCCGGCGTTCGAGACCTTCAGGACCCAGCCGCGCCCGTCGTCGGCGGCGATCCGGAAGTTCTGGTCGCGCTCGCTGACGAGCGCCGTCGCCGTGCCGTGCACGCCGAAGACGTCGGCCGCGATCGCGGCGGCTGCGTCGGGGTCGAAGGTGGGCGGCGGGGCCTGGAGGACGTCGCCCTGCTCGTCGGGATGGCCGCCGCGCGCGCGCGTGCTCTCCATGACTCCCGATGGTACAGGCCGCCCGGCATCCGCCGGGCGGCGTCAGCCGCGGTCTACGCGACCCGGCAGACGAGCGTCCACTCCCCGCCGCTCATGACGACCGCTGTCCGGCCGATCTTCCCGTCGGGAAGGCGGCAGGCGTAGGCCGTCAGCGAGTGGCGATCACGCCGAACCACGCGCATGAACGCGGCTCCCACCCTCGCCGATCTGGACGGGCGCTCAGCCCGCGATTCGAGGATGGAGCGATGGCGGGCGTGCCGCGGCTCCTCGCCGCGGTGGCGTTCATGGTCGATGCTGGCGGCCTGAATTTGCGTGAGCATGATCGGGGGACGCATGGGAGCGACCAACTAGCGGCCTCGCCTCGTTCTCGAGGATTGGAACGGGCGACGAGGACCCGAAGCCTAGCCCAGCAACGCTGGTACCACCTGTCGGGACTCCGACACCGAGGGGGTCACTCGCCGGACGGGGCACGGGCAGGCCCGGTGCTCTTCTCGCCCGGCCGAGCTCGTCGTTCGCGAAGGCGCTCGAGCCGTGCGTCGCGACGTCGGCCAGGAACACGATGAGGATCACGACGAGCTCGACGCCGGTCAGGCCTCCACGCACGACGAACGCGCAGGCACGCATCGTCCACGGCAGGAGCAGGACGCCGAGGACCGGCATGATCGGGGCATCGAACGTCGACGCCCCGGGATCGGGTCGAGCGGCCACCAGATCACGCTCATGACCCGCGGCCCGAGGAGCGCGGCGCCCGGTGCGGAGCCAGGGGGCGGATACGCACTATGATCGCGCGATCAGTCCATGGAGGAGATGCCGGTGCGCGAGTTGATCACCATGCGCCGTTGGGTCGTGGTCGCAGGAGTCGTCGTCGCCATCCTGGTCCTCGCCGGGTGCTCTTCCGGCGACAGCCTGACCGGCAAGACGTGGCAGTGGAGCTCGTGGACGACCCTGACCCCCCAGACCCAGGCGGACGTGCCGGACCCGTCCAGCTACACGATCGAGTTCAAGTCGGACGGGACCTTCCAGGCGAAGGCCGACTGCAACACCGTCTCGGGGACCTACGTCACGTCGGCCTCCCAGGCCCTCAAGATCACCCTCGGCCCGTCCACGCTCGTCGCCTGCGGCCCCGACTCGCTGTCCGACGTGTTCATCGAGAAGCTGGGCCTGGCCACCGCCTACACCTTCTTCCGGTCGGAGATGACGATCAACCTCCAGGACCTGGGCACGCTGGGGTTCAAGTAGCGGGCCCGGCCGCGCTGGGCTCGGAGGTCGATGGCGGCGGCGACCCAGATCGCGTCCTCGCCGGGAAGATCTCAGATGCAACGGCTGCCCACGCCCATGACCACGCGGCCCGCTCAGGGGAGCCAACCTCGGGTCGGCGACGCTCCCAGCGGCCGAAGACCGTCAATTCGACGGCGGCCGCGATGGGCCACCCGAAGAAGGCGAGGAAGCGACCCGCGATCGCCGACCGGCAGAAGTCCCCGCAGGAGGCGCCCGAGGCATTCGCCAGCGGGCTTCCGAGATGGGCGGCGAGGAAGGCGACCCCGCCCTACCTCGACGGCCAGCCCAGAGGCCGAGGACTTCCCTGTGGACCTGGAGGCTGAGCTCAGGCGAGCGCCGCTTCGCTGGCGACGGCCTCCGGCTTCGAAGCCGTCTGATGTGCCTCGGAGCCCTCGACAGGGCTGACCGAGTCGAGAGTCCCCGGCTGGACGCGGAAGACGCGGAGCCGCAGGTACTCCATCGTGCTGCTGAACTGGCGCTTGCGCCACTCGGGCAGCTCCGTGAGATCGGCAGACCCGCATACCTGGGGCTCGTCGAGCTCGTGGACCTGGCCCTGGATCTGCATGCGGCAGTGGCCGCTGGCCATGACGTTCCGGGCCCAGTTGACATCACGGCCGTAGGGCAGCCCGACGATGACGTGGTCGCCCGTGACGAAGGCCCACACGGGCGTGCGCCGCAGCATGCCGCTCTTGCGGCCGACGTACTCGACCGACGCCAAGGGCGAGCGTCGCCCGCCCACCAGCCCGAGACGGTAGGCGATGGGGTTGGTGCGGCGGACAAGGCGGCGATACCAGTCCGGCCACGGCTCTGGCCCCGGGACGAACCGGAGCAGCGTCGCCCCCACGGTGAGCATGAGCGCGACCAAGGCCAGTCGTCGGAACGTGAGTGTGGGCTTGTGCATCGCACGCCTCCTTGCCAGAGCGGCCGTGTCCGCCAGTGGCTCGGCGCGGTCCGGGCGGCCGGGGTTTGCACCGCGCATGAGAGCCCTCCCGCTGAGGGGCACGATGCCGGGGGCCCTCGCGAGCGTCCAGAGCCGAACGTCACGGCCCCCGGACGCCCGGTGCGCGTCCCATCCCGCGAGGACTTGTGCTCCCACCGGTGGTCCCGGGAGGGAGATTCGAACTCCCATGGGGTTCCCCCCGCCCGATTTTGAGTCGGGTGCGTCTGCCGTTCCGCCATCCCGGGCCACGCCGAAGTCTAGCCGAGGGCGTCCGCGCCTCCCGCGCGAGCCTGCCGAACGGCTCTGGCGGGCGCATGCCGCCCTGCGACGATGCGGACATGGCGACCGACGTGCCCGCCACCGCTCCGCCAGCCGACGACGGCGGTCCACCGCACGCCCTGGCAGCCGCACGCCGATCCAGGGGCTTCCTGCGCCGGCACGGCCGGTCACTCGTCCTGCTGGTCGCCGGGATCGTCCTCGTCGTGCCGGTGGCGCTCATGTGGGCGCGGGTCCACCCGCCGCGCGTGCCGCTCGACGACGACCCGGGACGCCACGGGCTCGGGTTCGAGGAGATCGCGTTCGAGAGCCCGCTCGACGGGACGACCCTGCGCGGCTGGTACATGCAGGCGCCGCGCCCCACCGGCCGCGCCGTCGTCTTCGTGCCGGGCATCGACAGCAACCGGCTCGTCGGGGGGATCGCGCTCCCGCTGGCCGCGAAGCTGCTCGCCGACGGCTTCGACGTCCTGGCTTTCGACCTGCGGGCCCAGGGCGAGAGCGACGGCGACACGCTCACCTTCGGGGCGCGCGAGCAGGACGACGTCCTCGGCGCGGTGGCGGCGGTCCGCGCGCGCGGGGCTCGTCACGTGGCCGTCCTGGGCTTCAGCATGGGGACCGCGGCCTCCATCCTTGCCGCGGCCCGCACGCCGGACATCGAGGCCCTCGTCCTCGATTCCGCCTTCGCCGACCTGTCCGACACCCTCGGCGCCGGCATCGGATCGACGTGGCACGTGCCCGGCCCGGTCGTCTCCTACGCCCTGTTCCTCTACCGGGTGCTGTCGGGGACCGATCCGGCCACGGTCGTGCCGGCCGAGGCCGTCGGGGCCCTGGCGCCGCGGCCGCTCCTGTTCATCGCCGGGGCCGACGACACGGCGGTGAAGCCGACCGACGGGGCGGCCATGGCGCGGGCCGCCGGCGCGAACGCGACGTACGTCCTGGTGCCCGGCGCGGGCCACACGGGCGCCTACTTCGCCGATCCGGAGGGGTATGCGGAGCGTCTTCGCGCCTTCCTGGCGGCGGCCCTGCCGCCCGGCCGGTGACCACGGGCGCCGTTCGGTGCAGGCGCCGCGAGCCCGGCGCCCGGCGCGGCGCGAGACGCGCTAGGCTCGTCGGGTGACCGCCTGGCCCCGCCGCGCCAAGATCGCCTTCATCGGGTCCCACGGCATCCGCAAGACGACGGCCGCGTACGCCTTCGCCCACACGATCCAGCGCGCCGGCCGCTCCGTCGAGTTCGCCCGCGAGGTCGTCCGCGACAACCCGCTCGGCATCAACGAGAGCGCGACCGGCGAGGCCCAGCTCTGGGTCCTCGTCAGCCAGGTCCGGCAGGAGCTGGAGCTGGCGCCGAAGGCCGAGGTCCTCGTGACCGACCGCGGGGTCGTCGACAACTACGCCTACTACCTCCGGGCGTGCGGCGGCGTCGACCGCTTCGACATCGAGCCGCTGGTGCGGAACTGGGGCGGCACGTACGACCTCGTCGTCCGCCTGATGCCCGACATCCCTCTCCGGGAGGACGGGATCCGCACCACCAACAACGCCTTCCGGGAGCTGATCGAGGGGATCCTGGACAGCGTGCTGCCGACCATCGTGCGCCCGGAGCAGCTCGTGACGCTCCCGGCGTCCGCGATCACCGATTCGTTCGACTGGTGGCCGCTCGCCGAGCGCCTGGCCGCGACGGTGGGCGCACCCCTCCTGGGCGAGGACGTGGAGGCGGCACCGCGTCCGCGGGTTCGGCGGCAGGCGGGCGCGCCGCGGCCGGCCGGGCCGCCGCGCCCGGGCACGGGTGAGGTGCAGCTGGACCTGCGCCTTCCGCCGGTGCCGCCGCCCGACTGACGCCTGCGCGGAGACGGCAGCGCCGGCGAAGCGGCGGCGCCCGAGCTCCGGACGCCGATTCCCGCGACGTGACCTCCGGCACTCCCTGTCCGCCTCCCCGGGCGGGCACGCTGCGGCATATCGCCAGCAGACCGGGAGGTGGCGTGCGATGAGCGGTCGACGAGTCGCAGGCGTGCTGCTCGGAGGAGTCGTCGTCCTCGGCGTGCTGGCGTACGCGGGGATGAGCTGGCTCCTGTTCGACGTCGTCTCGAAGGTCGAGGCTCGCTGCGGGACCTTCGACGACGGGAGCCAGCGCTTCCAGGCGTACACGCCGGCCTCGTTCGGGACGGCCGGCATCTCCGATGTCTTCACCGCCGAGGGGTTCGACACCGCCCCGTACGCGATGCCCGACTACCAGGAGGTCCGGTTCCCGAGCCGCGATGGGGTCGACCTCGTCGCGTGGTGGGTGCCGGCCGACCGGCCCGACGCGGCGGCGGTGGTCCTGGTCCACGGCATGGGCAGCTGCCGGCGCGACCCCGTCGTGCTTCTCCCGGCGGGGATGCTCCACCGGAACGGCTTCGCCGTGCTCCTCGTCGACGTGCGCGACATGGGCGACTCGGAGGTCATCGACGGCCGCTACACCGGCGGGATCGAGGAGCACCGGGACGCGCTCGGCGCCTGGGACTGGCTGCGCGCCCGCGGCCTCCCCGCATCGCGCATCGGCCTGCTGGGAGAGTCGAACGGTGCCGCAACCGTCGTCATCGCCGCGGGGCAGGAGCCGGCCGTCGCGGCGACCTGGGAGGACAGCGGGTACGCCGACCTGACGGTGGCGATCAACGAGGAGGTCCGCCGCGCCGGCTACCCGGACCTGCTGACGCCGGGCGGCAAGCTCTGGGCCCGCCTCTACGGGATCGACCTGGATGCCCTGAGCCCGAGCGGGGCGGTCGCCGCCATCGGCGAGCGCGACTTCCAGATCGTCCACGGCATCGCCGACACCCGCGTCCAGCCCCACCACGCGCTCGACCTCGCGCTCGCCCGGGAAGCTGAGGTCGGCCGGGAGGGCCAGGGTGTCGAGCCCTGGTTCGTTCCGGGCGCCGAGCACGTGCAGGCAGCGTTCGCCGAGCCCGAGGAATACGAGCGGCGGCTCGTCGCCTTCTTCACGGATGCGCTCGGGGACCCCGCCACGCCGTAGCGCCGCGCGCCCGTCGGCCCCACCTGCGCTACGCTCCGCGGGACCCAGGCCCGCCCCCGCACCGGAGCTCACGATGTCCTTCCTGCGCCGCCTCTTCGGCGGAGACGAAGCCCCTGCCACCCCCGCCGCGCCGACGCCGACCCCGGCCCCCCCGACCCCCGCGGCCGAGACCGCGACGGTCCGCAGGATCGTGGCCCAGCTGGAGGCGCTGCCCCCCGACCGGGCCCGGCTCCTCGCCGGCGCCGCGTACGTCGTGAGCCGCGCCGCGAACGCCGACATGGCGATCAGCGACGATGAGGTCGCGCTCATGGAGCGGACGCTCGTCGAACGCACCGGCGTCTCCGAGGCCGAGGCCGTCATCGTCGTCGAGATCGCACGGCAGCAGGCGAGGCTCTTCGGGTCGACCGAGGACTACCTGGTGACCCGCGAGTTCAAGCGCGTGGCGACCCCCGAGCAGCGTCTCGGCGTCCTTCGCGCCTGCTTCCAGGTCGCGGCTGCCAACGACGAGATCTCGTCGCCGGAGACCGCGGTCCTGAACCAGATCGCCACCGAGCTGGACATCGAGCCGGCCGACTTCGACACGATCCGCGCGGAGCACCGCGAGCAGCTCTCCGTGGTGCGGGCCATGCGGGCCGTCCAGGAGGGCTGACCGGGCAGCGCGGGCCAGGCACCGCCCCCGCGGTCAAGCCGAGGCGGAAGCCCCGTCGGCGTCGGCGGAAAGCGCGAGCTCCACGAGCCCGGGACGCACGCGCCGGGACACCTCCGCGGCCAGCTCGGCGTCGTAGGCCACGCCCGCCCGCAGGTCCATCGGCAGCGCGGAGCGCCCCGGTCCCTGCGGCAGGTGAACCGTCACGAGCGTCTGTCCCGGGCGGCTGCGCAGCACGTCGCGCACCGTGGCCATCGCGGCCTGCAGCTCGTCGGTCGGCAACCCGACGGCGAAGCGCACGTGGAGACGTCCACCGGGTCCCGCCTCGCGCGGGGCCGTCGGCGCCGACGCGACCTGGAGCGCCGCGGCGCGCGCCTCCTCGGGCAGCGGCGGCTCCTCCCGGTCGGGCGCCACGGCCGCGAGGTCGGCAGGCTCCTGGGAGCCGGGGACCGGCTCCGGGGCGCCCAGCGGCGGCCGCGGCCGCGGGCCTCCGGCGGCGGGCACGGCGGCCTGCCCGGCATCGGGCTGCATGGCGGTGGCGGCCTGGCCGGCGTCGCGGATCGGCGAGGTCGGCGACGGACCGCCGGCCGGGGCGCCCCGCGGTCCGGCCCCCGCGCCCGAACCGTTCCCGTTGCCCCGGCCGCCGCCGGGGCCGCCCGCGCGGCCCCTCCCCCGGCCCCGGTCGGCCGCGGCGACCTCCGCGGCGAACGACTCCTCGCCCGCGACGCTCGCGGCGTCGAAGTCCCGGACCAGGTCGGCCAGCAGGGAGACCTCCTCGCCGCGATGGTCGATCCGGCCGGCGATCAGGAGGATCGCGCCGTCCTGCCACGTCGCGCCCGTCTGCTCGTAGAGCTTGGGGAAGACGACCACCTCGACCGAGCCCTGCAGGTCCTCGAGCGTCGCGACGGCCATCGTCGCCCGCGCCTTCGTGATGACCGTGCGAACGCCGGTCACGACGCCCCCGACGACGACCCGCTCGCCGTCGAGCGACTCGTCCTTCAGCTCGCCGGAGTACGCGGTGACGAACCGGCCGATCTGCTCCGCCACCTCGCCCAGCGGGTGATCCGACAGGTAGAGGCCCAGCAGCTCCTTCTCCCAGCGGAGGCGCTCGCGGACGGGGACCTCCGTCGCCGCCGGGAGAGGTGCCTCGAGGGCCGCGGGCTCGGCCGCGAGGTCGAAGAAGCTGATCTGGCCCGAGGCCCGCTCGCGCTGGTCCGCCTGGGCGGCGGCGAGAACGTCGTCGAGGGCCAGCAGGAGCTGGGCCGGGTGCCCGAAGGCGCTCAGCGCCCCGACCTTGACCAGCGACTCCAGGACCCGCTTGTTCACGAGCCGCAGGTCGATCCGGTTGCAGAAGTCGGCGAACGAACGGAAGCGGCCCCCCTCCTCCCGGGCGGCGATGATCGATTCGATCGCCCCGTGGCCGACGTTCTTCACGGCCAGCAGCCCGAAGCGGATCGCCTCGCCCTCCACCGTGAACTCGAGATGGCTGGCGTGGACGTCCGGCGGCAGGACCGCGATGCCCAGGCGGCGGCACTCGGCGACTGCGGCCGCCACCTTCTCGGCGTTGTCCCGGAACGCCGTCAGGACGCTGGCCATGTAGTCGACCGTGAAGTTCGCCTTGAGGTAGGCGGTCTGGTAGGCGACGAGGCCGTACGTGGTGGCGTGGGCCTTGTTGAACCCGTAGCGCTCGAACGGCTCGAAGGCCTTGAAGACGGCGTCGATCGTCTCGGGCCGGACGCCCCGCTCGTTGGCCTGCGTGACGAACTTGTCCTTCATCGAGCGCAGGACGCTCGACTTCTTCTTGCGGATCGCATAGCCGAGCGTGTCCGCCTCGGGGCCGCTGAAGCCGCCGAGGGCGGTGGCCGCGGCCATGATGTCTTCCTGGTAGACGAAGATCCCGTGCGTTCGCTCCAGGAACGGCTCGAGGAGCGGGTGCAGGTAGGTCACCGTCTCCTGCCCGTGCTTGCGGCGGATGTAGGCCGGGATGTTGTCCATCGGGCCCGGCCGGTAGAGCGCGACCATGGCGGCGAGGTCGTAGACCGACGTGGGGCGGAGCTCGCGGATGTAGCGCCGCATCCCCGCCGACTCCAGCTGGAAGACGCCGGTCGTCTCGCCCGAGGCGAGGAGCTCGAACGTCTTCGCGTCGTCGAGGGGTATCCGCTCGAGGTCGATCTCGACTCCGCGGTGCTCCCGGATCAGGTCGACCGCCGCGCGCAGGATCGTCAGGTTGGAGAGGCCCAGGAAGTCGAACTTGAGGAGCCCCAGGGCCTCGATCCCGTGCATCTCGTACTGGGTCATCGTGGCGTCGGAATTCGTCGCCTTCTGGAGCGGCATCAGCTCGGTGAGCGGCTCCCGGCTGATCACGACCCCGGCGGCATGCGTCGATGCGTTCCGGGCGACGCCCTCCAGCTGCTTCGCGAAGTCGATGATCCGCGCGACCGACGGGTCGCCGGTGTACATGTCCTTCAGCTGTGGGCTGATCTCGAGCGCCTCGTCGAGCCGGATCCCCAGCTGGTTCGGGACCGCCTTCGCGATCCGGTCGACATCGCCGTAGGAGCTTCCGAGGACCCGGCCTACGTCGCGGATGGCCGCGCGCGCGAGCATCGTGCCGAAGGTGATGATCTGGGCGACGTGGTCGGCGCCGTACTTGCGGCTGACGTAGTTGATGACCTCGTCGCGGCGGCCGTCCTCGAAGTCCACGTCGATGTCCGGCATGGTCACCCGGTCGGGGTTGAGGAAGCGCTCGAACGGCAGCTGGTAGTGGATCGGGTCGACCGGCGTGATGCCCAGCGTGTAGGTGACGATCGACCCCGGGGCGCTGCCCCGGCAGGTGGTCTGGATCCCCTGCTCGCGGGCGAAGCGGACGAAGTCGGCCACGATCAGGAAGTAGCCGGCGTACCCCATCCGCGTGATGACACCCAGCTCGTAGTCGAGGCGTTCCTGGAGCTCGGGCGTGACGGACCCGTAGCGGCGCGCGAGGCCCCGCTCGCACTCGGCGCGCAGCCAGCTTTCGACGGTCTCGCCATCGGGAACCGGGAAGTGCGGGATCCGCAGCTGGCCGAGGGGCAGCTCGAGGTCCACCATCTCGGCGATCCGCCGCGTGTTCCGGTAGGCCTCCACCTGGTCGGGGAAGAGGGCGAACATCTCGGCCGTCGACTTCAGGTAGAACTCCTGGGTCTCGAACCGCAGCCGCCCCGGGGTGTCCAGGTTGCTGCCCGTGCCGACGCACAGCAGCACGTCGTGGGCCTCGGCCTGGCTCTTGTGGACGTAGTGGAGGTCGTTGCTGACGACGAGGGGCAGGCCCGTCTCGCCCGCCAGCCGAAGGAGCTTCGGGTTCAGGGCCGCCTGCTCGGGCAGCCCGTGGTCCTGGAGCTCCAGAAAGAAGCGGTCCTTCCCGAAGATGTCGCCGTACTCCCCGGCCAGGTGGCGCGCCTGCTCCCAGTCGTCCACCTCGAGAGCCTTGGGGATCTCGCCGCCGAGGCACGCCGACAGGCCGACCAGCCCCTCCGCGTGGCGCGCGAGGTGCTCGCGGTCGATGCGGGGCTTGTAGTAGTAGCCGTCGAGGTGAGCGTCGGTCATCAGCCGGCACAGGTTCTGGTACCCGACGAGGTCCTGCGCGAGGAGGACCAGGTGGTACGGCTGGGCGTCGGCCTTCCCCTCCTTGTCGCGCATCGAGCGGCGGGCGACGTAGGTCTCCACGCCGATGATCGGCTTGATCCCCTTGGCCCGGGCCGCCTGGTAGAAGGCGACGGCGCCGTAAAGGGCGCCATGGTCGGTCAGGGCGAGCGAGTCGAAGCCCAGCCGCTCGGCCTCGTCCACGAGGTCGGTGATCCGGCCGAGCCCGTCCAGGAGGGAGAACTCGGAATGGACGTGGAGATGCGTGAAGTCGTTCGGGGCCAGGGTCGTCACGGGAGGTCAATGGTAGCCGGGGACGACGACCCGGGCGGCGACCCGGCGGGGCCCGCGCCTTCGGCCAGGTCGCAGCATCGCTCCGGCGGGCGGGACGCACGACGTCCGCCCGCGCCCATGACGCGATGATCGCCGCGATCGCCATCGCGAACGACCTGCCCCTGTATACCTGCAACCCGGACGACGTCACTGGCATCGACGGACTGGTCGTCGTCGCCGTCGCGCACCCGGACGAGGTGCGTTCGACAGGCTAGCCTCGTTGCGCACGGGCCAGCTTGCCGTGCCCGACCTCCGAGCGATCGGCAGGTGGAGGTGCGTGACGTCCCGGGCCCTGAGGGTCGTCACGGGAGGGCAATGGCAGCCCGCGCAGGACGTGCGGGCCCGGTCGGGGGCGGCACGCCCAGCGAGGGACGGCGTCCTCGAGGCCGCGGGCTCTCAGGGATACGCGGGTGGGGTCAGCCCGCAGTCGGGCGTGGTGCAGAGTTCCAGCCCCAGCTGGGCCAGGCCCTCGGCCAGCGGCGTGAAGCCGAGCCATCCGTCGAAGCTGCGACTCGTGACCCCCGCCGGGATCCCCCGCACGAGGACCGCGCCGCCGGAGTCCCCGACGCCGACCCCGATGCGCGCGGCGATCATGCACGGGAAGGAGATGCCATCTTCCGGGTGGAGGTACTGGCCCTTCTCGGCCACCGTTCCACTCCGGTAGACGTTCCGGCCGTCGATCTCGACCTCGTCACCGATGGCGACGTCGGCACAGGCGAGCGGCCGCGTGCCCGGCGGGATGATCCGGTAGCCGGCCGTGCCGAGGTCCACGACGTTGAGGTGCCCCCACGGGATGCGGTCCTTCGCGACCACCAGGTAGTTGATGTCCGACGACGCGCACGTGTGCCCGGGATACGGGCACGAGGCATCCCGGGCAGCCGGGCCGAAGACGCCGCGCACGGTGGTGCCGTCCGGGTCGTAGGCCACGGTGCCCTCGCTGGTGCAGTGACCGGTGGACGTGAGCACGATCGTGTCGCCGCGCCGGGCGTAGAACCCGCCGGAGCAGTAGCCCCAGAGATGCTGGCCGGCGAGGACCGGCGGGTCGTACACCTCCGTGGTGCGTCGCGGCTGCATCGCGGCGCTCACGATGGAGAAGGAGCCGATCCCGAGCAGCAGACCCCCCAGGACGACCGCGAGGAGACGGAGAATGCGGGCGCGCGCGTCCGCATTCGTCCTCAGCTCTCGCGTCACTGCTCTCCTCGTCCCCGGGGCAGGGTCACCCGCGCGGGCGTCGCACGGCGGGCTCCGGGATCGGATGATCGTTGGCCATCACCGACCGCGCAACCCGGACGATCCGGCTTCCTCGACTGGGTACTGCTCGCCACCGTCCTCGGGGGCGACTGGCATGGAAGCAGCCGCGTTCCCATCGCGGCAGGCGCAGCGCACGGGAGCAGGCCGAAGACCTCGAGCTGCCGGTGTCCCCGGCTGGCCCGCAGGCGGCGGATCCCCCACCGACGATCGGTGCCGCGTCGACCTCGCGGCGAACGGCTGCCGGTCTTGCCTGCTGCCGTCCGGGCGGTGGTCTGCACGATGGGTTGACGATCGACGACACGGCCACCGCGGACGAGTCCAGACGCTTGACAGCCGCGCCTGCCAAGGTATCATGCGTGACATGGTACCCGGCGAGACACGTAACACCCTGACCGAGCTGCGTCGCGGCGTCCTCGAGCACTGCGTCCTCGCGGTGCTCCGCCGCGGTGAGTCCTACGCCTTCGACATCGTCCGGGTGCTGGCGGATGCCGGTGAGCTGGTGACCAGCGAGGGCACGATCTACCCCCTGCTCGCCCGGCTGCGGCGCGATCGCCTGGTGACGACCACCTGGCGCGAGTCGGACGCGGGGCCCCCGCGCCGCTACTACCAGATCACCGACGCCGGACGGAGGGCGCTCGACGCCTTCGGCGGCGACTGGGCCCGGTTTCGCGACGCCGTCGACGCGTTGCTCGGAGAGGCGAACCACGGAGGCGATGCTGGTGGACGCTGACGCGCTCGTGGACGACTATCTCGGCCGCCTGGATGCCGCCGCCGCGCGACTTCCGGTCGACCGGCGCGCCGAGCTGGTGGGCGAGGTTCGCGAGCACATCGCCGCGTCCCTCGCGGAGGCGGGCCGAAGGGACGAGCTCACCGTCCGCAACGTCCTCGAGCGACTCGGCTCGCCCGAGGAGATCGTCGGCGCCGAGGGGGCGCCGGACGCGATCGCGCCCGCCCCGGGCCCCGGTCCCGCGCCCGAGCCGATCGAGGGACGTCCACCCTGGGGCGCGAACGAGACCGCCGCGGTGCTGTTGCTCACCGTCGGGGCGGTGCTCCTGCCGTTCGTCGGTCCTCTCGTGGGCCTCGTGCTCGTGTGGTTCTCGGCCAGGTGGACCCGGTTCCAGAAGTCGGTCGTGACCGCTGTCATGGTGGTCGTCTTCGTCGTGGTGCCCATCTTCGGCCTCTACGCCTTCGTGATGAGCGCCCGCCAAGGGTCGGTCGAGATGGCCCCGATCATCCAGGTGACTCCGACTCCGTAGGGCGAGCCTCGGCCAGGCCCGCTGCCCCGGTCACCCGGGCCGTGGACGTCGAGCCGGTGTCCGGCAGTTCCCACGGGTCGACCGATGGAACCGCGACGAACCTCGGTCGCCGAGGGTCGTCAACGTCCAGGGCGGCCGGCGGGCGGGCACGGTGCGGCACGCGGCCGCGCCCGAGGCTCCTGCACCACACCCCGGCCCATCGAGGATGCCCGATCGTCAGGGTTGCGGGGCCCGCGAGTGCCGGCGACGATCTGGCTCACCGGGTCCGCGGGTGCGACCCCAACCTTGAGCGAGGACGGCAGTGACGCGAGCGGTGAGGACGCCGGTGGGGGCGCGCGGCCGCGTTCTCCGGATCCTCGGCGTCGTACTGCTGGGACTCCTGCTCGGGGTCGCCGTCTTCTCGATCGTCCGCGCAGTCACGCAGCCGCGGCGCAGCACCCCCGTGTACGACCCGCCGGTGCTCGCCGGCCAGCAGCTCTGGGGAGCGTGTGCCGGCGGGTTCTACGCCCGGCGCGGGGATGCGATCGTGCTCACCTCCACCGGCCACTGCACCAGCGAGGGCACCGTGGCCTACGACCCGGACGGCACGACCGTGCGCGGCGTCTTCGGACCGGCCGCCCGCGATGCCTCGTGTCCGTACCCCGGGCACACGTGCGCGGCGTCCGACCTGAACTACCTGGTGGTCGCGGTGGACCGCATCCCGTGGGGGCATCTGAACGTCGTGGACCTGGGCACGGCCGGCTACCGGATCATCCCGCCGGGCACGCGACCGCTGGCCTGTGCCGACATCGCCATCGGTGACCAAGTCGAGATCGACGGCCGAAACACCTACCGGAGTGGAACGGTGGCCGAGAAGGGCGAATACCTCCACCCGGAGGACGGCGCGTACTTCCCGTGCATGATCGGCGCGCGTGTCCAGGTCGGCGTCGGAGACTCCGGCGGCGCCGTGCTCGTGCGCGGGATTCCGGCGGGCGTCACGAGTCGCAGCTTCGGCGGATGGCTCGGGTTCACGCCGTTGGCCGAGGGGCTGGCCCAGCTGGGGCTGGAGCTCTGCACCACGCCCGACTGCGGACTGGTGCCGTCGGGGGCTGATCCGACGCCAGCCGACGAGTGACCATCGTCGCGTCAGACGACGCCCCGCGCCTCGAGCACCCGGCCCCAGTGGAAGACACGGACGGCGACGAGGACGCCGAAGGCCGCAAGCACCAGGATCGCCGCGGCAGCGATCGACGCGTCGAGGTTCCCCCCCTGGAACTCGCCGTAGACCACCAGCGGCAGCGTCTGCGTCCGGCCCTCCACGTTGCCGGCGAACATGATCGTGGCCCCGAACTCCCCGAGCGACCGGGCCCAGCTCATGGTCAGGCCGGCCGCCAGGGCCGCCCCCGCCAGCGGAACCGTCACGGCGCGGAAGAGCTGCGGCTCCGACGCGCCGTCGGATCGCGCCGCGTCCTCCAGATCGCGGTCGACCCCGGCGATCCCGGTCCTGGCCGAGCGGATGAAGAAGGGCGCCGACACGAAGGTCTGGGCCAGGATCACCGCGATCGTCGTGAACGGCACCGAGACGCCGAGGACCTCGAAGGGAGCCGAGAGCAGCCCCCGGCGGCCGAAGACGAGGAGGAGGGCGAGCCCCGCCACCGACGGGGGCAGCACGATCGGCAGGTCGACGATCGTCTCGACGAGGCCCTTGCCGCGGAACTGCCGGCGGGCCAGCACGAAGGCCAGCGGCAGGCCCAGGGTCACCGTGATCACGAGGCTGATGGCCGTGGTCACGAGGCTCAGCCAGAGCGCGTCGAGGACGACCGGCGA
Organism: uncultured Chloroflexia bacterium; assembly: GCA_963713285.1. GTDB lineage: Bacteria > Chloroflexota > Limnocylindria > Limnocylindrales > CSP1-4 > CTSoil-043. Next base: position 388,414 of record CAVQLA010000008.1, on the reverse strand, counting down.
GACGAGCGCGACCCGGAGCGACCCGTCGACGACGGCCCGGACCACGAGCGTGAGAACGGGCAGCCCGAGGAAGAGGGCGAAGAGGCCCGCGAGCGCGAAGAGGGAGCGCTCGCCCCACCGCCCGGCCGATCGCCGGTTCGACGTCGAGTGGCCGACCGCGGGCCCCGTGGCGGGGTGGCCGGCAGCCTCCTCGGTCACGACGCCGGCGGCAGGAACCCGAAGCCGGCGAGGATCGCCCGGCCGTCCGGCCCGGCGAGCCAGGACAGGAAGGCCTGGGCGGCTGCGGCGTTCGGCGACCCCTTCACCACCACGCCCGCGTACGCCGCGAGGACGTTGGCCGAGTCAGGAACCTCGACGGTCGCGACCTTCGTGGACGCGGCGGCGTCGGTGACGTAGACGATGCCCGCATCGCCCTCGCCGAGCTCGTTCTTGGCGACCACGGCCTTCACGTTGTCCTCCTTGGACACGACGTTGGCGGCGTAGGCCGCGGCGAAGTCGGCCGGGTAGCCGGGCTCCTTGGCGAGGTTGTCGACGAGCTGCGTGGCGTACTTCGTGATCGGCACCTCGTCGCCGGCGGCGATGATCTTGACGCCGGCCTTCGCGAGGTCGGCCGGCGTCGTGATCCCGGCCGGGTTGTCGGCCGGGACGATGACGGTCAGCGTGTTGCCGGCGAAGGTCACGGCCGGGCCGTCCGTCAGCCCCTTGTCGACCAGCGCCTGCGGGTTCTTCGTGTCGGCCGAGAGGAAGACGTCCGCCGGGGCGCCCTGCTCGATCTTCGTCGCCAGGGCGGACGAGGCGTCCGTCGAGATCGTCAGCGTGGTGCCCGGGACCGCGGCCTCGTAGGCGGGCTTCGCCTTCTCCAGCGCTCCCTTGAGCGACGCGGCACCGTAGATGGTCAGGTCGACCGCGGCCGGGGTCGCCGATCCCGGCGCGCTCGAGGGCGTGGCGGACGGCGTCGCGGATGGGCTGCTCGGCGACGGCGACGCGCCGCCCGAGCAGGCCGCTACGATGAAGCCCAGGACGGCGACGAGGACGGCGAGGCGGGATCTCATGGTCGGCTTCACCCGGACGTGGTGTGTGGCAGGTTGCTCCATAGTAGCCGATGATTGACTACTCGAAGGAGCGGATCAGCAGGAGTGAGATGCGCCCACCAAGGACGGAGCTGAACCTCACCGAGTGGGTCGTTCTCGCGCTCGCGAGCGAGGCCCCGACCCACGGCTGGACGATCGTCCGCGAGCTGCGCCGGGGCGGATCCATCGGGGCGGCCTGGTCCAGCTCCGGGCCGCTCGTCTACCGGGCGATCTCCCGGCTCCAGGAAGCGAACCTGATCCGATCCGTGGGTTTCGCCGAGGGGCAGGGTCCGAACCGCGTCATCCTGGAGGCCACGCCGGCCGGCGCGGAGATGGTGGCGGAGTGGCTCACGCGACCCGTCGACCACGTCCGCGAGATGCGAACGGCCTTCCTCGTCAAGCTGCTGCTCCTCGAGCGACGCGGCGGGGACCGACGCCTCCTCGTCCGGCGCCAGCGAGAACGGCTGGAGCCCGTGGCGACGGCGCTTGCCGCGCGTGCGGCGGCGGCGACCGGCCCTGACCGACCCGTGGCCGCCTGGCGCGCCCTGAGCGTGGAAGCCGTGGTCCGGTTCCTCGACGCCATCGACCCCGACCGTGCCGACGGTTCCGCCGACCGGGCGCCCTGACCCGCAGCCCTGACCCGCAGCCCTGACCCCCGGCGCCTGCCGCGACCTCATCAGCGGACCGCGTGCGCCCGCTCGTCTCCCGGGTTCGTCGCGGAAGGTCGAGGCTGCCGACGAGTCGAAGGCCGGCCCAGTCCGCCTGCGGCTACTCGTTCAGGTCGAGGCGGCGGAAGCGAGCGATCGCCACAAGGCTCGGCAGGACCGCCCAGGCCGCCACGGCGCCAAACGACACGCCGGCAGGGACGAGCGACGCCAATGGGGCATCCGGGGGGCCGACCAGGCGGGAGATCGAGCCGGACGCCGTGAGAGCGGGTATCCACGGCAGGGGGCTCGTCGACCAGAACGGGGCCCCGGTGAGGGCGAGGTCGGCCACGAAGAAGAGGAGCGTCAGGAGGAACGCGAACCCGATCGATCGCGCCAGGATCGCCATGAGGACGGGGATCGCGATGAACGGCAGGACCACGACGAGTCGGATCCCGATCTCGAAGAGCAGGCCGGGCACGGGAGCCGCGTACTCCTGCAGCGGCCGCCCGTCGAAGGACAGCAGGAACGGGATGATCGCCGCGAGGACGAGGGCGGCCGCGAAGACCAGGCCGATCAGCCCGACGACGACCGCAACACGAACCGCGAGCGTTCGGCCCCGGCTCGACGTCAAATGGAGCGTGCGGACCGTGCCCCATTCGAATTCGCCGGCGATGAGCGCCGTGACCAGGTAGATCGCGAGGAGCACCACCGGACCGACGTTGCCGGCGACCTTGACGAGGCTTGCGGGGAACGCGAACGCCGGCAGCGCCGTGGCCATCTGCAGCCTCCAGTCGGCAAGCATCTGGGCCCGGATCTCGGCCTCCAGGGCGGGATCCGGCGGGTCGGAGATGAACCCCTCCAGGTTCGGCGGCGTCGTGACCGCGTTGAACTCGGAGACGAACATGACGGCGAGGACGACCGGGACGAGGGCGACGAGGATTCGCAGGTCCCGGCGACGTCCGAAGCGAACCCAGTCAGCCGCCAGCAGATGCCTCACGAGGGGCGCTCGTCCTGGGCGCCCGTGACCCGCAGGAAGACGTCCTCGAGGGAGTCGCGCCGTCGGATCAGCTCGTCCGGGTAGCAGTCGACGGAGGCGAGCAGACGTCCGACGGTCGAGCCGTCCGGCGCGCCCCCGATCCACAGCTCCGCGGGATCCGGCGGCTGGGTGACGTGGAACCCGGCCGCTTCGAGCACGCGGCGAGCCATCGCGATCTCGTCCGCCGCGACGTGCAGCTCGATCCGCTCGCCGCCGCCCGCCAGCGAATCCGGTGTCCCGCTCGCGACGATCCGGCCGCGGTCCACGATCGTGACCTCGTCGCACGTCTTCTCGACCTCCGTCAGGAGGTGGCTCGAGACAAGGATCGTCCGGCCGCCGCTCGCGAGGGCAACGAGGAGGTCGCGCATCTCCACGATGCCGGCGGGGTCGAGTCCGTTGGCAGGCTCATCCAGGATCAGCGTCGGCGGGTCGGCGAGGAGCGCGAGGGCGATGCCGAGGCGTTGGCGCATTCCCGTGGAGTAGCCCTTTGCCGCACGGCCCCCGGCGGAGCCGAGGTCCACCAGGTCGAGGGTCGCCTCGATCCGGGCGTCGGCGCGCGCCCTGGGCCAGCCCCACGCGGCTGCGAGGACGCGCAGGTTCTCGACGCCGGACAGGTGCGGGTAGAGCACCGGCGTCGCCACCATGGCGCCAACGCGCTCGCCCGCGACCCACTGCTGGTTCACCGGCTCGCCGGCGACCGTGACGCTGCCGGCATCGGCGCGGATGAGACCGACGAGGATCCGCAGCGCAGTTGTCTTGCCGGCCCCGTTCGGACCGAGCAGCCCGACGACGTGCCCCTCCTGGACCGCGAGATCGAGCCCGTCGAGGGCGGCCACGCTCCCGTAGCGCTTGCGCAGGCCGGTCGCCTCGATCGTCAGCGTCATGGCCCTCGAGCATACCGGACCGGCTGCCAGCAGTGCCGAATCGACGTGGTGCGGGGGGCCTCAGGTACCCTGCGACCATGGACCATCCAGCAGGACCTCCGACGCCGGACTCGATCGACCCCTTCTCGGCTGCCCTCACGGCGGCGATCGAGCGGCTGCCGGACGAGTACCGCGAGCAGCTGGCCACCGTGGCCGTGGTGATCGCCGACGAACCGACGGCGGAGGAGCTGGCGTCCACGGGCGCCCGCGGCCTCCTTGGCCTCTACCGCGGCGTGCCGCGCACGGCGCTCGGCGCCGGCCACGCCGCCATCCCCAGCGTGATCACCCTCTACCGGGGTCCCCTGGAGCGGACGTACCGGGGGCCGGCCGCGCTGACCGAGGGCGTGGAGGAGACGCTGCGCCACGAGCTCGCCCATCACCTGGGGATCTCCGACGCGCGCCTGGGCGAGCTGAAGCGCGGGGAACGCTGACCCGCCCGGCGATCCGCTCCTGGGGCGCGCCGGTCGCCTCAGCTGCCAGGTGCGCGCCGGGATCACGTGCACGAGGGCATCCCGGCCGACCAGCGTCGCGCGCCCGATCGGCCGCCAGCGATCAGCCGTACGAAGCGATCGCCTCCACCAGGAGGTCGACGAAGCGGGCCCGGTCGATGTCGATGCCGGCCTCCACGTTCGGCGGCAGGCCCCGCAGGCCCTCCGGGTCGGCGACGGTGCGTCCGCGCGTGAGCTCGCCCTGCGTCTCCACGTCGACCCGCAGGGAGCGGGTCGTCACGAGCCCCGGCACGGCCAGGTGCGCGATGGCAACCGCATCGTGGATCGGCGAGCCGTCCCAGCCGTAGCGCTGCCGGTGATACACCGCGAAGAAGCGCAGCAGGTCGACCCAGATCCGCGCGACGCGCGTGCCGAGCGCCTCGAGGCGGGCGACGTCGGGCTCCAGGAAGAGCGCCCTGTGGGTGACGTCGAGGCCCATCATCGAGATCGGGATCCCGCTGCCGAAGACGATCGCCGCCGCTTCCGGATCCTGCCAGATGTTGAACTCCGCGGACGCCGTGGTGTTCCCCTCGCCGAGCGAGCCGCCCATCAGGCAGATCCGCTCGACCCCCTCGCGCACGCGCGGGCGCGCGCGAAGCAACAGGGCGATGTTGGTCAGCGGCCCGGTCGCCACGAGGGTGACCGGCCGCGCTGCGCCGGCCACCAGGGACTCCGTGAGCGCGAGCGCTCCCTCCGCCCGTGGCGCTGCCTCCGGCTCCGGCAGGTCGGCGCCGTCGAGGCCACTCTCACCGTGGAACTCCACCGGGATCCAGTTCTCGCGCAGGAGCGCGCGCTCGGCGCCGGCGGCGACGGGCACGTCGCTGCGGCCGAGGAGGGCGAGGATGCGCAGCGCGTTGCGCGTCGTGTTCGCGAGCGGCGAGTTGCCGCCGACGGTCGTGATCCCCAGGACGTCCAGCTCCGGTCGCGCGAGCGCGAGCGTGATCGCCAGGGCGTCGTCGTGGCCCGGGTCGCAATCGAGGACGATCGGGCGGGATTCCATGCGCGGGAGTATGCGTCACGCGCATCGCGTTGGGGTAGCATGCAGGGAGTGCCCGCCGGCGCCAGGAGGAGAACCATGACCGGCGGGCGTGGACGTGAACCTCGCACGGTTCACCAGGAGGAAACATGCAGAAACGAGCCGGACTGGGCCTGATCGCTGGCCTGGCCATCATCGTCGCCGCCTGCGGCGGCGGCGCCACCGCAAGCCCCGAGGCGTCCGCGACCCCCGCGCCGCCCGCTTCCGTCGAGCCCTCGGTCGAGCCGTCGGTCGAGCCGACCCCGACCCCCGCCGCGGCGACGTGCGACACGGCCCTCAAGGTGGGCCTCGTCACCGACGTCGGTCGCGTCAACGACAAGGGCTTCAACCAGTCGGCATTCGAGGGCATGGAGGCCGCCAAGACCGCCGCTCCGACCTGCTTCGAGACCGACTACATCGAGACCACGAGTCAGTCCGACTACGCGAAGAACATCGCCGAGTTCGCGGACAACGGCTACGACGTCGTCATCGGCGTCGGCTTCCTCCTCGGCGACGCCATGGGCGACGCCGCGAAGGAGTATCCGGACGCGAAGTTCATCAGCATCGACGGCGCACCGGGCGCCGGCCACGACGAGTCCTGGACGACGAACGGCGAGAGCCTGTTCTATGCCGAGGACGAGGCCGGCTACCTGGCCGGCGTCCTGGCCGCGTCCGTGACGGAGTCCAACACGATCGGCGTCGTCGGCGGTCTCCTCGTGGTCCCGCCGGTCGAGCGCTTCGTCGAGGGCTACATCAACGGCGCCAAGGCGACCAAGCCCGACATCACCGTCAAGTTCACCTACACCAGCTCGTTCGTCGAGCCGGAGCAGGGCAAGGCGGCGGCCCAGCAGATGATCGACGCGGACGCGGACATCATCTTCGCCGCCGGCGGCCTGACCGGCAACGGCGCCCTCCTCGCCGCGTGCGACGCCAGCAAGCTGGCGATCGGCGTCGACACCGACCAGTTCTTCACGCTCCCCGAGGCCGGTCCGTGCCTCCTCTCGAGCGCCACGAAGGACATCGTCACGTCGCTCCAGAACTCGCTGATCCGGATCGCGACCGACAAGTTCACCCCGGGCTTCACGACGAACAACGCGGCCAACAAGGGCATCGCCCTTGCGCCGTTCCACGAGAACGACGACAAGGTCTCGGCCGAGACGGTCAAGCTTCTCGCCGACACCTTCGCGGGTCTCGCGGACGGCTCGATCAAGACGAACGTCGTGGTCGACGGCAAGACCGAGTAACACCCCACCAAGCGCAGCAGAGATCGACGGCGAGGCCCTCACGGCCTCGCCGTCGGCGTTCACCGGGAGTCGATGAGGGAGGATGCCGGTGACCCAGATCGCCGACCACTCGCCCGGCGGGAACGCGCCGGACGCGCAGGCCGCGCCGCGGACCCCGCCGGCGCTCGCCATGCGCGGGATCACGAAGCAGTTCCCCGGCGTGCTCGCCAACGACCACATCGACCTCGACGTCCGGCCGGGCGAGATCCACGCCCTCCTCGGCGAGAACGGGGCCGGCAAGAGCACCCTGATGAACATCCTCTACGGGCTCGTCCAGCCCGACGAGGGCGAGGTGCTGATCGACGGCGAGGTGATCCGCATCACGGGTCCCGCGAACGCCATCGCCCGTGGCATCGGGATGGTCCACCAGCACTTCATGCTGGTCCCCGTCTTCACCGTCACCGAGAACATCGTCCTCGGCGACGAGACGATGGCCAACCCGGTCGTCCTCGACACCAAGCGCGCGGACGGCCAGATCCGGGCCCTCGCCGACCAGTTCGGCTTCGACGTCGACCCGCGGGCGCTCGTCGGCAACCTGTCGGTCGGGATCCAGCAGCGGGTCGAGATCCTCAAGGCACTCTACCGAGGCGCCCGCATCCTGATCCTCGACGAGCCGACGGCAGTCCTCACGCCCCAGGAGACCGTCGAGATCTTCGCCGTCCTCCGCCGCCTCGCGGCCGAGGGCACCAGCATCGTCTTCATCAGCCACAAGCTCTACGAGGTCCTCGAGATCGCGGACCGGATCACCGTGATCCGGCGCGGTCGCGTCGTCGGCGAGGCGGATCCCAAGACCGCCACCGAGGAGGACCTCGCGGAGATGATGGTCGGGCGCGAGGTGTCGCTCACCGTCGAGAAGGGGCCGGCGACGCCGGGCGACGTCGTGCTCAACGTGGATGGCCTCACCGTGGCCGATGACCGCGGCAGCGTCGTCGTGCAGGACTGCTCGTTCGAGGTCCGCGCCGGGGAGATCCTGGGGATCGCGGGCGTGGCCGGCAACGGCCAGGCCGAGCTCGTCGAGGCGATCGTCGGCCTGCGCCACGCGGCAGGGGGCTCCACCGACCTCGCCGGCGCCGACGTCACGAACCACTCGGTGCGCGAGCTGACCGGCCGGGGGCTGGCCTACATCCCCGGCGACCGCCAGCGGTTCGGCCTCGTCCTCTCCTACCCCATCGACGACAACCTGGTGCTGACCGACTACTACCATCAGCCGTACTCCCGGTTCGGCGTCCTCAACGAGCGCGCCATCTCGGAACGGGCGGACGAGCTGATCCCGGCCTTCGACATCCGGACCCCGTCGGCGACCGTCTCGGCCTCCACGCTGTCGGGCGGCAACCAGCAGAAGGTGATCGTCGCCCGCGAGTTCAGTCGCGAGGTCACGCTCCTGGTCGCCGACCAGCCCACGCGCGGCCTCGACGTCGGCTCGATCGAGTTCATCCACAAGCAGATCGTCGCCAAGCGCGACGCCGGCGCGGCCGTCCTGCTCGTCTCCGCCGAGCTCGACGAGATCATGGAGCTCAGCGACCGGATCGCCGTCATGTACCGCGGCCGCCTGGTTGCCACCCTCGACGCCGCCGGCGCGGAGAAGGAGCGGGTCGGCCTGATCATGGCGACCGGCAAGGCCGGCGGTCCGGACGAGGAGGGCGCGGCATGACCGAGGCAAGCGCTCCCGCCGGCGGCGGGATGAGTGTCAACGCGACGGCGCTCGTCGGGACCGGCGGCGGCTGGCGCCAGCAGCTCGTGGGCACGGCCATCGCGGTCGTCCTGGGCCTGCTGGTCGGGGCCCTGCTGATCCTGCTCTCGAGCGCGCTCTCGGAGGACGGCTTCGACCTCCTCCTGCCGATCACGGCCTATGCCGCCCTCCTGGAAGGGTCACTGGGAGACATCCGGGGGATCGGCAACACGCTGAACGCGACCACACCGCTCATCCTGACCGGCCTGTCCGTGGCCTTCGCGTTCCGGGCCGGGCTCTTCAACATCGGCGCCCAGGGCCAGTTCTTCGTGGGCGCCTTCGTGGCGGCGGTCGTCGGCTCGAGCATCGCGCTCCCGTTCCCGCTGCTGCTGCTCCTGTCGCTCTTCATGGGCTTCCTGGGCGGCGCGGCGTGGGGCTTCATCCCCGGCGCCCTCAAGGCCTGGCGCGGCGCCCACGAGGTCGTCGTGACGATCATGCTCAACTCGATCGCCGCGCTCGGCCTGAACCTCCTGGCGAGCACCTGGTTCAAGGACCCGGGGGCCTCCTTCCCGCGAACGCCGGACGTCTATCCGGAGGCGGCCCTTCCGATCCTCGTGGAGGGGACGAAAATGCACGCGGGGATCATCGTCGCGCTCCTCGCGGCGGTGGTGGTCTGGTTCCTCCTCTTCAAGTCGACGCTCGGCTTCGAGATCCGCACGACCGGCGCGAACCCCAACGCGGCTCGCTATGCCGGCATCCGGCCCGGCTTCATCATCGTCCTCACGATGTCGATCGCCGGCGGGCTGGCCGGGATCGCCGGCGCCGTCGAGATCCTTGGGATCACCAAGAACTACCCGGCCGAGTACAACACGACGTACGGCTTCGACGGCATCGCGGTCGCCCTCCTCGGGCGCGTCCACCCGTTCGGCGTCGTCGGGGCGGCGCTCCTGTTCGGCGTCCTGCGCGCCGGCGCGGGGGCGATGCAGCGGGCGACCGACATCCCGATCGACATCATCTTCATCGTGCAGGGCGCGATCATCCTCTTCGTGGCCGCCGAGCCGTTCCTGCGGCGGTCCTTCACGGCGCGACGACGAGCGACGCCGCGCCCGGCCACGCCGGCCGGGAGCGCGGCATGAGCGCCACGACCGCCCCCGTCGCGCGGGGTCGCCTCCGCATCAGCCGGGCCTGGGCGATCACTCTCGGCGTGACGTTCGGGCTCCTTGCCCTCCTCGTCGCCCTCGGCTACGGCCCGGCGATGGTCGACCTCGTCGTCTGGTTCGTCGAGTTCCTGCTCAGCCGGCCGTACATCATCCTCGGCTTCGCGGTGCCGATCGCCTACGGCGCGCTGTGCGGCGTGATGAACGAGCGCTCCGGTGTCGTCAACATCGGCATCGAGGGCATGATCCTCTCGGCCGCGTTCACGGGGTTCCTGACCGGGGCCTACCTGAACCCGGTCATCGGCGACGTGCCCGCGGCGCTCCTTGGCATCGTGGTCGCCGTGCTGACCGCGATGCTCCTCTCGACGCTGCACGCGTGGCTTTCCATCACGGTGATGGCCGACCAGATCATCAGCGGCACGGTCATCAACATCCTGGCGCTGGGGGCCACGGCCTACTTCAACCAGCTGCTGATCTCGACCGCCGACGTCACGGGCGCCCCGACCCTCAAGGGGATCCCGCTCCCGGAGGCCGTCGTCGACATTCCCGTCCTGGGGCCGTTGCTCAACGCGCTCATCGGCCAGGGCCCGATCCAGACGAGCCTCATCTTCGCCGTGATCATCCTGCAGTTCATGCTCTTCCGGTCGCGCTGGGGCCTGCGGACCAGGGCGGTGGGCGAGCATCCGAAGGCTGCCGACACCGTCGGCATCAACGTCATCCGGACCCGCTATCGGAACGTGATCCTCGGCGGCGCGTTCGCCGGCCTGGCGGGCGCCTACCTGACCCTCGAATCCGTCGGCTCGTTCCAGGACAACATGACGGCCGGCGTCGGGTTCATCGCCCTCGCGGCCATGATCTTCGGCCGCTGGACCCCGGTCGGCGCGTTCGGAGCCGCCCTCCTGTTCGGCGGCGCCCGGACGCTGGGGCAGGCCGTCCAGATCGACGCGCCGCCGGGCCAGATCGGCGAGTGGATCGCCAGCTGGCCTGCCCAGATCTTCGGGATGTTCCCCTACATCCTCACGATCATCGTGCTGGCCGGGGTGGTCGGCAAGGCGATCCCGCCGGCTGCCGACGGCATCCCGTACGACAAGGAGTCGAACGCCTGACGACGGGCGACGAGCGCGCCGAACGGGAGCGGGCCCGGGCCTTCCTCGACCTGCAGGAGGGCCGCGGGCCGGTTCCCGTCCTCGGCGAGGTCGAGATCGCGGAGCTGCTGCGAAGCCGGCCGCGGGTCGCGGTCGTGGGCGCCTCGGACCGCCCCGGGCGCCCGTCGCGGGAGGTCTTCCTGGCCCTGCTCCGGGCCGGGCTCGACGTGGTCCCGGTGACGCCGCGGTTCGCCTCCGTGGGCGGGGTGCCCGCGTTCCCCGACGTGGCCGCCGCGGTCGCGGCTACCGGGCGCTTCGACGTCGTCGACGTCTTCCGGCGGGCCGAGGAGTGCCCTCCCCACGCGGCGGAGGCGGTGGCCGGCGGCGCCCGGGTCCTCTGGCTCCAGCTTGGGATCGTAAGCTGGGAAGCAGCGCGGATCGCCCACGCGGGCGGGGTCGGTGTCGTGATGGATCGGTGCCTCTCCGTGGAGCTCTGGCGCCTGGGCGGCCCGGGCGGCTGACGCGCGCCGACGGCCCGAGCGGCGGCACACCACGCGGGCTGCCGACCCCCTTCGCGCAGGGCGCGGTCGTCGCAGGGGCGCGACCTGCGCAGGCTCAGCCCGCGGCGAGGATGAACCCGACGATCACCAGGGCGGCGCCGACGGTGGCGACCGCGGCCCACGTCCGGGCCTCCCGCCGCAGGAACGCCATGGCGACCGACGCGCCGGTCTTCTCGTCCGCCGCCGATCCCGGGCCGCCGCGCCAGGCGCGGTAGCGCTCGGCGTTCGCATCCTGCGCCTTGAGGGCCTGGTAGCGCCGCCACGGCGCGCGCGCCCGGGCGTAGCCGAGGGCGAAGAGGGCCACCCCCACCGCGACCAGCCCGTAGCCCAGCAGCGTCACGCTCCACCCCCCGGTCCCAGGCGCTCGCGCAGGGCTGCCTGCACGAGCGACGCGTTCGCCTGGCCGCGCGACGCCTTCATGACCTGCCCGACCAGGAACCCGACGGCCTGCGCCTTGCCGGCGCGGAAGTCGGCCACAGCCGCCGGGTTGGCCGCGATCACCTCGTCCACGAGGCCGCCGACGGCTCCCGCGTCGGAGATCTGGGCGAAGCCGCGCCCGGCGATGACGTGGGCGGCGGGCCGGCCCCCGGCCAGGTGCTCGGCGACGACCTCCTTCGCGTTCGCGCGGCTGAGGCGGCCGGCCAGCACCTCGCGCAGCACGTGCGCCAGCGACGCCGCGTCGGCCCGGCCGGCCAGCCCGGCCGCCGTCCGCTCCGACGTTCCCTTCAGCGCCCGGCCGTAGTCGCCGGTCACGAGGTTCGCGACCTCCTTCGCGGGGAGGTCTGGGCCGTCGGCGCGGATCGCCTCGAACGCGACGGTCATCGCCTCGTCGCCGGCGAGCACGGCGGCGTCGTACGGCGAGAGGCCCAGCTCGCCGACGTACCGCGCCCGGCGGGCGGCCGGGAGCTCCGGGAGCGCCGCCCGCAGCGCGTCGAGCCAGGCCGGGTCGAGGTGGAGCGGCGGGAGATCGGGCTCCGGGAAGTAGCGGTAGTCGTCGGACGACTCCTTGACCCGCATCACGTAGGTCGTCCCGGAGGCGTCGTCCCAGCCGCGCGTCTCCTGGCGCAGCGGCTCGCCCGCGTCGAGGGCCGCCGCCTGACGCTCGATCTCGAAGCCGATCGCCCGCTCGACGGCCCGCAGCGAGTTCATGTTCTTGACCTCGGTCCGGATCCCGAACGGCTCCGTGCCCCGCCGGCGGAGCGACACGTTCGCCTCCACCCGCATCTGGCCGTTCTCCATCTCGGCGTCGGAGACGCCGATGGTCCGCAGGAGAAGCCGCAGCTCCTCTGCGTAGCGCCGGGCCTGCTCGGCGGTCCGCACGTCGGGCTCGGTGACGATCTCCATGAGCGGCACGCCGGCCCGGTTGAAGTCGACCAGGCTCACCCGCCGCCCGTCCGGGCCGGCCGCGTGGACCAGCTTCGCCGTGTCCTCCTCGAGATGCGCCCGCGTGATCCCGATCGTGACGGGCCCCTCCGACGTGTCCACCGTCAGCGACCCGTTGGACCCCAGGGGGAGGTCGTACTGGCTGATCTGGTAGCCCTTCGGGAGGTCCGGGTAGAAGTAGTTCTTGCGATCCCAGCGGGTGGCCGGCGGCACCGTCGCCCCGATCGCCAGCCCGGTCGTCAGGACGTGCTCCACGGCGGCCCGGTTGATGGTCGGCAAGGCCCCCGGGAGCGCCAGGCAGACGGGGCACGTGTGCGTGTTCGGGGCGGCGCTCGGCTGCGGCACGGCGCAGGCGCAGAACATCTTGCTGGCAGTCCGGACCTGGCAGTGCACCTCGATGCCGATGACGGCCTCGTAGCGCTCGAGGACTCCCGACGCCGCGGTCACCCTAGGCCCCCGACGACGGAGCCGGTGGAAGCCAGGAAGAGGCCGTAGAGGGCCAGCACCAGCCAGCCGACGGCGACGGCGGCCGAGCGGACGGTCTGCCGCAGGCCGGCGCGCTCGCGGACCGGCCGCGAGGCGTCGATCGCCGCCCGCGTCGGGTCGCCCTCGTGCAGGAGCGGAATCATCGCCTCGCGGGCGTTGCGGTAGCCCGACCAGGTGCCGATCGCGGCGAGCGCCAGGCCGCAGCTCACGAGCAGGAGACCCATGGCCGGGAGTGTGGCATAGGTACCCCAGCCTCGTCGGCGCGGTCGGAAGGGGGGCCGGCCGGCCGTGGAGGAGTCCGGGCGGCCGGCCCCGGCAGCCCGGCCCTACGGCCGGATCACGGTCCCGTCCGCGCGTCGGATCTCGGGCCAGGCTCCGTTGTAGACATGCTCCGGGAATGGGTACCTGGCGGCCGCTGCCTCGTCGATGTCGATTCCCAGGCCGGGGCGGTCGTTCGCCCACATCGCGCCGTCACGGATCTCGGGGCAGCCCGGGAACACCTCCCGCGTCCGCTCCGGGAACAGGTAGGCCTCCTGGATCCCGAAGTTGCTGGAGGCGAGGTCCAGGTGGAGATTGGCCGCGTGCCCCACGGGCGAGACGTCGCCCGGGCCGTGCCAGGCCGTCCGGACGCCGAACAGCTCCGAGAAGGCCGCGAGCTTCCGCGCCGGCGTGATCCCACCGATGTCCGAGATGTGGACACGGATGAAGTCGATCAGGCGGTCCTTGATGAGCGGCACGTACTCGCCCTGGCTGACGAACAGCTCCCCCATCGCCAGGGGCGTGCTCGTCTGGGGACGAAGCAGGCGGAAGTACTCCTGGTCCTCCGGCGCGAAGACGTCCTCGAGGAAGAACAACCGGTACGGCTCCAGGTCCTTGGCGAGCTGGATGGCCATGATCGGCGGGATCCGCTCGTGGACGTCGTGGAGGAGCTCGACCTCCTCGCCGAGGTGGGTGCGGACCGCCTCGAACATGCGCGGCACGAGGCGGCAATATGGCCCGGGCTCCCACACGTCCTGACGGAGGTCGAGCCGGTCCCCGGTCGAGTGCCCCGCTCCCGTCGGCTCGGCGCTGCCACGTCCGTAGGTGGCGTAGCCAGGGACCTCCACCTGGCACCGGACGTAGCGGAAGCCATGCTCCCGGAGCTCGCGGACTCGATCCTCGAGCTCGTCCACGTCCCGGCCGTTGGCGTGGACATAGACGTCTGCTGCGCGACGCACCCGGCCGCCGAGCAGCTGGTAGACGGGCATGCCGGCGCGCTTGCCCTTGATGTCCCACAGGGCTTCGTCGACGCCCGACATCGCGTTGTTGAGGACCGGCCCGCCACGCCAGTACGAGCTGACGAACGACGCCTGCCAGATGTCCTCGATGTCGTCGGGGTCCCGGCCAACGAGGAAGGGCTTGAGGTAATGCTCGATCGCGGCCACGACCGCGAGCGGGCGCTGCGTGAACGTCGCGCAGCCCACCCCCCACAGCCCCGCGTCGCTGGTCTCGATCTTCACGACCACGAGCCTGATCCCGTCCGGAGCGGTGCAGATCGCCTTGACGTCGGTGATCGTCACCGCCGGCAGGCTCGCGCACGGCCCCCACGGCGGGGTGGCCCCGAAGCCCGGGCCCGGCTCACCGATCTCCAACATCACGCCTGCCTTTCCGACCTGTCGGGCGGCCGCCGGAGCATCCCGCCCTTCGTGGTCAACCTGTTTCCAGCCTCCACGGCGTCGCCGCCGGACCGGTCACGTCGGGCTCCACGACGAACAGCCCGCCCGCGTGCGGTTCGCGCCGAAGGGCTTCCGCCGTCAACCCGACCCGCGCGGTCGTGATGAACAGCGTCGATCCGTCGGGCCCCCCGAACGCACAACTCGTGACCTGCCCGGCCGGGACCCTGACGATCGTGTCGAGGCGGCCGTCCGGGTCGTAGCGGTGCACGGCCCCTCCTGCCCACAAGCCCACCCAGAGGCATCCCTCGTCGTCGACGCACAGACCGTCCGCCTTGCCGGCCGTCTCCTGCAGCTCGATGGTCAGACAACGGGCTCCCAGTCGGCCGCTCTCCAGCTCGTAGTCGAACCCGCCGATGAAGCGATCTGCCGAATCCGCGAACCACATCGTGCGGGCGTCCGGGCTCCACCCAAGCCCGTTGGACACGGTCAGCCCACGAAGGACGGGTGTCGCAACCGGACCCGGATCGAGCCGGTACAGCGTTCCCGCGCCCGGGGACATGTCCCCCGCGAGGGTGCCGGCCCAGGCTCGCCCGAGCGGGTCGCACTTGGCGTCGTTGAAACGCAGCTCCGGTCGGTCGGCGAGCACGTCGAGGAGCATCGTCGCGCGTCCATCCGGAGAGAGCTGGCTGAAGCCATTCACATCGGCGAGCAGCCAGCCGCCCCCGCCTGCAGGCATGGCGGACCCGACCGCATGACCGAGCTCGAACGAGGCGCGTGGCTCGCCGGAGGCCGATGTGACGAACACGACTCCCGACAGGATGTCCACCCAGACCAGGCTTCCCTCGCGAGCATCCCACTGCGGCGCCTCCCCCAGGGCCGCCCGGGCATCGACCAGCAGAGACGCGTCGAGCACCCGGGGCACGCTCGGCCCTACCGCCGGATCCGGGCGCCGACGCCCTTCACGAGCTGCTCGACTTCGGCCAGCGTGGCCATGGACGTGTCCCCGGGCGTCGTCATCGCGAGAGCGCCGTGCGCGGCCCCGTACTCCACCGCGACGGCAAGATCGCCCTTCTCCATGAGGCCATACACCAGGCCGGCGACGAAGCTGTCGCCGCCTCCCACGCGGTCCAGGATCTCGAGGTGAGGCCGGTCGACCGCTCGGTGGATCCGGCCGTCGGCCCAGGCGAGGGCACCCCAGCCGTTGACGGACGCCGACCGGACCGTCCGAAGCGTCGTCGCGGCGACGCGAACGTTGGGGAACTGGCGAGCGACCTCGGCAAGCATCGCCTCGTACCCGTCGACGGAGAGCTGCTCGAGGTCCGGGCTGCTGCCCGGAACGTCGATCCCGAGGCAGGCCGTGAAGTCCTCCTCGTTCCCGATGAGGACGTCCACGAGGGCGGCGAGCCGACGGTTGACCGCCTGGGCCTGCGATCGTCCGCCACGTCCATCCCACAGGCTCGGCCGGTAGTTCAGGTCATACGAGACGACAGTGCCGTGCCGCCTCGCGGCCGCGATCGCCTCCTCGATGACCTCGGGGGTCGTGTCCGAGAGCCCCGCGAAGATGCCGCCGGTGTGAAACCACCGAACCCCGACGCCGCCGAAGATGCCCTCCCAATCGATGTCGCCGGCGGCAAGCCGGCTGGCCGCCGTGTGTCCGCGATCGGAGACCCCGACGGCGCCGCGGATCCCGAAGCCGCGCTCCGTGAAGTTCAGGCCGTTCCGCGCGCTGCGCCCGACGCCATCGAACGGGAGCCACCGGACGCGCGACGTGTCCACCCCACCCTGGAGGATGAAGTCCTCGATCAGCCGGCCGATCTCGTTGTCGACGAGGGCGGTGACGATCCCGGTCCGGAGCCCGAAGGTGCGGCGAAGGCCACGCGCGACGTTGTACTCGCCGCCGCCTGCCCACACGGCGAAGCTCCGGGTCGATCGGATTCGAAGCTCGCCGGGATCGAGGCGAAGCATGACCTCGCCGAGCGACAGCTGGTCGAGGCTGCACTCGTCCGACGGCCGGATGCTCAACCGGGGTTCCCGATCCGGCGACCGGTCACCCATCGGCGGCTGCCCCGGCCCGGGCGGAGTCGAACTCCCGCTCCTCGGTTTCCCAGAGGATCTCCGCGCTGAAACGCAGCACGTCCCGTGCCCGGCTGAGGTCGAAGGGTGCCATCCGGCCCGGGAAGGCGGCCCGGCGCGGCACGTCCGGGTGATACGCCGCGAGCAGCTGCTCCGTCGGGTAGGGCGCGAGCGTGTTCGGCGCGGCCACCGACACCACGTGGCAGCCTGGAGGCGGCTCCGTGAGGCCGAGCACGCAAGCTCTGGCGGCATCCCGCGTCTCGAGGTAGGTCCAGAACTCACGGGCCGCGTTGGCGGCCCCGGGATCGATCGCGACCCCCTCGGCCCGCGCCCGGATCGTGTCGTCGATTCCCCCGAGAAACGGCAGTCGGAGCGCGACCACGGTCATGCCGTGGCGCTTCCACATGAACTCCGCGCTCAGCTCGTCGACCTGCTTGGAGAGGGCGTAGGGGTCCTCGACCTGGAGGGGGACCTGCTCGTCGATCGGCAGGTACGCCGGATGCAGCATCGTCGGTGCGAAGGTCAGGCCGAGGACGGAGTAGCTGCTGGAGACGACGGCACGGCGAACACCGGCCTGGCCCGCCTGCTCCAGGACCGTGAAGGTACCCGTCGTGTTGCCGCAGAAGACGGCCTCCGCCGTCCCCATCATCGGCGCCCTCAGGGCGGCACAGTGGATAACCGCGTCCGCGCCTTCGACGGCATCGCGGACGAAGTTGACGTCGGTCATGTCACCCACGACCACGCGCTCGGCCTCGATGCCGCCCGGGTGGTGAAGCATCGCGGTGACCCCGACTCCCAGGCCTCTCAGGTGATCGATGACCGCTCGCCCGAGAAGGCCAGCGGCTCCAGTCACCAGCACGTGACCGGGAAGTGCGTTCATGGGTCCACGCATTCTGCTCGGAACCTCAACTCGTCCGTGAGCGCAATCTCGTCCTGGATCTCCAGGTTGGGGTCGTCGACGTCGCCGACCTCCCCGTGCTTCCTGGTGACGTGGTCGAAGCTCACGGTGGCCATGTCCTGCCCCTGTGGTCCTGCGCCCCTCGACGTGTTGTCGTGCACTCGACCGTGGCGGACCGTCCTGCTCCAGTCGGCATGTCTCCTCCGCTTCCCTGGGCTCAGGACGCGCGGCCCGGCGGATCCGGGAGCAGGTCCCCGGGGGGGATCGTCACGCTGACCCGGCGGTAGATCCCCCGCCGCCGGAAAATGGCTGCGCTGGCCTCGACCCCCAGCTCGTGGCCGACGAGCGTCTCCCGCCCGCCGTCGCGACGCTCGAGCTCGATGGCGGGGGCATCGCCGAGGCGGTAGGAGACGGGGACCTGGCAGCACGTGAAGGCCATCGAACCGGCCGGCAGGTCCCATGTCTCCGGGGTGCCGCCGAGGGCCAAGTAGCTGAACTGGTGGGGCGTGTCGAGGAACTCGGAGCGGCGCAGGAGACGGGGCGCGAAGCGAAGCCGGCCCGCGACGGCCTCCGCGCCCAGCTCGCCGAAGCGGGCGAGGATGTCCTCCTTCGCCTGGCCGGTCATGCCCGGCTGCTGCGCGCCGACATGAGCCGGCGAGTGCGAGTACGTGTCGATGGGGAATGCGCCGAAGAGCGCCGGCGTCTTGCGGAAGCCGAGGCCGTCGCAGATCTCGTCGTAGGCGCGTGCCAGCTCCCGGGCGATCTCCGGGTCCTGGGCCCGCAACGAGGCCGCCTGGACGGCGATCCGGTACTTCGAGACCATGTGCCAGAAGATGCTGCCCAGGCCCTCGAACATGAAGAAGGTGCCGCTGCGGCCGGTGAACTCGCGGTGGCGGAAGGTCGCCTCCCAGAGGTCGGCCACCGCCTTGCGGACGGCATCGTCCGCGCCGATCGCGTCGAGCACCCGCCCGACGTCGGCGAGCGTAGCCAGGTCGGCCTGGAAGTGCCACCTCCCGTGACGGTCGGCCACGAACAGGCGCGGGTCCGTCACCGGCGGCGGCCCGGCCAGGGTGTTCCGGGCCAGGAACGACGGGAGCTCGCGGTCGGGGTAGAGGATGTACGTGTGCTGGTCGGCCCGGTAGAGATCGCTGGCCCGGATCGCCCTCACCAGCGCCAGGGCCTCGCGGTCAGAGAGGGCGCCGGACTCGAGCACGGCGACCTGGCCCTCGAGCATCAGGTCCAGGCGCTCGACCGTCGCCCGCCGGTCGGCGATGCCGAGCAGGTTGTAGCTGTGGTACATCCCGTCGGGCCGCCGGTTCGCCCGCAGCGTGGCGTCGACCACCGACCGGGCGGCATCCAAGAGGGCCCGGACGGCCACGTGCGGTGTCGACCGGAGCTCTCCGAGGCGCCCCGCGTAGACGGCCGTCCGGTGCTCCTCACCGGCCGTGCCGAGCTGGGCGAGGACCTCGAAGCGATCGTCGTCGTCGAACGGCGCCTCGGCATCCCGCAGCGCGGTGGTCACCCGCTCCAGCAGGCGCACGACGGAGGCCGACAGGGGCACGGTTCCGTCGCCGGCGAACAGCCCCTGCAGGAAGTCCAGGTACCGCCGGATCGCCGCCACGGTGACCATCGAGAGGCCCCATCCGGCGAGCGCGTTGTTGGCGTCGTTCCACTCCGGCCGCTGGGTGTTCAGCCAGATGCCGCCCCCCGGGACCAGGTTCGTCAGCTTCGCCAGCAGGGGGACGAGGAGCTTCTCGCCGAGCGAGACGAGGCGCACCTCGCCGTCCTCCGCGAGCATGAGCTTCCCGTCGGCCCCGAGGTCGCGCGCCCGTGCCAGCAACGAACGATGGAGACGCTCGTCGAAAGTGATCGTCTCCCGCGGGTCGGCCAGGAGCGCTTCGAACCCGGCGATCCTGTAGGGCACCTGGGTGTAGGCATAGAGGAGGTCGGCGAGGTGCGCCGCCAGCGAGCCCGGAGCGTGCCGCTCGCGACTCTCGAGGAGGCGGAGCAGGTAGATGACCTGGTGATCGCCCCAGTACCCGATGTGGCTCCACGGGTCGCGCGGATCGGGCACCTCCCAGTCGGGCCCGGCGCGGGTGATGCGATAGGGGTTGTAGCCGTCCGCCGTCGTGGCGTCGAGGAAGACCGCGATGAACTGCCCGAGGAAGCCCGGGTAGCTCTCGCCGAGCGCCTCCCAGTTCTGGAAGATGTCCCGCCAGTTGCCCTCGTACGCGTACAGCGGGCGGCCGAGGTCGTCCTTGAGCCGGATGTTGAACCGGTTCCAGGGTCGGCTCGGATCGCCGTGCCGGCGGCTGAAGGTCAGGGGCAGGTACGTCCGCAGCAGGCGCGCCAGCTGTGGATCGCCTCGCTCCGACGCCATCTCGAGCAGCACCTCGAGGTCGAGCGTGGCCGGAAGGCCCTCCAGCCAGTCGGCGTGGCGCGCGGAGACCGTGCGGCTCTGCATCTCCAGGAACGCCGCGACGTCGGCGACCGGGACGTCGTAGCTGCCGTCGAACGTGCCCCCGCGCATGGAGTTGTACAGGGCCCGCACGAAGTGGGCGGCCGTCGACGCCTCGTCGGCACCCTGCTGCAGGCCGTCGGCGCTCGCGACGCGGCGGCGGATCCCGTCGCGGTTCGCGGCGACGGCCGCCCGGAGCGCCGGCTCGAGCGCCGCCGGTGACCCGAGCCGGTCGCGCAGCTCGGTGAGCGCGACATGGTCGAGGCGGGTGTCGCCCACGGTGGACCAGGCGTGGCGCGCCCCGCCGGCGAGGCGAGCCGAGTCGGCCACGAGGTAGGCCCCGAACTCGCCGCGGATCTCGACCTCGGGCTCGACCGGGTCACCCCGCCGGAACGCGGCCACCTGGCGCTCGCTCAGGAGGATGACCGGGTCGGCGTGACCGATCGACCAGGCGCAGGCCGCGCGCAGCGACTCCGACGGCTCCGGCCGATCAGAGATCGGCGCGTTCAGCGTGTAGATCGCCAGGGTCGCCCCGGCCACCCGTTCGTGGCGCATGTAGGCGGCGGCAAGGTAGCTCAGGCGCTCGTAGACCTCCTGGGAGACGCCGGGCGGGATCAGCCGGTGCCAGCCGTCGAGGTAGCGCACCTCCACGGGCTCCGCGGCGAGGTTCTCCAGCTCGACGTCGCGCACGAGGCCGAACTCGTCGCAGGTCGTCAGGGTCGCGCGCAGCCGGAGCCCGAGGTCGTGGTTGATCTCCTCGAAGACCAGGGACGTCCCGACGACGCTCTTGTAGAGGTTCCGGGTGATGTCGTAGACCCGGCTGCCGTCGTGCCACGGCTCCCAGAGGCTGGTCCGATCGCCGCGCGTGGCGAGCAGGATGGTCAGCGCGCCGCCCGAGTCCGCATGGCGGAGGATCTTGTCGGCCGTCTGGTACGGGAAGAGCGCCGTGTCGGCATTCTGCCTGCCGGCCGTGAACGGCCCGTTGGAGCCGGCGAAGAGCCAGGTGTCGCTGTCGCTCACGATGTTCATCAGGAACGGCTCGAGCTGGTCCACGTTGTGGATCACCGCGAACCGCTCGCCGCCGAGCGTCTCGAAGCCGCCCGCCGCAGCGGCAGCGGCCGGCCGGTAGAGGCCGGCGCCGAGGTGGATCGGGTCGCGCGGGTCGATCACGGGGTAGCCTCCCGGTAGAGTCGGACGTAGTCGACGACCATCGACTGGGGGAGGTCCACGTTCGCCGCGACCGGCCCTCCGAGGTTCCCCCCGACGGCCACGTTGAGGATCAGGAAGAACGGGTGGTCGAAGACCCAGCGGTTGGGCGCGACGTCGCTCGGGCGGGCCTCGTGGAAGACCTCGCCGTCGAGGCGCCAGGTGATCGCGCCCGGCCACCAGTCGATCGAGAAGGTGTGGAAGTCGTCGGCCACCGGCCCTCCGAGGTCGACGGCCCCCGTGAACCCGCTGCTGCCCGAGTACCCGGGGCCGTGGATCGTGCCCAGGACCTCGTTGGGCCGCCGGCCCACGAACTCCATGATGTCGATCTCCCCGGACTCCGGCCAGCCGACCCGCTCGATGTCGTTGCCGAGCATCCAGAACGCCGGCCAGAGGCCCGGGGCGCCCGGGACCTTGATGCGCGCCTCGATCCGGCCGTACTGGATCTCGTAGCGATCCTTCGTCAGCAGCCGCGCCGAGGTGTACTCGCAGGGGCCGTAGTAGCAGCGCTCCGAGCCGTCGGCCCGCCGGACCGTGATGACGAGGTTCCCCTCGCCGTCCGTCGCGGCGTTGTCCGGGCTGGCGGTGTAGGACTGGAGCTCGTTGTTCCCCCAGCCCACGATCCCTGCTGCCGAGCCGTCGCCCAGGTCGTACCCCCAGGTCTTCGGGTCGGGCGGGGCGCCGGCCGGGCCGTCGAACTCGTCGCTCCAGGCCAGCGTCCACGTCACCGGGCCCGTGGGGGCGGTCGGGATGGGCGTCGGGCTCGGCGACGCGGTCGGGCTGGGCGAGGTCGCTGCCGGTGACGGCGACGGCACGACCGTCGGGCTGGAGCCGGCCGATCCGTCGGCCCCGCCGCAGGCGGCGGCGAGGCTCGCGACGACGAGCGCCGCCAGGGCGGCACGCCAGCGGTCACGGGTGCGCCCTGCCGTGCCGCCAGGGGAGTGGGACGGGTCACGCATCGCGCGCTCGCAGGGCGTGCTCGATCGCCCAGATCGCCAGGGGCCGCAGATAGAGCGTCGCCCGGAAGTTCCCGGCGACGTCGTACGCCTCCGGCGTCCGGAACCAGTAGCCGCGATCCTCGATCACGCGCGCGACGCCCGACGCCGTGTGCCAGGCCTCTCGGTCCATGCCGCGGTGGAGCATGAACGCGGCAAGCGCATAGGTCGTCCCCACCCACGCCTCCTGCGACTGCTCGCTCGAGTCGTCGACCGTCCCGTCGCGGCGCATCCCGTTGACGGCGCCCATGTGACCGTCACCGAAGCGGAGGACGTTGTGCTCGAAGATCGTCGCGAGCGCCAGGCGAGCGTGCTCGGGCGGGACGAGGTCGCCGAGGCCGGTGGCGTCGGCCCACCACTGGCCGGCCAGCTGGTCGGCCATGATCGAGTCGCCGGATGCGTCGCCGCCGGCGTCGTAGCGGTAGTGCGAGCCGGTCCACAGGGCCACCTCGAACGCGGGCTCGGCACGCTCGAGCGTGTCGCGGAGCCACGCCACGGTGGGCCCGTCCCCGGCGCGCTCGCCCATCGCGATCGCCGCGCGGAGCGCCGCCAGCCAGAGCGAGCCGCCGTACGCACTGGGACCCAGCATCGGCCAGGTGTCGTAGGTCTGGTCGGCGACGCCGTCGTGCTCCGGCAGCCCGTCGCCGTCGCGGTCGAAGGCCGCGAGGTGGCGCAGCGCCTGGACCACGGCCGGCCAGGCGTCGCGGCCCAGCGCCTCGTCGCCGAGGAGCGCGACGGCCTGCCAGACGAGGAGGACGAACTTGCAGTTCAGGTCCTTCCAGCGGTTGACGTCCTGGAGGTGGTAGTGGTTGAGCTTGACGAACGGATCGTCGGCGGGCCCGCCGACGTCGTGTGGGAGCGCCCCGGCCACCTTGCGGACGGCCTGCCCCCCCGTGGCGTACACCGGAACGACCTCCGGGTCGTCGACGGCGACCGTCGCGACGAAGTCGCGGATGACGCGCCGGGCCAGGTCCGGCCAGAGCGAGACGAGCGCGAACGAGGCGTAGAAGTACACGTCGAGCGTGTTGTAGAAGGGGTAGTCGAAGCACTCGAGGAGGGCGAACGGCCCGGTCTCGCCCGACTCCTTCCCGTCGGCCTCCTCGGCCGCCCAGAAGGTCCCGCCGTCGACGAGGTAGTAGAGCTCGTTGAACAGGGCGGCCTTGTACCAGGCCGGCCGGCCGGGGTCGGCGAGGACGGGCGCCTGCCACGCCTCGATGGCGGCCTGCCACTCCGCGCGTCGCGCGAGTCCCTCCGCGGCGATCTCCCACGCCGCCGTGCCGCCGGTGCCGAAGAACCGCGTGTAGCGTCGGTGCCAGCGCCGCCCCGCCCCGAACTCCACGACCGGGAAGTCCCAGGCCAGGGCAAACGGCACGCGCCGCGTCTCGCCCGGGGCCAGCTCGAAGGTGGCGGCAAGCGCGGCACCGATCGGCTCGCCGGGCCGGCTCGGCGACGGGTCGTCGACGTCGTCCAGCCTGCCGTCGGCCGCGAAGTCGGCCCAGACGTCGGCTCCATCGTCGGCCACGAAGCGGGCCCGGACGCTGAGGTCGAGGCCGGGCTCCTCGCCGGAGGCGATGGCGAAGCTGCCGGCCCAGGGCTCGGCTCCGGCGTCCTCCGGCCCGGCCAGGAAGACGCCCCGCAGCCCGTCGCGCCGCACGGCCCGGTTGACCTGGCCGCCGACCGCGTCGCGCCCGGCCCATCGGCCGACGAGGTTCTGCCAGGTGAACATGATCCCGACGGTGATCGGCTCGGGGCCGGGGTTCTCGACGTGCCACTCGAACAGTCCCACCGGGTAGCTGCTCTCGCGGTCGTTGCCGGGGATCACCGGCGAGAGCTGGCGCTGGGTCAGGCGGACCGGGAGCTCGTCCCAGGCATACTCGAACCAGGCGTTCGGGAACAGGCCGTGGTAGGTCCCCGCGCCGACCGGCAGGTCGAAGGGCCACGCCACCGGCGTCGCCGGTCGGATCGCGCTGAGGACATGGGCGCCGGACCGGCCACCCCCGGCGAAGAAGACGGAGAACTGGCACGCCGGGATCGTCTCGAACCGGTGGGTCCCGATCTCGAGGTGCCAGCGGGCGAAGTCGCCCCGGGAGGTCCGCCCGATGCTCCCGCACCCGAGACCGCCGAGCGGGACGCCGCCCCATGGCCCGTCGTCGATGAGGACCTCGTGGGTGACGTGGGAGCGGCCGGCATCCTCGGGCGGGACGCCGATCCCCCGCCGCCAGGCGACCGCCGGGACGGCGGAGCCGAACGGGGGCTCCCCGGGGGCGGTCACCTGCCGGCGCCAGGAGGAGTGGACGCCGGGGTGACCGCCCCGGGGGCTGATGTGGGCTGGGCTGTCCGACGTCCCCTGGCCGCGGCGAAGCGGGCGGCGCTCGATTCGCGGACGACGAGCTCCGTCGGGAAGATGACGCGGCTCGGGGCGCTGACGGGATCGGCGATCTGGCGCATCAAGAGCTTCGCCATCTCCCGACCCATCGCCACGATCGGCTGGCGCACGGTCGTGAGCGCGGGGCGGACGGACGTGGCGACCGGCGAGTCGTCGAACCCGACGACCGCGACATCCTCCGGGACGCGTCGCCCGGAATCCAGGAGGACGCCGAGCACGGCGGCCGCCATCGAGTCCGAGGCGGCGAAGACCGCGTCGATGTCGGGGTGCTGCCGGAGCAGGGAGCGCATGGCCTCGGCCGCGACCGCCGGAACGTACTCCCCGCCTCGCTCCAGACTGGGATCTGGGCGCAGGCCGGCCGCCTCGAGGCCTTCGCGGTACCCGTTCAGCCGATCGCGACCCGAGGGGAGGT
Organism: uncultured Chloroflexia bacterium; assembly: GCA_963713285.1. Taxonomy (GTDB): domain Bacteria; phylum Chloroflexota; class Limnocylindria; order Limnocylindrales; family CSP1-4; genus CTSoil-043. The sequence continues at coordinate 363,529 of CAVQLA010000008.1, read as the reverse complement.
CGAGCGGCCCGTGGATCGTCGCGATCAGGCGCCGACGGCCGGCCACGAGGTGGGCGACGGCCGCCCTGGCTCCCTCGCGGTTCTCGACGTCCACGAAGCTGAGAGCGTGGGCGCCGCCCGGTGCGTCGACCCCGGACGGACGGCCGTTGACGACGATCGGGACGCCCCGGTCCACGAGGCGCCGGGGCATCTCGTCGTTGCCGCGCGGGCCGATGATCATCGCCCCGTCCACGTGGCCGGCCGCGATGTATCGCTCGAGCCGCTCCTCCTCGCCGCCCGACTGGGCGATGAGGAGGACGAGCTGCACCTCCTGGTCGGCGAGGCCGGCGCTGATCCCGAGCAGGAGATGGTTGAAGTACGGGTCCTCGAACAGGCGGTTGGCCGACTCCAGGATGACCACCGCGACGGAGTCGCTGCGCCGCGTCATCAACGCCCGCGCGGCGGGATTGGGGACGTAGCGCAGCTCCTCGATCGCCGCCTGAACCGCCCGGCGCGTCTCCGGGCGGACCCGCGGGCTGGCGTTGACGACGCGTGAGACGGTCGCCCGGCTGACACCGGCTCGCCTGGCGACGTCCTCCACGGTGATGCTCGCCACGCCGTCCCGCGTGGACCGCCTGCTCGTCGTCACCGCTCCCTCTTTCCTGCTCTCCCGAGCCGGGCGAGCCGAGGTGCACCTGGGTGTGCTCGGCTCACCACCAACGTCACGAATATGAACCTTGGCGGCTCCAGCCCGTCATCCCTTGACGGCGCCGGCTGTGACCCCGCCGATGATCCAGCGCTGCGCGAGGACGAAGAAGATCGCCATCGGCAGGGTGATCATCAGGACCGCGGCCGCCAGGACGGGCCAGTTGTTGCCGTAGACCCCGTTGAACACGATCAAGCCGCGGGTGATGGGGTAGAAGTCCGCGCTCGTCAGGTAGATCGTGGCGAGGACGAGCTCGTTCCACACCCCGATGGCGTGCAGCACGGCGACCGTCGCGATTGCCGGCGAGGACAGGGGAAGCACGATCGTGACGACGTAGCGGAGGTAGCCGCAGCCCTCGATCGCGGCCGCCTCGTCGAGCTCGATGGGGATGGTCCGCATGTAGTTGACGAGGATCACGATGGCGATCGGGTTCACCAGGAACAGCATGATGTAGCCGATCGGGTTGTTGTACAGGCCGAGGGCCAGGATCAGCTGGAACTGCGGGATCAGCGCCGCCGGCAGGAACAGCGCGATCAGGAACAGCGTGAACAGCGTCCCGCCGCCCCGGACGAACCGGCGAGCGATGGCAATCGCCAGGAACACGGCGGAGATCACGAAGATCACCGTCGACGTGACCGTGTAGATGACGGTGTTCAGCAAGTACTGCGGGAAGTTGGCCTTGTCCCAGGCCTCGAAGAAGTTGTCGAGGCTGAACGAGGCCGGCAGCGACGTCGCGCTCTTGGTGAACTCCGGCAGGGTCTTGAAGGACGTCAGGACGAGCATCAGCAGGGGGCCGATATAGGCGATCGCGATCAGGATCAGGAAGACGTAGGCCGCCAGGCGACCCCAGTCGATCCGCCTGCCCGGGGCCGCAGCGGCCCCCGCGACGGCCTGCGCCTCGGAACCGGTCATCGTGCTCATCCCAGCAACCGAGCCTCTCTCCGCCGCAGCAGGTACTGAACCGTGAGCCCGATCACGAGCACCACCGCAAAGAGGACGATGGACGCAGCCGCGGCGTATCCCTGGCGGAGGCTTGCCGACGTGCCCCCGCTCGTCGCCCCGAAGCCCGTCGCGTACACGAGATAGCCCATGACCGTGGTTCCCGGCCGGTAGCCGGTGAGCACGAGGAACAGCTGCCAGGCCTGGAGCGAGCCGACGATGGTGAGCACCAGGTTGGTGTTCACGGCCGGCGTGAGAAGGGGCCAGGTGACCTCCCGGAAGACCTGCCACCGGCTGGCCCCGTCGATCCTGGCCGCCTCATAGACCTCGTTCGGGATCGTGGCGAGGCCGGCGAGGAAGATCACCATCGTCATTCCCAGGTTGGACCAGATCTGGACGACGATGACCCAGGCGAAGGCCTCCATGGGCTGCCCGCCGAGGAACTCCGACTGGAGTCCGAACAGGCCGAGGAGGTTGTCCATCGGCCCGCCAAGCGGATAGAGGAAGAGCGTCCAGATGAGACCCTGGATCGTCACGCCCAGGATCACGGGCAGGAAGATGAGCGTCCTGAAGAACTTCGTGCCGCGAAGCTTCTGGTTCAGCAGGACCGCGACCAGCAGACCGAGGGAGAACTGGATGACGGTGACGGCCACGCAGAAGATGAACGTCCGGAGGAGCGTCGCCCAGTTCTCCTGCGCCGCCGCGCCGAGGGTCAGGAACTCCCGGTAGTTCTCCAGGCCGATCCAGTTGAGCTGCTGGCCCGGCAGGCCGGTCGCGTCCGTGAAGGAGTAGACGGCCGTCGCCAGCGAGGGCCCGAGCGAGACCAGCAGGTACAGCAACAGTGCGGGTGCGAGGAGCGCGTAGGGGGCCGCCCTCGACCGCCCGCCCCCGAAGTGGTACGCCACGATTCGATCCTCCCTTCACGCGGCAGACGGTGGAGCGTGGAGCCCTGCCCGATCAGGGTCAGGGCTCCACGCTGAGGGACGCGCGCGGTGGCTACTGCGCCTGGAGGCCCGCATCCAGGTCGGACTGGGCCTGTGTGGCCGCCGCCTGCGGGTCGTCGAACGTGCCGAACGGCTTGAACATGTTGTTCAGGATCGGCCCGGCAGCGAACGTGCCGGCACCCTTCGGCCCGACCCAGTACTGCTCGAACCCGATCTTGAAGTTCTCGAGGTACGGGGCGATCTCCGTGCCGATCTTGGCGTTCAGGGTGGCTGCCGGCTGGGTCGGGATGAACTGGACGGCGTCCACGAACGCCTGGTAGTTCGCCGGGTCCGAGAAGGCCGCCAGCCAGGCGAGACCGCCGTCCTTGTTCGGCCCCTTGGCCGCGACCGAGAAGACCATGTCGTACTTGCCGAACATGTACTTGTTGTCGGCCGCGTTGTCGCTGCCGGGGAACGGGACGTAGCCCCACTCGAAGGCCGGCTCCGCCCCCTCGATGGCCGCCGCATACCAGCTGCCACCCGGGAACATCGCAACCGCGCCGGAGGCGAACCGTCCGGGAGCCGCGTCCCCGGCGATGCCGCTGGCGCCCTCCTCCATCATCTCGCCACTGTAGGTCTGGTACTTCTCGAAGAGGCCGGTCATCGAGGAGTCCGACCACTTCGTGGACCCGGTCCAGAGGCCCTCCACGAGGGCGGCCTGGTCAGGGAAGTTGGCGCCGCCGAGGCCATACGCGCCGACGAAGACCGGCCAGCCGTCCTTGCCGCCGGCGGTCATGCACGGAATGTCCGCGGCCTTCAGCGTGGTGCAGGCGGCCTCGAGCTCGCCCCAGGTGGTCGGGAGGGTGACGTTGTTGGCGGCCAGCAGATCCTTGTTGTAGTAGATGCCGCTGTAGACCACGCGCCCGACGCCGGCCCCGTAGACCTTGTCGTTGTAGGTCACGGCGTCGGCGATCGCCACGGGGTCGTAGTTCTTGACGAACGCCTGGTCCGTGATGTCGAGCAGGAGTCCTGCGTCGATCAGCTGCTGCCAGGCGGGCGCGAGGACGTTCTTCATGTACGGCTGGACCTGGCCGGAGAATCCGGTCAGCGTCGGGACCACGATGTCGACGTCGTTCGCGGTCAGGCGCGTCTGGACGGCCGTCGTGAGGTCGTTGGCGTTGACCACCGACATGTCCACCTTGACGCCGGGGTTGGCTGCCTCGAACTTCTTGTTGAACTCCTCCAGGAACGTGACGAGCGGCGGGTTCTGGTGGATCAGGACCCGGACGGTGCCGGTTACCGCGGCACCTCCACCGCTTGCTGCGGGCTCGCCCGAGGCGCCCGGCGTTGCCGTGGCGCCACCGCCGCATGCCGCGACGATCAGCGCAACGAAGAGAACACTGAGCTTGCGCATGGCCGTGGGTCTCTCCTCCTCATCTCTCCACACAGCTCGGCACGTCCGATTGTGTGAGCGCTCTCACGCTTGGAACCCCATTGTATGGCCGGTTGTCAAGAGAGCGCGCACACGATAATCGCCGCTCCTTGACGTGTCGCCTACCGCCGCTGCTGTCCCAGCCCCTGGTCCGTGTCCGTGCCCTCGAGACCGACGAAGATCACCCGTGTCTGCTGGCCGGGTGGCGCGAAGTCCGGGTTGCCGGGGGTGTAGTCCGGGCGACCCAGCGCCGCCGCCAGGCGCTGCAGGAGCAGTGCCTCCGCGGTGCTGAGCGTGACCACGTCCCCCTCGCGATCAGCCGCGGCGATCACCTCGCACGCACCGAGCACCGTCTTCACGTAGGCCTCGAGCTCATCTCCGGTCCCTTTGGCCTGGATGGCGCGACGGGCGACGCCGGCGTGCGTAATCGCGTCCTCGATGACCGGCGTGCCGGCAGAACGGAGCGCCGCGACGAGCGGACCTTCCTCCTCGGCGGCCTGAACGATCGCGTCGACGAGCCCCAGGCCTGCATAGGTCGAGATCGCGCTGGCGAAGCTCCGCTCCTGCGCCTTGCGTTCACGACGGCGCCCGAGAAAGCCGCTCGGAGCGGCCTGCTCCATCGCGATGGCCGCCTCCGCCGGGGTGCGGCGAACCGCCGCCCACTCTTCATCGGTGTAGTCGGATCTCGTGCTCATCTGCTCCTCCTCGTTCACCGATCGGACCGCCCTTGGGCATGCCGCGAACAGGCCCGGCCGAAGTCGGTGACCAGGCGGCAGCTCATGACGTCTCGGGGCGCAGCGCGGGCGCACCGGCTCTCACCCCGAACAGCGCGATGTGAGCGCTCTCGCGCTCACGTCCTCATCCTACGCCCGCTCGTCAAGAGAGCGCTCCCACATGCGGCCGGCTTACCGTCGGTCGGGTGCGGTGCTACAGTCGGCCCCATGCCCGGGTGCTCGGGCATTCCGCCGGCGCCCCGGGCACATCCACGACGTGCCGGATGCCGAGGTGCGAGCGTGCCCGATCGACCGGATCACCCCTCCCCGCTCCCCCTCCTCCAGCTCCATGGTCGCGAGGTCCTTGCCGGTGACCGGTCCGTCTCGCTCCGGGGCATCGGCATCGGCAACTGGATGCTGGTCGAGCACTTCATGCTCGGCCTGCCCCAGGTCGACCACGTGATGCGCCGCGCGTTCCGCGAGGTGCTGGGCCAGGCCGCCGAGCACGCGTTCTGGGACACCTACATGGACGCGTACCTCGCCGAGGAGGACTTCGCGTACCTCCGCTCCCTCGGCTTCAACCACGTGCGGCTGGCGTTCGACTATCGCCACCTGGAATCGGACTGGCAGCCGTACGAGTATCACGAGAGCGGCTTCGCCCTGCTGGATCGCGTCATCGGTTGGTGCCGCCGCCACGGCCTCTACGTCCTGCTCGACCTCCACGCTGCGCCCGGATGCCAGGCGCCCGACTGGAACGCCGGAAGCGCGGACGGCGAGGCTCTCTTCTGGGACGTGCGCGACTTCCAGGATCGTGTCGCCGCGCTGTGGGGCGAGATCGCCCGCCGCTACCGCGATGAGACAGTCGTGATGGGCTACGAGATCCTGAACGAGCCCGTGACGCGCGATGTCGCCCACGTGGAGCGCATGAACGCGTTCACCCGGTCCTGCCTGGCTGCGATCCGGCGGCACGACGTCGATCACATCGTGGTCGTGAACGGCGACCACCATGCAACCGATCTCGGCGCGATCGCCTCGGACATCTTCGAGGACCCGCAGGTCATGGCCGCGTTCCACTTCTACCACCAGTACACCCACCCGCTGCGCATCGTGGACCGGTTCCCCGGCGTGCACGACGGGACGGAGATCGACGAGGCCTACCTCGTGGAGAAGACCGGGCTCGCCGTCCGCTCCGATCGCAACCGCATCGAGCGCCCGGAGTACCTGGGCGAGTTCGGGATCCACTACTGGACAGGCTCGCCGTCCCGCATCGAGGCCCAGCGGTCGATCTTGGAGGCCACGATCCGCCACGCCAACGCCAACGGGATCCACTGGAACCTCTGGCACTTCAAGGACGTGCGGGGCATGGGCCTCCTGGCGATGCGCGACGACACGCCCTGGATGGCGTTCCTCCGCGAGGCCGGGGTGGCCGAGCTCGCGTCCCGCGCTTCGGTTGCGCGCGACGATTACGTCACCAGGATCGATGCCATCCTGCCGCTCACCGAGAAGCGCAGGTTCCGCCTGACGAGCGAAGCCGAGCGCGACCTCCAGCTCGAGCTTCTCTACGACGCGGTGGGCCACCTGCGGGGACGAAGCTCGCGCGACCTGGAGGAGCTGGGGGAGTCGTTCGCCTCCCGCAACTTCGCGCCCGACGGGCGCATGGAAGCCGCGCTGCGCCGCCTGACCGCCGAGTAGCCGAGCTCGATTGCTCCCCCGGGTCGACGTCGTTCGGCCGACATCGGCCGAGGTGCCGCGCCCTCGGCCGACCCGATCGGCCCCGGCGCCGCCGCCCCGCGGCAACCGCGGCGTCAGCCCGCCCGGGCGCGCGCCACGAACCGGCCGATCCGGGCGAGGGCCTCCTCCAGCTTCTCGTAGCTCGTGGCGTAGCACATCCGGACGTGGCCGGCGCCCGACGGGCCGAAGGCGCTGCCCGGGACCGCCGCGACGTGCTCCTCCTCCAGCAGACGCTCGACGAACGCGTTGTCGTCCAGGCCGGTCGAGGTGATCCGCGGGAAGGCGTAGAAGGCGCCGCGCGGCTCGAAGGTCTCGAGGCCAAGGGCGTTGAGCCCGTCGACGACCAGGCGCCGGCGCCGGTCGTACTCGGCGCGCATCGCCTCGACGTCGGCGTCGGCCGAGGTCAGCGCCACGAGGGCCGCGTCCTGCGCCGTGGTCGGCGCCGACATGATCCCGTACTGGTGGACCTTGACGATCCCCTCGAGGATCCCGGCCGACGCGCAGGCGTAACCGACCCGCCAGCCGGTCATCGCGTAGGCCTTGGAGAAGCCGCCCATCAGGACCGTCCGCTCGCGCATGCCGGCCAACCCGCTCATGGCCCGGTGACGGTAGCCGCCGTAGGCGAGCCGGTCGTAGATCTCGTCGGAGTAGACGAGGAGGTCGTGGCGGACGGCGATCGCGGCAAGCTCCTCCTGGATCTCCGGCGTGAGCACCGCCCCGGTGGGATTGCACGGGTAGCCGAGGAAGAGGGCCTTCGTCCGGGGCGTGATCGCCGCCTCCACCGCCGCCGGGTCGAGGGCGAAGTCGTCCTCGAAGCGGGTTGCGACGTGGCGCACGATCCCGCCGGCGAAGACGATGCCCGGTACGTAAGCGACGTATGACGGTTCGTGGAGGATGACCTCGTCGCCGGGGTCGATGGTGGCCCGCAGGGCGAGGTCGACGGCCTCCGACGCCCCGACGGTCACCAGGACCTCGCTTGCCGGGTCGTAGCGCACGCCGTAGCGCCGCTCCAGGTGGTCCGCGATGGCCCGGCGCAGCTCGAGCGTCCCGTAGTTGCTGGTGTAGTGCGTCCGCTCGGCGCGGAGGCTCGCGATGCCGGCCTCGATCACCTGGGCCGGGGTCGCGAAGTCGGGCTCGCCCACGCCGAGGCTGATCACGTCCTCCATCGTCGCGGCGATGTCGAAGAACCGCCGGATCCCCGACGGCGGCACGGAGCGGACGCGCTCCGAGAGGACCCGCTCCGTGAGTGGTGGGCGCGCGGTGGCGTCGGTCATGTCACTGCCCTCCCGCGAGCCGGGCGGCTCGCTCCGCCGGTGTCGCACCGGCGGGATCCATCGCCGCCACGAGGCCCGGCGGCTCCAGGCCGCGCCACGGGGCCCTCGCGGTGAGGCCCTCGTAGGCGCGCGCGAGCGCGAAGAGACGGGCCTCGCTCCACGCGGGCCCGATCAGCTGCAACCCGACCGGAAGCTCGTCGGAGAGCCCGCAGGGCACCGAGATGCCGGGCAGGCCGGCCATGTTCACGGGCAGCGTGCAGGCGTCCGCGAGGTACATCGCGACGGGGTCGGCCATCCTTGCCCCGAACGGCCACGCCACGAATGGGCTCGTGGGCGCCACCAGGGCGTCGATGCCCTGGCCGAAGGCGGCATCGAAGTCGCCCTTGATCAGGGTTCGCACCTTCTGGGCCTTGAGGTAGTAGGCGTCGTAGTAGCCGGCCGACAGGGCGTAGGTGCCCAGCATGATCCGGCGCTTCGCCTCGGCCCCGAAGCCGCCTCCGCGAGTCGCGAGGTAGTTGGCGAGCACATCGCCCTCGCGCACCGCGTACCCGTAGCGAATCCCGTCGTAGCGGGCAAGATTTGCCGAGGCCTCCGCCGGGGCGATGATGTAGTAGGTCGCCAGCCCGTACTCCGTGTGCGGGAGGCTGACGTCGACGATCTCGGCGCCGGCGGTCTCCAGCGCGACGACCGCCTCGCGGACGCGCGCCTCGACGCCGGGCTCCATGCCCGCCACGAAGTACTCGCGGGGCAGGCCGAGGCGGACGCCCCGCAGCGCGGCAACGGCCTCGTCGTCGGACGCCGGCAGGGCCAGCAGCCCGGGCGGGACGGGACGCGGGGCGGACGTCGAGTCGCGCTCGTCCCGGCCGGCGACCGCGTGGAGGAGGAGCGCCGCATCGCGCGTGTCGCGCCCGAAGGACCCCACCTGGTCGAGCGAGCTGGCGAAGGCGACGATCCCGTACCGGCTGACGCGGCCGTACGTCGGCTTCATTCCCACGATCCCGCACATCGCGGCCGGCTGGCGGATCGAGCCCCCGGTGTCGGTGCCGATGGCGACCGGGACGTGGTAGGCGGCCACCGATGCCGCCGAGCCGCCCGAGCTCCCCCCGGGCACCCGGTCGAGGTCCCACGGGTTGGACGTCGGGCCGTACGCCGAGTGCTCGGTCGAGGAGCCCATCGCGAACTCGTCCATGTTGAGCCTGCCGAGGATCACGGCGCCGGCATCGCGGAGGCGCGCGGTGATGTGCGCGTCGAAGGGGGCGACGTAGCCCTCGAGGATCCGCGAGCCGGCGGTGCACTGCGCGCCAAGCTGAGTGACCAGGTCCTTGAGCCCGACGGGGACGCCGCACAGCGGGTGGAGTGCGTCGAGCGCTCCCGGGCCCTCCGCGCGGGCCGCCGCCAGGCGCGCGTCGGCGGCATCGGCCGCGGCGTGGGCGCCCTCGTGGTCGATGGCGAGCCATGCGTGGAGGGCGCGGTTGCCGGCCTCGGCGGTCTCCAGGTGAGCGGTGGCCAGCTCGCGCGAGGTCACCTCGCCGGCCCGGAGGCGGTCGGCCATCTCGTGCGCCGCGAGGCGGGTCAGCGCGCGGTCGGCCACGCTCGCGATCCCCTACTCCGCGCCGATGATGGCAGGCACGACGACGAAATCGCCGTCCCGCGCGGGCGCGTTCGCGAGCGCCTCGTCGGTGGCCAGGGAAGGGCGAGCGGCGTCGTCGCGGAGGATGTTCTCCAGCTCGATGGTCTGGGCGGTCGGGGGGATGGCGTCGGTGTCGAGCCGCGCGAGGACCGCGTACTGGTCGAGGATGTGGTTGAGCTGGCCCTCGAAGCGCGTCAGCTCGTCGTCGGTCAGGCCGAGCCGGGCGAGATGCGCGACGTGCTCGACGTCGGCGCGGGAGAGGGACCCCATGCGGCCGATGATAGCGGAGCGGGCAGTCCCGGCCGCGCCGGGACGGCGCCCGGCCCCGCCGAGCAGGTACACTCGCGGGGCGACCCGATGTGCCCGAGACGCGGGGACCGCCCGAGGCACGCCCGGATGGCGGCGCGGAGAGTCGCCATGTCCGAAACCCGCGAGGCCCGCCGCCTCCACGAGGCACACGAGGGCGGCGTCCCATGGCTCCAGTGGGGGCCCTACCTGTCCGAGCGCCAGTGGGGCACCGTCCGCGAGGACTACAGCGCCGACGGCAACGCGTGGGACTACTTCAGCCACGACCAGGCCCGCTCGCGGGCCTACCGCTGGGGTGAGGACGGGCTGGCCGGGATCTCGGACGAGCACGGTCGGCTGTGCCTTTCGCTGGCTCTCTGGAACGAGGCGGACCCGATCCTCAAGGAGCGCCTGTTCGGCGTCACGAACAGCGAGGGCAACCACGGCGAGGACGTGAAGGAGGAGTACTTCTACCTCGACGCCACGCCGACCCACTCCTGGCTCCGCTACCTCTACAAGTACCCGCAGCGGGCCTTCCCGTACGACGATCTCGTGGCGACGAACCGGGGCCGGTCGCGCCACGAGATGGAATACGAGCTCGTCGACACGGGGGTCTTCGACGAGGGACGCTACTTCGACGTCTTCGTGGAGATCGCCAAGGAGGGCCCCGAGGAGCTCCTTGTCGCGATCACCGCCCACAACCGAGGCCCCGACGCGGCTCCCCTTCACCTCCTCCCGACGCTCTGGTTCCGCAACACGTGGTCGTGGGGCGACGAGCCGGCCGGCCGGCCGAACCTGGCCGCCGCCGACCCGCCGACCGGCACCCGCGCCGTCCGGGCCGATCACGCCGACCTCGGGACGCGCTGGCTGGTGGTGGAGGGCGACGAGCCACTGCTCTTCACCGAGAACGAGACGAACGCGGAGCGCCTGTTCGGGTCGCCGAACGCCACCCCCTTCGTCAAGGACGCCTTCCACGCTCTCGTCGTGGAGGGCCGGGCCGGTGCCGTGAACCCGGCGCTCACCGGCACGAAGGCGGCGTCGCACCACCGGCGCCTCGTCCCGGCCGGCGGCTCGACGACACTCCGGCTGCGCCTGACGCTCCTCGATCCGACCTCGCCCGAGGCGGCCGCGACCTGGCCCGATGGGCTGTTCGGGCGGGCGTTCGCCGCGACCATGGCTGCCCGGGCCCGCGAGGCCGACGCGTTCTACGCCTCCATCACGCCGCCGGCGGTCGATCCCGAGCGGGCGCGCGTCATGCGCCAGGCGCTGGCCGGGATGATCTGGTCGAAGCAGCACTACCACCTCGACGTCGACCGATGGCTGGAGGAGCACGGCGTCGACCCGTTCTCGGCGGCGGCGCGCTCGCGCGGCGTCCGCAACAGCGACTGGGTGCACCTCCTCAACGACGACGTGATCTCCATGCCGGACACCTGGGAGTACCCCTGGTACGCGGCCTGGGACCTCGCCTTCCACACGGTTGCCCTGGGCATGGTCGACCCGGACTTCGCCAAGAGCCAGCTGGACCTGATGCTCCGCGACCTGTACCTGCATCCGAACGGCCAGCTGCCGGCCTACGAGTGGAACTTCGGCGACGTCAATCCGCCCGTCCATGCCTGGGCGACGCTGTTCGCGTACAGCGCCGGGCGCCAGTCCGGGCGCCGGCCCGATCGCGAGTTCCTCGCGGCTGCATTCCAGAAGCTCTCGCTGAACTTCACGTGGTGGCTCAACCGCAAGGACCCGTCGGGCCGCAACGTCTTCCAGGGCGGCTTCCTGGGGCTCGACAACATCGGGATCTTCGACCGCTCGTCGGCGCTGCCGACCGGCGGATCGCTGGAGCAGGCCGACGGCACCGCCTGGATGGCGCTCTTTGCCCAGAACATGCTCGAGATCAGCATCGAGCTGGCCGCCACCGACCCGGCCTATGCCGAGATGGCCTCCAAGTACATCGAGCACTTCCTGTGGATCGCCGGGGCGATGGACCGAGTCGGCGACAACGACGACGAGCTCTGGGACGAGCAGGACGGCTTCTTCTACGACCTCCTGCGGCTGCCGGACGGGTCAGGCCACCGCCTCAAGGTCCGCTCGTTGGTCGGGCTGCTGCCCCTGTGCGCCGTCACCGTGATCCCCGGCGAGATCGTCGAGCGGTACCCGGACGCGATGGTCGCGCATCCGCCGGTTCTTGGCCAGGCACCCGGAGCTCACGGCGAACATCGCCGCGCCGCAGGAGCCCGGCGTCGCCGGGCGGCGCCTCCTCGCCGTCCTGGATGAGCGCAAGCTCCGGCGCGTCCTGGCCCGGATGCTCGACGAGGGCGAGTTCCTCTCGCCGTTCGGCATCCGCTCCCTCTCGCGGGCGCATCTCGACCGGCCCTACGAGCTGGAGGTCCACGGCGAGACCTACCGTGTCACCTACGAGCCGGCGGAATCGACCACCGGCATGTTCGGCGGCAACTCGAACTGGCGCGGGCCGGTCTGGTTCCCGGTCAACCTGCTGATCATCCGGGCGCTCCTCCAGTACTACCTCTACTACGGCGATGCCGTGCGGGTGGAATGCCCGACGGGCTCGGGCGTCCAGATGACGCTCTTCGAGGTCGCCCGCGAGCTTGCCGACCGCCTGGTGGCCATCTTCCTGCCCGGCGCCGACGGCGGCCGGCCGGTCCACGGTGGGACGACCCGCTTCCGAGACGACCCCCACTGGCGCGACCTGGTCCTCTTCTACGAGTACTTCCACGGTGACAACGGGGCCGGTCTGGGCGCCAGCCACCAGACGGGCTGGACCGGCGTCGTCGCCCGGCTCATCCAGCTCTTCGGCCATCTCGACCCAGCAGAGGTGCTGGAGCACGGCGGCCGGCCAGTCACCCGGCCCTACCTGCGGGAGGTCCCGGAGGACGACGCGGTGCCCGCGGGCTGACGCCCGGCGTCAGTCCCCCGCGCCGGCCGGCTCGCCCGCCAGCAGCGCCCGGAACCCGTCCGCGTCGAGAACCGGGACGCCCAGCTCCTGCGCCCTCGCCAGCTTGCTGCCGGCACCGGGGCCCGCAACCACGTAGTCCGTCTTCTTCGAGACGGAGCCCGCCGGCTTGCCGCCCGCGGCCCGGACGGCCTCCTCCGCCTCCTCGCGGCTGAAGCCCTCGATGGTGCCGGTGACCACGACGGTCTTCCCGGCCAGGGGGCCCCCGGGGGCCGCCTCGCCGGCCGGGGCCGGCACCGGTCGCTCCGGCACCACCCCCGCCTCCACCAGCTCGCGCAGGCCGTCCCGCGTGGACTCGTCCGTGAACCAGCGCGCGATCGCGGCCGCCACCGTGGGACCGATCCCCATCACCTCGGTGAGCGCATCCGGCTCCTCGGCGGCAATGCGCCGCAGCTCCGCCTCCGCCGCGGCGAACCACGGGTCCGGCACGGAGTCGGGCGGCGGCCGGCGGGTAGTCGAACGGCGGCACCCGGCGGGCGATCCAGCGCGCGAGGTCGATCGCCGTCGCCTCGCCGACCTGCGGGATCCCCAGGCTGTTGAGGACCCGGGCGAACGGCCGACCGACCCGCGCCCGCTCGATGGCGGCGGCCAGGTTCTCGGCGCTCCTCCGGGCGAACCGGTCGAGCAATTCCAGGTCCTCCACGGTGAGCCGGAAGACGTCGCCCCGGGTGTGCACCATCCCCCGCTCGAGGAGCTGCTCGAGAACAGCCCAGCCGGCGCCCTCGACGTCCATCCCCCCGCGACCCAGGAAGTGCGCGAACTCCTGCGCGCGCCGCGCCGGGCAGGCCAGGTTCGGGCAGTAGTGGCGGACGGCACCCTCGTCACGGACGACGGCCGTGCCGCAGACCGGGCAGGCTTCCGGCATCTCGAAGACGCGCTCGCCGCCGGTCCGGCGTTCGGGGAACGGCCGCACGACCTCGGGAATGACGTCGCCGGCCTTCTGGAGGACCACGTGGTCCCCGATCCGGATGTCCTTGCGCCGCACCTCGTCGAGGTTGTGGAGGGTCGCCCTCGCGACGGTGGATCCCGCCACCTTCGTCGGTCGCAGGTGGGCGACCGGGGTCAGCGTTCCCGTCCGCCCGACGTACGGGACGATGTCCTCCACGACCGTCTCGACCTGCTCGGGCGGGTACTTGAAGGCGATCGCCCAGCGTGGGGCGCGCGACACCATGCCCAGGCGGGACTGCTGGTCAACGTCGTCGACCTTGACGACGACGCCGTCGGTCTCGTAGTCGAGGGCGTGGCGCGCCTCGCGCCAGCGCTCCACGAAGGCGATGACACCCTCGATGTCGAGACCGGCCTCACGGTGCGGGTTCACCGGGAAGACGAGGGCCTCGAGGCGAGCGAGGGCCGCCGACTGGGATCCGACCGCCGACGGGCCCGTCACCTCGGCGCCGGCGAACAGGGTGGCCTGGGCGGGCGGGGCCTCCTCGAGGAGCTGGTAAGCCCAGAACGAGAGCCGGCGGCCAGCGGTCACGGTCGGATCGAGCTGGCGAAGCGAGCCGGCGCCGCTGTTGCGCGGGTTGGCGTACAGCGGGAGGCCGGCCTCCTCGCGTTCGGCGTTGATGCGGGCGAACTCGCCCTTCGGCATGTAGACCTCGCCGCGCACCTCGAGGGTCGCCGGCTCCGACAGGCGGGACGGGATCACGTCGATCGTGCGGAGGTTGGCCGTCACGTCCTCGCCGGTCGTGCCGTCGCCGCGGGTCGCGCCCCGGACGAAACGGCCGTCGCGGTACCGGAGGCTGACCGCGAGGCCATCGATCTTCAGCTCCGCGACGTAGCGGAGCTCCGGCGGCCGGCTCGGGCGAGGGCGGCAGGCCCAGGCCCCGGCGGACACGCGCGTCGAACGCCCGCAGCTCGTCCTCGCCGAAGGCATTGCCCAGGCTGAGCATCGGCCGGTCGTGGCGGACCTCGGCGAACGGGCTTGGCCTGCTCGGTCCCGGTGCCAGCGGCCCCGACGCGCTGGGTCGGCGAGTCGGGTGTCCGCAGGACGGGGAACGCGGCTTCCAGCGCGACGAGCTCGCGGAGCCTGGCGTCGTACTCCGCGTCGGAGATCGTCGGCGCGTCCTCGAGGTAGTAGGCGCGGTTGGCGGCGGCCACCTCGGCGGCGAGGGCGGCGTGGCGCTCGACGGCCGCTTCGGCCCCCAGGGCGGCGGCCGCCGACACGAGGCCGGGATCGACGGGGAGGTCGGGCGTCGTCATCGTGCCCCGAGTCTAGCGCGGAGACCGAGCCGCGCAGCCTGCCGACCCCCGGAACCGCGCGCTTCGCCGCAAGGTCGGATCACGACCGATGCCTCTGGCGCGGACGGCGGCGCGGTGCTGGAATCGACAGGTACCGGGGGCACGGTCGGGGCCCGGCGGCGGCGCCGGGCGTGGAGTTGGCGGCTCCCGGGACCACGGGGGTGGTCAACATGGAGCTCTCGTTCGACATGGGCGCAGTCGCGATTACGGCCCTCGGAATAGGCGCCGTGACTCTCGGCCTCGCGCTGCAGGCCGTCGGCGATACGCGGTTCGGCTGGGAATGGGCCATCACCGCCGTCGCGGCCTTCATCGGTGGGGTGGCATGCAGCGAGTGGATCGTCGGGTTCCAGGCGTTCGAGCCCGTCTGGGACGGCATGGCGGTCCTCCCGGCAGTCGGCGGCCTGCTCGTCGTGGGCGTGGTGGTCGACGCGATCATCCGCTTCACGACGCACGGTTCCTACGGCCACCACGCGCCGGTCTGAGCACCGACGCGGCGTTGCCCACGGCCGGCCCCTCAAGGCCGGCCGTGCCGCCCGGGCGCAGGGGCCGCCGCGGTGGCGACGCGGCCGGGATCGACGGGCAGGTCGGGCGCGGGGGCCGCCAGGGCGGCGACGAGGCCGCGACCGACGGGCAGGTCGGGCGTCGTCATCGTGCCGCGAGTCTATCGGCGCAGCGGATGGGAGGGCTGGCCGCGAGCCGCAGGCCCGTCCCGGGCGGGCGTTCGCATGCGTGGTCACCTGCCGGCTCGAACCACCCCGGGCAGCGCCCCTCGCGCGGGGCGCCGCGACGGCGCCCCGCGGCCGGCCGTTCGGGATATCGCCCCGACTGATGCGAGGGGCGGTGTTCCGCTCCGGCGACCCGCGGTCGGGACCAGGCAGCATGGCTCGGACGACGATCTGAGCGTGCGCCGTTGGTGCAGGAGACCGGCCGAGGCGGCCCGGTCAGCAGCCGCTGGCCGTTGCAGCGCCGCGGTTGATATCCCGGCCCAACGGGCCGGGCGGCCCCCCGCCCGAGGGGGTCGCGGGTCGCGTGGGATCACTCCGCGGTCTCCAGGTTCGCCATGCTGGCGAGGAGCGTCTTCACGCCGCCGGAGCGGAAGGCGACCGTGACCTCCTCGTCGTCGCGCGTGAGCTTGCTCGTGACGACGACGCCGTCGCCGAAGCGGGCGTGAACGACGCGGTCGCCGTCGCGGAAGAGCCGCTCCCCGGGGACGCGGACGCGCGGCGCGGCGGCGGGGCGGGCGGGGGTGGCCCCGACGGCCGGCGGCGGGGCGATCCGGCGCACCGGGAGATCGTCGGGGAACGCGGCGTCGGGATGGTCCTCCGTTCCGCCGCCCCGGTCACCGAAGCCGCGACGGGCGCCGGGCGCGGCGAGCGACCCCGAGCGAGCCCCAGCCTCGAACGCGTCGCGGCGGGCCGCGAGGTCGCGTCCCGGGCGGAAGGCGGCGCCGGCGGCCGGCGCCCCGGGGCGGCCGCTGCCGGTCCGGTACGCCCCGCCGCCGGCCCGGATCGGGGCGCCGAAGCGGCTGCTGCGCCGGGCGCCGAAGGCGAGGTCCAGGTCGTCGGCGGTGTCACTCCCCTCCCCCGGCTGGAGACGCGGGCCCTCCATCAGGTCGGCCGGGATCTCGAACAGGAAGCGTGACGGCACGGACGGGCCGCCGCCACCCGGCCCCCACGTTGCCCGCTGCCAGGCGTGCGAGACGAAGAGACGCTCCTTCGCCCGGGTGATCCCGACGTAGGCGAGGCGGCGCTCCTCCTCGAGCTCCTTCTCGTCGTCGAGGGCCCGGCTGTGCGGGAAGACGCCCTCCTCCATCCCCGAGATGAAGACGGCCCCGAACTCGAGGCCCTTCGCCGCGTGGAGCGTGATGAGCGTCACCGCGTCGGCGTCGGACTCGTAGGCGTCCTGGTCGGCGACGAGCGCCGTCTCCTCCAGCAGCCGGTCCAGCGCGTCGTCGGGCGCCAGGTCGTCGTAGCGCGTCGTCACGGAGCGGAGCTCCAGCAGGTTGCGCCAGCGCTCCTCGTTCTCCTCGGTGCCGTCGGCAAGCATCGCGCGGTAGCCCGAGACCTCCAGGACGTCGTCGAGGAGCTCGGGCAGCCCGAGGATCCCGATCCGGCTCCGGAGCCGCCGCACGAGGGCCACGAAGTCGGCCACGGCGCCCCGCGCACGGGGCCGCGAGCACCAGGAGCTCCCCGGCGGCGGCACGCTCCAGCCCGCTCCAGTACGTCTGCTCGGGCTCGCGCGCGGCGATCCGGAGGATCTCGAGGGTCTTGTCGCCGATTCCCGCGGGCCGGGAGGTTGACGATTCGCTCGTAGCTCACCTCGTCCGTGTCGCTGCGCAGGACGCGCAGGTAGGCGAGGGCGTCCTTCACCTCGCGGCGCTGGTAGAAGCGCGTCCCGCCGATGAGCTGGTAGCGGATCCCATACCGCAGGAAGGCCTCCTCGATCGCGCGGGACTGGGCGTTCGTGCGGTAGAGGACCGCGATGTCCTTCGCCCGGAGCCGATCCGTCTCGTCGGCCCGCCGGGTGAGCGCCGCCGCCCGTCCGCCGAGGAGGGCCTCGACCTGGCGGGCGATCCACTCGGCCTCCTCCTCCTCGTTGTAGGCCTCGAAGCGCTGGATCGGCCGGCCGCCGGCCCGCTCGGTCCACAGCTTCTTGTCCTTGCGGCCCTCGTTCTTCGTCACGACGGCATGGGCGGCGTCGAGGATGAGCTGCGTGCTCCGGTAGTTCTGCTCCAGCTTCACCACGGTCGCGCCGGGCTCGTCGCGCTCGAAGTCGAGGATGTTGCGCAGGTCGGCGCCGCGCCAGGCGTAGATCGACTGGTCGTCGTCGCCGACGACGCACAGGTTGTGGTGCGCGGCGGCGAGGGCCCGCACGATGCGGTACTGGGCCGCGTTCGTGTCCTGGTACTCGTCGACGTGGAGATAGCGCCAGCGCGCCTGGTAGCGGGCCAGGACGTCGGGCTGGCTCTCCAGCAGGCGGACCGTCTCGACGAGAAGGTCGTCGAAGTCGAGGGCGCCGGCGGCTCGCAGGCGCTCCGCGTAGCGCGTCGCGATCCGTCCGATCTCGCGCTCGAAGTGCGTGGTCGCGCCCTCGACGAGGTCCTCGACCGACTCGAGGTTGTTCTTGGCCCGGCTGATCGCCTCGAGCACCGTCCGCGGGCGCAGGACGCCGCCCTGGATCGGCAGGTCCAGGTCCCGGAAGACCTGCTTCATGAGGCTCTGCTGGTCGTCGGTGTCGTAGATGACGAAGCGCGGCGAGAGGCCGATGGCGACGCCGTCGCGGCGGAGGACCCGGGCGCACAGGGCGTGGAACGTCCCCATCTCCACCTTCCGGCCGTCGTCCGCCCCGACGAGGGCGATGATCCGCTCCCGCATCTCCCCGGCCGCCTTGTTGGTGAAGGTCACGGCCAGGATCCGCCACGGGGCGACGTCGCGGACGCCGACGAGATAGGCCACCCGGTGGGCCACGACGCGCGTCTTGCCCGAGCCCGCGCCGGCAAGGATCAGGAGCGGGCCCTCGGTCGTCGTGACGGCACGCGCCTGCTCGGGGTTGAGCCGGGCAAGGATCCGCTCCGCGAGCTCCTCGCGATCGGCGACGCCGGTCGCCAGGCCCCGGTCGCGCTCCGGCGCCCGCGGGTCGGCGCCCGGCGAGCCCCACGGCTCCGCCTCGTCCGGGGCGGGTGCGTCGGGCACGGGGGGCTCGGGCTCCTCGAGCCAGGGGGGCGTGGGGTCCACGGCCGAATTGTACCGGCGGCGGCTTCACGGGCCCTCAACGGCCCGTGCCGGCCACGCCGGGCCGAGCGGCCCGTCCGGCCGGCTGCCGGCGGTCAGCCGCCCGGCGCGTCCCTGACCTCGTCGGCCGGCGGCGGGGTGATCGTCACGGGCTCGTTCACCTTGCTGAGCTCGAGGTCGATCGTGAGCGCCTGCTCGCCCCCGGTGGGGATGTCCAGGCCCAGGGTCGCCAGCTGCAGGGTGTCCTTGCGGATGCCGGCGGTGACCGTCACGTCGCCGACCTCGTCCCCGGACAGTCCCGGGATGGCGCTCCCGAGGGAGCCAAGGGCATCGCGGATCTCCTCGGCCGGCACCGTGAAGCGGACGCTGTAGCAGTCGGTCCCGGCACAGCGCGTGTCCTCGAGCTTCTCGGGCTCCAGCTCCGGCTGCGCGAGGAACGTCGCCAGCCCGTCGAGCGCGGCCCCGGGATCGCCGCCGAACCCGCCCTCGGCTGGCTGGCGGACCCACGTGTCGCCGGTCAGCAGCGGCGCCTTCAGGTACGCCTCGCCATCAGCGACCACGAGCTCGAGGCGCAGGTTCAGCAGCGCCGGCGCCAGCAGCAGCACGGCCAGCTCCCCGCCCGCCACGTCGACGTCGCCCTCCAGGGTCGTGCCGTCGAGCGGAACCGGTGCTCCCCCGCCTGCCCCGCCGATGCTGAGCGGGAGCTCGCCGTCGACCGCGCCGCGCAGGTGGAAGCTCGTCATCTCGCCGAGCGACGCCGCGCCCTCCTGCAGGATCTCGACCGGGTCGGTCAGCGCCGGCGTGCTGGACCCGCAGGCGGCGACGACGAGGGCGAGGAGCGCGACGGCTGCGAGGTGCTGCGTCGGCCGGCGGGTTCGAATGGCCATGGGTACCTCGGGCGCGGCGGTTGGCGGGAAGGCGCTCGCCGCCAGCGTGCCCGACGCCGGTGGGCCCGTCAACTGCGCTCGGGGACCGGGACCGCAGGCGATCTGCGTGGCGCTGGAGTCGGCAACCGATCGTTCACGGTTTGGCGTTCACCTTGAAGAGCCAGCTCGCTCGTGGCCCGTCGACGGTCGTGGGGTTGGTGAAGAACACGATCTCACCGTTCAGGGCCGTCTCATCCTTGCCCGAGGCCGACCACGCCACGTTCTCCAGGATCCTCGTCTCCGTCGAGAAGACGCCGGCCGGGCAATCGCGCAGCGATGGGACCATCTTGATCGTCGCTGACCCTTTCGCTCGGTTCCCGTCGACCTGGGTCATCTTGCCTTCGAGAGTGCCGGTGACGGCCGACGTGACGACGCAGTTGTCGTACCCCTCAACGTACCCCCCTCCCGGGACCTCGTACGTCAGCGCGAACGTGCCGGTCACGTCGATCGGCCGGGTCGGCTCGCCATCGGTCGGCTTGAGATCCAGGGCGATCTCGTTCCTGGTGAACAACTTCGCCCACAGGCTCGCGTCCGATGTGGGCATGCCCACCGCGGCCGCGGTGGCCGCGAGGTCGAACGCTCCCTCCATGTCCACCGCACAATCGGCAGCCTGGAACCTGATCTCCCCAACGACGGGCAGGTCGTCGACCTGGGTGATCGCGCCCCTGGGGACTGGCTGGTCGTCGGGAAGGTCGGAGCTGGGCACGGCTCCGAACGCCGACCGGTAGACCGGGCTGAACGGCTCGAACGTGATCGTCTGCGTTGCCGGTTCCTTGATCCTCCATCCCGTCTCCGGCTCTGTTCCGCAGTCACCCGATGCGGTGACGGTGATCGTCACGGTCTTCTGCGACCGCCTGTCCAGGAACTCGTCCTCCACCTTCTGAAGGTTCGGAACGCTCCCGCAGTCAAGCTTCGCGAACGATGCGACGGGCTTCCTCAGGGCGGTGAGGGCGAAGCCCGCGGTGTAGAGCCCAAGGCTGAGCAAGGGGAAGCCGCTCCCGATGTAGAAAGTCACCGCCTGATAGGCCCCGCCGGCGCCGACGAGCGTCCATCCCGCCGCGGACATCAGCTGTTCCGCCTCCGAGGTGTAGCTCTCGCAGTCGGTCCGCGTCCGCCAGACCCAGTCGTTCGAGCCCGGCTCATCCAGGGTGGATGCGTAGCTGACGACGTAGAGCTTCACCGGGGACCCCGTGGTCATGAGGGATCCGAAGATCCCCGCGGCGCAGTCCATGCCGGAGTCGGCCCTGCAGCCCTCATCGCGGAACTGCACGTGCCGCGTCCAGGGTCCGGGGTTGGTACCGGAGCTCACAACGTCGAGCTTGAAGACGCTGTAGCTGCGGAACGTAGCCGGCCATCTGACCATGCCCGGCGCCGGCGGCTCCTCCATGAGGGACACCAGGCGCGCGTTGGGCGTCCTGCGCGCCGGGACCGCGGCGCCGAGGTCGAGCGGCCCGCGATCCCGGACAACGGTCCCGTCGGGCGCGGTGATGACGACCTCGACATCGGACGAGGGATAGGTGAACTCGGCGACGTATCCGCTCGCATCCATCCGCGCCGGCCGACCCTCGAGGTCGAAGGCAATCACCGTGGGCAGATCCTGCGGACCGTACCCGACGACGCTGCTGAGACGCCCGTCACCGGCGCGGTACACGTCGAGCCGCGAGTAACCTGCCTCGTTCGGGCCAAGCTCCACGACCGCGAACAGGGGGCTCGCGGCGTCCTCCGAGTACGTGATCGCGGTGATCGCGACGTCGGGAGATCCTGGCGCAGCCTGACTCGGGCCAGCGGTCGCGACGGGTCCCCCAGGCTCGGTCGTCGCGGACGGCGTATCGGACGCCGCGGAGCTGCAGCCGACGAGGACCACTGCCGACAGCAGGGCCGCCGCCCGGAGACCGCGCCCGGCTCGACGACTCGAGGCTCCGAAGACCGAGGAGATCGATCGAACGACCATGCCGCGCCGCCTCCGTGGATGTGGTTCCCGACGTCGTTGCTCCGTGGTGTGAAGCGTCCGGGCGACCGGCGCAAGGGGCGAACGGCCCGTCGACCGCCCGCGCTCGGTCCCGTGCTCCACACGAGACACCGGCTCCACCCGCCGGCTGACCGGCCAGGCCGGCTGTCGACTGCCGGCCTGGGACGCACACCCGGACACCGGTACGCGATGGTTGCGACGATCGGCCCTTGCGCAGTCCGGGCCGCGGTGTGCCAATGACGCATGCTGGCTGCTCTCCAAGCCGGCAACCCTGATGGAGGCGCGCAGCGATGGTGCTCGGACGGATGACGACCGGGCCGACGAGCGAGGCCGAGGCCCGCATCCGCGAGGACGAGCGTGCCGACGAGCGAGCGCGCGCCGTCGTCGCGGCGTACGCCGCCGCGACGACGGCGACGAAGCCGCTGCATGGGCTCATGGCATGGATCCGTCGGCTGGTCCGGCGCGCCTGATGTCGCGGCGCCGCGGGGCGCCGTCGGGGCATGCCCTTCGGCTCTGGCGAGCGCGTCCACGTGCCCCACGATTGGACTCATGAACGTCCTGGCTCCGTCGTCGATCGTCCGCCTCTACGAGGCCGACAGCGAAGCTGCGGCGAAGCGACTCGCCTCCGCGGACGCCGTCCTCATGGCCAAGAGCGGATACGTCGCAGCCTCGGAGCGCTGGACCGAGGGCGGGAGGCCGCTCGCAGAAGGCAGCCGTGGGCTGCGCAGACGGGCGATGATCCTCGGTTCCGTCGCGATCCTCCTCGCGTTCCTTGCCATCGCGTGGGCCTGGCAGGAATCCTCGTCCCAGCAGGGCAGCGCTGCCTGGACCATCGTGCTGCCCCCCTTCCTCGTCGTTGCCGGGATCCTGGGCCTCCTCACGGCCGTGATTGCCCGCCGCCTGACGCGCGAACGCCATCACGGTCGGCTCGAGGTGACGTGGCGGAAGCCAGCCGCGTCGCCCCCGGCCGGCTGACGGAGCCGCCGGGGCCCACGAATCCGAAAGGGCCCCGGCCATTCCCGGCCGGGGCCCCTTCGTGCGTTGAGCGGTTGGGCTAGAAATCCATGTCGCCGCCGCCGTGGCCGTGGCCACCGCCGGCGCCGTTCTCCTTCTTTTCGGGGAGGTCGGTGACGAGCGTCTCGGTCGTCAGCACCATGGCCGCGATCGAGGCCGCGTTCTGCAGCGCGGAGCGGGTCACCTTGGCGGCGTCCACGATCCCGCGCTCGAACATGTCGCCGTACTCGCCCTTGAGGGCGTCGAAGCCCTCGCCCTTCTTCATCGTGCGGACCTGGTCGATGACGACCTCGCCGCGGGCGCCGGCGTTGTCGGCGATCTGCCGGGCCGGGGCCTCGAGGGCCCGCCGGACGATGTCGACGCCGACCGCCTCGTCGCCCTCGAGCTTGAGCGCATCGAGGGCCGGGATGGCCTGGAGGAGCGTCACGCCGCCGCCGGCGACGATCCCCTCCTCGACCGCCGCACGGGTGGTCGAGAGGGCATCCTCGATGCGGTGCTTCTTCTCCTTGAGCTCGACCTCGGTCGCCGCGCCCACCTTGATGACGGCGACGCCGCCGGCGAGCTTGGCGAGGCGCTCCTGGAGCTTCTCGCGGTCGTAGTCCGAGGTGGTCTCCTCGATCTGCGCCTTGATCTGGTTCATGCGGGCCTTGATGTCGGGCTCGCGGCCGGCGCCGTCGACGATCGTCGTGTCGTCCTTGGTGGCGACGATGCGACGGGCCTCGCCGAGGTCCTCGGCGGTGACGGAGTCGAGCTTGCGGCCGACCTCCTCGGAGATCACGGTCGCGCCCGTCAGGATCGCGATGTCGCGGAGCATCTCCTTGCGACGATCGCCGAAGCCCGGGGCCTTGACGGCTAGGACCTGGATCGTGCCGCGGAGCTTGTTCACGACGAGCGTCGCGAGGGCCTCGCCGTCGACGTCCTCGGCGAGGATGAGCATCGGCCGGCCGACCTGGACGGCCTTCTCGAGGCCCGGCAGGATGTCGGCGACGGCCGAGATCTTCTTGTCGGTGACCAGGATCTTGGCGTTCTCGAGGACCGCCTCCATCCGGTCGGGGTTGGTCACGAAGTACGCCGAGATGTAGCCCCGGTCGAACTGCATGCCCTCGGTGTATTCCTTCTCGAGGCCGAGCGACTGGCCCTCCTCCACGGTGATGACGCCGTCCTTGCCGACCTTGTCCATCACCTCGGCGATGATCTCGCCGACCTCGGGATCTGCCGCGGAGATCGCTGCGACCGCGGCGATCTGCTCGCGCGAGTCGACCGGCCGGGCGCTGGCCTTGATCTCCTCGACGATCACCTCGACGGCACGCTCGATGCCGTGCTTGAGGACCATCGGGTTGGCGCCGGCGGTGACGTTGCGGAGCCCCTCGCTGACGAGCGCCTGACCGAGGACGACCGCGGTGGTCGTGCCGTCGCCGGCGACGTCGTCGGTCTTGGTGGCGACCTCCTTGAGGAGCTGCGCGCCCATGTTCTCGAAGGGATCCTCGAGCTCGATGTCGCGCGCGATCGTCACGCCGTCGTTGGTGATGGTGGGAGAGCCGAACTTCTTGTCGAGGACGACGTTGCGGCCCTTCGGGCCGATCGTCACCTTGACTGCGTCGGCGAGCTTGTCGATGCCGCGCTTGAGGGAGCGCCGCGCGTTGTCCTCGAAGATGACCTGCTTAGCCACGGATTCGGGTTCCTCCTGGGAGTGTCTGGAGCGAGGGAAGCTGGCGGCGGCTGGCGCGCCGGGTGCGGGCGGCGCCGCCGGGTTCAGTCCTCGACGATCGCGAGGATGTCCTTCTGGCTCACGATGAGCAGATCGTCGCCCTCGACCTTGAACTCGGTCCCGGCGTACTTGGCGTACAGGACCTTGTCGCCGACCTTGACGTCCATCGCCTCGCGCGTGCCGTCGTCGAGCATCTTGCCCGGCCCGGCGGCGAGGACCTCGCCCTCCTGGGGCTTCTCCTTGACGGTGTCCGGCAGAACGATGCCGCTCTTCGTCATCTCCTCGCGCGGCAGCGGCTTGACGACGACGCGGTCGCCGAGCGGGCGAAGCTTGCTGGAAGTGACCAACGCGCGATCCCTCCTTCGAGATCTGATCCCGGGTGGCCCGCACGTGGTGCGGCGCCCCCAATTCGACTGGCTGGCTGCCCGGGCGGGTCCTCCGCCGCGGCGCTCCCCGGTGCGTCGCTCACGGGACTCGTCGGTGGTCCCGGGCTCCCCGCCCGGGCGATGTCCCGTAGACTGGCACTCACATCTTGAGAGTGCTAACGATGCTAGCGGACCGGGCGGTCCGTGTCAATCCGCCGATCGAGGCGAGCGCGATCAGGCCCACCGACGGGCGGCCAGGGGCCGGGCGCGCCCATCGCGAGCACCTGGTGGGCAGCCGGGCGGGCGGCCGGGTGGGCGGGTACGATCCTGCAGTGAGCGAGCCCATCACCCTGCGCGCTGGATCCGTCGAAGCCGTGGTGGATCCCCTGGCCGGCGGACGGATCGCCGCCCTGCGCGTCGACGGCCTCGACGTCCTCGTCACGGAAGGATGGGGCCCGCTGGCCTGGGGCTGCTACCCGATGGTGCCCTGGGCCGGCCGGCTGCGCGACGGGATCCTCCGCTGGCGGGGCGCCGAGCATCGTCTCCCGACCCACCTCCTGCCGCCGCACGCGATCCACGGCACGCTCCTCGAATCGGCCTGGGAGGTCGTGGTGGCGGGGCCGGAGGACGTGACCCTCGCCGCCGACCTCGTCCCGCCGTGGCCCCTCGGCGGCCGTGCCGTCCACCGCGTCCGGCTGACCCCGGACGCCCTCCACGCGACGCTGGAGGTGCACGCGGGCGACGGGCCGATGCCGGCGATCGTCGGCTGGCACCCCTGGTTCCCGCGGGTGCTGCGCGACCGCGACGGGGTGGCGGTCGGCGAGCCGGTGGTCGTCGACCTCGCGGCCGGCGCGATGCTCCGGCGGGGCGTCGACGGCCTGCCGACCGGCGAGCTGGTGCGACCCGTCCCGCCCGAGCCGTGGGACGACTGCTTCGTGGAGGTGGAGGGCGCCCCGGGGGTCCACTGGCCGGGTGCCCTCGAGGTGCGGATCGCGACCGACGCCCCGTTCTGGGTCGTCTACACCGAGCGCGAGGAGGGGGTCTGCGTCGAACCCCAGACGGGGCCGCCGAACGGGCTCGCCACCGGCGAGCACGCGGTCGTGGAGCCGGGGGTACCGCTGGTCGCCGCGATGACCATCCGCTGGCGCGACCTGCGCTGAGAGGTCGCTCCCCTACCCGCCCGTTGCGGGGAGGATCCGGTCGAAGTTCTCGACGAGCTGCGCTCCGAGGGTGGCCGGGTGCTCGCCCCGCCGCTCGGCGACCCAGGCGGCCGTGATCCGGACCCAGGCCGGCTCGTTCCGGCGGCGCGGGGCCCCGGGGGCGGAGAGATACGGCGCGTCGGTCTCCACCAGGAGCCGGTCGGCCGGGACCAGGCGGACGCTCTCGGCCGTGGCCTCCTCGCCCTTCCGGAAGCAGAGCCCCGAGATGGAGACCGCGCACCCCAGCTCCAGGGCGGCCGCCACGTAGTCCGCCGGGCCCGACACGGAGTGGAGGATGGCCGGGGGCCGGTCGCCGAACGCCGCCCGGGCGGCCGTCCCGCCGAAGCCGGCCGCACGCATCTCCTCGAGGAGTGCGTCCTGCGCGTCACGCTGCCCCGCGGCGCTTCGGCAGTGGAGGATCGCCGGCTTGCCGGTCGCAACCGCGAGGGCCAGGTTCCGGCGCAGGTTGCGCAGCTGGTCCTCGATGGGCGAGAAGCGGCGGTCGTAGTCGAGCCCGGCCTCGCCGATGGCGACGACCGCGGGATCGGCCGCCAGGGCGGCGGTTCGCTCCCACCCGGCGTCGTCGGTCTCCGCGGCGGCGTGGGGATGGATACCGACGGCCGCCACCAGGCGCGGGTAGCGCGCGACGAGATCAAGGGCGCGCAGCGACGATGCCTCGTCCCAGCCCGGCACGAGGATCCGCTCCACGCCCGCCACCTCGGCAGCCGCCAGGACCTCGGGCAGGTCGTCGCCGAACTGCGGCGACTGCAGGTGGGCATGGGAGTCGACGAGACGCATGGACGACCTCCCGGCGATCAGGCGCTGGCCGCCGGGGATCCGGGCTCGGCCTCGGCGATGGGCTCGGCCTCGGCCGCGGGCTCGGCTGCCTCGAGCTCGAGGCGCGGGAAGAGCGGCGTCGGTGACGCCAGCGTCCCGGGCTCGGCGGCGTGGGCACCCCAGGCCAGCTCGTCGAGGAGGGCCGGGCCGCCCGTGCCGTCGGGTGCCCACGGGTAGTCGTAGCCGAGCTGGGCGAGCACGCGCGGGGCGGCGCCGGGCATGACCGGCGCCGCCGCCAGGGCGATCAGCCGGCAGGCCTCGAGGAGGTCGGCCAGGACGTCGCGGAGCCGCGCACCCGCGGCCTCGTCACCGGCCTTGGCGGCCTTCGCGAGGACCCACGGCGCCTCCGTGTCGACGACCTTGTTGGCGACCCCGACGAACTCCCAGAGGGCAGCGAGCGCCTCGTGGATCAGGCAGCCGTCGAGCTTGTCGACGAGGGCCTGCAGCGTCTCGGCCCAGGCCGTGGCCAGCGGCGCGTCCTCCGCCCGCCGCGGCGCCGGCCGGTCTCCGCCCAGGTACCGCACGGCCATGGAGACGGTCCGGTTGACCAGGTTCCCGAAATCGTTGGCGAGGTCGGCGTTGTAGCGCCGCAGGAACGCATCCCAGGTCACGTCGGTGTCGCGATCGAAGGCAACCTCGCGGAGCGCCACGTAGCGGGCGCCGTCGGCGCCGAAGGCCGCCACGAAATCGAGGGGGTCCAGGAAGTTGCCCCGGCTCTTGCTCATCCGCTCGCCGTGGGCCAGGAGCCAGCCGTGGACCCAGACGCGGCGCGGGGCCTCGAGCCCGGCCGACCAGAGCATCGCCGGCCAGAAGATCGTGTGGAAGCGGGCGATGTCCTTGCCGATCACGTGCAGGTCCGCCGGCCACCAGCGCTCGAACATGGCCGGGTCGTCGGGGAAACCGGCGCCGGTGATGTAGTTGATGAGGGCGTCGTACCAGACGTAGATCGTCCCCCCGTCGGGGTCCCAGGTGCCGTCCGGGCGCCGCGCGTCCGTGCCGTCGGGCAGGACCGGGAACGGGATCCCCCACCCCGCCCCGGCCCGGCTGATCGAGAAGTCCTCGAGGCCGCCGCGGATGAAGCCGAGCATCTCGTTGCGCCGGTAGTCGGGCTGGACGAAGAGCGGGTGCTCCTCGTACCAGCGCTCCAGGCGCTCCTGGTAGGCCGAGAGGCGGAAGAACCAGTTCCGCTCGGTCAACCACTGCAGCGGGACCTCGGGGTGGTTCGGGCAGATCGTCCCCTGCGCCGTCTCCTGGACGTCGGTCGCGTTGCGGAAGCCCTCGTTCGGGCAGTACCAGCCCTCGTACGTCCCGACGTAGATGTCGCCGTTCGCGTGGGCCCGGCGGACCATCTCCTGGGCCGACCGGACGTGGTCGGGGTCCGTCGTCCGGATGAAACGGTCGGGGCTGATGAGGAGGGCGTCCTCGGCAGCCGTGAACTTGGCGACCTGCTCGTCGACGAAGTCCTTCGGGCTCCGACCCTCCTCGGCCGCGCGCTCAGCGATGTTGACGCTGTGCTCGTCGGTGCCGGTCAGGAAGCGTGTCGGCACGCCGCGCATCCGGTGCCAGCGCGCCAGCGCGTCGGCTCCGATCACCTCGTACAGCGTGTGGAGGCCGGGCCGGTTGTTCGCGTAGGCGATCGAGGTGGTGACGTAGAAGCGATCGGGGGCGACGTCGGTGCCGGGGGCGGCCGGGGGGTCAGAGTCACGCATGGCCGGGCGATCGTAGCAGGGGCGCGACCCCGGCCGGGCGGGAGGCGACGGCGCGCGACGACGCGGGCGTACGTCGGCCGTCGGCCGGGATCAGCTGCTGGTGCGAAGGGCGTCCCGCAGCGACTCCTCGAAGTCCTCGGGCAGCGACGTCTGGATCACGCGCCCACGGTAGGGCCGAAACGCGGCGGCGATGCTGTCCGCGCTCCCGGAGCGCACGAGCGCGAAGAGGGCTGCGCTGCCCGGTCTCAGCTGCTCGGTGACCTGCTTCACGAACGCGCCGTCGATGCCCGGCTTCACCGACCGGCCGACCAGCCCGCCCACGATGGCGCCGCCGACGAGGCCGACGACCGGGAACATGAAGGCGAGGATCGGGCCGAGGATCCCGCCCACGACGATCCCCTGCTCCGTCCCGGACGCCATCTCGTTGGTGACCTTGACCGTCCCGTCGGGGTCCTTCGTGATGACGGCCGTGTCCTCGAGGCGCAGATCGCCGTGCTTCTCGAGGGAGCGCAGGGAGCGCAGGGCGGCGAGGCCGTCGTCCTCGCGGTCGAAGCCGACGACGATGATGTCGCTCATGGCGGTCGTTCCTCCGTGGCGGTGCTGTGCGACGGCCGGTGGCCGGCCGGTGGCCTCAATGCCGGAAGTGGCGAACCCCGGTGAGCAGCATTGTCGCGCCGGCGGCGTCGGCCGCGCCGATCGCGTCGGCGTCGCGGAGGGAGCCGCCGGGCTGGGCGAAGGCGGTCACGCCCGCTGCGAGGCAGACCTCCACGGCATCCGGGAACGGGTAGAAG
Organism: uncultured Chloroflexia bacterium; assembly: GCA_963713285.1. GTDB lineage: Bacteria > Chloroflexota > Limnocylindria > Limnocylindrales > CSP1-4 > CTSoil-043. The sequence goes on along the minus strand of CAVQLA010000008.1, from coordinate 334,462 downwards.
GCGTCCGAGGCGCACGCTGCTCCGACGAGGCGGCCCGCGCCCAGGAGCGCGGTGGCCTTGGCAACCGCCTGGCGAGCGGCGTCGACCCGGCTGGTCTGGCCCGAGCCGATCCCGATGAGCATCCCGTCGCGAACGAGCACGATCGCGTTGGACGTGACGCCGCGGACCAGGCGCCAGGCGAGGTCGAGGTCGCGGCGCTCGGCGTCGGTGGGGGTGCGACGGGTCGCGACGGTCCAGGCCGCCGGGTCGTCCGGCGCGGTGTCCGGGGCGGTCACGAGGACGGCCCCGCCGGCGGAGCGGAGGGACCCGGTCGGGGTCGGCGCCGGGAGCGGGTCGGCGCTCCCGAGGGCGCGGTCGACGACGAGCCGCAGGTTCGGCTTCGCCGCGAGCACCTCGAGGGCGGCCGGCTCGAACGCGGGCGCAACGACCACCTCGAGGAAGATGCTGGCGAGACGCTCGGCGACGGCGCGGTCGACCGGCCGGGTGAGGGCGACGACCCCGCCGAACGCCGACACCGGGTCGGCCGCCAGCGCGTCGTCCCAGGCCGCGGCGAGGGTCTCGCGCTCGGCCGCGCCGCAGGGGTTGGTGTGCTTGACGATGACGCAGGCGGGACCGCGCAGGAGGCGGGCGATCCCCGCGGCCGCCGAGCCGTCGAGGACGTTGTTGAACGAGAGCGCCTTGCCCTGCAGCGGGGGCTCGCCGGTGGCGAAGAGACCGTCCGCGGCCGTCGCGCCCGGGCGCCGGTAACGCGCCGCCGGCTGGTGCGGGTTCTCGCCGTAGCGCAGCGACTCCACCTTCTCCAGGGTGACGGTGAGGCGGGCCGGGTACGGGTCGCCGGCGCCCGGCATCCCGGCGTCGGCGGGGAGCGCGACCCCTTCCGCGGCCATCCGCTCCGGGAGGACCTCCGCGATCCGCGCGTCGTAGGCGGCCGTGTGGCGGAACGCCTCGCCGGCGAGGGCCGCCCGGAGCCCGAGGGGAACTGAGCCTTCGGCGTCGAGCGCGGCGAGGATCGCGTCGTAGCGGCCGGGGTCAGTGACGATCGCGACGCTGGCGTGGTTCTTGGCGGCCGCCCGGACCATCGACGGCCCGCCGATGTCGATCTCCTCGACGAGACCGTCGAGGTCGAGCTCGCCGCGCAGGGCCCGCTCCGCGGCCGCGGCGAACGGGTACAGGTTGACGACGACGATCTCGAATGGCTCGATGCCGGCGGCCGCCAGCTGCTCGCGGTGGGCCGCCAGGCGCCGGTCGGCCAGGATCCCGGCGTGGACCCGCGGGTGGAGGGTCTTCACGCGGCCGTCGAGCATCTCGGGGAAGCCGGTGACGGCCGCGACGTCCGTGACCGGGAGCCCCCCCTCCCGCAGGGCGCGGGCGGTCCCGCCGGTCGAGACGAGCTCGAAGCCGCGGGCGACGAGCGCGGCGGCGAACGGCACGAGGCCGCTCTTGTCGGAGACCGACAGGAGGGCCCGGCGCGGGACCGGAACGGCCTCGGCGGCGCGGGCGGCGTCGATCGTCACCTGCTGCCCGTCGACGGCCAGCGCGCCGGCGAGCAGCAGCCCGACGGCGCGCGGCAGGAGCCGGTGCTCCACGGCGTGGAGGCGCTCCAGGAGCGCCTCCTCCGTGTCGCCGGGGACGACCGGGACCGGCTCGGCGAGGACGATCGGCCCGCCGTCGAGGGTGTCGTCCACCAGGTGGACGGTGACGCCCGTCACGCTCGCCCCGGCCCCGAGCGCGTCACGGACGCCGTGGGCGCCGGGGAAGGCGGGCAGGAGCGAAGGGTGGACGTTGAGGACGCCGCCGGGGAACGCCGTGAGCAGGGCCGGCCCGACGAGGCGCATGAACCCGGCGAGAACGACCACGTCGATCTCGAGCGCGCTGAGCGTCTCCGCCAGGATCCCGTCCGCGCGCGCCCGGAGATCGAGGTCCCGGGCACCCAGGTCCTCGATGCAGGCCGTGTCGATTCCCGCCTCGGTCGCCCAGTCGAGGGCGGCGCACGGCCGGTCGGCGAAGACGAGCGCGATCTCGGCGTTCAGGGCGCCGCGCTCGATCCGGGCGTGGAGCGCCCGCAGGTTGCTGCCGCTCCCGGAGACCCCGACCGCGATGCGCCCGCTCATCAGCCCACCTCCACGTAGCGCTGCCCGCCGGTCGTCGCGACCGGGACCACTTCGCCGATGACCAGCCCCGGGATCCCCTGCTCCGCGGCGGCGGCGAGGGCGACCTCGACCGCGGCACGCGGCACCGCGAGCACCATCCCGATCCCGCCGTTGAACGTCGCCCGGAGCTCCACCTCGTCGATCCCGCCGATCGCGCCCAGGAGCCGCATCACCGACGGCATCGCCCAGCGGGACGGATCGATCCGGATCGCCAGCCCACTGGGGACGATCCGCGGCACGTTGCCCGGCAGCCCGCCGCCGGTGATGTGGGCCGCCCCATGGACGTCGGCGCCCGGGACCTCCGCCCGCACCGCGGCGCGGATCGCCAGCATCGCGCGCGCGTAGACGCGCGTCGGCCCCAGCAGCACGTCCGCCAGGGCCAGGTCGGCGAACGCCGGCTCGGCCGGAACGCCGGGGGCGTGGCCGGCCAGGACCGCGGCGTACGGCGTCTCCAGGTCGAGCCCGGCTCCGTCCACGAGGCGCCGGACGAGGGAGAAGCCGTTGCTGTGGAGGCCGGACGACGGGAGGCCGACGAGGAGGTCGCCGGCGGCCACCGCCCGCGCGTCGAGCAGGTCCTCGCGCTCCACGACCCCCACGCACGTGGCGGCGAGGTCGAGGTCGCCGGGCCGCATCACGCCCGGGTGCTCGGCCGTCTCGCCGCCGAGGAGCACGCAGCCGGCCAGGCGGCAGCCGGCGGCCACGCCGGCCACGACCGCCGCCACCTCGTCGGGCACCACCCGCCCGACGGCGACGTAGTCGAGCAGGAAGAGCGGCGCGGCGCCGGCGCAGGCGACGTCGTCGGCGCACATCGCCACGAGGTCGATCCCGATGCCGTCGAGGCGCCCGGCCCGGCGCGCCAGCGCGACCTTCGTCCCGACGCCGTCCGTCGAGGCGACCAGCACCGGGCGCCGGTATCCCGCGGGGATCTCGATCGCACCGGCGAACCCGCCCAGCGCGCCGACGACCTCCGGCCGCCGCGTGGACGCCACCGCCGCGCGCATGAGGGCAACGGCCCGCTCGCCGGCCTCCACGTCGACGCCCGCGGCACGGTACGCCTCGCGTCGGGCGGCTCCCTTCGCGCCGGACGGCTCAGCCACGGGGCACCGCCTCCTCCTCGAGCACGAACTTGCGGCTCGCCGCGTCGTAGGGGACCGGCTCGGGGTAGCGCCCGTCGAAGCAGGCGAAGCAGAAGCGCTCGTAGGGCAGGTCGAGCGCCCGGAGGAGCCCCGTGATCGAGAGGTAGCCGAGCGAGTCGGCCCCGATGAACTCCCGGATCTCGTCGGTGGCGTGGCTCGCCGCGATCAGCTCGGTCTCGATCTGCGTGTCGATCCCGTAGAAGCACGGGTGGTAGATCGGCGGGGCGCTGATCCGGACGTGGACCTCGGCCGCGCCGGCCTTGCGCAGGAGGCCGACGATGGAGCGCGTGGTCGTGCCGCGGACGATGGAGTCGTCGACGACGACCAGCCGCTGCCCGCGGACGACGTCCTTGAGCGGGTTGAGCTTCACCGTCACGCCCCGGTGGCGCATCGCCTGCGAGGGCTGGATGAAGGTCCGCCCGGCATAGCGGTTGCGGTACATCCCCTCGCGGTACGGGATGCCGGACCCCTCCGCGTAGCCGGCCGCCGCCGGCGCGCCGGTGTCCGGGACCGGCATGACCAGGTCGGCGCCGACGGCGTGCTCGCGAGCGAGCTCGATCCCCATCCGGCGCCGGACCTCGTAGAGGTTGCGGCCCTCCATCATCGAGTCCGGGCGGGCGAAGTAGATCAGCTCGAAGACGCAGATGGCGGGAGTCGCCGGGGCGAAGCGGACGGAACGAGGCGGGAAGCCCGCCTCCAGGACGACCAGCTCGCCCGGCTCCACGTCGCGGACGTAGTCGGCGCCCACGACGTCGAGGCCGGCCGTCTCGGACGAGAGGATCCAGCCGGCCGAGGCGTCGGCATCGTCCCAGAGCCCGGGGGCGCCCGGCGCGGCCGGCGCGGCCGGCAGGCGTCCCAGCACGAGCGGGCGGAAGCCGTGCGGATCGCGGACGCCGATGAGGCGCCGCTCGTCGAGGACGACCAGGCTGTAGGCCCCGCGGACGTGCGGCAGCACGCCCAGCAGCGCCTCCACGGTGTCGGCACCCGGCTCATCGGCGAGGAGCGCCGTGAGGAGCTCCGTGTCGGTGCTGGCGGGAAGGCGGCTGCGCCCGCCCGGGAGCCGTTCCAGGAGCTCCCGCGTGTTGACGAGGTTGCCGTTGTGGCCGATCGCGAGGGCGCGCCGCGGCCCGAGGCGCAGCGTCGGCTGGGCGTTCTCCCAGACCGTCGAGCCGGTGGTGGAGTACCGGCAGTGCGAGATCGCGAGCTGGCCGGGCAGGCTCGGGAGCCGCCGCTCGTCGAGGACCTGGGCGATGAGCCCGAGGTCCTTGTAGAGCATCAGCTGGTCGCCGTCCGAGGCCGCGATCCCGGCGGACTCCTGGCCCCGGTGCTGGAGGGCGAAGAGCCCGAGGGCCGCGAGCCGGGCGGCATCGCCGGTGGGTGAGACGGCGCCGAAGACTCCGCACACGACGTCAGCCCTCGACGCCGAGGGCCCGCGGGAGCCCGTGCTCCCAGGCGTGGCGCAGGTCGACGAGCCCGAGCTCGATGGCGTCGGCCACCCGCGCACCCCGTTCCTCGGCGGCACCGGTGGCACCCTCGCCGGCGAGCTCCACGACGAAGTCGCTGCCGCCGCTGGCGCCGAGCTCGGCGAGCGGGACGCCGTGCTCCGCCGCGAGCGCCGTGAGCGCACCCACGGCCCCTTCGGACGCGGCGACGAGCACCCGGGACGGGCTCTCGCCGAAGAGGGCGACAGCCGGCGAGCCCGCGACCGCGACGCGGTACCGCCCGCCGCGGCCGCCCCAGATCGACATCTTCGCGAGGGCCACCGCGAGCCCGCCGCGCGAGACGTCCTGCGCGGCGTCCACGAGGCGCGCCCCGACGGCGGCCCGGACGAAGGCCTGCACGGCGACCTCGCCCCGGAGGTCGAGGGCCGGCGGGTCGTCGTCGCCGCCCCCGGCGAGGGCCGCGTAGGCCGAGCCGCCGAGCCCCGGACCGGTCGCCCCGGCCAGCAGGACCACGAGGTCGTCTGCCGCGAGGGCGGGCCCGACGAGCAGGTCCACGTCGTCCGCGAGGCCCACCACGCCGATCTCCGGGGTCGGGGCGATGGCGCTGCCCGGCGCTTCGTTGTAGAGCGAGACATTGCCGCCCGTGACCGGGACCCCGAGCGCCCGGCACGCGTCCCCCAGGCCGCGGACGGCCTCCTTCAGCTGCCAGAACGCCTCCGGGCGGGTGGGGTCGCCGAAGTTGAGGCAGTTCGTCACCCCCAGGGGGCGGGCGCCGGTGACGCTCACGTTGCGGGTCGCCTCGGCGACCGAAAGCGCGGCTCCCAGGTGCGGGTCGAGCGCGGAGACCGCCTGCTCGCCGTCGGTGGTCGCGACGAGCGCGCGTCGCGTCCCCTTGACGCGCAGGACCGCGGCGCCGCACCCGGGACCCGCCACCGTGTTCGTCCCGACGTGCTGGTCGTACTGCTCGTAGACCCAGCGCCGCGACGCCAGGTTGGGGCTCCCCAGCAGGCCCAGCAGGACGGCGCCGGGATCCATCCCCCGCTCGGGGAGGAGCTCCGACGGCTCGGGCGGGAGCCCCGGCGCCGGCGCCGCGCGCCGGCGGGCCGGCGGCGCGGCCAGGCGCTCGAAGACGATCGCGTCCGAGGTCAGCGCCGCGGCGGGGACCCGGGCGAGCTCCTCGGCAGCCGGGTTCGGCCGGCCGTCCGCCGCGAGGCCGCCCCGGACCACCGTGATCGCGCCGTCGTCGGTCACGCGGCCGATCACGGCGCACGGGAGGCCCCACCGGGCGCAGATCGCGGCGACCGACTCGTACCGGTCCGGCCGCACGATCGCGATCATCCGCTCCTGCGACTCGCTGATCATCACCTCGAAGGGCGCCATGCCCGGCTCCCGCCGCGGGATCGCGTCGAGGTCCACGACGATCCCGGTGCCGGCCCGGTCGGCCGTCTCGGAGACGCCGCAGGTGATCCCGGCGGCGCCGAGGTCCTGCACCCCCTCCGCCAGGCCCTGCTCGATGATCTCGAGGGTCGCCTCGATGAGCAGCTTCTCGGCGAAGGGGTCGCCGACCTGGACGGCCGGGCGCTTGGAGGGGTCCTGGTCGCCGAACGTGGCGCTCGCGAGGACCGACGCGCCGCCGATCCCGTCGCGACCCGTCGTGCTGCCGTAGAGCACGACGAGGTTGCCGGGTCCCGGGGCCGCGGCCCGCATGATCCGGTCCTCGCGGACGATCCCGATCGCCATGACGTTGACGAGCGGGTTGCCCTGGTACGACGGGTCGAAGACGAGCTCGCCGCCGACGGTCGGGACGCCGACGCAGTTGCCGTAGCCGCCGACGCCGGCCACCACGCCGTTCACGAGATGGCGCGTCCGGGGGTCACCGGGATCGCCGAAGCGGAGGGCGTCGAGGACGGCGATCGGGCGGGCCCCCATCGCGAAGATGTCGCGCAGGATCCCGCCCACGCCGGTCGCGGCGCCCTGGTACGGCTCGACCGCGCTCGGGTGGTTGTGCGACTCGATCTTGAACGCCACCGCGAGGCCGTCCCCGATCCGCTGCACGCCGGCGTTCTCGCCCGGCCCCGCCACCACGTCGTCGCCCCCGGTCGGGAGCGTCCGCAGGAGCGGCCGGCTGCTCTTGTACGAGCAGTGCTCGCTCCACATCACGCTGAACATGGCCAGCTCGAGGTCGTTGGGCGCCCGGCCCAGCTTCTCCTCGATCGCGACGAGCTCCTCGTCGGTGAGGCCGAGGGCGCGGTGGAGCGGCACGGCCGGCGTGCTCACCGGGCGCTCCCGGCGACGTCGCCACCCGCCCGCACGACGGCCGGGCCCCCGGCGGCGGCGCGATCCGCGGCCGCCTCGACGAGCGAGCGCAGGATGGGCAGGCCGTCCGCGGAGCCCAGCAGCGCCTCCGCGGCCCGCTCCGGGTGGGGCATCAGCCCGGCAACGTTCCCGGCTGCGTTCATCACGCCGGCGATCGCCCGCAGCGACCCGTTCGGGTTCGCCGGGTCGTCCGCGTCGCGGGCCGGCGTCCCGTCGGGCCGCACGTAGCGGAAGAGGACCTGCCCGTCGCGCTCGAGGGCGTCGAGCGTCGCGGCGTCGGCGTAGTAGCAGCCCTCGCCGTGGGCCACCGGCATCCGCAGGGGGCGGCGATCCTCGACGAGGCGCGTGAACGGCGTGTCGAGGCGCCCGGGCTCGATCGCGACCTCGCGGCACACGAAGCGCAGGCTCCGGTTGCGCAGGAGCGCACCGGGCACGAGACCCGCCTCGGCCAGCACCTGGAAGCCGTTGCAGATCCCCAGGACCAGGCCGCCCTCGCCGGCGAATGCCGCGACGGCGCGCATCACCGGGCTGAAGCGGGCGATGACGCCGGCGCGCAGGTAGTCGCCGTAGGCGAAGCCGCCGGGGAGCACGACCGCGGCGACACCCTCGAGGTCCGCCGACTCATGCCACAGCTCGACCGGCTCGGCGCCCGCCAGGCGCAGCCCCCACACCGTGTCCTGCTCGCAGTTCGAGCCCGGGAAGACGACGACGCCGACGCGGACGCTCACCGGGCCGGCGGCTCCGCGGCCGTCGAGGAGGCCGTCGAGGAGGCCGCACCGAGCGCCTCCACGTCGAACTGCTCGATGAGCGGGTTGGAGAGCAGCTCGCCGGCCAGCCGGTCGACGACGGCGCGGGCGGCGACAAGGTCGGCGGCCTCGACGGTCATCTCGACCCGTCGCCCGACGCGGACGTGGCCGACGCCCGCCACGCCGAGATGCGGCAGGCTCTGCTCCACCGCCCGCCCCTGTGGGTCCAGGATCCCCTCCTTGGGCGTGACGTTGACGGCGAACCGGAAGCTGGCGGCCGGCCCCGCGTCGGGCGTGCTCATGGGGCGACGACGTCCTCCTCGAGATAGCGGGCGAACGACGCCCCGGTGATCCGCTCGAAGGCTTCCACGTAGCGGGCCCGCGTGCCGGCGACGACGTCGTCGGGGAGCGCGGGACCCGGGGGTGCCATGTCCCACGCCTGGGCCTCGAGCCAGTCGCGGACGTACTGCTTGTCGTAGCTCGCCGGGGACCGGCCGGGCTCGTACGTCGCGGCATCCCAGAAGCGGCTCGAGTCGGGGGTCAGCACCTCGTCGACGAGGAGGAGCCCGTCGTTCGCCGGGTCGAGCCCGAACTCGAACTTCGTGTCGGCGAGGATGATCCCGGCCCGCTCGCAGGTCGCCGCGCCGTGCCGGTAGAGGGCGAACGCGGCCTCGCGGACCCGGACGGCGAGCTCGTGGCCGATGAGGGGGATGACGTGGGAGAACGGGATGTTCTCGTCGTGGACGCCGGCCGGCGCCTTCCAGGCCGGCGTGAAGACCGGCTCGGGAAGGCGGTCACCCTGGCGCAGGCCCGGGGGGAGCTCGATCCCGCACACCGCTCCCGATGCCCGGTACTCCTTCCAGGCGGAGCCCGCGAGGTACCCGCGCACGACGCACTCGACGGGCAGGACGTCGGCCCGGCGCCCGATCATCATCCGGCCGCGCAGCTCGGCGGCCACCGCGGCATCGGCGACCAGCGCCGGCGGGAGCGCCGCCGGGTCGGTCGCGAGGAGATGGTTGGGGACGATCCCGGCCGTCTCCCGGAACCAGAAGCGGGACAGCCCGGTGAGCACCCGGCCCTTGTCCGTGATCGGCGTCGGGAGGACGACGTCGAAGGCGCTGATCCGATCGGACGCGACGAGCAGGAGCCGGGCGTCGTCGACGCGGTAGAGGTCGCGGACCTTCCCGGACCGCAGGAACAGGCTCTCAGCCCGGAGCATCGGCGCCCTCCTCGCCGGCCGGCGGTCCGCCGCGGCCGGCAGGGTCGATGGCGTCGAGGCGCGCGATGACGGCCGGCACGTGACGCAGGAAGCCGGCATCGTCGAAGCAGGCGTCGAGCCGGGCCAGCGTGAGGCGGCCGGCCACCGCGGCGTCGGTTGCCAGCAGCCCGTGGAGCTGGACCCGGTCGTCGGCCGCCCGGAGGGCGTTGCGCTGGACGATCGCGTAGGCCTCCTCGCGCGACAGGCCGCCGTCCTCCACCAGCGCGACGAGGACGCGGCTGCTGGCGTGCAGGCCGAGGCCGCGCACGATGTTCTCGCGCATCCGGTCGGGGCGCACGACGAGCCCCTCCACGAGGCCGGTCATCTTCGCCAGCATGTAGTCGAGCAGGATCGTGGCGTCGGGGAGGAGGACGCGCTCGGCCGACGAGTGGCTGATGTCCCGCTCGTGCCACAGCGGCTGGTTCTCCAGCGCGGCGCCGGCGTAGCCACGCAGGAGCCGGGCGAGGCCCGCGATCCGCTCGGCGACGATCGGGTTCCGCTTGTGGGGCATCGCCGAGCTGCCCTTCTGGCCGCTCCGGAACGGCTCCATCAGCTCGCCGATCTCGGTGTGCTGAAGGTTGCGCACCTCGGTGGCGAAGCGCTCCAGCGACCCGCCGGTGATGGCGACGGCGGCGAGGACCGCGGCATGCCGGTCGCGCTGGACGATCTGCGTGCTGACCGGGTCGACCGCCAGCCCCAGCTCGGCGAGGACCTCCGCCTCGAGGTCCGGCGCCAGGTGGCTGTACGTGCCCACCGGCCCGGAGATCTTGCCGGTGGCCGCATCGGCGAAGGCGCGCGCCAGCCGGAGCCGGTCGCGGTCGAGCTCGAAGGCCCAGCCGGCGAGCTTGTGGCCGAGGGTGGTCGGCTCCGCGTGGACCGAGTGGGTGCGGCCCATCATCACCGTGCCCGCCTCGGCGCGGGCCCGCGCGACGAGGGTGGTCAGGAGCGAGTCGACGTCCCGGAGCAGAAGGTCGCCGGCGGTCCGGAGCTGGAGCGCCAGGCCGGTGTCGACGACGTCGCTGCTCGTGAGGCCGAGGTGGAGGTAGCGGCCCTCCGGGCCGACGCTCTCGGCGACCTGGCTGACGAAGGCGATGACGTCGTGGTCCGTGGTGCGCTCGATCTCGGCGATCCGGGCGACGTCGATCCGGGCGCGCTCCTCGATGGCGGCGAAGGCATCCGGCGGGACCAGGCTGCGGGCGACCTGGGCGCGCGCCACCGCGATCTCCACCCGCAGCATCGCCGCGAACCGCGCCTCGTCGGCCCAGGTCGCACCCATCTCGGCTCGCGTGTAGCGGCGGATCACGTCGGCCCTCCGGCGGCGATGTCGTGGCGGCGCTGCGCCCCCGGGAAGTGGATGAGCCCGGCGGCCGACTCGGCGGCGGCCCTGGCCGCCGCGAGGTCCGCGCCGCGACCGACCACCGCGAGCACGCGACCGCCGTCCGTCTCCCAGCCGCCGGCCGGATCGCGGCGCGTGCCGGCGTGGAAGACGAGCCCGCCGGCGGCCGCGGCCCCGTCCAGACCCGTGATGGGGTCGCCCGCCGACGGGGCGGCCGGGTAGTCGCGCGAGGCGAGGACGATCGCGACGGCCGCCCCCGGCTCGGCCGGCAGGACGTCACCCGCGAGGCCGGCGGCGGCGGCGGCCCTGGCCAGCCGGCCGTCCGCCGCCGCGAGGAGGAGCGGCGCGAGGGGCGGCGCGACGAGCGGCAGGATCGCCTGCGTCTCGGGGTCGCCGAAGCGCGCGTTGAACTCGAGGAGGACGAGGCCGCGGTCGGCGGTCAGGATCAGGCCGGCGTAGAGGGCCCCGCGGAAGGGAATCCCACGGCGGGCCAGCTCGGCGAGCGCCGGGCGGTGGAAGCGCGCCACGATGTCGGCGACGCTCCCTTCGTCGAGGTCCGGCAGCGGGGCGTACGCACCCATGCCCCCGGTGTTGGGCCCGCTGTCGCCGTCGCCGAGGCGCTTGTGGTCGCGGGCCGCCGGCAGGGCCAGCGCGTCGCGCCCATCACACAGGGCGATGACGCTCGCCTCGGGACCGTGGAGGCGCTCCTCGACCACGACCCTGGCCGCGCCGGAGGGATCTTCGCCGGCGAGGAAGATCGCCCACAGCGCTGCGTCCGCCTCGGCGGCCGTGTCGCACACGGTCACGCCCTTGCCGGCAGCGAGGCCGTCTGCCTTCACCACCACGCCATCGCCGGCGGCCGCCAGCGCCATCGCGAACGCCCGCGCCGGCTCCAGCTCGGCGAACGCGCGGCCGCGGGCCATCGGGATGCCGGCCGCCGCCGCGATCTCGTGGCAGAACGCCTTGCTGCTCTCCACGCGGGCGGCCGCCGCCCCGGGCCCGAAGACCGGGATCCCCGCGGCACGAAGGGCGTCGGCGACGCCCGCGGCGAGCGGTGCCTCCGGCCCGACGACCGCGAGGTCCACCCCGTGCGCACGGGCAGCCGCGAGGACCGCCACCGGGTCGGTCGCCACGACCCCCGGATCGACGACGACCCGCGGCAGGCTCGCGATCGCCGCGCTTCCGGGCACGGCGACGACCGCCTCCACGCCGTCCTCGCCGGCGAGCCGCCAGGCCAGGGCGTGCTCCCGGCCACCGCCGCCGACCAGCAGGATGCGGCGCGGGACGGCGACGCCGGCGCTCATCCCGCCTGGGATCCCGTCGCGTGGCCGGCTCCCGCCGCGTTGCCGGCAGGCGCCGCACGGCGGTCACTCGCCGTCGCCCCGTCGCGGGCCACTCCCAGCCCGCGCTCGTGCAGGACGACCGTCTGGGTCCGCTCGGGCCCGACCGAGACCAGCCGAATCGGCACGCCGGCGAGCGCCTCGAGCGCCCGCACGTAGGCCCGGGCCTCGGCCGGGAGGTCGTCGGGCGTCCGCGCCCCGTGGATCTCCTCGCCCCAGCCCGGGAACCTCTCGTAGATCGGCGTCGCCCGGGCCACCTCCGCGGCCGACGCCGGCCAGCGCTCCACCCGCGCCCCGTCGATCTCGTAGGCCACGCAGAGGAGCACCTCGTCGAGGCCGGACAGGATGTCGAGCTTGTTGACCACGATGCTGCTGACGCTGTTCACGTCGACCGCGTAGCGCAGCGGCACGGCGTCGAACCAGCCGACCCGGCGCCGGCGGCCCGTCGTCGTCCCGAACTCGTGACCGCGCGCCGCGATCCCTTCCCCGATCGCGTCGTGGAGCTCGGTCGGATAGGGCCCGGCCCCGACGCGCGTCGTGTACGCCTTCATGACCCCGATGACCTCGGAGACCTGGAGGGGACCGATCCCGCCACCCGTGCAGGCGCCACCGGCGACCGGGTTCGAGGAGGTGACGAACGGGTACGAGCCGTGGTCGAGGTCCAGGAGGGTCCCCTGGGCGCCCTCGAGGAGGACGTGGTCGCCGGCGCGCAGGGCGTCCTGGACGAGGCTCGTGGTGTCGGTGATGACCGGGCGCAGGCGCTCGCCCCAGCCGGTCGCCGCCTCGAGGATCGCCTCGACGAGGAAGGGCTCCCCCGTGTCGCCAAGATGGGCGAGCCGGGCGTTCGCGTCGGGCACGACCCGCTCGAGCTTGTGGCGCAGCGCGGCCGGCTCAAGGAGGTCCTCCATCCGGATGCCGACCCGCGCGGCGCGGTCGGCGTACGCCGGGCCGATGCCGCGGCTCGTGGTCCCGATCCCGTCGCGTCCCAGGCGCGTCTCGGACGCCCGGTCCTGGGCGAGGTGGTACGGGAGGATGACGTGGGCCGCGTGCGAGACGCGCACGCGCGACGCGTCGACGCCCCGGGCCACCAGGCCGTCGAGCTCGCGGATGAGCGTCGCCGGGTTGACCACCACGCCGGGGCCGATGAGCGGCACGATGTGGGGGTACAGGACGCCCGACGGGACGAGGTGGAGCTTGAAGACCTCCTTCCCGAGCACGATCGTGTGGCCGGCGTTGTCCCCCCCCTGGTATCGAACCACCCAGCGGACCTGCTCGGCGAGGAAGTCGGTCGCCTTGCCCTTGCCCTCGTCGCCCCACTGGAGCCCGACGATCACCGTCGCCGGCATGGCCGCGCTCCTCCCGTCGATGCCGCGGGCACGGCCGGCGGGCAACCAAAAAGGCCCTCGGCGCGTCCGCCGGGGACCTGCTGGATACACGACCCCCGAGTTCCGGCGCCGCGACGACGCCCGGGGGCGGTGGGGGTGCCCGCTCGGTTCACCTGGAGACCGGGGGACCGACCTCGGACGATGGCTCGACTCCTGCGGAGCGGGCGGCGCGGCGCCCGCGGCTGCGGGGACCGCCGGAGTATAGCAGGGGACTCCTCGCGGTCGGCCTGCCGGCCCGCCCCGTGAGCCGCCGACGGCGGGCGGCGCACGCGGGCCGGCAGGCCCGGCAAGATGACCATCCGCCCGAGGTCCCGGTACCTTTCGGCGACCCGGATCGGCGGGGCTGCGGCCCTACGCTGCCCTCGTGATCCGACTTCTCGCGGCCCTGGGCCTCCTGGCCCCGGTGGCCGTCGTCCTCGCGGTTGCCTTCGGCCTGTCCGGCGACGCCGCCGACGGCGACGCGCGGGCGATGACGGGCGTCGCGGGCGGCCTGCTGCTCGGCGTCCTGCTCGTGGCCGCCATCGTGTCGCTCTGGCTGCGCGCCCGCATCGTGCCCGTCGTGCGCGCGGTCGAACGGATCGCCGCCGGCCAGCTCGACACCCCCATCCCGCCCTTCCACGGCGGCCTGGGCGGCCGCCTGGCGACCGCCGTCGGGTCCGTGGCGACGACGCTGTCGGCCACGCACGACGCCGCGACCACCGACCGGCTGACCGGGATCGCCAACCGGCCGGCCATCCTCGCCGCGCTCTTCAGCGAGGTCGAGCGCGCCGCGCGCTACGACCGGCCGCTCGCCGTCGCCTTCGTCGACATCGACCTCTTCAAGAACGTCAACGACACCTACGGGCACGCCGCCGGCGACGTCGTGCTCCGCGGGGTCGCCGCCACCCTGCGCTCGCACATCCGCGTCGCCGACACCCTCGGCCGGTACGGCGGCGAGGAGTTCATGGTGATCCTCCCCGAGACCGCCAGCGAGGCCGCGGCCGCCCTCGCCGAGAAGCTGCGCCAGCTCGTGCTCGGGGCACGCTACGTCGTGGAGGGCCAGGGAGCCATCAACGTCACGGTCTCGATCGGCGTCGCCACCGGCACGGGCCGGAGCCTGCGCGTCGAGGCCCTCGTGCGCGACGCCGACGCGGCCATGTACTCGGCCAAGGCGCTGGGCCGGAACCAGGTCTACCTGTTCGAGGAGCCCGACGAGGACGCCCGGATCCCCCGCGCGCCGATCTCGCCCGAGGGACGGGAGCGCGCCAGCGAGGTCGGCCGGCTGGCCCGCACCGCTGCCGAGCAGGCCCTCATCCAGACCCTCGTGCCGTTCCCGAACCACCGGGGCCAGCCGTCCGCCCGGATCGCCACCCTGGCGGTCCTGCTCGGACGCCGCCTCGGGCTCCCCGACGCAGACCTCGATCGCCTGCGGATCGCGGCCCTGCTCCACGACGTGGGCAAGCTGGCGCTGCCCGAGGAGATCCTCGAGAAGCCGTCGGCCCTCACCTCGCAGGAGTGGCAGGCGATCGTCCAGCACCCGCGGATCGGCCAGGTCATCCTCGAGCAGGCCTCGGCCATCAAGGACGCGGTCCCGATCGTGCTCCATCACCACGAGCGTTTCGGCGGCGGCGGCTACCCGTACGGGCTGCGCGGCCAGGAGATCCCGCTCGGCGCCCGGATCGTCGCCCTCGCCGACGCCTACGACGCGATGGTCCAGGACCGCCCCTACAAGCGGGCGATGAGCCACGCGGACGCGATCCGCGAGATGGACCGCCATGCCGGGAGCCAGTTCGACCCCGACCTCGTGGAGGCGTTCGTCGAGCTCTTCGGCGATGGGATCCCGGAACCGGACCCGGCCCTGGTCGCGCTCGTCTCGCACGGGCCCATCCCGCTCCTCGAGAACGTCCCGGGTCGCACCCGGCGCCGCGCGCGCCGCGAGGCCGCCGGGTAGGGATCGGGCCCGAGCGCGCCCGAGAGGTCCGCGGGTCAGTCGCGGCTGAGTGGCGGCTGAGTCGCGGATGAGCGGCCCTCGCTAGGGTTCACGTCCGGCGGGTCCCGCACCGGTCGTCCACGCGGGCCCGCCGCCACCGCCGAGCCTCGACCCGCCGTCCACGCGAGAGGCCGCGCCCCGGCACCGCCGGGCCGGCCAGGAGGGAACGGACCGTGAACAAGGTCCTGCTCACCGGGCGGCTGACCCGAGATCCCGAGATGCGCGCGCTCGCCTCCGGGAAGCACGTCACCAGCTTCTCGGTGGCAACGAACGAGTACATCGGGAACGGCAGAGAGAAGGCCGAGTACCACGCGGTGATCGCCTGGGAACGCCTCGCCGACATCTGTGCCCAGTACCTGGGCAAGGGCTCCATGGTGGCCGTCGAGGGCCGGCTCCAGACGCGCCAGTGGGACGACGAGGCCGGCAAGCGCCACTGGCGCACCGAGGTCGTCGCCTCGGCGGTGGAGATGCTCTCGGGGCGGCGCAAGAAGGACTACGCGGCCGACGCCCTGGCCGCCCAGGCGGTCGCCGGCGGGGCCGACGCGGGTGCCGGCGGCGCGGCGGACGACCCCGTCCTCGACCCCGCGGATCCCGAGGCGGACGAGGTCGAGGTGGCAGCGGTGGCCTGAGGCTGCCGCCTCTCCCCCGGCGGGCGCCGCCCTCTCCGGCGCCCGCCGCCTCTCCCCGCCATTCGTGGTCGGGGGCCGTTTGCCTCTCGCCAGATGCCTGGTCTACAGCCGGCCGCCGGCGTGGTCGCAGCTCACCCTTGGTCCGTTGTCGGGTTCGCGTGCATCGCATCCGGATCCGAGTCGACGATCCGGCGCGCAGCGTTGCGCGTGATGATCGGGGCGTCACGGTCCCAGCGCGTCTGCCATGACGACGCGATCCGCCTGGCCCTATTGCGACCCTGCCTGGGCGGAGGGGTCGGGCGTCAATGCCTCGGCCATCTCGAAGATGAGGACGGCGTCGCCGTCCGTGGGCGAGAACTCGCAGTCACCCGGACGGAGAAGGCATACCTGTCGGTCGCGGTCGTAGCCAGGGCAGTCCTCGGTCATGGGGCATTCGTCGAGCATGGCTGAACGATCCACTCGCGACCCGCGACCTGTCAACAGGGTCGAGCGCCGAACGTCACGGCCCCCGGACGCCTGGCGCGTTCCCATCCCGCTGCGGTGAAGCGGACGTCCCGTGCGGCGCGTCAGGGCAGCTCGAAGAACGAGACCGCCAGGATGACGTAGACGATCATCAGGAGGGCGCCCTCGAGCCAGTTCGACTCCCCGTCGAGGGCGATGAGCGCGCTGATCCCGACTGCAGCCCCGACGGCGGCGACCTCCAGCGGGGTGAACACGAGGTTCATCGGCTGGCCGATGAGCACGCCGAGGAGCACCAGCACGGGCCCGACGAAGAGGGCCACCTGGAGGCTGGAGCCGTAGGCGACGGCCATGGAGAACTCCATCCGGTTCTTCAAGGCGAGCTGCACCGCAACCAGGTGCTCGGCCAGGTTGCCGATCGTGGGGATGAGGATCACGCCGACGAAGATCTCGGACAGCCCGAACTCCTCGATGAACGGCTCGATCGAGCTGACGAGGATCTCCGAGAGGGCCGCGAGCAGGCCCGCGGCGGCCAGGAGCACGACGATCGCCACCGACCGGCTCCACGCCGGGCCCCCGTGCTCGGCCGCCGGCTCGTGGCCGCCCAGGGTCCGGCTCGAGTTCGTGAACGCGAAGACGAGCGAGAGAACGTACCCGACGATCAGCAGGATGGCCACCAGGACCGACTCCTCGGTGATGGTTCCCGTGTCGCCCGAGTCGGCGCTGAAGGCGAAGACGGCGGGCACGAAGAAGCCGATCGCGGCGACGACGAGGAGCGCGGCGTTCGAGCCGGCCACGCGCGGGTCGAAGCGCTGGATGCCGTTGCGCAGCCCGCCGAAGAAGACGCTGGCACCCAGCACGAGCAGCAGGTTCCCGATGATCGAGCCGGTCAGCGACGCCTTCACGACCTCGATGAGGCCGGCCTGCAGCGCGAAGAAGGCGATGATGAGCTCGGCGATGTTGCCGAACGTGGCGTTGAGGATCCCGCCGACCTGGGGGCCGGTCAGCGCCCCCAAGCGCTCCGTGGACAGGCCGACGACCCACGCCAGTCCCAGGATGGCGACGGCCGAGATGACGAACAAGAGCGTCGGGTCGGCGCCCACCACCCACGCCAGGACGAGCGTGACCAGCGAGACGCCGAGCGTTGCGAGGACGAGGACGCGCGAGATCGGCGACAGGGCGCCGAGGACCGGGAGGCGGGCTGCGACGGCATCCATGACGCGCCGATCCTAGCGGTCCGGCGCGGCCCCGTAGAGGCGCCGGCGCGCGATCCCCGTGGCCGCGGCCACCCGCCGCGCGGCGTCCCCGCGGGCCACGCCGGCGGCGACCAGGCGCTCGACCTCGGCGCGCGCCCGCGCGAGCGCCACGTCGTCGTCCGTGCCCCGGCCGGACGGCTCCCCGCCGCCGGCGCCGCCTGCGGCAGCAGTGGCTCCTCCGTCGGCGGCGCCCGCGTCCCCGATCACGATCACGATCTCGCCGCGGGCCGCGATCTCGCCGCTCGCCGCGGCGACGGCCAGCTCGGCGAGCGTCCCGCGGCGCACCTCCTCGTGGATCTTCGTCAGCTCGCGGCAGACGGCGGCCACGCGGCCGGGTCCGCAGGCATGCGCGAGGTCCGCCAGCGTGGCGCCCAGCCGGCCCGGCGCCTCGAACAGGATGGTCGTCCGGGGATCGGCGGCCACGCGCGCGAGGCGCTCCCTGCGCTCCCGGCCGCCGCGCGGGAGGAACCCCTCGAAGCCCCAGCGCGGCCCGGCCACCCCCGAGGCCACGAGCCCGGCGAGGACGGCCGAAGGTCCCGGGATCGGCACGACCGCGCCACCCTCGGCGCCCCACGCGGCCACCAGCTGGCCACCGGGATCCGACACGAGCGGTGTGCCCGCGTCGGTGACGAGCGCGACGTCGTCGCCCGCGCGCAGGCGGGCCAGCAGCTCCGGGCCGCGCGCGGCCACGTTGCGGGCGTGGTAGCTCACGAGATGGGTGGTGACCTGGTGCCGCGCGAAGAGCCGGCGCGTCAGCCGCGTGTCCTCCGCCGCGACGAGCGGCACGGCCCGCAGCACCTCGAGGGCCCGGAGGGTGACGTCGCCGAGGTTGCCGATCGGCGTGGCGACGACGTAGAGGCGGCCGCCCGTGCCGCCTGCCCCGACTGCGACGTCGGCCGTGCCAGCAGCGGCGACGGGCTCAGCGGCGGCGCCGGGCGTCCGGGCCACCCCTCCCGCCGCGGCGCCGGCCGCGGTCCTGCGCCTCACGTCCGCGCGCTGCGGGGCCGGCGGCGCGGGTACAGGTAGTCCACGCCGGCGGTCCGCGGCCCGAGCTTGGCGATCGGCGGCACCTGGCGCTTGAACTCCGAGGTCGCCACCATCCGGTCCACCCGGGCCACGGTCGCGGGATCGAAGCCGAGCGCCGCCAGCTCCGCGTCGGTGCGCCGCCGATCGATCATCTGGTGCAGAAGCCGGTCGAGCGCGGGGTACGTGAAGCCGGCCTCGACCTCGTCGGTCTGGCCGGGCCACAGGTCGGCCGAGGGCGCCTTGCGCACGATCGCGTCGGGCACCCCCATCGCGAGCGACAGCTGGCGGACCTGCGACTTGTAGAGGTCGCCGATCGGGTTGAAGGCGCAGGCGCTGTCGCCGAAGAGCGTCGTGTAGCCGATCAGGGCCTCGGTCTTGTTGCCGGTGCCCACGACCAGCCCGCCCCACGTCACCGACGCGTCGTAGAGGACCATCATCCGGGCCCGCGCCATGAAGTTGCCCCGCCGCAGGGCCGACGCCTCGAGCGCTCCCGGGCCACCGGCCCCGGGCGATCCTGCCGCGCCCGCCTCTCCGGCCGTGCCGAAGTAGCCGTCCACGATCGCTGTGATCTCCACGACGTGGCTGGCGCACCCCAGCCGCCGGACCACCTCCTCGGCGTCGGCGCGCGACGCGGGCGAGGAGGTCCGGTACGGCATCAGCACGCAGAGGAGCTTCTCGGCGCCGATCGCCTCGGCGACGAGGTACGCCACCAGCGCCGAGTCGATCCCACCCGACAGCCCCAGGACCGCCCGCTCGAAGCCGGCCTGCCGGAGCTGCCCCTGGATGAAGCCGCCGATCACCCGCCGGGCGACGTCGGTGTCGATCCGCAGCTCCTCGGGGAGCTCGAACGGCGGCGGGGCCGTCGGGTCGCTCACGTCCCGGGCTCCGCGTCGGCGGTCGTGTCGGGCGCGAGGCCCGCCCGCTCGGCGACGATCCGCTCCAGCTCGCGGACCAGCAGCTCCGGCCGCTCGTCGCGCAGGAGCGGCAGGGCGATCCGCTCGCGGCGGATGTCGGCGGGCGCCACGTCCCCGTAGACCAGGGCCTCGTCGTAGAGCGGCGCCCGGACGATCGTCTCGCCGCCCGGGCCGATCACCTCGCTGCCGCCCCAGAAGCTGATCGACTCGTCGACACCGACCCGGTTGCAGAAGACGACGACGCTCGTCGTGAGCTGGGCGTACGTGCGCAGGAGGCTGCGCCACGAGGCCGCCGTCCCCAGCCCCTCGGCGTGCGTCGCCGCCAGGTCGCGGCCCGGCGAGGAGGAGACGTTGACGAGGAGCTGCGCCCCGTCGAGGGCCAGCACCTGCGCCGTCCCGAGGTGCCAGAAGTCCTCGCAGACGGCCAGCCCGACGCCGACGCCGAGCCGCGACGGCACCGCCCGCACGGAATCCCCGGCGGCGAAGAAGCGGCGCTCGTCGAAGAGGCCATAGGTGGGCAGGTGGACCTTGCGGTGGACGTGGCGGATCCGGCCGTTCTCCAGGAGCGCGGCCGCGATGAAGAGCCGGTGATCGCCCGATTCCTCGACGAAGCTGACGACGGCGGAGCAGCCGTCGGTCTCGGCCGCGAGCGCGGCCAGGCGCGGGTCGTCGAGGCGCATCGCGACCTCCGCCGCGAGGTCCTGCAGGAGGTAGCCCGTCAGGCCCAGCTCCGGGAAGACGACGAGGCCGGCGCCGCCCGTCCGCGCCTCCCGGATCACCTCGACGTGGCGGGCGAGGTTGTGCTCGAGGTCGCCGAGGCGGGGCGCGACCTGGGCGAGGGCGATGCGAAGCGGCTCCACGCCCGTGAGTCTAGCCCCTCGGCGGCCGGTTTCGAACCCGGAGCGCCCGCCCACCGTATGACACAGCAGGGTGACGACGCGCCATCGCCGGTGCTAGGCTGCTGCGCACCCGGGCGGCCCGAGGAGAGCGGGTCGCCGTCTGTGTGTGATCGTCCCCCCCGGGGGACGAAGAGAGGAGGAGCACGGAGCATGCCCGGAACCCCGTGGCGCGCCCGCCTCGCCGCCCTTGGAGCAACCACCGCGATCCTTGTCGCGGCCTGCGGCGGTGCGGCGACCCCAACCCCGTCCGCGTCGAGCGAGCCCAGCATGGCGCCCAGTGAGGCACCCAGCGCGGCCCCGTTCGAGGCGATGGTCTACCCGGAGACGGGCGAGGCGCCGTGCGGCGTCGACCCGTACACCGGCAGCTTCAAGAAGATCAGCGCGGTCGATGCGAAGACCGTCGTCTTCGAGCTCTGCGGCCCGGACGTCGCCTTCCTGTCCAGGATCGCCTTCAGCTCGTTCGCCATCAACGACACGGCCTGGCTCGAGGCGAAGATCGACCCGAACACGACCGAGAACCAGGCGATCGTCTCCGAGGTCAACGGCACGGGCCCCTACAAGCTCAAGGAGTGGAAGCGCGGCTCCGAGCTTGTCCTGGAGGCATTCGACGGGTACTGGGGCGCCAAGGCCCTGGCCCCGACCGCGGTCATGCGCTGGTCCTCGGAGGCCAGCCAGCGCCTCACGGAGCTGCAGGCCGGCACCGTCGACGGCATCGACAACGTCGGGCCGACCGACTTCGCGGCCGTCGAGGGCGACGCCAACCTCGCGCTCAAGGAGCGCGAGGGCCTGAACATCTTCTACGTCGGCTTCAACAACGTCTTTGCCCCGTTCGACAACGAGAAGGTCCGCCAGGCGATCGCCCAGGGCATCGACCGCGAGCGGATCGTCAAGAACTTCTACCCCCCGGCCGGTTCCGAGGTCGCCCAGTACTTCACGCCGTGCGCGATCCCCAACGGCTGCGTGGGTGACCCCTGGTACACGTTCGACCCCGCGGCGGCGAAGGCGCTGCTCGCCGAGGCCGGCTTCCCGGACGGCTTCAAGACCAAGATCCAGTACCGCGACGTCGTGCGCGGCTACCTCCCCGACCCGAACGTCGTGGCCCAGGACATCCAGGCCCAGCTGAAGCAGAACCTCAACATCACCGCCGAGATCGAGGTCCAGGAGTCCGGGACCTTCCTCGACAACGCCGACGCCGGCAAGCTCGAGGGGATCTATCTCCTCGGCTGGGGCGCCGACTACCCGGACGTCACCAACTTCCTCGACTTCCACTTCGGCGCCGGCGCCTCGAAGCAGTTCGGCGACAAGTTCGAGGACATCACCGCGGCCCTCACCGAGGGCGCCGCCGGGACCAGCGACGCGGCGCGCGAACCGGCCTACGTCAAGGCCAACAACGCGGTGAAGCTGCACGTCCCGATGGTCCCCATCGCCCACGGCGGCTCGGCCGTGGCGTACCGCGCCGACGTCGAGGGCGGCCAGGCCTCCCCGCTCGGCAACGAGAGCCTCTCGGTCATGAAGCCGGGTGACCGCAGCCAGTTCGTCT
This sequence comes from uncultured Chloroflexia bacterium, assembly GCA_963713285.1. Classification (GTDB taxonomy): domain Bacteria; phylum Chloroflexota; class Limnocylindria; order Limnocylindrales; family CSP1-4; genus CTSoil-043. Next base: position 312,661 of record CAVQLA010000008.1, on the reverse strand, counting down.
GGATGCAGAACGCCGAGCCGATCGGCCTCTACTGCGCCGACGAGACCGACGGCGAGTCGCTCCGAGCCTGCGAGCAGATGCTCGAGTCGCTCTACGCGTACGAGATCGAAGGGACGGCCGCCATCCCGGCGCTTGCCGAGAAGTGTGAGCCGAACGCCGAGCTGACCACCTGGACCTGCACCCTCCGCGAGGGTGTCACCTACCACGACGGCGCGACGCTCGACGCCAACGACGTCGTCCTCTCCTACGCCGTCCAGTGGGATGCCGAGCACCCGCTCCACAAGGGCCGGGACGGCAGCTTCACGTACTTCCCCGGCCTCTTCGGGGGCTTCCTGAACCCGCCGCCGCCCGCCGCCGAATAGGCCACCGAGCGACCGCACCGCACGAGAGGGACGCCGTCCGCGGCGTCCCTCTCGCGGCATCCATCCCGACGCCCCTCGCCCGGTGACGCGCCGATGACCCAGTTCATCTTCCGACGCCTGCTCTCGAGCATCCCGGTGATCCTCGGGATCGTGATGATCGTGTTCGTGCTGGCCCGGGTGATCCCCGGCGACCCGTGCGTCGCGACCTACGGCGAGAAGGCGACCCCGGAGGTCTGCGCGGCGTTCAACGAGCGGTATGGGCTCAATGAGCCCATCTGGCAGCAGTTCCTCATCTATCTCGGCGCCCTGCTCCAGGGCGACCTCGGCACGTCCATCCGCTACGGCCGACCGGTCTCGGAGATCCTGTTCGAGCGCCTGCCGGTGACGATCGAGCTGACCCTCTTCGCCCTCACCTTCGCCACCATCGTGGGCGTGACGCTGGGGCTCATCTCCGCGCTCCGCCGGAACTCGCCGGCCGACGTGGGCACGATGGTCATCGCGAACTTCGGGGTCTCGACGCCGGTCTTCGTCCTGGGCCTCGTCCTCCAGATCATCTTCGCCGTCTGGCTCGCCGACACGATCTTCGCCCTGCCACCATCCGGACGGCTGACGGCCGGCACGGAGGTGATCCCGATCGCGGTGGCGTGGGGAATACCGGACCTGGCCGGTCCGCTGGGGGCGATCCTCGACTTCCTCTCGAACCTGTACGTCGCCAACGCGATCCTCACCCTGAACGGGCCGCTCTTCGTGGACGCGGTGAGCCACCTCATCCTGCCGGCCATCGCGGTCGGGACGATCCCGCTCGCGATCATCGCCCGCATGACGCGGTCCAGCCTCCTCGAGGTGCTCGGGCTCGACTTCATCCGGACCGCCCGGGCCAAGGGCCTGCGGGAGCGGTTCGTGATCTCGCGACACGGGATGCGGAACGCCATGCTGCCGGTGGTGACGGTCGTCGGCCTCTCGATCGCCGGCTTCCTCTCGGGAGCGATCCTCACCGAGACGATCTTCAACCTCGCGGGGATCGGGCGGACGCTGTTTGAGGCGATCACCGGCCGTGACTACATCGTGATCCAGGGCGTGACGATGGTCGTGGCCATCGGCTACGTCCTCATCAACCTCGTCGTGGACGTCAGCTACGCCGTCCTCGACCCACGGATCAGGCTGGGCTGAGCGATGGGCATGGACACCCTCACGGCCGAGGACGGCCTCAGCCCGCTCCCGCCGACACCCGGCAGGGCCGACACGCTGACCACGGCGAAGCCCGCCTCGCTGTGGCGCGACACGCTCAAGAACATCCTGCGCCAGCGGTCCGCCCAGGTGGGGCTGGTGATCCTCGTGGTCTTCTTCGCGATCGCCCTCACGGCGCCGCTCATCGCACCGTTCGACCCGAACATCCCGGTGATCGACCCGCCCTACAACCAGGACGTGAACCGCCAGGACCTCAAGTACCTGAAGCCGTGCATCCACATCCTCGGCTGCCCCGAGGACCAGCCCCAGCACATCATGGGCCTCGACGGGAACCTGCGCGACGAGTTCAGCCGGGTCCTCTACGGCGCCCGTGTCTCGCTCTGGATCGGGTTCGTGACCGTCGGCTTCGCGATCGTGATCGGCACGATCATCGGGGCCATCGCCGGCTACGCCGGCGGGCGCACCGACAACATCCTGATGCGGCTGATGGACGTCATGCTCAGCTTCCCGAGCCTGCTCCTCGCCATCATCATCGTCACCGTCCTGGGCTCCGGGCTCATCAACGCCCAGCTCGCCATCGGCATCGTGTCGATCCCGATCTTCGCGCGCGTGATGCGCGCCTCGGTGCTCTCGATCCGCGAGACCGACTACGTGACGGCGTCGCGGGCCCTCGGCGAGGGCGGCCGCGGCATCCTGTTCCGGCGGATCCTGCCGAACGCCCTGACGCCGCTCATCGTGCAGGCGACCCTCGGCATCGGCGGGGCCATCCTCGAGGTGGCGGCGCTCTCGTTCGTCGGCCTCGGCGCCCAGCCGCCCCTCGCCGAATGGGGCTCCATGATCGCCGCCGACCGCAAGTTCATCACCACGGTGCCGACGCTGGTCCTCTTCCCCGGCATCGCCATCACGCTCACCGTCCTCGGCTTCAACCTCCTGGGCGACGGGATCCGGGACGCGCTCGACCCGAGGCTCAACCGATGACGACGGTGACCCGCAACGGCGCGATCATCGAGGAGACGAGCGGTCCGGCGAAGGCCCGGCGCTTCACCGCCGGCGAGCGGCTGCTGGAGGTGGAGGACCTCGTCACGTCCTTCTACACGCGCGACGGCGTGGTGCGCGCCGTGAGCGGCATCAGCTTCCACGTCGACCGGGGCGAGGTGCTGGGCCTCGTCGGCGAGTCGGGCTGCGGCAAGAGCGTGACGTCGCTCTCGATCCTGCGCCTGGTGGCGAAGCCCGGCCGCATCGAGCGCGGCGCCATCCGCTTCCAGGGCCAGGACCTGCTGAAGGTCTCGGGCGACGAGATGCGCAAGATCCGTGGCGAGCGGATCGCGATGATCTTCCAGCAGCCGACCTCGGCGCTGAACCCGGTCTGGCAGGCCGGCCGCCAGATCGCGGAGGTCCTCGAGGTCCACCGGGGCATGAAGCGCAAGGCAGCCCTCGCCCGCTCGCTCGAGCTCCTCAAGATGGTGGGCATCCCGGACCCGGAGCGGCGGCTCAAGGCGTACCCGCACGAGCTCTCGGGCGGCATGGCCCAGCGGATCATGATCGCCATGGCCCTCGCCTGCGAGCCGGAGCTCCTCATCGCCGACGAGCCGACCACGGCGCTCGACGTCACGATCCAGGCCCAGATCCTGGACCTGATGCGCCACCTGCGCGAGGAGACCGGGACGGCGATCGTGCTCATCACCCACGACCTGGGCGTCGTGGCCGAGATGTGCGACCGGGTGGCCGTCATGTACGCCGGCGAGATCGTGGAGCAGACCGACATCCACACGCTCTTCGGCACGCCCAGCCACCCGTACACCCGCGGCCTGATCGGCTCCATCCCGGTCCCGGGCGTGATCCGCGACGAGCTGGAGGTGATCCCGGGCAACGTGCCGAACCTGATCGACCTTCCGCCGGCCTGTCGCTTCGCGCCCCGGTGCCGCATCCGCGTCGACGAGGACGTCCCCGGCTGCGAGGAGGTGCACCCCGAGCTGCGGCAGCTTGTCGAGGGCCACGACGTCCGGTGCTTCCGCTACCACGCGCTGGACGGGACGGTCCTCCGGGGACCGGACGGGCCGATCGCATGACGTCGCCGATGATGGCAACCCCGGCAGTCGGGCCGGTCGCGGACGGCGGGACCGCCCCGCTCGTCGAGGTGCGCGGGCTCGTCAAGCACTTCCCGATCAAGGGCGGCATCCTCCAGCGCACGGTCGGGATGGTCAAGGCCGTCGACGGCGTCGACCTCCTCGTCCGCCGGGGCGAGACGCTCGGCCTCGTCGGCGAGTCCGGTTGCGGCAAGACGACGGTCGGGCGGCTCCTCCTGCGCCTGATCGAGCCGACCGCCGGGACGATCCTGTTCGACGGGACGGACATCACGAGCATGAAGGGCAAGGCGCTCAAGCCCTACCGGCGGCGAATGCAGGTCGTCTTCCAGGACCCGTACGCCAGCCTGGATCCGCGGACCCCAATCGGCGACAGCATCGGCGAGGGCCTCCGCATCCACGGGATCGGGAACTCGCGCGAGCGCGCCGCCCGCGTGGCCCGGATCATGGACATGGTCGGCCTCCAGCCGTACCACGCGCGGCGGTACGCCCACGAGTTCAGCGGCGGCCAGCGCCAGCGCATCGGGATCGCCCGGGCCCTCGTCCTGGAGCCGGACCTCGTGATCTGCGACGAGCCGGTCTCGGCGCTCGACGTGTCGATCCAGGCGCAGGTGCTGAACCTCCTCAAGAACCTCCAGCGCGAGCTCGGCCTGACCTATGTCTTCGTGGCCCACAACATGGGCGTCGTGGAGCACATCAGCGACCGGGTGGCCGTCATGTACCTGGGCCGTGTCGCGGAGATCACCCGTCGCGAGCAGATCTTCTCGGCACCCCGCCACCCCTACACCCAGGCCCTCCTGTCCGCCGTCCCGATCCCGAACCCGAGCATGCGCCGGACGCGGGTGCTCCTGACCGGGGACGTCCCCTCGCCCGTGAATCCACCCTCGGGCTGCCGGTTCCACCCGCGCTGCGCCCTGCGCACCGAGCTGGGCAACCCGGATCGCTGCAGCACCGAGACCCCGGTCCTCCTCGAGGCAGGCGACGATCAGCTCGTCGCCTGCCACTTCCGGGGAGCCGACGCTCCGGCCTCCTGAGGCAGGCGCCCCTCCGTCAGATCGTCGTGCCGGCCGTGCGTGCCGCCGCGCCGATCGCCTCGGGCGTGACATCTTCGGCGAAGTGGCAGGCCACCTGGTGGTTCGGGGTGAGCTGGCGGAGCTCCGGCACCTCGGCCGAGCACCGCTCGGGATTGCCGAGCCGCTCGCGGAGCCAGCACCGGGTGTGGAAACGGCACCCCGACGGCGGGTTCGCCGGCGACGGGATGTCGCCCTTCAGGATGAGGCGACGCTTGCGGTTCCGGGGGTTGGGGTCCGGGACCGCCGAGAGGAGCGCGACCGTGTACGGGTGGGCCGCGCTGGTGTAGATGTCGTCGACCTCGGCGAGCTCCACGAGCGTGCCAAGGTACATCACCCCGACCCGGTCGCTGATGTGCTCGACCACCGCGAGGTTGTGGGCGATGAAGAGGTACGTCAGCCCCAGCTCGCGCTGGAGGTCGTCGAGCAGGTTGAGGACCTGGCTCTGGATCGATACGTCGAGGGCGGAGACCGGCTCGTCGCAGACGATGAAGTCGGGGTTGAGGGCCAGCGCGCGGGCGATCCCGATGCGCTGGCGCTGGCCGCCGCTGAACTCGTGCGGGTAGCGGTGGATGTGGCTCTGGTTCAGGCCGACGCGGGCCAGCAGCTCGCGGACGAGGTCCTCGCGCTTCCCCTTGTCGGTGAGCCCGTGGACCAGCGGACCCTCCCCCACGATCTCGCCGACCGACATGCGGGGGTTGAGGCTGGCATACGGGTCCTGGAAGACCACCTGCAGGTCGCGGCGGGCCTTCTTCATCTCCTCGCCGCCGATCACCGTCGCCTTCCTGCCGGCCTTGCGCTCCGCCTCGGTCGGGACGTCGAAGAGGACCTGGTCCTTGACCGTGACCTTCCCGGACGTGGCCGGGATGAGGCGCAGGATCACCTTGCCGAGCGTCGTCTTGCCGCAGCCGGACTCGCCCACGAGGCCGAGCGTCTCGCCTTTGCGGACGTTGAACGAGACACCGTCCACGGCCCGGACGGCGCCGATCTTCGTCACCCCGAGGAGGCCACCGGTGATCGGGAAGTGCTTGACGAGGTTCTCGACCCGCAGGAGGGTCTCCCCGACGGCCGGAGCGGCGCTCATCTCCGGCTCGGGACTGGCGGTCTCCATCTCGACTCCGCTCATCGGGCCACGTCCAGGGCGACGGCCGCTTCCTCGGCAACCTCGCGCGTCGGCTCGGGGCCGATCGCCGGCGGGTCGCCCGCCGGGGTGAGCCAGCACCGCGACACATGGCCCGGCTCGATCTCCTGGAGGGGCGGCGGCGTGTCGCAGACCGGCATGGCGTGCGGACAGCGCCGCTTGAACAGGCAGCCCAGGGGCAGGTTCAGGGGGTTCGGCACGACACCCTGGATCACCTCGAGGCGGTGGCGCTTCTCGCCCATCCGTGGGATCGAGGCGAGGAGACCCTTCGAGTAGGGATGGTGCGGGCGCTCGAAGACGGTGTTGACGTCGGCGGCCTCCACGATCTTGCCGGCGTACATGACGACCACGTCGTCGGCCATCTCGGCGATGACACCCAGGTCGTGCGTGATGAGCATGATCGCCATCCGGTTGCGCTCCCGGAGGGCCTTCATGAGCTCCAGGATCTGGGCCTGGATCGTCACGTCGAGGGCCGTCGTCGGCTCGTCGGCGATGAGGAGCTCGGGGTTCGTCGAGAGGGCCATCGCGATCATCACGCGCTGGCGCATCCCGCCGGAGAGCTGGTGCGGGTACTCGCGGGCCCGGCGCTTCGCATCCGGGATGCCCACCTGGCCCAGCATCTCGACGGCGCGATCGTTCGCCTCGCGCTTCGAGATTCCCTCGTGAAGCGAGATCGCCTCCGAGATCTGGTCGCCGCACATGTAGACCGGGTTCAACGAGGTCATCGGCTCCTGGAAGATCATCGAGATGGAGTTGCCCCGGACGTCGCGCATCTCCTCGTCGGACATCGCCAGCAGGTCACGGTTGGCGAGCCGGATGCTCCCCTCGACGATCCGTCCCGGGCGCTCGATGAGACGCATCACCGAGAGCGCGGTGATGCTCTTCCCGCAGCCGGACTCTCCGACCACGCCCATGGTCTCGCCGTGGCGGATGGCGAAGCTCACGCCGTCGACGGCCTTGACGACCCCGTCCTGGGTGAAGAAGTGGGTCCGGAGCCCCTCGATGAAGAGGAGCTCCCCCCGCCGGTGGCGCGCTGGGCCATCAGTTGGACTCGATGCGCTGACGCGGATCGAGCGCGTCCCGCAGGCCGTCGCCGAGGAAGCTGGCCGCCAGCACCACCAGGACGAGCGTGATCCCCGGGTACCAGGCCAGGAGCGGATCACGGTAGAAGTAGTCCTGGGCCTTCGTGAGCATGTTCCCGAGGCTCGCCTCGGGCGGCGTGATCCCGAAGCCGAGGTAGGACAGGGCCGCCTCGATGACCACCGAGTCGGCGATGCCGAGGGTGGCCGCGACGACGACCGGAGCCATCGCCGACGGGATCATGTGGCGCACGACGATCCGGCGGTCGCCCGCGCCGAGTGCCTTGGCCGCCTGCACGAAGTCGGCCTCGCGGAGGGAGAGGAACTCCGCCCGCACCAGCCGCGCGGCGGTCGTCCATCCCGTCAACCCGATGGCGATGATGATCACCCAGGCGTTCCCGGTGCCCCAGAAGGCGACGAGCATGAGGATCAGGAAGAAGGTCGGGATCGACAGCACGACGTCGACGAAGCGCATCAGCGCGTTGTCGGCCCAGCCGCCGAAGTAGCCCGCCATCGCGCCCACGGTCACGCCGATCAGGACGATGACGACGACCGCCGAGAAGCCGATGAAAAGCGAGGTCTGGAGGCCCTTCATCAGGCGGGCGAAGGTGTTGATGCCCAGGTTGTCGTAGCCGAGGGGCGCGGTGAGCGACGGCGGCTGGTTGATCCGCTCGAGCGAGGTCTCCTTCCAGGCATCGCCGGACAGCAGCGGGATGAACAGCGCCATGGCGATCAGGATCGCCATCAGGAAGAAGGCGATGACGGCCAGGCGGTGGCGCACGAAGCGCTGGCGGACCAGCTGCCAGTAGGTCCGGACGGGCGTGAGGTCGACCTCGTCGATCGCGGGGGCCGCGCCGCCCGGAAGCTCGGTGGTCTGCGTGCTCTCCATCGTCGCGCCCCTAGTACTTGATCCGCGGGTCGACGACCGCGTAGAGGACGTCGGCGAGCAGGTTGCCGACGATGACCATGGCCCCACCGATCATCGTGAACGCGAGCACCACCGGGTAGTCGCGCTCCTGGACCGCCGAGACCCCGAGAAAGCCCAGGCCCGGCCACGAGAAGACCGCTTCGGTGATCGCCGCCCCCGCCAGGAGGGTCGGGATCGTGAGGCCCAGCAGGGTGACGATGGGGATGAGGGCGTTGCGCAGGGCGTGCTTGAAGATGACCCGCGACGAGGCGAGGCCCTTGGCCTTCGCCGTCCGGATGTAGTCGGCCCGCAGCACCTCGAGCATCGACGCGCGCATGTAGCGGCTCCACCCCGCGACGCCGACGATGGTGATCGTCAGGGCGGGCAAGAAGAGGTGCCACAGGAGGTCGAGCACGTCGCCCTCCTTGCCGAACGACTGCTTCCCGAAGAGCGGGAAGAGGTCGAGCTGCTGGGCGAAGATCTGGCGCAGGATGATGCCGAGCCAGAAGGTCGGGAGGGCGTAGCCGATCGTCGTGATCACGGCGATCGTCTTGTCGGCGATGCTGTACTGCCGCACCGCGCCGAGGATGCCGACCGGGATCGCGATGACGATCGTCAGGATGAGCGACGTCCCCATCAGCTGGAGCGTGCTGGGGATGCGCTCGAAGATCTTGTCGCGGACCGGGAGGCCGTCCGTGATGGAGTAGCCCCATGCCGTGGCGTCCCACGGGAAGGTCCAGAACGTGGTGAACCACTTGACGAACTGGACCGGGAGCGGCTGGTCGAGGCCGTAGACGCGGCGCAGGTTCTCGATGACCTCCGGCGACACCTTGTTGGAGCGGAACCGGTCGAACGGGTCGCCCGGCGCCAGGTGGACGATTGCGAAGGCGATGATGCTGATCCCGATGATGATCGGGATCGCCTGGATCAACCGACGAACGACGTAACGGGCCATGGCTCAGCCTCGAGCAGGGGACGGCAGGGGCCGGCCGTTGGCTCGGTCGGCATTCAGGCGGTTCATCCGGTCCTTCCGGGGGACAACAGCCGGCCGGCGGCGGCCGTGAGGCCGCCGCCGGCCGTGCTGGTTCAGGGCGACGCTGGTGGCGCCGAGGTCACTGGGCCGCGACGACCCAGCTGTTGTTGTTCCAGTAGTAGAGCGGGCTGCCCAGGTCGATCTCGCTCGTCGAGGAGGAGACCGACTTCGTCAGGCCGGCATGACCCTGGTCCGACCACAGGAAGTAGTACGGCAGGTCGCTGTGGGCGATGAGCTGGAACTGCGCGTAGATGTCCTTGCGCTTCGCCTGGTCGAGCTCCTGGCGGCCGTCCTCCAGCAGCTTGTCCGCCTCGGCGTTCTGCCAGCAGACGAAGTTGTTGTCGTCCGGGTTCTCCTTCGTCACGCACTTGGACGAATGGAAGATCGAGTAGTCGTCGGGGTCGACGGAGGTCGACCAGCCGCCGAGATACGTGTCGAAGTCGTTGGGGTAGCTGAGGAGCGGCAGGAGGACGGTCGCGAAGTCGCCTTCCTTCGGGGTCAGCTCGATGCCGCACTTCTTGAGCTGGTCGGACGCCAGCTGGCCGAAGGCGACGCGCTGCGGGCGGCCGGCCCGGACGTACATCTCGGAGGCGAGGCGCTTGCCGTCCTTCTCGTAGATGCCGTCGCTGCCGAGCGTCCAGCCGGAGCTCTCGATCTTGGCCTTGGCGCCCTCGACGTCGAGCTTGTACGGCGGGACGTCCGGGTTGTAGGCCCACGATGCCGGCGGGGTGTTGGCCTGGACCGGGACGCCGTTGCCCTCGGTGGCCGCCTCGACGGTCGCCTCGTGGTCGATGCACATCGAGAACGCCTCGCGGAGGTTCTTGTCGCTGTAGAGGCGACCCTCGCGGAGGTTGAAGGAGATGAAGTAGTAGCCGAAGTCGGCGTACTCGGCGATCTGGAGGTTCGGGTCGGCCTGGAGCGTCGCGAGGGCGTCGGAGGTGACCTCGGTCTGCCAGTTGATGTCGCCCTTCTGGAGGGCGGCCGACGCGGCGGCGGCGTCCTTGATGATCGGGATGAACACCTTGGCCGGGCCGACCTTGGCGCCCTCGGGGCCGCCGAAGTAGTCGTCGTTGCGCCCCAGCTCGACGTTCTGGGCGGTGTTGTACTTCACGAGCTTGTAGGGGCCCGTGCCGATCGGGGCGCGCTGGAAGTCGAGGATGCGGAACGCGGCCGCGATCTGGTCGATGTCCGTCGCGCTGAGGGTGGCGTTGAGGTCGCGAAGCTGCTCGAAGAGCGCCGCGCCGTACGCGGAGTTGTCGGTGCTCCCGTCCTCGGCGGTGAACTGCGCCTTGTCGGGGAGCGTGACGCCGGCCTTGGTGAGGAGGGCCTCCATGTCGGCGACGTAGGTCGCGTAGTCGCACTCGGCGGGCGGCGCCTCGACGGCGCAGGCCTCGGCGTTGACGGCCGTGTCGACCTTGTCGAAGAGCGCCTTGACCTCGGCCGGGTCGACCGCGCCGGTGGACGCCTGCAGGCGGCCGAAGCTGTCGCGGACGGCCTTCTCGGGCACGACGGCGACGCTCAGGCCGGTCACGGCGAACGGCGCGAACTTCTGCTTCAGGACGAACTTCACGGTGTAGTCGTCGACGGCCTCGACGGTCGCGATGTTGTCCTGGATGCTGGAGCACCCATCGGGGATGTACGTGCAGTTCGGCGAGAGGCCGAGCTGGTATGTGAACACGACGTCGGAGGCCTTGACCTCGGTGCCGTCGTGGAACTTGACGCCCTGCTTCATCTTGAGCGTCCAGGTCAGCCCGTCCTCGCTGGTCTCGGCGTACTCGGCCGCGAGATCCGGGACGGACTCCAGCTTGTTGTTGATCGTGTAGAGGCCGTTGTACAGGAGGCCGACGATCCAGCTCGTCGGGAGGTCCGTGTACGCGTAGGAGAAGTACGTCGGCTCGCCATCGAGCGCGAACGCGAAATCGGCCGAGCCGGCCGGTGCGGACGGGGCGGCCGACTCGCCGGGAGCCGGCGAGGCGGGGACCGGGGTGGGCGACGCGGAGCCGCCACAGGCCGCTACGCCGATGGCGAGCGCCCCGAGCAGGCCGAGACTGCGCCGTCTCAAGCTCATCGAGTTCCTCCTGTTCGTGGGTCGACCACTCCTCCGCGCCCGACCCTCTCCTCGCTGGAAGGGCCGCCTGGCCCGGTCTCGCGCATGAGCGCGCGGGAACCTGCCGTGAGCGGCCCGCAGACTGCCGCGCATTATAGGTCGCGGCCGTCTCCGTGCGTCAACATGCGCCCGGGTGTCGTGGTGGGCGGTGCCCACCCCGGGACCCTGCGTCAGGATCGCGTCCGGCTCACCTCCTGCCTGCCTGGCGCTGCAGGGCGCCGTCGCCGGCGCCCGTCGCGACTGCGAGCGGGACGTCGGCGGCGACTTCCTCGATCCACACGACCCCTCGACGCATCGAGGGGGGCAGGTCCGCCGCGATCGGCGGCGGCGCGATCCGGACCCCCGTGTACTGCGGCGCGAGCACCGGCACCGGGACGAGTCCTTCCTCCCGGGCGCGCTCGCGGCTCTGCTCGAACTGGAGGTACGGCGGAGGCACGCTCCTCGGCGCCTCGTTGTAGACCCCGGAGGGCCGGCCCCCCTCGATCGCACCAGGCCCGACCAGGGCCGCACAGAGCCCGAAGGCCGTGACGATGCCGGGCAGCCCGGAGAGCAGGCGTGACGGCTCGCGGCGGGTCGCGGCGAGCCGGCTCCGGAGGCGCAACCAGCCGTCGGCGGCCGGCTCCGCACGGACCGTCTCCTCGTGGAGCCGGCGGAGCGCGTGGAGCACGAGCGTCGTGGTCGCCAGCTCGTCCTCGCAGGCACGGCAGCGGTCGACGTGGTCGAGGGCGCGACGCACCTCCGGCCCCCCGGCGCGGTGGCTGGCGAACTCGAGGAGCGCCGCCCGGTGGTCGCGACAGGCCCCGTGCCGCAGGCGGCCGATCACGGCCCGGGCTCCGCCGGGACCGCGGACGCCGCCGTCCCGGCCGGCTCGTAGGCGCCCCCGAAACGCCGGTCGTCTTCCAGGCGCGCGCGCAGCGACCGCAGCCCGAAGTGCAGCCGCGACTTCACGGTCCCCGGCCGGATCCCCAGGATCTCGGCCGTCTCGTTGATGCTCCGCCCGTGCAGGTAGAAGAGGACGATGACGCCGCGGTGCTTCGGCGGCAGCGCCGCGATCCCATCGCGGACGATCGACCGGAGCTCCTCGCGCTCCGCGCTGTCGGCCGGCCCGGTCTCGCGGTCGCGGACCAGGCGTGCGACCGCCTCGCTGATCGGCTCCCACGGCCGGCGGCGGCCCAGGCGCGTGTACGAGAAGTTGAGGGCGACGCGGTGCAGCCAGGGCAGCGGCGACGCGTCCGGGTGCAGCCGGCGGCGCCACTCGTAGGCCTTGGCGAACGTGTCCTGGAGGACCTCCTCGGCGGCGTGGCGGTCGCCGAGGACCGCGTACGCGGTGGCGAAGACCGGTCCCCGGTAGCGCGTGAAGAACGCCTCGAACGCGTCGAGGTCGTCCGCGCGGATGCGGCGCAGCAGCGCCGCCTCGTCAGGATCGAGCTGCCGTGCCGCCTGATCGCTCGTGATGCTGGCCTCCTGCCTCGCGGGCACGGGCGTCCGGGACGCCCGCAACGGCCCTCCTTGTCGAGAATACGGCGGGTTGTCGGCCGAGGTTCACTCGGCGACGGGCTCTGGCCGCCAGCGCAGGTTCGGCTGCCGGGCGGCGGTGGCTTCGTCGAGGCGCCGGACCGGCGCCGTGTGGGGTGCCTCCTTGACCAGCTCCGGGGTCTTGCGCGCCTCGGCGGCGATCTCGAGCATCGCCTCGGCGAAGGCGTCGAGCGTCTCGAGGCTCTCGGTCTCGGTCGGCTCGATGAGCATCCCCTCCTCGACGGTGAGGGGGAAGTAGATCGTGGGCGGGTGGAAGCCCTTGTCGATGAGCCGCTTCGCGACGTCGAGGGTGCGCACCCCGGTGGCCGCCTTGATCTCGGCCGAGCTCGCCACGAACTCGTGCATGCAGGCCCGCTCGAACGGGATCACGTAGGCGCCGGCGAGACGGTGCTTGAGGTAGTTCGCCGCGAGGACCGCATCGTCGCTCACCTCGCGCAGCCCGGCCGCGCCGTGGGCCCGCAGGTAGGCGTAGGCACGGACGAGGATGCCGACGTTGCCGACGAAGCTGCGCATCCGGCCGATGCTGGCCGGCCGCTCCCCCGTCCGCTCCAGGCGATACGAGCCGTCGGGCTCGCGCAGGACGAGCGGCTCCGGGAGGTACGGGACCAGGTGCGAGCGCACCCCGACCGGCCCCGCGCCAGGGCCGCCGCCGCCATGCGGCGTCGAGAACGTCTTGTGGACGTTGAAGTGCATGACGTCGAAGCCGGCGGCGCCCGGCCGGAAGTGGCCGAGCATCGCGTTGAGGTTCGCCCCGTCCATGTAGGCCAGCGCCCCGGCAGCATGGACCAGGTCCAGGAGCTCGACGACGCGGGTCTCGAACAGCCCGACGGTGGAGGGGTTCGTGATCATGACCGCGGCCGTCGCCGGGCCGAGCGCGGCGCGGAACGCGTCGAGGTCGACCCCCCCGTCGGGTGCCGAAGGGATGTTGACGGTGCTGAAGCCGGCCATCGAGGCCGTCGCGGGGTTCGTGCCGTGGGCGGAATCGGGCACCAGGACGTCCGTGCGGGCGTGGTCGCCCCGGGCCCGGTGGTAGGCCCGGATCATGAGGATGCCCGTCAGCTCGCCCTGGGCGCCGGCCGCCGGCTGGAGCGTGATTGCGTCCATCCCGCTGATCTCGGCGAGCTGCTGCTCCAGGGACCAGAGCAGCTCGAGCGTCCCCTGCGCCGTCTCGTCGGGGGTCAGCGGGTGGAGGGTCGGCGAAGCCGGGCAGGCGCGCCGCCCACTCGTTCACCTTCGGGTTGTACTTCATGGTGCACGAGCCGAGCGGGTAGAAGCCCGTGTCGACCGACCAGTTGAGCTGGCTGAGGTTGACGTAGTGGCGGACGAGCGTCGCCTCGTTGAGCTCCGGGATGGCCGGCGACGCCGCGCGGCGGGCCGCGGCCGGGATCCGCTCGAGGGCCGCGGGGGGCGCCGCGGGGAGGCGCGTGCCGGCGCCCCGGCCGGGCCGGCTCAGCTCGAAGAGGGTCGGCTGCAGGGGATTGCCGGTGACGCTCATCGGACCGCCTCCGCGACCGGCGTGAGCTCCGCGGCGAGGGCCGCCGCGAAGCGCGGCGATCTCCGCCGGGGTGGTGACCTCCGTGGCGCAGACCAGCAGGCCGTCGGCGAGGGCCGGGTCGCCGGGCTCGAGCTCGGCGAGCGGGACGCCGGCGAGGATGCCCCGGGCCAGCAGGCGGCGGTGAACCGCCACCGCGTCGGGCACGCGGACGGCGAGCTCGTTGAGGTACGGCCCCGGATGGAGCCGCGGGGCGCCCGCGGCTCGCGAGCGCCGCCTCGAGCTCGGCGGCACGCGCGGCGCCGGTGGCGGCGACGTCGTGGAGGCCGTCGGGACCGAGCGCCGCGAGCCAGATCGAGGCGGCGAGGGCGCAGAGGGCCTGGTTCGTGCAGATGTTGGACGCGGCGCGCTCGCGCCGGATGTCCTGCTCGCGGGCCCGGAGCGTCATGACGTAGGCCCGCTTCCCTTCCAGGTCGGCGGTCATCCCGATGAGACGGCCGGGGATCTGGCGGATGAGGGCCTCGCGGCAGGCGACGATCCCGAGGTAGGGTCCGCCGTAGGACGGCGGCATCCCCAGCGGCTGGCCGTCGCCGGCCGCGATGTCGGCGCCGTACGCCGCCGGCGGCGCGAGGACCGCGAGGCTGACCGGCTCGACGACCGCGACGAAGAGGGCGCCCGCGGCGTGGGCCAGGCGGCCGATCTCCGCCATCGGCTCGAGGAGCCCGAGGACCGACGGCTGGGCCGCCACGACCCCGGCCACGGGGCGGGCGGGATCGGCCAGCATCGTCTCGAGGGCGGCAAGGTCCGTCGTCCCCGCGGCCGGGCCGTCGGCGACGAGGGGCACCTCGGCGAAGGTCAGGTTGGCACCCGCGAAGTAGGTCTCGAGCGTCTCCCGGTAGTGGGGGTGGACGCTCCGCGCGACGAGCACGTGCTCGCGCCGGGTGGCCCGGCACGTCATCAGGGCGGCCTCGGCGGTCGCCGCGGCGCCGTCGTAGTGCGAGGCCGAGACGACGTCCATCCCCGTCAGCTCGGCCATCAGCGACTGGTACTCGTAGATGGTCTGGAGGGTGCCCTGGCTGATCTCGGGCTGGTACGGGGTGTAGGCGGTGTAGAGCTCGCCGCGGAGGAGGAGCTGGTCCACGACCGGCGGGAGGTGGTGGCGATAGACGCCCGCGCCGAGGAAGCTCGCGAGGTCGGTCCGGTTGCGGCCGGCGAGGTCGCGCAGGTGATCCATCAGCTCGAGCTCGGTGAGGGCGGGGGGCAGGTCGAGCGCGGTCGCCCGCACCGCCTCCGGGATCGCCGCGAAGAGGGCGTCCACGGACGCGATCCCGAGCGCGTCGAGCATCTGCGCGCGCTCACCCGCAGTGTGCGGTCCGTACGCCATGTCAGGCCTCCGCGACCAGCGCCTCGTAGGCGGCCGGATCGAGGAGCGCGGCCACCTGGGCCGGGTCGGCGACGCGGATCCGGAGCATCCAGCCGGCGCCGTACGGATCGGAGTTCACGACCTCCGGCGTCGCGGCCAGGGCGGCGTTCGCCTCCACGACCTCGCCGCCCACCGGGGCGAACAGGTCGCTGACGGCCTTGACCGACTCGACGACCCCGAAGGTGGCGAACTGCGCCAGGGCCGCGCCGGGCTCCGGCAGCTCGACGAAGACGATGTCGCCCAGCTGGTCGGCCGCGTGGGCGGTGATCCCGACGGTGGCCACGTCACCCTCGACGCGCACCCACTCGTGCTCCTTCGTGTAGCGCAGGTCGGCCGGGATCATGCGGCACTCCTCTCGTCCGCCCAGCGCGCCGCCGGGCGATCTCCGGGCCGGCGACGGCCGGCCATCTTCGGTCAGCGGGTCCGGGTGTAGAACGGCAGCGGCACGACCTCGGCGGCCGCCCGCGCGTCGCGGATCTCCACGTCGAGCATCGTACCGGGCAGAGCGTCGCCCGGTGCGACGTATGCCATCGCGATCGGCACGCCCAGGGTCGGCGACATCGTGCCCGAGGTGACGACGCCGGTCCGCCGGTCGCCGGCCCAGACCGGGTGCCCGTGGCGGGCGATGCCCCGGCCCCGCACGACGAGCCCGACCAGGCGCTTCCGCGGGCCCGCCTCGGCGGCCTTCGCCAGCGCGTCTCCCCCGACGAAGCCGCCCTCCTTGGCGAGCTTCACGACGCGGCCCAGGCCGGCGTCGAACGGGGTCGTCTCGCGATCGAGCTCGTTGCCGTACAGCGGCATGCCGGCCTCCAGGCGCAGCGTGTCGCGCGCCCCCAGGCCGACCGGCGCGAGCCCTGCGCTCCGCCCCGCGTCGACGAGGGCGTCCCAGATCGTCGTCCCGGCAGCGGCGTCCACGAAGATCTCGAAGCCGTCCTCGCCGGTGTAGCCGGTGCGGGCCACGAGCGCGGGAACGCCGGCCACGGTCCCCTCCCCGATCCCGTAGTAGCGGATCTGTTCGAGGTCGATGAAGGCCAGCGGCGCGAAGATCCCCCGCGCGGACGGCCCCTGGACCGCGATGAGGGCGGTTGCCAGCGACCGGTCGTCGAGCACGGCGCGACGGCCCTCGAAGCGCTCCGCGAGGGCATCCGAGACGGTCGCCGCGTTCGAGGCGTTGGCCACGACGAGGAACCGGTCGTCGGCCAGCCGGTAGATGATCAGGTCGTCGAGGATCCCGCCGCCGGACGCGCAGATCATCGAGTACTGGGCGCGACCCACCGCCAGCGTGCGCGGATCCGTCGTGACGGCGTGCGCCAGCGCGTCGCCGGCGTCGGGGCCATCCACGAAGAGCTCGCCCATGTGGCACAGGTCGAAGAGGCCGGCCCGCTCGCGGACCGCCCGGTGCTCCTCGAGGATGCCCGTGTACTGGATCGGCATCCGCCAGCCGGCGAAGTCGACCATCCGGGCTCCCAGCGCCTCGTGGCGCTCGGCGATCGGCGTGGAGCGCGGTTCGTCCGTCATCGACGGCCCTCCCTGCTCAGGCTTGCCCTTCCACGCGGGCCGCGGCCGCAAGGGTCGCGCGCTCGACGAGCGCCCGCTCGGTGTCGAAGGTGAGAAGGGCCGGCGCCTCGCCGACGGGGACCCAGCGCACCTCGTCGAACTCGTGATCGTGGCCGGCCAGGTCGCCACCGACCGGCTCCATCAGCCAGTAGTGCACGGTCTTGTGGATCCGGGCCCCGCCCTGCACGAACCAGTACTCGATGGCCTCGAGGGGCGCCAGGAGGCGGACCTGGAGGCCGGTCTCCTCGGCGACCTCGCGGAGCGCCGTCTGCTCGAGGGTCTCGTCGGGGTTCGGCGTCCCCTTGGGAAGCGTCCAGGTCGCCCCGTCACGGCTGCGGCGTCGCCGCCCGGCGACGAGATGCGGGACGCCGTCGATGGACCGGATGACGATCCCGCCGGCGGAGGTGGCGGTGGCGCGCTTCAGCCGCGCCACGGCGCCGTGGCGGCGCGGGGCCGGCGGCCGGCAGCACGCGCGCCGAGCTTCGCCCAGCGGACCGGGGCTCCGGGTCCCGCCAGCCCTGCCGGGGCGTGGGGCGTCCGGGCGGGGGTCACGGCCCGCCAGTCGGCACGCAGGAGCGCGACCGGCCCCAGCTCCGGTCGCCGGAGCAGGGTCGGGCGATCCGCCGCGGTGCGGAAGCGGACGTGGCGGTCGAGGCCGAGGCGAGGCCCGCGGGCTCGCGGTGCGACGGTCGCGAAGCACGCCGTCGGTCGAGCCGCGTAGCGCGAAGAGATGCTGCGCTGCATGGGATGATCGTACTGCGTCAGGACGAACTTGTGAACGCGGCGCGCAACCGGGCCGCGACTTCCGGTGCGAGGCCGCGCCGGGACTCCGCGATCGACACCTGGCGCAGGCCCAGCGCAACGTAGACGGCGAGCGCCTCGTCGCCGGCGGCGGCGACCGCGGCAAGGTGGGCGGCGATCGTCCCGGCGTCTCCCCGGGCGGCAGGACCCGTGAGCGCCGCGGCCGTCCCGAGGGCCGAGGCGTTGGCGAGCGCCTGCGCGGCCAGGGGGCCGTAGACAGCGAGCGCGCCGGCCTCGTCGAGGCCGGTCGGCGCGGCGACCGCGGCCAGCACGTCGAGCAGCGCGGTCAGGCCGCCGGCGGCGAGGACGGCGGCCGCGTGATATGCCGCCTTGGATCCCGGCGCGAGACGCACCGGGACGGATCCGAGCGACGTCGCCATCTCGGCCAGCAGGTCCAGGAGCGCCTCGTCGCCCTCGATCGCGACCGTCGCGCCCGGCAGCGCCCCGAGCGCCCGCTCGAGGTCGGCGAAGGCGACCAGCGGGTGGAACGAGCCCGCGCTCGTGCCGGCCGCCAGCGCCGGGGCCAGCACGTCCGCGCCGTGGAGGCCGCTCGTATGGACGATCGCCTGCCCGGAGTAGAGGTGGAGCGTCGCGGCGACGCCGGCCAGCGCGTCGTCAGGGACGGCAAGGAGCGCCAGGTGGCACTCGTCGAGGATCGCGGCGGCCTCGGGGAACGCCCGCGCCCCCGGCACGAGCGCCCGGAACCGCTCCCGCCGGCCGGCGTCGCGCGAGGCGACCGCGCCGACCTGCCAGCCGGCCCGCGAGAGGGCGACGCCGAGCGCCGTCCCGACGGCCCCGGCCCCGACGATCCCGATGACCGGCCTCCCGTCGTCGGCCGGGCCGACGTGCGGATGCGTGTGGGCCTCCCAGTGGACCTCGTCGCCGTGGCGATGGGCCCCCGGCGGGAGGGACTCGGCGCCGTCGGCCATCCGCCGGCGGAGCTCCTCCATCGTCGCCGGGTCGCCCGGAGGCGGCGGCTTCGGATCGCTGCGCCAGGATCGCATCTCGCTCTCCACGCTACTCTTGGAGCGACAGCGTAGCGCCACCGGCGGCTCCCCCGCCGCTCCGAGCCAGCGAGGACCATCCGTGTCGACCCGCGATCCGTTCGGCGCCCGAGCCAGCCTCGGCCCCGGCCTTCCCGACGCCTATCTCCTGGCGGCGGTCGACGGGAGCCCGGACCTGGCGCGGATGCCGGTCACGGTGAAGATCCTGCTCGAGAACGTGCTGCGCCACGCCGGCGGCGGGATCGTCGCCGAGGCCGACGTCCGCGCGCTCGCCACGTGGCGGCCGGCCTCCGGCGCGGACGCCGAGATCCCCTTCATGCCGGCGCGCGTGATCCTCCAGGACTTCACGGGCGTCCCGGCCGTCGTCGACCTGGCGGCGATGCGCGACGCGATGGCCGCCCTGGGCGGGGACCCGGCACGCGTGAACCCGCTCGTCCCCGCCGACCTCGTGATCGACCACTCGGTGCAGGTGGACCGCTTCGGGACCGCCGACGCGTTCGCCTTCAACGTGGCCCGCGAGTACGAGCGGAACGGCGAGCGCTACCAGCTCCTGCGCTGGGCCCAGCGGGCGTTCGACGGCCTGCGGGTCGTGCCGCCCGGCACCGGCATCGTCCACCAGGTCAACCTGGAGCACCTGGCGACCGTGGTCACGACTGCCGATGTCGACGGGCGCCCGCTGGCCTTTCCCGACACGCTGGTCGGGACCGATTCGCACACGACGATGGTCAACGCCCTCGGCGTGCTCGGCTACGGCGTCGGCGGGATCGAGGCCGAGGCGGTCCTCCTCGGCCAGCCCCTCTACCAGCCGATGCCGCGGGTCGTCGGGGTCCACCTCACCGGGGAGCTGCCGCGCGGCGCCACGGCCACGGACCTCGTCCTCGTGGTGACCGAGCGGCTGCGGCGGCTCGGCGTGGTCGGCTCGTTCGTCGAGTTCGCCGGCGACGGCCTCGCCGGCCTGGCCCTCCCCGACCGGGCCACGATCAGCAACATGAGCCCCGAGTTCGGGGCCACGGCCACGCTCTTCCCCGTCGACGACGAGACGCTGGCCTATCTGCGCCTCACCGGTCGCTCGCCCGGGCTCGTCGCCCTCGTCGAGCGCTACGCGAAGGAGCAGGGGCTGTGGCGCGCGCCGGGCGCCGGCCCGGAGTTCGACGCGGTCGTGGAGCTCGATCTCGGCGAGGTCGAGCCCAGCCTCGCCGGCCCGCGCCGGCCGCAGGACCGGGTTCCCCTGCCGGCGACGCGTGCGAGCTTCGAGGCAGCCTATCCCGGGCTGCTGGCGCCGTCGGGACCGGTGGCGGAGGCCGGCGGCGAGGCCGCCGTCCACAACGGGTCGGTCGTCATCGCCGCGATCACCTCCTGCACCAACACCTCGAACCCCAGCGTGATGGTCGGCGCCGGGCTGCTGGCCCGCAACGCCGTCGCCCGCGGGCTGCGCGTCCCGCCGACCGTCAAGACGTCGCTGGCCCCCGGCTCGAAGGCCGTCACCGCCTACCTCGAGCGCGCCGGGCTGGCGGACCCGCTGGCGACGCTCGGATTCGCGCTGGCCGGCTACGGGTGCACGACCTGCATCGGCAACTCGGGGCCGCTCGACGAGGCGGTAGCCCGCCAGATCGAGGACGGAGGGCTCGTCGCGACCGCCGTCCTGTCGGGCAACCGCAACTTCGAGGGGCGCATCCACCCGCTCGCGCGCGCCAGCTACCTCGCCTCGCCGCCGCTCGTCGTCGCCTTCGCCCTCGCCGGCCGGATCGACGTCGACCTGACCCGCGAGCCGCTCGGGATCGCCGACGACGGCCGCCCGGTCTTCCTCGCCGACCTCTGGCCCTCACCCGAGGAGATCCGCGACGCGATCGCCGGCGCCATCGACGGCGAGCTCTTCCGGACGACCTACGCGTCGGTCTTCGAGGGCGACGAGCGCTGGCGCGCCCTCCCGATCCCGGAGGGCGACCGCTACGCCTGGGACCCGGTCTCGACCTACGTCGCCAGCCCGCCGTTCTTCGCCGGCATGGGCCTCGCGCCGGACCCGGTCACGGACATCCTCGGCGCGCGCGTGCTGGCCTGGCTGGGCGACTCGGTGACCACCGACCACATCTCGCCCGCAGGCTCGATCCCCGCCTGGTCGCCCGCCGGCCTGTGGCTCCAGGCGCGGGATGTCCCGCCCGTCGACTTCAACTCGTACGGGGCCCGCCGTGGTCACCACGAGGTGATGATGCGCGGGACGTTCGGGAACATCCGGCTGCGGAACCGCCTCGTGGGTGACCGCGAGGGCCCCCACACCCGGATCCTGCCCGGCGGCGAGGAGGCGTTCCTCTACGACGCCGCGATGGCGTACGCCGAGGCCGGGGTGCCGGCGATCGTGCTGGCCGGCCGCGAGTACGGCTCCGGCTCGTCCCGCGACTGGGCGGCCAAGGGGACGCGGCTCCTCGGGATCCGCGCGGTCATCGCCGAGAGCTACGAGCGGATCCACCGCTCCAACCTGGTGGGCATGGGCGTCCTCCCTCTCCAGTTCCTCCCCGGGGAGAGCGCGGCGTCGCTCGGCCTGACCGGCCGCGAGGCGTACGCGATCGCCGGGCTGACCGAGGCGCTGGCGCCCCGGGCACGGCTGGAGGTCGTGGCGACCGCCGACCCGGCCGACGGCGCCGGCGAGCGACGCTTCTCCGTGGAGTGCCGCCTCGACGGGCCGATCGAGGTCGACTACTACCGCCAGGGCGGCATCCTGCCGGCGGTCCTGCGCCGGATCGCCCGGGAGAGCGGGGCGGGCTGACCCGCGCGGCGGTCGACCCGCGCACGAGGATCGGACGAGCTCGATCGTGGCGGCTGCCGGACGGCGCAGCCGCGCGCTACGATCCGGCGCACCGCGTCACGCGACCGGCCCACCCCACGTCTTGCCGCAGGATGAACGTCCAGCCTCGACCGCCGATCCATCACGGCCCGCCCCGCCGGGGCGCCACCGCGGGCGACACCCTGTTCGCCGTCGGGATCGCGGCGCTCGGCCTCGTCCTGGCGGGCACCCTGCTGGCGGCCGGCGGCGGGGCCCCCTGGCTGACCGGATCCCTGCTCGGGGCCGAGGCGAGCCCCACGCCGGGTTCGACCGGCCAGGCTCCCGCCGCCGGCGCGTCGGCCGCGCCGATCATGCCCACGTCCGCGGCGCCGAGCCCCGGGCCGACGCCCACGCCCGTGCCCGCGCCCACGCCCAGCCCCTCGCCCACGCCCAGCCCCTCGCCCACGCCCGCGGCTGCCGCAGGCCCCTTCACGATGAACCTGTACCGGAAGGGCGTCTTCGTTCACCAGGTCAACAAGGAGACGTGCGTGGCCGCAGCCGTGCAGAACACGCTCAACGTGATCCGGCTCGGCGAGGAGCGGCGGAGACCCGACCTTTCGGGCCGGACCCAGCGGGAGCTCTACGCCCGGATCGTGGAGCTCACGACCTGGGAGGACTCGCACAACGGCGGGACCGGGCCCGGCGGCTGGGCGGCCGTGCTCACGGAGGAGGGCTACCCGTACGAGCTCCGGATCTACGACACCCGCGGCCAGGCGATGAACGCCGCCGCCCGCGCGCTGCGGCAGACGGGCCGGCCGGTCGGGATCCTCGCCTGGCGCGGGGTCCACTCCTGGGTGATGACCGGCTTCAGGTCCACCGCCGACCCCGCGGCAGGCACGCCCTTCTCGGTCACCACCGCCTACGTCCTGGACCCCTGGTACCCCTGGGTCTCGACCCGCTGGCCGCGCTCGGAGGAGCCGAACGCACCGCGCGACACCGCGGACCTCAAGGCGAACGTCCTCCCGTGGAAGCTCGCCTCCGGGCCGTACGTCGGCCGCGACGGCAAGTACCTGCTCGTCGTCCCGCTGGAGCCCTGAGCCACCGGGCGGCTCCCGACGTGGCCAGGTCACGTCGGCAAGGATCGCCGTGGCCGGGCCGACGGGGCCGGGATTCCGGTCAGCGCCCGGCGCGACCGTCGGTCGCGCCGGGGTCGAGCCCCTCCGCGCGATAGACCTCCCGCGTGAACTCGTCGAGCAGAGCGCGCCCGCGGGCGAGCGCGACCTCGGCAGCCGCGCGCCCCGGCGCGCCGAAGAAGTCGCGCTCGATCAGGCGCGCGAACCAGCGCTGGAGCTTCTCCCAGTCGGCCTCGCCCTCCTCGAGCTCCGCGAACCGGAACCGTCGCTTGCGCGTCTCGCGGCGGATCTCGTCCTCGAAGCTCTCGACGCTGTCGAGGATCTCCTCGTACTCGGCGTCGCGGGCCGCGTTGAAGCGGGTGACGAGCTCGTCCTCCCAGGCCGGGCTGGGTGACACGGTCTCGAGCAGGGATGCCTCCCCGCCGGTGGCGCGGATCCGCTGGCCGAGCCGGTCGAGCTCGGCCCGGAGCTCCGGCCGGTCGGGCAGGACGGCCGCCGCCTGCTGGAGGTAGACGGCGCCGAGCTGGCGCAGCTGCCGCCACACGTAGGTTCGGCGGCCCGACGACTCGGCCTTGATCCGGTAGATGAGGAGCAGCCAGCGTCGCGCCTCGTCCGCCCGGTCTGACATCGCACCGACCTCCTTCACGCGCCGACGTCGCGGCGCCGCATCCCCCAGGCGCCGATGACGAGCCCGCCGAGGGCGATCGCGAGGCAGGCGACGACCCCGACGCCGTCCCATGCGCCGACCATCGGCTCGCCGAGGTGCGCCGTGAGCGCCAGCCCCTCGACCCAGTCCGGAAGACGGAGGGCGGGAGCGAGGAGGTCCACGAGGGCCGTCCCGATCGCCACGGCGAGGACGACCGGCATGCCGAGCGAGGCGCGAGCCACCCCCGCGACCGCCACCCCGATCCCCGCGAGGGCGGCGCCGTAGAGGGCGAGCACGAGCGTTCCTGCCGCAGGTGTGACCGGGTCCTGCCCGACGGAGGCCACGCCGACGGCGACGGCGGCGGCCAGGATGACCGTGACGAGGCCGATGGCGAGCCATGCGGCCACCGCGCTCGCGACCGCCCAGCGCGCCCGCGTCAGCGGGGTCGCGAGCTGGAGCTCCAGCCGGCCCGAGGTCTCGTCCGACGAGCGGGCAGCGACGAACGTCGCCGCCGCCAGCCCGATGAGCACGAAGCCGAAGTCGGCGAAGGCCAGCTGGAGGAACCCGGCGGCGGTCGTGATGTCGATCCCCGGGATGAGGTTGCGGAAGATCTCGCTCATGGCAGGCGAGGCCGCGAGGGCGTCGAGGAGCGACCGCGATGCGGCGGCCATGAGGACGCCGTAGGCGGCGAGCCCGAGGCCCCAGGCCAGCGCCGCCGGCAGGAGGTCCCCGAACGACCGACCGAGCGGCCCGTTGACCCCGAGGAGGGCGCGTGGGAGCCGGGGCGCCGGCACCGAGATCGTCACGCCCACATCCCGTCGCGCGAACGCCTCGACGCCGATCGCGAGCAGGATCGCGCAGGCGATGGCCGTGAGGCCGACGCCGGCCCAGTCCGACTGCCCGGCGAGGGGGACGTGATCGCCGGTCCACGAAAACCAGGTGGCTCCGCCGAGCGTGTCGAAGGCCGGCACGACGGTCCGGTAGCTGTGCACGACGTACCCCCCGACCATCAGCGCGCCGGCAACGCCGGCAGCGGCGCCGCGCCCGAGGAGCGGTGCCAGCGCGAAGGCGATCGACCCGGCCATGAGCGCCTTCAGCCCGACGCCGACCGCGAAGGAGATCGCCGCGACCGGCGAGATGGCGTCGCCGGGGAAGGTCGCGGCCACGACACCGGTCGCCCACGCGACGACCGCCACGACGGCCATCGAGACGCCCATCGCCGCTGCGTGGCCGGCGACCTTCTCGAATGCGATCGACCGCTTCGACCTGGCCGTCGCGACGGCGAAGTCCAGGCTTCCCCGCCGCGCCTCGCCGGCGAGGGTGGACGACAGCGCCAGGATGGACCAGAGCCCGGCGAGCAGCGCGAAGTAGGCACCGTAGTGCCAGGAGAGGAACCCGCCCAGCGTGTCGACGTTGACCGGGTTCCCGTACAGGCCGCGCAGCATCGGCGGCATGTCGCCCGACATCGCCGCGAGCTCGAGCCTGGCCGCGGGCGTGCCGTAGGTGGTCGACATCGTGATGCCGCCGGCCACCATCATCACGCCGAGGAGGGCCGTCACGGCCAGCCCGCCGACGCGGGAATCTCGCAGCGTCTTGCCGAAGACGCTGCCGAGCCCGTAGAGCCGGCTGCCGATGGGAACGTGAGGGGCCGACGCCGAGACCGGCAGGCCCCGGATCTCAACGGTCATGGCTGCTCACCTCGACGGCCTCGCGGCCGTACTGGGCCAGGAAGGTCTGCTCCAGGCTCGGCTCGCGCGTCTCGAAGTCGACCAGCCCGCGCCCGGCGGCCGCCTCGACGACGGGCGCCATGGAGCCGGTCACGCGCATCTGCAGGCCACCGTCGATCGCGACGACGTCGGTCACGCCCGGGAGCGAGGAGAACGACGACGCGTCGACGGGCCCGGCGAACCGGAGCTCGACCTGGTGGTGGGCCAGGCCGCGGAGCGCCTCGACCCGATCGACGGTGACGATCCGGCCCTCGCGGATGATCGCGACCCGGTCGCACGTCTTCTCCACCTCGCCGAGGATGTGCGACGAGAGGAACGCCGTCCTGCCCTCCGCCACGGTGTCGCGGAGGAGCTCGAAGAACGTCTGCTGGACGAGCGGGTCCAGCCCCGACGTCGGCTCGTCGAGCACCAGCAGGTCCGGCCGGTGCTGGAGCGCGATGACCAGGCCCACCTTCTGCTTGTTGCCCTTCGAGTACTCCTTGAAGCGGCGGGACGGGTCGAGGTCGAAGCGCGCGACGAGGTCGGCCTGGTAGAGCGGGTCGACGCCGCCCCGGAGATTGGCGAAGTACTCGATCGTCTGGCCGCCCGTCAGCCGGTCGAAGAGGGCGAACTCGCCGGGCAGGTAGCCGATCCGCCGGTGGATCGCGACGGGGTCGACCGTCGTCTCGATCCCGAAGACGCTGGCGTGACCCGAGGTCGGCCGAATGAGGTCCAGCAGGAGCCGGATCGTCGTCGTCTTCCCGGCCCCGTTCGGACCGAGGAAGCCGTAGATCTCGCCCTGCTCGACGGCCAGGTCCACGTCGACGATCCCGCGCTGGGAGCCGTAGAGCTTCGTGAGCTTCTCGGCCTCGATGACGGACATCACGCTGCCCTCCTGGTCGGGCTGCGGATCCCCGGACCGAGCCACCTCGCAGGCGCAGGGCGTCCCTGGCTCGATCTCCAGGATCGCGTCCAGTAGACCGCGCGACGGGCGGCACGACCAGAGCCGGATGGTGTAGGGAGTGTGACAAACGTCACATGCTACATACGTCACACCGCCGGACAACGAACGAGGCGGGGCCGCAGCCTCCGCCTCGTGGTGGGTCAGGGTGGTGGGCGATACTGGGCTCGAACCAGTGACCTCACGGATGTGAACCGTGCGCTCTGACCGACTGAGCTAATCGCCCGCTCCCGGGAGTATACCGCGGGTCGGACGGGGCCCCGGTCGGAGGGAGGGAGTGGCGAGGCGCCGATCTGATCGCTGCAGCTGCCGCGCCCGGACCAGCCCGCGAGCGCGCGGCCGGCGAGCATGGGTGGGCCGAACAGCCCTTGCCGGAACGGCGCGACGGCTGAATGGTGGCGTGCGACGCGCCGGCAATTCGAACGCCGGCCACGGTGGACGGCGCCTTCTGGTCGCGTCGCGTCGCGCGACCCGGGTGACCTCCAGGACTGGGAGGTGTGGGATGGTCGATCCGGCAACCCGGCGCACCAGGCGCTCGGTGCTCACGGCAGGAGCAGCCGCGGCCGGCGCGCTTGCCCTCCAGTCAGTGGCCGCGTCCGTCGGCGCGCGGGCCACAGACGGCCAACCGTTGATCCTCGGCACGGACAACGACGCGGCATCGAGCACCGGGCTCGTCGGAGCCTCCGGGAGCGGACCGGCCCTTCGCCTGACGCAGACGAACCCTGCCGGCGGTGGCGCACTCGAGGTGAACGGCGGAGTGTGGGTGGGGTCGGGAGGCGTGCTGTCGCATGGTGGAAGCGGCACCGGGCTCTCCGGCAGTGCGACGACCGGCACCGCGGTCGTGGCCTCAGCCGAGCCCGCGGGCATGGCGCTTCGCGTCTCCGGACGCGCAACCTTCAGCCGCTCCGGCAGGGTGACGGTCAGGGCCGGGCGACGCAGTGCGACCGTCACCCAGATCGGCCTGCAGGCCCGGTCCATGGTGTTCGCCACTCTCCAGCAGTATCGATCCGGGGTCCACATCGCCGCGGCGGTGCCGACGCCCGGCCCTCCGGGAAGGATCGTCATCTACCTCAACCGGGCCGTCGGTTCCGACACGCGGGTCGCGTGGTTCGTCCTGGACTGAGGTGGCCCGCAGCGCCAGGGGGACGGCGGGCGAAACCGCGGGGGAGTCGCGGTCAGCCCTGCCTCGTCGCCACCAGGCCCGGCCACATTGCAGCCAGCGTCGCCGCGTCCGCGTCGACGTCCACCACCTTGCGCCTGCCGGCCTCTCCCGCGACGACGCGCACGGCCCCCCGGGCGACGCGGAGCTCGCGGGCCAGGAGCCGGCACAGCGCCTCGTTCGCGGCGCCGTCGACGGGTGGGGCCGCAACCCGGACGCGGAGGACCCCGTCCTCTCCCACCCCGTCCACCCGGTCGGCGCCGCCGCGCGGCGTGAGGCGGACGGCCAGGCGCACCGTCACAGGGAGACGACGCGCAGCAGCACCCCGAGGCCGAGCATGAGGATCAGCGGCGCGAAGTCGAACATCCCCGTCTGCGGCAGGACCCGCCGGATCGGCGCGAGCATCGGCTCGGTGAGGGCGACCACGTAGCGCGAGACGGTGCTGCGGGCCATCGGGTCGACCCAGCTGATGAGCACGCGCCCGAGCACGAGGAGCCAGAGGACGAGGACGAGGACCTCGAGGAAGCTGCGCAGGTAGGCCACGCCTCCATCCTACCCTGCAGAGCGCACCGGCCGAGGCACGGGCGGTGCCGGTCCGACGCCCCCGTCGCCGCCGGGCCGCGGGGCGGCCGGTCGCGCGCCGAACAGCGCGCGACCCACGCGGACGATCGTCGCCCCCTCCTCCACGGCCACCTCGAAGTCGTCGGTCATCCCCATGGACAGGTCCGCGCCCAGCGCCGGCCAGCGCGCCCGGAGCTCGCCCGCCAGCGTGCGCAGCGCGGCGAAGGTCGGGCGCGCCTCCTCCGCGACCTCGACCAGGCGCCCGATCGTCATGAGCCCCCGGACCGCCAGGTTCGGCAGGGCGAGCAGCGCCGCGACCGCCGCCTCGACCGACGCCGGCGTGAAGCCGGCCTTGGACGGATCGGCGTCAACGTTGACCTGCAGGAGGATGGGCATCGGCCGCCCGGGCCGCACGTCGCCGGCGAGCCGGTCGAGACGCTGTGCGAGCTCGATGGAGTCGACGGCCTCGAGGACGTCGAACAGCTCGACCGCGCGCCGGGCCTTGTTCGCCTGGAGCGGCCCGACCAGGTGCCAGCGCGGCCCCGGGACGAGCGGGATCTTCGTCGCGGCCTCCTGGACGCGGTTCTCGCCGAGCACGTCGTGGCCGGCAGCCACGGCGGCGCGGAGGCGCTCCGGCGGGACCGTCTTGCTGACCGCGACCAGCGTCACCCCGGCGGGATCACGCCCCGCGCGGGCGCAGGCGTCCGCGATCCGCGTCGTGACGGCGGCGCGCGCCGCCGCCAGCGCGGCGACCTCCGCGGGGTCGGGGCCGCCCGGCGCGCCGGTGGCCACCGGCCCGGCTACTTGCGGCGCAGGAAGCTCGGGATCTCGAGGTCGTCCTCGTTGTAGGTGGTCCGCCGGACGCTGGCCGGGGCCGGCTCCGCGGCAACGGTGCGCTCGGCGCGGGCCGGGGGCTCGGCGCCGGGACGATCCGCGGGCTTGATCTCGGGCATCGGGCGCACGTCGGTGTCCGTCGCGGCCCGGCGGCTGATCTCGAGCTCGCCGAGGTAGTCGCGCTCGGGGCGGACCGGTCGGGCCACCTCGAACGGCGACGCGGTGCTCTCCCGGCGAACCGAGTCGCGCTTGCGGTTCGTGTCGAAGCCCGTCGCGATGACGGTGATGACGACCTCGTCGCCGAGCCGCTCATCGAAGCTGGCCCCGAAGATGATGTTCGCCTCCGGGTCCGCCGCCGCGCGGATCTCCTCGGCCGCCTCGGTCACCTCGTAGAGGGTGAGGCCCGAGGATCCGGCGATGTTGAACAGGATTCCCTGGGCGCCGGTGATGTTGATCTCGAGCAGCGGGCTGGCGATCGCCTGCTTCGCCGCCTCGATCGCCCGGTTCTCCCCGGCCGCCCGGCCGATCCCCATGAGCGCCGACCCGGCGTCGTGCATGATCGCCTTGACGTCGGCGAAGTCGAGGTTGATGAGCCCGGGGACGGTGATGATGTCGCTGATCCCCTGGACGCCCTGGCGCAGGACGTCGTCGACGACGCGGAAGGCATCCAGGATCGACGTGTTCTTCTGGACGACGTCGCGGAGGCGGTCGTTGGGGATCGTGATCAGCGTGTCGACCTTGGCCTTGAGCTGCTCGGCCGACTTCTCGGCGATCAGCTTGCGGCGGTTGCCCTCGAAGCCGAACGGCTTCGTGACGACCCCGATCGTCAGCGCGCCGAGGTCCTTCGCGATCTCCGCGATGACCGGCGCGGCGCCGGAGCCGGTGCCGCCGCCGAGGCCCGCCGTGATGAAGACCATGTCGGAGTCGCGCAGGGCCTCCGTGATCTTCTCGGTGTCCTCCTCGGCCGCCCGCTGCCCGATGGTGGCGTCGCCGCCGGCGCCGAGGCCGCGGGTGATCTTGTCCCCGATGCGGATCTTGTGGGGCGCGTCCGACTGCAGGAGCGCCTGGGCGTCCGTGTTCACGCCGATGAACTCGACGCCCATCATCTCGGCCCGGATCATGCGGTTGACGGCGTTGCTGCCGCCGCCGCCGACCCCGACGACGCGGATCAGCGCGAAGTTCTCCGAATCCGACCTCAGCGGCATCGCTCGTCCTCCGGTGGTGCGCGGCCGACGGGGCGGCCGTCCGGGCTCCCGGGCCCGGATTCAGGGTCGTCTGGTGCGAGAAGTGCTGGACCGATCCTGCGAGCGGACACGGCGCGCTGGAGCGGGGACTGGCGCGGAGTATACCCCTGTGGCGCGCGAAGGGAACCCCATCGTCCCGGGGGTCCGGTGCGAGCGCACACCGGGTCATGGCCCGAAGGTCCGGCCCGTTCCGCCGGCCGCACCTACCCGGCAAGGAACGCGAGGTGCACCGTGCGGACGGGGTTGTCGGCGTTCGGGTCCAGCAGGCAGATCGACTGCCACGTCCCCAGCAGCAGCCGCCCGCCGACCACCGGCACGGCCAGCGACGGCGGCGCGAGGAGCGGGACGACGTGGTCGGCGCCGTGGCCGGCCGACCCGTGCCGGTGACGCCAGCGGTCGTCGCGGGGCAGCAGCCGGTCCAGGGCGTCCAGCAGGTCGTCGTCGGAGCCGGCGCCGATCTCCACGATCACGAGCCCGGCCGTGGCGTGCGGCACGAAGATCGACAGCAGGCCGTCGCCGCCGGCCGCCGCCTCGGCCGCGAAACCCGCGCAGGCCGCGGTCAGGTCGGCCAGGCCGCGCACGCGACCGGTGCGGACCGTCAGCTCGCGCGTCAGCATCGGCCGGGCGTGGGTCGGAGGCCCGGGGCCGGCCGTCCGGCTACGGGAAGATGCTCCGCATGGCGGCCCGGGCACGGGCCACGAGGCCGCCGCCCGGCGCCGACTCGTAGGTCGTGAGCTCCGAGGCCGCCACGTGGCGAGCGCCCCAGAGGAGGAGCCCGATCGCGGTCGAGGAGCCCGGCTCCAGCAGGCCGTCGACGAGGCCGCCGACGTCGCTGGGCGCCGCGACCCGCACCGGCATCTCGAGGACCTCGCGGCCGAGGATGGCGGCGCCGGCCAGCTGCGCGCCGCCGCCGGTGAGCACCAGGCCCGCCGGCAGCATCCCCGGCGCCGCGGCGAGGATCTCCGTGCGCAGCATCTCGAAGGTCTCGCGCATGCGGGCCTCGATGATCCTGCAGACGTCGAGCCGCTCCACGGTCCGGCCGGCCTCGTCGCCGAGCACCGTGACGCTGATGACCTCGTCGGGGTCGAGGCCGTCGAGGTCGCAGGTGCCGTGCTCGACCTTGAGCGTCTCGGCCACGTGGAGGCTCGTCTTGAGCCCGATGGCGACGTCGTTGGTCACGTTGGCGCCGCCCACGGGGAGGACGGCGGTATGGAACGGCGAGCCCTCGATGAACAGGGTGAGGTCGATCGTGCCGGCGCCGATGTCGGCGACGGCGACGCCGAGGTCGCGCTCCGTGGGCGAGAGGACGGCCTCGGCCGAGGCCAGGCCGGCCGCCACGAGCTCGTCGATCTTGACGTCGGCCGCGGTGATGCATTTCGTGAGGTTCTGGACCGCGGTGGCCGAGGCGGTGACGATGTGGGTCTCGACCTCGAGGCGCACCGCGCTCATGCCGAGCGGGTTCATCACGCCTTCCTGGCCGTCGACCGTGTAGCCGCGCGGGATGACGTGGAGCACCTCGCGGGTCGACGGGATGGAGACGGCCCGCGCGACCTCGATCGAGCGGTTGACGTCCTCCTGGGTGACCTCGCGGCGCGGCCCGGCCACGGCGACCTGGCCGGGCGAGTTGAGGCCCTCGACGTGCTGCCCCCCGACGCCGACGAACGCACGCTCGATCTTGTAGCCGGCGTGACGCTCGGCCTTCTCGACGGCGTTCGTGATGGAGTGGCGGGTCTCATCGATGTTGACGACGTTGCCCTTGCGCAGCCCCGACGCCGGCACGATCCCCTTGCCGATGATGGTCAGCGCGCCGTCGCGGCCGACCTCGCCGATGAGTGCCACGACCTTGGTCGTGCCGACGTCGATCCCGACGAACGTCTCGCGTTCCACTCGTCCCGTTCCTCTCCCGTCCTGTCGTGCCGGCCGGCCTACAGGAAGTGCCGGCGGATGAGGGCCACGTTCTGGAAGATCCGCAGCCCGAAGGTGATCAGCGCCACCAGGTACAGGTCCAGGCCGAGGCGGTCCCCGATGAAGGTCAGGAGAACCGCGACGACCGCGTTGACCACGAACCCGCTGATGAAGATTCGATTGCTGTAGACCCCGTCCAGCTCGGCGCGAAACGCGCCCAGCACCGAATCGAGCGCCGCCAGGATGGCCACGGCCGAGTAGCGGGAGAGCTCGAACCCGACGTTGACGTTGAGGACGAGCCCGAGGAGGACCCCGACGAGCAGGCCCGCCAGCGGCAGGAGCACGGGTCGGTTCGCCCTCCTCGACTACGTTTCCCGAAGGCTACTCGACCCGGGCCGCGACCGCAGCACGGAACCGGTCACGGGTCACTCCTTCGGCTTCTCGGTGAAGGTTCCCTCGCGCGGGCCGGCCAGCACGACCTGCAGGAGCCGCTCCTCGCGGCCGACGAGGAGGCTGTGGAGCAGCCGCACCTGCTCGGGGATCATGGTGGGGCGGCGGATCTCGGGGCCGTAGAAGCCGAAGACCGCGACCCACGGGTCGTCCACCGTCGGCACGACCGTCCAGCCATCGCGGTCGTCGACGCCGACGAAGAGCCCGGGGGCCGTCGAGCCGACGTCCGAGGCCACGAGCGAGAGCAGCCGCGTGGCCACGTCGAGATCGAGGGCGTCGACGTCGCCGCCGACGGCCAGCCCGGGCCCGGCCTCGCGCCGGTCGACGACGAACGGCAGGCCCTCGGCGGCTTCGGCGGCGGCCGCAGACCCGTCCGCCGCGTCCGCGACCACGCGGCCCTCCCGGTCGACGAGGTAGACCGATTCCCCGTGGTGCCAGGCGAGCACCGGCTCGCGCTCCGTCACGCGGGCGCGGACGAGCCCCGGGAGGCCCACGGACACCTCGGCGTCGGCGACCGCAGGCAGCAGCAGCAGCGCGTCCCGCAGCTCGTCGGTCGCGAGCGTGAACGCGTTGGGGGCGCTGCCGGCGAGGCCGAGGGCGGCACGCACCGCCGTCTCCCCCGTCAGGTCGGCGCCCTCGACCTCCACCGTCTTGACCCCGAAGACCGGCGAGGCGACGACGCCCCACAGGGCGCCGGCCGTGGCGAGGAGGGCGAGCGCGGCGAGGGCGCGCCGCGGCGAGAACCCCGCCGACGCCCGGCGCTGGCCGCCGCGCCGCCGGACACGCATGCCGCGAACCGGGAGGTCGCCGCTCATCGGGGCAGGTCCGCCGGCACGAGACGGCGTGCCGGGCGCGCGTCCCGCGCCGCCGCGCCGAGGTCGACGATCCGCGAGCACAGCTCGGCGAAGGAGAGGCCGGCGTTCGCCATCAGCCGGGGAAACAGGCTGATCGGGGTGAAGCCCGGGATCGTGTTGATCTCGTTGAGGTGCAGGATGCCGGTGCTGCGATCCTGCAGGAGGTCCACGCGGGCGAAGCCGGCGGCGCCGATCAGCTCGAAGGCAGCGGCGGCGATCCTCCGGCACTCGGCCGCCGTCTGCTCGTCGACCGCCGCCTCCGGCAGGATCTCGGCTGCGCCGGCGACGTACTTGTCGACGTAGTCGTAGAAGTCGCGGCTGGGGATGACCTCGCCGGGACCGCAGACCTGCGGATCACCCGTGGAGCTGCCCAGGACCGCAACCTCCAGCTCCCGCGGGGTCGGCAGGCAGGGCTCGACCAGGACCCGGGCGTCGTGGCGCAGGGCGAGCTCCAGGGCCGGCTCGCGATCGGCCGCGGTCCAGGCGATCGACATCCCGACCGACGACCCGAGACAGGCGGGCTTGACGATGAGCCGGCGGCCCGGCGCCTCGGCCGCGAAGACCTCCAGGCTCGCGAGCACCCCTTCCCGGTCGGTGGCCCACCGACCGCTGGTCACCTCGATCCACGGCAGCACCGGCAGCCCGGCGGCGCGCGCGAACCGCTTGAACAGCGGCTTGTCCATGCCGATCGCCGACGCCGCCACCCCCGCGCCGGTGTAGGCCAGGCCGGCCACCTCCAGGATGGCCTGGACGGTGCCGTCCTCGCCGTACGGCCCGTGGAGGGCGATGAAGACGACCGGCTGGGGGCGGGCACCGGCGATCCCAGCGGCCGCCTCGCCGGCGCCGAACGGGCCGGCGGCGCCGAGGGCCGCCGGGTCGTCGTAGGCCGCGGGCGGCAGGGCGCCGCGCCGATGGTCGGCCGGCAGCAGCCACCAGTCCGCCGCCAGGTCGACGTAGAACTGGCTCACCGGATGCCCGCCGCTCGCGAGCGCGGCGGCGATGGCGGAGCCCGAGACGACCGACACGTCGTGCTCGGCGGACGGCCCGCCGTACACGACGGCCACCGCACGGGGGGAGCCGGCCGGCCGCGGGTGACCGTCTCCCCGGGCGGTGCCGCTCATCCTGCCTCCTCCATCCAGCCCGACCAGTCGCCGAGGAACACCACCTCGAACGCGAGCCGGACGCCGGTCGCCCGCGCGACCGTCGCCCGGACGTGCTCGCCGAGACGCCGCACGTCCGCGGCCGTCCCACCCTGATCGTTGAGGATCCAGTTTGCATGCATCGGCGAGACGACGGCGCCGCCGATCCGGTGGCCCTTCAGCCCGCAGCCATCGATGAGCGCCCCCGCCGAGGGTCCGTCGGCCGGGTTGCGGAAGACGCTCCCGGCGCTCGGGATCCCCAGCGGCTGGTGCTCGCGCCGCCAGCGCCGGATCTCCTCGAGGCGGCCCCGGATCGCGGCCGGATCGTCGGGCGCGAGGCGGAACGTCGCCGCCAGCACGACCTCCTGCGGCGTCCCCGGTGCCGCGTGCTTGAGGCGGCTGTCGCGATAGGCCAGGCCGAGGCCGGCGCCGTCCAGGCGCGCCTCGCTGCCGTCGGCCGCCAGCACGACCGCCGATTCGAGGACGGCCGCCACGTCGGACGCATGGGCGCCGGCGTTGGCCCACACCGCTCCGCCCACGTTGCCCGGGATGGCGAGCCCGAACTCGAGCCCGGAGAGGCCCACGGCGGCGGTGACGGTCGCGGCCTTCGCCATCGGCAGGCCTGCCTCGGCGACCAGGCGGCCCTCCACGATCTCGTGACCCTCGGCCCGGACGTGGACCAGCAGGCCGCGCACCCCCGCATCGGCGATCACGACGTCGCTGCCGCGGCCGAGCAGGGTGTACGGGAGCGCGCGCGTGCGCGCGAGCTTGACGATGCCGCGCAGCTCGAACAGGTTGTGCGCGGCGGCGTACAGGTCGGCAGGGCCGCCCACGCGCATCGTCGTGAAGCGGGCCAGCGGCTCGTCCCGGGAGGTCCGGATCCCGAGGCGCCGCTGGATCTCGCTCCCCACGGCGGCGGCGTCGAAGGCGGTGGCCGCAGCGCGCGCGGCCGGCGTGTCCCGCTGCATCAGCGCGCCTCCACGCCGGCGGCGAGCGCGAGGATCTCGGCGGGCGCGGGCCAGGGCCGGCGCTCGGCGGCGCCCTCGACGAGGCGGGCCACCGCGTCCGCGGCGCCGGGCCGGGCGGCGTCCCGGGCGGCGGCGCTCATCGCCAGGTGGGCGGCCGGGTCCTCCAGGAGCCGGCTGGCGTCGAGCAGGGCGGCCGCGTCGAAGTCGGCGTCGTCCACCAGGCGCGCGGCCCCGGTGGCCGCGTACGCCTCGGCGTTGCGCCGCTGGTGGCCCGCGGCATGCGGATACGGGACACAGATCAGGGGGAGCGCGAACGCGGCGCACTCCGCGAGCGTCGACGCGCCGGCGCGACCCACCACGAGGTCGGCCGAGGCGAGGGCGGCGGTCATCTCGTCCGCCAGGAACGGGACGGGCCGATAGCGCTGGCGCCGTGCCTCGGGCAGCGTCTCCCGCGCGGCCAGAGCCGCCGCGTACCCGTCGTCGCCGGTGACGTGCAGGACCGTGCAGCGCTCGACGAGGCCCGGGAGCGCCTCCGTGACCGCCGCCGCGAAGCGCCGCACGGCCTGCGACCCGCCGAAGACCAGGAGGAGCCGCTCGCCCGCCGGGATCGCCAGGCGATCGCGCGCCGCCTCGCGGTCGACCGACCGCGGATCGCGGATCGGGGTTCCCGTCTCGTAGCAGCGGCGCGCCGCGAGCGCCGCACAGGTCCGCGGGTCGGTGACCGCGACGGCCCCGGCGAGGCGGGCGGTCGCCCGGACCGCGCGCCCCGGGACGACGTTGCCGTCCCACAGCACGGTCGGAACCCGCAGCAGGCGGGCCGCGATCAGCACGGGGATCGCGACGTAGCCGCCCGTCGTGAAGACGGCGTCGGGGCGCCACCGCAGGAGGAACCAGAGGGCCTGCGGGAGCGAGGCGGCGAGGCGCAGCGGGTCCAGCACGAGGTGAACGTCCCGGCCCGTGCTCCGCAGGGAGCGCAGGAGCAGCCGCCGGAGCGGGATCCCGGACGGCGGGACGAGCTCGGCCTCCAGGCCGCGCCGTCCGCCGAGCCAGGCCAGCTCAGGCGCCGCCGGGCGCGCGCGCAGGGACCGAGCGACGGCGAGAGCCGGGTAGATGTGCCCGCCCGTTCCGCCGGCCGCGATCGCCACTCGCATGCACCCATCCTCCGCTCAGCGCCGTCTCGCGCGAGATCGACAGGAGGATCCCCGCCCCGACAAGGCTGACGATCAGCGAGGAGCCGCCAGCCGAGACGAACGGGAGCGTGATCCCCGTGACGGGGAGCAGCGTCACCACGACGCCGATGTTGACGAAGGCCTGGAGGCAGAGCCACGCGGTGATGCCGGCCGCGAGGAGCCCGCCGAACGTGTCCGGCGCGGCGAGCGCGATCCGGATGCCGCGGTACGCGAGCAGGCAGAACAGCCCGATCACGCCGGCCGCGCCGAGGAACCCGAACTCCTGGCCGACGACCGCGAAGATGTAGTCGTTGTGGGCATTCGGGAGGACGATGCCGCTGGCCGCCGCCCGCTCGCCGAGACCCTGGCCGACGAGGCCCCCGATGCCGATGGCCAGGAGACCCTGGACGGCGTGGTACCCGGTCCCCGCCGGATCCGCGAACGGGTCGACGAACGACTGCAGGCGGGCCACCTGGTAGTCCTTCAGGAAGACCGCGGCGGCCGCGAGCGCGGCGCCCGAGAGGCCGAGGAGGTAGAGCGGGTTCGCCCCGGCAAGGAAGTACATCACGACGGCCGTCACGCCCATGACGCCGGCGGAGCCGATGTCGGGCGACTTGAAGACCAGCAGCACGAACGGCGCCACGATCACCACGAACGGCACGAAGCCGGTCGAGAGCCCGGCCACGGCGCTCCCCCGCCGCGCCATCCAGTGGGCGAGGTAGATGACCAGGGCGAGCTTCGCCATCTCGCTCGGCTGGACGGCCGGCAATCCCGGCAGCTTCAGCCACTGCGCCGAGCCGCCGACCGTCACCTGGAAGGCGGGGACCTGGATCAGGACCAGGAGGACCGCGGTGACGAGGAGCAGGGGGAGCGACACGATCCGGAGCCAGCGGTAGTCGATGCGCATCGCGACCAGCATCCCGACCAGGCCCACCGCGGCCCACTGGAGCTGGGGGCCGAGCGTCGCGAACGGGTCGGCCCGGGACGAGAGGTAGCCGTCCATGGCCGACGAGGAGTAGACGACGAGGAGCCCCAGCGCGGTCAGCGCCAGGACCGCCAGGACGACGACGGTGTCCGGTCCGTGGCGCCGGACGGCGCCGGCGGGCGCGGCCACCGGGGCGGCCTCGGCGCGCACGGCGGCAGGGGCCCGCACGGACGACCGGGCGGTCCCGGGGGCAGCGGTGGCGCCGCGGACCCCGGTGCGGGACGGCGCGGAGGCCGGCCGGCTCGGCGGGCGCGTGCGGTCGGCGGATCCCATCGTCACCTCCTCGGGGCGGCTGCACGCGCCGCGGCCAGGGCCGCGACGCCATCCTTGAAGGCGCGGCCGCGCGCCGCGTAGTCGCTGAACTGGTCGAAGCTGGCGGCCGCCGGCGAGAGCAGCACCGTGGCGACGGACCCGGCCGGGGCGCCGGCCAGCAGCTCGCGAGCGATCTCGTCGGCGCGCGGCAGCGCGGCGTCGAGCGTGCCCGCCTCCTCGACGAGCGCGGCGCCGGCGGCGCGGAAGAGGCGCGCCAGCGCCGGCCCGCTCTCGCCGATCAGGACGGCGGCGGCGGCGTGCTCGGCCACGATGGGTGCGAGGGCGGCCAGGTCGACCCCCTTGTCCCGGCCGCCCGCGATCAGGACCAGCGGAGGTGCGAAGCTGCGCACGGCGGCCGCCACCGCGTCCGGCTGGGTCCCCTGGGAGTCGTTCACGAAGCGCACCCCGTCCACCTCCGCGACGAGCTCCAGGCGGTGCTCCACGCCGCGGAAGCTGCCCGCCTGGCGCCGGATCGCGTCGGGCGCCACGCCGAACAGGAGCGCGACCCCCGTCGCGGCGAGCAGGTTCGACAGGTTGTGCCGGCCCGGCAGCGGCAGCTCGCCGACCGGCAGGATCCGGCCCCCCGGTCCCGCCGCGGCCACGCCGCCGCCGGCGAGCGGCAGGCGCTCGACACCCGCGGCCACCACCCACCCGTTTACGATCCCGAGACCGCCCCCGATCGGCCGGTCCAGGCGGTAGCAGACGGATGGCGTCGCGCCGAGGGCCGCGTAGGCGGCGACGACCGGGTCGTCCAGGTTGAGGACGAGGGCGCCCTCGGGATCGACCAGGTCGGCGAGGCGACGCTTCACCCGCCGGTAGGCCTCCAGCGACCCGTGCCGGTCGAGGTGGTCCGCGGTGACGTTGGTGTAGACGCCGACGGTGGTCCCCCGCGTGAGGCTCGGCAGCTGCAGCTCGGACAGCTCGTCGACGACGCGATGCCCCGGCGTGATGTCCCCCAGGCGGTCCACCAGCGGCGTGCCGATGTTGCCGCCCAGGACGACCGGGTGCCCCGGGTCGCCGGCCAGGAGATGGGCCGCGAGGGCCGAGGTGGTGGTCTTGCCCTTCGTGCCCGTCACCCCGATCGTCGGGGCCGGGCAGAGCCGGAGGAAGAGGTCCGGCTCGGAGACCAGCGCCGGCACGCCGGCCGCGCCGCTCGCGGCCCGCGCCGCCAGCGCGTCGAGCGCCCCACGGAGCCGCGGCTCCGTGGTCGGGAAGCCCGGCGTGATCGACGGGCTGAAGGCGACGATCGCGGCGTCGGCCCAGGCCGACGACGGGTCGACCTCCGGCCCGCAGGCCAGGGTCACCGGGCGCCCGTCGAGCGCGGCGACGGCGTCGCCGAGGGCGATCGCTGGCTTGCCGTCGTAGACGGTCACCCGGGCGCCGGCGTCGACGAAGAAGCGGGCCAGGGCGATCCCGGTGCGGGCCAGGCCCAGCACGGTGACGGGCACGTCCCGCAGGGCGCCGCCGCCGAGGGCGGCGAGGTCGAGGCCGTCGAGATCGAAGCGGGGGCTCACGCTCACACCAGCTTCTGCAGGCTGGCCAGGAAGAGGGTGATGCCGAGGAGCCCCGAGAGCACGGCCACGATCCAGAAGCGCAGCGTGATCTTCGTCTCCGGCCAGCCGCCCAGCTCGAAGTGGTGGTGCAGCGGCGACATCCGCAGGATCCGGCGGCCGTGGGTTGCCTTGAAGTAGCCGACCTGCAGGACCACCGAGAGCGTCTCGACGACGAAGACCAGCCCGATGAGCGGCAGGATCAGGATCTGGCCGGTGATCAGCGCGATGACCGCCAGGGCGGCGCCCATCGAGAGGGAGCCCGCGTCGCCCATGAAGACCTGCGCCGGGTGGGCGTTGAACCACAGGAACCCAAGCAGGGCCCCGATGAGCAGCGCGCACAGGAGGGCGAGGTTGGGCTGGGCCGGGCTGTTGAGGAGGGCGATGATCAGGAACGCGACGAAAGAGAAGACCAGCGTGCCGCCCGCCAGGCCGTCGAGGCCGTCGGTCAGGTTGACGCCGTTGCTCATGGCGACGATCGCGAAGGCCGCGAAGGCGATGTAGAGCCACGGATCGATCGCGACGGGGCCCACGAAGGGCACGGCGATCGCCACGATGTCGTAGGTGTCCTGGATCTGCCACGCGGCGAACAGGGCGACGACCACCTGCCAGAGGATCTTCTGGCGCGCCCGGATCCCGTCGCCGGTGCGGGCGTTGAGCCAGTCATCGGCGAGCCCGAGCCCCCCGACGAGCGCCAGCGTCGCCAGCGGCGCGAAGGTGGACGCATCGACCAGGCCGAAGAGGAGGGCCAGGCCGAGCACCACCGCCAGGATCAGCGCGCCGCCGGCCGTCGGCGTCCCGGCCTTGGTCAGGTGGCCCTCGGGCCCCTCCACCCGGATCTGCTTCGAGAAGCCGGCCCAGCGGATCAGCCGCAGGAAGGCCGGCATCACGATCACGATGATCGCGAACGCCAGCAGCATCCCCTGGATCAGCTCGACGGTCACCGGCCGTCCTCGCGGACGCCGCCCGCGGCCAGGGCCTCGACGATCGACTCCAGGGCGGCGCCCCGCGAGGCCTTCACGAGCACGGCGTCGCCGGGCCGCAGGATCGACCGCAGGACCGCGAGCGCCGCGTCGCGATCGGCGACGGCGTGCACCCGGGCCGGGTCGAGGCCCGCCGCGAGGGCTGCCTGGGCGATCCCGGTGGCCGGCGCGCCCACGACGACGAGCTCTGACGCGACCCGCGCGGCCGCCCGTCCCACCTCGCGGTGGCCGGCCTCGTGGAGCGGGCCCAGCTCCCGCATCTCGCCCAGGACCGCGACGGGCCGGCCGGGCAGGGTGGCGAGGACGTCCAGCGCGGCGAGCATCGCCGGCGGCGAGGCGTTGTACGTGTCGTCGAGGATCAGCAGGCCGGGCGCCTCCACGAGGAGGCCCCGGTGGGCCGACGCCCTGCCCCACGGGGTGGCCAGCCCGGCGGCGATCGCCTCGTCGGTCACCCCGGCAACCAGCCCGACCGCCGCCGCGGCCAGCGCGTTCTGGACACTGTGCCGGCCGAGGGCGGCGATCTCGACCGGGATGCGGGCGGGCCGCGGGGACCGCGCGACGACCTCGAAGCTCGTGCCCGCGGCACCGCGGGGGTCGAGGGCCGCGGCGGTGACGTCGGCCTCGGCCGCCAGGCCGTACGAGACGACGGCGGCGCGGGTCCGCGCTCCGAAGCGGCGGACCCGGGGATCATCCTGGTTGAGCACCGCCGTCCCGTCGGCCGGCAGCGCCTCGACGAGCTCGGCCTTGGCGTTCTCGATGGCCTCCAGCGAGCCGGCCCGCTCGAGGTGGACAGGCGCCACGGCGGTCACGACGCCGATCGACGGGCGCCCGAGGCCGGCCAGCGTGGCGATCTCGCCGCCCACGTACATCCCCATCTCGAGCACGACGGCCTGATGCTGGGGACCGAGACGGAGCAGGGTGAGCGGCAGCCCGATCTCGTTGTTCTGGTTGCCCTCGCTCCCGAGCGTCGGCATCGCGGCCGCGAGGACGGCCGTGGTGGCGTCCTTCGTCGAGGTCTTGGCGAGGCTGCCGGTGATCCCCACGACCAGCGGCGTGAACCGGGCCCGCCAGGCCGCGGCGACGGCGTGGAGCCCGGCCAGCCCGTCCGTCACGCGGACCACGGTGACATCCCCCAGGGCGGCCAGCGCGGCGTCGTCGAGGGATCGCGAGACGAGGAGCGCCGCGGCACCGCCCTCCACCGCGGCGGCGAGGTGCCGGTGGCCGTCCGTGCGCTCGCCCGGCAGGGCCACGAAGAGGCAGCCCGGCGCCACGAGCCGGGAGTCGACGGCGCCGCCCAGGACGGGGCGTGCCGAGCGGCGGAGCAGCGTGCCCCCCGTCGCCGCGACGAGCTCGTCGGCGGTGAGGGGAGCGGCGGGCGACGGCTCGGCGTCGTCCCGCGCGGCCGGCACGGTCGTCACGGCCGGGAGTGTCGCACAGGCCGGGCTCACGGGGCCGCGGGGCTCGGCGAGGCCGCCCCGCCGGTCCGTATCGGCGCGAGGTCGAGGATCGTCATGGCGTCGGTGGCGACCCGCCGGAAGAGCTCGAAGGACTCGACCGGCATCTCGATCTGCCCGACCACCGCGATCGTCGGCGTGCCCTCCTCGACCCGGACGCCCACGACGACGTCGGGGCTCGAGCGCCCGACGAACCCGATGAAGGAGTAGTTGAAGACGTTGTTCTTCCAGCGCTTCTTCTCGCCGTCCCAGATCTGCGCGGTGCCGGTCTTGCCGCCCACGACGTAGCCCGGGATGAGGGTCCGGTCCTTGTAGAAGGGCACCGCCATCGGGACCCGGCGCATGATCTTGACCAGCTCCGCCGACAGCTTCGGGGTGAGAACCCGGCCCCGATCTCCGGCGATCGCGGTCTCGGCGCCGATCCCCTGCACCACGTGAGGAGTCGGGAGGATCCCCCCGTTCACCATCGCGCTGTACGCGGTGGCCAGCTGGAGCAGGGTCACGGCCACGCCCTGCCCGAACGAGCCGTTGGCCACGTCGATCTGGCGCCACGTCGACGTCGCCGGGTCGCGGACGATGCCCGGCACCTCGCCCGCCAGGTCCACGCCCGTCCGCGTCCCGAAGCCCAGCTTGGCCCAGGTCTCGTGGAGCGCCTCCGCGGCGGCCTGCGCGTCGTCCCCGAGGCGGAGCGCGACCTTCGACATCACCACGTTGCGCGACCATGCGACGGCGTCCTGGAACGTCAGCCGGCCCTTGGAGCCCCGGTCCGCGTTCGTCACCTTCGCCTTGCCGCCGTCGAGGCGCAGGACCGCCTGGTCGCTCACGCGCGACGAGCGGGTGACGACGCCGTTCTCGAGGACCGCGGCGGCGGTGATCATCTTGAAGACGGAGCCCGGCTCGTAGACCGCGGACAGGATCGGGTCGACGAAGCGCCCGGGGTCCTCCTCCGCGACGGCGCGGTAGGCATTGGCGTCGTACGAGGGATAGGTCGCCTCCGCGAGGATCTCCCCGGTCCGGGGATCCATCACCACCGCGGAGACGCTCTTCGCGCGATCGGCGACCCAGGCCGCGTAGACCTCGCGCTCCAGCGCGAGCTGGAGGCTGGTGTCGATCGTCAGGGTCAGGTCGGCCCCGTCGCTGCCGGCGGTGACGGTCTGGGCCGTCTCGAGGTTCGGCTGGCCGGAGGCATCGCGCTCGGCCAGCAGCACCTGCGGCGAGCCCGCCAGGGCTTCCTGCCAGTAACCCTCCACCCCGTACTGCCCGCTCCCGTCGCGGTTGACGAAGCCGAGGACGTGGGCCGCGAGCGTCGTGTCCGGCGCGCCGCCCTCCAGCGGGTAGACCCGCACCGGCTCCGGCTCGAGGCGGACCTGGGCCACGTCACCCGCGACGACCGCCGCCCGGATCGCGGCCGACTGGGCCGCGTCGAGGTCGCGGGCGAGGACCACGTAGGCCCGGCCGGAGGCGAGCCGCTCGCGCAGGGTCACGGCATCCGTCCCGCCGAGGCCGAGGATCGTGATGAGGTTCGCGGCGATCTTGTCGCGCCTCGTGCGCTCCTCCGCCGTCTCGCCGGGCAGCTGCGAGGCGAAGGCGACCAGGCGGTCGCGGCTGATGGTGGTGGCCAGCGCCACCGTGCCGCTGCGGTCGTAGATCGTGCCGCGGTCCGACGGGACCTCGGTGCGGACCAGCGTCTGCTCCCGGGCCTGCGCCACGAGCCAGTCGTGGCGTGCCAGCTGCCAGTAGCCGAGGCGCCCGACGCAGGCCATCCCGAAGACGAGGATGACGACGAGCAGCACGAGCGCGCGCGAGCGGCTGTCGGTCCGGCCGAGCATGACGTCAGCGGGCCGGCACGACGAGCGGATCGACGAGCTGGCCGAGGCCGGCGTCGAGGGCCTGCTTGCGGACCGCCGGCTCGCGACCGAGCCGGTAGAGGTCGGAGCGCAGCTGCCCCTGTTCGTCCTGCAGGATCCGGAGCTCGGTCGCCAGCTGCTCCTGCTCGACCTGGGTCGCCGACACGCGGACCGTCTGGGCCAGCGAGACGAACCCGAGGGCGAACGTCACGACGATGCCGGCAACGAGGATGCCGGTGCGGCCCGAGCGCCGCTGGGCGCGAACGGCCACGCCCGAGCGAACCCGCCGGCGCGGCAGCGTGCCGCTGCCGGGCTCGCCGGGCAGCTCTCGCGGCGCCGCGGCGCCGCGGCGGAGAAGTCCCGAGCGCGGTCGAGCGCCCGCGTACCCCGCCACTACTCGAGCCCGAGCCAGGTCGCGCCGTACGCGGTCGACCGGTGCTCGGCGCCGAAGGCCTCGGCCGGGGCGAGGCCGTCCTCCACGACGTCACGCTCGACGTCGTCCACGCGCCAGGAGCGGTCGCGGCGTTCGCGAACCTCGTGCTGGCGGCGGCCGTACGTGCGACGCCGGCTGGCCTGGTGGCGCTTGCTCATCGTCGGAACCCTCCTTCGCGGCGACGGGCGCGGCTCATGCAGCGAGCCGCTCGGCGGTCCGGAGTCGGGCGCTCCGGGCACGT
Source organism: uncultured Chloroflexia bacterium (assembly GCA_963713285.1). Taxonomy (GTDB): domain Bacteria; phylum Chloroflexota; class Limnocylindria; order Limnocylindrales; family CSP1-4; genus CTSoil-043. The sequence goes on along the minus strand of CAVQLA010000008.1, from coordinate 268,585 downwards.
GGATTGGCGGCGACCTCCGCCTCCGACGGCATCGCCGGCTGGGGGCCGACGGGCTGGAGGCGAGGTGCCCGGCCGCAGACGCAGACGGGAAAGGCGGGTGGGCAGGTGCAGCCGCGGCGCTCCGCGGCCACGAACCGCTTGACGATCCGGTCCTCGAGCGAGTGGTAGCTGAGAACGACGAGGCGCCCCCCGGGGCGCAACAGGTCGAGCGCCGCGGCGAGGACCAGCTCGAGCGACTCCAGCTCGCCGTTGACGGCGATCCGCAGCGCCTGGAAGACGCGCGTGGCCGGATGGATGCGGCCGCGGGGCCCCGGCCGCCGGGGCACGGCGCCCTCCACGACCTCGGCGAGGCGCTCGGCGCTGGCGACCGGTGCGCTGCGCCGCTCCTCGACGATCGCCCGGGCGATCCGCCGGGCGTGCGGCTCCTCGCCGTAGCGCCGGAAGAGGTCCGCCAGCGCCTCCTCGTCGAGCCGGGCCAGGAGCGCCCGGGCGGGCTCGCCGCGCGTGGGATCGAAGCGCATGTCGAGCGGGCCACCCGCCCGGAACCCGAAGCCGCGCTCCGCGTCGGCCAACTGCTGGGAGCTGAGGCCGAGGTCCAGGAGGATGCCGTCCACGGCCTCGAAGCCGGCCGCGGGCGCGACCTCCCCGAGCTCCCGGAAGTTCGCCTGCCGCAGGACGAGCCGATCGCCGAACCGGGCGAGCCGCTCCCCCACCCGCTCGATGGCGGCGGGGTCGGCGTCGAGCCCGAGGACGCGGCCGTCCGGGCTGGCGGCCTCCAGGATCCGCTCGGTGTGCCCACCGCCGCCGACGGTGCAGTCGACCTGGAGGCTGCCGGGGCGCGGGGCGAGCATCTTCACGACCTCCTCCGCGAGCACCGGCAGGTGCCCTTGCTCCATCTCAACTCCACCAACGACGAGCGGATCCCGAGCGGACCCTGGAAGCGCATGTAGTGCCGCTAGATGCCCAGCCCCGAGAAGGCCTTCGCCAGCTCGCCCTGGTCCTCGAGCGCCTGCCGGTAGCCATCCCAGCCGGCCGGCGTCCAGATCTCGGCGTGATCCAGCGAGCCCACGATCACCGCCTCGTTGTCCAGCCCTACCGCGTCGCGGAGGTAGAGCGGGAGGACGAAGCGACCCTGGGCGTCCCACACCACCTCCACGGCGTTCCCGAACAGGAACCGGGCGGCAAGGCGGGCACCCGCGTTCTCGACGGTCGGGAGCGCCGCGACCTTGGCGGCGAGGCGCTCCCACTCCGCGCGGGGCCAGATGGCAAGGCAGGCATCCATCCAGCGGGAGACGAACGCTCCGCTGTCGAGCTGCGCTCGGAACTTCGCGGGGACGGCGAGCCGCCCCTTCGCGTCCACCGAGTGCCGGTACTCGCCGGTGAACACCTGTCCGGGATCCCTCTGGTCCGCTCCGGGCCGGCGTGGATCCCTCCACCTGTCCGTCCCGAATTCACCACTAGGCACCACTTTGTGCCACTGGTGTGGGATCATACACCGCGGGAGGCGCCAGTCAATGGGAATCTCGGGACGCGGGACCGCGAGGTCGAGGGACCGCCGGGCGGGGCTGCCGCGGCCCCGAGGCGGCCACGAAGGCCGGCGTGGCCGGCCGGTGGGCCCCACCGGGGGAGTACCTTCTTCGCCTTGCGTGCGGGCGACGGCCGGTGCTAGGCTGCGCCGCCGAACCCGTCCTGCACGCGCATGAGGACGCCCGAGCCCATGGCCCTCGCCCAGCCGACCGTCGCGCCGACCCCGGAGCCGTTCCTCGCGGCCCCGCGGATCAAGCGCTGCACGTTCCGGCGCGTCACGGCCGTCGACCGGCGCAGCGAGCGGACGTACGACGTGGACTGCCTCTTCCCGGACCGCGCGCTGCCGATGCCCCTGGGCGACCTCGAGAGCGCGCTCCCGATCTGCAACGCCTGCACCGCGACGGGGATCTTCCGGGCCGACGAGGACTGACGCCCGCGCCGGCCGGCGCGGCACGCCCGCCAGCGGCCGGAGATCGAGCGGAGGGGGCGCCAGCGAGGCGACCTGTACGCCGGGTTCTGTACCGCCGTCCCCCCGGTGGGGGTGCGGTGACGGTCATCCATCTGGGGCCGCCGGTTGCCCGGCGGCTCATGCAGCCGACCCGAGAGCTCCGGCGGCGCGCCGGTGCCCCGGCAAGCCGGGACGCGCTCTCCTATTTGGCCTTGCTCCGGGTAGAGCTTGCCTCGTTTCACCCCGCCGCCGGTTGCCCGGCGGCGGACTCGTCTCTGTGGCGCTGGTCCTCGCCTCGCGGCGGACGGGCGTTACCCGCTACCCTGCGCCGTGGAGCCCGGACGTTCCTCACACTCCCGGTTGCCCGGTCGCGCGCGACCGTCCGATCGCCTCGCTGGCCCGCGGATTCTACCGCGTCTGTGCCGGCGCCCCCGTGAGCAGCGGCGCCACGGCCGCGGCGACCGCCCGGCCGAGCGTCGCGTGCGCCGTCGCGTCGAGGTGCACGCCGTCGGACGGGTCGACTTCGACGAGCGCGCCCGCGTCGAGGAACGCCGCGCCGGACTGGGCGGCCGCCTCCCGGCAGAGGGGGGCGAGGCGCCACGAGGCCTCCCGGGCGGCCCCGAACCCCCACAGCTCGGCGGCGCGCGTGGGCTCCCCGAGCGGGACGGGAGCCACGAGGAGCACGGCCGGCGGGCCGTGGCCGGGACCGGTCCCGCTCCGCCGGGCGAGGTCGACGAGGCTCGCGACGCCGGAGGCGATCTCGGCCGGCCCGACGTGGTGAATCGCCTTGAGATCGTTCGTCCCGAGCAGGATGACGAGCACGGCCACCGGGGCGTGGGACTCGAGGCACGGCTCCAGGTACCGGGCGCCGTTGCGTCCCGCGGAGAACGGGTCATCCCAGGTGGTCGTCCGGCCGGGCAGGCCCTCCTCGACCACGTGCGCCCGGCCCTCCAGCTCGCGTGCGACGACGCCCGGCCAGCGGACGTCGCGCGCGAACCGCTCGTCGGACGAGCCGATGGCGCCCCAGGTGTTGGAATTGCCGAAGCAGACGACGGTGGGCAGGTCGGACACCTGGGTGATCCTCCTTCAGCGCGGCACGCGCAGCTCGAGGCCGTCCACGGCGATCTCGACGCCGGCCGGGAGGCGCGCCGCCAGCGTCGCGTGGCGCAGGTCGTGGTCGAGGTGGGTGAGGAAGGCACGCCGCGGGCGCAGCTCCGCGATCACGGCCAGCGCCTCGTCGACGGTCTGGTGCGTCGGGTGCGGGCGCTCCCGCAGCGCGCTCACGATCAGCACGTCGAGATCGCGCAGCAGCGCCAGCGAGGGCGCCTCGATCCGCTTGACGTCCGAGACGTAGCCCAGGCCGCCGGTCCGGAAGCCGGTGATGGCCACGTCGCCGTGGATCACCGGCACGGGCACGAAGCGGCGCCCGGCGATCTCGAACGGACCGTCGATCGCCACGGGACGCAGCATCGGCAGGCCCCGGAAGCGGGACTGGCCCGGCTCGAAGGCGAACGCGAACCGGCGCATGACGGCCTCCAGCGTCGGGGCCAGGGCGTGGACGGGGAGGTAGTCGCCGGCCAGCTCGTTGAAGCTCCGCAGGTCGTCCAGGCCGCCGGTCGAGTCCTGGTGCTCGTGGGTGAGGAGCACGGCGTCCAGGCGGTCGAGGTCGGCGGCGAGCGCCTGCGCCCGGAAGTCCGGGCCGCAGTCGACGACGACCCGCCGCGCTCCCCAGGCGAGGAGCACCGACGCGCGCAGGCGCCGGTCGCGCGGATCGTCGGAGGTGCATGTCGCGCAGTCGCAGGCGATCCGGGGAACCCCCGTGCTCGTACCCGACCCGAGGACCCGGATGCGCAGCTCGCCGGCCCCCGGGCCGGAGTCGCCCGGATCGAAGCCCGGCTCCAGCCCCAGCGGCAGCTGGTCGCGGCCCGCCGGCCGCCGCAACCTGGGTCCCTCCAGGCCCGGCGCCGGGTCGCCCTCGGTATCCGCGGCGTCGGCGACGCGCGGCGCGGCCTCGGACCGGATCCCCTCCCCCGGCCGGCGGATCACCACGGCCGGGCCCCCGGCGGCGACGCGGTCGAGCGCCTCGTTCGCCAGCGCGTCCGCGGCGCGGTTCTCGGAGCGCGGGACGTGGCGGGCGCTCCAGCGCCGAAAGCGCCCCAGGCGGGCCACGGCGTCGGCATGGAGCGGGGCGAGCTTCGCGTCCTTCACCCGCCAGCGGCCCCGCAGCTGCTCGACGATCAGCATCGAGTCCAGGAGGAGCGCCACCTCCTCGGCTCCCAGCTCCTCGGCGAGGGCCAGGGCACGGAGGACGCCGGTGTACTCGGCGACGTTGTTCGTCTGGCGCCCGAGCGCCTCGGAGACGGTCGCGATCGGCGGCGCATCGGGTCGCTCGGCACCCGGGGCATCCGCGTCGACGAGGACGGCGCCCGCGGAGGCCGGCCCGGGGTTGCCGCGCGCCGCCCCGTCGGTGCGGACGATGAGCCGGCGCGGGCCGATGCCGCTCAGATCGAGCGCTCCACGGCGGCCCGGGAGACCTCCAGGATCGCGCGCGTGATGTTGATGCCGCGCGGGCAGGCGTCGACGCAGTTGAACGTGGTCCGGCAGCGCCAGACCCCGTCCTTGTCGGCCAGGATCTCGAGCCGCTCCTCGGCTGCCTCGTCGCGGCTGTCGAAGATGAAGCGGTGGGCGTTGACGATCGCCGCGGGCCCGACGTACGACGGCTGGGCCCAGAACGACGGGCACGACGTCGTGCAGGCGGCGCAGAGGATGCACTTCGTGGTGTCGTCGAAGCGCGCCCGGTCGGCCGCGCTCTGGAGCCGCTCGCGCGACGGGGGTGGCGCGTCGTTGACGAAGAACGGCTTCGCGCTCCGGTACTTCGCGAAGAACCCCTCCATGTCGACGACGAGGTCCTTGACGACGGGGAGGCCGGTCAGCGGCGCGACGCTGATCTTCTTGCCGAGCTGGTCCACCCGGATCTTGCAGGCGAGGCGGTTGCGGTTGTTGATCAGCATGGCGTCCGAGCCGCAGATCCCGTGGCCGCACGAGCGCCGGAACGTGAGCCCGCCGTCCTGCTCGGCCTTGACCTTGTGGAGCAGCGTCAGGACGCGGTCCATCGGCTCGGCCTCGACCACGTACTGCTCCCAGTGAGGGCCGCCGTCACGCTCGGGGTCGAAGCGGAGGATGCGAAGGTCGACCTGCATGCGCGTGCGCTCCCGGCTCAGTACGTGCGGGGCTTCGGCTCGAAGCGGGTGATCGTCACCGGCTTGTACCGAAGCGTCGGGCCGGACTCGCCCCGGAAGGCGAGCGAGTGGCTGAGCCAGCTCGCGTCGTCGCGCTCGGGGTAGTCCTCGCGCGAGTGGGCGCCGCGGCTCTCCGTCCGGGCGAGGGCGGAGGCCGCCATCGCCTCCGCGTTGTCGATCAGGTAGCCGAGTTCGCGGGCCTCGAGGAGGTCCGTGTTGAAGGTCCGGCCGCGATCCTGGACCCGCACGTGCGCGTAGCGCTCGCGGATCCCGGCCACGTCCCCGACCGCGGTGGCGATCATGTCGCCGGTCCGGAAGACGCCGACGTGGTCCATCATCGTGGCCGCGAGCTCGGCCTTGAGGACCGCGGTGCTCTCGCCGTCGGGGCGCGCCCGCAGCTCCTCCATCTCGGCGCGGACGGCAGCGTCGGCGTCGTCGACGACGGCCGGCATCTCCGTCTCGCGGCAGTGCGCCGCCATCTGGAGGCCGGCCCGCCGCCCGAACACGAGGAGGTCGACGAGCGAGTTCGTGCCCAGCCGGTTCGCCCCGTGGACGGAGACGCACGCCGCCTCGCCGGCCGCGAACAGCCCCGGCACCGGCGTGCCCTGCTCGTCCCGGACGACCCGGGTCCGGAGGTCGGTCGGGATGCCGCCCATCGCGTAGTGCGCGGTGGGCACGATCGGGACGGGCTCCGTCAGGGGCTCCACGCCGAGGTAGACCCGCGCGAACTCGGTGATGTCGGGGAGCTTCTCCTCGATCACTGCGCGCCCCAGGTGGTGGACGTCTAGGTAGACGTAGTCGCCCCCGGGTCCCGCGCCGCGTCCGTCCCGGATCTCCAGGTAGATCGCCCGGCTGCACATGTCGCGGGGGGCGAGCTCCATCAGCTTGGGGGCGTAGCGGCTCATGAACCGCTCGCCGTCCTTGTTCAGGAGGTAGCCGCCCTCGCCGCGGGCCGCCTCGGAGAGGAGGATCCCGAGGCCGTACAGGCCCGTCGGGTGGAACTGGTAGAACTCCATGTCCTCGAGCGGGATCCCGTGGCGATACGCGAGGGCCATCCCGTCGCCGGTGAGCGAATAGGCGTTGGACGTGATCCGGAACATCCGGCCGTTGCCGCCCGTGGCGAGGAGGACGGCCTTGGCCCGGAACGTGTCGAGCTCGCCGTCGGCGATCCGGTAGCCGACCACGCCGGCCGCCCGCCCCCCGTCGCCGCCGTCCCCGCCCTCGAAGAGCAGGTCGACGACGTGGTACTCGTCGTAGAAGCGGACGCCGGCCTTGATGCAGTTCTGGTACAGGGTCTGCAGGATCATGTGGCCGGTCCGGTCGGCCGCGAAGCAGGACCGCTTGACCGGCCCCTCCCCGAAGTTGCGGGTGTGGCCGCCGAAGCGCCGCTGGTCGATCTTGCCGTCCGCGGTCCGGTTGAAGGGCAGGCCCATGTGCTCGAGGTCGATGATGCACTCGACCGCCTCGCGCGCCAGGACCTCGGCGGCGTCCTGGTCGACGAGGTAGTCGCCGCCCTTCACGGTGTCGAACATGTGCCACTCCCAGTGGTCCTCCTCCTGGTTCCCCAGGGCGGCACACACGCCGCCCTGGGCGGCGCCGGTGTGGGAGCGGGTCGGGTAGAGCTTGGTCAGGACGCCGGTCGAGACACCCGCCTTGGCCAGCTCGAGGGCCGCGAAAAGGCCGGCGCCGCCGGCGCCGACGACGAGGGCGTCGTGGTCGATTCGCATCCCGGTCGTCCTCCCCTACTCGCCCGGCAGGGGCAGGACCGCCACCGACATCGTGCCCATGGCGAAAAGGAGGAGCGCGAGCAGGTAGAGGATCGACGTCAGGACCGTCCGGGTCATGCCGGAGGTGTAGTCCTGGAGCACGACCCGCACGCCCATGAACGCGTGGAAGAGGACGAGCGAGAGCATCAGCCAGTCGAGCGTGCGCCAGGCGACGCTGCTCCAGCGCACCTCGGCCACCCACTCGGCCGTCTGGATCGAGGACGGGTAGACGATGTGGGTGATGACGTAGTGGGCCAGGGCCAGGACGAAGAGGCCCAGCCCGGTCAGCCGCATCAGGTACCAGACCGCCAGCTCGAAGCCCCCGCCCCCGGGTCGTGCGCGGCCGGCGCGCGTCGCGCGGATCGCCATCACGCGCCCTCCAGCATGCGGGCCACGAGGATCGCCGCCATCGGCCCTCCCGCGGCGAAGAAGACCACCCACAGTCCCACCCACAGCTGGCGGTGGTACACGGTGGTGGCCGGCCAGAAGTCCATGACGATGATCCGCAGGCCGTTGAGCGCGTGGTACAGCAGCGCCGCGCCGAGGAGGATCTCGCCGATGCGTCCCGGCGTGGTGCTGTAGAGGGCGTGGACCTGCTCGTACAGGGCGGGATTGGCCGTGACGAGCCACATGGACACGACGTGGAAGACGATGAAGAGCCAGACGGCCACGCCCGAGATGCGGTGGAATCCCCAGGCCAGCATCCCGATCCCGCCTCGGTACTGCAGGTACTGCACCGGCGAGTCGTCCCTCCACGTGGGCCGCGGCGCGGGCGCCGGGCCTGTCTCTCCGGGCGGCCGTCGGCTCGAATCCGGCGGACGTCACGCGCCCACACCCAACCCGGACGCGGACCGTTCGCCCGATTGTAGCGGTGGCGGCCTCGCCGGCACGGGCCGGGTGCCCTGGCCGGCCGGGTCTGCCGTCCCGGGCGCGACCCGGGCATCAGCGGGTCAGCGGGCCTCGACGAAGTCCAGGAGCTGCTCGTGGGTCATCTGCTCGCCCTGGCTGACGAGCCTGGGAACCTGGTCCGGCCCGAGCGCCTCCCGACATCGTTCCTCGAGCGGGCCGTAGACGGCCGGGTCCAGGCCGTAGGAAGGCATGTTCCGGCGGGACGCGCCGAGGAGAAGGGCCGCGTCCTCGAACCGGCTCCTCGCGGCGGCGATCCGGGCGAGGCCGCGCAGCGCCATCCGGAACCAGTTCTCGAGGCCGGCGTTGAGCGCGACCTGCAGGGCTCGGCTGGTCGCCGCGTCTGCAGCGTCCAGGTCTCCTCGCTCGGCCAGCGCCTCACCGTAGGCGAAGAGCGCCGAAGCCTCCCAACCGGTGCCGCTCGAGAGCTCGATCGCCTCCCTCGCGAAACGTTCCGCCGCCGGGAGATCTCCCTGCTGGATGGCGATCGTGCTCAGCGGCGAGAGGACCGTGACAACGAGGATGCCCAGGTTGCCCAGCTCGCGGTAGAGCGGTCGAGCCTCCTCGAACCGGCCGCTGGCTTCGGCGAGCGAGCCGCCGCCGAACCACGACGCGAACCCAAGGTTGGCCAGGTGGCCGGCCCGTCCCCAGCGGTCGCCGTTCCGGTCGCAGATCTCGAGTGCCTCGATCGAGTCCCGTCGCAGCGTCGCAAAGTCGCCGAGCGCGAGGGCAACTGAGGCCCGCCCCCAGAGGCCGGCGAGCAGGGCCTGGGTGCTCGCGCCCGTGCGCGCGAGCACGACCGCCTCGTGACTGAGGGAGAGAGCGGTCGGAAGGTCACTCGCCAGCACCGCGGCATGGGCCGCCGCACTCTGGACCTCTGCCAGGAGATACGGGGGAACAGCCGCCGGGTCGCCCGCCAGCATCTGGGCAGTCCAGCGCGCGGCCTCGCGCTGATCCCCCCGGCGGAACCAGAGCTCCCGCAGGGCCGGAGCCGCCCGCAGCGTGACCGCCCGCGGCTCATGGGCGAGCGACCACCCGAGCGCCTGACAGAGCTCGGCGTAGACCGCGGCGAGGCAGGCCATCCAGGGCGCGACCCCGGGTGTGCCGAGGACGGCAGCGGCCCGGGCGGCCAGGTCGAGGTGATACGCCGCGTGGACTTGCCGAACCTCGTCCTCGGCGTCGGCCCGGCGCAGGCGGGCGAGGCCGTACTCGCGCAGGGTCTCGAGCAGCCGGTACCTCGTCTCGCCTCCGTCGCGCTCCGGGGTGAGCATCGAGGCGTCGACCAGGGCCGTGACGGCCGCGAGAACCCGGGCCGGCGACGTCCCGTCCGCGCAGCCAACCGCCCCGGCCGCCTCGAGGTCGAACGGCCCGACGAAGACCGACAGGCGCTCGAACACGGCCCGCTCGTGCTCGGACAGCAGCGCGTGGCTCGCGTCGATGGCGGCCTCCATCGTCCGGTGGCGTCCAGGCCTGCCCACCGCCGTCAGCTCCAGCACGGCGAACCGGTCGTCGAGGTGCCGGGCGATCTCCTGGGGCGACAGGACCGGCAGGCGGGCGGCGGCCATCTCGATGGCCAGCGACAGGCCGTCGAGCCGGCGGCACACGTCGGCGACCGCTCGCGCGTTGCCCGCATCGAGCGTGAAGGTCGGGCTGACGGCTCGGCCTCGCTCGACGAACAGCCGCACCGCGTCGGAGGACGCCAGCTCGTCGGTCGGGACCGTATCGGTCGGCAGGCTCAGCGGCGGGACGGTCCACAGCCGCTCGCCCTCGACCCGCAGCGGCGTCCGGCTCGTCGCCAGCACGCGCGGCAGGGACGTGGACCGCAGCAGGTCACCGACCAGCTCGGCGACGGCCGGCGCCACGTGCTCGCAGTTGTCGAGCAGCAGGAGGGCTCGCCGCCGGCCGAGCGCCCGGGCGACGACCTCCAGAAGGGCGGGCCCGGGAGCCGGCGCCACGCCGAGCGCGCCGGCCAGCTGGTCGACGACCGTGTCGGGCTCGGTCACCAGGGCCAGGTCGACCCACCACGCACCGCCCGGGAACCGCGACCGCTGTCGCCCGGCCACCTCGAGGGCCAGGCGGGTCTTGCCGACCCCGCCGGGACCGGTCAGGGTCACGAGCCGATCGACCTCGAGCAGCTCGGCCACCTCGCGAAGCTCGCGCGTCCGGCCCACGAACGAGGTCAGCCGGCTCGGCAGGTTCCCCGGTGGCTCGGGCGGTTCGAGCGACAGGTGCGACAGCCTGGAGCAGGATGTCCCGGTACAGGTCGCGGACCTCGGGCGAGGGATCGATCCCCAGGTCTTCGCGCAGTCGGCTCTCGAGCGCCCGGCCTTTCGCCAGCGCCTCCGCCTGGCGGCCGGAGCGGTACAGCGCCAGCATCAACCGCGCATGCAGCGCCTCGTCGTAGGGGTCGCTCGCCACCAGGCCCGCGAGCTCGGGGACCAGCTCACGGTGGCGGCCCAGCCCGAGCCGGACGTCGACCCAGGTCCCGAGGGCCTCGTGGCGCAACCGCTCCAGGTGCGCGGCCTTCTCGCGCACGACCGGCGGCGGCTCCGGCAGGTCCGCGAAGGGGGCTCCCCGCCACAGCCGCATCGCCCACGCCAGGATCTGCTCGGCAGCCTCGGGATCGCGGTCGGCAAGCGCCCGGGCCTCCGCGACCGCGATCCTCGAAACGCCGGGCGTCCAGCTCCTCCGGCTCCACGCGGAGCGCGTAGCCGGCCCCTGAGCGGACGAGGCGCTGCGCATCCGCGCCGTCTCCCAGGAGCGCTCGAAGGCGGGACACGTAGACGTGCAGCAGGTGATGGGCGCTCGGCGGAGGACCGTCGCCCCACAGCTCGTCGACGAGCCGGTCATCGGAGACGGCCGTCCCGGGTGAGGCGAGCAGCACGGCCACGAGGGCGCGCTGTGCCGGAGCTCCCAGGTCGAGGGCGCCGTCCCCGGAGCTCACGCGCAGCGGGCCCAGGATGCCGAACTCCATGGCGGTCCGGGGCAACTGTACGCCCGGCCGTAGAGCGCGCATAGACCCCCTGTAGAGCGCCCACTCGCAGGCTGACCTCGAACGCGCGGGAGCTGGACCAGCCCGCGCTGGAAAGGAGAAACGAGATGAGCTCGAATCCCGGCCGGCTGGGGGCAATCCTGCTGGCCCTGCTGCTCGTCGGCGCGTGCGGCGCGAGCGCGACCTCGACGCCCGCGACCCCGTCGGCCCCGACGCCGTCGCCCGCCGCCGTCGCCGACGAGGCGCTCGTGGCAGACCTGGCGGCCGTGTGGAGCAGTCCCTACGACGCGGCCGAGGTCGCGGCGCTCTATGCGCCGAACGCGGCGGTCCACGAGCTGACTGAAGTGAACCTGACGTCGACGGGTCTCGACGCGATCCAGGCGAGGGTCAAGTCGCTCGCTGCGATGAACTTCAAGGTCGTGGTGACCTCGGCCCCGATCCGGCAGGACGACTTCGTCGCCGTGTTCAGCAAGTACGGTGAAGACGAGGCCGCGTTCCCGGGCCTCGTGGTCTACCAGCTGAAGGACGGCAAGGTCCTCGAGCAGTGGGTCTACGAGGAGGGCCCACCGCCCGACGCCTCGCCGCCCGCGGCCGCCGCCGACGAGACGCTCGTGGCCGACCTGGCGGCCGTGTGGAGCAATCCCTACGACGCCGCCAAGGTCGCGGCGCTCTACGCGCCCGACGCGGCGGTCCACGACGAGATCTCGGGTTCGGCGTCGGCGACCGGCCTTGAGGCGATCCAGGCCAAGGTCGAGGAGTACGCGGCCAAGCCCTTCAAGGTCAAGGTCACCTCGGCCCCCATCCGCCAGGGCGACTACGTCGCCGTGTTCCAGATGTTCGGCAGCCCCGACGCCAGCAACCCGGGCTTCATGGTTCTAAAGCTGAAGGACGGCAAGGTCCAGAGCATGTGGATGTACCCGGCCGAGTGAGCGACGCCCAGCGGAAGTCGCACCTGAGCGGCGCTCAGCCACATCGCGCGGGAGCTGGACCCACCCGCGCCGGAGAGGAGCGATGAGATGAGCAAGCGATCCTGGATGGCCGTGCTGGTCGCGGCCGCCCTCTGCCTCGCGTTCGCCGCACCGGCCGCTGCAGCGAGTCATGTGCGGCTCTTCGCCGGCCACGACAGCGTCGTGGATACGCTCGCCGAACCCACCACCTGTCCCGACGGTGCCAGCTGGCGCTACTCGGGCGCCGGGACGGGCCGGTTCCTGCACCTCGGCCGCACGTCCGTCTCGGTGACGCACTGCACGTTCGTCGACATGGCGTCGGGAACGGGCACCTTCGGCCCCGGGACGATCACCCTCACCGCCGCCAGCGGCGACGAGCTGCACCTCGTCCAGTGGGGCACGTTCCGGCTCGTGAACGCCACGGACGGCCTCACCTCGGTCTTCAACATGAGGTGGGTCGTCGTGGGAGGCACCGGGCGCTTCGACGATGCCAGGGGATCGGGCGTGACCCGCGGGTCGTCGCTCCTGTCGACTGGCAACACGTCCGCCACCTACCTGGGCTTGATCGACTACTGAATCCTGGCGGTCCGGACCCGCGCCGAGCGCTCGGCGCGGGTCCTTCCGTGCTCTGGGCGGGCGCAGGCGCAGTCGACGGTCGCACCCGAACCACCGTCGCGGCCCGTGGCGCGCGCTACCATCGACCCAACCACTCTCGTGCCCGTGCGCCCACCCAGGAGCCGCCCGTGAAGATCCAGGAAGCCGACGCGAAGACGCTGCTCGCCGCGGCGGGCCTGCCCGTTCCCCCGTGGGCCGTCGCCCGCACGCCGGAGGAGGCCCGCGCCGCCGCCGAGCGGTTCCTCGCCGACGGCGCCGGCCGCGTCGTCATCAAGGCCCAGGTTCTCGTCGGCGGCCGCGGCAAGGCCGGCGGCGTGAAGCTCGCCGGCTCGCCCCAGGAAGCGGAGGACGTCGCGTCCCGCATCCTCGGCATGGACATCAAGGGGATCACCGTCCGCAAGGTCCTCGTTGGGCCGGCCGCGGTCATCGTCAAGGAGTTCTACCTCGGGGCGATCCTCGACCGGGCAAGCCGCCGGATCGTCGTCATGGCTTCCGCGGAGGGCGGCGTCGAGATCGAGGAGGTCGCCAAGGCGACCCCGGAGGCGATCCACCGGGTCGCGGCCCACCCGCTCCTGGGGCTGCTCGACTACCAGGCCCGCGAGCTCGCGTTCGCCGTCGGGCTGGCCGGGCCGCACCTGCGCGACTTCGTGAAGATCGCCAGGGGCCTCGTCGCGACGATGAAGGTCAACGACGCGGACCTCGTGGAGGTCAACCCGCTGGCGATCATCCGCGAGAGCGGCACCGAGGGCCACGTGGAGCGGCTCGCCTGCCTCGACGCCAAGATCACCCTCGACGACTCCGCCCTCCCCCGTCACCCGGACCTCGAGAAGCTCCGCGACCTCGACGAGGAGGACCCGGCGGACTCGGAGGCGCGCCACTACGACATCAGCTTCATCCACCTCGACGGGTCGATCGGCTGCATGGTCAACGGGGCCGGCCTGGCGATGACCACGATGGACCTCGTCAAGCGGGCCGGCGGCGAGCCGGCCAACTTCCTCGACATCGGCGGCGGCGCCAAGGCCGATCGCGTCGCCGCGGCGATGCGCCTCATCCTGGCCGACCCGAAGGTCGACGCGATCCTCGTCAACATCTTCGGCGGCATCACCCGGGGCGACGAGGTCGCCCGCGGGCTCATCGAGGCACGGAGCCGCCAGGAGCGCGAGGTGCCGATGGTGGTCCGGATCGTCGGGACGAACGCCGAGGAGGCCGGCCGGCTGCTCGCGGAGGCCCGCTTCGAGACGGCCGCGACCCTCGACGAAGCCGCGCAGAAGGCAGTGGCGGCCTCGACCGCCGTGGCGACTGCTGTCGCCGAGGCGGCCGCCCGGGCCGCGGGAGGTGCCGCGTGAGCATCCTGATCGGCCGCGAGACGCGGCTCGTCGTCCACGGCATCACCGGCCGCGAGGGCGAGTTCCACTCCCGCCAGATGCTGGAGTACGGGACCCAGATCGTGGCCGGGATGACGCCCGGCAAGGGTGGTCTCCACGCCCTCGACAACCGCGTCCCGGTCTTCGACACCATCGCCGAGGCGGTCGCCGAGACGGGCGCCAACACCTCCTGCATCTTCGTGCCCGCGGCCGGCGCCCCGGATTCGATCCTCGAGGCGGTCGGCGCGGGGATCTCCACGATCTTCTGCATCACCGAGGGGATCCCCGCCCTCGACATGCTCCCCGTCGTCGAGGTCGTGCGCGCTGCCGGCGCGCGCCTCATCGGCCCGAACTGCCCGGGGGCCACGTCGCCGGGCCGGGCCAAGGTCGGGATCATTCCGGGCTCCATCCACCGGGAGGGCTCCGTCGGGGTCGTGTCGCGCTCGGGCACGCTCACGTACGAGGCGGTCCAGGCGATGACCGACGCGGGGATCGGCCAGTCGACGTGCGTCGGCATCGGCGGAGACCCGATCATCGGGACGACCTTTCTCGACGTCCTCCAGCTCTTCGCGGCCGACCCGGAAACCGAGGCGATCGTCCTGATCGGCGAGATCGGCGGCGCCGCCGAGGAGGAGGCGGCCGCCTGGGCAGCGGAGCACCTCCGGGGCGTCCCGATGGCCGCCTTCATCGCCGGCCGCACGGCGCCCGAGGGCAAGCGGATGGGCCACGCTGGGGCGATCATCTCCGGCGGCCGCGGAACCGCGGCCGAGAAGGTGACCGCGCTCGAGGCGGCGGGGATCCAGGTGGCCTCGTCACCGACCGAGATTCCGGCGCTGCTCCGCGAGGCCGGGTACCGCGGGTGACCGACGACGACATCCGCTTCCTGTTCGCCTACGACCGCTGGGCCACGGGCAAGATCCTGAAGGCCGCCGGGCGCCTCCGCCGGCGCGACTGGCCCGCGGGCGAGCCGATCGGGAAGCGCCATCTCGGGGAGATCCTCGTCCACCAGCTCGGCGCCCACCAGCGCTGGCGGCACGCCCTCGCCCGGGTGCCCGGCCGGGAGCCCCGGCCGGAGCGCGAGCCGCTCCCGACGGTCGCGGAGCTGGCGGCCGCCTGGGAAGCCGAGTGGGCCGCCCTCGACGCCTGGCTCCCGACCATCGACGACGCGTGGCTCGCGCAGACCCACGAGGGCGTGCCCCTCTGGCAGATGCTGGTCCACGTGGTGAACCACGGGACCCAGCACCGCAGCGAGGCCGCGGCCCTCCTGACGGCGATGGGCCACTCCCCCCGCGACCTCGACATGATCTTCTTCAGCGAGGAGGTCGCGAAGGCCGCCGGCTGAGGACCGGGACGCGGGTCGGGAGGGATCACCTTCCAGAAGGTCCCGGGGGGTGGGGTGACGATTGGAGGGGTCCGGTTCGGGCGCCGCCCCCGTATACAGGTGATCAGCACTCTGCGGATCCTCGAACGGGGAGCCCGCCCTTGGTCGCCATGGCTCACGATTCATCCACGGCACGGCCACTCGCGCCGGACGCTCCGCCCACGGGCGATTCGCTCCGGCTGGTGCGCCTGCGCCTGTACCTGACGCTCGCCGCGGCGGCGGTCCTGCCGATGGCGCTCGGGTCGCCGCTGCTCCGGCTCCTCACCGGTGGGCCGAACGGGCTCGAGCCCATCCACGTGGCAGCCCTGGTTGTGGTCGGTGCCCTCCTCGTCGTCCTGGCCAGGTGGATGACCCATCAGATCCTCAGGCCGGCTGCCGAGCTCGAGGCGTCCAGGGCTCGTCTTCATCTGGCATACGAGGAGGTTCGCGAGTTCGCCCTCGTGGACGGGCTGACCGGCCTCGGGAACCACCGCTCGTTCCAGGAGGAGTTCGAGTCGCTCCTCGACCAGGCACGGCGCTACCGCCACGAGCTGTCGCTGGTGCTCCTGGACCTCGACGAGTTCAAGCAGGTCAACGACGCCCAGGGCCACGCCGTCGGTGACGAGCTGCTGGCGGAGGTCGGGCGCCTCCTGCACCAGCAGATCCGGCGAGCCGACCGGGCCTTCCGGGTCGGCGGCGACGAGTTCGCGATCCTCCTCCCGCACACCGGCGCCGACGGCGCGGCGCAGCTGGCGCGGCGGATCCTCGCCTCGGGCCTGGCGGTCCGGCCGGCGGCATCCTACACGCGGCCCATCTCGTTCTCGGCAGGCGTGGCGTCCTACCCGGCGCATGCGACGAACGGGGCTCAGCTCCACCTGTACGCGGATTCCGCGATGTACCGCGGCAAGCGATCCGGGCGAACCGTGATCACGGTGGCGGACCCGGCCCTCGACGCCGAGCAGGTGGACGAGCAGAAGCGTGCCGCCCTCTCCGACGCGGTGGCAAAGGTGATCGACGAGCGCGCGCTGCGGGCGGTCTACCAGCCGGTCGTCCACCTGGAGACCGGCCGGGTGATCGGCTTCGAAGGGCTGATCCGGCCCACCCCGGGATCTCCGTTCACCAACCCCGGGGGCCTGTTCGCCGCGGCGGAGGCCGGCGGGCGGACCGTGGACCTGGACCTGGCCTGCCTCGCGGTGGTCATCGCGGGTGCCACCGCGATCCCGGCACCGCTGCTCGTCACCCTCAACATCTCCCCGCGCACCCTGGAGGCGCCCGAGTTCGGCGCGGCGCGCCTCCTCAACATGCTGGACCACGCCGGCTTCCCCGCCGACCGGGTGATCCTGGAGGTCACGGAACGCGAGGTCATCCACGATGTCCCGCGGGCGGTGGCGGTCCTCGAACGATGCCGGGCCGCCGGGATCCGGATCGCCGCGGACGACGTGGGCGCGGGCAACGCGGGCCTGCGCCTGCTCAGCCAGTTCCGGTTCGACGTCGTGAAGATCGACCTGTCCCTCGTCCAGGCCGGAACCGGGCGCGAGACGGTGAGGGCCGTCCTCGGCTCGCTGGTCGACCTCGCGCGCCGCTGGGGAGCGCTCGTGGTGGCCGAGGGCGTCGAGACCCAGGCACAGCTCGCGATGGCCGGTGAGCTGGCGATCGACGCCGCGCAGGGGTACCTGCTGGGCCGGCCCGGCGACGCGGTCGACCTGGAGCGCGTCGACATCGCGGCGTTGCTGGAGCCGTCCGCCGACCCCTTCGTGCGGCTCGGCCTCGAGCGGCCCGTCCCGCCGCCGAGCGGTGCCGTCTTCACCCAGGCCGAGCGCGAGGTCCAGGCGGCGCCCGCCGGGTAGTCCCGCGAGTCCCCTTCGCCCGCCGGCGGCGACGCTCCCCGGGACCCGACGCCTACGCGCCCGGGGGGCGGAACCCGCGCGGGTAGTGCGACGCCCAGGCCGGGCCACCGGGCGCCTCGATGAGCTCCACGAGCACGCCGTGGCAGCTCTTCGGGTGGAGGAACGCCACGGGCCCCTCGGCGCCGGGCCGCGGCGCGGTGTCGATGAGCTCCACCCCGTCGAGGCCGAGGCGCGTGAGCGCGGCCGAGATGTCGGGCACCTCGAAGCAGACGTGGTGGAAGCCCTCGCCCCGGCTCGCCAGGAACCGGGCCACGCCCGTCGTGTCGTCGGTCGGCTCGACCAGCTCGATCTTCACCTCGCCGACCGGCAGGAAGGCGATCTTGACGCGGTCGGACGGGATCGGCACGACGGGCCCGGGCGCCAGGCCGAGCGTGTCGCGGTAGAAGCGGAGCGCGGCGTCGAGCGAGCGGACCACGACGGCCACGTGGTGGACGCGGCCGACGCTGCGAATGTGCGGCGGCACCGGCGCCGGAGTCATCGGAGCACCTCCCCTGCCATCATCACACCGTCACGAGCTCGCGGTGCTCGCCCCACGCGGCGCGCAGGACGTTGCTGATCTCGCCGACGGTGGCGTAGGCCTGCACGGCCTCGATGAGCGCCGGCACGAGGTTCTCCTCCCCGCGCGCGGCCTCCTCCACGCGCCGCAGGGCGGCCGCCCAGGCGCCGGGGTCCCGTTCCGCGCGCACGCGGCGCACGGCCTCGACCTGCCGCCGCTCGCCCTCCGGGTCGATCCGGAGCGTCGGGGGCGTGCGGACCTCCTCGTCGCGGAAGGCGTTGATCCCGACGACCACCTGGTCGCCGGTCTCGATCGCCCGCTGCACGCGGTAGGCCGCCTCCTGGATCTGCCGCTGCTGGAAGCCGCCCTCGATGGCGGCCAGCGTGCCGCCGAGGGCCTCGATCTCGTCGAGAAGACCGCGCGCCCGCGCCTCCAGCTCGTTCGTCAGCGTCTCGACGTAGTAGCTCCCCGCCAGCGGGTCCGGCGTCTCGGTGACGCCCGACTCGTGGGCCAGGATCTGCTGCGTTCGGAGCGCCAGCCGAGCCGCCTCGGCCGTCGGCAGCGCCAGCGCTTCGTCGCGGCTGTTCGTGTGGAGGCTCTGGGCACCGCCCAGGACGGCCGCCAGCGCCTGGACCGTCGTCCGGACGACGTTGTTGTCGATCGACTGGGCGGTGAGCGAGCTGCCGGCGGTCTGGACGTGGAAGCGGCACATCAGCGAGCGCGGATCGGTGGCCCCGAAACGCTCGCGCATGATCCGGGCCCACAGCCGGCGCGCCGCCCGGAACTTGGCGACCTCCTCGAAGAGCTCGCTCCAGGCCGCGAAGAAGAACGAGAGGCGGCCCGCGAAGGCATCCACGTCGAGACCGCGCGCGACCGCGGCCTCCACGTAGGCGATCGCGTCGGCCATCGTGAACGCCAGCTCCTGGGCCGCCGTGGCCCCGGCCTCGCGCATGTGGTAGCCGCTGATGCTGATCGTGTTCCAGCGCGGCAGCTCGCGCGAGCAGAACTCGAAGACGTCGGTCACCAGGCGCATCGACGGTCGCGGCGGGTAGATGTAGGTGCCGCGGGCGATGTACTCCTTGAGGATGTCGTTCTGGGTCGTCCCCGACACCTTGGCCCGCGGCACGCCCTGCTTCTCGGCGGCCGCGACGTAGAGGGCCAGCAGGATCGCCGCCGTGGCGTTGATCGTCATCGACGTGCTGACGCTCCCGAGCGGGATCCGGTCGAAGAGGACCTCCATGTCGGCGAGCGAGCAGACCGGCACGCCGACGCGCCCGACCTCCCCCTCGGCTTCGGGCGCATCGCTGTCGTAGCCCATCTGGGTCGGCAGGTCGAAGGCGACCGAGAGGCCGGTCTGACCCTGCTCCAGGAGGTAGCGGAAGCGCTCGTTTGTCTCCGTCGCCGTGGCGAACCCGGCGTACTGGCGCATCGTCCAGAACCGGCCGCGGTACATCGTCGGCTGGACGCCCCGCGTGAACGGGAACTCGCCCGGCCGGCCCAGGTCGCGGTCCTCGTCGAGGGCCGTCACGTCGGCCGGCGTGTAGAGGTCGGCGATCTCGACGTCCGAGGACGTCCGGAACGAGGCGCGGCGCTCGGGCGTGACGGCGACGGCCTTCGCCCGGGTGGCGGCGCGCCAGCGCTCGCGACCCGGATCGGGCGTCGGCGGGGTGGCGGGCTGTGGTTCGTCGGCCATGCGGGCCTCCCGGGTGGTCAATGGATGACGACGAGGAGATCGCCGACGTCGATCGTATCGCCCACGGCCACCCCCACGCGCTCCACGCTGCCCTCGCGGGGCGCCCGGAGCTCGTTCTGCATCTTCATGGCCTCGACGACGAGGATCTGCTGCCCAGCCTCCACGGTGTCGCCCGGCCGGACGGTAACGGCCACGATCCGGCCGGGGATGATCGCCCGGACCTCGACCGGCCCGCCCTGCGATGCGGCGCCGGCGCTCCGACGGGCACGCTCCCGGAGCACCGCCCGGCGCTCCGGCTCGATCTCGACCTCGATCCGCCACCCGTCGACGACGACCTCGCGGATCTCCGTCCCGCGCTCGGGGTCCCGGCGCACCGGCCCAAAGAGAACGTTCGTTCGACGGAGCCCATCGCCATCGGGGCCGGCCCACTCCAGCCGGGCGCGGCCACCGCCGGCATCGCGGCCGTCGTCGGCACCGCGGCCGTCGTCGGCATCGCGGCCACCGCCGACGTAGAGGAGACGGGCCGGCGTGAGAATGCCGTCGACGAGCGGATGCCCACCCCCTGCGCCGCCGTCGCGACCGATTGCGAGGGCCGGGTCGGGCGGCGGCGCCAGGCTGAACGCCTGATCGCCCTCGAGGCGGGTCGCCGGCGCCACGCTCACCCGCACCGCGCGCGGGTCGGTGACCACCCCGGGTTGCGCCGGCTCGTCGTAGCCGGACGGCCCGGCGATCATCGTCGGCGGCGGACGCCTCCTGCTCATGTGGGCCACCGGTCGGTTGCGAGCGCCCGCCCGCCGGTCCTCCAGGCGCCGGCCCGCCCCACCTCGCCGGCCGCCCGCGCCGCCACCGCATTGCCACGGGCTCCGCCGGCGGCCGCGCCGGAGCCGCTCCCGGGAGAGCCCTCCCCCGCCAGTGCTGCGAGCCCTGCCGCGAGCGCCGCCGCGCGGACGGCGCGGGCGCGATCGGCCGGGCCGTCCCAGTGCGTGTCGACCCATGTCGTCGCGAGGTCGGTGGCGTCCACGAACCCGGGCTCCTCGAGCATGGCCCGGTGGAACGGGAGGGTCGTCTGGATGCCGCCGATCTCGGCCTCCGCCACCGCCCTCCGAAGGCGAGCGACCGCCGCCGGGCGATCCTCGGCGTGGACGATCAGCTTGGCGATCAGCGGGTCGTACTCGGCCGGGATCCGGTCGCCTTCCTCGACGGCGGTGTCCACCCGGATCCCGGGCCCCGAGGGCATCCGCCAGCGGGTGATCCGCCCGGGCGTGGGGGCGAAGACCCGGGCCGGGTCCTCGGCCGAGAGGCGCACCTCGATGGCGTGGCTGGTCGGGCGTGCCGCTCGCTCCGCGGCGCCAAGGACGCGCGCCGAGAGCGGCTCGTCGGCCGCCAGGCGGAGCTGCTCCTGGACGATGTCGATGCCCGCCACCAGCTCCGTGACGGGGTGCTCCACCTGGAGCCGGGTGTTGACCTCCAGGAACCAGAAGGCGCCGTCGCGGTCGTACAGGAACTCGCAGGTGGCCGCGTTCGCGAGGCCGGCTGCGGTCCCCAGCCGCACGGCCATCGCGTGCAGGCGGCGCCGGTCGGCCTCGCTGAGCCCCGGGGCCGGGGCTTCCTCGATGAGCTTCTGGTGACGCCGCTGCATCGAGCAGTCCCGCTCTCCGATCGCCACGACGTTCCCGGTCGAGTCGCCGAGGAGCTGGACCTCGATGTGACGCGCCGGCAGGATCTCGCGCTCGAGGTAGACCGCGCCGTCCCCGAAGGCCGCGGCTGCTTCGCGCGCGCCGGCCAGCAGGGCGCCCGCGAGCTCGTCCTCCGTCACCACGCGTCGCATCCCGCGACCGCCGCCGCCCGCGGCGGCCTTGACCAGCAGCGGGAAGCCGACGCTCCGGGCTGCGGCCAGGACCGCCGCAAGCTCGTCCGGTCGGTCGACGGGCGCAGGCTCCAGGGTCCCGGGAACGTGCGGGATCCCCGCATCACGTGCCGTCCGGCGGGCGGCCAGCTTGTCGCCCAGGGCAGCGATCGCCGCCGGCGGCGGCCCGACCCAGGCGAGCCCGGCCTCCTCGACGGCGCGGGCGAACGCCTCGCGCTCGGACAGGAAGCCGTAGCCGGGATGGACCGCCTCGGCACCGGCGGCGACGGCCGCCTCCACGATCGCGTCGATCCGCAGGTAGCTTGCGGACGGGGGGGCCGGACCGAGTCGAACGGCGACGTCTGCCGCGCGGACGTGCGCGGCAGACGCGTCGACGTCCGAGTAGACGGCAACCGCCTCCATCCCCATCTCGTGGCACGCCCGGATGATCCGCAGGGCGATCTCGCCCCGGTTGGCCACCAGCACCCGTCGGAATGGCGAGCTCACCGCTCGCACTCACCGGGCGCCGCAGCCCGCAACGCCTGTCTTTGCGCAAAGACGTGCCATGTGACGGCCGGCATCCGAGGCCCTCCGCCGCGCAGTGCGGGACCCTCCCCTGCCGGTCTCACAGGGGGATGTTCCCGTGCTTCTTGCGTGGGTTCGTCTCGCGCTTGTCGCCCAGCATGTCGAGAGCCGCGATGAGCCGCGGCCGCGTCTCGGACGGCAGGATGACATCGTCGATCCAGCCGCGCGACGCCGCAACGTACGGATGACTGAACTCCGCCTCGTACTCCGCGACGAGACGCCCGTGCTCGGCGACCGGATCATCGGCCCCTGCGATCTGGTCCCTGAAGATGATGTTGACCGCGCCCGCCGCGCCCATCACGGCGATCTCCGCGGTGGGCCACGCGAAGTTCATGTCGCCCCGGACGTGCTTGGACGACATGACGTCGTAGGCGCCGCCGTAGGCCTTGCGCGTGATGACCGAGACCTTCGGCACCGTCGCCTCACAGTAGGCGTAGAGGAGCTTGGCGCCCTCCTTGATGATGCCGCCGTGCTCCTGGTTCACGCCGGGCAGGAAGCCTGGGACGTCGATGAGCGAGACCAGCGGCACGTTGAACGCGTCGCAGGTGCGGACGAACCGGGCCCCCTTCACCGACGACTGGATGTCGAGCGCGCCGGCGAGAACCGCCGGCTGCTGGGCCACGATTCCGACGCTCCTGCCCCCGAGATGGGCGAAGCCGACGATGATGTTGGCCGCCCAGTCCGGCTGGATCTCGAAGAAGTCGCCGTCGTCGACGACGAGCCGGATGACGTCGTGCATGTCGTACGGCTTCGACGGATCGCTCGGGATGATGCCGTCCAGCGCCGGCTCGCGGCGATCTGCGGGGTCCCGGGTCTCGAGGCGCGGCGGATCGCCGAGGTTGTTCTGGGGCAGGAACGCCAGCAGCCGGCGCGCGTGGTCGAGGGCGGTGGCCTCGTCCCGTGCCGCGAGGTGCGCGACTCCGGACCTCGTCGTGTGCGTCAACGCGCCGCCGAGATACTCCGAGTCGACCTCTTCGTGGGTGACGGTCTTCACCACGTTCGGGCCGGTGACGAACATGTAGCTCGTCCCCTCGACCATGATCGTGAAGTCGGTGATCGCGGGCGAGTAGACGGCACCGCCCGCGCAGGGGCCCATGATCACCGAGACCTGGGGGATCACGCCCGACGCGAGCACGTTGCGCGTGAAGATCCAGGCATACCCTGCAAGCGACGCGACGCCCTCCTGGATCCGCGCGCCGCCCGAATCGTTGAGCCCGATCACCGGCGCGCCCACCTTCATCGCCAGGTCCATCACCTTGACGATCTTCTCGGCATACGCCTCGGAGAGCGAGCCGCCGAACACCGTGAAGTCCTGGCTGAAGACGAAGACGAGACGCCCGTCGATCGTCCCGTGGCCGGTCACCACGCCATCGCCCAGGATGTGCTGGGTGGCGAGACCGAAGTCGGTCGACCGATGCGTGACGAACGCATCGAGCTCGACGAACGACCCCGGATCGAGGAGCAGATCGAGGCGTTCACGCGCCGTGAGCTTGCCCCAGGAGTGCTGCCGTTCGATCCGGACAGGCCCCCCACCGAGCTTGGCGTCGCGGCGCATCTGCTGCAGCCGTTCGAGGCGCTCGTCACTGGTCGGCACGTGGACCTCCTCGCGGATCGGCACCCGTGAACGCAAGTCGGGCGCGGGACGTGTCTTTGCGCACGGACAGCGCAGATCGAGATCTCCCCATGATAGGCGACGTCGACGCACGGGCAACGTCCCATCTCGGTCGCCGTGCGGCCCGATCCGAGCGTGGACGCGCTCCCCGACGTCCACCGCGCGCGCAGGCGATGCCGCGCGCGCAGGCGATGCCGCCCTGCCGGTGGCGCGGCCGGTCATGGCCCGATTCGATCGGCGTTATCCACAGAATCGTGAACAAACCCCGATTGGTGTGGATAAGCGAGGCCCACGCCATGGCGGCGTGGGGTAGGATCAGCACTCGCGCGCGGCGGCGCGTGCGACAACTCCCCCACCGACGACCAGCGAGGTGATCCCCGGGTGACAACGGTCATCGCGATCGCGAACCAGAAGGGCGGCGTGGGCAAGACCACGACCGCAATCAACCTCGCCGGCGCCCTCGCCGAGCAGGGGCAGCGCGTCCTCGCGGTGGACATGGACCCGCAGGCCAACCTGACCGTGGGGCTCGGGATCAACCTGGGCCAGGTCGAGCGCTCGATCGCGCACGTGCTCGACGAAGGGCAGGTCACGCTGCAGTCGATCGTGCTCCCGTCCGCGACGGAGCGAATCGACGTCGCTCCCTCGACGCTCGAGCTCGCGTCCACCGAGGTCGAGCTGTTCAGCGCCATCGGCCGGGAGTACATGCTCCGCGAAGCGCTCGCGGAGAGCACCGTGCGCGACCAGTACGACTGGATCATCATCGACTGCCCGCCGACGCTCGGCCTGCTGACGATCAACAGCCTGGTGGCCGCCGACGGCGTGATCATCCCGGTGCAGACGCAGTACTACGCGCTCAAGGGCCTCACCGCCCTCGTGAAGGTGATCAACACGATCCGCGCGAAGCTGAACCGCAACCTGCGGGTTCTCGGCCTGCTTCCGACGTTCTACGACGGGCGCACCGTCCTCGCACGCGAGATGCTCGAGGAGCTGCGCGAGCTGGGCGACCACCACGTCTTCAACTCCATCGTTCGGACGACCGTCAAGCTGGGCGAGGCGCCGCTCACCGGGCGGCCGATCACGGCCTACGCCAGCCACTCCGAGGCCGCCCGAACGTTCCGCGAGCTCGCGAAGGAGGTCGTCGAACTTGGCCAGGCCTGACTTCCGCGCGGTCGCCGCGCAGCGTCTCTCCGAGGAGCGCGAACTCTCCCCGTCCATCGTCAGCCTGCTGTCGGCAGAGAACACGAAGAGCCTCGGCATCCGCCACGTCCCGGTTGAGCGGATCGTCCCCAATCCCGAGAACCCGCGCCTGCTCTTCGAGGAGTCGGCGCTCGAGGAGCTGGCCTCCTCGATCCGCGAGCACGGGGTCCTCCAGCCGATCCTCGTGCGGCCGATGGGCGACGGCTACCAGCTCGTCGCCGGAGAACGGCGCTGGAGGGCCGCCATCCGGGCCGGCCTCCAGACGATCCCGGCGCTGGTGGAGGAGCTGGACGATGACGCGGCCCTCGAGATCGCCGTCATCGAGAACCTGCAGCGTGAGGATCTCTCCCCGCTCGAAGAAGCCACGATGTACGACAAGATGGTGACCGAGCACGGGTACAGCATCCGGAAGCTTGCCCAGAAGCTCGGCAAGGACAAGGGCTACCTCGAGAATCGTCTGCGCCTCGCAGACGCCCCCGAGGAGATCCGAGCACTGGTGTCCGTGCGCAAAGACACCCTGTCCCACGCCTACGAGCTGATGAAGGTACAGGACCCGAAGAAGCGCAAGCGACTGGCCGCGCAGGTCGCCAGCGGGCAGCTCTCGCTCGTCAAGCTCCGTGAGCGGATCGAGGGACGACCCCGGCGACTCGCCGACGAGGGCCCCGAGGAGGTGGCGGCCTGGCCCGCCGACGAGGGCGAGGCGGAGCTGCTCCCGCCACCGGCGACGGTCCCGACGGGCGACGACGCGCTCCTCACGGCCAAGGCCCAGTTCCAGGAGGCGCTCGGCGAGCTGCTTGCCGTCCTGCGGAGCCAGGAGTTCGAGAGCTCCGTGAACCCGACCGACCGCCAGAACCTCGCCAAGTACCTGACGATCTCGAAGCTCACCATCGAGAACGCGATCACCGTCGTTCGCGGACGCGGCGACTGACCCTCGCCGTCCCGGCGGACGGCGGACCCCGACGATGCGGCGGCCGGCGCGAACGCGCCGGCCTCCAACGTCCCGGGCCGCGATCGTCCCGCCCTCTCGCGGACTCCCTGCGTCGTCCGGCGCGTCCCCTACCCCGCCAGCTCGCCCGCCTGCGCGAGCGCGGCCACCCAGCCGGCGGCCAGCACGGCGAGGCCGACCGCCTGCGTTTCCCACGCCCGTTGGCGGGCGCGTCGGCCGGGCCCCCAGCCCAGCGCGACGCCCAGCGCCAGGATGGCCACGCCCGCGACCCCAAGGGCGATCCCCGCGGGGGCACCCCCGAGGATCAGGGCCGAACCGATGGCGCCGACCGCCACGCCACCCTGGAGAGCCGCGCCCACGCGGCGGGCGACGACGATCCCGAGGACGGTGGCGACCGTCTCGATGCCGGCCGATTCGTCCCGTTCGAGATCGGCGAGGGCGTTGGCCACGGCCAGCGCGGCGCCTGCGAGCATCGCCACGGGCAGCAGCACGCCGAGCGCCGGGGGCACCTCCCCGGTCGCCCCCACCCAGCCGAACAGGGGCAGCAGCGGGATCCCGACCGCGTACGGCACCCACGACCAACGCGTCCCCTTGAGCCGCAGGTCGTAGGCGAGCCCGGTGGCGAGGCCGGCGCCGGCGACGACGAGCGCTGCGGCACCGGCCGCCGCGGCAAGGGCCAGCCCCATGGCGACCATCGCGGCCGCGATCCAGGCGGCTGCGGCCCGGGACACCACGCCTGCCGGGATCGGCTTGCCCGGCTGGGCCTGCGCATCTGCGGGCGCGTCGGCCCAGTCGTTGACCGCGCCGATTCCCAGCTGAAGCAGCAGCATGGAGGTCGCCAGGAGCAGCACCCGCGACGCCTCGGCGCCGGCGAGTGCGGCGACCGCGCCGGTCACGACGGCGTCGAGGAGCGACGGGAACGGGTGGACGAGCCGGACGAGGCCGCCGAGGCGAGCCGCGGGCGAGATCACCCGAGCCCGCTGCGCGCCGGGCCCGCGATCAGGCGTAGACGAGCTCCTCGAAGTTCTCCACGAGGTACTCGACGAGGGTCTCGCGCGCCCCGGGCACGAGCGCTCGCAGCCCCTTGACGAAGCAGTGGAGCGTCACCGCCGGGACCATGAGGCGGCCGTCGGCGTCGCGGCCCACGACGGCCGGGGGGCCGCCCCCGGCGGCGAAGACCTTCTCCAGCTCGCGATCGTCCAGGCCGGATGCCGCCCGCAGGTCGTGGAGGACGGCCAGCACGCCGCGCCGGATGGAGATGTCGCGCATCGCCTCCGCCGCCCATGCGTCGAGCTGCTCGTCCGGCTGCTCGAGGAGCCGGACGCGGTACTCGGCGGGGGTCGTGGCGAGTCCGGTCGCTCCCATGCCGCTGGCGTGCCTCCTGCTGCTCCGCTGGATGTCCGTCGGAGTATCGCAGAACGGTCGGATCGACCGCGTCGTCCAGAAGAGAACGTCTGTTCTAGTTGTCGTCCTGGATCGGCGGCCGGGCTCCCTCCGGCCAGTCCTGGAAGACCTCCGTGAGCCAGCGTCCGACGCGTCCGGGCGGCTCGCGGTCGCGGCCGTCGCGCACGAGGTCGAGGAGCGCCCGCCGGGTGGCGGTCGTCATCGCGGTCACGTTCTCCTTCGTGGGTCGCCCGGCTGCGGGGATCGGGTCGCCGACCCGGACGCGCACCGTCCCGCCGAAGCGAAGCCAGCCGACGCCGGTGATCCCGATCGGGACGATGGGGACCCCGGCCCGCAGGGCGAAGAACGCCACGCCTTCGTCGAGCGGCAGCACCACCCGCTCCCCCGCGTGGATCCGGCCCTCGGGAGCGATCGCCAGGCGGTCCCCGCGCTCGAAGACCGCCTGCACGCGGCGGGTGACGGCGAGAAGGCCCTTCTTGTCCGGTCGGAACGGGACGCCCCGCCGGCTCCACCGGATGAGGCGATTCTTGCGGCCGACGCCCATGTCGGCCTCCCGTGGCCCGAAGAACATCACGTCGGGGCGAGCGGGCAGGGCCGCCACGACGACGAACGGGTCGGCCCAGCTCTGGTGGTTGAAGCAGAGCATCGCCGGCCCGTCGGGCAGGCGCTCGACGCCCTCCACGCGCAGGCGCAGGTAGACCCGCACGGCAAGCCAGAGGAACGCCGTGACGACCCAGTAGCGGACGCGACCGGGCGGACCGGGCTCGTCGACCCCGGCCGGCGCCGGCTGCCCGCTCATCCGCCGGCTCCGAGCGCCGATTCGGGGAGATCCGCCAGGCGCTCGATGACGACGTCCGCCGCCTCGGCGGCGCCCGCGCCCGGGGGCACGCTGGCGTTCGGGATGAGCACGACCCGCATCCCTGCGGCACGCCCCGCCAGGACGCCGTTCCGCGAGTCCTCGAGGACCAGGCAGCGGGCCGGATCGACGCCAAGCCGCCGCGCGGCCTCCAGGTAGACGTCCGGGGCCGGCTTGCCCGCGGCCACGTCGTCCGACGAGACCACGACGCGGAAGAGCCCGGCCATCCCGGCCGCCTCCAGCGCCGCGCGGATGACGGCCGGGTGGCCCGACGACGCGATGGCGACCGGCACGCGGGCGGCGATCGCGGCGGCCGCGGCGGGAGCGCCCGGCACGAGTGGCACGCCACGCGCCGCGTAGCGGGCCACCAGGGCCTCGACGATGCCGGCTTCGATCGCGGCGGGGGTCTCGTCCACGGCAAGGCGGCGGCGCATCACCTCCGCCCACTCGCGCGAGTTGCGGCCCATGCAGGCGCGGCTGTCGTCCTCCGACCAGGCCAGGCCGCGGCTCTCGGCCCACGCGACCCGGACCTCGTGCCAGCACGGCTCGGTGTCGACCAGCACGCCGTCCAGGTCGAAGATCGCGGCGGCGATCCCTGCGACGAGCGACCGGACGCGGCCGGCGGCGACCCCCTCGCGCGCCGGCGCTCCCGCGCGCGAATCTCCGAGCCGCACCGTCCATTCCTCCCGCGTCGAGCGTGCCGTCCGTCGCCGACGAGGCTACCACGCGGCCCGTTCGGGGCCGTGGCGGACGGGCGTATCCTCGGGGCCTGCACCGCGGAGGCCCACATGTCCGTCGATCGACGCCTGCTCAACTGGGGAGTCTTCCTGGTGCTCGTCGGTGGCGTGCCGCTGGCGGTGGCCCAGGGGTGGATCCCGAGCGAGACCGTGGCCAACGCCTGGGAGCTGTGGCCGTTGATCCTGATCGGGGCCGGCATCGGCCTCATCCTGAGCCGGACGCCGCTGCGGGCCCTGGGCGGGATCATCGTCGCCGGCACGTTCGGGGTCATCCTCGGGGCGATGCTCGCCGTCGGCTTCGGCGGGCTTCTCCATCGGCAACCTGGGCTGCGGCGCCGCTGACCGCCGGTGCACCGGTCGTCCTGGAGGACCAGGGCACCTTCGACGGAGGCACCGGTCGGGTCGTGCTCGCCGCGAACTGCGCGACCGTCCAGGTGGCGGCCACCGACGGCAGCGGCTGGGGCGTCGCCGTCCGGGGCACGGACAACGTGCGCCCCGGTGTCGAGCGCTCCGGCGACCGGGTGGTCGTCCGCTCGCCAGAGACGCCCGTCACCTTCCCCTTCTCCGCGCAGCGCTCGACCTGGCAGGTGGATCTCGGCACGGACACCCGGCTCGACCTCGAGCTCGCCCTCAACGCCGGCGACGCGACCGTCGATCTCGGGGCGGCGACGCTCAGCCGGCTCGCCTTCGACGGGAACGCCGTCGGCGATACCCGCCTCGACCTGTCGCGGGCCACCGTCGAGCGCCTCGCCGTGGCGGTCAACGCGGCCGACGTCGCCATTCGGCTGCCCGAGGCCGCCGACCTGGACGGGGTGGTCGAGGGGAATGCCGCGTCGGTGGCCCTGTGCGCACCCGCCGGCGTCGGGCTGCGCTTCCTGGTCGAGGAGAACATCACGGCCAGCAACAACTTCGACGAGCAGGGTCTCCTCCGCAGCGGCAACGCCTGGGAGACCCCCGACTACGCGGCCGCGGCCACGCAGATCGAGCTGCGCACGATCGGCAGCGCGGTCAGCTTCACGCTCAACCCGGAGGACGGCTGCCGATGAACGACCGGCTCTACCGAAGCGTCGACGACCGCGTCATCGCCGGCGTGTGCGGCGGCCTTGCCGTCCGCCTGGCGATCGATCCCAGCCTGGTGCGGATCGGCTACGCCGTGCTCGCCTTCGTGACGGGGATCTTCCCGCTCCTCGTCCTCTACGTGATCATGGCCGCCGTCGTCCCGGAGGAGCCGACCGGCTTCGCCGGCGCGGGGCGCTCCCCCACCCCGCCGGGACCCGACGCGGTCCCCGGCTGGGCCCCTCCGTCGGCGGTCGGCACCTGGCCGGCGGCGCCGGCGGCGAGCGCAGGCGAGCCGGCCGTCAGCCAGCCGGGCGCCGGTGAGCCGCTCACCGGCGAGCCGCTCACCGGCGAGCCGGCGACCACGACCGCCCCGCCGGCCGGCGCCCCGACCCAGTGGGCGGCGACCGACGCGTCGGGGCGCGCTGGGCGCGAACGACGCGGCGACCCACTGCTGGCGCTGGTCGGCGGGATCGCCCTGGTCGGGCTCGGCGTCTACTTCCTCGTCCGCGACCAGCTCGAGGTCGACTGGGGCGTCGTCTGGGCCGCGGGCCTCATGGCCCTCGGCGTCGTGGTCGTCGTGGCCGCGTTCGTCCGCCCGCGCCGCTGACGCTCCTCGACGTGACCCCTGCGCCCGGGCGCCCCACCATCGGCGAGGCCCGTCGCCGCCTCGCCGCCGGATAGACTGCGGCCCGTGGAGGACATTGGGGGCTTCGTCGCCGTGGTCGCGACCTTCGGCCTGCTGGGCGGGCTCGTGCTGCTTGCCCGCGGGCTGGGGGCGTACCGGGCCGCCCAGCACGTCGCCGGCATCTCGACCAGCCGGATCGTGTCGCTCGCCGCCGGGGAGGTGCGCCTCGTGGGGGTGATCGAGGCCGACGTGCTCACCCTCGTGTCGCCACTCCAGAGCGTCCCGTCCGTCTACTTCCGCTCGAGGATCCGGGAAGGATCGGGCGACGACACGCGCACGGTCTTCGCCGACGAGCAGGCGGTCGGGTTCCGCCTCCGCGACCCGTCGGGCACGATCCGCGTCTTCCCGCGCGGCGCGCGCTGGGATGCACCCCTCCGCTTCGACGGGGCGTCGGACTGGGCGGGCGACGACCCCCCGGGCCTGGCCATCAACCCCGGGGCGACACATCGTCCGGCGACCGACGATCGCGAGGCGCAGGTCGCCGCGCTGCTGACCGTGCGCCCGGCGGCTGACCTCCCGGGCGAGGGGCTCGCCGGCGAGCCGAGCCTCTTCTCGGCGACGCTGGGATCGGGCGGGTTCGGGATCGGCGGCTCGCGTCGACGCGACTACGAGGAGCGCCGGCTCGAGCCCGGCGACAGCGTCACGATCATCGGCTCGGCCCTCCCGTTCGGCGACCTCGACGACCCGGCGACCGCCGACCGCGACGACCCGACGCTGGCCCTCGACGACCCGGAGGTGGCCATGAACCTTGCCGAGGCCCGGGAGGCCGGGATCCTGGCCGCGACGCCCGAGGAGGCGTGGGGCAACGCCGCGATCCCCGGCTTCGGGATCGGGCGCCCGACGCGCGCGCCGGAGCTGCACCCGGAGGCCGACGTCCCGGCACTGGCCGGCCAGGGCGAGGCCGCCGCGGCCGAGGCGAGGTTCGAGATCCCGGCGGGCGAGCTGGTCGTGGCGGCGACCCCGGAGCACCCCCTCGCGATCGTCGCGGGGACCCCGGGCGAGGCACGCTCACGGGAGGACGCCAAGGTCCTGCTGGGGCTGGCCGGGGCCGGGCTCGCCATCATCTCGGCGATGGCCCTCGCCCTGAGCCTGCCGGGAGCCCTCCGGTGAGCCCGGCCGCGGCCGCCGCCCTGTTCGCCATCGTGCTCCTCGCCGTCGTGGCCGGCTTCTTCAGCGTCGTCACCTACAACGCGGTCGTCGCCCTGCGCAACCGGATCGACAAGGCGTGGGGCAACGTCGAGGTCGCGTTGCGCCAGCGCCATGACCAGCTGCCCGCGCTCGTGGATGCCGTCCGCGATCTCATGGCGTTCGAGCAGGACGTCCTCGAGGAGGTGACCCGCCAGCGCTCCCGCTACGTGCCCGACGCGCCGGTCGCCGAGCAGGGCGCCGTCTCCGCCGCCACGACCGCCGCGGTCCGCTCGCTGTTCGCCGTGGTCGAGCAGTATCCCCAGGTGCGCTCGCAGGAGAACGTGCTGCGGCTGCAGGGCGAGATCGAGCGGCTCGAGAGCCAGATCGCGGACCGCCGCGAGCTCTACAACGACCAGGTCTACCGCTTCAACACGACGATCGCCCAGGTGCCGGCCGTGGTGCTGGCGGCGCTCCTCGGCTGGCGCCCGCGGCCGTTCTTCGACGCCGGCGACGCGGCGGAGCGGCCGCCGGACGTCGCGCTGCGATCCGGCGTCGACGATCCCGGCACGTAGCGTGGAGACGGATCGCGCGACGGGCCGCCGGGCGGGAGATGCCGAGGAGCCGGCCGGCTCGCCGGCAGCCGGGATCCCGCCGCTCCCGGGCAGCCGGGCCGACGTGCGCCTTGCCTTCGAGGCTCGCGGCCCGGCCCATGCACCCGCGCTCGTGCTCCTCCACGGCACGCGGCGGACGCGGTCGATGTGGCGCCACCAGCTCGACGGCCTCGGGGACACGTTCCGGGTCGTGGCCGTGGACCTGCCGGGCCACGGCGCCCTGGCCGGCGTGCCGTTCCGGCTCCGCGATGCGTCCGACCTCGTGAGCGCCGTGATCGACGTGGCCGCGGGCGGGCAGGCGATCGTGATCGGGCAGTCGCTGGGCGGCTACGTCGGCATGGACCTGGCCGCGCGCCGGCCGGACCAGGTGGCCGGGCTGGTGCTCGCCAACGCGACCGCCGAGCCCCGCTCGGTCGCCCGGCGGGCACCCCGGACGGTCGGCGCCTATCTCCTCGTCGCAGCCGGCGAGCGCGTGCGGGGCACGCTCGGTAGCCTGGGCGGCGGAGACCGCGCCCGCGAGGACGGGGCGGCGGGGGCCGCGAACCCCGACGATGGCGACGGAGAGGGGCCCGCCACCGACGGGTGGCTCTTCAAGGGCGGCACGCGAGCCCTCGTCGCCGCCCTCCGCGAGGTGTTCGAGCCTCGCCTGGCGGCCTATCCGGGACCCACGCTCATCGTGAACGGCGAGGACGACGCCCTCTTCCGGAGCGGCGAGCGAGCCTTCCTGGCCACGGCGGCCGACGGCCGGCTCGTCGTGATCCCCGGCTGCGGCCACCTCGTCAACGAGGACCAGCCGGCCGCCTTCAACGCCGCCGTGCGGCAGTTCGCGACGGAGATCCGCGCGTCACCCGGCTCTCCGGCGCCGTCCGACGCGCGCGCGACGCCGGGTGACGCGTGACGCCCGCGTTCAGGTCCAGGGCCGACATGGAGACGCCCGGGGGCGGCACTGCCGCCCCCGGGCGTTGTTCGGGTGGCTCAGCCGTTGGCGCCGCTGTCGGGAGCCGTGGAGGGAGCCGGCACGGCGTCGGGGTCGTCCCAGCCGCCGCCGGGGAAGCCCCCGTCGCCGCGACCCCCGTGGCCGCCACGCCCGCCGCCCATGCCGGGACCGCCGAAGTCGCCGGCGGCGTGCGACCGGACCGAGGTCGCGGACAGCGAGCCGTCCGTGCTCTTCGTGCCACGTGCCATGACCACGTCGCCGACCTTCACGTCGGCAAGCGTCGGGGAGGTGATCCCGGCGACCTCGTAGGTCGTCGAGGCCGAGACCTTCACCACGACGGTGGAGCCGTCGCGGGTCGTCAGCGTCAGCGAGCTCGTGCCCTTCTCCTTGACCGTGCCGGCGGCCATCGCCGGCACGATCTCGACGGAGGTCGCGGTGAGCGTCCCGTCGCTGGCGAGGGTGCCCCGGGCCACGATTCGCACCCCGGCGACGACGGCGTCCTTGGTGGCCGCCTCCCCGTCCAGGGTGTAGGTCGTCGACCCGGTGAGGGTGACCTTGCTGGTGCTCCCGTCACGCGTCGTGACGGTGACGGTGGTGCCGGACACCGACGCGACCGTCCCGCCGACGGTCGGCTGGACGACCGTGATCGCCGTGATGGTGTACGTCCCGTCGTCGTTGCGCGTCTCCCGGAAGACGATGCGATCGCCCACCTCGAGGGTCGAGAGGGCGACGGTCTCGCCGTCCTTGGTCACGGTGGCGCCGACCGCGTCGATGGTCCGGGTCCAGTCGTTGTCGGTCTCGAGCGAGAGCTTGGTGCCGTCGATGGCCGTGATGGAGATGGCACCCCACTCGGCCTCGCCGCGGAGCCCGCGCCCGCCGCGCCCGTCGAGGCGCACCTGGGTTCGTCCGTCCGGTGACGTCCAGCCGGCCTCGGTGATCCGGGCGGGCTCGCGCCCGCCGGTCGGGACGGTGGCGTCGTCGGAGGCTGCCCCGCTGCCGATCGCGAACCCGACGGCGAGAACGCCGACCGCGACGGCGCCGGCCAGGGCGGCGAGGCCCAGGGTCCGGCCGCGGGGGCCGTTCGTGGAGGCCCGGGGCGCCTCCGGCGTCGGCGGCGCCTCCGTCGGCTGGACGTCGGTCCACGTCATGCCGGTCTGCGTCGTGTCCGGCTGCTTCACGTCCTGCGGTTCCTGCACTCGTCTATCTCCCGTTCGCCCTCCCGGATCGACGGTACGGCCCAGCGCCCGGTGCGGGGAGGGCCGCCCCGGGCGATGCGGAAGGTATGACCGGTCCACCTGAAGGTGTCCTGAAGCCGCCGCGACGTCCTGCTGGTGGCTGGCCCCGGCAGCGTTCGCCGGCCGGCTCCGCTTCAGGCGCGGTTCAGGAACGAGCCGGATGATCCCGCTCGATCGGAACGCGGAGTCCGACGCCCAGGCCAGGGATCTCTCATGCTCGATGCCGTCCGGCCCGCCGACCCGGGTCTCGCCGATCGGGACGCGATCGCCTTCGCGGCCCGCGCGTCGTCCCCTCCCCGGTCCGTGGCACCCGGCGCGGTTGCGCGCGCGCTCCCGCTGCCGCGGCGCTGGGCGATCCGGGCCGCCGATCTCGGGGCCATCGCCGGCGGGATCGCGGTCCTGATCGTCCTCATGTGGGTCCGTCACGGCGGGACGGCGCCCCTTGGCTCGCCGGCGGGACTCCTCACCGCCGCCGGCCAGCTCGGTGCCCTGCTCGGGACCTACGCGGCGCTGCTCCAGCTCGTGCTGATGTCGCGGAGCCCGTTCCTCGACCAGGTCGTGGGTCCGGACCGCCTCGCCTGGCTGCATCGCTGGCTCGGCTTCGCGACGATGTGGCTGATCGGCGGGCACGTGCTCGCGACCACGATCGGGTACGCCCTCGGCGAAGGACGCAGCCCCCTCGAGCAGATGGGCACGTTCCTCGCCACGTACCCGTTCGTGCTCCTGGCGGCGGCCGGCTTCGGTCTCTTCGTGCTGGTGACCGTCACCTCGGTGCGCGCCGCCCGGCGCCGGCTCTCGTACGAGACGTGGTTCGGCCTCCACCTGTACGCCTACCTCGGCATCGCGCTCGCGTTTGCCCACCAGCTCGCCGTGGGCACCGACTTCGCCGACGACCCGATGGCGGTCGCCTTCTGGGTGAGCCTGTACGTCGCGACCGCGGCGCTCGTCCTGGCCTTCCGCGTCGGGCAGCCGATCGCGCTGACGGCGCGCCACCGGTTTCGCGTCGCGAACGTGGTCGTGGAGGCCCCGGGCGTCGTCTCGATCTACGTCACCGGGCGCGACCTCGACCAGCTGCCGGTGCGCGCCGGCCAGTTCTTCCTCCTCCGCCTGCTGACGGCCGACGGCTGGTGGCGGGCGCACCCGTTCTCTCTGTCGGCGGCTCCGAACGGCCGCTTCCTGCGCTTCACCGTCAAGGGCCTCGGCGACTGGACCGCCGGCCGGCTGCAGCAGCTCCCGGTGGGGACCGCGCTGATCCTCGAGGGGCCGTACGGCGTCCTCACCGGTGCGCGGCGGACGCGGCGGAAGGTGGCGCTGGTCGCCGGCGGCGTCGGGATCGCACCGCTCCGGGCGCTCCTGGAAGCCCTGCCGGCGGGCCCGGGTGAGCTCACCCTGGTCTACAGGACGCGGGCGCCCGAGGAGGTCGTCTTCCGGGACGAGCTCGACGCCATCGCGCGGGCGCGCGGCGCCACGGTCCACTACATCGTCGGCCGGCGCGGGAGCCCGGCCGTGGGCCCCGATCCCCTGGGCCCGCCCGCGCTGGCGGCCCTCGTCCCCGACATCCCCGAACGTGACGTCTACCTGTGCGGGCCGCTGCCGATGATGGAGCGCGCCCGCGAGGCACTCCGGGACGTCGGCGTCCCGGGGTCGCAGATCCACCTTGAGCGCTTCTCCTCCTGAACGGAGCTTCGCCGTGCCACGCCGTGGGGCCATCGCCCTCCTCCTGACGACCGCCGCCCTCGCCCTCCTCCTCTCGTTCAAGACGCCGACCGACCCGTCGCCCGCCGCCAGCGGCGACCTCGCCGCAGGCAGCTCCCCGGCGGCCACCCCGGCAGCCGTCGCGCCGGTCATCGAGAGCACGCCCACCACCGCCGACGCCGCACCGACGGATGCCGCCACCCCCGCGCCGGCAGCCACGCCCGCAGCCGATGCCACCTACCGCGACGGCACGGCGACCGGCACGGCCGTGGGCATTCGCTGGGGCGCCGTGCAGGTGCAGGTGACGATCACGGGTGGGGCCATCACGAACGTCACGGCGGTCCAGCTGCCCGACGGTGACCGCCACTCCGCGCAGCTGAGCCAGCGCGCCGAGCCGCAGCTCCGGAGCTCCGCCCTGGCCACGCAGGGTGCCGACGTGGACATCGTGTCGGGGGCCACCTACACGAGCCTGGCCTACGCCGAGTCCCTGCAGGCCGCCCTCGACGCTGCGCGGGCCTGAGCGATGGGCGTCCGCGTGGAGCGGGTCATGGGGACGGTCGTGTCGATCGACGTCCGCGACCCGGACTCCGCCGATCCCACGATCGCCCGGGCGGTCGAGGCCGCGGTCGCCTGGTTCCACGAGGTGGACGTCCGGTTCAGCCCGTTCCGGGCCACCAGCGAGGTGCGGCGCCTCGACCGGGGTGATCTGGCGTTCGACGACAGCCATCCCGACCTGCGGCACGTGCTCCGGGCCTGCGAGGACCTGTGCCTCGCGACCGGCGGCGCGTTCGACGCCCGCGACCACGACCCGGCCGGTCGCCTCGATCCCTCGGGGTTCGTGAAGGGCTGGGCGGTCGACGAGGCGGTCGACCTCCTGGTCGCGAGGGGGGCGCGCTCGTTCGCGGTGAACGCCGGCGGCGACGTCGTGACGCGGGGCGAGGCGGGCCCGGGCCGAGCGTGGCGCGTCGGGATCCGCGCTCCGACCGCCGGCGACCGGATCGCCGCCGTGCTGGAGGTCAGGGACCGCGCCGTGGCGACGTCCGGGCTCTACGAGCGAGGGGGCCACGTGCGCGACCCACGGACCGGTCGCGTCCCGGACGCCTTCGCCAGCGTCACGGTCGTTGGGCCGACGCTGGGCATCGCCGACGCGTGGGCGACAGCCGCCCTGGCGCTCGGGCAGGACGGCCCTGCCCGCGTCGCCGCGCAGGACGGGCTCGGGGTCCTCGCGCTCGACGCGCGTGGCATCGCCACCTGGTCGGACCTCGTCGGCGCCCTTCTGCGATGATCGCGGCGCGCGGCGGTCCATTCAGGGTGGTTTCAGGAACCGCGCGTACAAGGAGGCTCGACCGGCGATTCTCCTCGCCCGCCCGGAGTCACCGATGACCTTCGAACCGACACCCCTCCCCGATGCGGCGTCCGCGGATCCGACACCCCTCCCCGATGCGGCGCCCGCGCCCGGCCCGGCACCCGCGGCGCCGGATCCCGCACGGCGGGAAGCCGGCGGGCTCCGCCTCGTCGTCGCCTCCGCAGCGCTCTCCGCCCTGCTCGCGGTCGGCGGCACCAGCGCGCTCCTCCTGGCCACGCTTCCCGAAGAGGCGCCGACGGCCACGCCGCCGGCGGGAGCCGTCGCCAGCGCGGTGCCCGCGACGACCGTCGTGACCCGGGTCGACGGGGCGGACGCCGTCGCCGCGGTCGCCGCCGCGACGGAGCCATCCGTCGTCGCGATCAGTGGATCCGACGGCCGGTTCGCCACCACGAGCGGGTCCGGCTTCGTCGTCTCGGCCAGTGGGCTGATCCTCACCACGACCATCGTCGCGCCCACCGACATCAGCTACGACGTGCTCCTGGCCGACCAGCGGCGGGCGACAGCCCGCGTGGTCGCCACCGACGCGGCCCACGGGCTCGTCCTCCTGCAGGCGGACGCCGCCGGCCTCGCACCGGTCCGGCTCGGTGGCCCGGGATCTCCGACCGTGGGGCAGCTCGTGGTCGCGGTGGGCAGCCCGCTGGTGGTCGCGGCCGACACGTCGCTCGGCACGTTCACCGCCACCGTCACGTCGGGGATCGTCTCGGGCCTGGATCGCGCCATCGACCTGCGCGACCCGTCCTCGGGCTCCCGCGTGGCCCTCGAGGGCCTCATCCAGACCGATGCGGCGATCAACGCGGGCAGCAGCGGCGGCCCGCTGCTCGATGCCGGCGGGGCCGTCGTCGGCGTCATCGCCACGTCGGCCACCGACGGCCAGGGAATCGGCTTCGCGATCCCGATCGGCGACGCCCTCGACCTGCTCGCGCGGGCCGAGGCATGAGCCTCCCGTCGATCCAGCGGCGAGGGTGACGTGCACCTGCTTCTCGTGGAGGACGATCCGCGCCTCGTCCGGCTCCTGACCCGCCTCCTGAGCCAGGACCGCCATGTCGTCGACAGCGCCACGACCGCCGCCGAGGGTCTCGAGCTGGCGAGCCTGGCGGAGCTCGACGCCGTCATCCTCGACGTCGGGCTTCCCGACGGCTCCGGCTTCGACGTCGCGCGCCGCCTGCGGGCCAAGGGCTCGGCCGTGCCGATCCTCATGCTGACCGCCCGCGATGCCGTCTCTGCGCGGGTCGAGGGCCTCGACGCGGGCGCCGACGACTACCTGGTCAAGCCGTTCGCGTACGAGGAGCTGCTCGCCCGGCTCCGCGCGCTGGGGCGCCGGCCGCCGCCGCGACGCGGCCTGACCCTCAAGGCGGGTCCCGTCGCCCTCGACGAGACCGACCGCCGGGTGACGGTCGCCGGCCGACCGGTCGACCTGAGCCAGCGCGAGTACGCCATCCTGGAGTGCCTGCTCCGCCGGCCGGGGCAGGTCCTCTCGCGCGACCAGCTCCTCGACCAGGCCTGGCCGTACGGCGCAGCCCTGACGCCGAACACCGTCGAGGCCTACATCCACCTGCTGCGCACGAAGCTCGGCCCGGACGGCGGGGCGTGGATCGAGACCGTCCGCGGCGTCGGGTATCGCGTCCGTGCCCGCTGACCCGCGCGCGCCCGTGCCCACGGCCCGCGGCGGCGGGGTGCCCGGCGACGATGCCGCGCTCCTGCGCCGGACGCGGCTCCGGCTCATCGCCTGGAGCGGCGGCCTGACCCTGCTCATCCTGCTGGCGCTCGGAGCGCTGGTCTACGCCGCCGTGTCGAACGAGCTCGCCGGCCGGGGCACGGCGGTCCTGGAGCGCCGCGCCAACGAGGTCGCGCGGGTGATCAGCCGGCCCGGTCCCCTGCCCGACCGGCCGCCCTTCGGGATCGCGTTCGGGGGCGAGCAGTCGGGGACGCTGACCCTGGCCGTGCAGCCGAACGGCTCCGTGCTCGGCCGGCTCGACGAGCTCGAGGGGCTCCCCGTGGAGCCGTCGGTCGAGACGGCCCGCGCCGAGGGCGAGGACACTCGCACGACGACCATCGACGACACGCCGGTCCGCGTCCACTCGCTGGCCGTGCGGAGGAACGACGGCGAGTGGGTGGTCCAGGTGATCGGCGAGCGCGTCTCCGAGGAGCGACTCCTTGCCGCGCTCCTCTCCGTCCTGGTCATCGGCAGCCTCGCGGCGCTGGCCCTCGCCGTCGCCGCGGGCTGGATCTACGCCGGCCGCGCGCTCGTCCCGATCCGCGCCGCCATCGACCGCCGCGAGACGGCCCTGCAGCGGCAGCGCGAGTTCGCGGCCAACGCCAGCCACGAGCTGCGCACCCCGCTGACCGTGATCAGGGCCAGCGTCACCGACCTGCAGCGCAACCGGGACGAGCCGGTCGCGACGGTGGGCGCGGCGCTCGAGGACATCGACGCCGAGACGACCCACCTCACGGCGCTCGTCGACGACCTGCTCCTGCTCGCCCGCACCGACGCCGGCACGCTCGAGCTCGAGCGCGCGCCGGTCGACCTCGCGGACGTGGCCGCCGAGGCGGCCGGGTCGCTCGCCGGAGTGGCCGCCGAGCGGGGCGTCACCGTCGTCGCCGACCCGCTCCCCGCCCAGGTCGAGGGAGACGCGCTCCGGCTCCGCCAGCTCGTCACGATCCTCGTCGACAACGCCGTCGCCCACACCCCCGCCGGGGGCGGCGTGGCCGTCCGGGTCCGGCCCGAGAGCGGCTGGGCGGTCCTGGTCGTCGAGGACGACGGCCCGGGCATCCGCGACGAGGACCTGCCGCGGGTCTTCGAGCGCTTCTGGCGCGCCGACGACGCGCCCGCCGGCGGCACCGGGCTCGGCCTCGCGATCGCGGCGTGGATCGTGGAGCGCCACGGCGGCCGGATCGCCGCCACGAACCGGCCGGAGGGTGGTGCCCGCTTCGAGGCGCGGATCCCGCTCCTGGCGTAGGCGCCCAACCCGGCGGCCCGTTCACCGGCGTGCCTGGGACGGGACCCGAGGGCTGACTACGGGTTCTGGAGCGGGTCGCCCGACGCGGGCGGCGTTCCCTCCCTGCTCGAGCAGCGCCATCCTGTCAGCGGCCATTGCGTGGCTCCTCTTCATCTGGCTTCGACAACCGCTGAAGTCCACGCGATGGCCCTCGCCGTCAAGGGCCTCGCGGCGATTCGGCCGAGTCACTCTCAGTACGGTTCGGGCTCGCACGGCCTGCGCGACCCGAGACCGTGACCAATGCCTCTGGACGCACCAGCCGGCCAACCCGGAGGCTCTGCCCACACGTCGCGCGGCGGACCTAGGGCCGCGTCCCAGGATCGGCGCCCGGCGCTGCGTGGGAGAGTCTGGAGGAAAGGCGCCATGGCCGAGCCGCAGATCCTGCTGTGCGGTGCCACAGGCGAGCTGGGAGGCGAGATCGCGAGACGTCTCGCGGCGACCGGAGTGCCGTTCCGAGCGCTCGTGCGGAAGGGGCGGGCGGCCGCGCCGCTCGAGGCGCTGGGCGCCGAAATCGTGCACGGGGACCTCCGCGACGAGTCGTCGCTCGTCCCTGCCGTTCGCGGCGTG
The DNA here is from genome assembly GCA_963713285.1 of uncultured Chloroflexia bacterium. Taxonomy (GTDB): domain Bacteria; phylum Chloroflexota; class Limnocylindria; order Limnocylindrales; family CSP1-4; genus CTSoil-043. The sequence goes on along the minus strand of CAVQLA010000008.1, from coordinate 227,863 downwards.
ACGACGGTCATCAGCACGGTCAACACCATGGCCCGGCTGCTGGCCGGCGATAGCGATCTCAGCATTCGCGACGTCGACGATCGCGGCTACGCGCGCCTGATCGCGGCCTGCGAGAAGGCAGCCGTGCAGCGCTTCGTCTTCGCCAGTGTGCTGGGGGACCTCGCGGCGGTGCACACGCCGTTCACCGACGCCAAGGTTGCGACCGAGTCCAGGCTTCGCGCTTCATCCATGCGCGAGGTGATCGTCCGCAGCGACATGTTCCAGGAAGCCTGGTTCACGCCCGCCGTCGGCTTCGACTGGACGCACGGCAAGGTCACCGTGTACGGCAAGGGCGCGACGCGCCACGCGTACGTGGCCATCGCCGACGTGGCCGAGGCGATGGTCCGCCTGGCGCTGGCCCCGGACCCGCCTCGAGAGGTCGAGATCGCGGGTCCTGAAGCGATCTCCCGGACCGAGGCCGTCGAGGCGTTCGAGAAGGCCCTCGGGCGGCCCATTCGCACGAGCCATGTGCCCCGGATCGCGATGCGCCTCGGCAGCTTGCTCATGCGCCGGCCGCGCCCGGCCCTCGCCTCGGTCATGGGCATGGCCCTCTTCGGCGACCTCACCGAGACGAAGGTCCGCGACGATGCCCTTGGCGCTCTCGGGATCACCGCACGGCCGGTCGGGGCGTACATCGCCGAGGTCGCCGGCAGGCAACCCGCCGCAGCGGTAGCGCCCGCCTCGGCCACCTGACACCGGCCGTCTACTTGGCATCCCTGGGCGTCGATGTGTAACGGAGGTGTCGGGCGAGTACACCCCCTTCTCGCGGCGCCGCCCCGCCCCTATGCTCCTGGCCATGACGGCGTGCCCGACCTGCGGCAGCGAGAACCCCGACGAGGCGCGGTTCTGCAACGGCTGCGGTAAGAGGCTCGGGTCGGCGGCCGCACCGTCGGCCCGCGAGGAGCGCAAGGTCGTCACGGTCCTCTTCGCCGACCTGGCCGGATTTACCGCCCGCGCCGAGACGTTGGACCCCGAGGACGTGCGGGCGTTCCTCCTCCCCTACTACGACGTCCTCACCGCCGAGATCGAGCGCCACGGGGGCCACGTCGACCGCTTCCTGGGCGACGGGGTGATGGCCCTCTTCGGGGCGCCGACGGCCCACGAGGACGATCCCGAGCGCGCCGTGCGGGCGGCGCTCCGCATCCTCGAGCGGATCCCGGGTCTCGGCCTGGACCTCCACGTGCGCCTCGGCGTCAACACCGGGCCCGTCCTCTTCGCCGCCGGCAGCGGGGGCGAGCGCGACGACGCTGTCACAGGGGACGCCGTGAACACCGCGGCCCGGCTCCAGGCCCTGGCGCCGACGGACGGCGTGGTCGTCGGCGAGCCGACGTACCGAGCCACCTCGCACCTCTTCGCCTACGAGGCGCTCCCGCCCGCGCTCGTGAAGGGCAAGGCCGAGCCGGTACCGGCCTTCCGGCCCACGGCGCCACTCGCGAGGCCACCGGGCGAGCTCCACCCGGAGGCGACCCCGTTCGTGGGCCGCGACGTCGAGCTTGCCCTCCTCGTGGCGCTCTTCGAGCGCGCCCGGGCCACCCCCTCGCTGGAGATCGCCACGATCCTTGCCGAGCCCGGCCTCGGCAAGAGCCGCCTCGTGCGCGAGCTCGCGCGCCACCTCGAGGCCCTGCCCGATCTCGTGACGTGGCGGGTCGGACGCTGCCTGCCCTATGGCGACGGCTCCGGCCTCTGGCCGCTCGGCGAGATCGTGAAGAGCCACGCCGGCATCCTCGACACCGACGACCAGGCGACGCTGGCCGCGAAGCTCGAGGCAGCTCTCGTGGAACCCGACCCCTCGATGCGCACCTGGATGAAGGACCGACTCGCGCCGCTCGTCGGCCTCGAGAGCACGACCCAGCCGCCCGTGCAGGAAGAGGCCTTCACCGCCTGGCGTCGCTTCCTCGAGCAGGTCGCGCAGGGCGGTCCGACGATCTTGGTCGTCGAGGACCTCCACTGGGCCGACGACACCCTGGTCGCCTTCCTCGCCCACCTCGCCGACCGCGCCGCCGGCCTCCCGCTCCTCCTCGTGACCACCGCCCGCCCCGAGCTCGAGGAGCGCCACCCCGCCTGGCTGTCCCGGACGAGGCACTCGACCGTCCTCTCCCTCGCCGCCCTCCCCGACCGGGCGATGACGACCCTCGTGACGGCGTCGATCCCCGGCGCCTCGCCCGAGTTGCTCGCCTCCGTCCTCGAGCGCGCGGCCGGCTCCCCCCTCTACGCCGAGCAGCTGGCCGCGATGCTTCGCGACCGGGTCCTCCCGATCGCCGGCGGAGCGCTGGATGAGGAGGCCATCCCGGCCTCGATCGCGGCGCTCCTGGCCGCCCGGATCGACGCCCTGCCGCTCGAGACGAAGGGCGTCCTCCTCGACGCGGCGGTCGTCGGCAGGACGTTCTGGTCGGGGGCGGTCGCCGCCCTCGCCGGACTCGGGCGGACGGACGTCGAGGCCCACCTTGCGGAGCTCGTGCGGCGAGAGCTCGTCCGCCCCGTCCTCCCGTCCACGATGGTCGGCGAAGCCGAGTACACGTTCTGGCACGCCCTCCTCCGCGACGTTGCCTACGGGGAGCTGACGCGGCATGCCCGCCTGGTGAAGCACCGGGCCACGGCGGCCTGGATCACCGCGAGGGCGGGAGCCGCCCGGGGCGAGGACGCCGAGATCGTCGTCGCCCACCTCGACCGGGCCCTCGAGCTGGCGACCACCACGGGAACGACGGCGACCGTGACGGAGCTCAGGCTGAGCCTGGTGCGGTACGGCCGACTCGCGGCCGAGCGGGCGACGGCGACGTTCGCGGTCGAGAAGGCTGACGCGATGTACGCTGCGGCCATCGCCGCCGCACGGGCCATCGTGGAGTTCGACGACGCCGAGGAGCACCTCGTTGCGCTCGCGGAGCTGCTGGCCGGCGACGGCGCCGTGCTCGCCCGGATCGGCAGGTTCGACGAAGCCGTCGCGGCCTGTGGCGATGCTCTCACGGCGATGCCGCCCGGTCGCCCGGTGTGGCGGGCGCGGGTGCACATGAAGTGCGGCGACGTCGAGATGGACCGGCGCGCATTCGAGGCCGCCGACGGTCGATTCGCGGCGGGCGCCGCTCTCCTGGGCAACGAGCCGCCCGCGGATCCGTCCGAGGCACCGGCATGGTGGGCAGCGTGGCTCGACCTGAAGAGCCGGGCAGTGGAGCGGGCCTACTGGCGCGGCGACCCGGTCCTGATGCAGGCCACCATCGAGGAGCTCGAGGAGCCGCTGGTAACACATGGGACGGCAGCCCAGCAGGCCCAGCACTACCACAATCGAGCGGACCAGCTGCTTCTCCGGGACCGGTTTGTGCCGTCGGACGAGACGCTGGCCCTCATGGAGCGCGCCCAGGAGGCGAACCGGCGACGTGGCGACCGCCGGGCGCTGGCCTACGACCGCTTCTGGCTCGGCTTCACCTGCCTTTGGCGCCGCGAGGAGGCTCGGTCAGAGACCGAGCTGCGGGCTGCCCTTGTCGAGGCGGGCGAGATCGGCGACGCCATTCTCGAGCTGCGCTCGCTCGCGTATCTGGGGCTTCTGCTGCGCCGGCAGCACCGAACGACGGAAGCGGCTCCCGTCGCGGAGCGCACGACGCTGCTGGCCGATCGGCTGGGCCAGGCCATGTATCGCGCCTACGGGTTGTCGACGCTGGCCTGGCTGGCACTGCAGAAGGGCGATCTTGAGGCGGCCCGGCGCGACGCGGCTGTCGCGGACGACCTGTTCACCCACGTCGGTGCGGTGTTCCCCTTTCGCTGGCTCTCCCTGTGGCCGCTCCTTGCGTGCGATGTCGAGGACGGGCGGATGCGGGAGGCCGCCAGCCGTTTGCCGCCGCTCCTCGACGCGACGGCCCAGCCCCTGCCGGATCGCCTGGCGCACGAGGTTCAAGCCGTGCTGGCAGCGGCGGCGCGTGACGCAGGTCGCGACGGCAGCGATCTGCGGCGGGCCTTGGATCGCGCCCTTCGAGCCGCTCAGCGCCATGGGTACCTGTAGCGATCGGCCCTGTCGGGAGACGCTCGCGCCCCCGCCATGAACACCAACCGGCGCATCGCGCTCTTCTGCTCGGGACGCTCGTCGCCGGTCGGCCTCGCCAGAGCCTCGGCGGGGTCCCGACCCGCTGTCGGCCACACTCGCGGCTGAGAGCGCGGCAGGCCAGAGCCGAAGGTCACGGCCCCGGACGCCCGGTGTGCGTCTTAGCCCGGCTGCGTGCCACTTCCCCGCTCCGCGAACCGTGGGATAGGTCGGCCCGCTCGATGCCCCATCCGCGTCCTGTCAGGATGGACGCGGGCTCTGCTCGTGACGCCGCTGGAGGACCCGACCCGTCGTGATGTCCACGATGACGGCAAGGCCGACCCCGGCTGCATTGGCGACGAAGTCCGTCGGGTCACGGACGTTCTCCATGACACCGAACCCGTTCGTGGCCTCGAAGACCTCCACGGCGAGAAGCGTGAGCGACGCGGCGATCAGCCGTGGCCGTCCGTACCCTGCGGTCGCGTTGACGGCAGCGAAGTACAGGGCGAACGAGACTGCGACGTTGCCCGCGTAGGCATGGATGACGTCCTGGAACGGGCCGTGGTAGGCGGACTTGAGCACGAGTCCGGCGGCCCCGAGCATGGCCAGCGCCACGTTGCGGATGGTGATGGCCCGCCTCAGATCGGAGCCGGGTTCTGCGGTTCCCGCCGACCCCGCAGTCGAGCGTTTCACCCCAACGAGCCTCCAGACTGCGGGTGACCGTAGGCCGCAGCGAAGATGCCGTCGAGAGGCGGAAGGCCCCCGGACGCCCGGTGCGCGTCCCATCCCGCCTCACGGAGCGGAGCGCCCGGTGCGGAGCCCAGGGCCAGGCGGATGTTGGCGATACCCTACGCCGTCGCCGGATGTCGCCGCCGGAAGACCATGTTCGGGAGCTGCCACGCGTCGAACAGGAGGATCACCACGACGGCCGTGAAGAAGTGGGCCGCTTGGATCCCCGGTGCCAGGTCCAGGATCATGACGATCGGTGCGAGAGCGGCCGCGAGCATCAGGAATGCGATCCCACCAGGGTGAGCGCATGGAGCCATCGCGAGCGCGGTGGCGCCGCCGTCTCATCCCGGCACTCGGGTGTCGAGGCGTTGAGAGTGCTGGTTGCGATCAGGCCGGCCAGGACAACGACGCTGCTCAGCGCCCGGACCTGGTGCTCGGCCAGGTCGTAGTGCCCCAAGGTCACCGGGGCAAGCGCCGCGACGATCGTCAGCAGCCCGAACGACACGACACCGCGCATGGAGGAGACCACGAACGCGTCGCTCGCCCCGCCGCCCCGCACGGCGATGAGCGCCCCGAAGCCGACGAAGACACCGGCGATCCCCGCCAGCCCCATGAACAGCTCCGTGTCCTGCATGTCCCGTCACCTCCCGCACATCGTGATCGGGGTCAGGATGGGTGCCGCGTGGCGGGGCGTCGAGTGGCGGAGCGGCCCCCCGTCACGCGGTGCGCGTCCCATCACAGCGCACGCGAATTGCTCGCCGACGACATTCGTGCCTAGGAAGTGGCTCCGGCGGTAGGTGTCTGAGTCCACGACATAGGTGACACCTGATAGGCGACAGGTGAGTCGGGACATAGGCGACAGTCGGGCGCATGTCGAAGCACCGTGTGGCCGTCCTCAAGGTCGTCTCGAAGCAGCTGTCCGTCCCCGCCGCCGCGGCCACGTACGGGATGAGCCGGCAGCACCTGCACCGCCTGCTCCGCCGGTACCGGGACGGCGACCTCGAGGCCATCGAGCCGCGCTCGCGTCGGCCACGCAGCAATCCCGGCCGAACGCCGGACGCCGTGCGCGCGCGGATCGTCGCGCTGCGCACCGAGCTCACCGCCCGCGGGCTCGACGCCGGCCCGGTCACGCTCGCGTGGCACCTCGGGCGCGAGGGCCAGCCGGCCCCATCGACCTCGACCATCCGGCGCATCCTCCACGCGGCGGGGCTCGTGACGCCCGAGCCGCGCAAGCGCCCGCGCAGCTCCTGGATCCGGTTCGAGGCCGCCGCGTCCAACGAGCTGTGGCAGTCGGACGTCACCCACTGGCGCCTGGCCGACGGATCCGAGGTCGAGATCTGCTCGTGGCTCGACGACCACTCCCGCTACCTGCTCGGCTGCACGGCCTTCCGGCGGGTCGGCGGCGACGACGTGGTGGCCACGTTCAGCGCAGCGGGCGAGGAGCACGGCTGGCCCGCCGCCACGCTCACCGACAACGGGGCGGTCTACACGTCGCGTTTCACCGGGGGTCGCAACGGCTTCGAGTACCTGCTCGCCTGGCTCGGCGTCCGCCAGAAGAACGGGGCGCCGGGCCATCCCCAGACCCAGGGCAAGATCGAACGCTTCCACCAGACCCTGAAGCGCTGGCTCGGGCGCCAACCGGCCGCGCGGACCCTGGGCGAGCTCCAGGCCCAGCTCGACGCGTTCCGCCTCGCGTACAACGAGCAGCGGCCGCACCGGGCGGTCGGCCGGGTCACGCCCGGCGAGGCGTACCGGGCGACGCCCAAGGCGCTGGCCGCCGGCTCCCGCGCCGACGGCCACTTCCGGCTCCGCTACGACGTGGCCGACGGGAAGGGCACGATCACCCTGCGCCGGGCCGGCCGCCTGCACCACCTCAACATCGGCGCGGCTCATGCCCGGCAGCGGGTCCTGGCCATCGTCGACGAGCACGTGGTCACGGTCGTTGCCCTCGACACCGGCGAGATCCTCTCGGCCCACGCGATCGAGCCCGACAAGGGCTACTGGCGCAACACACGGAGAGACCCCGGCCGATGGCCGGGGTCTCGAGCGACCGGGTGATCACACGTGTCGCCTATGTCGCGACTCATGTGTCGCCTATGTCGCGACTCATGACAGTGGCTCCGGCGGTAGGATTCGAACCTACGACCAAGTGATTAACAGTCACCCGCTCTACCACTGAGCTACGCCGGAGCGAGAGCGCCCGCCGCAGAGGGTCGGGGCGCGTCGCGCGGCCGGGGCCGCGCCGGGCCGAAGGATAGCACGGCATCTGCTTCGATCGCGGACCGCCGGTTGTCGGTCGCGGAGCGCCGATGGCCCGTGCTGCGGCTTCCGGTGAGTGCCCGCGGGGCGAGCGATGCGATACTCGGGCGGTGAGCCTGATCAGCCCGGCCGAGCTGGCCGCCCGCCTCCACGACCCCGACCTCCGGATCGCCGACGTGCGCTGGTCGCTGGCCGAGCCTGCCGCCGGGCGCGCCGCGTACGCGCAGGCGCACCTGCGCGGCGCGGTCTTCGTCGACCTCGACACGGTGCTGGCCGCGCCGACCGGCCCGGGGCGCCATCCGCTCCCGGATCCGGGCGCCTTCGCCGCCGCCCTGGGCGCACTCGGGATCGGGCGGGAGCACCACGTGGTCGCCTACGACGATGCCGGCGGGACCGTGGCGGCGCGGCTCTGGTGGATGCTCGACGTCCTGGGCCATCGCCGGGTGGCGGTCCTCGACGGCGGGATCGCCGCCTGGCGCAACGCCGGGCTGCCGCTCACGGCCGAGGTGCGGGCCCTCGCGCCGGTCGAACCGGCCGCGCGCATCGCCTCGCCGCCTTCGTGGCCCCGGACGATCGACCGGAGCGAGCTCCGGCAGCGCCTGGGCACCCTGACCCTGCTCGACGCGCGCGCACCCGAGCGCTACCGCGGTGACGTCGAGCCGATCGACCCGGTAGCCGGCCACATCCCGACGGCAGTGAACGCGCCGACCGGGTCGTTCCTCGAGGCGGACGGCCGGTTCCGGGCGACCTCGGCGCTGGCGACCCGGTTCGCCGTGCTGGGTGCGGCCCACGAACGGCCGGTCGTCGTCGCCTGCGGAAGCGGGGTGAACGCCTGCCAGCTCGCGCTCGCGATGCGGGTCGCCGGCCTGCCCGATCCCCTCCTCTACCCCGGCTCGTACTCCGACTGGAGCCGCACGGGCATGCCGATCGCCACGGGCGACGCCCCGGGCGACGCCACGGGCGACGCCACGGCCGACGACCCCGGAGAGCCTCCGCCCCCGGGGACGGTGGGGACCTCGCGAATGGGACCGGGAGGCGACGATCGTCCCGCTTGACACGGTCGCCGGCGCCCGGACGATGCGCGGGTGGACCTCGTCGTGACCGCCGCACCGGCCCGGGCCGACGACCGGCCGCGCCTCGCCACGCTCGCGATCTACGGGACCGGGATCGGCCTGTCGGCCTTCCTGCTGTTCTCGGTGGAGCCCCTGGTGGGACGCCTGGCGCTGCCGGTCTTCGGCGGGGTGCCGTCGGCATGGGCGACGGTGCTCGCCTTCTTCCAGGGCGTCCTCCTGCTGGGCTACCTGTACGGGCACGTCTCGGTGACCCGTCTCGGGCTCCGGCGCGGGGCGGTGCTCCACGTCGGCGTCGCCCTCGTCGTGCTGGCACTGCTCCTGGCGGCGCCCGCGGACTGGGCGTCGCTCCGCAACCCGTCGATCCCGCCGGCTCTCAACCTCCTCGGCATCCTCACGGTGGCGGTGGGGCCGACGGCCTTCCTGCTCACCGCGACCACGCCGCTCCTCTCCGCGTGGTACGCGGCGGTCCGGGACGCGGAGACGCCCGGCGCCGTCGACCCGTACTGGCTCTACGCGCTCAGCAACGGCGCGTCGCTGGCCGCGCTGCTGGCCTACCCGCTGGTCATCGAACCCGCGCTCGGCCTCTCCGCGCAGCGTGTCGCCTGGACGATCGGGATCGGCGTGTTCGTGCTGGTCGTGATCGCCGCCGCGTGGCGGGTCCGCGCGACCGTCCGTGGTCGAGAGGGCGGCACGGAGATCGTGGAGCCGGCACAGGCCCCCGCGGCCCATGCCGCCGCCGGCGCCGCGACGATCGCCGCGGCCGACCCGGCGATGCAGCGCGCCGGAGAGCGCATCGATGCCCGGAGGCGCCTGCGCTGGTTCACCCTCGCCGCGATCCCGACCGGCCTCCTCACGGCCGTCACGACGTTCATCGCCACCGACCTCGTCAGCGCGCCGCTCCTGTGGGTCGGGCCGCTCGCGATCTACCTCGCCTCGTTCGTCGTCGCCTTCTCCGGTCGCGGGGGCACCCTCGTCCGATGGGCGACGATCGCGGCGCCGGCGGCGGCCACGCTGCTCTGGGTCCCGCTCGGGTCGGGTGGCATCTGGCCGATCGTGGCCCTCGTGGCCGTCGAGCTGGGCGGGTTCGCGGTGGTGGCCACGGCGCTCCACGGCCGCCTGGCGGCCGATCGCCCGTCCGCCCGCCACCTCACCGAGTTCTACCTCGTCCTGGCGATCGCCGGGCTGGTGGCCGGCGGGTTCGTGGCCCTCGTCGCGCCCGTGCTCTTCCCCGACGTCTGGGAGTACCCGCTCCTCGTGGGCTCGGCGGTGGCCGCCCTCGCCCTGACGGCCCCCGCGTCGGCGCGCGCAATCCGCGAAGCGGCCGCCGAGCCGTCCCTCCGGCAAGCCTTCGACTTCGGGCCGTTCCTCGCCGGCGCCCGGGGACGCCTCGGGCCGTACCTCCTCGTCGCGGCGGTCCTGCTCGTCCTGCTCGTGGGCCAGGGCGAGCTCGCCGTCCAGGCCGGCCTGCGCTGGCTGCTCGTCGGCGGGCTCGTCCTCCTGATGGGCGGCGTGCCGCGGTTCTTCGCGCTCGCCACGGCGGTCGTCCTCGTCCTGGCGGTCCTCGTGCTGCCGCCCGCGCCCCTCTTCCGGGACCGCAGCTTCTTCGGCGTCACGATCGTCCTCCCGTCCCCCGACGGCGAACGCCTCGAGATCCTCAACGGGACCACCCTCCACGGCGTCCAGTACCTCGACGAGGCGCGCCGCCTGCGCCCGGCGACCTACTACGTCGAGGACGGCCCGATCGGCGACGTCTTCCGCCTCCTCCGGGCGGGCGCGTCGCCCGCAGCCGTGGCGGCCGAGGAGGCGGACGGGGCGGCGGACGGCGGCCGATCGATCGGGATCGTCGGCCTCGGCGCCGGCGGCCTCGCGGCCTACGGCGAGCCGGGCGACGCGTGGACCTACTTCGAGATCGACCCCGTGGTGGTGCGCGTGGCGCAGGACCCGGCGTACTTCACGTACCTCCGGGACACGCCGTCCCCGCCGGACGTCGTGGTGGGCGATGGGCGCCTCGAGCTCGAGCGCGTGGCCGACGGGACGCACGACCTGCTCGTCCTCGACGCGTTCAGCTCCGACGCGATCCCGGTCCACCTGCTCACCGTGGAGGCGCTGGGCGACGCGATGCGGACCGTCGCGCCGGACGGCCTGCTGGCGGTCCACGTCTCGAACCGCTACTACGACCTCGGCCCGGCCGTGGCGGCGGCGGCGCGCGATCTCGGCCTGGCTGCCCTCCGCCGCGTCTACGCGCCCACGCCCGCCGGCGAGGAGATGGGCGCGATCGGCTCGATCTGGATGGTCGTCGCGCGCGACCCGGGGCTGCTGGCCCCGCTGGCAGGCACGGAGTGGGCGCGGGTGGACGTCGAGGGGATCGCCCCGATCACGGACGACCGGCCGGACATCCTGCGCTTCCTCTTCCTGCTCGGCGGGTAGTCCCGGGCCGGCTGCCGGGTCGGCTGCCGGGGCGGCTGGCGGCGACCGCGCTACGATCGGCGCATGCCGGACGCTCGCGATGCCACCCTCCGCCCCGGCGGTGCGGCCGAGGTCGTAGGGCGCGAGCGCGAGCTCGGCGCCATCGACCGCTTCCTGGCCGCCCCCTGGCCGCGTGCCTTCCTCGTCGAGGGTCCCGCCGGCATCGGCAAGTCGACCCTGGTGGACGCGGCGATCCGGCGAGCGGTCAGCGGCGGTGCGACGCCGCTCGTGGCCCGCGCCACCCTCGTCGAGCGCGACCTGTCGTACGCCGCCCTGGCGAGCCTCCTGCCCGATGCCCGGATCGAGACGGTGCTCCCGGGCCTGTCGACCCCCCGCCGGCACGCCGTCGAGATCGCGCTGCGGCGGGTCGCCGCCGGCGGCAGCGACCTCGACCCGGCATCCCTCGGCCTGGGCGTCCTCGACCTCGTCCGGGCAATCGCCCGGCCGATGCCCGTCCTCCTGGTTGTCGATGACCTCCAGTGGTGCGACGGTCCGAGCGCCGCGGCGCTCGCGTTCGCCCTGCGCCGGGCCGACCAGGTGCCGGTGGCGCTGCTCGCGGGCGTGCGGACGGGGCCGGGCGCATCCTCGGTCGACGCGATCGCGACCGCCCTCCCCGGCGACGCGGTGGAGCGCCTCGAGGTCGGCCCCCTGTCCCTCGGGGCGATCGGGCGCATCCTCGAGAGGCGCACGGGCCGCTCGCGCGGACGGGCCGTCACCGCGCGGGTGGCGGAGTCGGCCGGAGGCAACCCCCTCCTCGCGCTCGAGCTCATCCGGGCGATCGACGCGGCGGGCCGGGAGCCCGCGCCCGGCGAGCCCCTTGCGATCCCGGCCACCGCCGAGCCGCTCATCGCCGAGCGTCTCGGGCGGCTCTCCCGCGGCGCCGACGATGCGGTGTTGGCCGTCGCCCTCGCCGGCGCCGCCACCGTGCCGACCATCAGGGCGGCGACGGCCGACGACGGGACGGGGCTCGAAGAGGCCCTGCGGGCCGGCCTGCTCGAGCTGGATCGCGACGTCGTCCGGCTCGGCCATCCGCTCGTCGGCGCGGCGGCTGCCGGACGCGCGACCCCGGAGCGGCGCCGGCAGATCCACTGCCGTCTCGCTCCGCTCGCCACCGACCCGGAGGCCCGCGCCCGGCATCTCGCGCTCGGTGCGCCGGGGCCCGACCCGGGGGCTGCCGCTGCCTGTGACGCCGCTGCCGACGATGCCGAGCGGCGCGGCGCCCCCGAGGCGGCGGCCGAGCTGGCCGAGCTGGCGATCGGCCTCACCGACTTCGCCGAGCGCGACCGCCTGGCCTCGCGGCGGTGCCGGGCAGCAGCCCTCCGCGTCGCCGTCGGCGACCCGGAGCACGCCCGCGAGCACGTCGAGGCGGGCCTCGCCGTGGCCGAGGCGCCGGCCGGTCGGGTCCCGCTCCTCCTCGTCGGCGTGGAGCTCGCCCACCTGGTTGGCGGACGTCCCGCCGCGCGGACGGCGGCGGAGGCGGCCCTAGCCGGCGCGGCCGGCGACCCGATCCTTCGTGCCCGCGCCCACGCCGCGATGCTCGCCTGGGGCGCGGAGGACACGCGCGAGGAACGGCGCCACGCCGCCGCCGTCCTCGAGCTCCTCGCGGGCCGCGAGGAGGAGGCCGCCGAGGCCGCCGCCGACGCCCTCGCGATCCTCGCCGACGCCCGCCTCGCCACCGGGGAGGGACTCGCCCTCGACCTGCTCGAGCGCGCGCTCGAGCTGGATCGATCGCGGCCGGACTTCGTCGTGGGATCGCTGGAGGTGCTCGCCGGCGACCTCCGGACCGCCGACCGGATCGACGAGGCTCGACAGCGTTGGGCCGAGGCGCTGGAGCGTCTCGAGCAGACCGGCTACGAGTCGCGACGGGTGAGCACGCTGACCCAGGTCGCGTGGACGGAGATCCTCGCCGGCGAGCACCTGGCGGCCGACGAGCCGCTGACGGCAGCGGCTCGGCTTGCCCATGACCTCGGTGCCGACACGACCGGTCCGCGTCTCTACCGGGCCCACCTCGACGCCCTCCTGGGCGAGCGCGCGGCGGTCCGGGCGGCGGCGAGCGTCGGCCGCGCCGAGGCGGCAGCAGCGGACAACCGCTGGGTCGAGGCGCTCTGGCGGCGCGCCCTCGGCATCGACGCGCTCGCCGCGGGCGAGCCCGACGTCGCCGCCGATCACCTTGCCGCAGCGCTCGCGGTCGCCCTCGCGCACGGGATCCTGGAGCCGAACTGGGTCCGGGTCGACGCGGACCTGGTCGAAGCCCTCGTGGGGGCGGGCCGGCTCGCCGAGGCCGGGACGGCGCTCGACGCGTTCGGCGCCCGGGCGGCCACCGCCCGGCTGCCCTGGTCGCTCGTCGCCCACGCGCGGGCGACGGCCCTGCTATGCGCCGCGCGCGACGACCTCGACGGCGCGTTCGTGGCCCTCGACGGCGTCGCGGAGGTTGCGGCGACCCTCCCGCTGGCGATGGAGCGCGCCCGGTTCGACCTCGTGCGCGGGATGGTCCTGCGTCGCCTCCGGCGAATGCGCGAGGCGCGCGCGGCACTCGACGCGGCGCGGGCCACGTTCGCCGCCTGCCCATCGCCGCCATGGGAGGCGCGCGCGCGCTCCGAGCTCGCCCGCCTGGGGGGACGCACTGCGGCGGGCGGGTCGCTCACGCCGGCGGAGCGCCAGGTGGCCGAGCTGGCTGCCGTGGGGCGATCGAACCGCGAGATCGCCGACGAGCTCGTCGTGAGCGTCCGAACCGTCGAGAGCCAGCTCTCGGCGGTCTACGGCAAGCTCGGCGTCCGGGGTCGCGCGGCACTCGCCCGAGCTCTCGAGCACGGCGCGCGGCCCGGGGAGTAGGCGGCCGTCCCGCGATCGAACCATCCGGTGCGTCGGGCGACTCATGGGGAGTGACGCCGGCCCGATGCTCTCGCCTCGGCGCCGGTGGCCTCCGTGCCGGGCCGGACATCTTTGCGTGGTTCCACGGATGACCGGTTCGGGTACGGCGGCGACGCTGCCGTCCTGAAGCCGCAGCCGGAGACCGATCCATGGGCCGTCCCGCCGCTCGCGCCGCCGGCGCGACCCTCGTCCTCACCGCGTTCCTCGCGGCCTGCGGAGCCTCCGCGACGCCGGCGCCCTCCTCCGCGCCCGCGTCCGGAGCTCCCGGGTCGCCCGCGGCGACGCCGACGGCCGCGCCGGTCACCGCCGCCCCGACTCCAACGGACGCAGCCGTGGGACCGACCGCGGCGCCGGCGGCCGCGGCGACGCCGGCCGGCCCGGCGGACGCCGGTCCGCTCGCGGACCGTCTGCCCGCCACGTACGGCGGCGTGACCCTCCAGAAGATGAGCGTCTCCGGCGCTGAGGCGATCGACGCGTCCACCACCTCGCTGCTCGAGAAATACGGGAAGACACTCGCCGACGTCTCGGGCGCGTCGGCGTTCGGTGGCAGCGATGTCATCTTCATCGCGCTTCGGGTGAAGGATCTCGGCGAGGACGCGCTGCGGGAGCTCATGGTCGCCTCGGCGGCACTGGGCGTCGCCGAGGTCGCGGTCGAGGAAGTGCGCCTTGGGGGACAGCGGGTCTACAAGACCACCGTGCCCGGCTCGGAGAACCACGGCTACTTCATCGTCCGCGGCGACACGGCGTTCGGGGTCACGGCGACGGCGGACGAGATCGCGGCGAACGCCCTGGCGGCGATCCCGTGACCTCGCGCGAGACCGCCGGCCGCCGGACCGACCGGTGAGCCGCGACACGGCGCCCGGGGTCACCACGATGGCCACCTTCCTCGTCGAGCGCTACGTCCCCGCCGACCGCGACCTGCGCGACGCCGTTCGACGCGCCGTCCGGGTCGCCGGGGAGCTCGACCGCCCCGAGGCTCCCGTCCGCTACGTGTGGTCCGCGCGGATCACCGCCGACGAGACCTGGCTCTGCTGCTTCGAGGCGCCCGACGCCGGGGTCGTCGCCGACCTCAACCGGCGTGCCGCCTTCCCGTTCGACCGCATCTCGGAGGCCGACGTCGCCCTGGCGCCGGCTCCCCCCAGCATGGAGGACCCTCGATGAACCGACGCTCGCTCAGCCTGGCGGTGCCGCTGGCCGCGACCGTGCTGCTCGCAGCCTGCGGCGGCGGCGCATCCCCGTCCCCAGCCGGCCAGGCGCCGGCCGCGCTGCCGACGGCCGCAACGTCGACGCCGGCTGCCGCCGGCAATGCGACGGCCGCGCCGGTCGGCGATCCGACGGCCCCGCCCGCCGCGACGGGCCCGGTCGACGCCTGCGCACTCCTCACCGTCGATGAGGTGGCGACGCTCGTGGCCGACACCACGGCCGAGCCGTCCACGAGCGAGGGCGGACCCATCCCCTCGTACTCCTGCACGTGGAACGCCGCGGTCTCGGACGGCATGATCCCTGTCTCCCTCGCGGTCACCGTCACGCCGGGGTTCGTCTCCGGGTCCGGCGCAACCCCCGACTTCGTGAAGACGATGATCCAGGCGGAGGGGAGCAACGCCGAGAACAACGGGCGGGTCGTCGACGGGCTCGGCGACGCCGCCTCCGTGACCTCGATCGTCAAGTTCGACGCGACCGCCCAGTTCCTGCAGGGCGACACGCTCGCCCAGCTCGTCCTCACCGCCGAGGACGCGCCGACGAAGCAGGACGCCGTCGTCGAGCTGGCGAAGCTCGTCGAGGGACGGCTCCCATGAACCCCACCCCGAACGGAGGACGCACCATGCCCGCCACGCGATCGCCTCGTCCGAAGCGGCGCCTCGCCCTCGCCGCCACGCTGCTGGTGGCCCTGCTCGTTGCCGCCTGTGGCGGCTCCGCGGCCGGACCGTCGGACGCGCCGACAGCCTCGGCGGCCCCCTCCACCCAGCCAACCCCGGTCGCCACCGCCGAGGCCACCGCCGAGCCGACTCCGACGCCGGCTCCGACCCCCGTCGCCTTCGTCTCGACGGCGTACGGCTACGCGATGGACGTCCCGCCGACGTGGCTGCCCGGCCAGGCGAAGCAAGCCTGGGACGGCGAGGCCCAGATCGACTCCAACGGGCCGTACGTCGACTCGATGATCCTGCCCGGGAGCATCCTGTTCTTCGTCTACGGCGCGCCGACCGACCTCGACCTCGACGCCTACGCCGCGAAGACGCAGGAGCAGATGGTCGCGTGGCACGAATGCCCGGTGAAACCCGACAGCGCGACCGACCTCGCCCTCGACGGCACCCCGGGGCGGCTCCACCGGATGACCTGTCTGGGTCTCTTCGTCCAGAAGCTCATGGTCGTCCGCGACGGCAAGGGGCTCGTCGTCAACATGCTCGCGCCCCCGGCGAAGACCGACGAGGCGAGGACGCTCTTCGAGGAGCTCGTCGCGGAGATCTCCTGGCCCGCCTGACGGGCGCACGTTCGCCGGCCGCGGGTGGGCGGCCATTCCGGGACGGCCGGCCGGCGCGGGGGGCGCCGGCCGGCCGACGCTCGTCCACGGCCAGGTGCCCGCGCACCGGCGTTGGTGGCGGCCCCCGGGCGGTCGATTCCAATCCGACGACCGCCAGGGCGCGAACGTCTGTTGAGACCTGCGACCGATGGACGGCCTGTCTCCCGCCACCCACGACCTACGACACGACCTCCCGAAAGGATGGCCATGAAGCGCACGCTCCTGCTCTCCATCGCGGCGTTCTCCCTCGTTCTCGCCGCCTGCTCGACCGCCGCCTCCCCCACTCCTGCACCTTCGCCGACCCCCGCGCCTGCGGGCGACATCGTCGAGGTTGCGACGGAGGCCGCCGCCTTCACGACCCTCCTCAAGGCCGCCGAGGCGGCAGGGCTCGTCGACACCCTCAAGGGCGAGGGCCCGTACACGGTCTTCGCTCCGACGGACGACGCGTTCGCCGCGCTCCCCGCCGGCACGCTGGACAGCCTCCTCGCGGACCCGGAGAAGCTCAAGGCCATCCTCCTGTACCACGTGGTCGAGGGGAAGGTGACCTCCGACAAGGTCGTCGACCTCACCGAGGCCACCTCCGTCGAGGGCTCGACGATCAAGATCAGCGTCGTCGATGACACCGTCACCCTCAACGGCAGCGCCAAGGTCGTGACCCCGGACGTGATGGCCTCGAACGGCGTGATCCACGTCATCGACGCGGTCCTCCTCCCGCCGACCAACTGACCTCTCAGGCCCGGCGTCGACTCCTCCCGACGCCACGCCAGCAACGAGCGGGTCCTCGATGGACCCGCTCGTTTCGATTCCCGGGGGCGGTGCGCGACGCCAGCTCCGGGCGCGCCCGTAACGGGTCGGCGCCGAGCGACGCCGCGATGCATCCCGCCGACGGCGACCCCAGGGACCGCGTGGCGCACCAGGGCGTGCGTTCGGCCCCAGCTCAGAACATCGTGGCGCACCACGCGGCGCGGTCGGCCGCGAACAGGGCATCCGCGCGCCGCAGGGCGCCCGGCGTGCGCTCCTCCACCCTGCCGGCGGCGGCGAGGTCCGACAGTCCGAACGTCCCGAGGTAGGCGGCCCCGAGGTCCGCGACGTCCACGACGAGGTCGGCCGGTCCGTCCGTCCGCTCGACGATCGCCACGGCGGCCCCGGCCTCGCCGGCCGTGACCAGGCGCCAGCGGCCGGCGTTCCAGGGGCAGAAGGCGTCGGACACGTCGAGCACCAGCGCGTCGGCCGCGCCGTAGCGCCGGGCGGCGAGCGCCGTCGGGAGATCGACGAGGCGCACCCAGAGGCCGTCGCCCACCATGAGGCCGAGCGCGCGCGGGTCGGCCAGCGCGAGCTGCAGCGGGTTCGGGACGATCACGCGGCCGGCCTTGGTCGTGCGCATCAGGTCGATGCCGAACAGGAAGCCCCAGACGCCGCGCTCGGCGCGCGGAGTGAGCGCCATCGCCTCGACGACAAGCACCTGGCCCTTCGGCCCCCGGTCGTCCCAGTCGCCCTTGGAGCGGTAGATCGCGTAGCCCTCGGCGACGCCGTCGACCTCGTAGAGATACCGGAACTTCGGCCCGGCTCCGCGGCGCATGTGCTCGGCGTCGTGGAGGATCCCCCAGCGCCACCAGGTCTCGCTCCGGCTCAGGGCCCCCGGCGTGACGGCCCGCATCTGCTCGTACACCGCGGGGAACGCGGCGAGCGCCGCCGCCGCGTCGACGAGGCGCAGCTTCCCCTCGGGCTCCCACGGCCGCAGCCAGGCCGTGCGGCCGCGCTCGATCTCGAAGGAGCCGTTCAGGGTCCCGAGGCCGTAGCCGAAGCGCTGGTAGATCACGCTCTCCGACGCCCACAGAATGGCCAGCGGCTCGCCGCGCGCGTGCACATCGTCGAGCTGGTGGCGCATCAGCGAGCGAAGGACCCCCTGCCGGCGGTGGCCGGGCTCCACCCCGACCACGGTCACGCCGGCCGCCGCGACCTCGCCGCCGGGAACGGTCATGCGAAACGTGTAGGCCGCAGCCGTCCCGATCGGTGTCTCACCGTCGTGGGCCGCGATGAGCCGGTCGGGCTCGAGGAGGTGCTTCCACTCCTCGAACTCGGCGTCGGTGAGCTCCTCGCCGAACGCCGTCATCGCGGGTGCCAGGAAGGCCCGGACGGACTCCGGGGTTGCCGTGCGGATGGGATGGGCTGCCGTCTTCTCGCTCATGGCGCCATCCTGCCACGCGCGGGCCTCGCCGGCGCGCGCGGCCCGGAGCCTCGCGCGTGGGGTGGGGCGCGCCCGGGGCCCGGCATGGTCGGGACGAACGGCCCCGGTCCACGGGACGCCGAACCCTGACCTCGCGCGCCCGGGGGCGCCATGCTGTGCGGCATGAGCTTGACGGCAGACAGGGCACTCCCCGGGGCCTGGACCCGCGAGGGCATCGAGGTGGCCGCGGCGCTCGGCACCGATCCGGTACACGGCCTGACCGCGGACGAGGCCGCAGCCCGCCTGCTGAGCTACGGCCGCAACGAGCTCGTCGAGCGCGGTCGGAAGCCGCCCTGGCGGCTCCTCCTCGAGCAGTTCACCAACGCGATGATCATCGTGCTCCTGGCCGCCGCGGTCGTCACCGCCCTGCTCGGCGACCTCAAGGACACCGTCGTGATCCTCGCGATCGTCATCCTCAACGGGATCGTCGGCTTCGTCCAGGAGTACCGTGCCGAACAGGCGCTCGATGCCCTCAAGCGCATGGCGAGCCCCACGGCGCGCGTCGTGCGCGGCGGCGAGACGCTCCTGGTCCCGGCTCCCGAGGTCGTGCCCGGCGACCTCGTGCGCCTCGACGCCGGCGACATCGTGACGGCCGACCTGCGCCTGCTCGAGGCGCGCGCGCTCCGGATCAACGAGGCCGCCCTCACCGGGGAGTCGGAGCCAGCGGAGAAGACGACCGAGCCGCTCCCCGGGGTGCCCGAGGGGGTCCTCGCCGACCAGCGCAACGTCGCCTTCAACGGCACCGCCGTCGTGTACGGCCGCGGGGCCGGCATCGTGGTCACCACCGGGATGTCCACGGCGCTGGGTCGCGTCGCCGAGCTCCTCCAGGAGCACGCCGGCGGCCACACGCCCCTCCAGAAGCGCCTCTCCACCCTCGGCAAGGCGCTCGCGCTCCTGGCCCTCGTCGTGTGCTCCATCGTCTTCGCGGCGGGTGTCGCCCGGGGCGAGTCGCCGGAGGAGATGTTCCTCGTGGCGGTCAGCCTGGCCGTCGCGGCGATCCCGGAGGGGCTCCCCGCGGTCGTCACCGTCGCGCTCGCGCTCGGCGCCCGGCGGATGGCGCGGCGCAACGCCCTCGTCCGGAAGCTCCCAGCGGTCGAGACGCTGGGCTCGGTGACCGTCATCTGCTCAGACAAGACGGGCACGCTCACCGAGAACCGGATGCTCGTCGAGCGGGCCTGGACGCCGGCGGGAGCGTTCGTCATCGGCGGTGACGGGTACGCACCCGACGGCGCGATCGAGCCCGACGGCACACCTGCGGACCCGGCCGCCGACGCGGCCCTCGACCGCCTCGCCAGGATCGCCGCCGCCTGCAACGACGCCACCCTCCGAGCGCCCGCGAAGGCCGGCGGGGAGTGGTCGATCACCGGCGACCCGACCGAGGGCGCGCTCCTGGCCTTCGCCGGCAAGCTGGGCATCTTCGCGTCGGATCTGCTCGCCGAGCACCCGCGGGTCGAGGAGCTGACGTTCGACGCCGCCCGTCGCCGGATGACCACCCTCCACGCCTTCGAGGACCGCGTGCGGGTCGCGTCGAAGGGCGCCCTCGAGGCGCTCGCGCCGCTCCTCGACCCGGCGGACGCGCCGCTCCTCGCGGCCGCCGAGACGGCGGCCCTGCGCTACGCCGCGGACGGATACCGCGTGCTGGCCCTCGCCTACCGCGACATCGAGGCGATCCCTGCCGACCTGGAGCACGCGGAGTCGAGCCTCCGGCTGGCCGGGATCGTCGCGATGGCCGACCCACCCCGGGCCGCCTCGACCGCGTCGATCGCCGCCTGCCGGGCTGCCGGCGTGACCCCGATCATGATCACGGGCGACCACCCGCTCACCGGGACCGCGATCGCCCGTCGGATCGGGATCCTGGGGCCGGGCGGCGAGACCCTCACCGGGGTCGAGCTCGACGCCCTCGACGACGCCACGTTCGCCGACCGGGTCGACCGCGTGGCCGTCTACGCCCGCATGAACCCCGAGCAGAAGCTGCGGATCGTCGAGGCCTGGCGCGGCCGGGGTGCCGTCGTGGCCATGACCGGCGACGGCGTCAACGACGCCCCGGCGCTCCGCCTGGCCGACATCGGCGTGGCGATGGGGATCACGGGAACCGAGGTGAGCAAGGAAGCCGCCGATATGGTCCTCGCCGACGACGACTTCTCGACGATCGTCCACGCGGTCGAGGAGGGGCGCCGGATCTACGACAACATCCGGCGCTTCGTCCGGTACCTGCTGACGACCAACTCCGGCGAGGTCTGGGTGATGTTCCTGGCGCCGTTCCTGGGCCTCCCGATCCCGCTCCTGGCGGTCCAGATCCTCTGGATCAACCTCGTGACCGACGGCCTGCCGGCCCTCGCGCTCGGCGTGGAGCCGGTCGAGCGCGACGCCATGCGCCGACCCCCGCGCGCCACGTCGGAGTCGATCCTGGGCCGCGGCCTGTGGCAACACGCCCTCTGGGTCGGCCTCCTCATGGCGGCGATCGTCCTCGGAATCCAGGCGGCCGCGATCGAGGCTGGCTGGCACTGGCAGACGATGGTCTTCACGACGCTCTCGCTGCTTCAGCTCGGCCACGCCCTCGCGGTTCGTTCGGAGCGAACCAGCACCTTCACCCTCGGACTGCGGTCGAACGTCCCCCTCGCGCTGGCCGTCGGCGGCACGCTGCTCGTCCAGCTCGCGCTGGTCTACGTTCCGGCCCTGCAGCCGATCTTCGTCACGGAGGCCCTCGGCGCCCAGGAGCTCGCGATCGTCCTCGTCGCCTCGACCGCGGCCTTCGTCGCCGTCGAGCTGGAGAAGGTCGTCGTGCGCCGCCGCCTCGCCGCGGCGCAGACCCCGACGCCCGCCGCCTGACCGGGCCCGGGCCGCCGGCGCCGAGCTCGCAACGTGGCAGATACCCGATACGTGGCAGATAAGGGGCCGGCGCCATCATTGCGGCATGGGGAGTCGCCACGGCTCGACTGATCGAGCGAGGGAGCGCGTCCAGCGCCAGGTCCGATCGACCGTCGAGGACCTCCGTGCGGCGCGGATCCAGCACGCCCTGACGTTGGCCGACGTCGGCCGGACCGCCGGCCTGTCGTCCGCGCAGGTGAGCCGCATCGAGCGCGGGCTCGTCCGTTCGCTCGACCTCGAGGCGCTGGCGATCCTGTGTGCAGACGTTGGACTGGACCTCTCGCTGCGGACCTTCCCGGCCGGGGATCCGCTTCGCGACGCGGCGCACCTGGAGCTCCTCGAGCGCCTCAGGTCGCGCCTGCATCCCCTCGTCCGCTGGCGCACCGAGGTCCCGCTGCCGGCCCCGGGAGACCTGCGGGCATGGGACGCCGTCGCCACGGTGGAGCGGCGACTTGTCGCCATCGAGGCGGAGACGCGGCCGCGCGACCTTCAGGCCCTCGAGCGGCGGCTTGCGCTGAAGCTGCGCGACGGAGGCATTGACACGCTGATCCTGCTGCTTGCCGACACGCGGATCAACCGGCGGCTGGTCCGCGGGCATGCCCCGGCGCTCGCGGCGCACTTCCCGGTCCCCGGTCGTCGTGCACTCCAGCTCCTCGCCGCGGGTCTCCACCCCGGGGGCAGTGCGATCGTGCTCCTCTGATCGTGGGCCACGCCACCGGGCACGTGGGCCGCCCGCTCGGGAGGTAGGCCGCCCGCTCCGGAGCCGGGCCTCGTTATGCTTCGCGGCCCCGCGGCGCTGCGGGGCCTGGTGGTCTTCCCCGGGCCAGCCGAGACGACGTCGCGCGGAGACGCGAGCACGTCGGCGCTCGTCGCCGGGGCCCGGCGTGGCCCTGCATGGCCCGCCGGGGCCCGGCGCCCGGCGTGCTTCATCTCATGCACACAAGCGACCAGCGTGCCGGGCGGCTCACTCCCTCGTCGTTGATGCCTTACGTGCAGCGCAACACGATGACGTGGCCATCTGGGCGCGGCATCCCCGGGAGGCCGATCCTGTCGCCCCGTGTCGCGCCATGCACGGCCGCGACGCGCGGGGCGCCGCGCCAGCCGCGTCGGGCGCACGCATCGTCGCTTGTGTGCATGTCATGCAAGAACGGCGTCGCGCCGCTGCGGGACACGCAACGAACTGACGATGCAGCCCTCGGGGCTCCCCATCAGGCCGGCACTCCCCGGCACTCCCCGGCACTCCCCATCAGGCCGGCACTCCCCGGCCGGCCCCGGGGGTACGCGCCGGAGCCGGACTCCCGGCCCCGTGCCAATCCCGGATCAGGCCCCGGCCTGGTCCTCGGCCGCAGACTTGGCGGACTCAACGGCCTGCTCGGCCGCGGACTCGACGGACTCGCCGGCATCCTTGGCCGCAGACTTGGCGGACTCAACGGCCTGCTCGGCCGCGGACGTGGCGGTCTCGCCGGCATCCTTGGCCGCAGCCTGGGCGTCCTCGGCCACAGCCTGGGCGGTCTCGCCGGTGTGCTCCATCGCCGTGGTCGCCCGGTCGCGGACCTCACCGATCCGATGCTCGAGCTGGGCCTGCATCTCCGTGAACCGGGCCTCGAGGCGCGCCCCGAGAGCCTCAAGGTCCCGGTTGTTCAGGTCGGACCGGACGTCCTCGAACGCCTCGCGGAGGTCGCGGCCGCTCTGGACCGAGTAGGCGACGGCGCCCACCGCGCCGAGGACGAGCCCGGCGAGCAGGCCGACGATGAACTTCATGGCGATACCTCCAGCACTCGCGTGCGTGCAACCGATCGGTCGACGATGGTCGAACCCGAATCATACCGTCGGGGCACGTCAGAACGCAGGCTCACGAGGGCGGGGTGGGGACGCTTCCCGGGGAGGGCCGGCCCACTCCCCATCCATGCGACGCTTCTATCGCACTCCAACGAAGCAGCGCGGATCGCCCGCAGACGAGATCCGGCTCCCTGGCAACTCACCTCCCAGACACGGGTCGAGCCGACGGACGGCGGGGTAGGGTGCCGGACGTGCTGCCAGAGACACGACGACCCCCGGACGCCCGGTGCGCGTCCCATCCTCCGAGGAGAGCGGAGCGCCCGGTGCGGAGCCGGTCCCCCTGGTCGGCTACTTGACCTGCGCCCAGACAGCTCCGTCCAGGACCCCGACCCGGAACTCGCACAGGTCGGCCTGCTTCGTCAAGGTCAGCAGGTTGTTCTCGTCCGTCCAGGTGTACGTTCCCTGCTCGGCGCCCACCGCCCCGCAGATCGAATCGGTCTCGAACTTGATGGTGTTTCCGTCGGTCGAGAACGTGCCGGTGCCGGTCGGGTCCCCTTCGATGCTGAACAACCACTTCCCGTCCGACCGGTAGTCCATCTCCACGACGCCGAACTCCGCGTTCGTGGCTGTCCACTCGCCGGTCGGGAACGCCTTGCCCCCGCCTCCGCAGCCTGTCACCAGGATCACTGCCCACGCGAGGGCGACCGCCAGTCCGAGCAGGCGTCTCATCGCTCGCTCTCCCACTCCACCACGGGTCGGTCTCGCCAGTGGCTCGGCGCGGTCCCGGCGGCACGGATATGGGCCGCGTGTCAGAGCCCCCCGCTGGCGGACACCCTATACATCAGCTCGCGCATCTGGCGAGAGGCGAACGGCCCTCGGACGCCCGCTGTGCTACTCGAGATAGTCCTTGAGCTTGCGGCTGCGGGACGGGTGGCGCAGCTTGCGGAGCGCCTTGGCCTCGATCTGGCGGATCCGCTCGCGGGTCACGTTGAACTCGCGGCCGACCTCCTCGAGCGTCCGGGCGCGGCCGTCCTCCAGGCCGAAGCGGAGCTGCAGGACGCGGCGCTCGCGTCCCGTCAGCGAGTCCAGGACCGCCTCCACCTGCTCCTTCAGCAGCTGGTGCGAGGCGGCCTCGGCCGGCGCCAGGGCGCCACGGTCCTCGATGAAGTCGCCGAGGTGGGAGTCCTCCTCCTCGCCGATCGGCGTCTCGAGCGACACCGGCTCCTGGCTGACCTTCATGATCTCCCGGACCTTCTCCGGGGTGACCACCACCTCCTGGCCCTTGGACATCGCCTCGGCGATCTCCTCGACCGTCGGCTCGCGGCCCAGCTCCTGGAGGAGCTGGCGGCTGACCCGGATCAGGCGGTTGATCGTCTCGACCATGTGGACCGGGATCCGGATCGTGCGGGCCTGGTCGGCGATCGCGCGGGTGATCGCCTGCCGGATCCACCACGTGGCGTAGGTGGAGAACTTGAAGCCCTTCTCGAAGTCGAACTTCTCGACCGCCCGGATGAGGCCGATGTTGCCCTCCTGGATCAGGTCCAGGAACGACATCCCGCGGCCGATGTACTTCTTCGCGATCGAGACCACGAGCCGGAGGTTGGCCGACGTCAGCTGCTCGCGGGCGTCCCGGCCGATCCGCACGATCTCGCCCTTGCGGTGGGCGAGCTTCGTGTTGAGCGGCACCTCCGGGTCGTAGCCCATCCGCTTGAGCAGGTCGGCGTCGTGGCCGGCCAGGATCCAGCGCTCCAGCGCCGGGAAGGCGACGTCCTCGCGGGTCCAGTCGTAGATCGCCCGCAGGCCGACGTTGTCGCGGGAGTCGAGGTCGCCGTTGTGGACCGCGAAGTAGGCCCAGTCGAGCAGCGTGACGAAGACCTCCGGGGCCAGCCCGTCGTTGTAGGCGGCGAGGAGCTTCCGCGCCTCCTTGAGGAGATTCTTGGTGCCCTCCGACTGGGCATCGCGGCCGGCCCGCACCAGGTGGAAGTCGGGATGGGGGACGAGCAGGTCGAGCGCCGCCTCGTCGGCGATCGCCACGCCGACCATCCGGTGCGCCTCCTCGCCGAACGGGAGGCGGTGCTGCGGCTTGGCGGTCCGCGTCTTGCGCTCGGTGTCGTGGAGGGTCCATTCGTGGAGGCTGACCATCGCCTTCCACGGGAACTCCACCATCCACTCGCCCAGCTCGATCGCCTTCGCCAGGACGACCTCCTCCTCGGCGGTCAGGAGGGCGACCTTCCCGATCTCCTTGAGGTACATCCGGACCGGGTCATCGATCCCGATCATGTCGGCCGAGAGCGCCTCGAGCTCCTCCGCCGTCGGCTCCTCGAGCGCCTTGACGTCGAGCTTGGCCGGCGCGTCGACCGGCGACACGGCGTCGGTGGCGTCGGCGACGAGGCCGGGGACGATCACCGTCGCCAGGTCGCCCGCGACCTCCGCGGCGAGGTCAACGTCCGCACCCGCGAGCGCGGGGACCGCCGGCTCGGCGCCGAGGTCCGTGTCCTCCTCGCCGTCCTCGACGTCCGCGGCGAGGACGGCGATCGCATCGAGTGGCGCGTCGGCACTGGCGGCAACCGGCTCGTCCGCGACGGCGGCGGCCCGCGAGGCGGCCTTCACGGCCTTCACTTCCGCGGCGGCGGCCTTCCGCCGGCGCGGGGTCGCGGCGCGCGGGCCGCGCGGGCTGTCGGTGGCCACAGCCTCGGCGATCAGGGCGTCGGCGGGATCCTGGGTCATGGTCGTCCTCCAGCTTGGCGCGCGAGCGGCTTGGCGAGCAGGCTGGCCTGCTCGAGGCGCCGGTGGAGCGCGCGGCGGTTCTCGTTGTGGTGGGAGATCTCGGTCATGTAACGGTCGATGGCGGGCCGGTCGCCGGCCCGCTCGGCCTCGGCCAGCTCGGTCCGGGTGAAGCGGTCGCGATCCTCCAGGCGCTCGAGCTCGAGGCGCAGGAGGCACTGCTCGATCCCCTGCTCGGCCTGCCCGGCCGGTGGCCGTCCGGCGGACCCGCCCACGGCCACGGTCCCCGTTCCACCGAGGAGCGCGGCCATCAGGGCCTGCGTCTCGGGATCGAGCCGGGCGTAGACCGCCTCCGACGTGTACGGGCCCGCCGCGCGCACGGCGAGGACGGCCGACCAGAGCTCGCGGGCCGGTGTCGACGGCAGGTCGGCCGGCACCAGCCGCTCCGCCGTCTCGACCTGCAGCTCGGGGGCCAGCAGCAGGAATCGCAGCAGCTCTCGCTCGACCGGGCTGATCGCGCGGAGGACGGCGCGCGGATCGAACGCGTCCGGCGACGCCATCACGGAGTCCGCCGAGATGCGCCCACCGTCGGCCGCGCCCGTCGCCCCGCGCCCGCCCGGCACCCCGGCGCCGCCCCGGCCCCCGTCCGGCGCCCGGCGCAGGGCCTCGAGGAGCACCCGCTCCTCCACCCCGGACACCTGGCGCAGCGTCTGCAGGTAGCCGTCGCGCAGGACGGGGTTGCGAACCGTCCGGAGGGTGGGCAGGATCGCGTCGATGAAGCGCGCCCGGCCGCCGGTCGTGCGCAGGTCGGCGCCCCGGGCGTGGAAGTCGATCAGGTACTCCACGATCGGCAGCGCGGTGCGGATCGCCTCGCGCCAGGCGTCGGGGCTCTCGCGGATCACCTCGTCAGGATCCCTGCCGTCGGGGAGCCGCGCGACGCGCACCTCGTCGAGCTCGACGTCGGTGTCGGACGCCGCCAGCTGGCGGGTCAGCCCTTCCAGGGCGGTCACGCCGAGGGTGCCGGCCTTCTCGCCGGCCGGGTCGACGTCGTAGGCGAGGACGATCTTCTTCGCCGCGTAGCGGATGAGCAGCGCCACCTGGCCGGGCGTGAGGGCGGTGCCGAGGCTTGCGACGACGTTCGTGAAGCCCGCCTGGTGCGCCATCAGCGCGTCCGTGTAGCCCTCGACGATGACGGCCGCACCCGTCTTGCGGATCGGCGCCTTCGCGCGATCGAGGAGGTAGAGGGTGCGGCTCTTGTCGAAGAGCGGCGTCGCCGGCGAGTTGAGGTACTTCGGGCCCTCGGGGTCGGCGCCGTCGGCGCCCTTGAGCACGCGGCCGCCCAGGCCCGTGGCGTTGCCGGTGGCGTCGCGGATCGGGAAGATGACCCGGGCCCGGAAGCGGTCGTAGGCCCCGTTGCCGCCCTTGCGGGGCGTGGCCAGCCCCACCTCGGTCAGCTCCGCCGCGCCGATCTGGCGGCGCTTCTCCAGCGTTCGGCCCAGGGCGTCCCAGTCGGGCGGGGCCCAGCCCAGGTTCGCCCACTCGATCGTCTCGTCGGTGAAGCCGCGCTCGTGCAGGTAGGTGAGGGCGCGCTCGCCCGCCGCGGACTTCGTGAGGACCGCGTGGTAGAAGGCGATCGCCGACTCGACGACGTCGTGGAGGCGCCTGCGGCGGGCGTCCTCGCGGGAGGTCCGCTCGTCGATCTCGACGCCGGCCCGGGCCGCCAGCAGGCGCAGGGCCTCCGGGAACCCGAGGCCGTCGCGGCGCATGACGAAGCTGAAGATGTCGCCGCCTTCACCGCAGCCGAAGCAGTGCCAGCTCTCGCGCACGGGCGTGACGATGAAGCTCGGCGTCTTCTCCGAGTGGAAGGGGCACAGGCCCTTGTAGGTGGTGCCCGCCTTCTTCAGCTGGACGGTCTCCCCGACGACGTCGAGGACGGTCAGCTTGCTCTTGACTTCGGCTGCGACGCCGACGGCCAACCAGTGCTCCCGCGTGGTGGGGCTCGCGCGCGCTCGCGATCCCCGCTTCCCCCCCGCCCGTCGGGGTCCCGTCGCTCCGGCGGCGCCCCGGCCAGGGCTTCTCCGCGCCGGACATGCGTACGGGCGTGTCAAGTCTTGACACGCCAGCTCGCTGGAATAGTGCGCCCGAAGCAGCCTCCTGTCAAGTCTCTTGTCAATACTGGGTGGGGGTATCCGAGCGGCGCCCGGAAGGGCTGCCACGTCGTCGGCGGTGCGCCGCGTCGGTGACACGCCCCATTCCTTGCATCGACGCCTATCGTTGAGGCTCTGCCCGGTTGCGGGCACGTGGTGGGAGGCTTCGCGTGCGTGAGGGACTGGTGGTCGCGGCTGCCCAGCCCGCGTGCGCCCCTCGCGACGTCGCGGCGAACGCCGAGACGCACGCGGCGGTCGTTCGTGCGGCAGGCGCCCGCGTGGTCGTCTTCCCCGAGCTGTCGCTGACGGGATACGAGCCCGACGCCCCGGCGATCGACGTCGCGGACCCCCGCCTGGCGCCCCTCGTCGCCGCCTGTGCCGAGACGGGATCGCTGGCGCTGGTGGGCGCCCCGGTGGCCGGCGAGGCGGGCCGGGAGCACATCGCCATGCTGGCCGTCGACGGGGCCGGGGCCGCCGTCGTCTACCGCAAGATGTGGCTCGGCGGGTCGGAGCCGACCCGCTTTGGCCCGGGTGGCGCGCCGACCGTGCTCGACGTCGACGGCTGGCGGCTGGGCCTCGCCATCTGCAGGGACACCGGGATCCCGCAGCACGCCGCCGCCACCGCCGCGCTCGGGATCGACGCCTACCTCGCCGGCGTCCTGGAATCCGCGGAGGACGCCGCGGTCCCGGGCGAGCGCGCGCGGCGCGTCGCGGCCGACCATCACGTCTGGGTCGTCGTCGCGAGCTTCGCCGGTTCGACGGGCGGCGGTTACGCGCGGGCCGCCGGCGGGTCGGGCATCTGGTCGCCGGAGGGGGGCGTCGTCGTCCAGGCCGGGCCCGAGGTCGGCGCCATCGTCCACGCGACGCTCGCCTGAGCACGGGCCGGCCGCCTCGACGGCACCGGCCTGGCCTGCGGCTCGATGCCCGACCTGGTGGCCGGGCTCGCTGTGGTTGCATGTTTTTGACGGATCCCTGCTAGAATTCGCGTCCGCGGAGTCCCGAACCCGCCCAGATGGGTTGGACTCCCCCCGGGAGATCCCCGGCACGGCGGGCCCGCCCGGCCCGCCGCGAGACCGGTCGCTGGCCCCCAGAGCGGTCGCGACCCAACGAGGCGCCCAACCCTGTTCACCACCTCCCGCCCCTGGCGGGCCGCCGTGGTGGCCGCCCTGCTCACGCTCATCGTGAATGCGACTCCGGCCCCCGGCGTGCTCGCCCCCCTCCCCGCCCTCGCCGACTCCGCGCCGGTCGAGGGGATCCTCCCCGACGTCGACCCGTCGGCTCCCACGCTCGCGGACCTCCCGCTCACGACTGCCGTGACGCTGGGCTCCCCGGACCTCCACGACCTGCCCGCCACGCCGGCCGAGGCGCGCGCGCTCGATGCCGCGACCTCCGAGGCGCAGCCCGTGCCCGCGACCTCGGAGGCGCCGGCGCCCCCGGCCGCAGCCCCGCAGCCCGCGCCCGCAGCCGCGCAGCCCGCGGCCGCGCAGCCCGCGGCACCCCGGGCCGCCGTCCGGGCGGCAACGCGGCCCGCGAAGCTGTGGTCCCAGCTCCGGCGTGGCCTGACGGTCCGGGGCGCGGCAACCTGGTACTTCGGCACCCGCGGCTACGCCGGAATCGCGCACGTCGCGATGCCGGGCGCCCGCTACCTTCCCCGCGGCGCCAACGGCCCGCGGGCGCGGGTCTGCGCGGGCGGTCGCTGCATCACCGTGCGGGTTGTCGACGCGTGCGGCTGTCGCGCCGGCACCCGGAAGGCGCGGGTCGCCGACCTCTCGGTCGCGACGCTGCGCCGGCTCGGCCTCGATCCGCGGCGCGGCGTCTACCAGGTCCGGGTGACCCTCATCGCCCCCTGACCCGGGCCAGCTGCGAGACGCCCCCAGTCGAGGGGTGGACAGACGAGAACGGACCGCCGGGTCGGAAAGGGTTCCGGCTCCGCCGCCGCCCGACATCCCGCCGGAGGGTCGACGCGCCGCCGGAGATGGTCCGGGTGTTGGCGGTCCGTTCGCTGCCCGAACCATAGGGCCCGCCGGGCCGTCCCCGAAACCGGCCAAGGGTCACGACGCGGGACGGACGAACGTCACCTGCCGCGGATGGCGCGGCAGAGGGCGGCCTGCTCCCGGGCGTCGTCGAGCGCCCGGTGCGTGTGCGGCAGGTCGACCGGGTGGCGCGTGCGGACGTGGTCGCTCGAGGTCTCGGCCCACGTGAGCGCCTCGTCGAGATGGCGCCCCAGGTAGAGCGCCTTGAGGTCGAGCGCGCTGATCCCGAACGGGTTCCGCCCGAGGTGGCGCCACGCGGCGTCCGCCACGAACATCCAGTCGAACGGCGCGTTGAAGGCCACGAAGACGGGACGGCTCCCGCGTGGCACGACCCGCTCCAGCCACCCGACCAGGAGCTCCATCGCGGCGCGCGGCTCCAGGCCATCGCGGGCCAGCAGCTCGCGGCTCAGCCCGTGGACCATCGCCGCGGCGTCGCTCCACGGGAGCGCAGGGTCCGGGCGCACGAGGATCTCGATGCCCACCTCCGGGCGATCGACGAGGCAGGCGCCGATCGCGAGCAGGCTGCCGGTGCCCGGGGTCGGGCCCGACGTCTCCACGTCCACGCTGATCCAGGTCTCTGCGGTCACGGGCCTTCCTTCGGGGTGCGTTCGCCGGATACTAGTCGCCACGCGTAGCGAAGAGGCGGCGACGATGAATGCGGACGTGGACGGGCGGTCGGCGGCGCTCGACGGGGTGATCGAATTGGCCAAGCGACTGGGCGTCGAGCTCGACGAGGCGGAGGCCGCCCAGTGGGTCTCGGCCCTCGAGGCCGAGTCGAAGGGCGGGGACATCGTCGTGGATGTCGACAGCGGGATCTACGGCCACCGGGTCTCCATGCTGGACTTCACGGCGCGCGACCTCGCGCGCTTCCGCGCGATCGGCGACATCGTCGGCTTCCCCGACCGACCGCCGACGGTCCTCACGGCGCTCGCGCTCTCAGGATCCGCCGCCCAGGACAAGGTCCAGTCCTTCCCCGGCGACTGTGACTACTTCGAGCGGATCCACATCGCCGCCCCCACCCGCGAGGAGGCCTGCAGGATCCTGGCCGACGTGATCCGCGAGAAGGCTCTCGCGACGCGGGTCGGGCCCACCTTCCGGCTCTGGGAGGTGAAGTTCGGCAGCTACCCGTTCGACGCCGAGCGCGGCGGCACGCCGGTGCGCGCCGGGAGCCCCATCTCGTGGACCGCCGACGAGGTCGCCGCCGGCCACGTCGCGATCGTCCGCGACGGCCGTCCCGACGAGCTGACCTGGGTGCAGGCGGCGGCCGATCCGGGCTGGTGCAAGCTCGACTGGATCGTCGCCGACCCGGCGCGCCGGGCCCTGGCGAACGCCAGCAACATGCTCGACGTCACGTGGGAGGCGCCGGACGGCACGATCACCGCCCTCGATGGCTTCATCGACCCCTACTTCCAGGAGGTCTACCTCGAGGCCGAGTCGCTGCCGCTCTTCACACGCCTCGTGGAGCAGCTCTCCGCGGACGCGGTCGACGAGTACGTCGACCAGCTGGAGCACGAGGTCGTCAAGTACACGACGAAGGACCCGAACTGGGGCAAGGTCGCCCGCCGGCTCTACAACATCTTCCGCCTCACCGGCCGCTACGCCGAGGCAGCCTATCTCCGCGAGCTCTTCGACGAGCCGACCACCGTCCTGTACCAGGTCGCCGCCCAGATCCGCACCCTCGACGAGGCCGACCGCCCCGGCGCCGAGTTCGACTACGAGACGCTCCTCAAGCAGACCGACGCGCTCATCATGTCGGCCATCGCGGCGCTCGACGGGCGCTCCGAGGCGGAGATGGTGCGCCAGCTCCTCGAGGTCCGCTCCAACCTGCGGGGCCGCCGCGGCTCGGCCGAGCGCACGGCGCAGGTCGACCAGGTGAAGGACGAGGCGCTGCGCGCCGTCAACGACTACTTCGAGCGGCGCCTCACGGCGGTGCCCTCCATCAAGGCCTACCTGGACGACCTGGCCGCGCGGGCCTGAGCGGCGGCCACGCTGGGAGCTCGAGGGCCACGATGACGGAGCGGCCGCGGCTGTACTTCCTGGACAACCTCCGGGCCTTCGTCATCGTGATGGTGATCGTGCTGCACGCCTCGATCACCTACATGCTCTTCGCGCCCGAGTGGTGGTACGTCCTCGACCCGGATCGCAGCATCTTCTTCACGATGCTCGTCCTTCTCGTCGACGTCCCGAACATGCCGGCCCTCTTCTTCGTGGCCGGGTTCTTCGCGCTTCCGTCGCTCCGCCGACGCGGGACCGGGGGCTTCGTCCGGGAGAAGCTGGTGCGGCTGGCGATCCCGTGGGTCTTCGGGGTCGTCTTCCTGGCCCCGCTCGCCACGTACATGATCTACGTGTCGCGGGACAACCCGATGGGCTACCTGGAGTTCTGGACCACCGACTTCTGGGGCCCGATGTTCCAGCAGTCGGTCTACTGGTTCCTGGGCGTCCTGCTGGCCCTCTTCCTCGTCCTCGCGTGGGTCCACGAAGCCAGCCCGCGCCTGGCTGCCAGCGTGCCGCGGGTGGAGCAGCCGCGGCCCCGCCTGTTCGTGGCGTTCGTCGCCCTGACGGCCGCCGGGTCGGCCCTCTTCGCGCCGTCCCACGGCCTCGACGACTGGATGCCCCTGTTTCCCTTCACGGTGCAGCCGGCGCGGATCGCGTTCTACGTCGGCTACTTCGTCCTGGGGATCTACGCGGAACGGCGCGGCTGGCTCGGCGCGACCGGCTTCCGGCCGGACCTCGGGCCGTGGGGCTGGGGCTGCGTGCTGACGGGCGTGGCCTACCTGACCTTCCGGCTGAACGGGCTGCCGACGAACGTGCCCGAGCGGGCGATCGCGGCGCTCCTGTTCGCAGCCTTCTGCCTCACGGCCGTCATCGCCGGCATCGCCTTCTTCCAGAAGTGGATCGACGGCGCGGGCCCCGCCTGGCGGACGCTGAGCGCCAACTCGTTCGGCATCTACTACGTCCACCCGTTGATCCTGTACCCGCTCGCCTACGTCCTCCTCGACCTGCCCGTCCCGGCCCTCGTGAAGGCGTCGATCCTGGTGGCGACGACGCTGGCCGGCTCGCTGGCCGTCAGCGCCCTGGTCCTGCGGCGGCTTCCCGGCCTGCGCCGGGTGTTCTGAGCCGGCCGTCCGCCGCCTCGCAGGCCGGGCGTTCGTCCCGCGAGCCCAGCACGGCCTCCTACGCCGTCGCCACGTCCGCGAAGATCGCCATGTCCGGGACGGCGAGGTCCGGCGCCGCGGAGGCAGGCGGGGTGGCGCCGCTCCCGGGCCGGCCGCGGCGGCGGTCGATCCAGGCCGTCGTCAGCCCGAGCTCCTTCGCCGGGACGTGGTCGTGGAAGAGGCTCTGGGCGACGTGGAGGATCCGCTCCCGCGGGACGCCGATCCGCTCGAAGGAGACCTCGAAGTTGCGCCGGTCCGGCTTGTAGCTCCCGACCTGCTCCGCCGTGATCACCCAGTCGAACGTCACTCCCAGCCGACGGTTAGAGGCGGCGAACAGGTCGTCGTCGCAGTTCGTGATGACGCCCAGCCTGAAGCGTCGCGCGAGGCGCGCCAGGGCATCCGCCGAGTCCGGGAACGCCGGCCACTCGCCCACCGAGCCGCCGAACGCCGTCGCCTCCGCGCCCGAGGGCTCCACCCCGATCTCCGCGCAGACGCCACGGAGCGCCAGCGCCAGGACGTCGCGATAGCGCCGGTAGGCGCCGGCCTCGATCGCCGCCTCGTGCCGCGCGTAGCGCTCCAGCAGGCCGTCGTCGTCGGCCGTGACGCCGCGCGCGTCGAGCACGCGCCGGAGCCCGGCGAGGATCCCGGCCTCCCAGTCGATCAGCGTGCCGTAGCAGTCGAAGGTGAGCACCTCGACGCGCCCGAAGTCGATGGCCATGCGGCGGGTCCTCCACTGCGCTCGTCGTCGCTCAGGGTATCCCGCGGCGTTGCCGACATCCGCGCCGAGAGGTCCGCGGCTCGCTGGGCGTCGGGGGCCGTTCGGCTCTGGCCGGATCCACGACCACCGCCCACGGTGGCCGCGGGCTGAACCTCCCGGTGGCGACGAACTGGTGCAACAGACCCGGTCATCTGCACGTCCCAGCGATCGGGACAGGTCCAGCCGGGCGCCTGACGCCCGGACGGCGACCCAGGGCCACGCCGAGGAGGGTGCGATGCGCGAACGTCGTCGATGGATCGCCGTGGGGCTGGGGGTCGTCCTGGCACTCGGCGTCGCCGCGTATGCCGGTGCGAGCTCCTACGGCTACGGCCGGCTGACGGCTGCCGCCCCCCGCTGTGACGGCAGGTTCCCTGACGACACGCCGGCGAGCTTCGGCACGAAGGGCATCTCCGAGGAGTTCACGGCGGGCGGCTTCGACACGACGCCCTATGCCATGCCGGGCTACCAGGAGGTCAGCTTCCCGAGCCGCGACGCGCGCCAGCCGAGGCTGACGATCCGCGCCTGGTGGGTCCCAGCCGAGAAGGCCGGCGCGCCGGCGGTCATCGTCGTCCACGGCATCAACAGCTGCCGCCACGACCCGGTCGTCCTGCTGCCCGCGGGGATGCTCGCCCGCAACGGCTTCTCCGTCCTGATGATGGACATGCGCGACCAGGGCGACTCCGACATCGAGGACGGTCGATCGGGCTGGGGCTCGGAGGAGTACCTCGACGTCCTCGGCGCGTGGGACTGGCTCCAGTCGGCGCAGGGCCTCGGGGCGAGCCGAATCGGGCTGATGGGCGAATCGCTCGGCGGATCCTCGGCCATCATCGCGATGGGCGAGGAGCAGGCGATCGCCGCCACCTGGGCCGACAGCGCCTTTGCCGACCTCGGGGTCGTGTTCGACGAGCGCATCGCCCGCGAAGGCTTCCCGACCTGGCTCCGCCCGGGCGTCATTGCCTGGGCGAAGATCATCGCGAACGACGACCTGACCGCGCGCCGCCCCGTGGACGAGGTCGAGAAGATCGGGGTCCGGCCGCTGGCCATCGTCCATGGGCTGGAGGATGTCGACCTCAAAGTGCATCACGCGAAGGATCTCGCCGCGGCGCACGCGACGTTCGTCCCCGCCTACGAGCCCTGGCTCGTCCCCCGGGCGCTCCACCTCCAGGCCGCGTTCGCCGCACCGGCCGAGTACGAGCGCCGGATCGTCGAGTTCTTCCGGGCAAGCCTCGGGGACTAGGGCTCCGTGTGCCGATATCTCGATGGTGATCGGCGACCGCTTGCCTCACCTCCAGCCTGGCGCACACACATCGGGTATAGTTGCGCGTACAACTACACCGCGAGGGGCCCATCGACATGCCTGCCATCAGCGTCCCCGACCTCACCGTCCTGCCGAGGATCCCCGATCCTGACCCGCTCGCCGTTCGCCAGCGACCCGTCAGGAGCGTGACGACCGCGCCGAGGGGCTTCGAGGGCGAGGGATTTCCCGTCCGGCGCGCCTTCCAGGGGGTCGACCTCGCGGACCTCGACCCGTTCGTCCACATGGACCAGATGGGCGAGGTCGAGTATGCGCCGGGCGAGCCGAAGGGCACCCCCTGGCACCCGCATCGCGGCTTCGAGACCGTCACCTACATCATGGACGGCACGTTCGAGCACAGCGACTCCAACGGCGGCGGGGGCGTGATCACCAACGGCGACACGCAATGGATGACCGCGGGAGCGGGGATCCTCCACATCGAGAAGCCGCCCGAGGCGCTCGTCGTGAGCGGAGGCCTGTTCCACGGGATCCAGCTGTGGGTGAACCTGCCCCGCGAGCTCAAGTGGTCCGCGCCGCGCTACCAGGACCTGCGGGCCCGCGAGGTCGGGCTCGTCTCGTCGGCCGACGGCGGGGCCCTGGTCCGGGTGATCGCCGGCGAGGTCGCCGGCCACGCCGGTCCCGGATCCACCTACACGCCCATGGCGCTCGTCCACGCCACGATCGGCCCCGGCGCCCGGCTCTCGCTGCCGTGGCGCCCCGACTTCAACGCCCTGGTCTACGTCCTCGCCGGCCGCGGCTCCGTCGGCACCGACCGACGGCCGATCGGGACCGGGCAGCTGGCGGTCCTCGGTGAGGGCTCGACGATCACGGTCGACGCCGACCAGGTCCAGGAGAGCCGAAGCCCGAGCCTCGACGTCCTGGTCCTTGGCGGGCGTCCGATCCGGGAGCCGGTCGCCTGGATGGGCCCGTTCGTGATGAACACCCGCGCCGAGGTGATCCAGGCGTTCGAGGACTACCAGGCCGGGCGCCTGGGCAGCATCCCGGCGATCCACAACGCGCCGACGACGCTGGTCGAGTCGCGAGCCGCCGCCGATCCGGCGGACCGGGGCGCCTGACCGCTCCGCCCGTCCGCCGCGGGCTCCCACCCACGGTTTGACGGATATCAAATCGTCTGTCACGATCCGTCGGCCATGGACGAAGACCTGCTGCTCACCCTCAAGGCCCTCTCCGACGCGTCGCGACTGCGGATCGTCGGGCTGCTCGCGGCGCGGCCGTACACCGTCGAGGAGCTGGCCGCAGCCGTGGAGCTCACGCCGGGCACGGTCGTCCACCACCTGAAGCGGCTGGAGGCCGCCGGCCTGGTCGAAGGGCACTCCAGCCACCCGTACGTGGAGTACTCGCTGCGGATCGCGCGCCTGCAGGCGCTCGGCCGCCAGCTCGGCGAGCTCGACCGGGCGCAGGAGCAGGCCGCCGTGCTGCCCGGGCCGGACGGCGAGCCGCTCCCGGCGTTCGACGCGAAGGTGCTGCGGGCGTTCGTCGTCGACGGACGCCTCGTCTCGATCCCCGCCCAGGAGAAGAAGAGGCTGGTCGTCCTGCGCTACCTGCGGGAGCGCTGCTTCGCAGAGGATCGGCCGTACCCGGAGAAGGAGGTCAACGCGCGGCTGGCCCTCTTCCACCCGGATGTCGCCTCGCTGCGGCGCCACCTCGTGGAGCACGGGCTGATGACGCGCGACGCGGGGATCTACCGCCGCGGCTGACCGGCGCGTCGCGCACAATCACGCGATGGACACCTGGAAGTACTTCGCCATCACGCACGCGGACCACGTCGTCTGCAACCCGGCGAGCTCCGAGCGGCTCGACGAGCTGGTCGGCCTCCTCGACCTCGCGCCGGGTGCCCGCGCCTGGGAGGCCGCCTGCGGCAAGGGCGAGCTGCTGGTGCGGCTCGCGGAGCGCTTCGGGATCCACGGCCTCGGCGTCGACATCTCACCCTACGAGCTGCGGGTCGCCCGTGATCGCGCCGCGGCACGGGTGCCCGCCGCGGACCTGCAGTTCGTCGAGGGCGACGCCGCGGCCCACCCCGCCGAGCCGGCGAGCGCGGATCTCGCGGCCTGCCTGGGTGCGAGCTGGATCTGGGGTGGCCACCGGGGGACGCTCCGGGCCCTGCGCGAGGCGGCGCGTCCCGGCGGCCTCGTCCTCGTGGGGGAGCCCTACTGGCGGCACGCACCCGAGCCGGCGTACCTTGCCGCCGCGGGCGTCGAGGCCGACGACTTCTCCACCCTCCACGGGAACGCCACGATCGGCGCCGAGGAGGGCCTCACCCTGCTGTACGTCCTGCCGAGCACGGAAGCCGACTGGGACCGCTACGAGATGCTGCAGCTCCGCGCGGCCGAGCGGTATGCGGGGACCCATGCCGACGACCCGGACGTGCCGGAGCTCCTGCGGCGCGCACGGGCGGAGGTGGAGACGTACATGCGCTGGGGCCGCGACACGCTGGGCTGGGCGATCTACCTGTTCCGCGCTCCGGGCTGACGCGCCGCGGCGCCATCTCGTCGAGCACGGGCTCATGACGCGCGACGCGGGGATCTACCGCCGCGCGTGACGCCCCGTCGCCCATCCCGGGCCGGGGCGCGATCGCGGGTGGCCGGGCGCGGGTCGGGCCCTCGCGGGCGCGGGTCAGGCCTTGGCGGCCGCCGCTCGCCGACGGGCCGCGGAGGCCGGGACGCCGAGACGCCCCAGGGCGTCCGTGGCGTGACGCTTCGTTTCCTCGCCGGAGTTCGCCACGAGCACGCGCAGGGCGGCGATGACGGGCAGGCGCGCCTCCTCGTCCCGGCGGGCAAGGACCTCCAGCCACGCGGTGACGGCGGGCCCGAGGTCGGGATCCGCGGCCGCCAGCTCGGCAAGCGGCGCGATGGCCGCCACGCCATGCGCCAGGATCGGCTCGCGGAGCTCGATCCGGTCCGCCGGCGCGGCCTTGGCGAGAGAAGCGACGAGGGACGTGAGCGATTTCACGGAATCCACCTCCGGATCAGGACCCGGGTTCCGCGGGCCCGTTGCCGGGCCCGCGGTGGGATCGTGCGCTGGCGCGGGACGGTCGCCCGCCGCCGCCGCGTGGCGCAGCTGGGCCGTCAGACCGCGCGGACGCGCGCGGCGCGCGGACCCTTGGGGCTCTGCTCGATCTCGAACTCGACGCGCTCGCCGCCGACCAGCCGGTCGAAGTCGAGCGAAGCTTCCACGCCGCTGCGGTGGAAGAAGTACTCCTTGGCGTCGTCGGCGACGATGAACCCGAATCCGCGGTCGGCGACGACCTTCTTGATGGTGCCGGTGGCCACGAGGGACCTCCTTGCTTCCCGAACTGGGAGGGCGGAGCGCACGGTCCGTTCGAGAAGGGGATCGACCACGCGACGGCTCGCCACGCACTGCGACGAGAGATCTCAGCATACCACCGGACGGCCCCCGGCCGATGGCGGCGCGGACTGCCGGCCGAGGCGCAGGCCTCGTGCGGGATCGGGCGCCAGCGGGTCGGCGCGGCCTGGGGTAGGGTTGGCCGCGATGCGCAGAAGGATCTCCCCGCGCGAACCGGGTTCCCGCCGCGGAGCTGTTCGCCTCCTCGTCGTCCTGGCCACCCTTGCCCTCGTCCTTGCGGCGTGCGGCGACTCGACGACGCCGGTGCCGTCGGCCACCACCCCGGGCGCCTCGCCCTCGGCGGGGGCGTCCGCGTCCTCCAGCCCGTCGCCCTCGGGCGACGCATCGCCCTCCCCATCGCCGTCCGCCAGCCCCGGGCCGACCTACGAGGACCTCTCCGGCGTGGCGACCACGCCCGAGCTCGCGCACCGCTACCCGATCGCGGTGATGCTGGACGACTCCCCGGCCGCCCGGCCCCAGGCCGGCCTGGCGGCAGCGAGCATCGTCTGGCAGGCCCCCGTCGAGGGCGGGATCCCCCGCTACATGGCCGTCTACCAGGGGCAGGACGCCGGGTCGATCGGGCCCGTCCGGAGCGCCCGCCTCTACTTCGTGCGCTGGGCGGCCGAGTGGACGGCGGTCTACCTCCACGCGGGCGGCCCACCGCCGCTCAAGGCCTTCCTGCGCGGCAACCAGACGCTCGTCCTGAACGCGGACGGCAAGGCCACCCGGCGGGTCTCCTTCCGGCGGGCGCCGCACAACCTCTTCACCGAGGGGACGCGGCTCCGGACGTGGGCCGAGCGGAACCTGAAGGCGACCTCCGATCGCCTGCCCTACGATCCCGCGGCGCCCGGGGTCCTCCAGCCCTTCCGCGATGCAGTCGTCGTCGCCGAGCGCGGCAAGGACGGGGGTTCCATCGCCATCACCTACACCTCCGAGCGGGTGGGCTATCTCTACGACCAGGCGACAAACACCTGGCTCCGCACCGTCGACGGGCGGCCCCACTTCGACGCGGGCAACGGCGCGAACCCCGGCGGCGGGGCCAAGGGCACCGGGCCCCGGATTGCCCCGACCACCGTCGTGGTGATGCTCGTGCCGATCCGGGTGAGCTCGTCGATCACCGGGCCCGCCCTCGGCCGCCTCGAGGCGGATTCGATCGGCTCCAACAAGGCGTGGGTCTTCGCCGACGGCAAGCTCGTCACCGGCCGCTGGGTCAAGAAGGACGCCAAGTCCCGGACGCGCTTCGTCGACGCCAGCGGTGCCGAGATCGTCCTGCCGCGCGGCCAGGTCTTCGTCCAGGTCGTCTCGAGGACGTCCGCGTTCAGCCACAAGGTCGAGCCCGCAGACTGAGTCGACCGCCGGGCGATCGGCCCCCCGACTAGGGGCCGATTGGCCCTTCGGACCCGGACGCACGACCCCCGACCATTCCTCCAAGGCGCATCGGTCGATCCCCCCTCCCCGATGCGCCACTGAAGCAGCGCCCTCGGTCTCCCCCACCCTGACCGGGGGCGCTGCGATTCCCGGGTCCGGACGGCGGGCCGGGCCGGCGGCTACGGCTCCTCGCCGAGCACCTCCACGAGGAACGCGGCGGCGGCCACGGCAGCGCGAAACCGACCGTGGGCACCGTGCTGGAAGAGCCGCAGGTCCAGGACCCGGGACCACCCCGCGTCCGGGGCGGCGACCGCCGCGCGGAGGAGCGTCTGCGTGCCGTCCGTGTGCGCCACGAGGGCCAGGCCGACCTCCACGCCGGCGTCGCGAGCGACCGCGAGGGCCTCGTCCTCCACGGGCCACGCCGCGACGTCGCGGGCGACCGCCGGCCCGTGGGCCACCTCCCGCTCGAGCGTCGGAACCTCGGCGAGGAGCGCCCCCAGCGCCCCGTGCGTCCCCGCCTCGACCACCGCGAAGCGGACGCCCTCGCGGGCCGTCGCCTCGGCCACCAGGTCGGCCCACGACGTCTCGCCCTCGGTGAGCACGTGGCCGGCCAGGATCTCGCGGATGCTCGCCTCGGTCGCCCGGACGACGTCCGACGCGGACCGGGTCACCCGTCCCTCCGCGTCGGCCTCGTCCACCGCCGAGATCCGCACGTCGAGCCAGTCGGCGCGCGCGTAGGTCGCGACCACCGGGTTGGCGGCCCGCAGCATCGGCTCGCCGAGGAGCTCGGCGACGTGCGACTCGCCGATCCCGTAGGTCCGCAGCGTCCGGACCAGCCGGCCGTCGCCCAGCCCGCGCTCCCGCAGCCGCGGCAGGACCCAGTCGCGCCACATCGGGCGCAGCTCGCGCGGCGGGCCCGGCAGGAGCACGATCACCCGACCGTCGGGGCGGTCGACCCACCAGCCCGGCGCCGTCCCGTTGGGGTTCGGGATCGGGGCGGCCGAGGGGATCAGCCAGGCCTGCTTGAGGTTCACCTCCGGGAGCCGGATCCCGCGGCGCGCGAAGAGGCTCCGCAGCCAGGCCTCCTGGTCGGGGTCGACGGCCGGGACCTCGCCGACCGCGGCGGCCACCGCCTCGCGCGTGAGGTCGTCCGGCGTGGGGCCGAGGCCACCCGTGGCGACCAGCAGGTCGACCGCCGCCAGCGCCTCGCGGAGGTGGCCCGTGACGAGCTCGAGCTCATCGGGAAGGGCGGTGATCCGGCGCACGACGACCCCGTGGAGGGAGAGCGAGCGGGCCAGCTCGCCGCCGTTCGTGTCCTGCGTCTCACCCGTCGTGAGCTCGCTGCCCACGGCGAGCAGCTCGGCGGTCCGGAACCAGCGGCCGGGCGTGGCGCGGGGCGGAGTGCTCATGGCCGGAGGGTACTTGGATCGAGCGCCCCCGCGCACCGGGCTTTCCCACAAGAAACGCCACGTGACTGGCGAGACGCCGGTCGTTGACCGGCTGATCGTGCCGGCGTATGCTCGATAATCGATGATACGGGATGCGTGCGAGTGACCGCGAGACGGACCGCGAAGGGAGCCCCATGAGCCAGCTCGACGTCTTCAGCCTGGAGGGGCGCGTCGCCCTCATCCCCGGCGGCGGCGGAGCGATCGGCTCGGCGATGGCGGCGGCGCTCGCCGGGGCCGGCGCCCGCGTGGCGGTCGTCGACGTGACCGAGGAGCGCGCGGAGGCGACGGCCGCGAAGCTCCGCGAGGCCGGTGCGGACGTCCTCGCGCTCGGCGCGGACGTGACGGTCGAGGCGGACTGCGAGCGGATCGTCGCCGCCACCGTGGAGCGGTTCGGACGCCTGGACATCATCGTCAACTGCGTCGGCGGGGGCGCCGGCAAGGTCCTCTTCGACGCCGAGGAGTACCCCCGCGACGCGTGGGACTGGATCTACGAGCTGAACGTGCGGAGCACGCTGCTGGCGACCCAGGCGGCCGTCAGGGCGATGATCGCCGGCGGCCGCGGCGGCCGCGTCCTGAACATCTCGTCCGTCCGCGCCTCCCTCGGGATCAACGCCGGCTACTCGGCGTACGTGGCCGCCAAGGGCGCCATCGCCTCGCTGACGCGCCAGTGGGCGACGGAGTGGGCCAAGCACGGGATCAACGTCAACGCGATCGCCCCCACGTTCGTGGACACGCCGCAGGTGGCTATGCTCCTCGACGATCCGGCGTTCAGGGCCGGCATCGTGAGCCGGATTCCGCTCGGGCGGGTCGGCGGGACCTCGGACCTCACCGGCGCGGCGCTCTTCTTCTGCTCGGACGCGTCGTCGTTCGTGACCGGGCAGATCCTCGGGATCGACGGCGGCCTCACCGCCACTCAGTAGACAGGAGCTGATGCCGTGACCACGGCCGCCCAGGTCGAGCCGACCGGTGCGCTCGAGATGGAGCGCGTGACCCCCAACGTCTTCACGATCACCAGGCTGCGCGGCTGCAACCCCAGCTTCGTCACCACGTCCGACGGCGTGGTGGTGATCGACACGCCCCAGCTCCCGACGAAGGCCGTCGCGATGCGGAAGGCGGCCGAGGCGCACGGGCCGATCCGTTACCTCATCAACACCGAGCATCACGTCGACCACATCTTCGGGAACTACTTCTTCAAGGGCGCCGGCACGGTGGTCAACCACCGCGAGCTCTACGAGCGGTTCATGGTCGTCTTCCCGGAGCTCGACCCGTTCGCCTACGCGTACGAGTCCGTTCCCGGCGAGCACGCCCGGGGAACCGATCTCGACGACCCCGAGGGCCTCGCGCTGTGGCCGGACCGGGACGAGTACTACCGCGACCCGAACAAGGGCACGATCGTCTTCACCGGCGACCTGACGCTGCGCGTCGGCGACCACACCTTCAACCTCCTCCACACGCCGGGCCACACGCCGGGCCAGCTGGCGGTCCACGTGCCCGAGGAGCGGGTCGTCTTCACCGGCGACACGATCTTCTCCGGGTGCCAGACCTGGCTGATGACGTCGAACGTCGAGCAGTGGCTGGCGGCGCTCGAGCGGATCCGCACGCTCGACGTCGACTGGATCGTCCCCGGGCACGGGCCGGTCGTCAGCACGCAGTACCTCGACGTCCAGCGGTCGCACCTGATGGAGTGGAAGACCGCGGTCGCCACCGCGGTCGCGAACGGCTGGTCCCGCGAGGAGACCGTGGCGCGCGTGAGCTTCAAGGATCGCTTCGGGCCGGTCGACATCGGCCAGGGCTACATGCTCGAGTACATCCAGAACCTGAACGCCGGGACGCTCTACGACAAGCTCACGGGAGCGATCCCCGGCGCTTGAGCCCGCCGACCGCGGCCGTCAGGCGCGTCCGGCCGCCACCTCGTCGCTGCGGTTCCGCCCGGCGAGGAGGATCAGGTCCTCGTGCAGCTCGAACCAGGCGCCGTGGTAGCTGTCGACCCGGGGTGAGGCGATGTAGCGGCCGTCGCCGGCCCGGGCTGCCGCCGCCGCCCGCTCCAGGCGCTCGGCGTACCCCGCCAGGCGCGGGAGGCCCGCGACGAGCGGCGCCAGCCACGCGGCCGTCTCGCGGTGG
Organism: uncultured Chloroflexia bacterium; assembly: GCA_963713285.1. Taxonomy (GTDB): domain Bacteria; phylum Chloroflexota; class Limnocylindria; order Limnocylindrales; family CSP1-4; genus CTSoil-043. The sequence continues at coordinate 184,618 of CAVQLA010000008.1, read as the reverse complement.
AGCGCGTCGAGCCGGGCGAGGACCCCGGCATCGTAGTCCGCGTCGGAGTGGTCGTTGACGGTCGGCGTGCCGTCGACGTCGCGCACCTGCCAGGCCGTGACGGTCTCCTTCATCCGGTGGTCGAGGGCGAGGAACGCGTCGAGCGCGGCGAGCGCGTTGGGTACACCCCAGCGCTCGCCGTCCTCGGCGAGCCTCTCCTTGCCGACCGCCCGGCCGTCCGCCGTCAGGCGGAACGAGCCCGCGGCGATCTCGGCGAGGCCGTCGGCGACGAGCCGGTCGAGGATCGCGCCGGCATCGTCGGGCGCGCAGAGGAGCGCCGTGGCAAGGCCCTCGGGCGTCGCGTAGCCCTTGACGGCCAGGGCGCGCACGACGTCGTCGGCGGCGAGCGCGGAGGCGGAGGCGGGTTGAGTCGGCGCGGCCGCGTCCGCGCCTGCCGGCTCCGCCGGCATGGCCGGTCCCGCCGGGCCGCCCACCTCGTCGATGGCGATGCCGAGCTCGGCGGCCCAGGCGAGCAGCGTCGCCGCCTCCGGCACGACCTCCGCCGCGCCGGCGGCGGCGCCGGCGAAGATCTCGCCCGTCGTCCCGTCGATCGTGATCGTCTCCCCGACCCGCAGGACACGCTCGCCGATCGCGACCGTCCCGTGGCCGACCGTGACGGCCGCCGCCCCGACGATTGCGGGGATCCCCCACCCGCGCGCCACCACCGCGGCGTGGCTCGCGAGGCCGCCCGTCGACGTGAGGATCCCGGCGGCGCTGGCCATCCCGTGGACGTCGTCCGGGGAGGTCTCGGCCCGGACGAGGATCACGGTTCGCCCGGCCTCCGCGACCGCGACCGCGGCATCCGGGGAGGTGACGATCTCGCCGGCGGCCACGCCCGGCGAGGCGGGCAGGCCCGTCGCGAGCGGCGGCCCGACGTCGCCCCGCTCGGTGACGCGCGTCGGCGGGTTCGCCAGCAGGTGCGCGACGCGGCGCACGGCCTCCGCCCGGGAGAGCGGGAACGACTCGCTCTCGGCCATGTCGACCGCGATCCGCAGGGCGGCCTGCGGGCTCCGCTTCCCGATCCGGCACTGGAGCAGCCAGAGCTGCCCGTGCTCGATCGTGAACTCGATGTCGCAGAGGTCGCGGTGGTGCCGCTCCAGGCGCGCGGCGTAGTCGCGGAGCTGGCGGCCGACGGCGGGGATCCGCGTGTCGAGGCACGAGATCGGCTCGGTGGCGTGGGTGCCTGCCACGACGTCCTCGCCCTGGGCGTCGAACATCACGTCGCCGTACAGGACGTTCTCGCCGGAGGCCGGGTTGCGGGTGAAGAGCACGCCCGTCCCGGAGTCGACGCCGCGGTTGCCGAAGACCATCGCCTGGACGGTGACCGCGGTCCCGAGGTCGTCCGGGATCCCCTCGCGCCGGCGGTACGCGCGCGCCCGGTCGCCGTTCCAGGAGCGGAAGACCGCCTCCACCGCCGCCCGGAGCTGCGCCCAGGGATCGGCCGGGATCTCCTCGACGCCGACGATGTCGCGGAACATCGTCTCGAAGCGCTCCCGGCAGCTGGCGGCGAACGCCGGGCTCGCCGCCACGGCCGCCAGCCCCGCCGTCGTGGCGTCGTCGAGGCCGAGGTTGAGGATCGTGTCCATCATGCCGGGCATCGAGATCGGGGCGCCCGACCGGACGCTGACGAGGAGCGGGTTCGCCGGGTCGCCGAAGCCCTGCCCAGTGCCGCGCTCCAGCCGGGCCATGTGCTCGCGCAGCTCGGCGTCGAGGCCGGCCGGCCAGCCGTGCGCGAGGTACTCGCTGCAGGCCACCGTCGAGATCGTGAACGCCGGCGGCACAGGAAGGCCCAGGTCGAGGGCCATGACCGAGAGGTTGGCCGCCTTCCCGCCGACGAGCCGTTTCGCCTCGGCGAGCGGGACGCCGAGGCGCTGGTCGACGGCGATGACGTAGCTCACGGCGCAGGCCGCTCCCGGAGCGCCCGCCAGACGCGCTCCGGGGTCAGCGGCAGGTCGCGGAGAACGACGCCGGTCGCGTCGCGCACCGCGGCGCCGACCGCGGCCGCGACGCCGAGAAGCGCCCCCTCGCTCATGCCCTTCGAGCCATATGGTCCGGGGCCGTCCTCGTTCTCGACGATCTCGCTGCGCATCTCGAGGGGCAGGTCCATGCTGGTGGGGATCCGGTAGTCGATGGCGCCGAGGTTCCGGATCCGGCCCGTCTCGTCGAAGAGGTAGTGCTCCATCAGGGTGTGACCCAGGCCCTGGATCGCCGCTCCCTCGTCCTGCATGCGAACCTGGAGCGGGTTGATCGCCCTGCCGACGTCGGACACGGTCACGTGGCGGACGAGCGTGATGTCGCCGGTCTCCTCGTCCACCTCGGCCTCCACGGCCGTGCAGTTGAACTCGAAGAACGCCGCGCTCCCGCCCAGCGGGTGGTCCGGCTCGGCGTCCTTGCGCATCTCGCCGTTCCCGATCAGCTCGCCGCCGAGGCGGCCGAGCCCGGGCTGGAGCACCTCGAGGATCGAGAGCTCGCGGTCGGGCAGGCGGACGATGCCCCGCCGGACCTCGATCGTCGCCTCGTCGACCCCGTTCAGCCGGGCGGCCATCGCCCGGAGCTTCGCCTGGATGTCGCGGCAGGCGGCCAGGACGGCGTTGCCCATGAGGACGGTCGACCGGCTCGCCGAGGTCTGCTGGTCGTACGGCACGAGGGCGGTGTCGCCCATCACGACGGTGACCCAGTCGAGGGGGGCACCCAGCTCGTCGGCGGCGACCTGGGCGAGGACGGTCCGGGCGCCCTGGCCCATGTCGGAGGTGCCGGCGTACACGATCACGCTGCCGTCGACCAGCAGGCGGACCGTCGCGTACGAGAGGCCGGTCGTGGGCCCCGACTTGATCCCCAGGGCGATCCCGCGGCCGCGGCCGGGCGGCGTGGGCGTCCCCCACCCGATCAGGTCGGCGGCCCGCCGCACCGCCTGCTCCCAGTCGCCGTCGGCCGGCGTGTCGAAGGGGATGAACGCCTCGCCCTTCGTCGCCAGGTTGCGCAGGCGGATCTCGAGGCGGTCGATCCCCAGCGCGCGCGCGCCCTCGTCGAGGTTGGATTCGACCGCCCAGTTGACCTGCGGGTTGCCGAACCCGCGGAAGGCGGTCGAGGGGACGGTGTGCGACAGGATGCTGCGGGCGAGAATCCGCGCGGCCGGGACCCGGTACGGGCCGCAGCCCGGGTAGCTCCCCTTGGCGACGACGCGGTCCGCGATGTCGGCATAGGCGCCGACCAGGTAGTCCGCCGCGATGTCCTGGAAGGCGAGCGTCCCGTCGGCGCGGAGGCCGGTGCGGACGCGGACCTCGGCCGCGGCGCGCCGGACGGCCTGGAACGTCTCCTCCAGGGTCAGCACCAGGCGCACGGGCCGGCCGGTCCGAAGCGCCATGAAGGCGACCAGCGGCTCGTACTTCGCGTGCTGCTTGCCGCCGAACCCGCCCCCGGGATCGGGGGCGTAGACCCGGACCCTCGAGAGCGGCAGCCCCAGCAGCTGCGCCAGCAGCTTCTGCAGCCAGCTCGGGTGCTGGATGGAGCTCCAGACGGCGATCCCGTCCCCGTCGGGCGCCGCGACGAACGCATGGGGCTCGATCGCGAAGTGGGTCACCATCGGGAACGTGTACGTGTTCTCGACCACGACGGCCGCCGGCGTGGCGTCGACGTCGCCCCAGACGACGCGGTGCTCCCGCAGGACGTTGGTGCCGGCCAGCGGGTCGCCCGGGCGGAGCGCCGGGTCCTGGACGAGCGGGGCGGCGGGGTCGAGCGCCGCGGCGACCGTGAAGACGGCCGGCAGCTCCTCGTACGCGACCTTCACGAGGCGGGCGGCCTCCTCGGCGGCGTCCTTCGTGTCGGCGGCGACCGCGGCCACCGGGTCGCCGTGGTACTTCGTCTCGCCGACGGCAACGACCGGACGGTCCCGGAACTGCGGCCCGAACCGGGGAACCGGCTGCGGCAGGCCGGCGGCGGTCATCACCAGCCGCACGCCGGGGACCTGCTCGGCCGCGCTCGTGTCGATGGCGACGATCCGGGCCCGGGCGACCGGCAGGGTGACGAGCTTCGCGTGGAGCTCGTCGGCCTGGTGCAGGTCGGCGACGTAGCGCTGGGACCCGGTCACGCGCCCGGCTCCCCCGACCCGCTGCGGCGAGTCGCCGATGCGCGCCCTGCCCGGTCCGTCGCTCATCGCCCACCCTCCTCGGCGGCGGCGAGGACCGCCTCTGTGATCTGCCCGTAGCAGCCGCAGCGGCACAGGTTGCCGGCAAGACCCTCCTGGACCTCCGCGAGCGTCGGGTGCGGGGTCCGGCGCAGGAGGTCGTCGGCCGCCATCACCTGGCCGGGGATGCAGAACCCGCACTGGACGGCGCCCTCGTCGAGGAACGCCTGCTGCAGGGGGGTCATGCGGCCGTCGGGGGCCAGGCCCTCGATCGTCGTGATCTCGCCGCCGTCCGCCTCGACCGCCAGGACCAGGCACGAGTCCACGATGCGCTCGTCGAGGCGGACGGTGCAGGCGCCGCACTCGCCGACCAGGCAGCACTCCTTCGTGCCCGTGAGGCCCAGGTCGTCCCGCAGGACGTCGAGCAGCGTGTGGTGGACGGCGACGTCGAGCGTCCGGCGGCGCCCGTTCACCACGACCTCGATCGGAACGCGCTCGCTCATGGCATGGCCCCCCGCGCGAGGCGCTCGATCGCGATCGCCAGCGCCCGCCGGCCCAGCACGCGCAACATCGCCAGCCGGTACTCGGGGCTCGCCCGCATCGAGCGCGGCGACGGGCTGGCGCCGGCGAGCATCCGCTCGAGGATCTCGGCCTTCGCCACCTCCGGGGCCGTCTGGTCGGCCAGGACGCCACTGTCGTCCACCCGCAGAACCGGCCGTGGCCCGACGCTGCCGTAGGCAAGCCGCGTGACGCCCGCAGCGTCGACGGCGCAGCAGAGGGTGACCGATGCCAGGTCGTGGCCCCGGCGCCGCGTGCGTCGCAGGTGGACCGCGCCCATCCGCCGGGCCGGCACCGGGAGCTCGATCGCCGTCACGAGCTCGCCCCGCGCGAGGGTCGTCACGCCCGACCGGACGAAGAGCTCGTCGATCGGGATGCGGCGGGTCCCGTCGGGCCCCCGTGCGACGGCGGCCGCGCCGTACACGAGGAGCGAGGGGGCCGTGTCCGCGGCCGGTGACGCGTTGCAGACGTTGCCGGCCAGGGTTGCCCGGTTCCGGATCTGCACCGAGCCGACCACCGCGGCGGCCTCCGCCAGGGCCGGGAAGTGGTGCTGCACCAGCGGGTCTGCGGCCACGTCGGTCATGACCGTCGTCGCGCTGATCACCACCCGGTCGCCGTCCGCACGGATCGCCGGGCGCAGCTCGGCGATCCGCTTGACGTCCACGACGACGGCGGGTGCGAGCGAGCCGTCGCGCAGGCGGATGATCAGGTCGGTGCCCCCGGCCAGGACGCGAGCCGCCGGGCCGTGAGCCTCGAGGAGCGCCACGGCCTCGGCCAGCGTCGCCGGCCGCGCGTAGGCGAAGGTGCGCATCGCTCCGGTGTCCCCTCCCCTACAGGACCTTGTCGACCTCGTCCAGGAGGACCTGGGGAGTGGCCGCGCGGATGAAGAAGAAGGGCCGCGCGCAGAAGCGGGCCACGAAGGCGGCACGCTTCTGGCGGAGCTCGTCGTTGTCGAGCATCGGCATCACGTGACCGGGCGCGAGCAGCTCGTTCGTCAGGAAGTAGTTCTGCAGCGAGTGCAGGAACTGGAACTGGCGCTCGAACGGGATCAGCTCGTTGGTCGCCGGGGCGAAGTTGCCGTCGATCGCCGGGACGATGACGAGATCGATGTTCGGCGTGCCCGCGTACATGCCCCAGGACGGCATCTCGCCCCAGAACTTCTCGACGCCCTTGTTGGGTGCGGCCTTGTCGGACCGCTCGGTGCCCTCGGTCCGCCTGCGGAGGAAGGTGTCGACGGAGCCCATGACGGCCCGGCCGTCCTCGTCGATCACCGTGGTCTCGGACGCGACCTGGAGGGCGCCCCGCACGCCCGCCTCGATGAGGCCCATGCTCTTCCCGTGGTTCGACTCGCCGCCGAGGAACAGCAGGGTCCGTCCGCCGTAGTGCACGGCGGCGCTGTGCGACGGGTGCAGTCCCACGGCCTCCATGCGGAGGGCGAGCACCGCGACGATCACCTTCTGGATCGGGCCGGCCGGCCAGTCACCGGTGAACGTGACGACCCGTCCGTCGTAGGCGACCCGCTTCTCGCCGTCCCGCCTCCAGACGATGTCGGGGTTCGCCAGCGTCACCTCGGGCGAGATGCGGACGTCGGCGAGACGATAGTTGAGGAAGCTGAGGTCGTCGAGCACGTGCTCGCGCGGTTCGCCGCCGTACACGTCGACGCGGAGGCGCGCGGCACCCGCCGACATCTCCTCGATGAGCTGGAGCGTGTCGTTCATCTCGTCCTCTCGGGGTCGGGGTTGCCGGACGGGGCGGGGGGCGTGGGTCGCTCGCCAGGCGTGGATCGCTCGCCTGGCGCGGGCGGGATCGCACCCCGCTCGCGCCGCGCCGGTCGAAGAGGCGACGCCGTCCCGGCCCGCGGCTCCTGGGCGTCGGCCGCCCCGGCGTCGGGCCACCTGGATCCGAGCGTCGTCGCGGCGTTGGCGAAGTGCTCGTGGAGGACCGCGACGGCAATCTCCGGGTCCCGTCGCCGCAGGGCGTCGAGGACGGGCACGTGCTCGTCGGCGATCCGGCGCCGATCGGCGCCGGGCGCCACGATGGTGATGTAGGTGCGCGAGAACGGCTCCAGGGTGCGCCAGACCCGCACGAGCGCCCCGTTGCCCGCGAGCTCCACGACGCGGCCGTGGAACGCGGCATCGGCAGACGCCTCGGCGTGCGTGTCGTCGAGCTCGGCTGCCCGGCGCATCTCCCGGATGTACGCGGCCAGCCCCTCGAGATCCTCGTCGGTCAGGCGCGGGATCGCCAGCCGCGCGGCCAGGGACTCCAGCTCGGCGCGGATGACGAACGCTTCGAGGAGCTCCGCCGCCGACGGGCGGCGGACGCGAGCTCCCCGGAAGGCGGTCGTCTCCACGACGCCGAGCGCCTCGAGATCGCGCAGCGCCTCGCGCACGGGCGCCTGGCTCGTGCCGAGCTCCCGGGCCACGCGGGTCTCGACGATCCTGGCGCCCGGCGGATAGCGGCCATCGAGGATCTCCTGGAGAAGGCGATCCTTGACCTGGTCGCTCAGGACGCTGCGGGAGAGCGTGGCGTCGCGGGTCATGCTGGCGGAGCTCAGTCCTTCATCCCGACCGGCGCGGCGGACGGCGCGGCAGCCAGGATGTCGACCTCGCCGGTGGTCCCGTTGATGCGGATCCGGTCGCCGGTGTGGATCCGCGTGGTCGCCACCGAGGCCCCGACCACCGCCGGGATCTCGTACTCGCGGGCCAGCACGGCCGGATGCGCCGCGAAGCCGCCGGCGTCCGTCACGAGGCCGGCGATCTTCCCGAAGAGCACCTGCCACGCCGGGTTGGTCATCTGGCAGACGAGGAGGTCGCCGGCCCGGACCTCGTCGAACTGGTCCTCCGAGAGCACGACGCGCGCGACGCCCTCCACGATGCCCGGCGAGCCGGCGACCCCGCGCAACGGCCCGCCGGCCGCCGCCAGGCTGCGCTGGAACTTCTCCGGGAAGCCCCACAGGTTGAGGTACGGGAAGTCGAGCTGTGTCTGGGTCGCGGTGCCCACCCAGTCGCGCGGCTTCATCGTGTAGGCCTTCTCGCGCGCGGCCCGGGCCCTGGCGACGATCGCCCGGCCGTCGATGCCGGTCGGGTTGCCCACGAAGGCGCGGAGCTCGTTGTAGCGCATCATGATCACGTCGTCCGGGGCGTCGAGGACCCCCATCTCCACGAGCTTCTCGCCGATGGCGATGAGCACGAGCCGGACGTGGGCGTTGGCGCCCTGGTCGATGTAGAAGTGGTGGTCCGGCGTCAGCGGCGCCATCCGCAGGTTGATCTCGTTGGCGACGCGCATCTCCTCGAGCGCCTCGCCCTCGAGGCCCTGCAGGATCTCCTCGGACGCGGCCTGGATGTCCGCGGCGAGCCGCGCGATCTTGCCCGGGTAGTCGTAGTCCTCGGCGAACTGGTCGCGGACCAGCTGGATCACGGGCTCCATCTGCTCCCGGAAGCTCGGGAAGATGAACTCGTGGCTCCAGACCGCGTGCCAGCCGTACTCCACCTGGTACGGGACCACGCGCTCGTCGATGAATCGGTGGCCGCGCTCGCTGGCCCGCAGGGCGGGCACGATCTCGGCGGCGGTCTGCGCCCCGAAGATCGCGGAGAGCTCGGCGTCGGCCTTGACCTCCTCCTTCATCTCCCAGAGCGACTTGATCTTGTCCCAGTTGCGGTCCCTGGCCGAGTTCTGGAGACGGCCCAGGAGCGCGCCGTCCACCCTGCCGTGGGTCTTCTGCATCACCGCCTGGAGGTTCAGCGTCGCGCTGAACTGCGCGAAGTTGAGCATCCAGTGGATCTTCCAGTGGCGGTCGTGGATGTCGATCGCGTCCTCGAGCAGCACGGCAAGCTGGGCCAGGGTCATCTGGTCCTTCCTGTCGAGCATCCCCTCGAGGTAGGCGAAGTTGCGCTCCATCTCGGGCACGAGGCGGTCGCGCCACCAGTCCGCGAACTCCATGCCATACACGGGCAGGACCGCGCCCAGGTAGGCGCCGATGCCGGCCGGGTAGCCCGGGTCCTGCGGGACGACCGCGTCGATCTCGAACCCGTACTCCTGGGTCGCGACCTTCACGCCGGCCTCGGCCGGGACCGCCGCCGTGTAGAGGTAGCCGTTGATGTTCTTCGCGATCCAGTCGGAGGCGAAGGGCGTGCCGAAGCGCCGGAACATGTGGTCGCACGACAGCCACCAGCCCCCGATGTCCTCGTACATCGGGCTCAGCGGGTGCGGGCAGTGGAGGTCGTCGAAGACCCAGAAGAGCTGCTTCTCCGTCTCCGACGTCCACTCGATCGGGAACTCCACGTCCCCGAGGAACTGGGCGAGGATCTCTTCCTTGAGGGGCACCGGGGACTCCTCCTTCGTGACACCCGAACGCCGCCCGTGGGCGGGCTCCTAGCTCATGGTGACCGCGGTCGGGGTGATCCGCCTGAAGCGCCGCATGCTCTCGGTGATCGCGATCTCGCTCGGGAGCGCTCGCGCAGGCAGGCGTGCTCGACGCCCTTCGGGTCGAGCGCGCCGGGGAGCACGACGATGGCCATGCCTACGACCTCCTGGCCATCCAGCGTTGCCGTAGCCGAGGCACGATCCGGGGCCGCCCCGACGCGGCGGAGGGCTCCGTCACCTCGCCCACGATCTCCTCTCCGCTCACGCTGGCCAGCTGGGTCGATCCGGTCGCGTCCGCCTGACGTTCGATAATCGATTACCGATAGGATAGGAACGCCGAATGGCCACCGTCAAGCCCGATTCCGGGACTCGACGGCCCCCTGCCGCGCCCGCGACTGGCGCTTGCAGAAGGGGCATCGATCATCGACTCTATGTCCACGCACCCGAGGCACGACCATGGTGACGACCGCGCTCGACAGCCCGCTCCTGCGCATGACCCGGGAGACCCCCACCCAGTACTGGAACGACTCCTGCGCCGTCGAGGAGCTCGCCTACGCGGTCGAGCGCGGCGCAACCGGTGCGACGTCGAACCCGAGCATCGTGCTCGAGGTCATGAAGCAGGAGAAGGCGCACTGGATCCCCCGCGTGCACGAGCTCGCGGCTGCGAACCCGGCCTGGTCAGAGGTGGAGCTGACCTGGGCGATCGTCGAGGAGATGGCCACCCGCGGTGCCGCGATCCTGCAGCCGGTCTTCGAGCGGCTCGGCGGGCGCGCCGGCCGGCTCTCCGTCCAGACGAACCCGGCCAACCATCGAGACCCGGTCCGGATGGTCGACCAAGCGGTCCGCTTCGCGGCGCTCGCCCCCAACATCCAGGTGAAGTTCCCCGCGACGGCTGCCGGCGTCGAGGCCATCGAGGAGGCCACGTTCCGCGGGGTCAACATCAATGCCACCGTGAGCTTCACAGTGCCGCAGGCGCTGGCCGCCGCGGAGGCCGTGGAGCGCGGCCTCGATCGCCGCGCCGCCGCCGGCCACGACGTCGCGTCGATGACGCCGATCGTCACGATCATGATCGGGCGTCTCGACGACTGGATGAAGGTCCTCGTCGAGCGCGACGACCTCGCCGTTCACCCGGACGCGCCGAACTGGGCCGGCATCGCGACCTTCAAGCGTGCCTACGGCATCTTCCGCGAGCGAGGCTACCGGTCCCGCATGCTCGCCGCTGCCTACCGCCATCGGCTCCACTGGACGGAGATCGTGGGCGGTGACATCAGCATGACCCTCCCCTACCCGTGGCAGGTCCGCTTCAACCGGAGCGGGATCGTCCCCGGGCCCCGGATGGACGTCCCCGTCGACCCGTCGCTCGTCGCCGACCTCTACGAGCGAATCCCCGACTTCCGGCGGGCGTACGATCCGGATGGCATGACGCCGGCGGAGTTCGAGGGGTACGGCGCCAGCACCCGCACCCTCCGAACCTTCGTCAAGTCCTATCACGATCTCCAGGGCGCGATCCGGGACCTGCTCCTTCCCGATCCCGACATCCGCCCAGCCTGATCGCCATCTCCCGCCCTGCAGCCCAAGGAGGCGCCCGACGTGACCACAGAGACCACCCCCGCCGTCGAGGCGGTGCCCCTCCCGATCCTGTCCCACTGGATCGACGGCCGGCCCGTCGAGGTCCTGCCCGAGCAGACCGGGCCGATCTACAACCCGGCCACCGGCCAGGTGATCGCCCGCGTGCCGCGCGGGGGAGCGGACGAGGTCGCCCGGGCCGTCGCCGCGGCCAGCAAGGCGTTCCCGGCCTGGCGCGACACCCCGCTCATCGCCCGCAGCCAGGTCTTCTTCGCCTTCCGGGAGCTGATGTTCCAGCACCGCGAGGAGCTCGCCGCGCTCATCACCCGGGACCACGGCAAGACGTACCCGGATGCCCTTGGCGAGGTCCTGCGGGGGATCGAGACGATCGAGTTCGCCGCCGGGCTGCCGGTCCACCTCGCGGGCCTGATGACCCCCAACGTCGCCACCAACGTCGACGCCTTCACCCTCCGGGGCCCGCTCGGGGTCACGGCCGCGATCACGCCGTTCAACTTCCCGGTGATGGTCCCGACGTGGATCTACCCGATCGCGCTCATGTGCGGCAACACGGTCATCCTCAAGCCCTCGTCCCACACCCCGGGGGCCACCCAGCTCCAGGCCGAGCTGTGGACGCGGGCCGGAGGCCCCGACGGCACGTTCAACGTCGTGTACGGCGGCCGCGAGGCGGTCGCCGCGATCGTCGAGCACCCAGACATCAAGGCGATCCAGTTCGTGGGCTCGACGGCCGTCGGCAAGTACGTCTTCGAGGAGGGCACGAAGCGCGGCAAGCGGGTCGGGTCGTACACGTCGGCGAAGAACGCGATGATCGTCCTGCCCGACGCCGATATGGAGCTGACCGCGGACGCCGCCGTCGCCTCGGGCTACGGCTCCGCCGGCGAGCGCTGCATGGCCCAGACCCTCGTCATCGCCGTCGGCGACACGGCCGAGAAGCTGCGGCCGCTCATGCTCGAGCGGATCGCCAACCTCAAGGTCGGCCCCGGCATGGAGAAGGGCGTCGACATGGGCCCGATCTACACGAAGGAGCACCGCGAGAGCGTCATCCGCTGGATCGACCGGGGGGTCGAGGAGGGCGCCGAGCTCGTCGTCGACGGGCGGCCCTTCGTCCACCCGACGAACCCCGACGGCTTCTTCCTGGGCGTCTCGCTCTTCGACGGCGTGACGCCGGGAATGGACATCTACAACGAGGAGATCTTCGGGCCGGTCCTCGGGATCGTGCACGCGAAGACGTACGACGAGGCGCTCGCCCTCATCAACGCCCACAAGTACGCCAACGGGACCGCGATCTTCACCACCGACGGCGGTGCCGCCCGGCGCTTCAAGCTCGAGGTGGACGTGCCGATGATCGGGGTCAACGTCCCGATCCCGGTCCCCGCGGGCTACCTGTCCTTCGGCGGAGCCAAGGACTCCGCGATCGGCGACCTCGCCATGCGCGGCGAGGACGGCGTCCGCTTCTTCACCCAGCAGAAGATGGTCACCGAGCGCTGGCCGGAGCCAGGCCGGCGTCCCGGCCTGTCCCTCGTCTTCCCGGGCAACTCGTAGGCTAAATCCCCCGGCCCGCGGGCCGGTGAGCTACGGCAGGTCCGCGGGCGACGTCCCGGCGGCCGGGCGCGAACCCGATGCGTGACCGCGAGACCCGGACCGGCGGCCCGCGGCGGAGCCTGGCGGAGCGTCCTGCCAGCCCGTGGCGAGATGGGCGCTCGCCTCGTCGAAGTGGTGCCTCAGCGCCGCCGCGACGGACTCGGGGTCGCGGGTGCGGAGCGCCGCGATGATCCGCGGGTGGAGGTCGGCCGTCCAGTGGGCGTCGGCACCCGGCGCCACGAGCGTGATGTAGGTCCTCGAGAACGGCTCCAGCGAACGCCAGACCCGCTCGAGGGTGGCATTTCGTGAGAGGCCGAGCAGGCGCGCGTGGAAGGCGGCATCCGCCACGGCGACCTCGTGGCGATCCCCGACCTCGGCGGCCTGCTGCATCGCCTCGTGGAGCCCCTCCAGCTCGACGAGGTCCACGTCCGTCATCTGCGGGACTCCGAGGCGGGCGCCGAGCGCCTCCAGCTCGGCGCGGACGGCATACGCCTCGAGCAGCTCGCCTGCCGTGGGGCGCCGGACCCGGGCACCCCGGAACGGGAGGATGTCGACCACGCCGAGCGCCTCGAGCCCGCGAAGCGCCTCGCGCACGGGGGCCTGGCTGGTCCCGAGCTCACGGGCGACCCGCGTCTCGACGATGCGCGAGTCCGGCGGATAGCGGCCGCCGAGGATGTCCTGCAGCAGGCGGTCCTTGACCTGCTCCGCGAGGACGCTCCTGGAGATCGCGCTGTCGTCGTCGGCCATCAGGTTGAAGGGGCCTCCTTGCCGGCGTCAGTCTAGCGCGACGAGAGGCCCATCCCCCACCCTCACCGTGGGAGCCGAGGGGCATCAGCACGCTCGTCGGGCCGTCCGGCGCGCCCGCCGGCGCCGCCGCGCCCCGTTCCGACCAGTCTGATCGTGTGTGATAGAATGTGCGCGTGTCTGATCATCTTGTGCATGATCGTGACGGATCCGTCCACGCGCAGGACCTCGGCGCGGCACGACGCCGGCGACTTGGCGCGATCGTCGACGCCCGGCGGGCCGTCCGCCTCGAGGAGCTGAGCGCCGCCCTCGGCGTCTCCCAGGCGACCGTGCGCCGGGACCTCAACGCCCTCGCCGCCGCCGGCCGGCTGCGGCGGGTCCACGGTGGCGCCGTGGCCGTCGACGAGCGCCTCGACGAACCCCACTTCGAGGCCAAGGCCGCCGCCTCGACGCTCGAGAAGGCCCGGATCGCGCAGCGCGCCGTCGGGCTGCTGGCGCAGGACGACACGGTCTACCTCGACAGCGGGAGCACGGTGCTGGCGGCCGCCCGCCTGCTCCACGGCTGGACGCGCCTGACCGTCGTGACCAACAGCCTTCCCGCCGCGACGGAGCTCGCGGGCCGCGGGCCGCGCCTGATCGTGATCGGCGGGGAGCTGCGGTCGACGAGCCTGGCGCTCGTGGGGCCGCTCACCCGGCTCCTGCTCGGAGAGCTGCGCGTGGACCGGGCGCTCATGGGGACGTTCGCCTTCTCCCTCGAGGACGGCCTGACGACGACCGACCCGGCCGAGGCCTACACCAAGGAGCTCGTGATGGCGCGGGCGCGCGAGGTGATCCTCCTCGCCGACAGCACGAAGGTCGGGACGCGCTCGTTCGTCAGCGCGGGCCGCCTCGACGACGTCGACACCATCGTGACGGACGCCGGCGTCGACGACCGCCTCGTCCGGACGCTCACGCGGCGCGGGATCCGCGTCATCGTCGCGTGATCGTCCCGACCTTCCGGAGGTGACCAGCATGACCGCGGAGCCGACCCACCGCAGCGACACCCGCCCCGACTTCACGCCGTTCGAGGAGTCCTGCGGGACGATCGCCGGGTTCGCGTACGCGGGCGATCTCGCGACGGAGCTCGCCGAGGGCGGGATCGACGGGCCCGGGGCCCTCGACCTGCTCGACGACATGCTCGCGATCCGCGAGCTCGAGGAGATGATCGTCCGGCTCCGCTCGGGCGGCTACGACCCGCTCCCCGGCTACGACTACCGCGGCCCGACCCACGTGTCGATCGGCCAGGAGGGCACCGCCGTCGGCGCCTCGTCCGCGCTTCGGCCCGGCGACAACGTCACGAGCTCCCATCGCGGCCACGGCGACGCGATCGCCAAGGGCTTCGCGGCCATCCGCCACATGACGGACGACGAGCTCCTGGCCCGCGTCCCGGGGTCGCCTGCCGCGACCCGCGAGAAGCTCCTGGAGGCGGCCCTCGAGGAGCACGTCTTCCGCGTGATCGCCGAGCTCTTCGGCAAGGAGGAGGGCTACAGCCGGGGGCGCGGCGGTGGCATGCACATCGGCGACTTCTCGACCGGCAACCTGGGGGCCAACGCGATCGTCGGCGGCAGCGTCCCGATCGCGACGGGCGCGGCGATGGCGATCCGCTACGAACAGGGTGACCGCGTCGTCTGCTGCTTCGCCGGCGACGGGGCGTATGCCAACGGCGTCGTCCTCGAGTCGCTGAACTGGGCTGCCCAGGACCAGTGGACCAACCACCTCGCCGGTGACCGGGCCCACGGGCTGCCGATCATCTACTTCATCCAGAACAACCACTACGGGATGACCCACCGGACGGACGACGAGGTCATGGGCGTACGCCACCTCGCCCGCCGGGCCGCGGGCTTCGCCGACGACAACATGCATGCCGAGGTCGTCAACGGGATGGACGTCCTGGCGGTGCGCGACGCGGTCCGGCGCGCGGCGGCTCTCTGCCGCGCCGGCGAGGGGCCGGTCCTGGTCGAGGCGTCGACCTACCGCTACTACGGCCACTCCCTGTCCGATCCGCGCAACGAGTACCGGACCCGCGAGGAGGAGACGGCCTGGCGCGACGTCGACCCGATCGAGCGCCTGAAGCGGCAGCTCGTCGAGGCCGGCGTCGCCGACGAGGCCGCCGTGGCCGCCGTCGAGGCCGGCGCGCGGGAGCGCAACGCCCGGGCCGCCGTGCGGGCGTCCACGGCCACGGACCCCGACCCGGCGGACGTCCTGCGCTACCTCTACACCGACACGGCCGCCGACGTCGTGCCCGAGGCCGCCCGGGCCGTCGCGACGTACGCCCCGCCGCCGGTCGCGCAGCGCGACGCGAACGGGGCGATCAGCTACCGCGACGCGCTCCGGGAGGCGCTCGCCCAGGAGATGGCGCGGGACAACCGGGTCATCCACTACGGCGAGGACGTCGCCGACTACGGCGGCGCCTTCAAGCTGACGAAGGGCCTCCTCGAGGCCTTCGGGCGGGAGCGCGTCTTCAACACGCCGATCAGCGAGGCCTGCATCTGCGGGACCGCGGTGGGCGCGGCGATCGTCGGCCTCCGGCCGGTCGTCGAGCTGATGTACATGGACTTCGCCCTGATGTCCTCCGACCAGATCGCCAACCAGGCCGCCAAGTGGCACTACATGAGCGGCGCGCAGGTGGAGGTGCCGCTCGTCATCCGGGCGTCGGTCGGCGCCGGCAAGGGCTACGGCGGCCAGCACAGCCAGTCGCTCGAGAGCGTCTTCACCCACATTCCCGGCCTGTACGTCGTCTACCCGTCGACGCCGGCCGACGCGAAGGGCCTCCTCGTCGCCGCGATCCGCACGAACAACCCCGTGCTCTTCGTCGAGAGCCAGGGGCTCTACCCTTCGAAGGGCGCCGTCCCCGAAGGCGAGCACGTCGTCGAGATCGGGCGGGCGCGCGTCGCCCGGGATGGCGACGACGTCACGCTCGTCGGCTGGGGCCCGGCCGTGCCGGATCTCCTGGCGGCAGCGGAGACCCTCGCCGCCGAGCACGGCCTCGCGGCGGAGGTGATCGACCTCCGGACCCTTGTCCCCCTCGACATGGAGACGGTCCTGGCGTCCGTCCGGAAGACCGGGCGCTGCGTCGTCGCCTCCCAGGCCGTCCTCGTGGGCAGCTTCGTGAACGAGATCGTGGCCCGGATCCAGCTCGAGGCGTTCGACTTCCTCGACGGCCCGGTGGGCCGGATCGGGGCGGCGAACGGCATCTCCCCGCAGGCCGAGAGCCTCGAGCGGGCGTTCCTGCCGAGCCCCGGCGACGTCGTCCGGGCCGTGCTGGCCCTCGTCTGATCCGCGCCCGACGACCGAGGAGCACGCCGATGCTGCACGCAGTCCGCATGCCGAAGCCCGGCCAGATGACCGAGGAATGCACCCTCACGACCTGGTTCAAGCGGGAGGGCGACCCGGTCGCCCGCGGCGATGTCCTGTTCGAGATCGAGACCGACAAGTCGGCGATGGAGGTCGAGGCGTTCGACGACGGCATCCTGCTGCGCCGCCTGGTCGCCGAGGGCGAGACGGTCCCGGTGAACGCGATCTGCGCCTACGTCGGCGCCCCGGGCGAAGCGATCCCGGCCGACCAGCCCACGCCCGGGGCGGCGGCTCCGGCCGAGCCCGGGGTCGTCGCGACGACGGGGAGCCCCCCACCGCCCCCCGCCCCGGTCGCCCGCGCCTCTTCCGGCACGGAGGCGATGCCGGCGACTCGCCTGGCGATCAGCCCCCGCGCCCGCCGCCTGGCCGCCGAGGCGGGCGTCGACCCCCGGACGCTCGCCGGCACCGGCCCCGGCGGCCGGATCGTCGAGCGCGACCTCCGCGCCGCCCTCGGGGCGACCCCCGGTGGCCCGCCGGGCGACGACGGGGCGCCGCGGCCGCTGACCCGGATGCGGCGGGTCATCGCCGACCGCCTGACCGCGAGCTGGACGTCGATCCCGCACTTCAGCGTCACCGTCGCCGTGGACGTGACGGCCCTGCTCGCGCTGCGGGCGGAGCTCCGGGCCGCGGGCACGAACCTGGGCGCGACGGACTTCGTGCTGGCCGCCACTGCCCGGGCGCTGACCGAGTTCCCCGAGCTCAACGCGCGCACCGACGGCATCTCGGTGTGGCCGCGGAGGCGCGTGCACCTCGGCCTGGCGGTCGCGGTGCCGGGCGGTCTCGTCGTGCCCGTCCTCCGCGACGCCGACCGGCTGACGCTCGGCGCCATCCACGACCGCGCCCAGGACCTGGCCTCGCGGGCTCGCGAGGGCACGCTGCCCGTCGACCTGATGACCGGCAGCACCTTCACCGTGTCCAACCTCGGCATGTTCGACGTCGAGGAGTTCAGCGCGATCATCAACCCCGGCGAGGCCGCCATCCTGGCCGTGGCCAGCGCGCTGCCGACCGCCGTCGCCATCGGGGACGGGCTGGCCGTGCGCACGATCATGAAGCTCACCCTCTCGGCCGACCACCGCCTGGTCGACGGCGAGCAGGGCGCGCGGTTCCTCGGCGCGGTCCGCCGTCGCCTCGAGGACGGTGCGGCCATGCGGAACGAGGCCAGCGTCCCCGGCACGGGCGGGGGCGCCCGGTGACGCGGCCGGGCGAGGCCGTCGGGAAGACGGCCGCGACGGCAGCCGACACCGACCTGCTGCGCGGCGCCCTGCCGAACTTCCGGGACGTGGGCGGCCACGGGACGGCCGACGGCGGCCGCGTCCGCACGGGGCTGGTGTACCGAGCGACCGATCTGGGCAGGCTGGATCCGTCCGCCGTCACCGCGCTGGGACGGCTCGGGATCCGGACCGTGTTCGACCTGCGGACCGCGGCCGAACGGGAGAGCCGGCCCGACCGGCTCCCGCCGGGCAGTGCCTACGTCGCGGCCGACATCGCCGGCGACTCGCGCGGGAAGTCCCCGGCCGACTTCGCGGCGCTCTTCGAGGATCCCGCGACGGCGAGCCGCGCGCTCGGCGGCGGCCGGGCCTCGACGCTCTTCCTCGACACCTACCGCGAGTTCGTGCACCTCGAGAGCGCCCGCGCCGGCTACCGGCGCGTCTTCATGGACCTGGCCGGCGGGACGAGCATCCCGGCGCTCATCCACTGCACGACCGGCAAGGACCGGACCGGGTGGGCCGCCGCGGCCCTCCTGCTCTTCCTCGGCGTCCCCGAGGAAGCCGTGATGGAGGAGTACCTGCGCAGCGGTCCGCTGCTCGTCCCGGTCGTCCAGCCGCTCATCGACGCCTTCGCGGCGCGGGGCGGCGACCCCGGGCTCCTGTGGCCCCTGCTCGGGGTCCGGCCGGCGTACCTGGAGGCGGCCGTCGGCGAGGCGCGCCGGCTCCACGGCTCGATCGAGGGCTACGTCGCCGACGGCCTGGGGCTCGACGAGCGCTCACGGGACGCGCTCCGCGCGACCCTCGTCGAGCGATCCTGACGGCCCGTCAGGCGCCCGCGCGGACGGGGCCCACGGCCGCCCGAGCGGAGCTCCCCTCCGCGGCGTGGGCGCCGTCGACGCTGCCGTAGACCCGGTAGCCGATGGCCGCGCTCCCCAGCGCCGTGAGCCCGAACAGGGCGATCGGCACGGCGGCAAAGACGCCGGTGGTCAGCCACTCGACGACGAGCATCGCGGCGATGGCAGCGGCCATCGTGGCCGCCTTCACGACCACGGTCGTGGCCAGGACGTAGCCGGCGGGAAGGCGGCGCCACGCGGCGACCGCGGTGAAGATCCCGAGCGGCACGAGGAACCCGAGGTCGAAGGCCGGGACGACGAGCGTCACGCCGCCGTTGAGGTAGCCCTGGACCTGGCCCCCGACGACCACCTTCCAGACCGTGGGCAGCCAGAGCCCCGCGAGCACGACGACCATGAAGACGCCCAGGCCGGCAACGGCACGCCGCGGGAAGCGCGGCCCGAACCGCTCCGGGACGCGGGCCAGGTCCAGGCGGGCGACGAGGAGGGCGATGGCGCTGATGCTCAGCGCCGCCAGGAGCACGTGGAGCGGATAGAGCGGCCCGATGGCCCAGAACATCGCGTACTCGGCGTACTGGTAGAGGAAGTAGACGAGGAACCCCAGGGCCACGAGGGTCGCCCGGAACGAGCCGCGCGCCACGCCGACCGCCGCGAGCAGCGCGCCGGGCACCGCCAGGAGGAGCGTCACGAGATCCCAGCCGACGCCCTCGGAGACCACGGGCAGGCTGTTCCAGGCGTAGATCCCGGAGGTCACGATGTCGACCTGCTCGCCCCGGAGCGTCGTCCAGGGCAGGGTCGCGAGGTCGCCGCGGAGAAGGATGCCGGCCAGGCTGGCCATCCCGGCGAGGACGCCGACGAGGGCGACGAGCGCGGCGAGGAGAGGTGCGGGCTTCGAGTTCACGAGCGGGGTCCTTTCGATCGGTCGTCGGGGCGTCATCGGGCAGTCCCTTCCTGCTCGAGGGGCGGCGGGGCAGACGCCGGCCGCGACGCGACGGCCGCGAGCCAGCGCCGCAGCAGGTCGGCGAGGTGGGCGACGTCGCCGGCGTCCAGATCGCCGAAGGCGAAGGCGAAGAACGCCTCCTCCCGGGCGTGCCACTCGGGGGTGGCGAAGACCTGCACGCGGTCCGTCACGGCGAGGCGCGTCGCCCGGCGGTCGTCGGGGTCCGGGACGATCCGGAGGTACCCGGCGGCCTCCAGCCCCTGCGCAATGGCCTTCACGTTCTGGCGCGACGAGCCGTAGGCTGCCGCCGCCTCCGTCAGGGTCGGCCCCCTTCCGGCGAACCCGAGCTGGACGACGGCGAGCAGCAGCCATTGCTTCGTCGTCAGGCCGAGCGGAGCGAGAACCACGTCGCCCAGCCGGTCGAGGTGCTGGGCCACGACGAAGAGCGTTCCGAACGCGATCGGGCGGGGATCCGGCGGTTGGTCGTGCATGATGCGTAATACATTACGCACAATCCCAGGTGGCGGGAGGGCCGGACGTCCCGAAGCGTCACGTCCAGACGGCACGGGTCCGCGGCGGGTGGGGGTGCGGCATCCGGGGGCGTGCCCTCCGCGCCCTCCCCCTGGTCCGCGCCGTGTGTCGCGGCGGCGCTCCGCGCGCCTGGGCCCGGGCGCGCCGGGCATGCAGGACGGCGAGGGTCAGGGATCGCCGCCGCGCAGGCGCTCGAGGGCGAGGCGCTGGATCGCCATGATCGCCATCGCATCGGTGATCCGCCCGTCCAGCGTCATCGCGAGGGCGTCCGCGAAGGGCACCCAGCGGGCGTCCAGCTCCTCGGTTGCCTCCGGCGCGGCCGTCTCCTGGACCAGGTCCGTCGCCAGGTAGAGCACTCCCGCCTCGTCGGTCACCGAGTTCGACAGGTGGAAGCGCCCGATCTCCCGCCACACCGCCGCCACGACCCCGGTCTCCTCGCGCAGCTCCCGGCGGGCGCCTTCGAGCGGGTCCTCGCCGGCCGCGACGCCCCCCTCCGGGACTTCCCACGAGTACGCGTCGAGCGCGTACCGGTGCTGGCCGACCAGGAGGACGCGGTCCTCGGCATCGAGCGCCACGATCCCCACGGCGAGATTGGCGAAGTGGACCACGCCGTAGATCCCCGGGCTGCCGTCGGGCCGGGCCACGTCGTCATGCCAGACGGTGATCCATGGGTTCTCGTAGGCGACCAGGCGCGCGCGGCGCCGCCAGGGCCCGACGACGGTGAGGTCGGCATCATGGCTCACGCGCGCATCGTAGCTGCGCGCCGGGCTCGCCTCGTGCGCGGCCGCGGCCGCGGCCGCGGCCGCGGGCACGCCAGCCGGCGGTCTCGCCCGGGCCGGGCGGCGGGCCGTCAGCCCTGCTTCAGCGCGGCGGCGATCTCCGCCGCCCAGCCGCGGATCTCCTCCCACGGCCGGAAGTCGCCCTCGGGCGCCCGCACGGCGGTGAGGATCACCTTCTCGCCGAGGCCGAGCTTGCTGCGGTCGACCTGCCCGGCGAAGACGCGATGCTCACGGGCGCCCGTCGCGGCCATGAGGTCGGCGAGGTCTCCCGGCTCGTCCTCGGGCCTGGGCTCGTGGCCGATCGGCCCGCTCGAGAAGAGCCAGACCGGGACCGTCCTGATCTCCGTCGCGAAGCGCTCGACGAGGTTGACCGCGGAATCCATCCAGTGGCCCACGTAGACGCTGCTGCCGAGGATCACCGCGTCGTAGCCCTCGAGGCTCGTCACGGCGTCCGGCGGCAGGACCGCCGTGTGGAAGCCCGCACCGGCGAGGGACGCGCTGATCTCCTCGGCAATCTCGTAGCTGGCGCCGTGCCGGGAGGCGACGCTGATCAGGACATTCATGGGGCGCGTCCTCTGGGGGTGGGACCCGCGGGGACCGGGCGGACCCCTGACCAGCCGACCCTAGCGGTGGCACCGGGGCCGGACGGAGGGCCGAATTGCCCGGAAACGCCCGCCGATCGTCGCGCGACGCCCGGGTGGCGAGCGAGGCGCGAGGCGGGCCCGCGCCGCTCGGGCCGAAGAAGGGCGGCGATTCGTGACCTCGGTCCCTACCGCTCACGGCACGGAACGAGGATCGTTGGCGTGACAGCACGGCTGCCATGGAGGTGATGGGATGACCGCGCGGGTTGGAGACCGGATCGTCGTCGAGTCGGAGCGAGTCGGGCAGGCCGATCGCGAGGGCGTGATCCTCGAGATCATCGAGGCGTCCTACGGCACCCGCTACCGGGTCCGCTGGGACGACGGCCACGAGAGCACGATCCGACCGTCCGCCGGGAGCGCGCGCACGATCGACCAGGCGACGGTCGAGCCCCGCTAGGCCGGCCGGGCAATCGGCGGTAATCCCGGACCCCCGCCCCCGGGCGCTCCGTGGCGGCCTTCCCCGAATCGTCGTTCTCGCAGGCGACCGGCAGGTCGCCTCCGGGCCGGCGCGGCGACGCGCCCGCGGCCCGTCCCGGCCCTCAGGTCCGGGGCCGCGCCTCCGGGGTCCCGTCCGCGCGCCGGGCGAACCGCTCACCCGGCAGCGCCATGAAGGGGCCGCGGGGCTCGTGGCCGCCGCCGGGCTCCCGGCGGCCAACGGCCTCGGAGTGCCGCTCGCCGCCGCGTCCCGCCGGATGCGGGCGCACGGGACCGGGCCGCCCGGCATGGTCCGCCCGCCCGGCGTGATCCGCCCGGGCCGCGCCAGGACGCGCGGTCCCCGCCGGGCGATGCCCCGCCGGCCGGCCGATCTGCGCGGCATGTCGCGGGCTCGCCTGCCGCCCGATGCCGACCGCGTGCGACGGGCGCCCGATCGCGGCAGCGTGGCCGGCCGCCCGCGGCCGGGCCGCCAGGCCCCGGTGCTCCGCCGAGCGCAGGTGGATCGGCTCGGCCCGGATCGACCGGTCGGGCTCGAAGCCCGCCACCGCCTCCACCGGGATCGTCCGGTGCAGGAGCCGCTCGATCGCCCGCAGGAGCGGGGTCTCGTCGACGCAGACGAGCGAGATCGCCTCGCCCTCGACGCCGGCGCGGCCGGTGCGGCCGATCCGGTGGACGTAGTCCTCGGGCACCATCGGGAGCTCGTAGTTGACGACGTGCGGCAGGGCGTCGATGTCGAGGCCCCGCGCCGCGATGTCGGTCGCAACGAGGACGGTGACCCGGCCTGCCTTGAAGTCGGCGAGGGCCCGGACCCGCTGGGCCTGCCCCTTGTTGCCGTGGATGGCCGCCGTGGCGATCCCGTCGCGCGAGAGCTGCTCGGCCAGGCGGTTGGCGCCGTGCTTCGTGCGGGTGAAGACGAGCGTCTGGTCCAGGCGCCGGGTCCGGACGAGCGAGCTCAGCAGCTCGCGCTTGCGCTCCCGGTCGACGGGGTGGACCAGCTGGCGCACGAGGGCCGCCGCCGTGTTGCGGGGTGCCACGTCGACTTCCGCGGGCCGGTCGAGGAACCCACTCGCAAGCTCGCGGATCTCGTCAGAGAACGTGGCCGAGAAGAGCAGGCTCTGGCGCCGGCGCGGGAGGAGCTCCAGGATCCGCCGGATGTCGCGGATGAACCCCATGTCCAGCATCCGGTCGGCCTCGTCGAGGACGAGGATCTCCACCGCCGACAGGTCGATCGTGTGCTGGCCGATGTGGTCGAGAAGCCGGCCCGGCGTTGCCACGACGATCTGGGCTCCGGCGCGCAGGGCGCTGGCCTGGGGGCCGAAGCCGACCCCGCCGTAGATCGCCACCGACCGGATCGGCCGCCGCGCCCCGTAGGTGCGGACGCTCTCCTCCACCTGCAGGGCGAGCTCGCGCGTCGGGACGAGGACGAGGGCCCGGACCTGGCGCCGGGGTGCAGCGCGACGGTCGTTCGGGCGCGGAGCGTCGGCGTTGAGATGCTGCAGCATGGGCAGGACGAAGGCGGCCGTCTTGCCGGTGCCGGTCTGGGCGCCGGCGAGCAGGTCGCGGCGGGCAAGCACGAGCGGAATGGCGGCGGCCTGGACCGGGGTGGGCTCGGTGTAGCCCTGGTCCGCGACGGCGCGGACGAGCTCGGGCGTCAGCCCGAGATGATCGAAGGACACGGGGTGCTCCTGGCGGGGCCCTCCCGCTCGAGGCGGGGCCCGGTCAGGGCGCTGAGATGGTTCGTTGTCGGCGGCGTGGAGAACCGGGGCGCTGACCGGCGCGCCCGTCGAACACGAGGAAAGGTGAGTGTACCCGGGATGCGAGAACCCCGTCGGAGACCTGGCACGACCCCGCGCCCGCGCCCGCGGGTGGGGCGCCCAGCCGGCGCCGAAGGACCCGCGGACGGTCCCCGGTCAGCCCTCGCCGGTGACCGGCTCCAGGTCGATCGTGCGGACCTGGCGGCTGCGGCCGGCCTCGGTGCGCACCGTCGCCGCCGGGACCACCGACCCGCCGAGCTTCTCGATGACGGCGATCTCGCCGGCGTAGAGCCCGGTCCCGAGGATGCGCACCCGCTGCCCGACGGCCAGGCCGTCGCGGCCCCGGCGGGCGTTCACGTCGATCGCGACGACGCTGGTGCGAACGACCGGTGCCTCGCCCGGCGGGAAGGCCGGCGCCTTGGGCGGCGTGCGCTTCTGGGGGTAGACGACCTTTCGCTTGCGTGCCACTAGCGACCTCTCCGCGGGCGCTCCGCGCCCTTCGGCGGCTTCGGCTCGTGGCCCGGTCGCGGCGGGTTGGGCAGGGTTCCCGGGGCCATGTCGGGCGGCGGCGGGAGCGGGCCTCGCTCTCGTGCGGCCCGGACGGCCGTCTCGAACTCGCGGGCGACCGAGGACGGCGTGCTGGCCGCCCAGGACGCCTCGATCTGGCGTACGCGCTCGGTCTCGACCACGCGCTGGGCGCGCTCGTGCTTGGATCGCTTGGTCATCCGTACCTCTCGCTGCCGCGCCGGGCGGCGCGGGACTGCGTGGAGTGTACCGTCCCGCGGCCGATGACCGATTCACGCGGCGCCCGCGCGCGGTCGGCGGGACGGCAGCCGCCGCGCGAGGGACGCGGCACGTCCGATCGGCGCCTCCCCGGGGGCCGGTCGTCCCGTCGTACGTCGAGAGCCCGCCGGCCGGCGGGCACGGTCCATACAATTGCGTCGGTCACGCGACCGCACAGATCACCTGCGGCGTACTTCCGGACACCACCCGCCTGCACAGGAGTCGGACGACGATGAAGGCGCACTCGATCACGATGCTGGGCACCGGGCTCATCGGCGACTTCTACACGATGACCCTTCACGGCCAGCGCGGCCGCGACCGGGTCCGCGTCGTCTACTCTCGCTCGGAGGAACGCGGCGCCGCCTTCCGCGAGCGCTGGGGCATCCCCGAGTCCACGACCGACCTGGCGGCGGCAATCAACCACCCGGACACGGATGTCGTCGTCGTGGCCCTCCCGAACCACCTCCACGAGGAGGTGGTGACCGCCGTGGCGCGGGCCGGCAAGGCCGTCCTCTGCACGAAGCCTCTCGGCCGCACTGCCGCGGAGGCGCAGCGGATGCTCGAGGCGGTCGAGAAGGCCGGCGTCTTCGCCGGCTACCTCGAGGACCTCTGCTACACACCCAAGACGCTCAAGGCGATCAGGGCCGTCCAGTCGGGTGCGATCGGCGACGTGACCTGGGTGCGCTCGCGCGAGACCCACCCGGGGCCCCACTCCGCCTGGTTCTGGGACGGGCGGCTCACCGGCGGCGGCGCGATCATCGACCTCGGCTGCCACTGCATCGAGATCGCGCGCAACATGGTCGGCAAGGGCAACCGGCCGGTCGAGGTGATGTGCCACACCGACACCCTGGTCCACCCGATCGCCGACGAGGACAACGCGATCGCGCTGATCCGCTTCGAGTCGGGCGCCATCGGCCAGTTCGAGGTCAGCTGGACGTTCCGCGGCGGGATGGACCTCCGCGACGAGGTGGCCGGCACCCACGGGACGATCTGGATGAACCACTTCCTGCGGACGGGCTTCGAGATGTTCACCGCGGGCGGGGGCGGCGGCTACGTGGCCGAGAAGGCCGAGACGAGCGCCGGCTGGCTCTTCCCGGTGGGCGACGAGGTGTCCGAGCTCGGCTACGTCGACATGTTCTCCGACATGTTCGACGCGCTCGAGGCGGGGCGGGCGCCCCAGGAGACCTTCTACGACGGGTACGTCGTGAACGCCATCATGGACGCCGCCTACCGCTCGGCGAAGAGCGGCCGCTGGGAGCCGGTCGACCTCTTCGAGTGGCGCGGCGGGACGACGCCGCGGATCGCCTCGACACCCGAGCTGTACGAGGAGCAGGTCGTCATCAAGCGCGAGATCCTCCCCGACGGCCGCCACAAGCTCATCCTCAAGGATCCCGCCACGGGCGACTTCACCGACCGCGTCGTCGCGGGGGGATGACCCTCCGCCTCGACGTCCTGCCGGCGGCGGCCTGGGCCGACCGGGTCGCCGGCGACCTCGGCGCGCGCGTCCGCGCCACCCCCGGGCTTCGTCTGTGCCTGCCGACGGGCGACACGCCGGCGCCCGTCTACGCCCTCCTCGTCACGCTGGCGCGAGCCGGCCGCGTCTCGCTCGCGGCGACCGAGGTGCTCGCCCTCGACGAGTACCTCGGCCTCCTGCCCGGCCATCCGGCGCGCTGCGACGTCCGGCTCCGCCGGGAACTCCTCGACCGCCTTCCCGAGCCTCCGGCGGCATTCCACCGGATCGACGCCGACGACCCGGACCCCGGGGCCGCGGCCGGCCGCCACGACGCCATCGCGGCCCGCGGGATCGACCTGGCGCTCCTCGGCCTCGGGATGAACGGCCACGTCGGGCTCAACGAGCCCGGCTCGTTCGCCGATGCGCCGACCCGCGTCGTCCGGGTGGCGGAGGCAAGCCGGCGCGCCGCCGTCGAGCGCTACGGCGCCGACCCGGCGCCCACCGCCGGGATCACGCTGGGATTGACCCGCCTGCTCGCGGCCGGCGAGATCTGGCTGCTCGTCACGGGCGAGCGCAAGGCGACGATCCTCGCCCGCGCCCTCGACGCGCCGGAAGGGCCCGACTGCCCGGCCTCGTACCTGCGGCGCCACGATCGGCTGCGGGTCATCGCCGACGAGCCCGCCGCCGCGCGGCTGCGCCGCCGATCCGGGTAGGCGCCGCGGCCGATCCGCGTCGCCGCGATGCGGTGGTGACGTCCGTCCTATCCTTCCGGCCATGAGCCTCGTCGACCTCCGCGACCCCGGCGATCTCGTGGCACCGCTCCTCGTCGCGTCATTCGACGGCTGGGTCGATGCCGGCGCGGCCGCGACGGCCGCCGCCGCGCGGCTGGCCGAGGGCGCCGAGACGATCGCGACGTTCGACACGGACCGCCTCTACGACTACCGGGCTCGCCGGCCGACCCTCGAGATCGCGGACGGCCGTCCCGATCGCCTGACCTGGCCCGAGCTGGCGCTGCGCCGCGCGCGGTTCGGCGAGCGCGACCTGCTGGTGCTCTCCGGCCCCGAGCCCGACTACCGCTGGCGCGAGCTGGAGGCGGCCGCCGTCGACCTCGCCCGGCGCCTCGACGTGGCCACGTGGATCAGCCTGGGGGCGATCCCGGCCGCGGTCCCGCACACCCGCCCGGTGACCGTCCTCGGCACGGAATCTCGCACCGGCCTCCTGCGCGGCGACGTCGCGCCGGGCCCCGGGGGCGTGCTCCGGGTGCCGGCGGCGGCGATCTCCGTCCTCGACCTCGCGGTCAGCCGCGCCGGCGTCCCGGCGGTCGGCTACTACGCCCAGGTCCCCCACTACGTCACGGGTGGCTACCCGCCCGCCTCGGTCGAGCTGCTCCGCCTCGTCGGGCGGCACCTCGACGTGGAGATCGCCATGGGCGAGCTGCGCGACGAGGCGCGGCACATCCTCGCCCGCCTCGACGCCGCGACCGGCGGCGACGCGAACACGCGCGCCCACGTGGAGCGGCTCGAGGCGATGGTCGACGAGGCGCGGCGCCCGGAGGGCGACGACCTGATCACGGAGATCGAGCAGTTCCTCCGGGAGCAGGGCGGCGGCGAGCGCTCGTGAGGGGCGTCCCGGCTCCGGCGAGCAGCGGCGCGATCCCGCGCCGGTAGACGGCCTCCCAGGCGAACTCCGTCCGCACGCGGCGCGCGAAGGTGACCAGCGGGTCGCCGTCGAGGCGCGCCAGGGCCAGGGCGGCGACGACGGCAGGGTCGGCGTCCGGGGCGACGTAGACGGCCGCATCCCCGGCGAGGTCGCGCAGGACCTGGAGGTCCGAGCAGACGATCGGCAGGCGGTGCGCGGCCGCCTCGAGGATCGGGATGCCGAAGCCCTCGTCCCTGCTCGGCAGGAGGAGGAGGTCGGCGAGCCGGTACAGGTCGTGGACCAGCGCCTCGGCGGCGGGATCGGCCAGCTCCTCGACGAGGAAGATGGCGGTGCCGACGAGGCCCAGGTCCCGCCGCAGGGCGACGAGCGCGTCGAGGTAGCGCGAGGCGCCCGACTCGTGCGGGTCGACCGGGCCGGTGACCACGAGCCCCGCGGCCGGGCGCCCCTCGGCGCGCATCGCGGCGACCACGCGGAGGGCGAGCTCCACGTTCTTGCGGGGCGTGATGCGGGCCGGCAGGAGAACGAGTGGGTCGAACGCGAGCAGCCCCACGCGACGCGCCAGGTCCAGCGTGGCGGGCGCGAGGCCGAGCAGCCCGGCCAGGTCGACGCCGTTGGGCACGACGTGGATCACGGCGGGGTCGAGCCCCATGAGCCTCGCGAGGTCGACCCGGCGGGCCTCGGAGACGGTCACCTGGGTCACGCCGGGCCACGGCTCCCGCAGCAGGTCCCACGGGCGGCCCGGGTGGAGGCGGCGCCGGTAGGCCGGCAGGGTCCAGGCCAGGTCGTGCTGCCAGAGGACCCCGCGCGGCGCGCCCGGGCGTCCCAGGACGTCGTGGAGCGCCGTCGTGAGGGCCAGGTTCCGGCTCAGCGAGCCGACGTTGTGGGCGATGACGACGTCGACCTCGGTGAGCGCAGCGGTCAGCTCGTCGGAGAGGGCGGCCGCGACGTCCGCGAGCGCCGCGGGAACGCGACCCGCATCGAGGTCCGCCTGGAGCCGCACGACCTCCGGATGCCGGGTGTCCGCCCGCGGCACGCGGACGAACGCGATCCGCGGATCCTGGGACGCCCCGCGGCCGGCGACGATCCTGGCCGCGTGCCCGGCATCGGCGAGGAGCCGGGCGTGCTGACCGAGCACCTGCTCGACGCCGCCGACGACGGGCGGGGCCGTGTAGTGGAGCAGCGCGACCGCAAGGCCCTGCGACATCGCACCCCTCTCAGTCCTCGCCGAAGCACTCGTGCAGGAGGGCGTCGAGGCGACGCTCCAGCACCGCGTAGGAGAAGTGACGGCGAGCGAGCTCGTAGTTCGTCTCCGCCCAGGCGCCCGCGACGTCGGGGTTCTCGATGAGCATCCGCGCGTCCTCGACCGTGGCGGCACGGATGTAGCCGTCGAACTCGACGACGCGGAAGCCGCGCGGCTTGATGTCGAGCTCGTAGATCGAGTAGCGGTTCACGACGAGGGGGCGCCGGTAGTAGACGGCCTCGAGGAACGCGTTGCCGAAGCCCTCGATGCTCGAGCCGTAGGTCACCAGGTCCGCGTGAGGGTAGACGTCGGCGAGGACGTAGCGTCGCCGGCCGTCGGGGGTCGTCCCCCGCGTGGCGTTCACCTGCTCGGCCTCGAACCGGACGTGGACGCCGAGGAGGCGCGCGTACTCGTGCACCCGCTGCTCGTACTCGTCGCCCTCGTCCCCGCTCGCGTGGGAGATGACGAGGGTTGCCGGGATCCCGAGACGCCGCGTCAGCTCGATCGCGTGCTCGATCCCCTTGCGCTGGACGATCCGCGTCGGCTGCAGGATGAACGCCTCTCCCGGCCCGACGCCGAGGTCCGCCCGGGCACCGCGGGCCCACGCGTCGAGCGCCGGGGGCGGGGTCTCGAAGTCCATGACGTTGGGGATGACGCGCGCCACGAGCCCCGTCCGCGAGGCGAGCTGCTGCGCCTGGACCGAGTTGATGACCACGTGCCGGACGGACGGCAGCGGCGGTGGGAAGGCGGCCGCGATCAGGTCGGCGACGCTGTTGGCCGCGAACCGCTGGCGCTCCCAGGCGAAGTCGTGGTGGTGCGCGAGGACCGGGATCCCGGTCTCGGCGATGACCTCGGCGAGTGCCAGGCCAAGGGGCAGGTTGAGCGGGATGGCGAGGGCGTTCTCGACGACGAGCAGGTCGAGGTCGAAGACGCGCAGGAAGTCGTACAGGGCGGCCTTGAGCCCCACCCGAAGGTCGTCGATCCGGCGGGTGACGTGCGGCGGCCGCACGTAGGGCGAGAAGAAGTCGCGGCGGCGGATCAGCGGGTGCTCCGCGTCGGCCGCGGCGGTGACCTCCCGGCTCGCCGCGTAGACCTCGGCGTTGATCGCGTCGACGTCCGGGTGGCGGTAGTACGCCTCGGGCACGACCCGGCTGCGATCCGCCGGCCGGTCGACCTCGCCCGCGAGCCAGAAGCAGGTGTGCCCGAGCCGCTGGAGGACGGCCTCCCACTTCGCCGCCTCGAGCGAGACCCCGTCGGTCCCCGCGAGCCGGGTCGAGACGAACCCGATGCGGCGGGGATGCAGGCCGGCCATGACCCAACGGTACGCCGCCGGGACCGGGCTGTCGACCGCGCCCGACCTCACGCACCGGCTACCATCGCTCCCAGTGACCGAGATCGCCGTCGACCGCTCGTACCGCGCGCTCCTGCGCGTCCCGACGCTGGGTCGCGTCCTCGTCTCGATGCAGGTCGCGCGGACGGCGCAGTCGATGCTGAGCGTCGCCCTGGTCCTGTTCACGCTCGCCGCATACGACTCGCCGGGCCTCGCGGGCCTGGTGACCTTCGCGATCGTCTTCCCGGGGCTGGTCGTCAGCCCGATCGCCGGGGCGCTGCTGGATCGCCACGGGCGGGTCCGGCTGGTGGTCCTCGACTACCTCGTGGCCCTCGCCGCCCTGGCCCTCATCGGCGGGCTGGCCCTCGCCGGGCTCCTGCCGGCCTGGCTGCTCGTGCTGATCGCCCTGGTCTCGTCGATCACCGGGCTGTTCAGCCACACCGGCCTGCGGAGCCTGTTTCCGGTCCTTGTGCCCCGCCCCCTGTGGGAGCGCGTGAACGCCGTCGACTCGAACGGCTACGTGATTGCCACGATCATCGGGCCGCCGCTCGCGGCGGCGCTGGTGGCCACGCTCGGTGGGCCGGTCGCCCTGCTGGTGATCGCCGTCGGGTTCGGGGTGGCGGCAGCCGTCATGATCCGGGTGCCGGAGCCCCACATCGAGACGGCGACGACCGGGCGGCTGCTCGCGGACGCCTGGGAGGGCCTCCGCTACTTCTGGCGCAACCGGACGCTGCGGGGCCTCGGCTTCTCGCTCGCGGTGGTCAACCTCGCGGCGGGCATGACGACGATCGTCATCCCCCTCGCCGTCGTCGACGTCCTCGGCGCGGGGCAGGTCGCCGTCGGCCTCGTCTTCGCCCTGGCGGGGATCTCGGGCATGGCCTCGGCGTTCTTCTTCGGGCGGGTCGACACCCGCGATCGCGAGTGGCCCCTCATCGTCATCCCCATGTTCCTCAGCGCCGGTGCCGTGGCGCTCATCCTGCCGGCGGTCGGCGCGGGCGGGATCGAGGTCGGCATCGGCGCCGGGCTCGCCTTCCTGGCCGCCCACTCCCTCGCCATCGGGCTCCTCCAGGGGCCGCTCGACGTCGCCCTCTTCACCGTGCGGCAGCGGCGGACCGACCCGGCATGGATGGGACGCGCCTTCGCCGTGTCGATGGCGGTCAACTTCGTGGGCTTCCCGATCGGGGCGGCGGCGGCCGGGGCGATCGCGTCGGTCTCGCTGCCCGCAGCGGTGGCCATGGGCGTGGTCGCCTGCCTCGTCGGCGGCGTGCTCGCCACGCTGATGGTCCCCCGGCGCTGACGCGGGCCGGCCGGACCGCCCGCGGGGCCTTGACGTACCCTCTCGGCATGCACCTCGTCGTCGACGACCTGCTCTGCCCGTCGTGCTCCGGGTACGTCCACCCGTTCCTGGACCGGTGCCCCGCCTGCGGGGCGGACCGGGCGGGGCGCTTCGAGGACGCCGTCACGGCGGGCGCGCTCGGGGCGCAGGCCCTCCTTGCGGACGAGGCGACGGAGCGGGCGGCCCACTTCGTCGTCCTGCGCTATTCGCTGCGGTCCGCGTCGCAGACATCGCTCGCCAAGGTCGACGCCGCGTTCAGGCTCGTCGCCGGGTCGCTGGCCTATCGCGCGTCCGTCGCGGCCGACGGCCCGACGCCGGCGCTCCCCGGGGGCGCGGCGACCGTCGACAGCGCGACCGTCGTGCTCGCCGAGGGATCGCTGGAGGTGCGCGGCGGACCCTCCGGGCGCGCGATCGCGGCGATCCCTCTCGACGGCGTCCTCGCGGCGACCCCGATCTCGAAGGGGGTCCCGGCGGCCGACGCGTGGGCCGGCGCGACGCTCGGCACGCGACGTCTCCTGGAGCGGCGGCCGCTGCCGGCCGGGGACCTGCTCGTCACGTTCGCCAGCGGAGGGGCGGCCGGACAGCTCGCCCTGGCCAACCGGCGCGGGCTCCTCGCGCCCTCGGCGCGTCCCGACCACTACGTGACGCTGGCGCGCTGGATCGCGATCCTCGGCGCCGCTGCGGCAGAGGCCCGCTGGACGGTGCTGGGGCCGGCCGCGTACGCCCGGGAGCTCGGCCTCGGCGTGGCGGGAGCCGGATCGCCGGGCAGCGCCGAGGTGGCCGCCGCCGAACCGGCCGCGGCCCCTGCGGCCGCAGGCCCTGCGGCCGCGGTCGACGCGACTCCGGACCGCGGAGGAGCCGTCGCGCCGGCGGCCGACCGGGGCGCGGGGTCGACCGGGGTCCGGGCGGCCCTCGAGCAGCTCGAGGAGCTGCGTGCCGCGGGACTCGTGACGCCCGGCGAGTACGACGCCAAGCGCCGGGAGATCCTGGCCCGGCTCTGATGGGCGGCCGGCAGGGTGGCGGCCCTGCCGGGCCCTCCCCGACGCGGCCCGCGGGGCGCCGCGGTGCTCGTCGACCCCGCCGGGGCGATCAGCCGGAGAACGACTGGGACGGCGGCTTGTCCGGGTCGAACGCCTCCGGCTTCCAGCGGAAGAACGACGGGTTGCGCACCCACCACAGCACCATCAGCACCAGCCCAAGGACCAGGAAGAGGATCGAAAGGGCGAGCGGGACGCTCATGCCGAACAGGCTGGCGCAGGTGGCCGGGTCCTCGGGGTCGGTGCAGGTGTACGAGCTGAGCGGACTGGTGAGGTCGATGACCGACTGCACGAACGCCCAGGTCAGCATCACGCCGCCGGCGACCGGCAGGAGTCCCATCCCCACGAAGTTCTTCCAGTTCTTCGTCAGCACGTGACGGTAGAAGATCACCGACGCATAGCCGGTGATGCCGTAGTAGAACGCGATCATCAGGCCCAGGGCGGTCAGGGCGTCGTAGTAGACGTTCTCGGACGTGAGCTTCAGCCCGACATACCAGACGACGGCCAGGATGCCCGTCCAGATCGTCGCGTTCGCCGGAGTCTGGAAGCGCGGGTGGACCTGAGCCCAGTAGGTCGGCGCCGCCCCCTTGGAGCCCATGGAGAGTGCCGTGCGCGCGCACGGCAGGATCGTCGTCTGGGTGGACGCCGCTGCGGACGTCAGCACGGCGATGATCAGGAGCTTGTCCCACGGCGAGCCCATGACCTCGTTGGCCAGGCTGGCGAGGATGTCGCTCTCTCCCTGCTCGGCGAGATACTCCGCCCCGTGGAGCGCCTGCGCTGCGATGGTCACGAGGAGGTACGTCCCGACGAGGATGAAGACCGAGATGACCGTTGCCCGCCCCGGCTGCTCGGTCGGGTTCCCGCTCTCCTCGTTCACCGAGGCGGTCGTGTCCCAGCCCCAGTAGATGAACAAGGTGATGAGCAGCCCGGCGGCAAAGGCGCTCGTGTCCCACGAGCCGTCCTCGGTGACGATCGAGAACGGGTTGAGCCAGTCGAGGGTTGGCATCACCGCCGTCTCGACGTTCCCGCCGTAGACCTGGGCAAGGGCGACGACCGAGAAGATGCCGAGCATGGTCAGCTCGATCGCCAGGAGGACCGCCTGTGACCGCGCCGAGAGCTCGATGCCGCGATAGCAGATCCAGGTCATCGCGGCGACGAAGAGGACACCGAGGCCGATCACCCCGGCGTCGAACGTGATGTCGCCCACCGCGATCGGGATGACCGGGTTCTCGAAGACGTCGATCCCGAACAGGCTGAAGGTGTACTGCGCCGCAACCTCGGCCAGGCTGGCGATGACGATGACCTGGGCGACGATCATCACCCAGCCGGTCATCCAGCCGAGGCGGGGGCCCATCGACCTCGTGACCCAGGTGAAGCTCGTGCCGCAGTCCGGATCGGCCCGGTTCATGTAGTAGTAGGCCATCGCGATGAAGAACATCGGGATGAACGCCACCCACATGATCGACGGCGAGGCGAGCCCGACCGCGGCCGCCACGAGACCCAGCGAGACCGCCAGGCTGTAGGCGGGCGCGGTCGACGCGACCCCGATGACAACGTTGGCTGCAAGTCCCAGGGCCCCCGTCTTGAGGCCCTTGGTGCCGGGCGCGCCCTGCGCCTCACCGACCGCTCCGGACATGCGCGACCGCCTCCCTCCAGGGGTCCGAGGGGGACGCGCTCGGGTCACGAAAAGCGTTCCGGCCGCGAGCGTGCGGTGCAGCGCTGGCGCGGCGCCAGTGCCGGATTGCCCCTCGCGGGGGGTCGGCCGGATCAGGCGGGAGCGTCGTCCCCTTCGCCCCGGGGAACGCCGGGCGTCGCGTCGGCGTCGGGGCGCGGCGCGACGGGGCTGCCGTGCCCGGCCGCGGCTGCCGCGAGCAGGAGCAGGCCGAGAAGGGCGGCGGTGAAGAGCGCCACCGTGGCCGGCGTTCCGTCCCGGCGGGCCCACGCCGCGTCGCGGGCGGCGGGGGGGCGTTCCGCGGTGCCCGGGGGCGCGACGGCCGCCGAGGCCGCCGCCGGTTCCGTCGGAGCCGTCTCCTCGTGGTCCGGCGATCGTGGACCAGCGGGGACGGCCGCGGGTGCGACACCGGCCCCTCCACCGACCGCGCCGCCATGCGGGCCGCGGGCGGGCTCGGCGCGATCCAGCTGGCGGGGGTCATGGCCCGGGCCGCTCGCCTCCAGGCCCGGCGCGCGGCGAGCGCGGACATCGAGGAGCTCCTCCAGCGTGACGAACCGGAAGCCGCGGGCACGATAGCGAGCGATGATCGCGGGCAGCGCGCGGGGCGTCACGCTCGGCCCGGCGTGGAGGAGGACGATCGAGCCCGGACGGCCCGCCGACGCGTCGCGGACGACGCGGGCCAGCGTCGCCCCCCGCATCGTGTCGCGGGCGGTGACGTCCCACATGACGATGGCCGGGAAGCCGGCCGCGGCGATCGCGGCGTCGGTCGCCGGGGTGCGGTAGCCGTACGGCGGCCGGAAGGCTCCCAGCATGGGGTGGCCCGTCGCTGCCTCCACGACCTCGGCGGTCCGGATTGCGTCGAGGGTCACCTGGCGCGGGGTCAGGTCGCGGGCGTCGCGGTGCAGGTACGAGTGGTTGGCCACCCCGAACCCGGACGCGGCGATCCGGCGCCAGAGGTCGGGGGCTCGCTGGACGTAGATGCCGGTCACGAAGAAGGTCGCGGGGACGCGCTCGCGGAGAAGGACCCAGTACACCTGGCGCAGCGTGCGCGGGTTCCAGCCGTCGTCGAAGGTGAGCGCCACCACGCGCTCCGTGCGCGCTCCGTGCCACGCGACGCGGGGGGTCGCCACCGGCGGGGTCGAGATGCCCGCGGGCAGCGCGTCGACGGGCTCGCCGGCCCGCACGATGGGCACGCCGGGACCCGGCACCGCGACGGCCCCGGCGAGGAGCGCGAGGCCAGCGACGAGGACGGCGCCCAGGCCGCGCGCCACGGCGCGCCCCCGTCCGGATTGTCCCCGCCGTCTCACGCCTGCGGCTCCGCTTCCACGTCGTCGAGGATTCGCCAGCCCCGCGCGACCGCGAGCGGCCGGAGCTCCGCGTCCGGCGCGACCGCCACGGGCGCGACGGCCATCTCGAGAAGGGGGGCGTCCGCCAGCGAATTGCCGTAGGCCGTCGCGAGCGGCGCGTCGCCGGCCCATCCCCGGACGCGCCGGGCCTTCCGGCGCCCGGTGCCGATCCGACCGACGAGCCGGCCCGTCGTCCGGCCCCCGGCAACCTCCAGCGCGGTGCCCAGGCCGACGATCGGGCCTGCGGGCCCCGCCGCCAGGCGGGCGATGAACGCATCGAGCACGGGCTGGTACGTGCCGGTCGCGATCGCCAACCGCGCGCCGGCGGCCGCGGCGGCCTCCAGCTCGGCGATGACGGCGACCCGCCGGCCCGGCCAGAGGTGCCGTTCGACGACCTCGTCGGCGACCTGCGCCAGCTGGTCCTCGCCCAGGTCGTCGAGGAGCCTGGCGAGGTCGGCAATCCAGCGGTCGCGAAAGGTCTGGCGCGAGATGAGCCCGACCCGCACCAGGGGGATCGCCGCCATGCGGGGCGCCAGGAAGCGGCGATACCGCCCGCGCCGGCCGTTCGCGGAGAGCCAGGCGCCCACGCCCCGCCACGTCTCCCCCGCCGTGCAGGTCCCCTCCAGGTCCGCGACCACGAGGGGCGCCGCGGACGAGGCATCGGGCGCGGGCGGGGCGGAGGGAGCCGGGGCGCGAGCAGTCACGGGATCAAGGATACGGCCGGGCCTCGGTCGCGTCGCGTCGCCACTCGGGACCCGGGCCGTCGCCGCCACGGCATGGCGTCGCGTCAGGCGGCGCGGTCGGTCGCGAGCAGTGCCGCGAGCGGCGCCGGGCGGGCGAACAGGTACCCCTGGGCGAGCGCGACGCCGAGCCCGGCGAGCGTCTCGGCCTCGGCGTCGGTCTCCACGCCCTCCGCGACGAGATGGGTCTCGGTCGTGCGCGCGTAGTGCGCCATGCCGGCCACGAGCGACTGCCGCACGGGGTCGCCGTCGATCCCTCGCACGATCGCGCCGTCCAGCTTGACGATGTGCGGGCGCAGCTCCACGACGTGGCGCAGCCCGGCGAACCCCGCGCCCCCGTCGTCCACCGCGAGCCGGACGCGGGGGCCGAGCACCTCGACCGCCGCGCGGAGGGCCGCGTAGTCGTCGACCGCCACGTGCTCCGTGAGCTCGATCACGACGTCGCGATCGATCCGCCGCACGATCGTCCGCAGGCGACCGGACCGGATCATGGCCCCCGAGGCGTTGAGGCTGAGCCATGCGCCGCCGGGAAGGTCATCCGCCGCCGCGACGGCAGCCCGAACGCAGGCTGTCTCGAGGTCGATCCCGACGCCGAGCGCCGCCGCCTCCGCGAAGCGCACGTCGGGCGCGACGCCGTCGGTGAACCGGGTGAGGGCCTCGTAGCCGATCGCCGACCGGTCGGCGAGCCGCACGATCGGTTGGAAGACGGGGTGAAACCGGCGGCCGCGCGTGATGGCCTGGATCGCGGCCCGTGCGCCCTCGAGGTCCTCGCGTGCCGCCAGCTGCGGGGCGAGGATCGGCGCCGCGAACGCGGCGAGCTCCAGCAGCGCGCCGAGGCGCCGGCCCAGCGTGGCCGCCGGGTCCGTCCGGGTCGTCACACCACCCACGACGGCGACGACCCGCCCCTCGTGCACGACCGGGGCGTAGATCCCGCCCGTGATGCCCCCGGCGCTGATGATCGCCGCGGCGTTGGCTCCCGGCGGCGGCTCCTGGGCGAAGACGTGGATCCAGGGCCCGTCGGCGGCTCGTCGGCGCAGGTACTCCGCCCGCTCGTCCGACAGCTCCTCGCCCGCAACGATGTGCACGCCCGGGACCCGCCCGGCGAGGCGGAAGACGCGCCGCGGCCGGCCGGCCAGGTGGAAGACCGACGGGTACTCGAGCCCGTCGACCTGGAGCAGCGCCTCGACGATCGACTCGCCCGTGGCCTCGGGCGTCGGCCCCACGGTGATGCGGCCGATGGCGGCGCGGACGGCCGACCGGTCGGCGAGCTCGGCGCGCAGGCCGGCCTCGAGGGCCCGCTCCGCGGTCAGGTCGCGCTTCACGGCCACGTACGCGGTGATCAGGCCGGACGCATCGCGCACCGGCGAGATCGCCGCCTCCTCCTCGAACAGCGTGCCGTCCTTGCGGCGGTTGGTCAGCGTCCCCCTCCAGGTCCGGCCGGCAACCAGCGTGGACCAGAGGCGCGCGTAGAACGGGGCATCGTGCACGCCGCTCTGGAGGACGCGCGGGTTCTGGCCGAGCAGCTCGGATCGCGCATAGCCGGTGATCCGCTCGAACGCGGGGTTCGTGTACACGATCCGTCCGTCCGGATCCGTCACGACGATCGCCTCGGCGGCCTGGTCGATCGCCGTGGCGAGCCGCGCGCGATCCGCCCGGGCCTCGTGGATCTCGGTGACGTCCTCGGCGACGACCACCGCGCCGCGGACCCCTCCGGCATCGTCGCGCAGTGGGGCCACGAAGAGCTCGAGGTCCCGCGGCCGGCCGTCGCGGTGCGGGTAGCGCACGGGGACTGCCACGAGGGTCTCGCCGGCCATCACCTCCGCGAAGCCGCGCGATACCCAGGCGGGGTCGTCGGGACGCAGGATCGTCGCCGGTCGGCCGACGACCTCGTCCTCGCGCCAGCCGAGCACACGCTCGGCCGCCGGGCTCCAGGCGCTGATCCTGCCGTCTCGATCGGCGGCCACGATCGCCAGCGGGCTCGACCGGAAGATCGCGGTCGTCGCCTCGACCGCGGCCAGCCGTTCGCGCTCGCTGCGCGCCAGGAGGCGGTCCCGCGCGGCGAGAATCCCCCACAGCGCGATGGTCGTCACCACGACGAACCCGACGCCCTTGACGGACCCGACGAGCTCCCCGGTCCGGCCGGGGAGGACCGCCCGGACGAGGATGTCCGAGAGCAGGACCCAGGTGACGCCCACGACGGCGTACCCGCCGACGACGAGCGCGGCGGACGCCCACCGGTCCCGGCCATCCGGGTGCGAGCTGGCTCGATCCTGGGTTGCGGTACGCGCCATGCACACTCCCGGGGGACGTGGTGTCCCCCCGCACCGGATCGTAGACGGCACGGGCGGCCGCGCCCGGGATCCGTTCGGGCTATCGGGGCCGGACCTTGGGGCCATGTGGCGGCCACCCGGGGGCGGGTCGGGCGCGCCGGACGGGGGCCGTTCCGGGGCCGAGCCGGGGGCGGAATCGGTGCGGGGGCCCCGCTGCCGGGGCCCCCGCACGTCGCTCGGGCCTTGGGAGGGCGCCCGGTGGGCGCGGACCCTACTTGTCGCGGAAGCCGCCGTCGGTCATCGCCGCCTGCGCCGCCGCGAGCCGCGCCACCGGGACGCGGAACGGCGAGCAGGAGACGTAGTCGAGGCCGATCGCCTCGCACTTGTGGATGGAGTCCGGGTCGCCGCCGTGCTCGCCGCAGATCCCGAGCTCGAGGTCGGGGCGCGCGGCGCGGCCCTTGTCGACCGCGGTCTTCATCAGCCCGGCGACCGCGTCGTCGAGCGTCTGGAAGGGGTTGACGGGGAGGATCTTGTCCTCGACGTACTTGAGCAGGAAGCCGCCCTCGGCGTCGTCGCGGCTGTAGCCGAACGTCATCTGGGTGAGGTCGTTCGTGCCGAAGCTGAAGAACGACGCCTCCAGGGCGATCTCGTCGGCGGTCAGGGCGCCGCGCGGGATCTCGATCATCGTGCCGAACTTGTAGTCCAGCGCGACGCCGGCGGCGGTGGCGATCTTGTCCGCCTCGACGTCGAGCAGCTCACGGGTCGCCTTCAGCTCGTTCACGTGGCCGACGAGCGGGATCATGATCTTGGCGATGGGGTTCCCGCCCGCCTTCTTGACCGCCACCTGGGCGTTGAGGATGGCCCGCGTCTGGATCTTCACGAAGTCCGGGATCATGATCCCGAGGCGGCAGCCGCGGAGGCCGAGCATCGGGTTCTGCTCCCGCATCGACGTCGCCGCGGCCAGGAGGCGCCGCGCCTCGGCGTAGACCGGGTCGTCGGCCGGCGTCCCGAGCGCGTCGAACCGGGTGACCTGCTCGATGAGGTCGTCGCGGTTCGGCAGG
This sequence comes from uncultured Chloroflexia bacterium, assembly GCA_963713285.1. Lineage (GTDB taxonomy): Bacteria > Chloroflexota > Limnocylindria > Limnocylindrales > CSP1-4 > CTSoil-043. The sequence goes on along the minus strand of CAVQLA010000008.1, from coordinate 145,168 downwards.
AACTCGTGGAGCGGCGGGTCGATGAGCCGGACGACGACGGGCAGGCCGTCCATCGCCGCGAAGATGCCCTCGAAGTCGCCCTGCTGGAGCGCCTCGAGCTCGCCCATCCGGGCGTCGAACTCGGCGACGACGGCCGTCTCGTCGGCGGTCAGCGTCCCGCCCGCGGCGACCTTGGCCTTGGCCCGGGTCGCCTGCGTCGCCACGAGGATCGCCGCGCGCACGATCTCGAGCCGCTCGCCCTCGCGGAACATGTGCTCGGTCCGGCAGAGGCCGATCCCCTGGGCGCCGTACGAGCGGGCCTGGGCGGCCTCCTCCGGCTTGTCGGCGTTCGTCCAGACGCCCATGCGCCGGATCCCGTCGGCCCAGCCGAGGATCGTCTGGAGCTCGGTCTGCTCCTCGTAGCGCGCCGACACGGTCGGCAGGGCGCCCACGAAGACCTCGCCGGTGGAGCCGTCGAGGCTGATCCAGTCGCCCTCGTGGATTTCCAGCCCGGTCAGGTTCGAGTGCGCCTTCCTGGCGTCGGCGTCGACGTGGAGCTCCTCGGAGCCGGCCACGCAGGGCTTGCCGATCTGGCGCGCGACGATCGCCGCGTGGGAGGTCGCGCCGCCCTTGGCGGTCAGGATCCCCTGCGAGACGGCCATGCCGGGGAAGTCGTCCGGCGAGGTCTCCTCGCGCACGAGCACGACGGTCTCGCCGTTGGCGACCCACTCGACGGCAGTCCGGTAGTGGAAGACGGCCCGTCCGACGGCGGCGCCGGGCGACGCGTTCAGGCCGCCGGCGATCTTCTTCGCCGCCTTCCGGGCGGCCGGCTCGAACTGGTCGCGAAGGAGCTGGTCGACCTGGGAGGGCTCGATCCGCGAGACGGCCTCCCGCTTGTCGATCAGGCCCTCCGCGACCATGTCCACGGCGATCTTCACGGCCGCGGCGGCCGTGCGCTTCGCCGACCGCGTCTGGAGCATGTAGAGCTTGCCGCGCTCGATCGTGAACTCGAGGTCCTGGACGTCCTTGTAGTGGCGCTCGAGCTGGTCGCCGATCGTGACGAACTCGTCGTAGACCGCCGGCATCCGCTCGGCGAGGTCGGCGATGTCGAACGGCGTCCGGATCCCGGCGACCACGTCCTCGCCCTGGGCGTTGGTCAGGTACTCGCCGTAGAGCTCCTTGACGCCGTTGAAGGTGTTGCGGGTGAAGGCGACGCCCGTGCCGGAGTCGTCGCCCATGTTCCCGTAGACCATCGTCACGACGTTGACGGCCGTGCCGAGGTCGTCGGCGATCTTGTTGTACTTGCGGTACTCGCGGGCCCGCTCGCCGAACCACGAGGCGAAGACCGCCTTGATCGCGAGGTCGAGCTGCTCGTCCGGGTCCGTGGGGAACTCGCGCCCGGTCTCGTCGCGGACGATCTGCTTGAAGATCGTCACCAGGTCGCGGAGATCCCCGGCAGGGAGGTCGGTGTCGGCCTTGGTGCCGCGGGCGGCCTTCTTGGCCTCGAGCGGCTCGTCGAACTTGCGGCCCTCGACGCCGAGGACGATCCGCCCGAACATCGCCACGAAGCGGCGGTAGGCGTCCCAGCCGAAGCGCTCGTTGCCGGTGAGGGCAATGATCCCGGCCAGCGTCTCCTCGTTGAGACCGAGGTTGAGGACGGTGTCCATCATGCCCGGCATCGAGAACTTGGCGCCGGAGCGGACGGACACGAGCAGCGGGTTCTTCGGGTCGCCGAAGCCCTTGCCGGTGCCGGCCTCGACCTCCTTCACCGCGGCGAGGACGTCCTCCCAGAGGCCCGCCGGGAGCTGCTTGCCGGCCTCGAAGTAGTCGTTGCACGCCTCGGTGGTGATCGTGAAGCCGGGAGGTGTCGGGAGCCCGGCGTTCGTCATCTCGGCGAGGCCGGCGCCCTTGCCGCCGAGGAGGTCCTTCATGGACCCGTTGCCTTCGGCCCGGCCGTCGCCCCAGGCGTAGATGTAGCGCTTGGCGGCCGCGTGGGCGCGCGTGGACGGTGCGACGTCGGGCATGGGGCGGGTTCTCCCTGTGTGGATTGCAGCGGGGCATGGGGTCGCCCCGCGATCGGTCCGATTGCGTCCGTGTGATTGTACCGGCCGCGGGCGGACGGGACCGGGACCGGTCGGCCCGCTCTTGGGGGCCGGACCGCCCGCCAGCACCGGATCGCCCGCGCGCCGGGGACTACACTCGTCGTGGCGTCGCGACTTCGCCCGGCCCGCCGCAGCCAGGAGATCCCCTCCCCCATGACCCAACACGTCGAGGACACCCGCGTCATCGCGGAGGACGCTCCCCAGTACAACGCCACCCTGGTCAAGCGGGTGGACCACACCGCCGACCTCGCCTCCATCTGGGTGAAGTTCGACGGCGATCCCGTCCCCTTCGAGCCGGGTCAGTACATGACGATCGGCGTCTTCGCGGACGAGAAGCTCTGGCAGCGGCCGTACTCCGTGGCCTCGGCTCCGAGCGTCGCCGGGACCGAGGGCTACGAGTTCTACGTCCGCCTCGTCCCGGTGATCCGCTTCACGACGCTCCTGTGGCGCGTCCAGCCGGGGGCGCGCATGCGGATGATCGGCCCGAAGGGCAAGTTCATGCTGGAGCCCGACGACCACCGCACCCACCTGTACGTCTCCACCGGGACCGGCCTCGCGCCCTTCGTCGCGATGATCCGCGAGACCCAGGCGCAGGGGAAGCCGCGCAAGACCGTGGTGCTCCATGGCGTCTCGCATGTCTCCGACCTCGGCTACCGCGACGAGCTGGAGGCCTGGGAGCGCGACGGCTCGTACCCGCTGCGCTACGTCCCGACGATCTCGCGCCCCTCCGACCCGCGCAACGAGGGCTGGAGCGGCCGGACCGGCCGGGTCGAGGCGGTGGTCGCCGACGTCTGCCGCGACCTCTCCCTGCGGGCCGACCGCACGGTCGTCTACATCTGCGGCAACCCCGAGATGATCCTCAACGTGGAGCGCGCCCTCATGGACCGCGGCTTCCCGGAGTTCCACGTCAAGAAGGAGCTCTACTGGCCGAAGGGGAAGGCTCACACGGGCGCTCCCGCCGCGGGCTGAGACGTGTCCGATCCCACATCCGTCACCTCGGAGGAGACCGTGCGCTACGAGATCCGCCACCAGCCGGCGTATGCGCTGGCGATCGTCACGCTCGATGCCAACGAGCGGTTCCGTGCCGAGGCCGGCGCGATGGTCAGCATGAGCGACTCCATTCGGATCGAGACGAAGACGGGCGGGGGCCTCGGCTCCGTGCTCAAGCGGTCGTTCCTGGGTGGAGAGACGCTGTTCGTCAACGACATGGTTGCGACGCGGGACAACAGCCACGTGACCCTGGCGCCGGCGCTCCCCGGCGACATCGCGCTGGTCGAGCTCCAGCCGGGCCGAGACCTGCTCGTGCAGTCGGGGTCCTACCTCGCCTCCACGCCGGAGGTCGTGGTGGACACGAAGTTCGGGGGCGGGCGCTCGTTCTTCTCCGGCGAGGGCCTGTTCTTGCTCAAGCTCTCCGGAACCGGCGTGAGCTTCCTGTCCAGCTACGGGGCGATCGAGCAGATCGACCTGGCCGCGGGTGAGTCCTACGTCGTGGACACCGGGCACATGGTCGCCTTCGACGCCGGCATGGGCTACGAGGTCCGCAAGGCCGGCAACTCCTGGAAGACCACGCTCGTGGGCGGCGAGGGCCTGGTGTGCAAGATCACCGGGCCGGGCCGGTTCTACTTCCAGACGCGGAGCCCCGGCGGCCTTCTCGACTGGCTGATCCCTCGCCTCCCCCGCCAGAGCTCCAGCAACTAGCCGCCACCGGACGGCCCCCTGGGACGCTTGAGCTGCGGACGGCGGGGTGTGGCCATGGGCACGTAGCGCTCCTCCCCTCACGGCGACGTGCGCGAGAGGATCGGTCTCGCGCGAGACTCAGCCGTCGCGCTCGCGGTCCCGGGCGTCCCAGTGCCAGCGCACGTCGTCGTCCTCGCGAGCGCTCTCGCCGCGTTCCTGCGCCTGCGCCGGGCGGTCCGGTGAGCCGGCACGGGTCCAGGCCCGGTAGCCGCCGAGCCGCGACGATCGCGGCCAGGAGCGCGCGAGGAGCGCGAGCGCCCCGATCATCAGGAGCACAATGGCGAACGTCGCGAGAAGCGCCTCCATGAGCCTCACCTCCGCTGCCGTGCCGCGCGAGGTTGGGCGGGACCGGGCAAGGGCCGATGGTACGCGATGATGCCCATCGGCTCGCCCGGGGCCGCCGGGGCTCCGGGCGGTTACGCTTCTCCCGGGGTCCGTCGCCGGGTGTTGCACGGAAAGGTGCCATTCGGCCCGTCGAACATATGCGCGGTGGCGCATGGGTCGCGCGCGCGCGACCTGCACCATTCCGCCTGACCGCCCAACGTCCTGGAGTTGCCATGCACACCGTCGTCGACAAGGCCCAGCTCTCGCCGAACGTGACGCGCCTCGTCATCGAGGCGCCGCGCATCGCGGAGATCCGCAAGCCGGGCCAGTTCGTCATCGTCCACCGCGGCCCCGGCGCCGAGCGGATCCCGCTCACGATCGCCGACGCGGACGCGGCTCGCGGCACCATCACGCTCGTCATCCAGGCGGTCGGCAAGAGCACCGAGGACCTCGTCGCGCTCGAGATCGGCGAGGCGATCCAGGACGTCGCCGGGCCCCTCGGCAAGGCGACGGAGCTCATCGAATCCGGGCACGCGGTGTGCGTGGGCGGCGGCGTGGGGACCGCGGTCGTCCACCCGATCGCGCTCGGCCTCCACGACACCGGCGTGAAGGTCACCAGCGTCATCGGCGGCCGCTCGAAGGAATGGGTCATCTTCGAGGACGAGCTGCGGCGCGCGGGCGAGGTCATCACCTGCACCGACGACGGCAGCTACGGCCGGCACGGCTTCGTCACCGACGCCCTCAAGGACGTCCTCGACGCGGGCGGCATCGACGCGATCTACGCGGTCGGCCCCGTGCCGATGATGCGGGCCATCGCCGAGCTCACCCGGCCGTACGGCGTGCCCACCTTCGCGTCGCTCAACGCGATCATGCTCGACGGCACGGGGATGTGCGGCGGCTGCCGCGTCCAGGTCGGCGGGAAGACCGTCTACGCGTGCGTGGACGGGCCCGAGTTCGACGCCCACGAGGTGGACTTCCGCGAGCTGGCCGACCGGCTGGGCACGTACCGCGAGTTCGAGGCGCACGCCCTCGAGGTCGCCCACCGCCGGGCGAGCGAGACTGCCGAGGAGGCGCCGCTTCACGCCCCGACCGGCAGCTGCCTGATCCCGGCGCTCGCGGAGAACGCCGAAGCGAAGGAGGCGGCTCTGGCTGCCGGCGAGGCCAAGGCGTGACCGACCAGCCGAACCCCGTCCCCGGCACGGGGGCCCCGGGCGGCCCCCCCGCGACGGGGGGTCCGGACGGCCCCCGCGCGGCGCGGGGGCCGGATGCGTCCCACGGCGACGGGGAGTTCCAGCCGGCGTTCGACCACACGCTCACCCCGAAGGAGCGGATGACCATCGAGCGCACCCACATGCCCGAGCAGGACGCGCTGCAGCGGGCCGCGAACTTCCGCGAGGTCAACCTGGGCTACTCGCAGCAGCTCGCGGTCCTGGAGGCCGAGCGCTGCCTGCAATGCAAGAACCCGGTCTGCATCGCGGGCTGCCCCGTGCGCGTCAACATCCCGCGCTTCATCGAGCTGCTGCGCGTCGGCGACATGGCCGGCGCGGCGGAATCGCTCCTGGGCGACAACGCGCTCCCCTGCGTGACGGGGCGAGTCTGCCCGCAGGAGATCCAGTGCGAGGGCGTCTGCGTCCGCGCCAAGAAGGGATCGTCCGTCGCGATCGGCGCCCTGGAGCGCTACGTCGCCGACTGGGCGATGGTCCATCCCGAGGCGCTCCACGCCGCCACCCCGACCCCGGTCGGCAGGAGCGTGGCCATCGTCGGGTCGGGACCGGCCGGGCTGACGGCTGCCAAGGAGCTCGTCGGCAACGGCTACGACGTCACGATCTTCGAGGCATTCCACTCGCCCGGCGGCGTCCTGATCTACGGGATCCCCGAGTTCCGGCTCCCGAAGGACATCGTCCAGCAGGAGGTCGACCGCCTGGTGGCGGCCGGCGTGAAGCTCGAGACGAACGCGATCATCGGGCGGACCTACTCGCTGCGCGAGCTGCGCGACCGCTTCGATGCCGTCTACCTGGCGGTGGGGGCCGGGCTGCCGGTCTTCATGAACGTGCCCGGCGAGAACTTCAAGGGCGTTTACTCGGCCAACGAGTACCTCACCCGGGTCAACCTGATGGGCGCCTGGAACGCGGCATCCGACACGCCCGTCCTGCGCGGCCACCGGGTCGTGGTCGTCGGCGGCGGCAACGTCGCGATGGACTCCGTGCGCACGGCCAAGCGCCTGGGCGCCGACGAGGCGACGATCGTCTACCGGCGCGGCAAGGCCGAGCTCCCGGCCCGGATCGAGGAGGTCCACCACGCCGAGGAGGAGGGGATCCAGTTCGAGCTCCAGGTGGCGCCGATCGAGGTCCTCGCCGACGAGAACCGCTGGGTGACCGGGATCCGGTGCCTCCGGATGGAGCTGGGCGAGCCCGACGCCTCCGGTCGGCGCCGCCCGGTGCCGATCGAGGGCTCCGAGTTCGTCATCGACTGCGAGATGGTCGTGGTGGCCATCGGCACGAAGGCCAACCCGCTCCTGACCGCGTCGGAGCCGGACCTCGAGATCAACCCCTGGGGCTACATCGTCACCGACGAGTTCGGCATGTCGTCGATCCCGGGCGTCTTCGCCGGCGGCGACATCGTCCGCGGCGCCGCGACGGTCATCCTGGCCATGGGCGACGGCAAGCGCTCGGCCCACGCCATCGACGCCTTCCTGCGCGGCGACTACCCGCCGAAGGGCGAGGTGGTCTCCGGCGAGCCGGTCGCCGCCGCGGAGTAGCCGGCGGGCGAGGGGCCGGCGCCGCGGACCTGAGGCCGGACAGCGTCGGCGCGGCGATCCGCCTCGTCCGGGATGTCGCCCCGTCCGGGATGTCACCCGGGGCGACGCTATCGTCCGGTCGTGGCCTCGGTCGTCCGGGATGTCACCCCGGGCGACGCTATGGGCGTCCCGGGCGCGACTCGCCGCTACCATCGCCCCCGGCGGCGCCCTGTTCACGCTCAGGCGCGCCCCCGCGTGGAGCTCCCGAACGGCGAACCCGGCGATCTCCCTGCGTAACGCCGCCGCCGCTGACATTCCGGACGAAGAGCAGCCCGCCCGGGCGGCCGCCGGGCACCGCGCTCGGATTCCTCAACCAGCCAGCCAGGACGCGGCCCCGGAGCGGGAATGCCGCTGCCAGGAGCGGCTCGAGACGGGCGACGCGCGACCGATTGGCGCTCGACGCGGTGACGGCGAGCAGCCGGACCACGCGGGCCGGCCGCTCCCCGAAGCGCTCGGGCGCCAGCAGCGGCGCGACCCGGGCCTTCACGTCGAGTCGCCGCAGCATCTCTTCGGCCGACGCGATCTCCGTCTTGATCTCGACCACGAGCAGCGTTCGTGTCGCGGGGTGGTAGGCGAGCAGGTCGATCGAGCCGCGGTCGCCGTAGTGGTTGAAGCTCACCTCGACCTCCACCAACCAGCCGGCCTCGCGGAGCTGCGGCACGAGGGCGGTGGCGGTCGCGGCGTGCGCGGCGTCCATGAGGCGGTCGAGCTGCCCGCCGCGATACCGCACCACGACCTCGATATCCGCCTCAACGGCGTCGAACACGGCGCACAGCGTGCGCAGCGGCATGGCCCGCCATCGGCCGCTCTCGACGGATGACACCGTCGCCCGCGACAGGCCGGCAGCCTCCGCCACATCGCGCTGGCGGAGCTGCCGAGAGCGACGGAGTACACGAAGCGCGCGACCGACGCGCCGCTCGTCCATGCGCCGAGCATGCCCCTCGGCGCTCATCAGCGGCTTACCGGACTCGGCTGGGATGGCGCCCGGGCGCAGGGCGGCGATCGACGGCGGTCGCGCGGAGCACCACGGCCCACAGGCCGAGGCCGATCGCGTCGAAGCGAGCGCGATTGCGCTCGATCCAGGCCCAGGTCTCGTCGCGCGAGAAGGGGTACGGGTAGAAGCGCATCGAGACCGGGTCGCCGAGGACCTCGGTCATCGGATCAAGGTCGTCCGGCTCGAACGGCCGCAGGACGAGGCGAGGCGTCTCGAGCCGCGCGACGCGCGGCCGGGGCGCGGGCGTCCGGCCCTCGGCGGACGTCAGGGCCGGGCGGCCTCGAGTCGATCGAGGATGTAGCGCGTCACCTGGTCCGCGCCAATGCGCTCCTGGGTCATCGCGTCGCGGTCGCGGACCGTGACGTTGCCGTCGTCGAGCGAGTCGACGTCGACCGTGACGCACCACGGCGTCCCGATCTCGTCCTGGCGCCGGTAGAGCTTGCCGATCGCGGCCGTGTCGTCGTAGACGGCCATCGTGTGGCGCTTGAGGTCGGCCTTGATGCGGTGGCACATCTCGACGATCTCGCCGCGCTTCTTGAGGAGCGGCAGGACGGCGACCTTGTACGGGGCGAGGTCCGGGTGCAGCCCGAGCACGACCCGCTTCTCGCCGCGGACCTCCTCCTCGCGGTAGGCGTCGATGAGGAAGGTGAATGCGGCCCGGTCGGCGCCGGCCGACGTCTCGATGATCCAGGGGATGAAGTGCTCCTCGGTGGCCGGGTCGAAGTACTCCAGGTTCTCGCCCGACTCCTTCGCGTGCCGGCCGAGGTCCCAGTCGCCCCGGTTGTGGATGCCCTCCAGCTCCTTCCAGCCGAACGGGAAGCGGTACTCGACGTCGATGGCCTTCTTGGCGTAGTGCGCCAGCTCGTCGGGCCGGTGCTCCCGAAAGCGGAGGCGCTCCGGAGCGACGCCGTACGCCTCGTACCAGGCCTTGCGCCGCGGGCAGCCAGTCCTCGAAGTGGCCGGCGGCCGCTTCCGGGCGGACGAAGTACTGCATCTCCATCTGCTCGAACTCGCGCATCCGGAAGACGAAGTTGCCGGGGCTGATCTCGTTGCGGAAGGCCTTGCCGACCTGGGCGATGCCGAAGGGGATCTTCTTGCGCGCCGTGTCGCGCACGTTGCGGTAGTTGACGTAGATCCCCTGGGCGGTCTCGGGGCGCAGGTAGACCACCGCCGCCTCGTCCTCGACGGGGCCCAGGAACGTCTTGAGCATCAGGTTGAAGCGGCGCGGGGCGCCCAGCGGCCCACCGTCGTTCGGGCAGGCGAGGCCGAGGCGGGCCACGATGCCGGCGTCCAGGAGCTCCGCCGGACCCAGGTCCTCGGCACCCGGGAACTCGTCGACGCGGTAGCGGCGCTTGCACGTCGCGCACTCGATCATCGGGTCGTTGAACTCCGCGACGTGCCCCGACGTCACCCAGATCTGGGGGTGCATCAGGATCCCGGAGTCCAGGCCGACGATGTCGTCGCGCTCCTGGACCATCGAGCGCCACCAGGCCCGCTTCACGTTGTTCTTCAGCTCGACGCCGAGGGGCCCGTAGTCCCACACGGCGTTGATGCCGCCGTAGATCTCGGAGCTCGGGAAGATGAAGCCGCGGCGCTTGCTGAGCGAGACGATCGTCTCCAGCTCGCGGACGGCCGGCGGCACGGCGTTCGGGTCGAGGAGGGGGTCGGTCACGGGAGACTCCACGGTTGGCCCGAGCGTGGCAGGCCCGGGCGGGAGGATGGCCCGCGGATCGTAGCAGGTCGAACCGAGAGCCTCCGCGAACTCGCCGACCAGCGGAGCTGACGGGCGGTGGCGTGGAGCTAGCTGATCCGCGGCACACGCCGCATCAGCGGAGGGGACGGGCGGTGGCGTGGAGCCAGCCTCCGCGAACTCGCCCACCAGCGGAGTGGACGGGCGGTGGCGTGGAGCCAGCCTCCGCGAACTCGCCCACCAGCGGAGGGGACGGGCGGTGGCGTGGAGTGCTGATCCGCGGCACTGCACATCAGCCCGGAATTGGGGACTGATCGTCCGCAGAGGCGCCTGCGACGACCGGGCCGCGCTCCACACGGGCGCCATCGTGGAGTCACGGTCGACGGGGACGCGGCGCCGCTCGCCACCCGACCTGGCGGCTCCCCGTCGGCCGGCTGTTGCGTGTGCCGTGCGGCGGCGGTCCGCGCCGCCTCGCCCGAGACGCCGAGCTCGTCGTCGCCTAGTTCCCGCGTCGGCCGGCGTCGTCGTCCCGTTGCTGGGCGCGAGCAGCAGCATGACGGCACCGAGTCCGGCGCTCGGCAACCTCCTTGTACCGCCGGCGGTCGCGGCGGACGCCGCGGCCAATTTCGTCATCGGCCGGCGGACCCGGCGGTACGCCGCGCGGTTCCTGACCGGGCTGCAGGTCACCGCCGGCGCGACCGGCCTCCTGCCGGCGGGCCCGCTCAGGCCGGTAGAGACCTGCGCGGCGGCGTCACCGGCGGCTACCAGCCGCGGACCCGGGTCGGCCGGATCCGGATCTCCACCGGGTAGTCGACGAGCATGCTCTCCATCGTCCAGCCGAACGCGGCGAGCCGGGCAGCGTACTTCTTGACGTACGCGGGCGGGACGTCGGCCAACGTCGCCCGCTCGCGGACGATCCGGGCCTCGCCCTCGATGACGACGATGTCGCCGCCGTCGCCGTCGGAGTCGAAGTGGGCGGCGACCCGCGCGTTGGCCCGGGTGTTCGCCGCCCGCGGCGTGTCGGCGCGCGAGAAGAGCAGGATCTCGCCGTCGATCCAGAGGAACCAGACCGGCGACGGCTGCGGCTGACCGGCCGCCGACACGGTCGTGAGCCACAGGTGGTGCTCGCGCTCGAGGCGCTCCAGCGCGCGGGTACCGGCCTTCGTCGCGGGATCGATCATCGGGGCTCTCCTTCGGGCGGCGGTTCGGCCGCCTCGGCGGCGGACGGTGGCAGGTGAGCGACGGGCCGCGGCGTCGCGTCGGCGCGGGTCGCCGCGGGGGCGGCACCCGGCGACGAGGTCGTCCCGTACCCCGCCCGCACCTCCTCCAGGAAGCGGCGCGAGCGCGTGTCGCGCTCCATGACGTGGCGCACGAACTCGCCCATCACGCGCTCCACCTCGGCCTCGACGGCCGGAGGGAGCCGCAGCCCCGCGAGACCTTCCACGTCCATCCGCTGGTACGCCTTGAGCACCCGGAGAGCATCCGTGGTGAGGCCGGCGGCCCCGTGGGACGGCCCCGCGTGGCGCCCGCACAGGACGCCCCCGACGAGCGGGATCCAGCGCACGGCGTCGCCGGGCTCCAGCAGCCGGTCGCACTCGACGCAGCGGTCGACCTCGGGCCGGACGCCCAGCTCGTCGCACAGCCGCATCTCGAACCAGCGGGCCACGCGCCCGGGAGCCATCCCGGCGTCGAGGAGCTCGTAGGCCCGCCGCAGGAGCAGGTAGAGCGGCTCGGCGGCGTGGCGCTCCTCGAGCGAGCGATCGACGAGCTCGGCGCAGTACCAGGCCGTTGCGGTCACCTCCAGGTCGTCGCGCAGGCCCAGCCAGGCGTGCTGCATCGTGACCTGCGTCACGACGTCGAACGTCCGGCCCTTCGCCAGCTGGAGGCGCAGCTCGGCGAGCGGCTCGAGCGACCCGCCGATCCGGCTCGTCGGGCGACGGATGCCCTTCGCGATCGCCTTGATCTTGCCGAGCCCGGGGGTCAGGATCGTGAGGATCCGGTCCGCCTCGCCGTAGTCGAAGCGGGAGAGGACGATCGCGTCCGTCACGTAGAGGCGGCGGTCGGGCACGATCGCACCGTACCATCCGGCGACGCTGCCGGCACGAACCCGGAGCAGAACCCCTGCGTCCTCGCTGCCCACCAGCACCCGGAGGCTCTATCATCGTGCCCGTGCCCGGTTCCGTGGACTTCGACCTGCCCGCCCTGATCGCCGACGTCGAAGCGGAGATCATCCGCCTCTTCGACGACCGCGACCCGTCGACCCTCGGGATGTACGAGATGGTCCGCTACCACATGGGCCTCGACGGCTCCGGGTCGTCGGGCAAGCGGATGCGGCCCCTCCTCGGCCTCCTCGCGTACGCGTCGATCACCGGCGAGACCGCGCCTGCGCTGCCGGGCGCCGCTGCCGTGGAGCTGGGTCACAACTTCAGCCTGATCCACGACGACATCGAGGACGGCGACCGCGAGCGGCGCCATCGGCCGACCCTCTGGGCGCTCCACGGCATCCCCCAGGCCGTCAACACCGGCGACGCCGTGTTCGTCCTGTCGAGGATCGCGCTGCACCGGCTGACCGACCTGGGGTTCTCGGACGCGAAGGTGCTCCGCCTCATGCGCCTCTACGACGAGACGTGCCTCGCGCTCTGCGAGGGCCAGTACATCGACATCTGGACCGGCGAGCACGACATCACGATGACCGTCGACCTCTACTTCGACATGATCGGGCGCAAGACCGCCGCCCTGATCTCGGCGAGCATCGAGGCCGGCGCCCTCCTCGCCACCGACGACGAGGACGCCATCACCCGCTACAAGCAGTTCGGCTGGGCGCTCGGCCTCGCCTTCCAGCTCAACGACGACGTCCTGGGCATCTGGGGCCAGGAGCAGGCCACGGGCAAGGAGCCGTCCGACCTCGCCAAGCACAAGAAGACGCTCCCCGTCATCTACGCCCTCGAGCACGCCGACGCCCCCGATCGGGCTCGCCTCGAGGCGCTCTACGCCCAGCCGGACCCGAGCCCGGCCGAGATCTCCGAGGCGATGGCGATCCTCGAGCGAACCGGCGCCCAGGACTACACGCGGAGCCAGGCCCGCCACTGGCGCGACGAGGCGATTGCCCAGCTCGACGCGGCCGGGGTGGTCGAGCCGGCGGCCCGCGAGAAGCTCGAGCAGATCATGCGGAGCGTGATCTCGGCCTGAGCCCGCCGCGCCGGGCGCCCCGGAGGGCGCGCCGACTCCGCCCCCAAAGCAGGGCGTTCGGCGCGCGGCCGATCTCGGGTCGGCGAGCGGCCTATCTCGGCGCGCGGCCGATCTCGGGTCGGCGAGCGGGCTATCTCGGCTCGGCGCCCGCTGCGTGACCTCGTCGTGCCGTTGCGGGTCACGCACAGCAGCGACACCCGTTTGCACCAGAGGAACACAAGGGACGAGCCTGGCCCGTAGATCGTTGCGGCGTTGCGGGTCACGCACCGGCGCGACGCGGTGCCGACCGCCCGGTCGTCGACATCGTCGTGCGATTGCACCCGGCGATACATAGCGACGTGGCGGCTGAACGCCCCGGTGCGGGCTCGTCGCTTGTGTGCGCGAGACGCAATCGCGCTGCGGCGGGGAGCGAGCCCGCGTCGGCAGCCGACGTCCACGCCGCTTGGCTGACTGCGCTGCCCGACGGCGAGCTGCGCAGCGGCGACGCACCGCGCTGCCTGATGGGAGCTGTGCTGCGGCGGCGCACCGCGCTGCCCGACGGCCGACCGAGGAGCCCGACGGCCGGGCCGCGGAGATCGGGCTCAGCGATCTGCGGGGTCGCCCCCGGCGCCGTCCGCCCGGTCCCGGGTCACGAGCACCTTCGACACCCGGCGCCCGTCCGTCGACTCGACCGTGATCGTGAGGCTCTCGAGCTCGACCACGTCGCCCGGCTTCGGCACGCCGCCGATCCGGTGGAAGACCAGGCCGCCGATCGTGTCGTACTCGTCGCGGTCCTCGAGGAGCTCGTCGAGGTCCAGGTCGTCCCAGGCCTCCTCGAGCTCGTCGACCGACGCCCGCCCGTCGAAGCGGACCCGGCCGTCGTCGAGACGGACGACCATCTCCTCTTCCGCGTCGTACTCGTCCTGGATCTCGCCGACGATCTCCTCGAGAAGATCCTCGATCGTGACGAGGCCGGCGGTGCCGCCGTACTCGTCGCCCACGATCGCGAGATGAACCTTGCGCCGCTGGAACTCGTGGAGGAGGTCGTCGATCGACATCGACTCCGGGACGAAGACGGGGGGCCGGAGGAGGGCCCGGACGGTGGGTCGCTCGCCGGAGTCGGCCTTCAGGATCGGCAGGAGGTCCTTCGCGTACAGGATCCCCACCACCTCGTCGACGGACCCCTCCCAGGCCGGGAGCCGGCTGTGGCCCCCGGCGATGATCCGGTCGACGGCGGTCTCGAGGTCGGAGTCCGCCTCGATCCCCACGATGTCGATGCGGGGGACCATCACCTCGTGCACGCGGCGCTCCCCGAGCTCGATGACCGCGTGGATCATCTGCTCCTCCTCCGCTTCGAGGACACCCTCGTCGCCCCCGCGCTCGACGATGAGCTTGAGCTCCTCGGCGGTGATCTGGGCCTCCTTCGTCACGTCGGCCCCGAAGGGCCGGACGATCAGGCGAGTCAGGCCGGTGAGGACGGCGACGACCGGCGCGAGGAGCCGGCCGAGGATGTCCACGGGACCGGCGAGCAGGAGGGCGGTGCGGTCGGGAAACGCGAGGGCGAGCGCCTTCGGGACCAGCTCGCCGACGACGATCGAGAAGAGTGAGACGAGGACCGTGACGATCACCAGCGCGATGGCCTCCGCGCTGCCCTTCAGCCACTCGATGTTCCCGATCAGCTCGGCGAGGCCGGTCGTGAGGGCCACGGCGGCCACGGCCGACGAGAGGAAGCCGATGAACGTGATGGCGATCTGGATGACGGCCAGGAACCGGGCGGGATCCTCGACAAGATGGCGCACCCGGGCGGCGCCGCGATGCCGCTCGTCCACCAGCTGCTCGACGCGGCTCCTCCGGATCGAGACCAGGGCGATCTCGGCCGCCACGAAGATGCCGGCCAGCAGCGTCAGGCCGATGACGATGAGGATCTCGGTGAGAGAACCCATCAGGAGGCTCCCTCCCGAGGAGGTGACGGGTCCGCCGCCGGTTCGACCGGGTCTGCTGTGACCGCGCCTCCGTCCGCCGGCGCAGCGGCGGGTCGCGGGTCGCGGATCCGGGCGGGAACCCCGACCGCCAGCTTGCCGGGCGGGACGTCCCTCGTGACCACGGCTCCCGCCCCGGTCTTCGACCCGTCGCCGAGCGTCACCGGGGCGCGCAGCATCGTGTCGACGCCCAGGAAGACCCCCTTGCCGATCTCGGTGCGGTGCTTGCGGACGCCGTCGTAGTTGGCGGTGATCGTGCCGGCGCCCACGTTCGTCCCCTCGCCCAGGTGGGCGTCGCCGAGGTAGCTCACGTGGTGCTGCTTCACGCCCGCGTCGAGGCGGCTGTTCTTGACCTCGGCGTAGTTGCCGATCTCGACGCCCGGCCCGATCGAGCTGCCGGGGCGCAGGTGGCTGAAGGGCCCGATGGTGGTCCCCTCCTCCACCGTGGAGCGCTCGAGGACGCTGGCCCACACGCGGCAGCGTGGGCCGACCTCGCTGTCGATGACCTGGCTCCCGGCGCCGATGACGGTCCCCTCCCCGATTCGCGTGCCGCCGCGCAGGATGACGTTCGGCTCCAGGGTGACGTCCGGGGCCAGCTCCACGTCGGCATCGACGTAGGCCGTGGCCGGGTCGAGCATCGTGACCCCGGCCCGCATCCAGGCGACGTTGATCCGCTCGCGGAGCATCGCCGTCGCCTCGGCCAGCTGGACCCGGTCGTTGATCCCGTCGAGCGTCCCGTCGTCGTCGGCCTCGAGGGCCACCACCGGGCGCCCGTCGGCGCGGGCCAGGTCGACGAGCTGGGTCAGATAGAGCTCCCCCGTGGCCGGCGATGGTGTCAGGCGCCCGATCGCGCCGCGCAGCCAGGCAGCGTCGAAGGCGTAGAGCCCGGCGTTGACCTCGCCGACGGCCAGCTCGTCGGGGGTCGCGTCTCTGGCCTCCACGATCCGCGCGACCGTCTCCCCGTCGTCGGTCCGGATCACGCGGCCCAGCCGGCCCGGCTCCCACGTCTCGAACGAGACCAGGGCCAGTGCCGCGCCGGCCTCGCGGCGGCGGGCGAGCACGCCGGCGACCAGGTCGGCCTCGAGGAGGGGGACGTCGCCGTTGATCACGGCGATCTCGTCGGCGTCGACCGGGACGGCCGCCAGCCCGGCCCGGAGGGCGTCGCCGGTGCCGTCCGGCCGCTCCTGGAGCGCGAACATGACGCCGGCGGGGAACGCGTCGCGCACCGCGGCGGTGGCCGGCGAGACGACCACGACGGGATCGGCACCGGTCGCCGCGCGGGCCGCGTCCAGGACGAACGCCAGCATCGGGCGCCCGCACAGGGGGTGCAGGAGCTTGGGAGTGCCGGATTTCATGCGCGTGCCGAGCCCCCCGGCGAGCACGACGGCAACGGGATGGGTCATCGCGGGGCGGTGCGGACGGGGCGACCCGCGAGCGCGATGGGCTCGGGGTCCGGGCGACGGTCGTCCGGCGTTGCTGGTTCGGCTGTCATGTGGTGCCGGGATCGTAGGGGCGCGCCTGCCGGTTCGTCAACCGACGGGCGCTCGTGGGGGCCGCAGGGACACATCGACGCCGAGGGACGCGGAACTCGGCATCGCGCCAGCCGGGCTGGCATTGCGCCCGGACTGCCAGGGCCACGGGCACCTCAGGCTCCGTGCGCGGGTCGATGCCAGCCGCACTGGCAGGATCGGTGGTCTGCACGCTCACGTCGCCGGTCGAACCGCGACTTCCGGGGGCGACGTGAGCACGGACGCCGCCGTCCCCGCCAGCCTCACTGGCGCGAGACCCGGTATGGCCGCCGTCGGCGCCCGTCACGCCGCCCCACTCCCCGGGTTGCCGTTGGCCCTGGCGCGGCCGTGAGCAGGGGCGCACCCGTACCCCGGCCACAACGTCCCTTGCCGCGCGACGGTCGGCGTCGCGGCCCTCCGACACCGACGGGCGTCGCGAGACGCCCGGGCGCAGTCAGTCCCGCGGCAGCGGCGGCGGGCTGTTCGGCACGAAGTAGCGCCCCTGGACCTGGTCGAGGAGGGTGCCGTCCATGCCGACGATCGTCCAGGAGAGCGTGCCGAGGTACGGCGGGGGCGAGCTCGTCGTCGGGAGCCCGGTGCCACGGAAGGGCGGCGCGTCGTCCGTCACGATCACCCACGCAAGCAGCGGCCCGAAGCCGTCCTCCGGGTGGCTGTTGGTGAGGGTCATCAGGCGCGCGACCGGGTTCGTTCCGACCCAGTTGTTCTCCGGGGCAAGCGGCGGGACGGCCCGGCCGATCGCAAGCGCCTCCTCGAGCGGCAGGGTGGCGAGGGCCGGGTCCACGACCTCTCCGGAGTAGATGCCACCGGGCGGGAGGGGGACGGGCCGCAGATCGGGCGTGGGGCTGGCGGCCGGGGTCGTCGCCAGCGACGGCGCGGCCGTGGCCGAGCCTGCGGGCGAGGGCACCGGCGTCGGGCTCGCAGCCGGCGCCACGCACCCGGCGAGGAGGGCGCTGAGGAGCGCCAGGCCGGTGGCGAGCCGGAGGGTGCTGGAGGTGATCATGGATCGCTCCACAGGTCGAAGCTGCGGTAGTCGGCACCCCACGAGGCGTGGTAGGTCGACGAGTAGTCGTTGAAGCGGTCAACAGACGGGATGTAGGCGTAGACGATGTCGCCGTTCTCGTCGTACCAGCGGAGGGTGTCAAGGCGCGCCTTGAGCGAGGAGGTGCCGGGGGTCCGGTCCCCGTGGTTCCAGGTCTCGGCTGCGTACGTGGCGTCGGTCGGATACCACGAGTGGCTGGTTGGGTCGTCGGGGGCGTTCCAGACCATGGACCCGTCCGAGTCGAGCAGGACGTACCTGTTCCAGAGCGTGGTGTATCGCACCACCAGGCGATACCGGGTGCCCCACGTTGGAGAGTACGTTGACTTGCGTGTCGTCGGAGTGGAGCCGTCGTTCCACTCCGAGAACCAGACCGCCGCGGTCTCGCCACGCACTCTCGCCCACCCGACCTAGTGGTAGTAGAAGGGATCGGCCGTGCTGTAGATCATCGCCCAGGCCGCTGACGCGCTCTCGTAGGCGCTGAGCGGCTGCCCGGCCTGGCGCGTGCAGAGCGTCGGGTTCCTGGGCACCGCATCGGCCGCCACGCCCGTGCTCGTCGAGATGAGAGCACCCTCGTGACCACCGACGAAGAGGTGGGTCGCCTCGTCGAGGCAGTCGTCCGCCCGCGCTGCCCGGGGGCTGACCAGCAGGGCCAGGACGGCGGCGAGGGCGAGGAGCGCCGATCGGAGCACCATCGGGTCGACATCGTCGCGCCGACGATACCCCCGGTCAAGGGCCGATCGGCCGGCCCGCGGCGGGTCAGTCGCGCGGCAACGGCGGGGGGCTGTTCGGCGCGAAGTATCCGACCTGAACGTGGTCCAGGACGTTGCCGTCCATCCCGACGATGGTCCAGGAGAGCGTGCCGTTGTACGGCGGCGGCGAGCTCGTCGTGGGAAGGCCGGTCCCGCCGAAGGGCGCGGCGTCGTCCGTCACGATCACCCAGGCGACGAGCGGCCCGAAGCCGTCCTCCGGGTGGCTGTTGGTGAGGGTCATCAGGCGGGCGACGGGGTTCGTCCCGATCCAGTTGTTCTCCGGAGCAAGCGGCGGGACGGCCCGGCCGATCGCAAGCGCCTCCTCGAGCGGCAGGGTGGCGAGGGCCGGGTCCACGACCTCTCCGGAGTAGATGCCACCGGGCGGGAGGGGGACGGGCCGCAGATCGGGCGTGGGGCTGGCGGCCGGGGTCGTCGCCAGCGACGGCGCGGCCGTGGCCGAGCCTGCGGGCGAGGGCACCGGCGTCGGGCTCGCACCGGGCGCGACGCAGCCGACCACCAACGCAGCGAGGAGTGCCAGACCTGCAGCCAGACGAAGGGTTCGAGCAGTGCTCATGGATCGCTCCACAGGTCGAAGCTGCAGTAGTCGGAGCTCCACGAAGTATCGATCGGACTGAAGGTGCGGCCTCAGCCGCGCAGGCGGGCGGTGGCCTCGATCTCGACCCGGCCGCCCTTCGGGAGCGCCGCGACCTGGACCGTGGAGCGGGCCGGCGGCGGGTCGCTCACGAACCGTCCGTAGACCGAATTGACGGCCGCGAAGTCGGCCATGTCGGCGAGGAAGATCGTCGTCTTCACGACATCCTCGAAGGTACAGCCGGCCGCGTCGAGGACGTTCCGGAGGTTCGCCAGGGCGCGCTCGGCCTGGGTCTCGACGTCGGGGCCGGCGAACTCGCCGGTCGCCGGGTCGAGGCCGAGCTGGCCGGAGCAGAACAGGAAGCCGCCGGCGGCGATGGCCTGGCTGTACGGGCCGAGGGCGGCCGGGGCGAGCGAGGTGGCGACGGGCGTGCGGGGCATGGCGATCCTCCTTGGACGCTATCGGGACGACGGGGTGGCGTGTGGATGGACGGTGGCGACGCTCGTCGCCTGGGTGCCGACGACCGCAGCGGCGGCGACGAACGGGGGCCGGTCGCCCGGGAACGAGAGCAGGCCGTCGGCCAGCGCGGCGCGGACGATGGCCGCGTCCCCGACCGCATCGGCCTTCGACGGCGAGAGCGCCCAGAGCGTCGGGCCCGACCCGGACTGGCCGACCGGGCGTTCCAGCAGCCGGGCCAGCGCTCGTCGGGCGGAGGTGAGCGCCGGGACCAGGTCGCTCGTCGCCGGCACCAGGTCGTTGGCCACCGACAGGACGCCGGCGCGCTCGATCAGGCGCGTCGTCGTCAGGCCGGCCTGCAGCTCCCCGGCGAGGTAGCGCGACGACGCCAGCGTGGCCGCCCCCACGGGACGGATGCCCGCGGCATACCGGGCGAAGACCGCCGGCGTCGACACGCCGATGGCCGGGGTCACGAGCAGGACTCCAGGCGCCTCTCCCCGCGGGGCAGGCAGCGGCGAGACCTGCTCTCCGCGCCCCTCGACGAGCGCCCAGCCGCCAGCGAGGAAGAAGGGACAGTCGGAGCCGAGCGAGGCGGCGAGGGCCGCCCGGGTGTCCGGGGCGAGCGCGTCGCCGGCCCCCCAGGCCTCGAGCGCCCCGTCCAGCGCGGCCGCCGCGTCCGACGAGCCGCCGCCGAGGCCGGCGGCGGCGGGGATCCGCTTCTCGAGGCGAGCCGCCAGGGGGGGCAGGGGCCGGTCGTCGCCGGCGGACCGGACGGCCGCCCGGACCGCACGGATCGCCCGCAGGACCAGGTTGTCCTCGGCCGGGCCGAGCTCCGGCTCCGGCGCCCCGTCCGGGCCGACGACGTGCAGCCGGTCTCGCGGGCCGTGGGCGGGGCTGAGCGCCAGCCAGTCGGCCAGGTCGAGCGGCGCCATCACCGAGTGGAGGGCGTGGAAGCCGTCGGCGCGCCGGCCCACGATGGCCAGGGTCAGGTTGAGCTTGGCGGGGGCCACGCGCACGACCGGCGTCACGCGGCCGACGGGATCGCTCATCCCGGCGCGTCCGACCGCCGGCCGCGGCGATCCTCCGGGATCGGCCCGAGCGCGCCCAGCAGGGCGATCCACTCCCCCACTCCCAGCGTCTGGGGCCGGCGATCGCCGTCGATCCCGGCCGCCTCGAGCGCGGCCGCGACCGTGGCCGGCTCGATCGGCAGCTGGCGCGGCAGCACGTTGTGGAGCATCTTGCGCCGCTCGCGGAAGCCGGCCTGCACGAGCCGCCAGAGGCTGTCCTCCATCGCGACGGGCAGGCGGCCGAGCGCGTCGGGGGCGCGCACGTCGAGCGCGAGGATCGCCGATTCGACCGCCGGGGCCGGCTCGAACGCCGCGCGCGGGACGCGACGGACGATCGACGCGGCGGCGTGGTACTGGACGAACACCGAGAGATAGCTCATCCCGCCGGGGGGTGCCGCGATCCGCTCGGCCACCTCGCGCTGGACCATGAGGACACAGCGCTCGGGGCGCGGCCCCGCCTCACCGCCGAGGAGCCGGTGCAGCACGGGGCTCGTCACGTGGTAGGGCAGGTTCGCCACGACGTCGTAGGGGGCGGCGACCAGGGCGGCGAGATCCTCGTCGAGCACGTCCCCCTCCACGAGGATCAGCGTGCCGGCCGCGAGCTCGAGGGCGAAGGCCTCGCGCAGGTGGGCGACCATCCCGCGGTCGATCTCTACGGCGGTGACCCGGGCACCGGCCCCGAGCAGCCCACCGGTCAGGATCCCCAGTCCCGGCCCGATCTCGAGGACCCGCCGGTCCGGGGCCGGCGCAGCGGCCGCCAGGATGTCCTCGAGGACCTCCACGTCGACGAGGAAGTTCTGGGAGAAGCGCCGCTGCGCCCGGAGGCCGGCCTCGCGGAGCGTCCGCCGCACGGCGCCGGGATCGAGGCGGATCGGCGCGCGCGTGCCGCTCACCGGGTGACCCGCCCCGCGGCATCCGCCTCCGCGTCCCGCGCCGCGGCATACGCGCGGGCCGCCGCGCCGCGCGTCGGCGGACGGCGCGAGGTCGGGGCGCCGGCCGGGCGGGCGAGCGGCCACGACGCGCGGACGCCGAGGTCGAGGCCGGCGCGCTCGCCGGCGGCGAGGCGGCGGGCGCCGGCAGCGCCGATCATCGCCCCGTTGTCCGTGCAGAGCCCCGGACGCGGGATGACGAGGTCGACGCCGAGGGCGGCGGCACCCGCCGCCAGCCGGGCGCGCAGGGCTTCGTTCGATGCCACTCCGCCGCCGACCACGACCGTTCGGGCGCCGGTGGCCTCCGTCGCCCGCAGCGTCTTGGCGGCCAGGACGTCGACGACGCTGTCCTGGAAGGCCGCCGCGAGCGCGGCAACGCGCCCGGCCGGGAGGTGCCCGCCGTCCTCCGCCGACGGCAGGCCGGCCGCGTGCAGCTCCGCCTCGACGAGCCGGCGGAGGGCGGTCTTGAGCCCCGAGAAGCTGAAGTCGAACGAGTCGCCGAGCCAGGCCC
This sequence comes from uncultured Chloroflexia bacterium, assembly GCA_963713285.1. GTDB lineage: Bacteria > Chloroflexota > Limnocylindria > Limnocylindrales > CSP1-4 > CTSoil-043. The sequence goes on along the minus strand of CAVQLA010000008.1, from coordinate 123,526 downwards.
GCGGCAGGCGCTCGACCGGCCCGGCCGCGTCGGCGGCGGCCGCGGCGATCGCCGGCCCGCCGGGGTAGCCCAGGCCGAGGAGGCGCCCGGCCTTGTCGAACGCCTCGCCGGCCGCGTCGTCGACCGTCTCGCCCAGGAGCCGGTAGGCAAGGTGGTCCCGCATCTCGACGAGGAACGTGTGGCCCCCCGACACGACGAGCGCGACGAGCGGGAACGCCGGCTCGGGCCGCTCCGCCTCGCCCGGGTCGAGGAGCCAGGCCGCGTACAGGTGCCCCTCGAGGTGGTTGACCCCGACGAGCGGGACCTCGAGCGACCAGGCGACCGCCTTGGCGTACGCGAGGCCGACGAGCAGCGAGCCGACGAGCCCCGGGCCGGCCGTGACGGCGACGGCCCGCACGTCGGCGAGCGTCGCGCCGGCCGCCTCGAGGACCTCGTCGAGAGCCGGATCGATCCAGCGCAGGTGCGCCCGCGCGGCGAGCTCCGGCACGATGCCCCCGGTCCCGGCATGGAGCGCGACCTGGCTCGCGACGGCCTGGGCGACGATCCGGCGGGGACCGTCGAGGAGGGCGACGCCGGTCTCGTCGCACGAGGACTCGACGGCCAGGAGGAGGCCGCTGCTGCTGCCGCCGCCGACGCCGCCGCGGCTCATGCCGGCGCCTCGGGGTCCGGCAGGGCGTCAAGCTCGGCACGCCGCCTCGCGAGGCGAGCCACCATCGCCGGCGCCTCCAGCGGCTCCGTCGTCATGATCAGGGCGTCCTCGTGGTCGTCGCTGTAGTAGCGCGGGCGGATGCCGACCGGGCGGAACCCGTACCTCTCGTAGAGCCGGCGCGCCCCCAGGTTCGAGAGCCGCACCTCGAGGGTCGCTTCGCGGGCCCCGCGCGCGATGGCCAGGTCGAGGAGGGCGAGGATGAGGCGCTCGCCGATGCGCCGGCGGCGCCACGCGGGCGCTACGGCGAACGTGGTCACGTGCGCCTCGTCGACCATCAGCCACACGCCGGCGTACGCGATCACCTCGCGCCCGGCGCGGACGACGAGGTAGTGGGCGAGGCGGTTCGTCTCGAGCTCGTTGCGGTAGGCGTACGACGGCCAAGGCGTGGTGAAGCTCGCCTTCTCGATCGCCTGAACGGCGGCAAGGTCGGCGTGCGTCATCCGTTCGATGACGAACCTCAGGGGTGGGCGGGCGACCATGCCACCTCCCCCGCGGCCGCGGCCACCCCGCGCGGCAGCGTCACGTACTCCGGGGCCAGCGTCTCCCCGTCGTCCTCACCTGCGCGGAGCCGCGCCGCACCCAGGGCGACGAGCACCCCCGCAAGGCCTGCCTGCGCGGCCGCGCCGCGGGCCACGGCGTCGGCGGGCGCCCGCCCGGCGAGGTCCACCGCCACGAGGACGGCGTCCCGGGACCAGTCGCCGGGGGCGTCCTCGCCGGCCGAGCCGTCCGCCGCGGGCGCGAGCTCCGCGTGCCCCTCGCGCACGAGGTAGCGCCCGGCCGGGCCGGCCGGCAGGAGGACCGCAACGGCGGCGTCCGGCGCCACGACTCCCCCCGTCCGCGCGGCGGCGGCGAGCGCAACCCCTGTCGGCACGCCGATCAGCGGCGCGCCGCTCGCCCGGGCGATCCCGCGGGCCGTCGCAAGCCCCACCCGGAGGCCGGTGAAGCCGCCCGGCCCGGTCCCGACGACCACGCCCGCCAGCGCCCCCGGTCCGGGACGCCCGATCCCGGCCGCGCTCAGCAGGGCCGCGATCCGGGAGAGCAACTCCTCCGCGTGGCGATGCCCGGCCTCCCACGCATCCGCGGCGAGGAGCGTCCCGTCGCGGGCGCCCAGCGCCAGCACCGCCGTCGACGTCGCGGTGTCGATCGCGAGGAAGGGCGCTGCGGTCCCGGCGACCGGCCGGCCCGTCACGCCACGGCCTCCAGCAGGCGCGCGTGGCGGGCGTCCGTCGCCCGCAGGTCGAGCGTGCGGGGCTCATCGCCGGCGCCGTCGATCACGATCTCCAGGCGTCCCGGCGGCAGGGCCGCGCCGATCCGGTCGGCCCACTCGACGACGGTGACGCCCTCCGCCGCGCGCTCGTCGAGGATCCCCGCGGCCAGGGCGTCGGCCGCACCGGCGAGGCGGTAGCAGTCGACGTGGAAGAGCGTCGCGCGCCCGGGGTGCTCGGCGACCAGGATGAAGGTCGGGGACGTGATCGGCTCCTCGACGTCGAGGCCCCGCGCGATCCCGCGCGCCAGCTCGGTCTTGCCGGCGCCGAGCGGACCCACCAGGGCGATCACGTCGCCGGCGGCGGCGGCTGCGCCGAGGCGCACGCCGAGGGCGCGCGTCGCGGCGGCCGAGGGGCTGGTCCGCCGGACGGCGGCGGAGGGCGGTGTCACCGCAAGAGCCTACAAGAAGCGCCGGGGTCCGAGGACCCGCACACGAACCGGCCCGCGATCCGCCGCCGCGGGGCGGGCCCCCTTAGACGAAGCGCTCGAGGTCACCGAGCGCGATGACGACGTCGCGGCCGTCGTCGAGGTGCACGCGGCCCGCCTCGGCGACCACGCCACCCGGCAGGCGCCGGGGGCCGGCGAGGCCCAGGAACCGGCCCTCGCGACCCACCTCGGAGCCGCCCCGCACCCGCACGAGCTCCACGTCCGGTCGGGCGACCTCGCCCTCGGCCACGGGCGCGATCAGCAGGGGCGGCCCACCCACGAGCCCGACCTCGACCCCCGCGAGGCCGGCGAGGATCTCGCGCACGGGGCTCGCCAGGGGGCGACGCAGGTAGCCGTCGACGACGAGCACCGGGAAGGGGGCGAGGCGATGGAGGCCGGCCCGCTGGCGCGCCTCGGAGGCCACGACGTCGCGCCGATCGCGCTCGGCGAGCGCCGGCACCACCGCCCCGGCGATGCCCATGGCCCGGGCGCGGGTGAGCGTCTCGGCGTCCGCGCGCCCCGGGAAGACGACGATCGCGCCGGCATGAGCCACGTCGAGCGGGACGCGCCCGTCCCCGTCGCCCGGCAGCAACGCCAGGCGGCCGTGCCCAGGATCGCCGAGCAGCTCGCACCCGGGGATGCCGACACCCTCGAGCTCGAGCACGATCTCGACACCCGGGTGGATCGCCGTCACCCTGCCCGCGCCCGGGGCTGCGACGAGATCGGGATGCGGGCCCGTCGCGATGCGACGCCGCCCCCCGTGCTCGAAGAGAAGCTCGCCGGCCGGCGCGGTGCCGCGCCGGCCGGCTTCCGCGGCGACCCAGGAGCCCGGATGCGTGGTCCCGGAACCACTGTCGCCGTCGCCGGTCTCGACGAGGCGCGGATCGCGAACGCGCTCCGCCAGCAGGTCGCCGGGGACGACCGACGCTCCGATGGTGACGACGACCCGGTCGCCGGGCAGCAGGGGGACGACCACGCGCGGCCGCTCCACGAGCAGCCGGCGCGTGGGCACGAGCGCGAGGCCGTTCACCGGTCGCGCTCCGGCCAGAGCGCAGCCTCCCAGCCGGCGAGGAGGTCCCGGCGCTCGTCCGCGCGCTCCGGGAGCCGCAGCGGGATGTCGCGCAGATCCACGACGAGGCCGGCGAGGCCGCCGGTCGCGGGGACGGCGAAGCGCCGGCCTCGTACGCCGAGGTCGACCGGCGAGCGGAAGGCAAGGCTCGCCTCTCCGGCCTCTCCGGGAGGCAGGTCGACGAGGCCGAGCCGGCCCGCGGCAAGGGCGAGGTCGACGGGCGCCTCGCGGGCGACGAGCCGGAGATGGCCGGCCGCGCGACCGCCGCGGATCCCGCGGGCGACCGCGAGCGTGCCGAGCGGCACGAGCGCATCGCCGACCAGGTCGCCGAGCAGCGCGCGGCGCTCATCGTCGTCCTCGATCGTCCCGAGCGGGGCGAGGAGGCGAGCCGGGTCGAGAGCGACCTGGACGACACCCGGCCGGCGCAGGCCATCCGCCAGGACGAGGAGGGCCGCCGGGGCCGGGATCGCCGACCAGGACCCACCGGCCAGGACCACCAGGTCGGGGGCCGGCCCGCCCAGCTCCGCCGCGGTGACGGCGTCGAGGCGTTCGAGGGCGGCGCGCAGCGCCGCGGCGCGCAGCAGCGCCCCCTCGCCGCCGAGGTCGACCCACGGGCTCAGGCGAAGCTCCGCGAGCCGGTCCCGCAGGCGCGCGCGATCGATGCCGAGCGTCGCCCACGCCTCGACGCGGTCGAGGGCGGCGTCGTCGTCGGCCAACCCCAGGACGGCATCCGGCACCTCCACGGCGACGACCCGGGCGGGGTCCCCGGCCCGCGGGCCGGGCTCCGCCCGCGCCCGCAGCGCGCCGCTCATGCCGATGTCGAGAAGCTCCACGCGGAGGTCGAGCACCTCGGCGATGGTCCCGGTCACGGCGGCCAACGCCTGGCGTGGGTCGCCCGGGCCCGCCCGGTGGGCGGCGAGGATCCCCCGGAGGTCCGTGGCGGGGTCGCCGTGCGGCCTGGGCACCAGCAGCACGGCGGTCGCGAGGGGGAAGTCCGCGGCGCGGGACGCGACGGCGCCGACGAGGACGACGCCCAGGTCCTGTCGGCGCTCCGCGATCCCCGCGGCGAGCGCAACCAGCTCCCCGAGGAGGTCCCGCTCGTCCACGCTGGCAGGGTCGCCCGTCCCGACGATGAGGGTGGAGACGTCGGGGCGCGTGGCGAGGCGCGTCACTGCCAGCGGGTCGTCACGCTCCGCGCTGGCGCCGACGGTGCGCCAGCCGGCGGCGCTGGCGTCGGCGTCGAGGCGGCGGCGGGTCTCCTCCGTCGCCGCCACGACGGCCGCGAGGGGGGCAGGGCTGCCGATTGCCTGGATCCGGGGAAGCGCCGCCGGGGGCTCGCCCCGGGCGCCGACGTCGGAGCCGGCGTCGTCCGGCGCGAGCCCGAGCTCGTCGGCGAGCGCCCGATCGGCGACCCGGACCCTGGCGGAGAGGACCGCGACCAGCTCGTCCGGATCGGCTCCCGCGGGCACGGCCGCCGCGACGAGGAGGCGCCGGCGTCCGGCAACCCGCCCGACGAGCGCGGCCGCGCAGGTGGCCGTGCCCCGGTCCAGGGTCGCGAAGGCGCCGACCCGCAGGTCCAGCGCGGCCGTCGGCGCCGCCCCGGTCGCGCCCTCCGGGGGGGCCGCCTGGGTCACGCGTCCCAGCTCACGTCCTCGTCGAGCTCCTCGAGCCGATCGATGAGCTGCTCGATCCCGAGCTCGTCGGCGAGGATCGCAGATGCGGGCGTGTTCGCGTCACCGAAGAGCCGGCGCAGCACGGGATCGAAGAAGAGCATCGCGCTGCCCGGCACCATCCCGTCGGGCATGCTGGCCTGCAGGAAGAGCATCGCCGGGCCGGTCATGCCGTGGAGCAGGATCTCGCGGGCGACCTCCTCGACGAGCTCGGCGCGCTGCTCGGGGGTCGGGATCTCGCCGGCAGGCCCGGTCACACCGGGCCACCGATCGACGGCGCCGGGGCGGGGGCCGCGAGCGCGGCCCGGAAGGCCTCGTAGGCGGCGGCGCCGCGCAGGGCGAACGTCACCGTGTGGAGCCGCGGCAGCCGGCCGACCTCGGCCCGCACCGTGGCGACCGTGATGCGGGCCGCCTCGTCCAGGGGGAAGCCCCCGACGCCGGTGCCGAGCGCCGGGATGGCGAGCGTCTCCACGCCCAGCTCGCGGGCGCGGGTGAAGGCGCTGCGGACGGCCGCCGCGATCGCCTCCGCGCTGGTCCGGCGCTGGTGGTCGAGGGAGACGGCATGGATCACCCAGCGGGCGGCGAGGCTCCCCGCATCGGTGACGACGGCGCCGCCCAGCTGGACGGGGGCCTGGCGGACGGCGGCGAACTCGATCGCGTCCCCTCCTCGGCGCTTGATCGCCCCGGCGACGCCCGTGGACATCCAGAGCGTGACGTTCGCGGGGTTCACGATCGCGTCGACCTCGAGGTCGCAGATGTCGCCGTTCCAGAGCGCAAGCCGCGCCATGTCCCCCGATCCTCGGTGAGCGTGCGGATTCCGACCGCCACGGCCCGCGCAGTGTACACCCGGGGCAGGCGCCGGGCCATCGCCGCGACCACCTCCCAGCTGATCGTGGTGCGCTCCTGCGCCACCTCTGCCGCGGTGATCTCGTCGTCCCCCTGCTGCCCGATGAGGACGAACTCGTCGGCCTCCGTGACCGGGGATCCGGGGACGTCCGTGACGTCCGCCATGACGGCGTCCATGGCCACGTTGCCGACGAGCGGGACACGGACGCCGCGCACGAGGGCCGTCGCCCGGTTCGAGAGGATCCGCGCCCACCCGTCCGCGTAGCCGACCGGCAGCGTGGCGATCCGGCTCGGGCGGGTCGTGATGAAGCTCGGCCCGTAGCTGATGCCCGTGCCGGGCGGCAGGTCGGCGACCCGGATCGGGCGCGCTCGCAACGACAGGATCGGCCGGAGGCCCGCGTGGATGCCCGACGCCGCGGCGCCGATCGGCAGGCCCTCGGGCACGATGCCGTAGGCGGCCAGCCCGACACGCAGACCGTCGAAGACGGGACGCTCGCCGCCGACGAGCCGCTCCACCGCCAGGAGCCCGCCCGAGGCCAGGACGTGGCGATGGGCCACGACGACACCCGCCTTGCCGAGCGCCGCGAGGGCCGCCGTGAAGCGATCCACCTGGTCGTCGGTGCGGGCCCGGTCCGCGGGAGCCTGGAGGTGGGACCAGGCACCCAGGAGCACGGCCCCGGGGGTGGCCGCCACGCCACGAGCAGCCGCGACGGCCTCCTCCGGCGCGAGGCCGTCCCGGCCCAGCCCCGTCTCGAGCGCGAGCTGGATGCCGAGGGCCGGCAGCTCCCGGCGGGCGCGCCGGCGGGCGGCGGCATACGCCGCGAGGGCATCGGCGAGGAGGCCGGCGTCGCCCGCGGCGATCGCGACCCCGGCACGGGCGGCCACGGGCGCGGCCGCCGGGGGGATCGGGAAGAGGACGAGCATGGGCGCCTCGATGCCGGCCTGCCGGATCTCCAGGGCCTCGTCCAGGGTCGCCACGCAGAGGCCGCGGGCACCCGCCGCAAGGGCCGCCCACGCGATCGGGACGGCGCCGTGGCCGTAGGCATCGGCCTTCACCACCACCTCGAGGGTGACGCCCCGCGGAAGCGCCGCGCGGATGGCGGCCACGTTGCCGGCCAGGCGGTCGAGGTCGATCTCCAGCCACGCCGTGCGGGGCAGGGCCGGCAGGCCGGCCAGGCGGAGGCGCGTCTCGACCCCGGGGACGCCCCGGTCGGACCCGGTCACGCGGAGTCGGTCGGCTGTGTCCCGGCGGCCGATTCGCGGAAGCCGACACGCCCGCCGGCCCGCCGCTCCGCGTCCGCGGCCAGGCGCCGGCGCGCCAGGGCGATCTCGAGGGGGAGGTCCCCGGCGAGGAGCCCCGCGTCGCCGATCCGCGCCCGCGCCGCGTCCCCGGCCATGCCGTGGAGGTACACGCCCAGGCGCGCCGCGGCATAGGGGCCGAGGCCCTGCGCGAGGAGCGCCCCGATCGTGCCGGACAGCACGTCGCCGGTCCCGCCCGTGGCCAGCCCGGGGTTCTCGAACGGGGCGCCTGCCGCGCTTCCGTCCGGCGCGGCGATCACCGTGCGGGCCCCCTTGAGCACGACGACGTGACCCCAGGTCACCGCGGCGTCGCAGGCCGCCTCGCGGCGCGCCTCGTCGTCCTCGTTGAGATCGCCGTCGGCACCGGGCGAGATGCCTGAGGCGGCCCGCAGGCGGGCGAACTCCCCCGCGTGGGGCGTCAGGACCGACCGGCGGCGGACGCCCTCCCACCACCCGTCCTCCGCCGCCAGGGTCCGCAGTGCCTCGGCGTCGACGACCGCCGGGCAGGCGTCGTCGCCGGCCGCCGGGCCGAGGACGCCCCGCACCAGCTCGCCGGTTGCGAGCGATGGCCGCAGGCCGGGCCCGATGACCAGCGCGTCGTGGTCGTGGTCGAGGATGCGCGCCAGCGCCGGCTCCGGGTCGACCTCCTCGACGTCGTCCTCGTCGAGCGGCATCGTCGTCGCCTCCACGACCTTGGCCGCGAACAGCGGCTGGAGCGACTCGGGCACCGCCAGCGTCACGAGGCCGGCGCCGGCGCGCCCGGCGGCCTGGCAGACGAGGAGCGCGGCGCCGGCGTAGTCGAGGGACCCGGCCACGACGAGCAGCTTGCCGAACGTGCCCTTGTGGCCGCGGGCGGGCCGGGGCGGCAGGAGCGCCGCGGCGAGGCGCTCGTCGAGCTGCTCGAGCTCAGTCACGGGCCGCCTCCCGCGCGGCACCGGCGGGGCCTCCCGCCTCCCGCGTGCCCCCGGCGCCGGTCCGCGCCTCGAGCACGGCCGCCTCGCCGGCGAGCGCCCGGAGGCGGTCCATGCGCCGGAGGAGCGCCTGCTCGCGTTCGTCGAGGCGCTCGTCGATGTCCGGCGGCAGGACGTACCGACCGCCGCTGCGGCGGATGCCGAAGGCGATCGCCAGCGCGTACTCCCGTTCGTGAGTGATGCTGACGGCAACCCGGTCGAGACCCAGCTGGTCGGCGCGGGCCGCCGCACGCCCGTGGAGCCGCACCGCCGGCTGGCCCGTGGGCAGCCGCTCGATCTCGATGTCGCGCCAGCCGATGCCTCGGACGCCGAGCCCCAGGACCTTGCTGACGGCCTCCTTGGCCGCCCAGCGCCCGGCGAACGTCTCGGGCCGGCCCCGGACGTAGCGGGCCTCCGCCGCGGTGAGGACCCGCCCGACGAAGCGCTCGCCGAAGCGGTCGAGCGCCTCGCGAATGCGGTCGACGCGGATGATGTCGAGGCCCAGCTCGGCCGTCCCGGCCGGGATCGGCGGCGTCGCGTCCACGGCCGCGCCTACTCGACCGTGACCGACTTCGCCAGGTTGCGCGGCTGGTCGACGTCCGTGCCCCGGGCGACGGCCGTGTGGTAGGCGAAGAGCTGGAGCGGGATGATCGCGAGGATCGGGCTCAGCGCCTCAAGCGTGTCGGGGACCCACAGCACGTCGTCCGCGAACCGGTCGATCTGCGCGTCGCCCTCCGTCGCCACGGCGATGACGCGCGCGTCGCGCGCACGGCCCTCCATCACGTTGCTCATCAGCTTGTCGTAGACGGTCGAGCGCGTGGCGACGGCCACGAGCGGGCACTCGGCGTCGAGCAGGCTGATCGGACCGTGCTTCAGCTCGCCGGCCGCGTACCCCTCGGCATGGACGTAGCTGACCTCCTTGAGCTTGAGGGCGCCCTCGAGCGCGGCCGGGTAGGAGGTCCCGCGGCCGACGAACATGAAGCCGCGGCTGTTGACGTAGCGGCGGGCGAGGTCGGGCACGCCGGCACACGCGTCGAGGGCGCGCTGGGCCGCGTCGGGAAGCTCGCGAAGGGCGGCGACGAGCGCGCGCTCCTCCTCGATCGGCAGCGCGCCCCGGGCGTGGGCGATCGCGGCGGCCACCATCACCAGCGTGGCAACCTGGGTCGTGAAGGTCTTCGACGCCGCGACGGCGATCTCGGGCCCCGCCTGCAGGAAGAGGACGGCGTCGGCCTCGCGGGTGATCGCCGACCCGACGGTGTTCGTGACGGCGACGATCGGGCAGCCCCGCTCGCGGGCGTAGCGCGTCGGGGCGATCGTGTCGGCCGTCTCGCCGGACTGGGTCACGGCGATCACGAGCGTCGTCGCATCGAGCGGTGGCGGGCTGTAGCGGAACTCCGACCCGACGGTGAGGCGGGCGGGGATCCCGGCCCACTTCTCGATCAGCGCGGCGCCCACGAGCGATGCGTAGGAGGCCGTCCCGCAGGCGACGAGCTCCACGCGGGTGATCGTCCGGAAGACGTCCGCCAGCGGCGCCAGCTCCTCCAGGCGGAGCGTGCCGTCCGGCGCCACGCGCCCGGCCACGCACTGGCGCAGCGCCTGTGGCTGCTCGTGGATCTCCTTGAGCATGAAGTGCTCGTAGCCGCCCTTCTCGGCGTCCTCGGCAGTCCACGTGACCTCGGTGACGGCGCGCGAGACGGGCGTCCCCGCCACGTCGGTGATCGTGATCCCCCACGGCCGCAGGTCGGCGACGTCGCCCTCCTCCAGGAAGACGACCCGGTTGGTGTGGGCCAGGATCGCCGCCACGTCCGAGGCGAGGAACGTCTCGCCGTCCCCGATCCCGACCACGAGCGGCACGTTCATCCGGGCCCCGACGAGCCGATCGGGCTCGCCCCGATGCATGACGGCGACGGCGTACGCCCCCTCGGCCCGCGCGAGCGCCGCCCGCACGGCCGCGGCCAGGTCGCCGCGGTATGCCTCCTCGACCAGGTGGGCCAGGGCCTCCGTGTCGGTCTCCGAGGCGAGATGGTGGCCGCGCGCCTCGAGCCCGTCGCGGAGCTCGCGGAAGTTCTCGATGATCCCGTTGTGGATGACCGTGATCTCCCCGGTGCAGTCCACGTGGGGGTGCGCGTTGAGGTCGTTGGGCCGGCCGTGCGTCGCCCAGCGCGTGTGCGCCAGACCGATCCCGGAGCTCGGCGTGCGATCCTCGATCGCCGTGGCGAGGTTGGCCAGCTTGCCGGCCTTCTTCTCCACGAAGAGGTCGCCGGCCTCGGTCACGAGGGCGATCCCGGCGGAGTCGTAGCCCCGGTACTCCAGGCGCCGCAGTCCCTCCATGAGGATCGGGCCCGCCGCGCGAGGTCCCGTGTAGCCGACGATTCCGCACATGCGCCTGAACCCACCTCCGTTGCGCCGGGCATCCGCGCCGGCGCCCGCCGGGGCCCTAGTGTAGGCGCTCGCCCGCCACGGCAGCGAGCATCTCGGCCAGCTCGGCCACCGCGGCGGCGTCCGCTCCCTCGACCATGATCCGCAGGGCCGGCTCTGTTCCCGACGGCCGGACGAGGACGCGGCCGCCCGACCCGAGCCGCTCGCGCGCCTCCTCGATTGCCGCCCCGAGGACCGGGTCCGCCTCCCACTGCTCCTTGCGGCGGGCCGGGACGGCGCGCTGCTCCTGGGGGAAGAGCGGGATCGCCGTCGCCAGCTCGTCGATCGGCCGGCCCGCGCGGCCCAGGATCCCCAGCAGCTCGAGGCCGGTCACGACGCCGTCGCCCGAGCTCGCATGCTCGAGCACGATGACGTGGCCGCTCTTCTCGCCGCCGAGCCCGGCACCGGTCACCTGCATCCCCTCGAGGATGTACTTGTCGCCCACCGGGGTGCGGACGAGGTGGCCGCCGGCCGCCCGGAGGGCCGCCTCGAGACCGCCGTTCGAGAGGACCGTCACGACGAGGATCCCGCCCGGGAGCGCCGCGCGCGCCAGGCGGTCGAGGGCGCAGACGCCGAGAAGCTGGTCGCCGTCCACCACGTGACCGTGCCGGTCTACGACGACCAGCCGGTCGGCATCGCCGTCGAGGGCAAAGCCCAGGTCGGCGCCGCGGGCGACGACCTCGGCGGCGAGGGATGCCGGGGCCGTGGCCCCGCAGCCGGCGTTGATGTTCACGCCGTCGGGCGCGTTGTGGATCACGTCGATCCGGGCGCCGGTGGCCGCGAGGATCTCCGGCGCCGTCACGCCGCCGGCCCCGTTGGCGCAGTCGAGGACGATGTGGAGATCGCACGGCGTGGACCGGGCGAGGCGGACACGGTCCTCACGGTAGAGATCGGCGAGGTCGGAGGCGTCGACGAGGCGGCCGATCCCGGCGTTCCGCGGCCCGCCGAGCTCCTCGGCGCGCCAGATGAGCTGCTCCAGGGCGTCCTCCGCGGGCTCGTCGAGCTTGAGGCCCCGGCTGTCGAGCACCTTCAGGCCGTTGTCGTCGGCCGGGTTGTGGGAGGCGGACACCATCACGCCGGCGGCGAACGCCCCCGATCCGGCAAGGAAGGCGAGCGCCGGCGTCGGGAGGACCCCCACCACGTGGACGTCGCTTCCCAGGCTGGCCGCGCCCGCGGCGATCGACGCCACGAGCATGCCGCCCGAGCGCCGGGTGTCCCGGCCGACCACCAGGGCGCCGCCCGCCCCGGCGAGCTCGTGGGCCACCGCGCGCCCGAGCGCGTACGCCAGCGGCGCCCGGAGGTCGACGTTGGCTACGCCGCGGATCCCGTCCGTCCCGAAGAGGCGTCCCATCGTCACGGCGCAAGGCTGGGCGTCGGCGATTCGACGGGTGCGGCCTGCGACGTGGGGGCCGGCGTGGGCGTGGCGACGGGCGTCGCGGTCACGGACACCTCCTGGGGAGACGCGGAGACGAGGCTGACGCCGGCCGGGAGCTGGACCGTCACCGCCACCGCGCTCGTGCCCGGACCGAGCCCGGCCACGTCGAGGCGGGCGACGATGCGGGTCGGGTCCACCGCGTCGAGGGCCTCCAGCGTGCCGCCGACGGTCAGCAGCACGCGGTCCACCGCGGGACGGTACTCCAGGCCGGGGTTCGCGTTGACGATCTCGAGGCCGGCCTCGAAGGTGCGCGTGCCGGAGCGCGGGCGGATCGTGATGACCACCTGCACCTGGTCGACACCGAGGGCCGCGACGCCCTCGGGCAGCGCGAGGCCCACCTGCGTGTCGATGTCGGTGGTCGCCCCCGAGACCGACACCGGCCGGGTGTCGATCGAGACGACGCCCGCCAGCGCGTCGGCCTCGCCCTCCACGGTGACGAGCACCGGCTGGACGTCGACGCCGGTGATCTCCACGGCCGGGTCCGGCGTGCCCGTCACGACGGCGTTGACGGGGAGCGTCCGGGTGGCCAGCTGGCTGCCGATCTGGATCGTCACGCGCGCCGAGCTGGGCTGGACGTCGACGCCGTCGACGACCTCGCCGCTGGCGTCGATCGGCTCCAGGCCGACGGTCTCGTTGACGTCGAGGCCCGACGGATCGATGCGCACCCGCGCCTGGGCGGCCGTCACGAACCGGACCGCCGATTCCGGCCCGGAGACCCGGACGGTGTCGGGCGCGACCACCGGCTCGCGCACGTCGAGGCCGGGCGGGACCACGCCCAGGTCGACGCGCACGGGGACCTCGCTCGTGACCAGCGGGTCCAGGCGGACGGCCACGCGGGACGGCGAGAAGTCGATCACTTGGATCGCCGGGTCGATCGACTGGACGATCACCGGGACGCTCTGCGGCGGGGCGCCTGCCACGGCGCGGGCGTCCGACAGGTCGACCGTCGCCGTGAACGTCGACGAGGTGACCTGGGGGCGATCCGCGCCGAGCGCGAGATAGCGGACCGTCGTCACGTCCGGCAGGTCGCCCAGGACGTACGTCTCCTCCGGCTGGTTGAGGATCTCGATCGGGACCCGGCCCTGGAAGGTCTCCGCCGACGCCGACACGATGAGCCCGGCGTAGAGCAGCGTCGCGAGCAGGATGGCCGCGATCTTGAGCGGCCAGTTGCGGACCACGAACGCGACGACGGAGCGCATCGAGGTCAGCGCCCCGCCCCGGCCGCCGCGCCGGGAACGTCGTCGCGGGGTTCGTCCGCGCCCGCGTCGCGCGCGGTGCGCCCCAGGTTGCCGAGCGCGGCGCGGCGCAGGCCACCCGCCGAGGAACCCGGCCGGCCGAGGCGGTCACGGAGCGCGTCGCCCCGGCGCTCCGGCCGGAGGAGCGCCGTGAGCGCCCGCGTGAGCTGCGCCTCGTCGAGGTTGCGCCGGATCCGCGCCCGCTCGACGAGGCTGGCCTGGCCGGTCTCCTCCGAGACGACGACGACGACCGCATCCGTCTGCTCGGTGATGCCGAGCGCGGCCCGATGCCGCGTCCCGTAGCGTTCGGCCTGCAGGGTGGTCTCGGCGAGCGGCAGGAGCGCCCCGGCGGCCACGATCGTCTCGCCGCGCACGATGACGGCGCCGTCGTGGAGGGCGCCGCGCGGGATGAACAGCGCCTCGAGCAGGTCCGAGGTGAGGTCGCCGTGGATCATCACGCCGGTCTCGGCGATCTCCTCCAGGCCGGTCTCGCGCTCGATGACGACCAGCGCTCCGGCGCGTGCCGCGGCGAGGCGGGTCGCGGCCCGGGCAACCGTGGATGCGACGCGATCCGCCGTCCGCTGGTCGGCCGGCGAGAGCAGCCACGCGAACGACCCCACCCGGCCGAGCCGCTCGAGGCCGCGCCGCAGCTCGGGCTGGAAGACGACGACCAAGGCGAAGAGGCCCACCACCGCGCCCGCCTGGAGCAGCTGGGTGAACAGCCGCAGGCCGGCGGCCTGGGCCACCGCGTAGATCGCGAGGATCACGCTGACGCCGATCACGAGCCGAACCGCCCGAGTCCCGCGGATGAGGCTGAAGACCCAGTAGATGACGACGGCGGTCAGCCCGATGTCGACGAGCGTGGCCAGCCGGATCTGGCCGGCGATCGACTCGAGGAGCTCGGACATCGTCCGGTGAGTGTAGCACCGGCCTCCCGGGCCTCCGGCGAACGTCCTCTCGGCGAACGTCCCGGACGGGCGGCTCGAAGGTCAGGCGGGTCCGAACCGCGGATCGCCGGGCAGGTGCTCCGCCGCCAGGCCGCGGATCCTCCCGGCGAGCACCGCGTCGCCGTCGAGCTCGACCAGGCGGAGCAGGTTGCGGTACGTGTCGCCGGCCTGCCCGGTCCACCCGCGGCCGGCGGCGAGGTCGGCCAGGAGCAGGTGGAGGTCCACGTCCGCCGGGCGAGCGCCGATCCCCAGGAGGCAGACGTCGAACGCCGCGACGGCGTGGCCCCGGGACCGGTAGGCCTCGGCCGCCAGGAGCGCGGCCGAGGCGGCGGCGTCCACGTCGCCCCGGGCAGCGGCCGCCTCGGCGGCCGCGACCAGCGCTTCCGGGTCGGGGCCGGGCGGCTCGGACGGGGCCGCCGCGGGCTCCCCGTTGGGCTCGGTGCTCGGCTCCCCGGCGGGCTCGCCGGCCTCCCCGGCGCCGGCGTCGCCGACGATCTCCGCGACACCCTCGCCCGTCGCGGCCGGCCCGGCGGTCGCCCGGAGCCGCTCCACGAGCGCGGCATGGCGGACACGCCGGGCATCGGACGGCTCGATCGCGAGCGCCCGCCTCGCGGCCTCGACAGCGTCGGTCGCCCGGTCCCCCGCGTCCCGCAGGTCGGCAAGGTGGTCGTACGTCGCCGCCGCCTCGGCCGTGCGGCGGAGGACGACCAGGGCCTGGGCCCTGCCGAGCGTCGCCGGATCGTCGTCGGGGGCGATCGCCAGCGCCGCGTCGTACGCGGCGAGCGCCGCCTCGGGCTCGCCGAGGCGCAGGTGGACGCTGCCGAGGGAGCCGTGCGGCACCGCCCGGTCGGGGGCGATCGCCACGGCCTCGCGGTAGGCGCTCACGGCCTCCTCGAGGCGACCGCGCACGACTGCCACGTGGCCGGCCCGCAGGGCCTCCTTGTAGCGTTCGAAGAGCGTCTCTGTCATCGCGGCCGGCTCCGGAGACGGAGCGGGCGCCCCGCGCGGGACGCCGCGCGTGCCCATGATCGCGCGGCGCCCGCGGCGCCCACCAGATCAGCGCTTGGTGTACTGCGGCGCCTTGCGGGCCCGCTTGAGACCGTACTTCTTGCGCTCCTTCATCCGCGGGTCGCGGGTGAGGAAGCCGGCCTGGCGGAGCGGCAGGCGGTAGCCCTCGGGATCGACGGTCAGGAGCGCCCGGGCGATGCCGTGGCGGATGGCCCCGGCCTGGCCGGTGACCCCGCCGCCCTCCACCTTGATCATGGCGTTGTAGCGGCCCTCGGTCCCGGTGACCCGGAAGGGCATCCGGAGATCGCTCTCCGAGACGGCGTTGCCGAAGTGCTGCTCAAGCGACCGGCCGTTGACGACGATCTCGCCCTCGCCGGCCATGAGGCGCACGCGGGCGACGGACGTCTTGCGGCGCCCTGTGCCCTGGAAGTAGGCAGGTGTGGTCATCGAGGCATGCTCCTCGTCAGGCCAGGGGCTCGGGCCGCTGGGCCTGGTGGGGATGGTCCGAGCCGGCGTAGATCTTGAGCTTGCGGAGCTGCTTGGCGCCGAGCCGGTTGTGCGGCAGCATCCCCTTCACGGCACGCCGGAGGACCTCCTCCGGGCGACGCTCGAGGAGGTGACCCAGCGTCTCCTCCTTGTAGCCCTGCGGGTAGCCGCTGTGCCGCGCGTAGACCTTCGAGGTCAGCTTGTCCCGCGACACGGCGACCTTCCCGGCGTTCAGCACGATCACGTGGTCGCCGGAATCGAGGTTCGGCGTGTAGGTCGGCTTGTGCTTGCCCTCGAGGACGCGGGCGATCCGCGACGCGAGCCGGCCGAGCGTCTCGTCCGTCGCGTCGACGACGTACCAGCGTCGCTCGATCTCCGCCTCGCGGAGCGTGTACGTCTTCGTGGTCATCTGTCTCCGTTCATCTCCCCGGCCGGCCGTCCCAGGACGACCCGCCGCAGGCAGAGTCCCCTCGCCGGGGCAACTGCCCCGTTGAAGGCCGGCGTCCTCGACGCGAGCGCCTCGGCCACCGCCGACTCCTCGACCTCGCCACGCCCCACCAGGAGGAGGGCCGCAGCGATCCGCCGGACCATCTGGCGCAGGAAGGCGTCGCCCCTGACGTCGATCGTCACGAGCGGGCCGTCCCTCCGGACCCGGACCCGGTGAAGGGTCCGGACCGGTTGCCGGTCCGCCGCCCCAAAGGCGGAGAAGTCGTGCCGGCCCTCCAGGGTCGACGCGGCTCGCGCCATCGCGGCGGTGTCGAGCGGGGCCCGCACCCCGAGCGCGAAGCGCTCGCGGAGCGGGCTGCGCGGCCCGTTCCAGACGGTATAGCGGTACTCCCGATACCGCGCCGCGTAGCGTGGGTGGAACCCGGCCGGCACATGCCGGAGGTCCCGGATCGCGACGTCCCCCGGCAGGAGCGCATCGAGCGCCCTTCCGAGCTCCGCCGCCGCGAGCCTCCCGCGGTAGGTGAAGGCGATCACCTGGCCTGCCGCATGGACTCCCGCGTCGGTCCGTCCCGCCGCGTCCACCCGCACCCGGCGTCCGCCGGTGAGCGAGGCGAGCGCGGCCTCGAGCTCTCCCTGGACCGTCCGGGTGCCCGGCTGGGCCTGGAACCCGGCGAAGTCCGTTCCGTCGTATTCGACCCGCGCGCGATAGCGCACGGGGGCGCCCTCTCGGGCGCCTTGCGCGTCGCCGCTGCGCTTCATCCGGCGGAGCGGCGACTCTCGTTTCTGGCCGGTCAGACGAGCTCGATCTGGACGATCGGGGCCGCGTCACCGGCTCGCTGGCCGATGTGCACCAGGCGGGTGTACCCGGAGGTGCGGTCGGCATACTTGGGGGCGATCTCATCGAAGAGCTTCTTGATGACGAGCGGCTCGTTGGGAAGCTCCGCGACGACCGTGCGCCGGGCGGCGAGGTCGCCGCGCTTGGCAAGCGTGATCATGCGCTCGACCTGCGGGCGGATCTCCTTGGCCTTCGCCTCGGTCGTCTTGACCCGCTCGTAGCGCAGGACCGCCACGATCAGGTTGGCGTAGAGGGCCATGCGCGGGCTGTGGGTCCGCGACAGCTTGCGCCCGGCGATCCGGTGGGCCATCGCTCAGCCCTCCTCGAACGGCGCGTCGCCGTCCTGCAGGTCGTCGCCGAGCTCCTCGTCCTCGTCGATCCCGTCCAGGTCGGGCGCGTCGCTCTCGGGGATGAGGAAGCCCCGCATGCGCAGGCGCTCCTTCATCTCGTCGAGCGACTTCTTGCCGAAGTTGCGCATCCGGAGGAGCTCGTCGTCGGAGAGCTGGAGCAGCTGCCCGACCTTGACGATGTTGTTGCGCTTGAGCGAGTTGTAGGCCCGCATCGGGAGGTCGAGCTCCTCGATCGGCATCTCCAGCATGTTCGCCGGGATCTGCGGCGCGCCCGACGCGGTGACGACCGGCACGGCGGCGGCGCCGACGTTGGCGAACAGCGCGAACTGGCGGACGAGGATGTCGGCGGCCTTGCCCAGGGCGTCCTCGGGGGTCACCGTGCCGTCGGTCTCGATCTCGAGCGTCAGCTTGTCGTAGTTCGTCATCTGGCCGACGCGCGTGTTCTCGACGTGGAAGTTGACCTTCCGCACCGGGGTGAAGATGGCGTCGACGGGGATCACGCCGATCGGGAGTCCCTCGGGGCGCTCGGCTGCGAGGTAGCCGACCCCGCGCTCCACCGTGAGGTCCATCTCGATCTGGACGTCGTCCGCGTCGAGCGTCAGCAGCACCTGGTCCGGGTTGACGATCTCGACATCGGCCGATTCGAGGATGTCCGCGGCGGTCACGGTGCCGGCACCCGACTTGATCAGCTTGAGCTGCACCGGGTGGGCGGCGAAGCCCCGCAGGCGGAGCTTCTTGATGTTCAGGACGATCTGCGTGACGTCTTCCTTGACGCCGGCGATCGTCGTGAACTCGTGGTAGACGTCACGGATCTGGATGGAGGTGACGGCCGCTCCCTCGAGCGAGGAGAGGAGGACGCGCCGCAGCGCGTTCCCGAGGGTCGTGCCGTAGCCGGCCGGCAGAGGCCCGGCCTCGTACTTGGCGTACGAGCCCTGCTCCGCGACGGGCTCGATCTGGGTCGTGGTCTCGAGTTCGATCATGGGGCGGGGCTACCTCGAGTAGTACTCGACCACGAGCTGCTCGTTGAGCTCGAGCGGCATCTGGTCACGCCGCGGCGCGGCGGCGATCGTCCCGGTCAGCGTCGCCGGGTCGAGGGTGAGCCACTCCGGCACGGAGACGGAGCGGAGGTTCTCCTTGGCGACCTTGAACGGCCCCCGGTCGCGCCGCGACTCGCGCACCGCGATCGTGTCGCCGGGCTTGAGCTGGTACGAGGGGATGTTCGTGGGCCGGCCGTTCACGGCGAAGTGACCGTGCGTCACGAGCTGGCGCGCGGCGTCGCGCGACGGAGCGATCCCAAGCCGGAAGACGACATTGTCCATCCGGAGCTCCAGGAGGCGCAGCAGGTTCTCGCCGGTCACGCCGGGGCGCGACTCGGCCGCGTCGAAGTAGGTTCGGAACTGCCTCTCGAGGACGCGGTAGATCCGGCGGACCTTCTGCTTCTCGCGGAGCTGCAGCCCGTAGTCCCCGACCTTGCGGCGGCGGACGCCGTGCTGACCGGGAGGGGACGGGCGGCGCTCGAACGCGCACTTCTTCGTGTAGCAGCGCGAGCCCTTCAGGAAGAGCTTGGCGCCCTCGCGCCGGCACAGCCGGCAGACAGGATCGGTGTAGCGAGCCATGGGGCGGAAGCTCCGGTCAGACGCGGCGCCGCTTGGGCGGGCGGCATCCGTTGTGCGGGATCGGGGTGACGTCGGTGATGGCGGTGACTTCGAGGCCGGCGGCCTGCAGCGACCGGATCGCCTGCTCGCGACCGGCGCCGGGGCCCTTCACGTAGACCTCGACCTGGCGCATCCCGTGCTCCATCGCCTTCTTGGCGGCGGAGTCGGCGGACAGCGCGGCGGCATAGGGCGTGCTCTTGCGGGAGCCCTTGAACCCGACGACCCCTGCCGATCCCCAGCTGATCACGTTCCCGGTCTGGTCGGTGATCGTGACGATCGTGTTGTTGAAGGTCGCCTGGATGTGCACGTGCCCCTGGGGCACGTTCTTCCGCTCCCGCCTGCGCTGCTTGGGAGCACGCTTCCGATCGGCCATGCGTCCGACTCGTCCCTCTTACTTCTTGCGCCGTGCGCCGACGGTCCGCTTCGGACCGCGCCGCTGGCGAGCATTCGTCTTCGTGCGCTGGCCGCGGACCGGGAGGTTCCGCCGGTGGCGGAGGCCGCGGTACGAGCCGATCTCGATGAGACGCTTGATGTTGAGCGCCACTTCGCGACGGAGGTCGCCCTCCACCTTGTAGCGGCGGTCGATCACCTCCCGCAGCCGGTTGACCTGGTCCTCGGTGAGGTCCCGGACCCGGGTGTCGGGGTTGACGTTCGTCTGCTGGAGGATCTTCTGGCTCGTGGGGAGCCCGATCCCGAAGATGTACGTCAGGGCGATCTCGACGCGCTTCTCGCGCGGGATGTCGACGCCCGCAATCCGTGCCATACGTCTAGCCCTGCCGCTGCTTGTGCTTCGGGTTGGCGCAGATGACCATGACGGTCCCGTGGCGGCGAATCACCTTGCAGTTGTCGCAGCGGGCCTTCACGGAGGCTCGGACTTTCAACGGGACCCTCTTCGCTTCAGGAATGCTGCCGGCTACTTGAGCCGGTACGTGATGCGACCCCGGGTGAGGTCGTACGGGGAAAGCTCGACCCGGACCCGGTCGCCCGGCAGGATCCGGATGAAGTTCATCCGGAGCTTCCCGCTGATGTGGGCAAGGACACGGTGGCCGTTCTCGAGCTCCACTGCGAACATGGTGTTCGGAAGCGGTTCGATGACGGTCCCTTCGACCTCGATGGCGTCCTTCTTGCCCACGGGCTCCCTTATGCCTTCGTCACATGATCATGCGCCGGCCGAAGCCGGGCGCACGAACGCGTAGCGTACCAACATTCGCTCGATCCGGCAAGCGCCGGCGATGCCGCTCACAGCCGGGTCAGGACCTCCGGCCCGTTCTCGGTCACGGCGATCGAATCCTCCCAGTGGGCCGCGAGCGACCCGTCCCGCGTGACCACGGTCCAGCCGTCCGCGAGGGTCTCCACGTCGGCGGAGCCGAGCGTGAACATCGGCTCGATCGCCAGGCAGATCCCCGGCGCCAGCTCGATCCCCCGCGTCTTCGTGCGGTAGTTCGGGACCTGGGGCTCCTCGTGCATCGAGGTGCCGATGCCGTGCCCGACATACGGACGCACGATCCCGTACCCGCGCGGCAGCGCGACGTCCTCGACGGCCGCCGAGATGTCCCAGATCCGGTTCCCGGGCCGGCCGGCCGCGATCCCGGCCTCGAGGGCCAGTCGCGTCGTCTCCACGAGGTCGCAGACGGCCTGCGGGGCATCGCCCACGATGAACGTCCGGGCGGCGTCCCCGTGCCAGCCGTCGACGATCGCGCCCGCGTCCACGGAGACGACCTGGCCGTCTCGGATCACCCGGGATCCCGGGATCCCATGGACGACCTCGCGGTCGATCGAGATGCACAGCGACGACGGGTAGCCGAAGTAGCCCTTGAACGACGGCGTGGCGCCGGCCTTCCGGATGTGCGCCTCGGCCAGCGCGTCGAGGCGCGCCGTCGAGACCCCGGGGCGCAGCTCCTCCTCCACGAGGGCGAGGACCTCGGCGACCACGCGGCCGGCCCGCCGCATCGTGGCGATCTCGGCCGGCGACTTGCGCGTGATCACGGGTGCGTGCGCCAGTAGGGCACCGGCTCGATGCAGTCGAGGAGGTCGTTCGTGACCGCGGCGATCGGCCGACGCCCGTCCACCGTCTGGAGGACCCCCGCGGCGCGGTAGTGGTCGACGACGTCCTCCAGGGCGCCGAGCTGCTTCTCGAGGCGCGCCCTGACGACCTCCGGCTTGTCGTCGTCGCGCTGGATGAGGCGCGAGCCGCAGATGTCGCAGATGCCGGGGACGCGCGGCGGGTACGCGACCTCGTGGTAGGTGTGGCCGGCCGCCTCGCAGAGCCAGCGCCCGGACAGGCGTGCGAGCAGCTCGTCGGGAGGGACGTCCACGAGGAGGGCCGCCTCCACCGCCGCCGCCCGCTCGTCCAGCGCACGGTCGAGCGCCTCGGCCTGGGAGCGTGTCCGCGGGAAGCCGTCGAGGATGACTCCGCGGGCGGCGTCGGGCGCGGCGAGGCGCTCGAGGAGCATCCCCACCGTCACCTCGTCGGGGACGAGCGCGCCGCGGTCCATGTACTCCTTGGCCGCCAGCCCGAGCGGCGTGCCCTCGCGCACGGCCGCGCGGAAGAGATCGCCGGTCGCCACCCGCGGAAGCCCGAGGTGGCGGGCGAGGACGTGGGCCTGCGTGCCCTTGCCGGCTCCGGGCGCGCCGAGAAGGACGAGGACTCTCATGGTGCCGGCGCTCCCTCCATCACCGTCGTCATCGGATGAAGCCTTCGTAGCTGCGCATGAGGAGCTGGGCCTCGAGCTGCTTCATCGTCTCCACGACCACGCTGACCGCGATCAGGAGGCTCGTCCCACCCAGGGAGAGCGCCGAGGACCCGGGGAAGAACACGGAGATGACGAACGGCATCACGGCGATCGTGCCCAGGAAGAGCGCGCCCGCGACGGTGATCCGGTTGACGACCCGGGCCAGGTAGTCCTGGGTCGGGCGACCGGGCCGGATCCCGGGGATGAACCCGCCGTTCTTGCGCAGCTGCTCCGCGGTCTCGTCGGGCTTGAAGGTGAACGCGGTGTAGAAGTAGGTGAACCCGACCGTCAGCAGGAAGTACATGCTGCCGTAGATGACCGGGCTCTGCGGGCCGAAGGTGTTGACGATGAAGGTCGCCACGTCGCTCACGATCTGGATGTCGGAGCTCGTGAAGTAGCCCGCGATCTGGCTCGGGAAGAGCAGGATGCTGACGGCGAAGATGATCGGGATGACGCCGGCCTGGTTCACCCGCAGGGGCAGGAACGTGGTCCCGCCCTGGTACATCCGCCGGCCGCGGACGCGGCTCGCGTACTGGACGGGGATGCGGCGCTGGCCCTCGGTGATGTAGACGATCACCGCCACGGCGACGACGGCAAAGGCCGCGAAGACGACCCCCTGCACGATGTTCGGGCTCTCGAGGAAGCGGATGATCCCGGTCGGGACCCGCGACACGATGCCGGCGAAGATGATGAAGCTGATCCCGTTCCCGATCCCCTTCTCCGTGATGAGCTCACCGAGCCACATGAGGAGGACGGAACCGGCCGTCAGGGTGACGATCTGCGTCACGGTCGCGAACGAGGAGAGGCTGAAGTCGGTCGTCAGGACGCCCTGGGAGTTGAGGAGCGCCAGGAAGCCGTAGCTCTGCAGGAGCGCCAGCGGGACCGACAGGTAGCGGGTGTACTGGTTGATCTTGTTGCGGCCGTACTCGCCCTCGCGCTGGAGCGCCTGGAGCGAGGGGACGACCCCGGTCATCAGCTGCATGATGATCGAGGCGTTGATGTAGGGGTTGACGCCGAGTCCCACGACGGAGAACTGCGAGAGCCCGCCGCCGGAGAATAGGTCGAGGAGCCCGAAGAGGGCGTTGTTCTCGAAGAAATCCGCCAACGCCTGCGGGTCCGCTCCCGGCACCGGCACGTGGGCCAGGGCACGGAAGATGATCAGGATCCCGAGGACGAACAGGATGCGCCGACGGATGTCGGGCGCACGGAAGGCGTTGAGGAGGGACTCGAACATCGGTGCGGCCTAGACCCCGTTCGCGGCGGGAGCATCGTCACCCGCCGCGGACCCGTTCGCGGCGGGAGCATCGTCACCCGCCGCGGACCCCACGCCGAGCGCCGCGAGCGGGCTCGTCGGGATCTCGAGGAGTTGAACGCTGCCGCCCGCCGCCTCGATCTTCTCGCGGGCGCTCTTCGTGAAGGCATCCGCGACGACGAACAGGGGCCGGCCGACGTCGCCCCCGCCCAGGATCTTGAGCGGCTTGTCGAGGCTGCGGACGAGGCCTGCCACGCGGAGGAGCTCCTGCGTGACGGCGATCGGTGCGCCCTTCTCGCCCTCCGGGAGGCGGCCCGTCTCGGCGGCGGCGCTGATGCGGCCGACGTTGACGACCTCGTACTCGATCCGGTTGACGTTGCGGAAACCGCGCAGCTTCGGGATCCGGATGTGGAGCGGCGTCTGGCCGCCCTCGAACCACGGCGGGATCGAGGAGCCCGCGCGGGACTTCTGGCCCTTGGTGCCGCGGCCGGCCGTCTTGCCCTTGCCGGCCGCGATGCCGCGCCCGACCCGGGTCTTCTTCGTGTGGGCTCCGGCCGGCGGCCGGAGATCGTGGAGCTTCATCGCTTTTTCTTCTCCGGGGCGGTCTCGGGGAGCTCCTCGACGGTCACGAGGAAGCGGACCTGCCGGACCATCCCCCGCGTGGCGGCGTTGTCCGGCACCTCGACCGTGTCGCCGATGCGGCGCAGGCCGAGGGCCCGGGCGGTGGCCCGGTTCCGCTCGATGTGGCTGATGGTGCTCTTGACCTGCGTGACGCGGAGCTTACCGGGCATCGACGACCTCCCCGGTCGGCTGGCCGGCCACGGTCACCCGTACCGGAACGCCACGCCGGGCGCTCAGCTCCTCCGCGGACTTGAGGTCGCGCAGCGCCTCGACCGTGGCCCGGACGACGTTCACCGGGTTCGTCGAGCCGTGCACCTTGGTGAGGATGTCGCGCACGCCGGCCGCCTCCACGACCGCGCGCACGGAGCCGCCGGCGATGACGCCCGTCCCCTGCGAGGCGGGCTTCAGCATCACCCTGGCCGCCGAGTACTCCGCGTTCACCTCGTGCGGGATCGTGGTCCCGATCGTGGGGATGCGGATGAGGTTCTTCTTCGCGTCCTCGACGCCCTTGCGGATCGCCTCGGGGACCTCGCCGGCCTTCCCGAGCCCCGCGCCGACATGCCCCTGCCCGTCGCCGACGACGACGACGGCGCTGAAGCTGAAGCGGCGGCCGCCCTTGACGACCTTCGCAACGCGGTTGATCTGGACGACCCGCTCCTCGAGCGTCAGCTTCGCAGGATCGATCCTGGCCACGGTCGGTCTCCTCCTAGAAGTCGAGACCGGCTTCCCGGGCGGCGTCGGCCAGGTTCTTCACGCGACCGTGGTACCGGAACCCGGAACGGTCGAAGACGACCTGCTCGACGCCGGCGGTGCGGGCCCGCTCGGCGACCAGACGGCCGACGATCTTGGCCTCCTCGACCTTCGTCTGCGTGGAGCCCTTGAAGGAGGGCTCCAGCGTGGAGGCGGCGGCGAGCGTGGTGCCCGCCGAATCGTCGATCACCTGGGCGTAGATGTGGTTGATGCTGCGGAAGACCGCGAGACGCGGGCGACCGGCGGTGCCCTCCACGCGGAGGCGGATCCGCTCGTGCCGCTTCTGCCGCGCGGCGCCGCGCGAGGCGGCCTTCGTCATCTCGGACGTCCCTTCGTTACTACTTCTTTCCGCCGATCTTCCCGGCCTTGCCGGCCTTTCGGCGGATCACCTCGCCGGAGTACCGGACGCCCTTGCCCTTGTAGGGCTCCGGCTTCCGGGTGGCGCGGACCTTCGCCGCGACCTGCCCGACGAGCTCCTTGTCGATCCCGACGACGGCCAGCTTGACCGGGCTCTCCACGTCGAAGGAGATGCCCTCGGGGGGCGCGATCTCCACCGGGTGGCTGTAGCCCAGGTTGAGCTGGAGCTTGTCGCCGATCTTCTGGGCGCGATAGCCGACGCCGGAGATCTCGAGCGTCTTCCGGTAGCCGGTGGTGACGCCTTCGACCATGTTCGCGACGAGCGTCCGGGTGAGGCCGTGGAGCTGCTTGTGCCCCTTCGCCTCGGACGGGCGGGTGACGACCAGCGTCCCCTCCGACGGCTCGACCGTCATCGCCGGCGGCAGCGAGCGGGTCAGGGTCCCCTTGGGGCCGGACACCGTGATGACCGGACCGTCGAAGCTGACCTCGACCCCGGCCGGGACCGGGATCGGCTGGCGACCGATGCGCGACATCGCCGTCCCCCCTACCAGACGTACGCCAGGACTTCCCCGCCGAGCTGCGCCTTGCGCGCCTGCTGGCCGGTCATGATCCCCTGGCTGGTGCTGACGATGACGATCCCGAGACCACCGAGGACCCGCGGGATATCGGTCTTCCGGGCGTAGACGCGGAGGCCGGGCTTGCTGATGCGCTTGAGCCCGGACACGACCGGCGCCTTGCCGTCGACGTACTTGAGGGTGAGCCGCAGGAGCTGCGCGGGCCCGTCACGCTCCTCGCTGAAGCCGGAGATGAACCCTTCCTCCACGAGGATGCGGGCAATCTCGCGCTTCACGCGGGACGCGGGAACGACCACCTCGAGGTGATGCGCCCGCGACGCGTTGCGGATCCGCGTGAGCATGTCGGCGATCGGATCGGACACGTTCATCGGCGGCTCACCAGCTGGACTTGGTCACTCCCGGCAGCTCGCCCACGAGGGCGCGCTCCCGGAAGCAGATTCGACAGAGCGCGAAGCGGCGCATGTATGCGCGCGGCCGTCCGCACACGGTGCAACGGTGATACGTCTGCACCTTGTGCTTCGTGCCGCGCTTTGCCTTCGCGATCAGGGACTTCTTGGCCATTGGTCTCCTCCCCCGCTCAGCCGGCGAAGGGCATGCCGAGGAGCTCCAGCATCTTGCGGGACTCCTCGTCGGTCTTCGCCGTCGTCACGATGCTGATCTCCAGCCCGCGGAGACGGTCGACCTTGTCGTAATCGATCTCGGGGAACGCGAGCTGCTCGCGGAGCCCGAGGCTGTAGTTGCCGCGCCCGTCGAACGACTTGCCGGGGATGCCCCGGAAGTCGCGGATGCGCGGGAGAGCCACGGTGGTCAGGCGCTCGAGAAAGTCCCACATCCGCTCGCCGCGGAGCGTGACCTTGGCCCCGATCGTGTTCCCGGTCCGCAGGCGGAACTGGGCGATCGAGCGCTTCGCCTTCGTCACGATCGGCTTCTGGCCGGTGATGAGGGCGAGGTCGCCGACGGCGGCCTCGACCGCCTTGGCGTTGGTGAGCGCCTCGCCGAGCCCGATGTTCACCACGATCTTCTCGACACGCGGCACCTGCATCGGGTTCTGGTACTCGAAGTGCTTGGTGAGTGCGGGCACGACCTCGGCCGTGTAGCGCTCCTTCAGGCGATTGCTCACGCGCCCTTCACCTCCACGGCCTGGCCGCAGCGCGCGCACGCACGCACGCGGGCGCCGGTCTCGAGCTCCAGGTGACGGATCCGCGTCGGGCGATCGCAGCGTGGGCAGACGAGCATGACCCGGCCGATCGCGACGGGCATCGGCTTGTCGATGATCCCGCCCTGCTGCATGCGCGGCGTGCGGTCGGCCTGGTTCATCCGCGGGCGCGGCTTGGTGTGCCGCTTGGCGACGTTGAGGCCCTCGACGACGACGCGGTAGGGCTGCCCGACGAGCGCGGGGCGCTCGATGCGCCGCACCTCGCCGCGCTTGCCGGCATCCTTGCCGGCCAGCACGAGGACGGTGTCGCCGGTGCGGATCTCGGGGACCTTGGTCATCCGGGGAGCGACGGCACGGCCCATCTAGAGCACCTCCGGCGCGAGCGAGACGATCTTCATGTAGTTCCGGTCCCGCAGCTCGCGGGCGACGGGGCCGAAGATCCGGGTCCCGCGGGGATTGCCCTGGTTGTTGATGAGGACGGCCGCGTTCTCGTCGAAACGGATGTAGCTGCCGTCCGGACGCCCGTACTCCTTCGCCGTGCGCACGATCACGGCGCGCACGACGTCGCCCTTCTTGACGGCGGCGTTCGGGATCGCCTGCTTGACGCTGGCGACGATCACGTCGCCGACCTCGGCGGTCGTCTTCCGCGAGCGGCCCATGACCCGGATGCACTGGATCACGCGCGCCCCGGTGTTGTCCGCGACGCGCAGCCGCGACTGCTGCTGGATCACGCCTCGGCCTCCCCCGCTGCCGCAGCGGCGTCCGCCGCAGCAGCGGCGGCGTCACCGGCATCGGCATGCGCCCGGCCGGGATGGGCGACCGCGTGGATCGCCTCGGTCGTCGCCGCTTCCTCGGCCACGATCTCGGTCGGCCGATCCTCGCCGGCGCGGGAGGTGACCTCGACGAGGCGCCAGCGCTTGGTCCGCGAGAGCGGGCGCGACTCCTCGATGAGGACCGTGTCCCCCACCTTGGCCTGGTTGAGCTCGTCGTGGACGGCGAACTTCGTCGTCATCCGGATGACGCGCTTGTAGAGGCGGTGGCGCGTCAGGCGCTCGACGGAGACGACGATCGTCTTGTCCATCTTGTCGCTGACAACGCGCCCGACCTTCGTCTTGCGCTTGCCCTGCACGTGTGTTGCTCCTGCCATGGCCGGCCCCCTACGCCGTCTTGCCGAGCTTGCGCTCGTGCTGCACGGTGAGGATCCGGGCGATGGTCCGGCGGCTGCCGGAGATCGCGGTGTAGTCCTTCAGCTGGCGCGTCGCGAGCTCGAAGCGGGCCTGCCAGAGGTCCCGCTTGGCGTCCGTGAGCGCCTGCTCCAGCTCGGCGTCCGTGAGGGCGCGCACCTTGTCGATGTCCATCACGCGCCCTCCTCGTCCTTCACGATGAAGCGCGTGGCGACCGGCAGCTTGTGGCTGGCAAGGCGCATCGCCTCCACCGCCGAGGCACGGTCGACCCCGGCCATCTCGAACAGGATCCGTCCGGGCCGAACGACCGCGACCCAGTGGTCGGGCGCTCCCTTGCCGGAGCCCATCCGGGTCTCGGCCGGCTTCTTCGTCGCCGGCTTGTCCGGGAAGATGCGGATCCAGATCTTGCCGCCGCGCTTGACCGAGCGGGTCATGGCGCGCCGGGCCGCCTCGATCTGGCGGCTCGTGATCCAGGCGGGCTCAAGCGTGGCGAGCCCGTACTCGCCGAAGGAGACGGCCGTGCCGCCCTTCGCCTGGCCCGACATCCGTCCGCGCATCACCTTGCGGTGTTTGACGCGGCGAGGCATCAGCATCGCGTCAGCCTCCCTGGGCGGCGGCCGGCACGGCCGCCGGGGCGGCCGTGGGCCGGGCGGCCCGCTGGTCGGGGACGTCGCCCCGGTAGATCCAGACCTTCACGCCGATCGTGCCGTACGTCGTCCGCGAGAGGACGTAGCCGTAGCTGATGTCGGCGCGGAGCGTGCCGAGCGGGATCCGGCCTTCGCGGTCCCACTCGCGGCGGGCCATCTCGGAGCCGCCCAGGCGGCCGGCGACGGCGATCTTGACGCCCTTCGCGCCCGCCTTCATGGTCCGCTGGATGCCCTGCTTCATCGCCTTGCGGAACGCGATCCGCCGCGAGAGCTGCTGGGCGATGTTCATCGCCACGAGGTACGCATCGAGCTCGGGCTGGCGGATCTCCTTGATCTCCAGCTTCACCTTGCGCGGCTTCGTGAGGTCGCCGATCTGCTTGCGCAGGATCTCGACGTTGGCACCGCCCTTGCCGATGACGATGCCCGGCTTGGCGGTGTGGATCGTCACGGTCACGTAGTTGATGCCGCGCTCGATCTCCACGCCGCTCACGCTGGCGTTGGCAAGGCGCCGCTCCACGAGGCGGCGGATCGCGATGTCCTCCTTCAGGAGGGTCGTGTACTCCTTGTCGGCGTACCACTTCGCGGTCCAAGTGCGCGTGGTCCCCAGGCGGAAGCCGTAGGGGTGGACCTTGTGTCCCATCTAGGCCTCCCGATCCTCGAGGACGATCGTGATGTGAGTCATGGGCTTGTGGATCGGGAACGCCCGGCCCTGGGCCCGCGGTCGCCAGCGCTTCATCGTGGGCCCCTCGTTGGCGAGGGCCTCCACGATGACGAGGCTGTCGGCCGGAAGGTTGTGGTTGTTCTCGGCATTGGCGGTGGCGCTCGCGAGGACGCGGGCGACGTCGCGTGCCGCTCCCTGCGGCATGAACCGCAGGATCGCGGCGGCGTCCTCGGCCCGGCGGCCGCGAATGGCGCGCACGACGAGGTCGGCCTTGCGGGTGGACCCGCGGAGGTACTTGGCGGTGGCGGAGACGCGCACGATCCGGCCCCCTACCTGAGCGACGAGGAACGGTCGGTCTTCTTCTCGTGCCCGCGGAACGTGCGGGTGGGAGCGAACTCCCCGAAGCGATGACCGACCATGTTCTCGGTGACGAAGACGGGCACGTGCTTGCGCCCGTTGTAGACGGCGACGGTGTGCCCGATGAAATCGGGGAAGACGACGGACGCGCGCGACCAGGTCTTGACGACCTTCCGCTCGTTCCGCTTGTTCATCTCCTGGACGCGGCCGAGGAGCCGCGCCTCGACGTACGGTCCCTTCTTGACCGAACGCGACATGCTCCGGTTCCTCCGTTACGACTTGCGGTGCCGCGACCGGACAACCAGCCGGTTCGGCCGCTTGCCCTTCGCGGTGCGATAGCCCATCGCGGGCTTGCCCCACGGGGTCTTGGGGGGCATGCCCGTCGGGGACTTGCCCTCGCCGCCGCCGTGGGGATGGTCCCGCGGCGTCATCGCGACACCCCGGGTCTCCGGGCGGAGGCCCATGTGGCGAGCCCGACCGGCCTTGCCGAGGCTCTGGTTCTCGTGGTCCAGGTTCGAGACCTGGCCGACCGTGGCGATGCAGCGCAGGGGGACGCGACGCATCTCCCCCGAGGGGAGGCGGATCGTCGCGTAGTCGCCCTCCTTGGCCAGGAGCTGGGCGCTCCCGCCCGCGGAGCGGACGATCTGGCCGCCCTTGCCGGGCACGAGCTCGATGTTGTGGATCGTCGTGCCGAGCGGGATGTTGGCCAGCGGGAGCGCGTTCCCCACCCGGGCCTCGGCGTCGGGGCCGGCGACGACGACGTCGCCCACCTTGAGGCCGTGCGGCAGGAGCATGTAGCGCTTCTCGCCGTCCCGGTAGTGGAGGAGCCCGATGCGGGCCGACCGGTTCGGGTCGTACTCGACGGTCGCGACCTTCGCGGGGACGCCGAACTTGTCGCGCTTGAAGTCGATGATCCGGTAGTGGCGCTTCTCGCCGCCGCCGCGATGGCGGACGGTGAGACGGCCCTGGTTGTTGCGGCCCGAGCCGCGCTTCATCGGTTCGAGGAGCGGCTTGTACGGCTCGCGGGTCGTGATCTCCTCGAACGTCGAGCGGGTCATGAACCGCCGGCCGGGCGAGGTGGCCTTGTAGCTGCGGAGCGGCATCGCTACACCCCCTCGAAGAATTCGATCTTCTGGCCGGCGGCGAGCGTCACGATCGCCTTGCGCCAGGGAGTGGTCCAGCCCGAGATCCGCCCGCGCTTGGTGCCGCGGCGCTTCTCCTTGGCCTTCGTCGTCAGGACGTTGACCTTGGTGACCTGGACCTTGAAGAGCTCCTCGACGGCCGCCTTGACCTGGATCTTGGAGGCGTCGCCGTGGACCTCGAACGTGTACTTGCCGCGGCCGGACTCGTCCATCGACTTCTCGCTGATGATCGGCCGGACGATGACGTCGTGGGCGGTGAGCGTCACGCGTACACCTCCTCGAGGCGCGCGAGCGCGGGCTGCTCGATGACGACGATGTCAGCCTTGAGCAGGTCGACGATGTTGAGCGAGTCGGCGAGGAGCACCTCGACGGTCGGCAGGTTGCGCGCCGAGAGGTCGAGCTTCTCGTCGCGCGCGGGGGCGACGATCAGCACGCGGCCGCTGGCCTGCAGGTTCCCGAGAACCCCCAGGAGATCCTTGGTCCGGATCTCGGCGAGCGCGAAGGCGTCGAGCACCTTGATCGCGCCGTCGTTGAGCTTGGCGGTCAGCGCCCCGCGCAGGGCCAGGCGCTTCATCCGCCGCGGCAGGCGCTGCGCGTAGCTGCGCGGGTGCGGGCCGAAGACGACGCCGCCGCCCGCGTAGTGCGGCGCGGTGCGGGAGCCCTGGCGGGCGCGCCCGGTCCCCTTCTGGCGGTACGGCTTCTTCCCGCCGCCGCGGACCTCGCCGCGGGTCTTGGTGTCGTGGGTGCCCAGGTGGCGACCGGCAAGCTGCGCGATCACGGCCTGGTGCATGACGCCGGCGTTCACGGGCGCGGCGAAGAGCTCGTCGGAGAGCTCGACCGTCCCGATCGCGTCGCCGCTGCGGGCATAGAGGGTGGTCTGGGGCATCGTCAGGCCTTCTTCACGAGAACGAGCGCGTTGGGCGCCCCGGGGACGGACCCCTTCACGAGGAGGAGGTTCCGGTCGAGGTCGGCGCGCACCACCTGCAGCTTCTTGACGGTGATCCGCTCGTCGCCCATGTGCCCCGCCATCCGGCTGCCGCGGTAGACGCGACCCGGCGTCGTGCCGGGGCCGATCGAGCCGGGCTCGCGGTGGTGGTCGGAGCCGTGGGTCTTCGGGCCCCGGCGGAAGTTGTGGCGCTTCACGGTGCCGGCGAAGCCCTTGCCCTTCGACTGGCCGGTGACGTGGATGAGGTCGCCGGCGGCGAAGAGGCTGACGTCCAGCGTCTGGCCGACCTCGTACTCGCCGAGGTCGTCGACGCGGAACTCGCGGATGACCGCGACCTTGGGAAGGTCCTTCAGCTGCCCGGCCTCGGGCCTGGTGAGCTTGCGCTTGGGCTCGATCCCGAGCTGGATGGCCGTGTAGCCGTCCCGCTCGGTCGTCCGGAGGCGCGTCACCGTGTTGGGCTCGATGGCGACGACGCTCACCGGGATCATCGTCCCGTCGTCCTGGAAGACCTGGGTCATGCCGACCTTGCGGCCGATCAATCCGATCGTCATCGCGCAGGTCCCTCCTCGCCGCTCAGCTGCGCCCAGGGCAAGGCGGAGCCGAGCACGCGAACGAGCGCACCCCAGCGTGCGTGAGTGAGCGGCGCAGGCGACAACGCCGCCATGGGCCGGGTGAGCGAGTGAGGAGTCATCACATCTTGATCTCGATGTCGACGCCCGCCGCCAGCGAGAGTCGCATCAGGGCGTCGACGGTCTTCGCCGACGGGTCGAGGATGTCCACGAGGCGCTTGTGGGTCCGGATCTCGAACTGCTCGCGGCTGTCCTTGTCGATGAAGGGCGACCGGAGCACGGTGAATTTCTCGATCCGGGTCGGCAGAGGCACCGGGCCGACGACGTCGGCCCCGGTGCGCTGGGCGGTCTCCACGATCTGCGCCGCGGACTGATCCAGCAGGCGGTGATCGTAGGCCTTGAGGCGGATCCGGATCCGCTGCTTCGGCATCTCGTCCCTACTCGGTGATGGCCACGATCGCGCCGGCGCCCACGGTCCGTCCGCCCTCGCGGATGGCGAAGCGCTGGCCGACCTCGAGGCCGATCGGGGTGATGAGCTCGACGGTCATGTCGACGTTGTCGCCGGGCATGATCATCTCGGCGCCCTCGGGGAGGCCGATGGCGCCCGTCACGTCGGTCGTGCGGAGGTAGAACTGCGGGCGGTAGCCGTTGTAGAACGGGGTGTGCCGGCCGCCCTCCTCCTTGGTGAGGACGTAGACGCGGGCGGTGAACCGGGTGTGGGGCTTGATGGAGCCCGACTTGGCGAGGACCTGGCCGCGCTCGATGTCGTCGCGCTCGATGCCCCGCAGGAGGCAGCCGACGTTGTCGCCGGCGCGGCCCTCGTCGAGGAGCTTCTTGAACATCTCGACGCCGGTGACGACGATCTTGCGGGTCGGCCGGATGCCGACGATCTCGACCTCGTCGCCGACCTTGACGATGCCACGCTCGATGCGCCCGGTGGCGACGGTGCCGCGGCCCTTGATCCCGAAGACGTCCTCGACGGGCATCAGGAAGGGCTTGTCGACGGCCCGCTCGGGGGTCGGGATGTAGGCGTCGACCGCGTCCATCAGCTCCTGGATGCAGACGTAGGCGGGGTCGCCCACGTCGTCGCCGGCCTCGAGGGCTTTGAGGGCGGAGCCGCGGATGACGGGGATGTCGTCGCCCGGGAAGTTGTACTTGGACAGCAGCTCGCGGACCTCGAGCTCGACGAGGTCGAGGAGCTCGGGGTCGTCGACCGCGTCGACCTTGTTGAGGAAGACCACCATGTACGGCACCTCGACCTGGCGGGCCAGGAGGATGTGCTCGCGGGTCTGGGGCATGGGGCCGTCGGTCGCGGCGACGACGAGGATCGCGCCGTCCATCTGGGCGGCGCCGGTGATCATGTTCTTGATGTAGTCGGCATGCCCGGGGCAGTCGACGTGCGCGTAGTGGCGGGCGTCGGTCTGGTACTCGACGTGGGCGATCGCGATCGTGATGCCGCGCTCGCGCTCCTCGGGGGCGTTGTCGATCGAATCGAAGGCCCGGTACTCGGACCCGCCCTTGAGGGCGAGGTACTTCGTGATCGCCGCGGTGAGCGACGTCTTCCCGTGGTCGATGTGACCGATCGTGCCGATGTTGACGTGCGGCTTGGTCCGCTCGAACTTCTTCTTCGCCATCGTCGTTGCTCCCTGGCTCCTCGCCGCGTCCGGATCCCGCTGGGGACGTCCGTCGCCGGCCTTCCCGACTGCTAGACCCTGGACTTCTGGACGAGCTCCGCGGCGAGGTTGCCGGGGACCTCTGCGTAGTGCGACAGCTCCATCGAGTAGCTGGCCCGGCCCTCGGTCATCGACCGCAGGTCCGTGGCGTACCCGAACATCTCGGCGAGCGGGACGAACGCGCGGACGACCTGCGTCGAGCCGCGGGCGTCCATCCCCTCGACGTGGCCGCGGCGGCGGTTCAGGTCGCCGATGACGTCGCCCATGAACTGCTCCGGCATCGTGACCTCGACCCGCATCATCGGCTCGAGGATGGTTGGGCTGGCCTTCTCCACGGCGTCCTTCACCGCCATCGAGGCGGCGATCTTGAACGCCATCTCGCTCGAGTCCACCTCGTGGTAGGACCCGTCGATGACCGTGGCGCGGACGTCGACCATCGGATACCCGGCATAGACGCCCGTCTCGAGCGCCCCGCGGATGCCGTGATCGATCGCGCGCATGTACTCCCGGGGGATCGTGCCGCCGACGGTCTTGTCGAGGAACTCGATCCCGCTCCCCTTCTCGAGGGGCTCCAGCTTGAGGATGACGTGGCCGTACTGGCCCTTGCCGCCCGTCTGGCGCACGAAGCGCCCGTTCCCTTCGGCGAGCCGGCGGATCGTCTCGCGATAGGAGACCTGCGGCTTGCCGATGTTGGCCACGACCTTGAACTCGCGGACCATCCGGTCGACGAGCACGTCGAGGTGGAGCTCGCCCATCCCGGCGATCAGGGTCTCGCCGCTCTCTTCGTCGGTCTTGACCCGGAACGTCGGGTCCTCCTCCGAGAGGCGCTGCAGGGCCAGGCCCATCTTGTCCTGGTCGGCCTTCGTCTTGGGCTCGATCTTCACCTCGATGACCGGCTCCGGGAAGGTCATCGACTCGAGGATCACCGGGTGATCGGGATCGGCGAGCGTGTCGCCGGTGTACGTCTCCTTGAGGCCGACCGCGGCGGCGATGTCGCCGGCGTGGACCTCCTCGATCTCCTCGCGGTGGTTGGCGTGCATCTGGAGGATGCGCCCGATGCGCTCCTTCCGGCCCTTCGTCGAGTTCAGGATGTACGAGCCCGACTTGAGCGTCCCGGAGTAGACGCGGAAGAAGGCCAGCTTGCCGACGAACGGGTCGGCGGCGATCTTGAAGGCGAGGGCGCTGAAGGGCTCGCCGTCGTCCACGGTCCGGAGGACCTCGGCGTGCGTCACCGGATGCTCGCCGATGACCGGCGGCACGTCGAGCGGCGACGGCAGGTACGCGACGACGGCGTCGAGCATGGGCTGGATGCCCTTGTTCTTGAGCGCCGACCCGGTCAGCACCGGCACGATGCGGTACTGCAGCGTCCCGAGGCGCAGCCCGTGCACCAGCTCGGCCTCGGTGAGCTCCTCGCCCTCGAGGTACTTGTGCATCAGGTCGTCGTCCATCTCGGCGACTGCCTCGACGAGCTTCTCGCGGTGCTTGCGCGCCTCGGCCACGAGGTCGGCCGGGATCGCCACGACGTCGATCTCGGAGCCGAGGTCATCGCGATACAGGATCGCCTCCATCCGCACCAGGTCGATGACGCCGGCGAACGAGTCCTCCGACCCGATGGGGATCTGGACCGGCACCGCGTTGGCACCCAGGCGATCCTCGATCATCCCGACGCAGCGCCAGAAATCGGCGCCCGTCCGGTCGAGCTTGTTGATGAAGCAGATGCGGGGCACGCGGTAGCGATCGGCCTGGCGCCAGACCGTCTCCGACTGGGGCTCCACCCCGGCCACGCCGTCGAAGATGACGACCGCGCCGTCGAGGACGCGCAGGCTGCGCTCCACTTCCATGGTGAAGTCCACGTGCCCGGGCGTATCGATGATGTTGATGCGATGCTCGTCCCAGAAGCACGTCGTGGCCGCGGCCGTGATGGTGATGCCCCGCTCCTGCTCCTGGGGCATCCAGTCCATCGTGGCCGCGCCCTCGTGGACCTCGCCGAGCTTGTAGATCTTCTTCGTGTAGAAGAGGATCCGCTCGGTGACGGTCGTCTTGCCGGCATCGATGTGCGCGATGATCCCGATGTTCCGGGTGCGCGCCAGGGAGACGAGTCGGGCCATCAGCGACGCTCCGGGCCTACCACTTGAAGTGGCTGAAGGCCTTGTTCGCCTCGGCCATCTTGTGGGTGTCCTCGCGGCGCTTCACGGCGGCGCCCAGGCCGTTCGACGCGTCGACGAACTCGGCCGCGAGCTTCTCGCTCATGCTCTTGCCGTTGCGCTTGCGGGCGGCCTGGACGAGCCAGCGCACGCCGAGCGAGAGCCGGCGATCGCCGCGGATCTCGACCGGGACCTGGTAGGTGGCACCCCCGACGCGGCGCGGCTTGACCTCGATGATCGGCGTCGCGTTGCGAAGGGCCGCCTCGAGGACCTCGAGGCCGGGGCGATTGGCCTGCGCCTCGGCGCGCGCGAGCGCCTGGCGCAGGATCCGGTCGGCAAGGTTGCGCTTGCCGTCGTTCATGAGCTTCGCCGTGATGCGGGCGGTCGTCCGGTTGACGGGCGTCGCCTCGTACTTGGCCTTGCGGGGGATGCTGGCGCGGCGCGGCATGGGTCCCTGCTACTTCTTCTGGCCGGGCAGCTGGGCGGTGGCCTTGGCCCCGTACTTCGAGCGGCCCTGCTTGCGATCGCGGACGCCGGCGGTGTCGAGCGTCCCGCGGATGATGTGGTACTTGACCGACGGGAGGTCCTTGACCCGGCCGCCGCGCACGAGCACGACGGAGTGCTCCTGGAGGTTGTGGCCGATCCCGGGGATGTAGGCCGTGACCTCCATCTGGTTCGAGAGCCGGACGCGGGCGATCTTCCGCAGCGCGGAGTTCGGCTTCTTCGGCGTCATCGTGCGCACCTGCAGGCAGACGCCGCGCTTCTGGGGGGCGCCCGGAATCGGGGTCTGGCGCTGGTCGAGGCTGTTCCAGATCTTGCGCATCGCCGGGGCCTTGACCTTCGAGATCTTCGGCTTCCGGCCGTGGCGCACGAGCTGGCTGATCGTCGGCACGGAGACGCTGTCCCTTTCTCGTCGCAGTGGTGGTCGACCGTGATCGCCCTCGTCGGGCGGCTCGGCCGGTCGGTCCCCCCGCCGGTGGCGCGGGGCGCAGACGACCACGACCTGCCGGTCATGGCACGCAAGCGGGGAGTGTACCAGCGGGCCCGGACGAGTGTCAAAGACCCTCGGACCCGCCGGCTGATCAGCTCTTGGTTTCCTCGTTGTCCTCGTCGGTCTCCCCGGCCAGGTCGCCGGGCAGCGTGGCGATCGTCTCGCCGGGCGCGCTCGCCGTGTCGGCGAGGAACGGGTTGAACGCCTCGTCGTCGCCCTCGCCGGAGAGCTCGTCCTCGTCCGCCTTCGCCGGAGGCGTCGGCCGCCGCCAGGAGCGCGGTGAGACGCGCGGTGTCGTCGGGGGCGGCGCCGTCGACGGCATCCTCGAGGAAGGGGTTGTACTCGCTGCCGAACTCCTCGGGCAGCTCGCCGCCGGCGAGCGCCTCCGCGGCCCGGCGCCGCTCGGCCTCGCGACGGGCAGCAACATTGGCCGGCGCGCCCGTCCCCGCGGGGATGAGCTTGCCGATGATGACGTTCTCCTTGAGGCCGACCAGGTGGTCCTTGGCCCCGTTGATCGCCGCCTCCGTGAGGACGCGCGTCGTCTCCTGGAACGAGGCCGCGGCCAGGAAGCTCGCGGTGTTCAGGGACGCCTTCGTCACCCCGAGGAGGACGACCTGGGCCGTCGCGGGCTCGCCGCCCTCGGCGAGGACGCGGTCGTTCTTGGCCTCGAACTCGAGCCGGTCGATCAGCTCGGTCGGGAGGAGGTCGGTGTCGCCCGGCTGGTCGATGCGCACCTTGCGGAGCATCTGCCGGACGATGATCTCGATGTGCTTGTCGTTGATCGTGACGCCCTGGCTCCGGTAGACCTTCTGGACTTCCTTCACCAGGTAGCGCTGCACGGCGTCCTTGCCGCGCGTGTCGAGGTACTCCTGCGGGTTGATGGGCCCGTCGGTGATCGGATCGCCGGCGCGGACCTCCTGGCCGTTGTCGACGAGGATCTTCGCGTTGTGGGGGATGGAGTACTCCCGCTCGACGCGGTCCTCGGCGCGAACGGCGAGCTCCTCGCCCTCCCGCACCAGGATCCCCTTCTCCGGGGCGACGACGTCGGTTGCCGCGCCGTCCTTGCCGACGACGCGGGCCACCGGCTGGCCCTTCTCCACGAGGTCGCCGGCGGCGGCGAGCACCTCGGCCCCGGCCGGGAGCCGGAGCTGGGCGTCGTACTGCTCG
Source organism: uncultured Chloroflexia bacterium (assembly GCA_963713285.1). GTDB lineage: Bacteria > Chloroflexota > Limnocylindria > Limnocylindrales > CSP1-4 > CTSoil-043. The sequence goes on along the minus strand of CAVQLA010000008.1, from coordinate 85,551 downwards.
ACGCTCGTGACCTTGACCTTCGTCCCGGCGTCGCCGCGGATGATCTCCACGATGCCGTCGATGTGGCTGATCTCGGCCTTGCCCTTGGGGACGCGGGCCTCGAAGAGCTCCTCGACGCGCGGCAGGCCGGCCGTGATGTCGGCGCCGCCGGCCGACGCGACGCCGCCGGTGTGGAACGTCCGCATCGTCAGCTGCGTTCCCGGCTCGCCGATCGACTGGGCGGCGATGATCCCGACCGCCTCGCCGGTCCCGACGAGGAACCCGGTCGCGAGGTTGCGGCCGTAGCACAGGCGGCAGACGCCGTTGCGGGCCTCGCAGGTGAGCGGTGAGCGGACGAGGACCTCGCGGATGCCCGCGTCCTCGATCGCGCGCGCCGCGATCTCGCCGATCTCGTCGGTGCGATCACAGAGGACCGTCCCGTCGGGAGCGGCAACCGGGGCCGCCGCGAAGCGCCCGACGAGCCGCTTGGCGAACGCCCCGGGCTCCAGGGTCACCTCGTCCGATTCGGCGCGGGTGATCCAGCTCCCCTCCTCCGTGCCGCAATCCTCCTCGCGGGTGATCACGTCCTGGGCGACGTCCACGAGGCGGCGCGTCAGGTACCCGGAGTCGGCGGTCCGGAGCGCGGTGTCGGCGAGGCCCTTGCGGGCTCCGTGGGTGGAGATGAAGTACTCGAGAACGGTCATCCCCTCGCGGAAGTTGCTACGCACGGGGACGTCGATGATCCGGCCCGATGGGTCGGCCATCAGGCCGCGCATGGCGCCCAGCTGGCCGATGTTGCCCTTGTTGCCGCGGGCCCCGGAGGCCGTCATCATCGCGACCGGGCTGGTCGGGTCGAGGTTCTCCATCATCTTGTCCGACAGGTCCTTCGAGGTCTTCTGCCAGACGTCGACGACGGCCTCGTACCGCTCGTCCTCGGTGATGAGGCCGCGCTGGAACTGGCCGTCGATCTTCTTGACGTGGTCGTCGGCCGCGGCGAGGAGCACCGGCTTCTCGCTCGGCACGGAGATGTCGGCCACGGCGATGGTCATGCCGCCGCGGGTCGCGTACTCGAAGCCCACGTGCTTGATGCCGTCCACCAGGTGGGCGGTCTCGGTGGAGCCGAGGGCGCGATAGCAGCGGTCGACCAGGCCCCGGAGATCCGGGCGCTTGAGCTCCTTGTTCGTGAAGCGCAGCTGGTCCGGGAGGACCTGGTTGAAGATGATCCGGCCGACGGTGGTGACGCGGCGCTCCTCGACGAGGCCCTGGGCCTCCTCGTTCCAGGTCCGGATCATCGCCTCCACCGGCTCGTGGAGGCTGACGGTCCGCAGCTGGTAGGCCAGGATCGCCTCGTCCTCGTCCCCGAAGATCCGCTTGGGGGCGCCGGCGGTGACGCCGGGCTCGTCCATCGTCAGGTAGTAGCAGCCCAGGACCATGTCCTGGGTCGGCGCCACGACCGGGCTGCCGTCGGCCGGCGACAGGAGGTTGGCGGTCGACAGCATCATCGTCCGCGCCTCTTCCTGGGCAGCCGTCGAGAGCGGCACGTGGACCGCCATCTGGTCGCCGTCGAAGTCCGCGTTGAAGGCGGTGCAGACGAGGGGGTGGATCTGGATCGCCGAGCCCTCGACGAGGACCGGCATGAAGGCCTGGATGCCCAGCCGGTGGAGCGTCGGGGCGCGGTTCAGCAGGACCGGGTGGTCCGTGATGACCTCCTCGAGGACGTCCCAGACGACCGGGACGACACGCTCGACGAGGCGCTTGGCGCTCTTGATGTTGTGGGCGAGGCCCTTCTCCACGAGCTGGCGCATGACGAACGGCTTGAACAGCTCGAGCGCCATCTTCTTGGGCAGGCCGCACTGGTGCAGCTTGAGGTCCGGGCCCACGACGATGACCGAGCGGCCCGAGTAGTCGACGCGCTTGCCGAGGAGGTTCTGGCGGAACCGGCCCTGCTTGCCCTTCAGCATGTCGCTCAGGGACTTCAGCCGGTGGTTTCCGGTGCCGGCGATGGCGCGGCCGCGGCGGCCGTTGTCGACGAGGGCGTCGCACGCCTCCTGGAGCATCCGCTTCTCGTTGCGGATGATGATCTCGGGGGCGCCGAGCTCCAGGAGCCGCTTGAGGCGGTTGTTGCGGTTGATCACCCGGCGGTAGAGGTCGTTGAGGTCGGAGGTCGCGAAGCGGCCGCCGTCGAGCTGGACCATCGGGCGCAGCTCGGGCGGGATGACCGGCAGGACCGAGAGGATCATCCACTCGGGTCGCGTCCCGGAGCGCCGGAACGCCTCGATCAGGCGAAGCCGCTTGATCGCCTTCTTGCGGCGCTGGCCGGTGGTCGTGCGGACCTCGACGTGGAGGGTGCGCCCGAGCTCCTCCAGGTCCATCCGGGTGATGATGTCGCGGACCGCCTCGGCGCCCATGCCGGCCCAGAAGACGCGGCCGTTCCGCGCCCCCGAGCCGTAGCGCTCGTCGAGATAGCGGAAGTCGGTCTCGGTGAGGGTCGTCATCGACTGCAGGGACTCGATCTCGTCGCGCGCGCGCCGGATCTCGTCCTTGCGGCTCTCGGCCTCCTGCTTGCGCCCCTCGCGAAGCGCGTCGATGGCCGCCTCCATCGAGATGCGGAGATCGTCGACCTTCTGGTCGGTGGCCCGCTGCTCGTCGGCCTCGCGCTGGCGGAACTCCTCCGTCACGCGCTCCGACTCGGCGAGGACGATCTTCTTGAGCTTCGTCTCGACTGCCTTGGCGGCCTTGTCGCCGGCGGCGAGGACCACCTCGCCCGTGGGGGCGAAGGCGATCGTCTCCTCGGCGATGCCACCCTTGAGCGCGGCGAGCTGGGCCTGGGCGGCCTGCGCGGCGGCGCCGATCGCGTCGGTGCGCTCGGTGCGCTGGCGCTCGAGGTCGGCGAGGAGCTCGGTGCGCGCGGCAAGGAGCTCGTCCCGGTAGCGGGCGAAGGTGGCGCGCTCCTGCTCCTCCCCATCGTCCGGCTTCCCGTCCTTGCCGCGGCCCTCGGCCTCCTCGTCGAGCGCCTGGAGCGCCCGGCGCCGGGCATCCTCGTCGACGTGGGTGACGATGAAGAGCGCGAAGTAGAGGATGCGCTCGAGGTTGCGCGGGCTGATGTCGAGCAGGATCCCCAGGCGCGACGGCGTGCCCTTGAAGTACCAGATGTGGCTGACGGGGCTGGCCAGCTGGATATGGCCCATCCGCTCGCGGCGCACCTTGGCGCGGGTCACCTCGACGCCGCACTTGTCGCAGATGATCCCCTTGTAGCGGATCCGCTTGTACTTCCCGCAGTAGCACTCCCAGTCCTTGGTCGGACCGAAGATGCGCTCGTCGAAGAGGCCGTCCTTCTCCGGCTTGAGCGTGCGGTAGTTGATCGTCTCGGGCTTGGTGACCTCGCCCCAGGACCACTCGCGAATCTGCTCGGGGGAAGCGAGCGAAATCCGGATGGCGTTGAAGTTGTTGACCTCGAGCATCGTTCTCCTCCGCGCCGCAGCGGGCCCTCAGTGGCGCGATTCGGACCGGGTGCGAGCGGAGCCGGGCCGGCCGAGCACCGGCTCCGCGTGATGGGTGCGTGGGTGGCGGGTCAGTCCTCGAAGCCGGCGAGGTTGATGCCGCCGAGATCGGGGAGCGGGTAGGCCGAGACGTCCTCGACGAACCGGATCTCCTCGTCGTTCTCGTTGAGGATCTCGACGTTGAGGCCGAGGCTCTGGAGCTCCTTGATGAGCACCTTGAACGACTCGGGGACGCCCGGCTGCTGGATCTCCTCGCCCTTGACGATCGCCTCGTACGTCTGGACACGGCCCATGACGTCGTCCGACTTCACGGTCAGGAGCTCCTGGAGGATGTTCGCCGCGCCGTAGGCCTCGAGCGCCCACACCTCCATCTCCCCGAAGCGCTGGCCGCCGAACTGGGCCTTCCCGCCGAGCGGCTGCTGGGTGATGAGGCTGTAGGGGCCCGTCGACCGGGCATGGATCTTGTCCTCCACCAGGTGGTGGAGCTTCAGCATGTAGATCTGGCCGACGGTGATGCGCCGGTCGAACTCCTCGCCGGTCCGCCCGTCGCGGAGCTCGACCTTGCCGTCCTCCGGCAGGCCGGCCTCGTTGAGCGCCTCGCGGATCTGGCCCTCGGTGGCCCCGTCGAAGACGGGGGTCGCGGCGTTGTAGCCGAGCACGCTGAGCGCCCAGCCGAGATGGGTCTCCAGGATCTGGCCGATGTTCATCCGGCTCGGCACGCCGAGCGGGTTGAGGATGATGTCGACGGGGGTGCCGTCGGGGAGGAACGGCATGTCCTCCTGCGGCAGCACCTTGGCGATGACGCCCTTGTTGCCGTGGCGGCCGGCCATCTTGTCGCCGACCGAGACCTTGCGCTTCTGGGCCACCGAGACCCGCACCAGGCGGTTGACGCCCGGCAGGAGCTCGTCGCCGGCCTCGCGAGTGAAGATCTTCACGTCGACGACCTTGCCCCGCTCGCCGTGCGGCAAGCGAAGCGAGGAGTCCTTCACCTCGCGGGCCTTCTCCCCGAAGATCGCGCGCAGGAGGCGCTCCTCTGCGGTCAGCTCCGTCTCGCCCTTGGGCGTGATCTTCCCGACGAGGATGTCGCCGGGCTGGACCTCGGCACCGATGTAGACGATCCCGTCCTCGTCGAGGTCCTTGAGGGACTCCTCGCCGACGTTCGGGATGTCCCGGGTGATCTCCTCGGGCCCGAGCTTCGTGTCCCGCGACTCGATCTCGTGCTTCTCGATGTGGATGCTGGTGAAGAGGTCCTCGCGGACGAGGCGATCGCTGATGACGATCGCGTCCTCGTAGTTGCCGCCCTCCCAGCTCATGAACGCGACGAGGATGTTGCGGCCGAGGGCCAGCTCCCCGCCGTCCGTGGACGACGAGTCGGCGATGGCATCGCCGGGGGCGACCCGCTGGCCGACCTCCACGATGGGCCGCTGGTTGATGCAGGTGCCCTGGTTGCTGCGGACGAACTTCTGGAGCGGATACGTGGCCAGCTCGCCGGCGTCCTCCTCGACGAGGATCCGCTCGGCCGTCACGGAGGTCACGACCCCGGCCTCCCGGGCCACGACGACCTGCCCGGAGTCGAGCGCCGCGCGGCGCTCCATCCCGGTGCCGACGATCGGCGCCTCGGGCTCGAGGAGCGGCACCGCCTGGCGCTGCATGTTCGAGCCCATGAGGGCGCGGTTCGCGTCGTCGTGCTCGAGGAACGGGATCAGCGCCGTGGCGACGGAGACGACCTGCTTGGGGCTGACGTCCATGTACTCGATGCGATCGGGCGCAACCTCGGGGAACTGGTCGCGGTGACGGCACGGGACGCGGTCCTGGAGGAAGTGCCCCTGCTCGTCGAGGGTGGCGTTCGCCTGGGCGACCCAGTGCTCCTCCTCCTCGTCGGCGGCGAGGTAGACGATCTCGTCGGTCACCACCGGGCGGATCGGGAAGGCCTGGGCCTTCTGCTTCTTCAGCTCGGTGTGGGCCGCCGCGGTGAGCGGCTCGCCCTTCCGCACGACGACGCTCCCGGCCTTCGTGACGAGGTCTGCGCCGGCCTCGTAGGAGGCCAGGTCGGAGTCGTCGAAGGCGACGGTGCGCTTGACCTTGCGGTAGGGCGTCTCGATGAAGCCGTAGTCGTTGATCCGGCCGTAGGTGGCCAGCGAGCCGATCAGGCCGATGTTCGGACCCTCGGGCGTCTCGATCGGGCAGATGCGGCCGTAGTGGCTGTGGTGGACGTCGCGGACGTCGAAGCCGGCGCGCTCGCGCGAGAGGCCACCGGGGCCCAGGGCGGACAGGCGGCGCTTGCTGGTGAGCTCGGCCAGCGGGTTCGTCTGGTCCATGAACTGGCTGAGCTGGCTGCCGCCGAAGAACTCCTTCATCGCCGCCACGACCGGGCGGATGTTGATGAGGGCGTTGGGCGTCGCCTTCTCGATCTCCTGGATCGTCATTCGCTCCCGGACGACGCGCTCCATGCGGAGCAGGCCGATCCGGAACGCGTTCTGGATCAGCTCGCCGTTGGCCCGGATCCGCCGGTTACCGAGGTGGTCGATGTCGTCGGCCTGCCCGTGCCCGTTGTTCAGGACGATCAGCTGGCCGACGATGGCCGCGATGTCCTCGCGGGTGATCGTCCGCCCCAGCTGCGGGGTCTCGCCGTCCTCGCGCGGCAGCTCGATGCCCATCCGGCCGGCGACCGGGTCGAGCTTCTTGTTGAACTTGTAGCGGCCGACCCGTCCGAGGTCGTAGCGCCGGAAGTTGAAGAAGAGGCTCTCGACGAGCTGGCGGGCATTGTCGCCGGTCGGCGGATCGCCCGGGCGCAGCTTCTTGTAGACCTCGATGAGGGCCTCGGCCTGGGTGTTCGTCGGGTCCTTGTCGAGCGTCGACGCGACGTACTGGTGCTCGGGGTTGTCGTCGACGGCGGTGAAGAGCCCCGCGATCTCGTCGTTGCCCTCGTAGCCGACGGCGCGCAGGAGCGTCGTGGCCGCGATCTTCCGCTTGCGGTCGACCTTGACCGACAGGAGGTCGCCGCGGGCCGCGGTCTCGAACTCCAGCCACGCGCCGCGGTTCGGGATCACCTTCGCGGTGAACAGGTCGCGCCCGGAGACCGGGTCCTCGACCTTCCCGTAGTAGACGCCCGGCGACCGGACCAGCTGGCTCACGACCACCCGCTCGGCGCCGTTGATGATGAACGTGCCGAGGTGCGTCATCCAGGGGTAGTCGCCCATGTAGACGCGCTGCCGCTGGATCTCGCCCGTCTCCTTGATCAGGAGCTCGACCTGGACGTACAGGGGCCGGCTGAAGGTCAGGTCGCGGGTGCGGCACTCGAGCTCCGAGTACTTGGGGTCCCCGAACTCGTAGTCCAGGAACTGGAGCTCCATCACCTTGCCGGTGAAGTCCTTGATCGGGCTGATCTCGTCGAAGAGCTCCCGGAGGCCCTTCTCGACGAACCAGGCGAACGAACGAACCTGGAGCTCGATGAGATCCGGGATCTCGCGCTTCTCGGCGATCCGGGCGTACGAGCGCCGGGGCGCGAGGGTGGACGAATCAGCGACAGGCAGCATGAACCGCTCCTTGGCGGAGGAGGGGGAGAGGGGGAAGGGCCGCGCTCACGGAATTGGAAAGTGTACCGCGATTCTCCCGTCTGTCAAACGTGCCAACGGCCGGGTCGGTGACGAGGGTCACCGCCCGGCGCTGGGGCCGCGACGACGGTCGGGCGCAGGACGGCGCCCGACCGTGGCGACGGATGACGGCGGTCGCTACTTGATCTCGACCTTCGCGCCCTGCTCCTCGAGGGCGGCCTTGATCTTCTCGGCCTCGTCCTTGGCGATCCCCTCCTTCACCGGCTTGGGGAACGCGTCGACGAGGTCCTTCGCCTCCTTGAGGCCGAGCCCGGTGAGCTCGCGGACGACCTTGATGACCGGGATCTTGTTCGGGCCGATCTCGGTGAGGATCGCCGAGAACTCGGTCTGCTCCTCCTCGGCCGCGGCGGCCGGGGCGGCGCCCGCGGCGGGGGCGGCAGCGGCGACGGCGACCGGGGCGGCCGCGGTGACGCCGAACTTCTCCTCGAACTTCTTGACGAACTCGCTGACCTCGACGAGAGTCATGGCGCCGATCGCGTCGAGGATCTGCTCCTGGGTGAGAGTGGCCATCGGGTGGTGCTCCTTGGGTGGGCCCGCCGGGGCGGGCGGTCGGGATGGGGTCGTCGGGTGGCGCTACGCGCCGGTCTGCGCCTTCTGCTCCGAGAGCTGCGCGAGCGCGGAGCCCAGGTTGCGCAGGCTCGCAACGAGGAGGCCGGCGACCTGCGTGGCAGGGGCGTTGAAGGCTCCGGCCATCTGCGCCAGGAGGACCTCGCGCGGCGGCAGCGTCGCGAGCGTCTGCACGCCGGCGGCGTCCATGGCCCGGCCGCCGACGACCGCGCCGGTGACCTTGACGAGCTTGTAGGGCCGGACGGCGTCGAGGACCGTCTTGGCGACGGCGGCCTCGTCGCCAGACCCGAACGCGATGGCCGACGGTCCGTGGAGGAGGGCCGCGACGCCCTCGTTCCCCTCCTGCTCGGCCGCGATCCGCATGAGGCGGTTCTTGACGACCCGGTAGGTGACGTTGTTCTTCCGAAGCGCGCGACGAATCTCGCCGATCTCGCGGACCCGCAGGCCGCGGTACTCGGTGGTGATCAGCACGCTGCTCCCCGCGAGGTCATCGCGGAGCTCGGCAACGGTGGCGCGCTTCGCCTCGGTCGGCATGCAACCCTCTCGTGTCACGCGCGTCCGGCGCGCCGGTGGACCCGCCGGGCGGGGCCCCTGCCAGACGGTGTCTCCCTCGCGTCTTGCAGGGTCCGCGCGGATCCTCCCCGGGGAGGGGGATCGGTCGTGGTCCTGCCTCGGCGTGCTCGTCGGCGTCCCCGCGACTCGTTCCCACGGGCGGCGGTCCGGTCCGGCGGATCAAGCCCCGGCCGTCGCGCCGGGCCCGTGCGGGGCACCGGCGAGGCGGCCCGCGGGCGCAGGCTGTCTGCGGCGGTCCGTCTTCGATCTGGTGCGACGCGCCGGGCGGCGGGTCGCGCTGCGGGATGGTAGCCGATCGTCGCCCGGAGCGCCTGCGCCGGGCAGCATCGGTCAGGCGGCGGCGGCCGCCAGGAGCGCCGGGAGGTCCACGCGGATGCCCGGGCCCATCGTGCTCGCGATGGTCACGCCCTTGAGGTAGGTGCCCTTCGCCCCGGACGGCCTGGCCCGGTTGACGGCGTCGAGCAGGGCGGCCAGGTTGGCGGCGATCGCCTCCTCGGAGAAGCTCGCCTTGCCGACGGGGACGTGAAGGATGGCTCCCTTGTCGACCTTGAACTCGACGCGCCCGGCCTTGACCTCGCCGATAGCCCGCTCGATGTCGAAGGTCACGGTCCCGGCCTTGGGGTTCGGCATGAGGCCGCGCCGGCCGAGGATCCTGCCGAGCTTGCCGACCATGCCCATCATGTCCGGGGTCGCGACCGCGACGTCGAACTCGAGCCAGCCGCCCTCGATCTTCTTGACCAGGTCCTCGCCGCCGACCTCGTCCGCGCCGGCGCGCAGGGCTTCCTGGGCCTTCTCGCCCTGGGCGAAGACGGCCACGCGCACGATCTTGCCCGTCCCGTGCGGGAGGACGACGGTGCCGCGGACCATCTGGTCCGCATGCCGGGGATCGACGCCGAGGCGGATGTGGGCCTCGACGGAGGGATCGAAGCTGACCACCGCGGTCTGCTTGACGAGCGCAGCTGCCTCGGCCGGCGCGTAGGCCTTCGTCCGGTCGACGAGCTTGGCGGCTTCCGTGTACTTCTTGCCGTGCTTGGCCATGTCGGGATCCTCGCTGGCGGCCGGCGTTCCGGCCTCCCCCGTCTCGTGGGGTCGCCGTCCGGCCGAGTGGCCGGAGGTGACGCGGTTGCAGGCCTAGCCTGCGACCCCGGTCGCAGCCCTAGCCTGCGACCTCGGGCGCCGGGGTCACCCGGCGACCTCGGGCGCCGGGGTCACCCGGCGACCTCGATGCCCATGCTGCGAGCGGTGCCCTCGACCTGGCGCATGGCGGCCTCGATGTCGTTGGCGTTGAGGTCGGCGAGCTTGATCGTCGCGATCTCGCGGAGCTGGTCGCGCGTGATGGTGCCGGCCTGCTCGCGACCCGTCATCGACGAGCCCTTGTCGACGCCGGCGGCCTTGCGCAGGAGGTCGGCGGCGGGCGGGGTCTTGAGGATGAACGTGAACGAGCGATCCTCGAAGATCGTGATCTGGGCCGGGATGATCTGGCCGGCCTTGTCGGCGGTCTTCTCGTTGTAGGACTTCGTGAACTCCACGATGTTGATGCCGTGCGGGCCGAGCGCCGTACCGACGGGCGGCGCCGGGGTTGCCTTGCCGGCAGGCAGCTGCAGGGTCAGGACGATTCGGATCTTCTTGGCCACGGTGGGGTTGGGTTCCTTTCGCTCAGAGCTTCTCGACCTGCAGGAGGTCGAGCTCGACGGGCGTCTCGCGGCCGAAGATGCTCACGAGGACCTTGACCTTGTTGCGCTCGGGATCGACCTCGTCGACCGTGCCGACGAACTCGGCGAACGGCCCGTCGGTGACACGGACGCTCTGGCCCTTCGTGAACGCGACGCGATACTTCGGGGTCTCCACGCCCATCTGGCGGAGGATCGACTTGACCTCGTGCTCCTCCAGCGGGATCGGCTCGCTGCGGGCGCCGGGAAGGTTGCCCGTGCCGACGAAGCTCGTCACGCCCGGGGTGTTCCGGACGACGTACCACGACTCGGGGTCGTAGATCATCTCGACGAGCACGTAGCCCGGGAACACCTTCTTCTGGACGGTGTGCCGCTGGCCCTGCTTGATCTCGATCTCGTCCTCCATCGGAACGAGGACCTGGAAGATCTTGTCCTCCATGCCCATCGATTCGATGCGGTGCTCGAGGTTGGCCTTGACCTTGTTCTCGTAACCGGAGTACGTGTGGATCACGTACCAGCGCTTCTCGGGCGCGCGGACGCTCTCGGTCATCATCGTCCCCTACGCCGTCGGCGTGATGAGCCGGACGACCTCGGTGAAGACGAGATCCCAGAAGGAGATGAAGACGCCGATCGCGGCGCTCACGACGAAGACGAGCACCGTCAGGTTGCGGACCTGGTCCCGCGTGGGCCAGGCGACCTTCTTGAGCTCGGACCAGGATTCCTGGAGATAGCGACGGAGGCGACGCACGGTTCGGCTACTTGCTCTCTAGCTACGAGGAGGAGTGGCAGGGGCGATAGGACTCGAACCTACAACCGCCGGTTTTGGAGACCGGTGCTCTGCCAATTGAGCTACACCCCTGTGGATCGCTCCCTACTTCGCCTCACGATGCAGGGTATGGCGACGTTCACGCGGACAATACTTCCGGAGCTCGATCCGGTTCGGATCATTCCGCTTGTTCTTGCGGGTCGTGTACGTCCGCGTCTTGCACTCGGTGCAGGCGAGCTGGACGATCGGGCGGTTCTCGGCGGCTTTGGCCATCTCGTCCCTACTCGGTGATGGCCACGATCGCGCCGGCGCCCACGGTCCGTCCGCCCTCGCGGATGGCGAAGCGCTGGCCGACCTCGAGGCCGATCGGGGTGATGAGCTCGACGGTCATGTCGACGTTGTCGCCGGGCATGATCATCTCGGCGCCCTCGGGGAGGCCGATGGCGCCCGTCACGTCGGTCGTGCGGAGGTAGAACTGCGGGCGGTAGCCGTTGTAGAACGGGGTGTGCCGGCCGCCCTCCTCCTTGGTGAGGACGTAGACGCGGGCGGTGAACCGGGTGTGGGGCTTGATGGAGCCCGACTTGGCGAGGACCTGGCCGCGCTCGATGTCGTCGCGCTCGATGCCCCGCAGGAGGCAGCCGACGTTGTCGCCGGCGCGGCCCTCGTCGAGGAGCTTCTTGAACATCTCGACGCCGGTGACGACGATCTTGCGGGTCGGCCGGATGCCGACGATCTCGACCTCGTCGCCGACCTTGACGATGCCACGCTCGATGCGCCCGGTGGCGACGGTGCCGCGGCCCTTGATCCCGAAGACGTCCTCGACGGGCATCAGGAAGGGCTTGTCGACGGCCCGCTCGGGGGTCGGGATGTAGGCGTCGACCGCGTCCATCAGCTCCTGGATGCAGACGTAGGCGGGGTCGCCCACGTCGTCGCCGGCCTCGAGGGCTTTCAGGGCGGAGCCGCGGATGACGGGGATGTCGTCGCCCGGGAAGTTGTACTTGGACAGCAGCTCGCGGACCTCGAGCTCGACGAGGTCGAGGAGCTCGGGGTCGTCGACCGCGTCGACCTTGTTGAGGAAGACCACCATGTACGGCACCTCGACCTGGCGGGCCAGGAGGATGTGCTCGCGGGTCTGGGGCATGGGGCCGTCGGTCGCGGCGACGACGAGGATCGCGCCGTCCATCTGGGCGGCGCCGGTGATCATGTTCTTGATGTAGTCGGCATGCCCGGGGCAGTCGACGTGCGCGTAGTGGCGGGCGTCGGTCTGGTACTCGACGTGGGCGATCGCGATCGTGATGCCGCGCTCGCGCTCCTCGGGGGCGTTGTCGATCGAATCGAAGGCCCGGTACTCGGACCCGCCCTTGAGGGCGAGGTACTTCGTGATCGCCGCGGTGAGCGACGTCTTCCCGTGGTCGATGTGACCGATCGTGCCGATGTTGACGTGCGGCTTGGTCCGCTCGAACTTCTTCTTCGCCACGTGCGCGTCTACCTGCTATGTGGGGGGCCGACTGGGGTGGTGGAGCCCAGAATGGGACTTGAACCCATGACCTCATCCTTACCAAGGATGTGCTCTGCCAGCTGAGCTATCTGGGCCCGAGGGTGCCGGGATTGATGGTGGTGGGCAGGAGAGGAATTGAACCTCTACAGTCGAAGACGGCTGATTTACAGTCAGCTGAGCTCACCACCTGCTCAACCTACCCACGGAGACGAACGACCGGGCGTGGCTGCGGCACCGTGGTGGCGCCCGGGCGGTGACGTTGTTCAGTTGGAGCCGACGACGGGACTCGAACCCGGAACCGGCGGTTTACAAAACCGCTGCTCTGCCAATTGAGCTACGTCGGCGGGCGCAGGAGAACACCGCAGTCGTCTCCGAGGCGCAACGGCCATCATATTCGGGCAGGCGGACCACGGTCAAGCGCGCTCGATCTCGCCGTCCTCGCCGGGGTCCTGCGGGTGGGGACCGACCTCCGCCGGTGGTCCCGCCCCGGGGTCGAGGTCGGTCGGCTCGAGGGCGGGCTGGAGCTCGGCAGGCTGCCCCGGCGCGGGCTCCACGGCCCGCATTCGCGCGGGCCCGCCGGGCCGTTCCGGAAGCCCCCGCTGGGCGGCCGCCTCGAAGACCAGCACCGAGCCAGCGACGGCCGCGTTGAGCGACTCGATCCGCCCCCGCATCGGGATCCGGACGAGCAGGTCGCAGCGCCGGCGGATTGCCGGGGCGAGCCCCCTCCCCTCGCTGCCCACGACGAGCACCAGCGGGCCCTGGAGATCCGCCTCGCGGTAGGTGAGCGACGCCTCCGCGTCCGTCCCGACGATCCGGAGGCCCCGCACGTGGAGGTCCGCCAGCGTTCCCGGCAGGTCGTCGACCTGGGCCAGGAGCAGATGCTCGGTGGCGCCGGCCGATGCCTTGATCGCCGCCGCGGAGAGCGGCGCCTGGCGGCGCGTGGGGAAGACGACGCCGTGCACGCCCGCCGCCTCCGCGCTGCGCAGCAGCGTCCCGACGTTCTGCGGATCCTCCAGCGAGTCGAGGGCGAGGACGAGGGCCGGCTCGTGGCGCTCGATCGCCCGGGCGAGGATGTCGGCCATCCCGGCCGCCGGTCGCGCGGTCACGACGAGGGCGACGCCCTGGTGGCCGTCGAAGCCCGTGACGGCCGTCAGGGAGCCGCCCTCGATCTCGACGACGGGGATCCGCAACGTCGTGGCGTGGAGCACGAGGCGTTCGAGGGCGTCTCGGCGACCGGGAGTGACCAGGAGCCGAAGGGCCGGACGGCCGGCCACGAACGCCTCCTCCACCGGGTGGCGGCCGGCCACGATCTCCTCCCCGTCGGCCAGCACCGCCTCGGGCGGCAGGGCGGCGGCCGGGGCGGCAGGGGTCGTGTGCCCCCACACCCGTGGACCCGGCACGGGGGCCCGGCCCGGGTATGGACCCCGGCGCCGATCGGGCGGCATCCCCCGGGGCGGTCCCTGCCGCGGGGCGTGGTCGGCCGGACCGGGGCCCTGCCGGTGCACCTCGGTGGGGTGGGACGGCGGGACCTCGTCGCGGTCGGGGGCCCAGCCCGAGCCCATGCGCATGCCCGGGCGGGTGGGCGGCGGGCCGACGGGCGGGCGGTAGCGCTGGCGTGGCGTGCCGGGATGGGAACCCCGGTGCGCCGGGTGCGGACCGGGCGGCCGGAACGTCCCGGGCCCCGGCTCACCCGTGCGGCTCTCGCCGGGCCACGCGCCGCCGCCGGACCACGCGCCGCCGCCGGGCCACGCGCCGCGCGATGTCGGACGGAACCCCGGCGGACGCGCGCCGGGATGACGGGAACCCGGCGGCCGGGCACCCGGCGGGCGGTGTCCCTTCAGGGGTTGCCCCGGCGGACGGGAGCCGGCGTCCGCCCCACGGCGGGGGCCGGCGCCGTGCGTGTCCCACGAGCCCGCACGGCCCGACGTCGGGCCGGGGGCACGCGCGGCCGGACCTCGCGATCCCGGAGCACGGCCCCGGGGGCCGGGCGCGCCGCCGGGGCGCTGGCCCCCGGGGCCGCTTGGGCGCTGGCCGCCCTGTCCGTTTGGGCGCTGGCCGCCCTGTCCGTTTGGGCGCTGGCCGCCCGGGCCGCCGGGGCGCTGGCCGCGAGGATCGCGGTCGTCATCCCGCCGCCGACGCGGCGGAGGCGGGCCGTCAGGCACCGGCCCCACCCCCCGCCCGCCGCCAGCGCTGGCCGTCACGCGTGTCCTCGACCAGCACGCCGGCGGCGGCCAGCTCGTCACGGAGGCGATCTGAGGCCGCCCAATCGCGCGCGGCACGGGCCGCGGCGCGCGCCTCCAGGAGCGCGGCAAGCTCGGCGGGCAGCGCATCGACCGGATCTGGGAGCACCCCGAGCACCTCGTCGAGGTCGCGCACCGCGGCGAGGGCCCGCGCGGCATCTGCCGTCGAGAGCGTCCGCTCTGCGATCCGGCGATTGAGGTCGCGGACGAGGTCGAAGAGGGCGGCCAGGGCGGGCGAGACCGCGAGGTCGTCGTCGAGCGCCGCGCCGAAGGCATCCCTGGCGGCCGCCAGGACACCGGGGAGTGCCGCGTCGTCGAGCCCGTCCGACCGGTAGGCCTCCAGCGCGCCGACCAGCGCGTCGAGCCGCTCCACGGCCGCCCCGGCCGCCGCAAGCGACTCGTCGCTGAAGTTGAGGCCGGTCCGGTAGTGAGCCGCCAGGAGCGCGTACCGCAGGGCCCGCGGCGAGACGCCGTCCGCCACGAGCTCCGTGACGCGGGCGATGTTCCCGTCCGACTTGGCCATCTTGCGGCCGCCCATCTGGAGGTGGGCGCAGTGGAGCCACGTCCCCACGAACGGCGTGCCGGTCGCCGCCTCCGACTGGGCGATCTCGTCCTCGTGGTGCGGGAAGACCAGGTCGACGCCGCCGGTGTGGATGTCGAAGGTCTCACCGAGGTAGCGCATCGACATCGCGGAGCACTCCAGGTGCCAGCCCGGACGCCCCGGCCCGATCGCCGTCTCCCAGCTCGGCTCGCCGTCCTTGGGCGCCTTCCACAGGACGAAGTCGCGAACATCGTCCTTCGAGTACTCGTCCGCGGCAACGCGCTCCCCGACGCGCAGCCGCCCGGGATCCAGCCGGGCGAGCCGTCCGTAGGCGGGCCAGCTGGAGATCCGGAAGAAGATCGAGCCGTCGTCGGTGCGGTAGGCATGCCCGGCCTCGAGGAGGCGCTCGACGAGGGCGACCATCTCCGGGATGTGCTCCGTGGCACGCGGCAGCACGTCGGGGCGGGTCATGCGAAGCGTCCGGGCGTCCTCCAGGAACCGGGCGATCCACCGGTCGGCAAGGGCGTCGATGCCGATCCCCTCCTCTGCGGCGCCACGGATGATCTTGTCGTCCACGTCGGTCAGGTTCATCACCCAGGTGACCCGCAGGCCGCGCCAGCGCAGGTGCCGGACGAGCAGGTCGGCGAAGAGGAACGAGCGGAAGTTGCCGACGTGAGCCGGCCCGTAGACGGTCGGGCCGCAGGAGTAGACGCGCACGTGGCCGGCCTCGAGCGGCTCGAGGGCTTCGACCGCGCCGCGCAGCGTGTCGTGGAGGCGGATCGTCATGCCGGGGCTCCCGGGGCGGGTGGCGCGGCGGGGACGGCGGGTGCCGCGGCGACCACGGCCACCGCGCGGGCGCTGATGCCACGACCCGCCCCCTCGAACCCGGCGAGATTGCCCGTGGACGCCTTCACGTTCACGCGGTCGGCCGGGAGCCCGATGATCTCGGCCACCGCCGCCGCCATCGCGTCGAGGCGCCCGGCGAGCCGTGGCCGGGCGCCGACCAGGGTCAGGTCCACCGAGACGGGGGCGTACCCGGCGGCCCGAACGCGTGCGACACAGGTCGCCAGCAGCTCCCGGCTGGCGATCCCCGCGGGCGTCGCCGGCCCCGCCGGGAAGTGGCGGCCGAGGTCTCCGAGGCCTGCCGCGCCGAGGAGCGCGTCGCCCACCGCGTGGAGCGCGACGTCGCCGTCCGAGTGGCCGTGGAGCGCCGGCGCGTCCGCGATGACGAGGCCGCCGAGGGCGAGGGGGCGGCCCGGGCCGAACGGATGGCCGTCGTCGCCGTAGCCGACGCGGACGGCCGGCCGAGCCGGGGCGAGGGTGCCGCGCGCGACCAGCGCCGCCTCGACCCGGGCAAGGTCGTCGGGCAGCGTCACCTTGAGGTTCGTCGACTCACCGGGGACCGCATGCACCGAGATTCTACAGGCCTCGAGCAGGGCGGCCTCGTCGGTCCAGGTCGCGGGGCCGCCGGGCGGCACCTCTGCCCAGGCGCGGGCGAGGACGTCGCGGCGGATGCCCTGCGGGGTCTGCGCGGCGGCGAGCGCGGTGCGATCCAGCGTGCCGGCGATGCGCCCGTCGGCGACGCGCTTGAGGGTCTCCGCGATGGGCACGACCGGGATGGCGGCCCCGTGCTCGGCAGCGGCAGCGGCGACCCGCTCGACGAGCGCGGCCGACACGAGGGGGCGTGCGCCGTCGTGGACCAGGACGACGTCGTCCGGCGCTCCCTCCCCCAGCGCCACGACCCCGGCCGCCACGGAGTCCTGGCGCCGGGCGCCGCCGGCGACGACCCCGACCACCATCGGCGGCAGCCACGCGGCGTCGGCGACCTCGCCCACCCGCTCGGCGGCCGTCACCACGAGGATCCGCCGAACGGCCGGGACGGCCGCCAGCGCGTCGAGCGTCCACGCGAGGAGCGGGCGGTCGCCGATGGGCGCCCGCAGCTTGTCGAGGCCGGCCATCCGCGTGCTGGCGCCGCCGGCGACGACGACGACGTCGACCGCGCTCACTCGGGGCGCGGCTGGGCGAAGATCATCCGCCCCGCGACCGTCTGCAGGACGCGCGTGACCACGACGCCGACCTCCCGGTCGAGGAGGCGCGCCCCGCCCTCCACGACGATCATCGTCCCGTCGTCCAGGAAGCCGACGCCCTGGCCGGCCTCCTTGCCCTCCTGGATGACCCGCACGCGGAGCTCCTCGCCCGGCAGGACGGCCGGCTTGAGGGCGTTGGCCAGGGAGTTGACGTTCATCACCTGCAGCCCCGAGATCTCGGCGACGCGGTTGAGGTTGAAGTCGTTCGTGAGGATGACGCCGCCCCGGGCCCGCGCCATGGCGACGAGCTTGGCGTCCACCTCGGCAATCTCGGGGAGCGTGTCGTCGATGATCTCGACGGGCACCCGGTCCTCCTTCTGGAGGCGCGCGACGATCTCGAGGCCACGCCGGCCCCGCGCTCGACGCATCGTGTCGGGGCTGTCGGCGATCCGCTGGAGCTCCTCGAGGACGACCCGCGGCACGACCAGCGTTCCCTGCAGGAAGCCGGCCTCGGCGATGTCGGCGATCCGGCCGTCGATGATCGCGCTCGTGTCCACGACGACGAGCGGCTCCCCTCGCCGCGCGCCCTCCGGCTCCTCGCCCCGGTGCCGCAGGATCCCGATCGCCTCGGCCGCGAGGATGAGGTCATGCCGCTTGGCCACCGTCAGGCCGGCCATCCCAAGCCCCAGCGTCACCGAGACGCCAATCGGCAGCCACGTCCCGAGCGGGGGCGGGAACCCGGCCAGCGGGAAGCCCAGCAGGAGCCCCATCAACAGGCCGATGAGAAGGCCGAGGACTGCGGTCACGAACTCGGCGGTCGACAGCTCCTGGACCCACCGGATCAGCCAGGCCGCCGGGACCACCGTGAGGTACGGGAGCACGGCGAAGCCGACGACGAGCCAGGCGACGAGCCAGACCGCGATGAGGGCCCCGGCATAGGCGCCTTGGCCGAAGATGCCGGTGCCGCCCACGACGAACGAGAGGCCGATGAGGAGCCCCAGTGCGGCGCCGAGCAGACGAATGACGCGGATCACGGGCGGTGAGCCTAGCACCGCCCGCGGACGCCGTCAGGCCCCCCGGGTCGCGATCTCACGCGGCGTCACCCCGCTCCGGTGCCGTCGAGCGCCGCGAGGAGCGCGTCCCGCACGGTCGCGACGGCCACGACCTCGAGCCCGGCGACCGGCGCGGGCACCGATCGCGCCCGCGGGACGATCACGCGGGCGAAGCCGAGGCGGGCCGCCTCGCGAAGCCGGCGCTCGGTCCCACCGACGGCGCGCAGCTCGCCGAGGAGGCCGACCTCGCCGAACGCCGCGGTGCCGGGACGCACCGCCCGATCCCGGAGCGTCGAGGCCAGGGCGATCGCCACCGGCAGGTCGAGGCCCGGGTCGGCGACCGAGATTCCGCCGGCGAGGTTGGCGTAGACGTCGTGGGTGCCGAGGCCCACGCCCGCGCGCCGGCCGAGCACGGCCACCAGCAGGGCAAGCCGGTTCGGGTCGAGCCCGATCGCGGTGCGCCGCGGCGTCCCGTAGCCGGTGGGCGCCACGAGCGCCTGGACCTCGACGAGGAGCGCCCGGCTCCCCTCCAGCGTGGCCGCGACGACGCTTCCCGGCGCGGGCGTCTCGTGCTCGACGAGGAAGGCGCGGGCCGGGTCGGCGACCTCCCGGAGCCCCGCCTCGGCCATCTCGAGGACCCCGACCTCGTCGGTGGCCCCGAACCGGTTCTTCGAGGCGCGGACCAGGCGCAGGGTGCCCCCACGCTCGCCTTCGATGGAGATCACGGCGTCCACGAGGTGCTCCAGCGTCTTGGGTCCCGCGATGCTGCCCTCCTTGGTGACGTGGCCGACGAGGATGACCGCGATCCCCTCCCCCTTGGCGAGCTCCATCAGGCGGAGCGCCGCCTCGCGCACCTGCCCGACGCTCCCGGCGGGGCCGTCGAGCTCGTCGAGCGTCGCCGTCTGGATCGAGTCGACCACGACGGCCGCCGGGCGGTGCGCGCGCGCCACTTCCACGATCCGGGACACGTCGTGCTCGACGAGGATCCGCACGCCGTCCGCCGCCGGTCCGGCCAGCAGCCCGAGGCGGGACGCGCGGAGGCGCACCTGCCCGCCCGACTCCTCGCCGGTGGCGTAGAGCACCCTGCCCCCTCCCATCGCGAGGCCGGCCGCGGCCTGCAGCAGGAGGGTCGACTTTCCGATCCCCGGCTCGCCGCCGACGAGCACGAGCGAGCCCGGGACGAGGCCGCCGCCGAGAACGCGGTCGAGCTCGCCGAGGCCGACCGGCATGCGCGGCACCTCCTCGTCGGCCAGGGACGCCAGCGAGACGGGCTCCGGGGCGACGGCAGCGCCGGGACGCGAGCGGCCCGCGGCCGGGACGTCGCGGACGACGGTCTCGACCAGGGAGTTCCAGGCGCCACAGGCGCGGCACTGGCCCTCCCAGCGGAGGAAGGCCTCGCCGCAGGACTGGCAGACGTAGCGGCTCTGGGGCCGCGCCACGGCGGCTAGACGGCCTCGACGACGGCGGGCGTCTTCTCGTCGGCAGCCTCGATCGAGAGGCCGGCCTCCTCCGCCTTGTCCACCACGATCGTGGTCCCGGGCTTGTAGCGCCCGAGGAGGAGGTGCTCGGCCAGGACGTCCTCGATCATGTTCTGGATGACGCGGCGGAGCGGCCGGGCGCCGTAGGCGACGTCGTACCCGATCTTGATGATGTGGTCCTTCGCCGCCTGCGTGACCTCCAGGGACATCTGCTGCGCCCGCAGCTGGTCGCGCACGCGGGCCAGCATGAGGTCCACGATCTGGCGGATCTCGTCCTGGGTGAGCGAACGGAAGACGATCGTGGCGTCGATGCGGTTGAGGAACTCGGGCCGGAAGGAGTTCTTGAGCTCCGCCTGGACCTTGTCCTTCATCAGCTCGTAGGACGCCTCGGCACGGGCGTCCTCGGTCTCACCCTGCGCGCGGAAGCCGAGCGACGAGTTGGTCTGCAGCTGCCGGGCCCCGAGGTTCGACGTCATGATGATGATGGTGTTGCGGAAGTCGACGCGGCGACCCTTCGCGTCCGAGAGGTGCCCGTCCTCCATGATCTGGAGGAGGATGTTGAAGACCTCCGGGTGCGCCTTCTCGATCTCGTCGAGCAGGACGACGGCGTAGCTCTTGCGGCGCACCGCCTCGGTCAGCTGGCCGCCCTCGTCGAATCCCACGTAGCCGGGAGGGGCTCCCACCAGCCGGCTCACGTTGTGGCGCTCCATGAACTCGCTCATGTCGACCTTGATGAGCGTGTCCTCGCTGCCGAACATGAACTCCGCGAGGGCCTTGGCGAGCTCCGTCTTGCCGACGCCCGTGGGGCCCAGGAAGACGAACGAGCCGATGGGACGCTTCGGGTCCTTCAGGCCGGCGCGTGCGCGGCGCACGGCACGCGAGATGGTGGCGATCGCCTCCTGCTGGCCGATGACCCGCTTGTGGAGATGGTCCTCCATCTCGAGCAGCCGCTGCGACTCCTCCTGGGCGATGCGCGTCACCGGGATGCCGGTCCACATCGCCACGACCTGCGCGATCTCCTCCTCGTCGACCGTCGGCTGGTCGCCGGCCACCTGCGCCTGCCACTCGCCGCGCAGCGCCTCGACCTTGTCCTTGGCGTCGCTCTCGAGCTCGCGCAGGCGCGAGGCCTCGTCGTACTCCTGGGCGTTGACGGCCGCGTCCTTGTCGCGCCCGAGGCGCTCGAGCTCCTTCTGGGCCTCGCGCAGGGGAGGAGGCGCCGAGGCGTAGCGGAGCCGGACCCGGCTGGCCGCCTCGTCGATGAGGTCGATCGCCTTGTCCGGCAGGTGCCGATCCGTGATGTAGCGGATCGACAGGTCGGCGGCTGCGCGCACGGCGTCGTCGGAGATCGTGACCTTGTGGTGCTGCTCGTAGCGCTCGCGGACACCGAAGAGGATCTCGACCGTCTGCTCGAGGGTCGGCTCCTCGACCATGACCGGCTGGAAGCGGCGCTCCAGCGCGGCGTCCCGCTCGATGTACTTGCGGTACTCGTCGAGCGTCGTCGCGCCGATGCACTGGAGCTCGCCGCGCGAAAGAGGCGGCTTGAGGATGTTCGCGGCATCGATCGCACCCTCGGCCGCGCCAGCCCCGACGAGCGTGTGCAGCTCGTCGATGAAGAGGATGGCGTCGTTCGTGCTGCGCAGCTCCTCGATGATCTTCTTGAGCCGCTCCTCGAACTCGCCGCGGTACTTCGTGCCGGCGACGAGCGAGCCGATGTCGAGCGTCAGGACGCGCTTGTTGGCGAGCGTCTCGGGGACGTCGTTGTTGACGATCCGGTGCGCCAGACCCTCCGCGATCGCGGTCTTGCCGACGCCGGGCTCGCCGATGAGGGCCGGGTTGTTCTTCGTCCGTCGCGACAGGATCTGGATGACGCGCTCGATCTCCTTCTCCCGGCCGATGACCGGATCGAGCTTGCCGGCCCGCGCCGCCTCGGTGAGGTTGATCCCGAGCTGGTCGACGGTCGGCGTCTTGCTGGTTCGCTTGGTCTCCGGTGCGGGTCCCGCCGACGAGCTCTGCGAGAGGACCCGGATCACCTCGTGGCGGACCTTGTCCAGGTTGACGCCCAGGGACTCCAGGACGCCGGCGGCGATCCCCTCCCCTTCGCGGACCAGGCCCAGGAGCAGGTGCTCCGTCCCGATGTAGTTGTGGCCGAGCCGCCGAGCCTCGTCGATCGCGAGCTCGATGACGCGCTTCGCCCGCGGCGTCAGGCCGACCTCGCCGACGACCGGACGGTCGCCCCGCCCGATGATGAACTCGACGGCCGTGCGCACCTTGGCCAGCTCGACGTTCATGTTCTCGAGCACGCGCGCCGCGACACCCTCGCCCTCGCGCACGAGGCCGAGGAGCAGGTGCTCGGTGCCGATGTAGTTGTGGTTGAACCGCTGCGCCTCGTCCTGGGCAAGCGTCAGGACCTTGCGCGCGCGGTCGGTGAACTTGTCGAACCGGTCCATGGGAAGGATCCCTGCGGGCGGGCCGTGCCGCCGGTCGGGTCATGCTAGCACGGCAGCCCGGGACGGCACGGACGGGAGGGGAGGCCTGCGCGATCACCCGTCAGGGGTGATTCGCCCGTCGCCCGCCGGCGGATGCGAGGTTGAGAAAACAGAACGAGGCGCCTCACCCGGATGGGCGAGGCGCCTCGTGCGACGGTCCCTGGGTCAGGCCTTGTCGGCCTCGGCGACGGCCTCCTCGGCGACGTCCTCGGCCTCTGCGGCTTCGGCGACGGCCTCCTCGGCGACGTCCTCCGCGAGCACCGCGTCGACCACGGCCTCCTCGGCGACGGCCTCGGCGAGCACCGCGTCGGCGACGGCCTCCTGGGCGACGGCTTCGGCCTGGGCGGCCTCGGCGACGGCTTCCTCGGCGACCTCGTCGGCGAGCACGGCCTCGGCCACGGCGTCGGCGGCGTCGTCGTCGGCGGCGGCTTCGGCGATGGCCACCTCGGCGATGGCTTCGGCCTCCTCGGCCTCGACCACGGCCTCCTCGGCGACGTCCTCCGCGAGCACCGCGTCGACCACGGCCTCCTCGGCGACGGCCTCGGCGAGCACCGCGTCGGCGACGGCGTCGTCGGCGACGGCCTCGGCCTCGAAGGCTTCGGCCACGGCCTCCTCGGCGACGTCCTCCGCGAGCACCGCGTCGACCACGGCCTCCTCGGCGACGGCCTCGGCGGCCGGCGCGACGGTCTCGGCAGCCTCGGCGGCCTCGAGCTGCTGGCGCACCTGTGCGAAGGCGGCGGCAAGCGTGTTGTCGATCCCGCCCTCGGGCTCCTGGACGGCATCGCCGACGGAGTAGCCGCGCTCGGGCCGATCGCGGCGCGGGCGCGCCTCGGGGGCCGGCCGGGCCGGCGGCTCCTCGGCCTGCTTGAGGCTGAGGCCCAGGCGATGCCGCTCCGAGTCGAGCGAGATGATCTTCAGCTTGAGCGTCTGTCCCTCGCGAACCACGTCGCCCGGATGAGCGACACGCTGGTGGCTGAGCTCGCTGATGTGGATCAGGCCCTCGAGCCCGTCGCGGACGCGCACGAACGCGCCGAAGTTGACGAGCTTCGTGACCGTGCCCTCGATGACGTCCCCGACGCGGAAGTCGGCAACGGTGGAGTGCCACGGGTCGGGCTGGAGGCGGCGGATCGAGAGGCTGATCCGGCCGCGCTCGTGGTTGATGTCGATGACCTCGGCCTCCACCTCGTCGCCGACCTTGTAGCCGGCCTCGGGGTTGTTGACCTTGTTCCAGCTGAGCTCGCTCTTGTGGACGAGGCCGTCGATGCCGCCGAGGTCGATGAAGACACCGAACGGCGCGATCGAGCGCACCGAGCCGGTGACCTTCTGGCCGACCTGCAGGCTGCTGAAGAGCTCGTCGCGCTTCTCGCGCCGCTCCTCGTAGAGCGCCACCTTCTCCGAGAGGATCAGGCGGTTCGCCTTGCGGTTGACCTCCAGGATCTTGAGCCGGAGCCGCCGGCCGACGTACGGCTGGAGCTTCTCGGCGATCTCCTGGGCAGCATCCCGCGGCTGCTCGTTCTGCGGGCGCCGGGGGAAGTCGACGATCTGGCTGATCGGCACGAAGCCGCGGATCCCGCAGTCGACGATGAGGCCGCCCTTGTTGTGGTCGATGACCGGCGCCTCGATGATGACGCCCGCCTCGAACTGCTCCTGCATCGAGCGCCACTTGCGCTCGAGGCCGGCGCGGCGCAGCGACAGGACGACATGCCCCTCGGGGGACTCGGGCTGCAGCACGTAGACCAGGACCGTGTCGCCGATCGCGAGCGTCGGCGCCGTCTCGGCGTTGCGCCCGTACAGCTCGCGGTTGCTGACGACACCCTCGCTCTTGGCGCCGATGTCGACGAGGATCTCGTCGCGATCGATGCGCACGACGGTGCCCTCGACGACGTCGCCGTGCTTGAAGCTCCGGATGTCCGCGTCCTGCTCGGCAAGGAGCTCGGCCATCGTGGACGGCTCCGGGCCGAGCGGCGCCGGCGGCTCCGCAGCCGGGGCGTGGGCGACCTCGTCGGCCATCTCGGCGGCAAGGTCGTCGGCGACGGCCTCGACCGCGACGGCCTCCTCGGCAAGCTCCTCGGCGGCCGCTTCGACGATCACGGCCTCGGCGACCAGGTCGCCGGCGGCCGCGTCGGCGGCGAACGACTCCGCGGCGAGCTCCTCGGCGGCGTCCTGGGCGACGACCGCCTCGGTGACCAGCTCCTGCGCGACCGCTTCGGCAGCGAACGATTCAGCGGCGAGCACCTCCGCGGCATCGCCGTCACCGGCGGCAGCCGCGGCCAGGGCCTCATCGGCCAGCTCCTCGGAGGCCGCTTCGGCGACCACCGCCTCGGTGACCAGCTCCTCGGCGACCGCGTCCGCCACCGCGGCCTCGACCGCGAGCTCCCCGGATGCCGCCTCCGCCTCGAGCGCTTCCACGACGAGCCCCTCGGCGATGGCGTCCGCCACGATCGCCTCCTCCGCGAGCTCCTCGGCGGCCTCGGCCGCCGCCATCTCCTCGACCACTGCGACCGCCGGATCGGCCGTCGCCAGTGCCTCGGCTGCCTGCACCGGCGCGTCCTGCGCCGCGGCGTCCGGGGTGGTCGTCTGCTGCTGCTCTTCCGTCAAGGGTTCCTGCTCCTGGTCTGGATTCCGCCCCGGAACGAGAACGACGGCCGAGCCTCGCTCGAGCCGTCGTCGGGTTCCAGGTTCGCGGTCCGTGCGCCTTGCGTGCGGTCCGTCCCTCCGGTGGCGTCGGTCGGGTGGGCTCTTCGGCTGTCGCCCCGCTGGGGCCGCGAGAGTCTAGCACAGGGGGGTGGCCGGTACAATCGGGTGCGTGCCCGAGCTGCCCGATCTCGCGATCCTCGCCGAGGCCTTCGACGCGGCCCTCGCCGGGCGCACCCTGGCGGGCGTCACGGTCTCCGACCCGCTCGTCCTCCGGGCGACCCCCGCCCAGGCTGCCACCCTCGCCGGACGGTCCCTCGAGGGCGTGGGGCGTCGCGGCAAGCTCCTCGTCCTCCGGCTCGGCGCGCAGGACGTCTGGGCCGCACCGATGCTCACGGGACGGTTCGCGCTCGCCACGCCCGGGGCCGCGAAGCCCAGGGCGGCGGTCACCTTCGCCTTCGGTCCCCGTCCCGCCGTCGCCCGGCCCATGCCACCCTGGGTCGCCGGGGCGGCGTGGCTCCCGCCGGACGAGGGAGCCGTCGAGCTGCGCTACCTCGACACGACCCGCATGGGCAAGCTGTACCTCGCGCCGGCCGGCGACGCCGGTGGCATCCCCGGGATGGCGGAGATGGGGCCGGACGCCGACGACCCGGCGCTCGACCTCGAGGCATGGCAGGCACGGATCCGCCGCCATCCGGGCGAGCTGAAGCCGCTGCTCCGGAACCAGGCCTTCGTCGCCGGGATCGGCAACGCCTACAGCGACGAGATCCTCTGGGAGGCGCGCCTGAACCCCTTCCGGCGGCGCGCGTCGCTCGCGCCGGAGGAAACGGCCGCCCTGTATGCGGCCACCCGGTCCGCGCTCGCGGCGGCCGTCGAGATCCTGCGCGCCCGCGTCCCGCCGGTGTTCGAGAAGCAGGTCCGCGACCACCTGCGCGTGCACCTGCGGGGAGGCCGGCCGTGCCCGCGCTGTGGCACGACGATCAGCCAGGTCGGCGGCCGCGAGGCGACGTCCTTCTGCCGGGGCTGCCAGGGCTGAGGCCGGGCCGCGCGCCGGCCGCCGCGCGCCCGCCGCCGCGGCGAGGACGCTCAGGGGATCTTGAGGACCTGGCCGACGCGGATGAGGGACGGGTTGGTGATGCCGTTGAGGTCGGCAAGCTCCTTCACGGTCGTCCCGAACGCCACGGCGATCCCGCTCAGCGTGTCGCCCGCCTTGACCCTGTAGGTTCGCGGCCGCGCCGAGGGCGCCGGCGTCGGCGAGGGGCGCGGCGTGGCCTCGGCCGTGGGGGCGGTGGTCGGAGGCGAGCTCGGTAGCGGGCTGGCCGGCGCGGTCGACGCGGTCGACGCGGACGGGGTAAGCGACGGGCCGTCGTCGCCGGCCCCGGAGGAACCCGGGGCCAGCGGGCCGCGCGAGAGGAGCAGGGCGCCGAGCGCCGCACCGACCACGACCACGGTCACCGGGGCGGCGAGCCGCCGGACGCTTCCCTCCACCGGCATCCCGATTCCCGGACCCTCCAGGACGACCGGCGTCGTCGGAACGAAGGGCCCCGGCCGGGCCGGGGGCGGCGTGCTGCCGTGGGCCTCGAGCCACGTGGGGCACTCGACGTACGCAGCAGAAAGGCAGTGCTCGCGCTGCCGCTCGAGGGTCGGGCGACCATCGGTCAGCAGGCGGCAGCGGTGCGCGCGCGAGGGCGCGACGCCGTGCCAGGGTCCGTCGACGGAGAGGAGGTTCGGACAGGCGGCCAGGGCCGCGGATGCGGCGTCGCCGGCCGGGACCGCGTCCAGACGTTCGGTCATGACGGGAGGATATCCCGCGCCGTCGCGGGACGCGCTCCCGCGCGCGGCCGGATGATGGGCACCCGGCCTGATGGGCACCGGGTCCGGGGCCGGAAACGCAGAAATCCTGGCGACGACCTATTTTCCCGAAAGGCTGCCCTCTCAGTATCTTCGGCGCTGGAGAG
Organism: uncultured Chloroflexia bacterium; assembly: GCA_963713285.1. Classification (GTDB taxonomy): domain Bacteria; phylum Chloroflexota; class Limnocylindria; order Limnocylindrales; family CSP1-4; genus CTSoil-043. Next base: position 58,968 of record CAVQLA010000008.1, on the reverse strand, counting down.
CTTAACTTCCGTGTTCGGGATGGGAACGGGTGTGGCCTCTCCGCTAGAGTCACCAGGATCTCGTGCGTCTGATCGAGTGCGGTCGGCAGCGGCTCCACCGCGCGGCGTGCGCGCGGGAGGCGCCGGGATCTTCAATGTCGCGAGGTCTCGGGCGCCCTGCGCCCGGTGTACCACGAACCCTTCGCGGCGCTGACCCTTGGTCAGTCGCGGAAGAGGTCAAGCCCTCGACCATTAGTACGGCTTAGCTTCATCCGTCGCCGGACTTCCACGCGCCGCCTATCAAACAGGTGGTCTCCCTGCGGTCTTACCCGGTTGACCCGGTGGGGAACCTCATCTCGAGGCGAGCTTCGCACTTAGATGCTTTCAGCGCTTATCCCAACCGAACATAGCTACCCAGCAATGCCCCTGGCGGGACAACTGGCACACCAGCGGTTCGTCCACTCCGGTCCTCTCGTACTAGGAGCAGCTCCTCTCAAGTTCCCTGCGCCCACGATGGATAGAGACCGAACTGTCTCACGACGTTCTGAACCCAGCTCGCGTGCGGCTTTAATCGGCGAACAGCCGAACCCTTGGGACGTACTTCCGCCCCAGGATGCCACGGGCCGACATCGAGGTGCCAAACGGTGCCGTCGATGTGAACTCTTGGGCACCATCAGCCTGTTATCCCCGGGGTAGCTTTTATCCGTTGAGTGATACCCCTTCCACTCGGAGGTACCAGATCACTAAGCCCGACTTTCGTCTCTGCTCGACTTGTAGGTCTCGCAGTCAAGCTCCCTTATGCCTTTGCACTCTACGCCTGGTTTCCATTCAGGCTGAGGGAACCTTTGGGCGCCTCCGTTACACTTTAGGAGGCGACCGCCCCAGTCAAACTGCCCGCCTGACACTGTCCTGCGCCCGGCTTACGGGTCGCGGTTAGAACCGAAATCCAACAAGGGTGGTATTTCAACGTCGGCTCCGCCGAGGCTAGCGCCCCAGCTTCCCAGCCTCCCACCTATCCTACACAAGCTGAACCCCAATCCAATATCAGGGTGCAGTAAAGCTCCACGGGGTCTTTTTGTCCTATCGCGGGTAACGAGCATCTTCACTCGTACTTCAATTTCGCCGGATCCCTCGTTGAGACAGCGCCCAGATCGTTACGCCATTCGTGCGGGTCGGAACTTACCCGACAAGGAATTTCGCTACCTTAGGACTGTTATAGTTACAGCCGCCGTTTACCGGGGCTTCGATTCAGAGCTTGCACCCCTCCTCTTAACCTTCCGGCACTGGGCAGGCGTCAGCCCCTATACGTCAGCTTTCGCTTTAGCAGAGACCTGTGTTTTTGCTAAACAGTCGCCTGGGCCTTTTCACTGCGGCTCCGACATGCGGAGCGCCCCTTCTCCCGAAGTTACGGGGCCATTTTGCCGAGTTCCTTAACGAGGGTTCTCCCGATCGCCTTGGTATTCTCTACCCGCCTACCTGTGTCGGATTG
>CAVQLA010000008.1:0-52500 GCA_963713285.1 uncultured Chloroflexia bacterium | reverse complement strand
CTCTTCGCGTGGGGCGGACGTGAGATCCGTCCGGGCGCCGAGTCGCTGATCCCGCCGCGGGCAAGGCTCGTCGTGGTGCCCGGCGAGGATCACGTGGGCGCGTTCCGGCGAACCGACGTCCTCGTGCCCGAGCTGCGTGCCTTCCTCGCGGCCGCGCGGCCGGCGGCGGCGGCGACGGGCTGACGGGCCGCCGCGTCAGATCGGGCTCGACTCCACGAGGAGGATGAAGGCGGCGCCGGAGAGCCAGCAGAGGAGCGCGAGCTCGGGAGAAGCCGCCACCCCGAGGGGCCCGACCAGCACGACCCACACGAGCAGGCCGACGACCGCCGCCGCGAGCGCCTTCGCCAGGCGGAGCAGAACCTCGAAGACCAGGTTGCTCACCGGACCTCCTCGACGGCTCGCCGGCCCTGCAGGGCCCGGATCAGGGTGACCTCGTCGGCGTACTCCAGGTCGCCCCCGACCGGCAGGCCCCGGGCGATCCGGGTGATCGATCCGACGTGGCCCGCCATTCGCTCGGCGAGGTACATCGCGGTGGCGTCGCCCTCGAGGGACGGGTTCGTGGCGAGGATCACCTCGCCCAGCGGCTCTCCGTCGTGCTCCGCGGTGACCACGCGCTCGAGCAGCTCGCGGATCTTGAGGCGGTCGGGCCCGATCCCGTCCATCGGGCTGATCGCCCCGTGGAGGACGTGATAGCGACCCTTCCACTCGCCGGTTCGTTCGATGGCCAGCACGTCGAGCGGCTCCTCCACGACGCAGAGGCGGCCCGCGTCGCGGCCGGGGTCGCGGCAGATCGGGCACTCCGGTGCGTCGCTGATGTTGAAGCAGGTGTCGCAGAAGACGACCTCGTCACGCACCGCGACGAGCGCCGCGGCAAGGATCCGGGCCTCCGTGTCCGGGGCCCGCAGGAGGTGGTAGGTGAGCCGCTGCGCCGTCTTCGGCCCGATGCCGGGGAGGCGGGCGAAGGCCTCGATGAGGCGCGCGACGGGCTCGATCAGGGGCGTGGACATGCCGCGGGTCCTGCGCGGCCGGTCACATGCCAGGCAGGCGCAGGCCGCCGGTGATGGCGGCCATCTTCGACTTCTCGAGATCGCGCGAAGTCCGGATGGCATCGTTCACGGCGGCGACGACGAGGTCCTGGAGCATCTCGACGTCGGCCGGGTCGACGGCGTCCGGGTCGATGTGGAGCTCGATGAGCTCCTGCTTGCCGCTCACCACGGCGCGCACCACGCCGCCGCCGGCAGAGCCCTCGAGGCGCGCCTCGAGCAGCTCTTCCTCGACGCGCGCCATGTCGCGCTGCATCTGCATGGCCATCTTCTGGAGGTTGCCGAAGCTCATCGGGTGGGTCGCCTCCTCGCCGCCCGGGCGGGCGCCCGGGGGATCGTCACGTCGCGCAGAGTCTGGAACATCCGGGGCCGGCCCGCTGCGCGGCGGGGGTCAGCGCACCTCCGGCGTCTCGACGAGGTCGTCGCCCCAGACGTCCCGGGCCGCCCGCAGCACGGCCGCGGCCTCGGGATCGGCAGAGGGCAGCGGATCCGGCTCGAGGTTCGTGGCGACGCACCGCACGGACACCGGGCGTCCCAGGACACGCCCGAGCCCGTCCTCTAGGGTGGCTCGCCGGCGGTCGGCGACGTCCCGCAGGAACAGCTGGCTCTCGGGGAAGCCGAGGGTCACGACCGTCCCGTCGACCGCGATCGGACGGCAGGCCTCGATGAGCGGCCTGGTCGGAGGGTGCCGGCTGACGAGCGCGACGATCTCCGGCCACCGGCTGCGCAGCTCGTCGAGCGCATCGCCTGCGGCACCGGGGGCCGTCGGCACAGGCAGGCCCGGTGAGGCGGCGGCTGCCGGCGACGCGGAAGCTGCCGGCGACGCGGAAGCTGCGGTCTCGTCGGGCGCCGGGCCGGGCACGTCCTCGGGCGCCGGGGGGGCGGGAGTCTCCGCCGGCGTCTCCACGGGCGCTCGCGAGGCGCGGCGCGGCGATGGCGCGGCGGTCGCTGCGGCGACCGGTGGGAGCGTGGCAACCGGGGCGGCCGCCGGGAGCGGGGCGGGCGCGGCGACCGTGGCGGGCACGGGTGTCATCCCGGCCTCGAAGAGCGCCAGCTCCAGCGCAAGCCGCAGGCCGCCGGGCCCCGGGCGCGCCGGGTCGATCGAGGCCAGGCGGCGCGCGGCGGCCGCGAGCGGGCCCGCGCCGAGGGCCGCGAGCGAATCCCCCGACGGCCGGCCGGCGAGGGCCAGGTGGAGCGCCCCGCGGAGCGCCTCCACGACCTGGTCGGCGAAGCTGCGCAGGTCGCGGCCTCGGTCCTCCAGCGCATCGAGCACGGCGATCCCGGCCGCCGGGTCGCCGACCACCAGGGCGCGGCCGTAGCCGACGACCGTCTCCGCGTCGGCCAGGCCGAGGAGGTCGCGGACGCCGTCCGCCGTCAGCTCGTCGCCCCCCGCCGAGAGCAGCTGATCGAGGATCGATTCCGCGTCGCGCATCCCGCCGTTCGCGAGGCGCGCCACCAGCTCGACCGCGGCGGGCTCGGCGGTTCGCCCGTCGCCCTCGAGGATCCGGCGAAGCTTGCCCTCGATCAGCGGGAGCGGGAGCGGCCGGAAGTCGAAGCGCTGGACCCGGGAGATGACAGCCGGGCGGATCTGGCTGCTGTCGGTCGTGCAGAAGATGAACAGGACGTGCGGTGGTGGCTCCTCGAGGGTCTTGAGGAGGACGTCCCAGCCCTGCGTGATCCGCTGGACCTCGTCGACGATGAAGACCTTCGTCGGCAGGTCGGCGGGCGCCGTGTAGATCCGCGGCAGGAGCTCGCGGATGTCGTCGACCCGGTTGTTGGAGGCGGCGTCGAGCTCGACGACGTCGAGCGCGCGGCCCTCGCGGATGGCGTCGCAGCTCGGGCACGCGTCGCACGGCTCACCCTCGGCGACGTTCGGGCAGTTGACCGCCTTGGCGACGATGCGGGCGAGCGAGGTCTTGCCCGTCCCGCGCGGGCCCACGAAGAGGTAGGCGTGCGCCGAGCGGCCGCTGCGGATCGCGTTCCGGAGGGTGGCGACCACGGCCTCCTGGCCGACGACCTCGCCGAAGCGCTGGGAGCGCCAGCGGCGGTAGAGCGCCTGGTGGGAGGGGGTCGAGCTCACGAAGCTCCTCTGGGGCGCGTGGAGGCGAAGCGCCGTGCACCCACCGTCGATCCTCCCGTCCCCGCGCCCTCCGAGAGGGACGACTCAGACCAGGCCGTGCCGCGGCACCCGGCGAACCTCGCTTAGCGCTGCTTCCTTCCGGACCTGACGCGGTTCACGTGTCGCCGCTGCGCGGGACCCGGTCCTCAGCGCCGTCCGGGCCGGCGGCATTCGAAGACAGAGACCTCGGGTGGGAATTCAGCCCTGCTGGAGCGGATTGCAGGTACAGGGCACCGCTAGTTCCCCGCCTAGCACGGCACCGCGATGATAGCAGGGGGTCCGGGTACGGGCCGGAAGGTGTGGCGGAGAGGGAGGGATTCGAACCCTCGATGGGTTGCCCCATACCGCATTTCCAGTGCGGCGCCCTAGGCCTCTAGGCGACCTCTCCGCGGGCGAGACGCCGCGGCCCAGGCCGGTGCGCGACCTGGGCCGACGGGACGGGATCGGAGTGGCGGAGAGGGTGGGATTCGAACCCACGGTGCTTGCGCACACCGCTTTTCGAGAGCGGCACCATCAACCACTCGGACACCTCTCCGTCGGGGAGGATAGCAAAGCGACGCCGGATCGGGTATCCGGGCGGATCACGCCCGGCCGGCCGCGGCGGCCTCCTGCAGCTCGGCCACGTCGGCGCGGAGGATCCCGCTGATCAGGTCGACGCGCCGCGGCAGGGCGGGGTTGTTGGCCAGCTGGACCACCGAGCCGGCCGCCCCCGAGACCGGATCCGGCAGCGCGTAGACGAGGCAATCGACGTCGGCCTCGAGCATCGCCCCGACGCACATCGGGCACGGCTCGACCGTCGCGAAGATCGTCGCGCCCGCAAGGGAGCGGGTCCCGAGACGCTGGGCGGCCTCGCGCAGCGTGACCATGACGGCGTGGGCCGTCGGGTCCACGCGCTCCGCGACCTCCTCGTGGCCGCTCGCCACGAGCGCGTCGCCCAGGACGGCGGCCGCGCCTCGCGGACGCTCGCCGCGGTCGAGGGCGGCACGGGCCTCGCCGAGGGCGGCTCCCATGAAGAGCTCGTAGTGCATGGCGCTAGGGTACCGCCGGCGGACGGCCGCGGCTACGCCGTTCTCCGCGCCGCAGGCCGCGGGATACCCGGCGTCAGGCGTCGAGCCCGGAGAGCGACCGGATGGCGCGGGCGAGGGCCGACATGTCGTCGTCGGCGTGCCCGGTGGCGACGAGCCCGGCCTCCAGCTGGGCCGCCAGCGCCGCGACCGGGAGCACTGCCCCCCGCTCCCGGGCGAGGTCGAGGGCGATCCCCAGGTCCTTGAGGTGGAGCGCCACGCGGAAGCCGAGCGGGTAGTCGTTCGCCAGCATCCGCCCGCTCCGGTTGGCGAGAACCCAGCTCTGGGCCGCCCCGGTCGAGAGCGCCGCCACCACCTGCTCGGGATCCAGCCCTGCCTTGAGGGCCAGCACCAGCCCCTCGGCGACGCCGAGGTAGGTGCCCGCGAGGATGACCTGGTTGACGGCCTTCGCGGCCTGGCCGGCGCCGACGGGACCGAAGTGCGTGATCGTCCGGCCGATCGCCGCCAGCACCGGCCGCGCCCGCTCGACGTCCGCCGCGTCGCCGCCGACGAGGATCGCGAGCGTCGCGTTCCGGGCGCCCTCGCTGCCGCCGGTCACCGGCGCGTCGACGAGCCCGATCGCCCGCTCCGCGAGCCGCGCCGCGAAGCCGCGGGTGGCACCCGGGTCGATCGTGGAGCAGTCGATCACCAGCGTCCCGGGCGCGGCCCCCGCCGCCACGCCGTCGGGACCGAAGAGGACCGCCTCCACGTCGGACGTGTCGGAGACGCAGACGAGGACGACGTCCACGGCCGCCGCCAGCGCCGCGGGCGTGGCGGCGACCGTCGCGCCCAGCTCCTCGAGCTCGTGGCTCCGCCCGGCGGTCCGGTTCCAGGCGATGAGGGGGAACCCCGCCCGGGCCAGGTTCGCGGCCATCGCGCCGCCCATGGTTCCCAGCCCGACCACGCCGACCCGCGTTGTTTTCATCGCTTCCTCCAACGGTGATGGCCGCATCGTAGCGGGCGCCGGTGGACGGATCCGGGGCGCCCCGGCTACCGTGAGGTCGTCACCCGCATGGAGAGAGCGGCCCTGAGCCCGAGCGTCCTCGTCTCGCTCCTGTACTGCGGCGCGGCCTTCGGGGGCGCGTTCCTCTTCATGCGCCTCGCAGCCCCCGAGCTTCCCGCGCTCGTCGTCGCCTTCGGCCGGATCACGATCGCCGCGCTCGTCCTGCTGCCCTTCGCCGGCCGCGCCCGGCTCCTCGCCATGCGCAGCCAGTGGCGCAACTACGTCGTCGTGGGGTTCTTCATGGCGGCGGCGCCGTTCGCGCTCTTCGCCTACGCCGAGCGCTCCATCACGGCCGGCCTGGGCTCGATCATCAACGCCACGACGCCGCTCTGGACGGCGATCATCCTGGCCGCGTGGGTCCGCCGGGCGCCGACGCCGCGGCGGATCGCCGCCATCGTGGTGGGGTTCGCCGGCGTCGGGGTGATCGTCGGGCTGGAGGGCCTGCAGCTGGCGCCCGACGCGCTCGCCGGCGTCATGGCGGCCACCGTGGGCGCCGCGTCGTACGGCCTCGCCCTGACCTACATCCGCCGCCGCATGGCGCCCCAGTCGCCGCTCCAGCTGGCGCTCGGGCAGCTGATCGCCGCCTCGATCATGCTCTCGCCGTTCGCCCTCCTGGCGGCCGGGGATGCGGTGCCGACCCGCGAGAGCCTGCTGGCCCTTCTCGGCCTGGGCGTCTTCTCCACGGCGATCGCCTGGCCGATCCTCTTCCGCCTCAACCAGGAGGTCGGTCCGATGGCCACCAGCACCGTGACGTTCCTGAACCCGGTCTTCGGGGCGCTGTGGGGCACGCTCTTCCTCGCCGAGACGATCTCGCCGACGTTCCTCGTCGGGGCGCTCCTCGTGGCCGTCTCGCTGCTGCTGATCTTCGACGTCCGCCTCCCTGCGGGGTTCGGGCGGGGCGAGATGGCCGCGGTCCGGGCCGAGACCGACGAGTAGCCGGCGCCCCCCGCGCGCCGGGCCGGGGGCGGCTCGGCCGACCCGGCCCGCGACTGGGTGCCCAAACGGCTCTTCCCGGCGACCCGGGACGCCCAGAATGATCGATGACGACGCATCCACGCAGTCGACGAGAGGAGGCCGGGGTGGCCGAGCGCAAGAAGGTGACCCTGCCGGCGCTGTTCGCGAAGGTCGCGGAGGGTGCGCCGATCACCTGGCTGACCTGCTACGACTACCCGACCGCGCACCTCCAGGAGCAGGCCGGGATCGACATGATCCTCGTCGGGGACAGCCTGGGCATGACGATGCTCGGCTTCGACTCCACCCTGCCCGTGACGATGGACGACATGATCCGCCACGCGGCGGCGGTCCGGCGGGGAGCGCCCACCGCGTTCGTCGTCGGCGACATGCCGTACATGAGCTACCAGCCCTCGGTCGAGTCCGCGATCCGCAACGCCGGGCGTTTCATGGCGGAGGCCGGCTGCGACGCCATCAAGCTCGAGGGCGGCGCCGAGATGGCCGACCGCGTCACGGGCATCGCGCGGGCCGGGATCCCGGTCATCGGCCACCTGGGCCTCACGCCGCAGAGCGTCAGCGCCCTCGGTGGGTTCCGGCTGCAGGGCAAGGGCGCGGCACAGGCGAGGAAGATCGTCGACGACGCGAAGGCGCTCGAGGACGCCGGCGCGTTCTGCATCCTGCTGGAGCTGGTGCCCGACCGCGTCTGCCGGCTCATCACCGAGCGCGCCGAGCACTGCATCATCATGAGCCTGGGCTCCGGGCCCGACGCGCACGGCCAGCTGCTGATCTACCACGACGCGTTCGCCCTCTACCCAAAGTTCACCCCCCGGATGGCCAAGGTCTTCGCCGACGCGGGGGCGGTGATCCGGCAGGGCCTCGACGCCTACGTGGAGGAGGTCACCCTGCGGACGTTCCCCCAGCCCGAGAACTGGTTCGGGATGAAGGACGAGGAGTACGACGAGCTGGTGCGCCTGCTCGGCTGAGCCGCCCGTCGCGGCGACAACGGACACCCACGCGGCCCGGCGGCGTCGTCCGACCGGCCGGCACGAGAGGAGACGGCACGTGACCGCTGACCTCCGCGGGCGACTCGCGATCCCGGGCGCCCGGCTCGACGACCTCAACGCCCTGCTGCTGGCTCCCGGCACGCGGGTCGTCGACGACCTGCTGGAGGTCGTCGCCCGGTACGGGACGCCCGACGAGATCAACCGCAAGGCCCGGGCGGCCGGCGAGCTGCCGGCGCTCCTCGACCGGGTGAAGGCCGCCCACTCGGGGTACCTCGCCGATCTCGAGTGGCTCGCCGGGGAGCGTGACCGGGGCGCCTTCGTCAGCGTGGCCGACTTCCGCCGGGGGGTCCTCGGCGAGCGCGCCGACAGCACCGCGTTCCGCGACGACATGGCGGTGACGCTGGAGGTGAGCGCCCTCCAGTACTTCCCGTGGGTGGTCGCCGCGGCGCGCAAGGCGATCGCGGAGCGCTCGCTCATGCCTGCGCGCTGGATCCAGGTGCGCCGGATGAAGGAGCAGGAGGCCGAGGGCGACCTCCCGGCAATCGCGGCGGCGATGCAGATCATCGGCGCCAGCTACGTGGAGACGCTCGACACCAAGGGCACCGACGGCTCGAACGTCCACCTCGGCGGCCCGGCGACCATCACCGGCTACTTCGGCGGGATCGGCCAGCCCAACGACCACCCGCTGCAGTGGGTCGACGAGTTCCTCCACTACTACACCGAGTACGGCGTGCGTCAGGTCCTCAACATCAACCCGGGAACCGTGCTGGCGGGCTATCTCCTGCACCGTCTGGGCGTGGACATCGAGTTCAAGATCTCGGTCTTCATGGGCAACGACAACCCGTACGCCGGGATGTGGACCCTCATCGGGGCGAAGCTGTTCGCGCGGGACGACGGCTCGACGCCGCTGGTCGGGTTCAACTGGGGCAACTCGGCGAACAACGAGACCCTGGAGATCACCGCCCAGATCCGGCGAGCTCTCGGCTTCGAGGACGCCGTCCGCTTCGAGCACCACATCACCGAGACGTGGAAGAGCATCGTCCTCCAGCCCTACGACCGCCGCGACGAGCTCGTGGCGCTCGCCGACCACGTGCCCAACATCTCGGCCAAGCACGAGGGCGGCGACCCGGAGGTGGACGGGGCCCGCGCGCACCCCTCGGACATCCTGGACTACTTCCGGGCGGAGTCCGAGGTCATCGAGAGCGGCGACTGGGAGAGCCTGCAGCTCAACTTCATGGACAAACTCGACGCGACGAACCACACGGCGCGCGCCCTGACGGAGCATGGCCTCAGCTTCGTGGCGGCGACGAAGCTGCACCGGTAGCCCGGCGGATCTGCGCGTCGCGCGCCCTCCGGGTGGTGCGTCCGCGCACCATCTGCGTGCCCGGCCGACGGCACCCCTCCATCCGTCGCGCGGCCCGGGTCGAAAGGGGGACTGACGGGCCCGCACCCCAGTGGCCCAGGACGCAGAGGGACATCAGACATGCGCATCCGCCGCACCTTCACCGCCCTGCTGGCCGGAGGCCTCCTTGCCGGCGCGCTGGCCGTGCCGGCCGCCGCGACCGAGCCGTCGTTCGGCAACGAGGACGCAGCCCCGGGCTCCGTCTACGCGGTCCTCGCCGCCGACGACGGGTTCGACATGAACGGGCGCGACTACGACATCCTCGAGGCGGCCGCCGAGACGGTGGTCAACAAGATTCCCGGCACCGCCGTCGCGGCCCTCAACGACCCGGACCTCGCTCTCACCGTCTTCGCGCCCAACGACAACGCCTTCCGCTGGCTGGTCTTCAGCCTGACCGGGCGCTGGTACTGGAGCGAGGCGACGGTGCTGAACAAGCTCGTCGGCGCCGTGAGCAACGTGGTCGGGCCGGATGCCACGATCCCCACGATCGAGGCCGTCCTGCTGTACCACGTGGCCGACCTCAAGTACGGCAAGGTCCTCTCCTCGGCCGTGCCGGGCCTCGACGGGGCCGCCATCGACACCGTCGGCGGAGGCTCGTTCAAGATCAACGTCGGGAAGTGGTTCGTGAGCCTCGTCGACAACGACAAGAACGCCCTCAACCCGACGCTCGTCAAGGGCGGCCTCGACATCGAGACCAGCAACAAGAAGAGCGTCATCCACACGATCTCGCTCGTCCTGCGCCCGATCGACCTCCCGCGCGGCTTCTAGCCCTCTAGCTCTCTCTCTCTTCGGAACGGCCGGGCCGCAAGGCCCGGCCGTTCTGCGATTCCGGGGGGCTGCGGCGGCACACCGGGCAGGGGCGAACGGGGATCGCGGAGAAACGGCAGTGGGACGGGGGGAGGGGCGGTGGCGCGCCCGGCGGGACTCGAACCCACGACCTCCAGGTCCGCAACCTGGCGCTCTATCCGCTGAGCTACGGGCGCACGCGAGAGGTGGCGGAGAGGGAGGGATTCGAACCCTCGAGGCAGGTTACCCCACCTGGCGGTTTAGCAAACCGCTGCACTAGGCCTCTATGCGACCTCTCCGGGCCTCGGCGCCGCGCATTCTAGCAGAGAGATGCCGCCGGGCCGGGAAGGTCACCGGGCCGGGAACGTCCCTGGTGGTCGCGCCGGCGCTCGTTGACACCGCGGGAGGCGGCCGGTATCGTCGGCCGATCGTGACGCAACGCCAGTTCTCCTTTCTGAGCCCGGCATGACCTGCGCCGGAGCGTGAGCTCCGGGCCGCGGGACGTGCCGGGTGCGAGCAGAGGCCGCAGGACCTCTGCTTTTTTGTTGCGCGAAGGCAGGATGATGGTCGGGGCCCGCAGGGGCCGCCGGCGCCGCCGGGAGGCGGCCGGGATGCGAGGCAAGGCCAGATGTTCGTAGTGATGGCGGTCGGGGCGACCGAGGAGCAGCTGAACGGCGTCCGGGGCGCGGTCCTCGAGGAGGGACTCACGCCGCACGAGAACCGCGGCGGCGCTCGCGTGGTCGTGGCGGTCCTCGGCGAGGGCGGGGCGTGGGTCGAGCGCCTGGCGGACCGGCTCTCGGTGCTTCCCGGCGTGGAGTCGGTGACCCGGACGACCCGCCCCTTCAAGCTCACCTCCCGCGAGTTCCACCCCGAGGACACGGTCGTCCAGGTCGGCGACGTCGCGATCGGCGACGGCTCGCTGACGCTGGCGGCCGGGCCGTGCGCCATCGAGTCGCGCGACCAGCTGTTCGAGACCGCCGAGGCCGTGAAGGCCGCCGGCGCCAACGTGCTGCGCGGGGGCGCCTTCAAGCCCCGCACCAGCCCGTACTCTTTCCAGGGGCTCGGCCTCCAGGGCCTGCGCTTCCTGGCCGAGGCGCGGGAGCGGACCGGGCTGCCGGTCGTCACCGAGGTGATGGAGCCGGGCCAGGTGGAGCACGTGGCCGAGTACGCCGACATCCTCCAGATCGGCGCCCGGAACATGCAGAACTACTCCCTGCTGATGGCCGTCGGACGGATCGGGCGGCCCGTCCTGCTCAAGCGCGGCCTGTCGGGCACGATCGAGGAGTGGCTCATGGCCGCCGAGTACGTGCTGTCGAGCGGCAACCCCAACGTCATCCTCTGCGAGCGCGGGATCCGGACGTTCGAGACCGCCTACCGGAACACGCTCGACATCACGGCGGTGCCGCTCGTCCACCAGCTGACGCACCTGCCGGTGATGATCGACCCGTCGCACGCGGCCGGGAAGCGCTGGCTCGTGCCGCCGCTGGCGCTCGCCGCGGCGGCCGTGGGGGCCGACGGCCTCCTCATCGAGGTCCACCCGCGTCCGATCGAGGCGCTCTCCGACGGCGACCAGTCGGTGACCCCGGCGCAGTTCGCCGAGCTCGCGATCGCCGTGCGTGGCGTGCACGAGCGGGTCCGCGCGATCCACGCGACGCGCGGGCCGGCGATGACCACCGGCTCCCGCGCCTGACCGCCGGGCCATGACCCTCGTGCCGGCCGGCGCGGCCATCCCGGTCCGGCCTTCCCCACGCCTCCGGGGCGAGCTCCGGCTGCCCGGCGACAAGTCCGTCAGCCACCGGGCGCTGCTCCTCGCGCTCCTCGCCGCGGGCGAGAGCCGGATCACCGGCGCGGGCGACGGGCGCGACGTGCGGGCCACGGCCGCGATCGCCGCCGCCCTGGGAGCGACGGTCGAACGGGCCGGCGCCGATCCGCGCGCTGTCGACTACCGCGTCGCCTCCCCGGGCCGGGCCGCCCTCCGCGAGCCGGCCGGCATCCTCGACTGCCAGAACTCCGGGACGACGTTCCGGCTCACGGCCGGCATCCTGGCGGGCCTTCCCGGCTTCGCCGTGCTCGATGGGGATGCCTCCCTGCGCGAGCGGCCGATGGGCCGCGTGGCGACGCCGCTCGCCGCGATGGGCGCCACCGTCGCCGGACGCGCCGGCGCGACGCTGCCGCCGCTGGCGATCACCGGCCGGCCCCCGCTCCGCCCGATCGATCACGCCACGCCGGTGCCGTCCGCCCAGGTGAAGTCGGCGATCCTGCTCGCGGGCCTGGCGGCCGACGGGACGACGACGGTGCGCGAGGCGGTCGCCACCCGGGACCACACGGAGCGCATGCTCCGGGCGCGCGGCGTGATCGTGCGCACGGAACGGCTGTCGGGCGGCGGGGCCGTCCATGCCGTCGACGGCATCGCCGACGTGCTCCCGCTCGACCAGCGCGTCCCCGGTGACGTCTCGGGGGCCGCGTTCTGGCTCGTCGCGGCGGCGGTGCACCCGGACGCGGAGCTGACGCTCCGGGACGTCGGGACGAACCCGACCCGGCGTGCGATCATCGACCTGCTGCGACGGATGGGCGCCGACATCGAGGAGCGCCCCCTCGGCGCGGCGGGCGACGAGGAGCGCGGGGAGCCGCTCGCGGACCTCGTCGTCCGGAGCAGCGCGCTCCGGGCGATCGACGTGACGGCCGGCGAGGTCGCGGCGGCGATCGACGAGATCCCGGTCCTCTGCCTGGCCGCAGCGGTGGCGAGCGGGCGGACCCGGATCCTCGGCGTCGGGGAGCTGCGCCACAAGGAATCGGACCGCGTCGCCGGGATCGCGGCCGGGCTCGCGGCGCTGGGCGCCCGGGTCACGGTCGCCGGCGACACGATCGAGATCGACGGCGGCCGGCGGCTCACGGGAGCGGCGGTCGAGACGCACGACGACCATCGCCTGGCGATGACCTTCGCGGTTGCCGGGCTCATCGCACGGGGCGAGACGCTCGTCCGCGACCCGGGGTCGGCGGACGTCTCGTATCCGGGGTTCTTCGGAGAGCTGGAAAGGGTGCGAGCATGACGAAGCGGGTCGTCCTCATCGGCCATCCGGTCGCCCATTCGCTCTCCGGCGCGATGCAGCAGGCGGCCTTCGACGCGGCCGGCATCCCGGCCGCGTACGAGCTGTGGGATCGCGCGCCGGCGGAGCTGGCCGACGCGATCGCCGAGCTGCGGACCGAAGACTTCCTCGGGGCGAACGTCACGATCCCGCACAAGGAGAAGGCCGCCGCGCTCGTCGACCGCCTGACCGAGGAGGCGCACGCGACCGGCGCGGTCAACACGATCACGCGCTCGGGCAAGCACCTGGTCGGGCACAACACGGACGTGCCGGGCTTCCGCGTGGCGCTCGAGGCGCTCGTCGGGAAGCAGCGGATGCCGCGCGCGGCCGTCGTCCTCGGGTCCGGGGGCGGCGCCCGCGCCGTCGTGCACGGCCTGGTGGCCGAGGGCTTCCAGCGGATCGTCGTCTTCAACCGCCATCTCCACCGCGCCGAGGCGATGGTCAAGTTCTTCGCCCGGAGCGCGGCCCACATGGAGCTGCGGGCCATGCCCTGGCACGAGTCGATCATCGAGGCCGAGCTGGCCAAGACGAAGGTCCTCGTCAACGCCACCGCGGTGGGCCTCCACGACGACGAGACGCCGATCCCGGGCGAGCTGATCCCCGGGGACCTCCTCGTGATGGATCTCATCTACAACCCCCCGGTGTCGCGGCTCCTCCGCGAGGCCGCCGCCGCCGGGTGCCAGGTCCAGAACGGCGAGCTGATGCTCCTCCACCAGGGCGCCGCCGCGTTCACCCTGTGGACCGGCCAGGCGGCGCCGGTCGCCCTGATGCACGAGAAGCTGGCCGAGGAGCTGGCGGCCGTGGGGGCGGACGTCGGCGGCGCCGCGGACGAGGGGGCCGGCACGGCCGGGGAGCCGGGGGCCTGACGGTCGCGATGACGGGCTTCCGCTTCCTGACCGCGGGCGAGTCGCACGGGCCCGCGCTCGGCGCGACGCTCGAAGGGCTGCCCGCCGGGATCCCGGTGACGGCGGATGCCATCGCCGTCGACCTGCGCCGGCGCCAGGGCGGCTACGGACGCGGGGCGCGCCAGGCGATCGAGCAGGACCGGGCGGAGATCCTCGCCGGGGTGCGCCACGGGCGGACGATCGGCTCGCCGGTGCTCCTGCTCGTCCGCAACCGCGACTGGGTGAATTGGACGCGGGTCATGCAGGTGGAGCCGCTGACCGACGAGCAGGCAGCCGAGCTGGCGGCCCTCGCAGAGGGGGGCACGAAGCGCGCCCAGCCGGTCACGCGGGTGCGGCCGGGCCACGCGGACCTCGCCGGCGCCCTCAAGTACGGCTTCGACGACGTCCGCCCGATCCTCGAGCGCGCGTCGGCCCGCGAGACCGCGGCGCGGGTGGCCGCCGGCGCCGTCTGCCGCGCGTTCCTTGCCGAGCTCGGCATCGAGGTCTGGTCGTTCACCGCCGAGGTCGGTGGGGTGGCCGTCGACCGGGCCGCCTGCACGCGGACCCGCGAGGAGGCCGAGGCGAGCCCGCTCCGCTGTCCGGACCCGGCGGCCGAGGCGCGGATGATCGCCCGCATCGACGAGGCGCGCTCGCTCGGGAACACGATCGGCGGCGTCTTCGAGGTGGTCGCCCGCGGGGTCCCGATCGGCCTCGGCAGCCACGTCCAGTGGGATCGCCGCCTGGACGCTGCGCTGGCCGCCGCGCTCATGAGCATCCAGAGCGTCAAGGGCGTCGAGATCGGGCTCGGCTTCGAGCAGACCCGGCTCCTCGGCTCGGAGGTCCACGACGTCATCGAGGGCCGCGGGCCCGGCGGGGGCTGGATCCACCGGTCGAACAACGCCGGCGGCCTGACCGGCGGCATCACGAACGGCGAGCCGCTCGTCGTCCGCGGCGCGGTCAAGCCGATCTCCACGCTGGCCCGGCCGCTGCCCACCGCGGACCTGCTGACGGGCGAGCCGGTCCAGGCGGCGCACTACGAGCGGAGCGACATCTCCGTGGTCCCGGCGGCCGGCGTCATCGGCGAGGCGATGGTGCTCCTGGCGTTGACCAGGTTCGTGCTGGAGAAGACAGGCGGCGACTCGCTCGCCGAGGTCCGCGACAACCTGGCGCGCTACCGAGAGCGGATCGGGCGGGCGCCGGCACCCGCCCGATCCGCCGCGACCACGTCCGCGGACGGCACCGCCACGGCCCCCGAGCCCGGCTCCGGCGAGGCCGGCTCCGGGGGCGACGACTAGGCCGGCACACGTGGACCTCGTCCTCGTCGGGCTGCCCGGGAGCGGCAAGACCGCCGCGGGGCGCCGGATCGCCCGGCGCCGTGGCGCGGCCTTCGTCGACCTCGACGAGCTCATCGCGGCGGAGGCGGGGCGACCGATCCCGGCGATCTTCGAGGAGGAGGGCGAGGCGGGGTTCCGGGCCCGCGAACGCGCCGCCGTCGAGGCGCTGGGGCCGGCGGACCCCTCGCCGGAGCTGCGGCGCGTGATCTCCTCGGGCGGCGGCGCGCCCATCGACGCGCGCAACCGCTGGCGCCTCTACCGGGGTCGACGGGCCGCCTGGCTCGACGCCCCGGCGGAGATCCTCGCGCAGCGGATCCGCCACAGCCCGAACCCGCGGCCGCTGCTGGCCGGTCGCGACCCGATCGGGAAGATGCGCGAGCTTGCCGCGGGACGCGCCCGCTTCTACGCCGCGGCCCTGCGGGTCAACGGGATCGCCGGCGTGCACGGGATCGTCGAGGCGCTGGAGCGCCATCTCGACGAGCCGCTCCCCGACGGGACGGCCCTCCTGCGCGCCGACACCGCCATCGGGCGCTACGAGCTGGGCGAGGGGAATGCCGTCGCCGGGGTCCTCGCGGCCCTCGCGGCGCTGGAGGCCCGGCGGGCGATCGTCGTGTCCGAGCCGCGGGCATGGGAGGTGGCCGGGTCCTCCGTGGCCGAGGGTCTCGCGGCGGCGGGGGTGCCGCTGGACCGGATCCTGCTGCCCGAGGGCGAGGCGGCCAAGCGGCTGCCGATCGTGGAGGAGGCTGCCCGCGAGCTGGCGCGGCTGCGGGCGGAGCGCCGCGATCCGCTCGTGGCGATCGGCGGCGGGGCGCTCGGCGACGCGGCCGGCTTCCTGGCCGCGACCTGGCTGCGTGGCGTGCCGGTCATCCACGTGCCGACGACGCTGGTCGCGCAGATCGACTCGTCGATCGGCGGGAAGACGGCCGTCGACCTTCCGGAGGGCAAGAACCTCGTGGGTGCCTTCCACCAGCCGGCGGCGATCGTCGTCGACGTCCGGTTCCTGCGCACGCTCCCGGCGCGCCAGGTGCGGGCGGCGCTCGGAGAGGCCGTCAAGATGGCCGCGCTCGGCGACGAGCGGCTCTTCGAGCTGCTCGAGGAGCGCGGGCCGGCGATGGCCGCCGGCGACTCCTCCGTGCACGAGGACGGCAGCCTGGCCGAGGTCGTCGAGCGCTGCGGCTGGGCCAAGATCGAGGTGGTGACCGTGGACGAGCGCGAGCAGGGCGGGCGGATCCACCTCAACCTCGGGCACTCGCTGGGCCACGCGATCGAGACGGCCGCCGGCTTCGAGGGGATCCTCCACGGGGAGGGCGTGGTGTACGGGCTGCGCGCGGCCTGCCGGATCGGCGTCGTCGTCGAGGCGACCCCGCCGGAGCGGGCGGCCCGGATCGAGGCCCTCCTCGACGCCCTGGACCTGGGCCGGGCTCCGCTCCCCTACCCGCCCCGGGAGGTGCTGGCGGCGCTCGCCACCGACAAGAAGCACGCCGGCGGGCGCCTGCGCTGGGTGCTCCCCACGGCGACCGGCGTCACCGTCCGGAGCGACGTGCCGGACGAGACGGTCGACGCGGCGGCGCGGGCGGTCCTCGCGGGCAGCCCGGCGGAGGTGCGGGCATGAGCAGCTTCGCGCGAACGAGCGGAGACATGGCCTCCGGCGAGCCGGCGCGTCGGCTCCGCGTCCTGGTCGTCAACGGACCGAACCTGAACCTGCTCGGGACGCGCGAGCCGGCGCTCTACGGGCGCGAGACGCTCGGCGAGATCAACGCGGGGATCGCCGCCCGGGCCGCCGAGCTGGACCTCGACGTCGACTTCTTCCAGTCGAACCACGAGGGGGCGCTCATCGACCGCCTCCACCGTCGTGACTTCGACGCCGCCGTGGTGAACGCCGGCGGGCTGACCCACACCTCGGTCAGCCTGCGCGACGCGCTGCTGGGCATCGAGCGGCCCTTCGTGGAGGTCCACCTCTCGGACCCGGCCACGCGCGAGCCGTTCCGCCGGGTCAACTTCCTCGAGGACATCGCGGTGGCCCGGTTCGTCGGGTTGAAGGCCGCCGGCTACCACCGCGCGCTCGACGAGCTGGCCCGGCGCTGGGCGGCCGGGGAGATCGCGCCGCGGGCGCTGGCGATCGACGGCGCCGAGGGGCCGGCCGCGCCCGGGGAGGCACCCCATGCCCGAGCGTGACGAGCCCGACGTCGTGCGCGCCGACGCCGCCGCCCTCACCGACCGGACGGCGGAGGCCCTCGCGCCGCTCCGCGAGCGGATCGACGCCATCGACCACGAGATCGTGGCGCTCCTCAACGAGCGCGCCCAGATCGCCCTCGAGATCGGGCGCGTGAAGGAGCGGACAGGACGCCGGACGGTTCGCGACGCGAAGCGCGAGGCGGAGGTGCTCGAGCGCGTCACCAGCACCTCCGCCGGGCTGTTCCCGGAGCCGGAGCTGGTGGCGCTGTACCGGAAGCTCATCGCGGCGACACGGCGGGTCCAGCACGCCCAGAAGCGGGCAGCCTCGACGGCCGACGGATCGGCGATCGAGGGACCGGCTCCGGGTGCGGAGCCCCGCGCGGAGTCGGGCGTGGAGCCCGGCGCGACGCCCGACCCGCGGTGATCCCGCTGGGGCCGCGGGACCCGGGACCGGCCCGACCGGACGCGGGCCGGCTGCCCGGCACCCCGACCACGCGGTTCGCCCCCGCGCCCACGGGCCTCCTCCATCTCGGCCACCTCGTCAACGCGCTGTACGTGTGGGGCATCGCCCGCGCAACCGGCGGGCGCGTCGTCCTGCGCATCGAGGACCACGACCGCCAGCGCAGCCGGCGCGCCTTCGAGAGGGCGATCCTCGACGACCTCGAGCGCCTCGGGCTGCTCCCGGACCAGCCGTCGCTCGCGGAGTTGCGGGCGGGGCCGTCCGCCTATCGCCAGTCGGATGATCCGGCTCCCTACGAGGCGGCCCTCGAGATCCTCCGTTCCCAGGGGCGCGTGTACGCGTGCGTGTGCTCGCGGGCGGACCTGCTGACCTGGCATGGACAGGGCTGCCCCGGCGGATGCCGAGCCCGGGGGCTGCCTTCCGACGCGCCCGACGCCGCCGTCCGCGCGTGGCTCGGCGAGGGCACCGAGGAGGACTTCGAGGACCTCCTGCTGGGGCCCCGGGCCGGTGACCCCTCGGCCGACGGCGACCTGACGCTTCGGGACCGGCACGGCAACTGGAGCTATCCCCTCTGCGTCGTGGTCGATGACGCTCGTCATGGGGTGGGTCTCGTGATCCGCGGCCGGGATCTCCTCGACGCCACGCCCCGGCAGCTCCGGCTCGGCCGGCTCCTGGGCCGCGCTGCGCCTCCCCGCTTCCTCCACCACCCCCTGCTGCGCAAGCCTTCCGGGGCGAAGCTCAGCAAGGCCGACCACGACACGGCAGTCCGGGATCTCCTCGACGCCGGCGCCACGCCGGCCGACCTGCTCGGCTTCTCGGCGGCTGCCGCGGGGCTGCTCGACGCGCCGCGGCCGCTCGGCCCGGACGACCTGGCCCGGCTCTTCGGCGGCTGACGCCGCGGTCGTGGCCGGCCCACCGAGCCAGTGCCACCGGGTGGCACGAGGCCGGGCGGGCGCGAGGTGGACCGGGTACGATCTCGCCCGCCCCGAGCAGCACGTCAGGGTCGGGTAGCCGGTCGGCCGGACCGGCAGGGAGGATTGTTCCGATGACCTTCTCCATCGTGGCGCGCGACCCGGCCACGGGCGACCTCGGGATCGCGATCGCCTCGAAGGCGCTTGCCGTGGGCGCGGTGGCGCCCTTCGCCCGCGCGAACGTCGGCGCCATCTCCACGCAGGCGCTGCCGAACGTCGCGTACGGGCCGGACGGCCTGGCGCGCCTGGCCGCGGGCGAGGACCCGGAGAGCATCCTCGCCGCGCTGACCGCCGCGGACGCCATGGCCGAGCACCGGCAGGCGGGCATCGTGGACGCGCTGGGCCGCTCGGCGTCCTGGACGGGCGCGCGCTGCATGCCGTGGGCGGGCGGCCGGACCGCCCCCGGCGTCGCGGTGCAGGGCAACATCCTCACGGGCCCCGAGGTAGTCGATGCGATGCTGGCGACCTGGGAGGCCGAGACCGGCACGTTCCCGCGGCGGCTGGTCGCAGCGCTCCGGGCGGGCGACCAGGCCGGTGGCGACAGCCGCGGGCGCCAGTCGGCTGCCCTGCTGATCCGGCGCGAGAAGGGCGGCGCCGGCGGGGCGGACGACCGCTGGATCGACCTGCGGACCGACGACCACACGGACCCGGTGACGGAGCTCGGCCGCCTGCTGGCGCTGCACGAGAAGCAGTCCAACCTGGCGGACCCCGAGAACCTGCCAAAGGTGGCGTCCGCCATCGCCTCCGGCCTGGTCGGCGCGGTTCGCAGGGCGGTGCGTCCGTCCGAGCACGGGACGGGGGGGACGCTGACCGCTTGGGCACCCCCGCGGGCCGAGCCCGGCCCGGGAGCGCCGATGGACGGCGATGCGGGCTGACGCCGCGCCCGGATCTCGCCGCCGGCCGGTGCCGGTGACGATCCTGGCGGCGATCCAGCTCGTCACGGCGCTGCTGCTGGGCGTGTCTGCCGTCGGCTTGGCGCTGGTCCCGGCGATCGCCCCCGCGATCCTGGGGGACGCGGTCGCGACGGGCGAGGTTGCCGGCCTCGAGGCGGTGACCCTCGCCATCATCCTCGGGATCATGGCCGCGCTCGAGCTGGTCGCCGCCGTTGCCCTTCTCCGTCTGCACCGGCTCGGATGGACCCTCGCCATGCTGCTGGCCGGGGTGTCGCTCGCGTCGGCGATCGCGACCTGGTGGTTCACCGGCGAGGTCCTGACCATGTCCATGCTGCTCGGGGTCGCAACGGTCCTGTACCTCAACCAGCGGCCGGTCCGGGCGGCGTTCGACCTGGTCGGCAGCCGCGGTGCCGACCTCGGGGAGGAGCGGGGATGACGGGGGTGACCGACCTCGAGCTGCTCCGCCGGTTCGAGCCGATCGTCCGCTACACGAAGGGCGAGTACTTCTTCCCGATGGCGGTCGACGGGTACCTCGCGGAGTGCGACCTCTGGGCCGGGTCGCCGCGCGGAGGTGCGACGCTCCTCGCGGGTCGCGGCGAGGTGACCGTCGACACCCTTGCCGCCTGGCAGCCGCGCGTCCCGGGACAGTCCCTCTTCCTGCGTTTCGTCCAGGAGCCGCTGTCGGGGATCGAGCTCGCCCGGAGCGACCGCCCGCGGCGGGCGGCATTCTCGGCCCCCAGCCGCCTCGCCCGCGTCGGCATCCTCGCCCGCCTGATCGACGCCGGGTTCGACCTGTCGCTGCTCGTGCGCGGCACCGTCCCCGGCGGCACCGTCGCCGCGGCCGAGGTCAAGTACGCCCGGGTTCGCGCGGCGGACCCGTCGTACCACTACTACGGGCGCGTCGTCCGCCAGGCCGGCTGGACGGTCTGTCACTACCTCTTCTTCTACGCCATGAACGACTGGCGCTCTTCGTTCGCGGGCGCCAACGACCACGAGGCGGACTGGGAGCAGTGCTTCGTGTTCCTCGACGAGTCGGACGACACCGTCACCCCGGTCTGGTTCGCCCGGGCGGCCCACGACGAGGTCGGGGCTGACCTGCGGCGCCGCTGGGACGACCCCCTGCTCCTCCGCGAGGGCGCCCATCCGATCATGTTCGCCGGCGCCGGCTCTCACGCGGCGTACATCGAGCCGGGCGAGTATCTCCAGGCGGTCCCGCTGCGCCTCCCCCGCTGGCTGAACGGGCTTCTCGGGGCCGCGCGGCAGTTCTGGTCCGGGACGCTCCGGCAGGGGACGCTGGCAGAGCATGCCGATGGCTCGGCTGCCGCCGTCCCGTTCGTCGACTACGCCCGTGGCGACGGAGTGGCCATCGGGCCCGGCCAGGAGGGGGCCTGGGCCCCGATCCCCGTCGGGGATGACCTCGGCTGGGTCGGCGGCTTCGCCGGGCTCTTCGGCCTGGACACGAAGGACCGCTTCGCCGGCGAGCGGGCGCCCGCCGGCCCGAAGTTCAACCGGGACGGCAGGCCGCGCCAGTCGTGGATCGACCCGGTCGGCTTCGCCGGGCTCCAGGCCGTGCCGCCCCCATCCCGCACGGCCGCCGTGCTGGCCGCGCAGGATGCCGACCTCTGCGCCGCGCTCGAGCAGGTCCAGCAGCGCCTGGACGATGCCGAGTTGCGCGCCCAGGGACTCGGCGCCCGGGTCGAGTCGTCGCGGCGGGCCGGTCGATCGGACGCCGTGATCGGTCGGGCCGAGGGGGAACGGGCGGCGACCGTCGCGGAGCTGACCGACCTCCGCAGGCTGGCCGAGGACCTCCGGGTCGCCATCGCCGACACCGGGGCCGAGCGGGCGCGTGTCGACCGCGGCGAGCCGGGCGACCCCCGCGCGCACCTGCGCTTCGTCGCTCATCCGCAGGACCCGGCCGTGATCAAGCGGAGCCGGCTCCTCGACGTCTGGTCCGCCGTCGGCATCGCGGCGGCGATGGTCCTCCTCGGGGGCCTGCTGCTGTTCGAGATCGCATGGTGGTGGGTCGGGCTCCTGACGATCGTCGGCGGCTTCGTCGTCATCGAGGCCCTCGTGCGGCGGCGCTTCCTCGTCCTGCTGCTCAACGTCACCGTGCTGCTCGCGGTGATCGCGGCGCTGATCCTCGTCGGCAGCCACCTGCTGGAAGGGATCGCCATCGTGCTGCTCGTGATCGGCGTCCTCCTCCTCCGCGACAACGTGCGCGAGCTGCGGACCTCCATCCATGCGGGCTGAACGCGCGATGGAGGGCTTCCGGTGAGCCTCCTCCGCCCGATCCGCGACACCTGGACGACCTCCGTCGGCGTGGCCCGCGAGCGGCTGCGCGTCGGCGGGCGGCGGCGGATCCTGCTCGACTGGGTCGTCCAGGCCGCGGTCCTGCTCGTCGTCGGGAATGTCGTGCCGGGGATCCTCGTGGAGACCATCGGCGCCGCCCTGTTCGGCGCCGTCGTCCTCGGCCTCCTCAACGCCCTCGTGCGGCCGGTGATCATCCTGCTCACCCTGCCGCTCAACGTCGTGACCGTGGGGCTCCTCTCGCTCGTCGTCAACGCGATGATGCTCACCCTGGCCGCGCCGCTCGTCCCCGGCTTCGAGGTCACCTCCTTCGCCGGCGCCTTCGCCGCCGCGCTCGTGATCACGATCCTCACGACGCTCATCTCGATCGTGATCTCGGCCGACCGCGACGACACCTTCTACGCGGAGCTATCGCGCCGCCTGGCCGCGATGGAGACGCCGCGGCTCGCCGGCGGCAAGGGGCTCCTCGTCGTCCAGATCGACGGCCTTTCCGCGCCAATCCTCCGCAGCGCGATCCGGGTCGGGCTGACGCCGCGGATGGCCTCCTGGGTGCGCAGTGGCCGCTACCGCCTCGTGGAATGGGACTGCGCGCCGCCGTCGCAGACGCCCTCGAGCCAGGCCGGCATCCTCCACGGGACGAACGACGACATCCCGGCCTTCCGCTGGTACGAGAAGGACCGGGGCCGGCTCCTGGTCGCGAACCGCCCGGCCGACGCGGCCGAGATCGAACGGCGCCTCTCGGACGGGAAGGGCCTTCTCGCCGCCGACGGCGTCAGCGTCGGCAACCTCTTCTCCGGCGACGCCGCCCGGAGCCTCTTCACGATGAGCACGATCTCGAGCGGCCGGCCGGCCGACGTCGACGCCTTCTCACTCTACTTCGTCGATCCCGCGGCGCTCGTCCGGACGATCGTCCTCACGATCAGCGAGGCCATCAAGGAGCTCCTCGAGGCCCGCCGCCAGCGCGCGCTCGACATCCAGCCGCGCGTCCACCGGGGAGCCACGTTCGCCGGCATGCGGGCCGTCAGCAACGTGCTCCTCCGCGACCTCAACATGACCTTCCTCATCCACGCCATGGGCCGGGGCACGCCGATCCTGTACGTGGACTTCGTCGACTACGACGAGCTCGCCCACCACGCCGGGCCCGAGCGGCTGGAGTCCCTCCGCTCGCTCACCGGCGTGGACCAGGCCCTCGCGTCGCTGGAGCGGGCGGCGGCCGGCGCGCCCCGCGAGTACTCGATCGTCGTCGTGTCCGACCACGGCCAGAGCCAGGGAGCGACGTTCCGCCAGCGGTACGGGAGCACCCTGGACGAGGTGATCCGGGCGCTCATGGGCGGCGACGCGACCGCCGTCACGCCGACCGCGGAGGGCGAGGGCTGGGGCCCCGTGAACGTCCTCCTCTCGGAGATCCGCGCCCGGCCGGGGGTCGCCGGCAAGGTGGCCTCGGCGGCCCTCGGGGGCCGAACCCAGGACGGCGCCGTCGAGGTGAGCCGCCGCGCCGACCCGACCGTCATCGCGGCGGAGGCCGCCGACGTGGTCGTCGGGCCGAGCGGGAACCTGGCCAACATCTACTTCCCGGCGATGCCGGGCCGGGCCACGCTCGAGGAGATCGACGAGCGCTACCCCGGGCTGGTCCCCGGGCTGGCGGCCCACCCGGGGATCGGGTTCGTGCTCGTGAAGACCGCCGCGCTCGGGTCCGTGGCGATCGGGCGGGCCGGGGTCCACCGGCTCGCCGACGACCAGGTCGACGGGGAGGACCCCCTGGCCCTCTTCGGGCCGCGGGCTGCCGACCACGTCAGGCGCATCGATGCCTTCGCCCACGTCGGCGACCTGCTCATCAACTCATCCTACGACCCCGAGCTCGACGAGGTCGCGGCGTTCGAGGAGCTCGTCGGGAGCCACGGCGGCTTCGGCGGCCCCCAGACCCGACCCTTCGTGCTGGCCCCCGCCACGTTGCCCTTCGACGATGAGCCGCTCGTCGGCTCGCCGGCCGTCCACCGCCAGCTGGTCCGGTGGGCGGATTCCCTCGGCGTCGGCCCGGAATCGGGCGCGACGACGTCGGCGACGGTGGAAGCGGCCTTGCCGAAGCCGCGCGGGATCGGCGCCGTCGCGGCGCTCAGCGCCGTGAGCGCGCTCATCGAGCTCGTGCTCGGCGTCAGCGCCCTCGGGATCGGCGCGCTCGCGCTGCTCGAGGGCGTCTCGGAGATCGCCGGCGCGCTCGTCATCGGGGTCGTCCTCACCGCCCTCGGCGTCGCCGGCCTCGCCGTCGCCCTGGGTCTCTGGCGCCGCCGACGGTGGGCCTGGCTGGCGACGCTCGTCCTCCAGGGGATCAACGTGATCCAGGTGATCTTCGTGACCGCCTCGAGCGGGCTGGAAGGGGCGATCGGGCTGGGGCTCTACGCCCTGGTGGTGACGCCGCTCATCTTCTTCTACCTCACCCGTCCCCACGTGGCGGCGGCCTTCGGCCGTCGGCGTCCGACCGGCCGCTGACGGCGACCGTTCGCGATCACCCGCCCCTGCCGCATGGGGCAGCTTCGCGCGCCGGGTGTCGCGGCGCGCTCCGCGCGGGTGTCGCGGCGCGACCGGCCCCAGGAGGGTGGGGGGGCCGCCGTCAGCTCAGGGCAGGGCGGCGATCTCGGCGACGACGTCGTCGAAGTCGGCGCCTCGCAGGGCCTCCTGCCAGGTGCCGGCCATCGCGTCGAGCTCGTCGCTCGTCAGCAGCGGCGGCTGCACGACGCCATCCACCTCCCGCAGGTACCCCTGGCCACCCAGGACCTCGTGGAGGTACGGGTCGGCCTCTGCCGAGTCAGGGTCACCCCCGAAGCGTTCGACCCATGCCGCCATGTTGGAGAGGAAGAAGACGCCACGGCCTGCCGGCTTGGACTCGGCGAGCTGAGGGTACCGATCCTCGAATGACTCCCCGGGGCGACCGACTCCGAGCAGCACGAGCACCGTCACGGCTCCCTTGGAGCGCATCTTGGCCGATCCTCGCACGATGTCCTCGACCTCGAGCGTCAGCAGGCCCCAGTAGCTCGCCATGTCGTACTCGTCGACGAAGACGGGACCGCGCTGCAACTCGCCCAGGCGGGCAACGAGGGTGACGTCTGCGGCCCGCACGATCGCATCGAGCGATGGGTAGCTGATGGCCGCCGGATCGCCCGGCACGAGTGCGGCCCAGAACTCCTCCGGCGCCAGGACCGGCAAGGGAGTCGGGCTCGCCGGAACAGGCGAACCTGGTGTCGCCGAGGCGTGCACAACTCCGGACGGGGTCGCTCCCGGGCAGCCACGCACGCGGCAGGAGCAGCCCGAGTGCGGGCAGGAGCGCGCCGGACACCAGTCGCGCAGGTCGCATGTGCGTTCTCACGGATAGTACGCGTCGATCTGGTCCCGCTCGACCGTCGACGTCGTGGTCCACGTCGGGACCAGCTGCACCCCGCACTTCGTGCGCTTCGCCCGCCGCACTGGAGCTGAGCGGCCAGCGCACTGAATCTACCCCCCCGCCTCGGAGTCAAGTGACCGGGGAGCTGGAGTCACGTAGCGTCTCTTGTCGGAAGCCCGGGGCGAGCGGGCGTACAGCTTCACGTGTGCGCAGTGTGAGGCGACCTGCGCCCGGAGCTCCTGGCGGCCCGTTTCGAGCGGACGCCGCTACTTCGGGACGTGGTGTCCGGGGATCCCACCCGGCGCCCCGACCGGGACCTCGGGAGTCCGGCGCGGCCTGATCGACGGTGAGCCGGGAGCCGGCGACGGGGTCGGAGATGCGGCGGGGGCTGAGACACCGGGGATCGCCGACGGAAGAGGAGCCCAGGCCGGTGCGGCCATCACCGTGCCGGCGGCGATCAGGGCCAGGGCGGCGAGGCCCGCCAGGCGGGCGATCCGTGCCGCTGCCGAACGCCGGCGTTCAGGCCGGGCAATCCGCGCGTCATTCATCGTGGGTCCCTCCCGGCGGTCGCAGCATCGGCGACCACCGCGGGCGCGGCGGCCGTCCGGCCGTCCGCGCCCCGACGCTACTTCGGCAGCAGGATCGGCGAGCCGCCGCCCGGCGGCAGCTTCCGGGGCGCCTGCTCCCGGGGCGGGGCCACCACGATGGGCTCGGGCGTCGCCGTCGGCACCGCCGTCGGGGCCGGGGTCGACACGGGAGCGGGCACGGCTGCGGGCGACGCGGCCGGGCTCGCGGCAGCCGCGCCGGCGGCGAGCACCGCGACGAGGACCGAGGCCGCGACGAGGCCGACGACGCGCCGGACGCGAGCGGCACCGCGCCTGTCCGTTCGAGACTCCGCCGAGCTTGGCCTTCACCTCGATCACCTCTCCCGTCGCCTCCGGATCCTCTCGTCATCTCCACCGGAGACAGCCACATCGTGGTCGCGGAGACTCGCCGAGCGGTAGCAGCGGGAAGACGCCCGGGCAGACAACCGAGCGCCAGCCGCCCGGTCCGGCGCCGTCCGCTCCCGGCGTCGGGTTCCGCGCACGCCGGGTGTCAGGTGGGCGACACCCGCGGCGAGGTCAGGTCCGCGGGCGCTCCTCGCGGACCGCGGCCGCCCGGAGCGACGCGACCAGGTGCCGGAGGGAGGCCACGTCGCACCCATCCGGCCCCAGGGCATCGACGAGCGCCGAGGCGACGATGACGCCGTCGGCGCCGGCCCGGACGAGCGCGCGGACGTGGGCCGGGCGACTGACGCCGAAGCCGACCGCGACCGGGACCGGGCTGACGGCCTTCACCTCGCGGACGTAGCGGCCGACCTCCGGCGGGAGGCTGGTCCGGGCGCCGGTGATCCCGACGAGCGAGACGCAGTAGAGGAAGCCACCGGTCCGCGCGGCGACGGCCGCCCGACGCGCGGGCGACGTCGTCGGCGCGACGAGGTAGACGACGGCGAGCCCGGCGTCGGCGGCCGCGGCCTCGAAGGGGGCGCCCTCGTCGGGGGTCAGGTCGGCGACGATCGTGCCCGAGGCCCCGGCCGCCACGAGGGCGACGGCCCGCTCGCGGCCATCGCCGCCGCCGATCAGCTGGTTGGCGTAGCCCATCGTGACGAGCGGAACGCCCGGACGCTCGCGGGCGATCCGGCGGACGAGGTCCAGCGAGCGGTCGAGGTTCGCCCCCGCGGCGAGGGCGGCCGACGAGGCGCGCTGGAGCGTCGTCCCGTCGGCGAGCGGGTCGGAGTACGGCAGGCCGACCTCGAGGAGGTCCGCCCCGCCGTCGATCGCGGCGAGCGCGACCGCCAGCGAGGTCTCGGCATCCGGGTAGCCGGCGACGATGTACGGGATGAGCGCGACGCGGCCGGCCGCGCGGGCCCGGGCGAACGCGTCGGCGATCCTGCGGGCACCGGCCGTGGCGTTCGTCGAGGACGGCGACGCGGCCTCCGGCGCACCGGCGGCGGACCGGGCGAGCGGCGTCATCGGGCGGACTCCCAGGGCTCGACGTCGGCGAACGCCTCGAGGGCGGCGAGATCCTTGTCGCCGCGGCCCGAGAAGCCGACGAGCACGATCGTCTCGTCCGGCCAGGACGCAGGTGCGGCGTGCACGCCCCGCCCGGCACGCTTCGCGGGGCCCGCGAGCAGCTTCGGCAGGGCCGCGATCGCGTGGGCCGTCTCGAGCGCCGGCAGGATCCCCTCCGTCAGCGTGGTGGCCTTCATCGCCGCCACCGCCTCCCGGTCGGTCGCCGCGGCGAGCGAGATCCGCCCGGCCTCGGCGAGCGCCGCCAGCTGCGGCCCCACCCCCGGGTAGTCGAGCCCCGCCGAGGCGCTCACCGCCTCCACGACCTGCCCGTCGCGGTCCTGGAGGAGCATCGACCGCGACCCGTGGAGGATCCCCGGGCTCCCGCCGAGGATCGCCGCCGCGTGGCGCCCGGTCTCGATCCCGTCGCCGGCGGCCTCGGCCACGGCGAGGCGCACCGACGGCTCCCCGATGAACCGGGCGAGGAGCCCGATCGCGTTCGAGCCGCCGCCGACGCAGGCGAGCGCGAGGTCGGGCAGGCGGCCTTCCACGGCCAGCAGCTGGCCGGCCGCCTCGTCGCCGATCCGCCGCTGCAGGTCCCGGACGATCGTCGGATAGGGGTGCGGGCCCATCGCCGACCCCAGGACGTAGTGCGTCGTCGCCACGTTCGTGACCCAGTCGCGCATCGCCTCGTTGACGGCATCCTTGAGGGTCGCCGTGCCGGACGTCACCGAGCGGACCTCCGTGCCGAGGGCGCGCATCCGCAGGACGTTCGGCGCCTGGCGCCGGATGTCCTCCTCGCCCATGTAGACGACGCAGGGCAGGCCGAGGAGGGCGCACGCGGTGGCCGTGGCGACGCCGTGCTGGCCGGCCCCGGTCTCGGCGATCACCCGGGTCTTGCCGAGGCGCCGGGTCAGGAGCGCCTGGCCGAGGGCGTTGTTGATCTTGTGGGCCCCGGTGTGGGCGAGGTCCTCGCGCTTGAGATGGACCCGGAGGCGGGTCGGAAGGGATGCGCCGGGGCGGAGGCGGGCGGCTTCGCCCAGGACGGCGGCAGCGAGCCGGTCGGCACGGTAGAGGGCGGTCGGACGGCCGGCGAACCGGGCGAGGAGCTCGCGCAGCTCCGCCCAGAAGACCGGGTCGTCGCGGAGGACGGTCCACGCGGATTCCAGCTGCTCGAGTGCCCCGACGAGGGTCTCGGGGACGAATCGCCCGCCGAAGTCACGCTCCACCCCCCAGTGACCGCGGCCGTCGGCCTCGACGAGACCCGCGTGGACGGGGGTCGGGCCGGAAGGCGTGTTCGGGCGGTCGAAGCGGGCGGCGCGGGCACGCTTCGTGAGAAGGGCAACGGCGAGAGGATCCTTCCGCGGCCGCTCCCCCGGTGCCCGGGGCATCTCCACGCCGGAAGCGACGTCGACGCCGACCGCAGGCACGGCCAGGAGCGCCCCTGCGACCGAGGCAGGGCCGAGCCCGCCCGCGAGGATCACGGGGACCTCGCGGGCGACGGCGGCCGCCAGCGAGGCGTCCGCGCGGGTGCCGGTGCCGCCGGGATGCCGGCCGCCGGCGGTGTCGAGGACGATGCGCGCGGCGCCGGCCGCGAGATGGGCGCGGGCGCGGGCGATCGCGCCGGCAACCAGCGTCTCGCGCTCGCCGGCGTCGCCGGGGGCCTGCGCGGGAAGGTGGACGACGGCCCACGCGGGACGCGGCGAGGCCGCGATCCGCGTCGGAGGCTCGCCGCCGGCGTACTGAATCGCGTCGACGTTCACGTCGGCGGCCAGCGCCGCGAGGAGCGCGTCGTCCGCCTCGGCGGTGATCGCGACGATGGCTGGGGTTCGCGACCCGCCGGCGTACCGGGCCCGCCGAGCCAGGGCGGCGCCCTCCGCGACGGTCAGCGCGCGCGGCGTGCCGGGGACGAAGTTGAGGCCGATGGCGTCGGCGCCGGCGGCGAGCGCGGCCTCCAGCCCGGCGTCGTCGACGATGCCGCAGATCTTCACGAGCGGGATCCGGTGGACGGCGCCCGGGTCGTCGGGCACGGCGCCGGCAGCCACGAAGGACGCGGCCGCGGCCCGCGGGCTCGCGGCCCGGACCAGCGCCTCGCCGACGAGCGCGGCGTCGAAGCCGGCAGCCCGCCAGCGGGCGAGGGTGGCGGGGTCCCGCGCACCCGACTCGGCGACGGTGATCCGGTCGTCGGGGATCCTGGCGCGGAGGCGGATCGGGTGGTCCGGGTCGACGGTCAGCGTTCGCAGGTCCCGCGAGTTGACCCCGACGAAACGGGCGCCGGACGCCAGGGCGGCTTCGAGCTCGCGCTCGGCGTGGACCTCCACGAGCGCGTCCATGCCGAGGTCGCGCGCCCGGGCCACGAGATCCACCAGGCGGCGGACCGGGTGGAGGGCCGCGAGCAGCAGGACGAGGTCCGCCCCGGCGGCACGCAGCACGGGAAGCTGGCGCGGGTCGACGACGAACTCCTTCGCCAGGACCGGCACGGCGACCGCGGCGCGGACGGCCCGCAGGTCGTCCACGGACCCGCCGAACCAGTGCGGCTCGCAGAGGACGGAGATGACGGCGGCGCCCCCGGCCGCGTAGGCGCGGGCCTGGGCGACCGGGTCGAGGCCGGCCGCGGCGATCGCGCCGGCGGAGGGCGACGCGCGCTTCACCTCCGCGACGAGGTGGAGGCCGGGCCGGGCGAGCCGGAGGGTCGCATCGCGGGGGGACGGCGCGGCGGCCGCGGCACGCGCGAGGTCGCGGTAGGTCGCGTCGCCCAGCTCGGCGGCCACGTCGACCGCGCGTCGGGCGGCGATCTCCGCGAGGACGCCCGCGCGGCGGCGACCCGGAGCCGTGCGGGCGGGGGCGGAGGCCGGCGCGGGACCGGGAGCCGTCATGCCGTCACCTCGGCGGCTGACGTCTCGGCCCGCAGCCGGGCCAGGAGCGCGGCCGCGGAGCCGTCGTCGATGGCGGCCGCGGCCAGGGCGACACCGGCGCCCAGGTCGGGAACTCGGTCGGCCGCCACGAACGCAGCGGCCGCGTTCAGCAGGACGACGTCACGGCGCGGTCCGCGGTCCGTCCCATCCAGCACCGCCTCCACGAGCGTCGCGTTCTCCGCGGGCGACCCCCCGGCAAGCGCGGCGGTCTCGGCCCACGCGAGCCCCAGAGCTCGCGCGTCCACCGTGCGCCGTTCCACTCCCGCCGGCGTCACGTCGTGGATGACGCCGCTCCCGTCGAGCGGCAGCTCGTCGAGCCCGGCGCCGTGGACGACGAGCGCCCGTTCCGTGCCGAGCGCCCGCAGCACGTCGGCGACGCGCCCCGCGGCGGCAGGATCCCCCACCCCGACGACCTGGCGGCGCGCCCCGGCAGGGTTCGTGAGCGGGCCGAGCAGGTTGAACGCCGTGCGGACGCCGATCTCGCGGCGCGTCGGCCCGGCATGGCGCATCGCCGGGTGGAAGCCCGGCGCGAACAGGAACGCGAACCCGATCTCGCGGAGCGCCACGGCGGCAGAGGCAGCGTCGTGGTCGGTCCGCACGCCGAGCGCCTCGAGCACGTCGGCGGAGCCGGACTTCGACGTGATCGCCCGGTTGCCGTGCTTGGCGACCGGTACGCCCGCCGCGGCGACGACGAAGGCGGCCGTCGTCGAGATGTTGAACGTCCCGGAGTGGTCGCCCCCGGTCCCACAGGTGTCGATCGTGCCGGCCGGCGCTTCCACGCGCAGGACCCGCTCGCGCATCGCCTCGGCGAAGCCCGCCAGCTCCTCGATCGTCTCGCCCCGCATCCGGAGGGCGACGAGCAGTGCCGCCAGCTGGGCCGGCGTCGCCTCCCCGTCCATCACGGAGCCCATCGCGGCCCGGGCCTCGTCGCGCGCCAGCGACCGCCCGTCGATCACGGCTGCCAGGGCGGCCCGCACGGCCTCGCTCATCGGGTCGCTCCTGCCGCATTGGTCGTCGCGGGGACGGGCGGGCGGCCCGCCTCGCGGATGGCCGCCGCGACTCCGGGCGTCTCGGCCGTGTCGGCCGTCTCGCCGCCGGCGTCGTCGAAGCCGCGCGTGGCGAACGAACCGCTGGCCGCGTCGAGAAGCCCGGCCTCGCCCTCGCCCGCGAGGCGCAGGAAGTTCGCCAGGAGATGCGGGCCCTCCGGCGTCAGCACGGATTCCGGGTGGAACTGGACGCCCTCCATCGGCAGCGAGACGTGGCGCACGCCCATCAGCACGTCGTCGCCCGCGCTGTGCGCCGTCGGGACCAGCTCCGGGGGGAGCGTGGCCGGGTCGATGCAGAGCGAGTGGTAGCGCGCCGCCATGAACCCCGGGCTCATCCCCGCCAGCATCCCGGCCCCGTCGTGCTCCACGGGCGACGCCTCGCCGTGGACGAGCGTCGGCGCCCGCACGACCGCGGCCCCGAAGGCCGCACCCATCGACTGCATCCCCAGGCAGACCCCGAGGAGCGGGATCCGCCGCTCCGCCGCGAAGCGGACAGTCTCGACCGAGATGCCCGCGTGCCCCGGATCCGACGGACCGGGCGAGATGACGATCCCCCGCAGGCCGGCGGCCGGGTCGTCGGCGAGGGCGTCGAGCCCGGCCCGGTCGATGGCGTCGTTGCGGACGACGCGCACCTCCGCCCCGGCGGCCTGAAGCGCCTGCACGAGGTTGAAGGTGAAGCTGTCGTAGTTGTCGACCACGAGGATCATCGGGTGCCCTCGGTCTCGGTCAGCCGCGACGAACCGATGTCCTGCACCGACCGAGTCGCCGGATCGCCGGCAGCGACACCCGCAGCACGCGCCGGCGCGACCCCCGCCGCCAGCTCGATCGCCCGCCGCATCGCCGCCGCCTTGTGCTCGGTCTCCTCGAACTCGCGCTCGGGCACGCTGCCGGCCACGATGCCGGCACCCGTGTGGATGTGGGCCGCGCCGTCCTTGAGCACCGCGCTCCGGATCGCGATCGCCGTGTCGAGGTTGCCGTCGTAGCCGAGATAGCCGACGGCGCCGCCGTAGAGCCCGCGGCGCTCGCCCTCGGCCGCCGCGATCAGCTGCATCGCGCGGACCTTCGGGGCCCCCGAGAGCGTCCCGGCCGGGAAGACGCTGCGCAGGGCGTCGAGCGCGTCGAGGCCGGGGGCCATCTTCGCCTCGACGTGGCTCACGAGGTGGAGGACGTGGCTGTACCGCTCCACCTCCATGTACTTCGAGACCCGGACCGTGCCCGGCCGGGCGACCCGCCCGAGGTCGTTGCGCCCGAGGTCGACGAGCATCACGTGCTCGGCGCGCTCCTTCGGGTCGGCCTGCAGCTGCTCGGCGAGGAGCTCATCCTCCTTCGCGTCGGCGCCGCGCGGCCGCGTGCCGGCGATCGGGTGCGTGGTCAGCCGCTCGCCCTCCACCTGGAGCAGGAGCTCCGGGCTGGCGCCGACGACCTCGAACGACGGCGTCCGGACGAAGAAGAGGTAGGGGCTCGGGTTGACCCGGCGCAGCGAGCGGTACAGGCCGATTCCGTCGAGCGGCGTCCCGTCGGCCCGGGCCGGCAGCGCCAGCGTCTGGCGCCGGGCAAGCACGACCTGGATCGCCTCCCCCGCCGCGATCGCGTCCTTCGCATTGCGGACGGCGGCCTCGTACGCCTCGCGCCCGAGGGACGTCTCGGGGGGCGCGGAGGCGCCCGACGTCGGGGCGGCGGGCGCAGCGGACGCACCGGCCATCTCGGCGGCGCTGGGGCGCGCGGTCCGCTCGAGGGCCTCGAACAGCGCGCGCTCCGCGACCCGGTAGCGCTCCTCGAGGCGCGGGGCGTCGGTGTGGAGCGAGGCGATCGCGGCCAGCGTGTGGGTCAGGTGGTCGAAGACGAGGACGAGGTCGGTCTCGATGAAGCTCGCCAGCGGGACGCCGACGGGGTCCGCGAACGGAAGCGGCACCGTCGGCTCGAAGACCGACACCGCGTCGTAGGCCAGGGCCCCGACCGCGCCGCCGGTGAAGCGGGGCATCCCCTCGGTCGGCTCGACCGTCCGGCGCGGCAGGAACGCGCGGAGGGCAGCCAGCGGGTCGTCGGCGGGGAGCTCGGCCACCGGAAGGTCGGGCGTGTAGTCGACGACGCCGACCGGGCGATCCTGGACGAGCGCGCGTCCATCGCGCACCTCCATGAGCCGGCGCGGCCCGATGCCGAGGAAGCTGTAGCGTCCCAGGCGCTCGCCGCCCTCGACCGATTCGAGCAGGTAGGCCGGCGTCACACCGTCGTCGAGGCGCAGGAAGGCGCCGATGGGGGTCTCGAGATCGGCGTCGCGCACCGCCCGCAGGCGGATCGTGTCCGCGCTCCCCGCGAGGCGCTTGACCTCACCGAGGCTGAGGGGATGCTGGGTGGCCATCTGCGACGATCCTCCGGAAAACGAAACGACCTCTCGTCCTGCCAGGACGAAAGGTCGGGACCTTCCGCGGTGCCACCCGGGTTCGGCGTCTGCCGCGCTCACGTGACCGACGGGACGGGGATCGTCCGATCGGCGCTGCCCTCTATCGCTGGCGCTCTGCGCCGGAGCCTACTGGCGGGGGTCGGCCCGATCGCTCGGGCGGCGGCCGGTCCGCGTTCGGTCCGGAGGCTCCCGGGTCCATTCTCCGTCGTCGCCGCCCCGACTTCCACCAGCCGTCGGGTCTCTCTGCCGGCGCCGCGACGGGTACTCGTCCCGCTCACAGCCGCGTATTCGGTTGAGCCGCGAGTCTAGGCGCGTCGCGCCGCGTCCGTCAAACCGCGCCCGGGCCTTCCCGGATCACGGCGGGCTCAGCCAGGCCCGCGGGGCGTCGCCCGCGGGACCCGGATCGCGCGGTCCCACGGCGACGACCCGCCCGTCGACGGCAGCGATCGCCGCCAGCACGGCGCCGGCGAGGGCCTTCTCCGGCGAGCGGGTCCACGCGAGCCCGTCCGCCGACACCCAGGCGGCGGACGTGCAGCCGTCGTCGCGACAGACGCGGCCGAGGGCGACGAGCCGGTCGCCCGCGCCCGCGACGCCATCGAAGCTCGCGCCCCTCGTCGCGGCCTGGCCCGGTCCGGCCGTCCACGATCTGCCGTCCCGGGAGATCGCCGAGACCGGGCCGCGTCCGACGGCGACCAGGCGGTCGTCCCAGCGGAGCACGGCCGCCATCCCGGCGCCCGGCGGATCCATCGCCGCGGTCCACGTCGCCCCCTCCTCCGAGGTCCAGGCGATGCTGGCGAAGTCCGGGTAGGACCCGCTGCCGCCGACCGCGACCAGGCCGGAGGCTCCCTCGGCTATGCCGTACAGCCAACGGGCGCCGGGGAAGCGACCCTTCGCCTCGGGCAGCGACGCGGCGGGAGCCCACGCCAATCCGTCCTGCGACGTCCAGACCGTGGCGTCATCGCCGTACCCGACGGCCGCCAGCCCCCCGGTCCATGCCGTGACGTCGTACAGGCCGGGCTCCGGCACGTCGATCGGCACGCCAAGGCCACCCATGAGGCGCGAGTGGGGAACACGGCTCCAGCGACTCCCGTCCGTCGACGTCCAGAAGGCGAGCCGAGATTCCCCGTCGCCGCGCTGGTGGGCGGCCCCGACCGCGACCAGGCCCGGCCCACCGGCCGCGACCGCATTGACCCGCGCCCAGCTCTCGTCGGGCAGGGTGCCCGGAGGGGCCGCGGCGCGCGTCCACGAGACGCCGTCGCGCGACAGCCAGGCCATCGGCGGGTCGTTCGATCCCGTCCCGGGGTCCACCGTGAGCTCGCCGACGGCGACGACGCCCCCCGCCCACGCCGCCACGTCGCGGACGCGTCCCGGCGCCCGGTCGATCGGATCGCTGCTCCACGCCATGCCGAGCGCCGGGTCGCCGGCCGTGCCCGACGGCGGCGCAATGGATGGTGCCGCCGTCGGCGCCGGGGTCGCCGGTGCCTGAGGTGCCGCGGCTCCCGCGCCCTCGGTGATGCGGCCCCGCCAGACGGCGGTCCGCCCGGTCTCCCCGTCCGGTGCAATCGCGAGCAGCTCGTCGTCGTCGAGCGCGACGAGGGCCTCCGGGCAGAGCGGCACCGGCGTGGGGCTGCGACCCCAGGTGAGCCCGTCGGCCGAGGCGTAGACGGCGCCGTCGCGGCAGTACACGTCGGTTGCGACGGCGACGACGATCTCGCCCACCCGCCGAACGCGAAGGCTCTCCTCCGGTGTCACCAGGACCTGCCGCCAGAGGGATCCCGACCCCGACACCCAGGCGGCGGCGCGGGACGACCCGTCGTCCTCCATCCGGCTCCCGCCCGCCACCAGCCCGCCGGCCAGGGCAGCCAGCGAGCGCAGACCGTTCAACCTGTCGGGCTCGGACGCCGCGGGGACCTCCGACCAGGCCGCCCCGTCGAGCGTGCGCCACGTCGTCGTGACGCCGTCGCGCGTCGCGAGGAGCGCGAAGCCCTGCTCGAGCGCCGCCCCTGTCACCGAGAGCTGGTCGATCGGCGGGTCCGCCTCGCGCCACGTGCGCCCGTCGTCGGTGATCGCGCACAGCAGGGAATGGGCCGCGTTGGCGTCCGCACTCAGGCCGCAGACGAGGAGCTGCCCGGCTCCGTCGACCTCCCGGACGCGCAGGTCGCCCAGCCGGGCGAGCGCGGGCGATTCCACCCGCTCGAGATCGAGGTCGGGGCCGCCGACGAGGGCCGCCAGGTGGTCGCCCGCGAGCGTCGGCGCGACGACGGCAGCTCCCAGGGTGACCATCTCGCTGAAGGGTTCCTCGACGCCTGGCGGCGTGGCGATGGCCGTCCAGGTGGAGCCATTGACCGACGCCATGAAGTGCACGCCGTCGGCCTCCTCGCCCCATGCGATGAGACGGTCGCCGATCCGGGCCATGCCGAACACCTGGAGCGACCCGAAGGGCTGACCCGGCTCGCGGGCCCAGGCCACGTGGACGGGGCCGCCAGCCGGGGTGGGCGACGGCGGCGCGGGGGTTGCCCCGGGCTCGGGGCTCGGCGACGGCGACGCCGGTGCGGCCGCGGTGGGCGAGCTTCCCGCCGGCCCCTCCTGGCTCGAGCATCCCGCGGCGACGAGGCTCGCGACGACCAGCAGGGCTGCGAGGGACGAGCGGCCCATGTCAACCTCCTTGCGCGGACGGCGGGTCGGGGGGCGGTGGCGTGGCCGTCGGCTCCGGGGTGGCCGGGGGCGTCGGCGTCGGCGTCCCGTCCAGCCCGGGCGTAGGCGTCGGCCCGGGCGTGGGCGTCGGCCCGGTCGTCGCCGTCGGCTCCGGCGCGAGGATTCGCGTCAGCGCCCGGTTCAGGGCCGGCGCCAACGACCGCGAGAACGTGGCCGTCAGGTGATGGGTGTCCCGGTACACGATCATCCCGTTGACCACCGCCGGGCACGGGTCGGCCGGGCAGATCAGGGGGTTGAGGTTGACGAGCCCGGCGCCGGTGGCCTGCGCCGCGGCCCGCTCGCGGACGAGGGTCTGGGCCAGCGCGATCCGGCGCGCCGTCGCGCACGGGCGGATGTCCTTCGGGTGCGCGGAGAGGCAGGACGGAACGTCGAGCTTGATGCTCCACGCCGGCGTGTCGGCGATCACCACCACGCGCCCGGGAAGCTGCTCGATCATCCGCGCGAGCGCGGCGCCCTGCCGCGCGATCGTCCCGTCGGCAGGGTCGACCGGGTACACCCAGCGGAGGTTCGCGACGATCACGAGGTCGGGCGGGTCGGCAGCGAGGTGCGTCACGAGCGCCCGCCGCCACTTCGTGCACTCGGTGTACTCGCGCTTGAGCGTGAGGCTCCTCACCCGCATGTCGACGAACGGGCAGGACACCTTCACGTACGGCTCGAGGCGCCAGCCGCGCTTGCGGGCGACCGCCTCGAGGGCGGGGAACAGGTGGGACGCGTGCGAGTCGCCGACGAGCGCCACCCGGAAGCGGCTCGAGCGGAGGCCGTAGACGCACGTCAGCGGCGACGTGGCCGGCTCCCAGGCAAGGCAGCCGTCGTGGTACAGGCGCTCGACGTCGTCGCGGGCGCGGCCGACCGCGGGGCGGACGTTCTTCGGGAGGGCATTCCCGCTGGGCGGCAACGGCGTCGCCTTCGGTCTCGGGGTGGCCGTGGGCCGGGCCGTCGGGTGATCGGACGGGGTCGCCGTCGACTCGACCGGCGCCTCGCCGCTCTCCTCCGGGAGCCGCGACCCCGGGTCCTCGCTCGTCCACGACGCGGGGTCCTCGCTCGTCCCACGACGACCCGCCGTCCGGGGTGCCTGCGAAGGGGTCGTCGGTCGACCAGTCGAGCCCGTCGCCGACCCCGGCGACGGGCTCGCTCTCCGCGGTCGACCAGGCGGCCAGCCCGAGGTCGGCGGCCTGGCGGACCCAGAGGCCGCCGGAGAACGCGACGACGAAGGCGAGGCCGGCCGCCGCCCAGGCGATCGCGCGGGAGGGGCGGACGCCGAGGCGCCAGGCGCCGCGCCGGAACGGCTCCTCGATGCAGGCCCAGCTGATCGTCGCCACGACGATCGAGGCCGCCAGAAGCACGGCGCGCTGCGCCGGCTCCAGGGGCGCGGCGATCGCGACCGCGGGCAGCACGAGGATCGGCCAGTGCCACAGGTAGAGCGAGTAGCTGATCCGGCCCAGGAACCGGAGCGGCGGGATGGCCACCAGCCGGGCCGGGCCCCAGCGCCGCTCGCCGGCCGCGATGAGCGCCGCGGTGCCCAGCGTGGGGAGCAGCGCCGCGACGCCCGGGTAGGCCGCCGAGGGATCCACGACCAGGGGCGCGGCGAGGACCGCCGCCAGCCCCCACCAGCCGAGCAGGGCCAGCGGCGGCCCGGGGAGCCGGGCGAGGGTGACGCCGGCGACGGCGAGCAGGCCGCCGGTCGCCAGCTGCCAGGCCCGGGTCGGGAGCAGGTAGAAGGCCCACCCGGGCGCGGCCTCGGTGGCGACGAGGCAGGCCGCGAACGATGCCGCGAGGACGAGGCCCAGGACGACGGCGGCCCCGATTCGGGGTCGCCGGCCGCGCGTCCCGAGCAGCAGGAGGAACGGCCAGGCAAGGTAGAACTGCTCCTCGACGCTGAGCGACCAGAAGTGGAGGAACGGCGAGGGCGAGCCGACGGCCGCGAAGTAGTCGCCTGCCGCAGCCGCGAACCGGAGGTTGGCCACCGACGCGGCAGCCGCCGCCCCGTCGAGCGCCAGCCCGGGCCGGTCGAGCGGGGCCATGACCACGGTGGCGACGGGCAGGACGACCGCGACCGCGACGAGCGCCGCCGGCAGCAGGCGCCGGACGCGGCGCCCGTAGAACCCGACGAGGTCGATGCCACCTGTCCGCTCACGCTCCCGCAGCAGGAGGCCGGTGATGAGGAAGCCGGAGATGACGAAGAAGACGTCGACGCCCACGAAGCCGCCCGGGACGGGCGCCAGCTCCGCATGGAAGAGGAGGACGAAGAGGATGGCGATCCCGCGCAGGCCCTCGACGTCGGGCCGGAAGGTCTCCGTCCGGCGGACCGCAGCGGCGGTCGCGGTCGGCGCGGCCGCGCCCTCGCTCCCCGAAGGCGATGAGGCGCCGGCGCGGCGCAGCAGGCCCGGGCGCGGGAGGCCGAGGCCGGGCAGGGGCGCCGGGAAGCCCGGCCGGGGAACGCGGCCGGCGTACCCGAGTGCGCCCGAGAGGAAGCCCATACCGGACCCCTGTTGCCCGCCCAGTCCCGACGGCCGGCCGGGAACCCGGATGGTGGTGCGGTGGTCAGCGCGACCGGCCGGCACCCATGTGACGAGGTGCCCTGCCTCGCCGTTACGGATCCATCACCGTCGCATAGATCACGCTACCGCCCCACGAGGTCACAGACGCCGGTGCAGCGAGCCGGCCATCGCCGTAGACGAAGACCGCCCGGCCGTCGGCGAGCAGGTCGATGTCGTCGCGAAGCCCCGGCCCGTTGTTCCCCCGCTCGAGTGCCGCCGCCGGCCAGCGCGCCTTCGCGATGCGGCGGGGAGCGCCGAACGTGCGGCCGCCGTCGGTCGAGACGGCCGCGTACGTCCCCACGACCACCCGTCGCCTCGACGCTCCCGCCGGGTCCGTGATGGCGTGGAAGCCGACCAGGACGTTCCCGTCGCGCGCCGCGAGGACGGGACGGTACGATGCCGCGAGCCCGCCGCCGGCGCGGGCGGCCCCGGGGATCCGCGCCGGCTCGAGGGTGCGCCAACGCCATGTTCGGCCGCCGTCGCGGCTCGTGCCGACCCGGATCGTGCCGCGTGGCTGTCCCGCTGCCGGCCGCGAGGTGTACCTGCCGACCGCCAGGTGGATGGCGCCGTCGACGGGATCCACCGCCAGGCCGTGGCACCACTCCGGGTCGATGATCGTGGCGGCGGTCCCGGCCGCCGGCGCCCCGGACACCGCCTGCGGGCTGCGTGGAACCGTCGTCGCCAACACGGTGCGCCCCGGCACCAGGCGGTGGCGCGCGCGGTCGAACCGGACGCGCGTCACGGTGAACCCGAGCCGGCAGACGTTCGCCACGCCGCCCTTCGCGAACGGCCGGCCGACGTCCCACCGCCGCAGGTCCGCCTGGTAGCCCGAGACGACCAGGGAGCCGTCGGGCGCGGCCGCCGCGCGGTAGCCGATCCGCCAGGAGGCCGAGCAGCCGGCGGGGCGCGTCGCGGGCGGCACCTCGACGCTGGCGCGCCAGGTTCGGCCGAAATCCGACGACGCGATCACCCGCATGCCGGGCCCGGTCGTGCGGCTCGCGAGCCAGTTGTAGACGACGTAGACCGATCCGTAGCCGGGGCTGGCCGGGTTACGGTCCACGGCGATCTCGGGGAAGCCGCCGATCCACGTCCCGGTCCGCCGCTCGACGTACAGCCGCGACCAGGTCCGCCCCTCGTCGTCGCTGTAGGCAACCGACACGGCGTGCCGGCCGTAGTCGCAGCCGGGAACCGTCATGTCGGCCCAGTAGAGGCGCGCCGAGCCTCGGCGCGGGCCGGGGCCCCAGGCGATCACGGCATGGAAGTTGGGGCCGCGGCCCGACCCCCGGTACGGACGACCCGCCGCCGTGCGCCACGTCCCCCCGCCGTCGCGGGAGATGCGGATCGTCGTGTCGAGCCCGCAGGTCCCGGATCTGGCAAAGCGCTGGTAGACGACCGCGACGCGATCGGGGTCGGTCGGGTGGGCGGCCACGGACGGCTCGAAGGCCGAGGTGCGCGGGTAGGCGAGCCCGGACGTCGCAAGGCTGACGCGGCGCTCGCGGACGATCCGCGGCGCGGCATCGGCGGGGGGGTGGGGGCGACGCTCGGCGCGGGCATCGGCGAGGCGGACGGCGGCTCGCTGGCCGGCGGCACCGTCGGCGAGGGAGCCGCCGGCTCGTCCTCCACCCAGCGGACCGAGTCGAGGATCGCGCCCAGCGTCGCGTCGGCCACCGTCGTGACCGGGCCTGCGATGCAGGCATCGATCTCGGTCCAGGGTCGGAGGACCGTCGGCCCACCGGATGGCTCGTC
Source organism: uncultured Chloroflexia bacterium (assembly GCA_963713285.1). Lineage (GTDB taxonomy): Bacteria > Chloroflexota > Limnocylindria > Limnocylindrales > CSP1-4 > CTSoil-043. Next base: position 12,234 of record CAVQLA010000008.1, on the reverse strand, counting down.
CTCCACGACCACCGTGACGCTCTTCGAGCCGCCGACCGCCGCGCAGGACTCGGTGGCGGACTCCTGGACAACGCGGCCCGCGCGGCCGCCGATCATCGTGGCGATGCCCCCCGCCGGCGGCCGCCGCCCCGGCCGCGCATGCGTCCAGGACGCCACGACGAGCGATCCCGGCGCGAGCCGCATCAGCGGCCAGGGGTGGCACACGATGGCGCCATCGGGCCGGGGCTCGCACAGGTCCGGCAGGAGCTGCGGCGAGATGAAGAGCCACGGGACGTCCCCGCTGGGGATCGGCGCTCCGCGCCGGAGGTTCCAGCCCGGGGGCACCTCCACCGTCAGCGGCCCGGCCTCGACAAGCCGCGGGGCAGCGGAGCCGGACGGCGGCGGGCTCGCCGTCTCGGCCGAGGCGGCGGGCGACGCGGGCGAGACGTGCACATCGGGCGACGCGGGCGCCGTCGACCCGCCGCAGGCGGCCAGGGCGATGGCGACGGTGGCGCAGGCCGCAGTGCGCGCCGCGACGCTGCGGCGCATCACGGGAGCGACCCGCCGCACGAAGCAGCAACAGGAGCCGCCACGGACGGGGCGGCACCCAGGCCGAAGGTCGCGACCGCGGCGGCGAGAAGCACGCGGTGCCGGGCTCGGACCGGGCGACGGGCGGCCATCGCACACCTCCCAGCGGCTCGGCGTCGTGGCCGGCGCTCGAGCGCGCTCGCTGATGAGACGGTCGGCGAGCCGTGGCGTGACACCGACGCTGAACGGGCGGAGCCGCCCGACGAGCCCGCCCGGGGGGCCCGGCCCCGACGGGCCGTTCGCCCCCGCATTCCGTGACCATGCGGCCGGTCCCGCGCGGCGGTTCCGTCCGTAGGCTGGAGACGTGAACTGCATCGTCCTCGTCAAGCAGGTTCCTGACGTCTCCAACATCCCAGAGGATGCGTGGGACCGCGAGAAGGGCACGCTCCGGCGCGCCATGCTCGACAGCATCCTCAACCCCCTCGACCTGCACGCCCTGACCTTCGCCAGCCAGCTCACGGCCGGCGACCCGGAGGCGCGGACCGTCTTTCTGAGCATGGGGCCGCCGATGGCCCGCGAGGTCCTCGTCGACTGCCTCTCGCGCGTCCCGGGCGAGGCCGTCCTCCTGACCGACAGCGCGTTCGCCGGCGCCGACACGGGAGCCACGGCCTACTCGCTCGCCTCCGCCATCCGGCGCATCGAGCGCGAGATGTTCGGCGGCAACCGCGACTACGCCATCGTCACCGGCATGCAGTCGGTCGACGGCGACACGGCCCAGGTCCCGCCCCAGATCGCGGAGGAGCTGGGGATCGACCACATCGCCTACGCCAAGGGCCTCGTCACCGAGCCACGGCTCGCCGTCCGCCGGATCGCCGCCGAGGGGATCGAGGACGTCCATCCCGTCCGCTGGCCCGTCCTGGTCACCGTCACCGCCTGCACCGACCCGCTCTACCGTTCCTTCGAGCGGACGCGCGAGGCGCGCCACGCCGAGATCCACGAGTGGAACGCGAAGTCGGTCGACGCCGACCCGACGCGGATCGGCCTCAAGGGCAGCTGGACCCAGGTCTACCGGCTCTTCTCGCCGTCGGAGGATCGGCCGAAGACCTGCGAGTACATCCACAACCCGGCCGAGCTGATCGGCAAGATCGCGGCCCGCTACCAGCAGGCCGCCCCCGGGGCGGAGATCAGCACCGAGGTCGGCTACGAGCTGGGCGACCGCGAGCCGACCTACCACGGCGAGTTCTGGGTCTTCGCCGAGCTCGAGGGCGACGGCGTCCGCTCCGTCTCGCTCGAGCTCCTGGGCAAGGCGCGCGAGCTGGCCGGCAGCCTCGGCGAACGGGTCGCCGCCGTCCTGCCCTGCGCCGAGGCTGGCGACCGCCCGGCCCAGCTGATCGCCGCGGGCGCCGACGTCGTCTACGTCATCGAGCACCCGCTCCTCGGCACGTTCGACCCGCTGGCCCACAAGCACGCGCTCGCCGACCTCGTCCGCGAGCGGAAGCCGCAGGTGATGCTCTTCGGCGCGAGCCCCCTCGGGCGCGAGCTGGCCCCGCGGGTGGCGTACGCCTGCCTGTCGGGGCTCACCGCGGACTGCACGCGCCTGGAGATCGGCGACTTCAGCAAGGGCGCGACGAACCTCGTCGGGATCCTGAAGCAGACGCGCCCCGCGCTCGGCGGCAACGTGATGGCCACGATCATGACCAAGGACTCCCCGACGCAGATGGCGACGGTTCGGCCGGGGGTGTTCAAGGTCCCCCCTCCCGACCCGGACCGCGCGGGCGAGGTCGTCCACGTGGCGGCCACGCTCGACAGCGACGACGTCGGCCTGGAGGCGACCCCGGTGGAGTCGTTCGCCAGCAAGGTTTCCATCCGCGACGCGGAGATCGTCGTGGCCGGCGGCCACGGGTTCCGCTCGCGGGCTGACTTCGACACGTACCTCCAGCCGCTGGCCGAGGGCCTGGGGCGCCTCCTGGGCTCCAGCCCGAAGGTCGCCGCCTCGCGGATGGCGGTCGAGGACGGCTTCACCACCCACGACTACCAGGTGGGCCAGACGGGCCAGACCGTCCAGCCCCGCCTCTACGTCGCGATCGGGATCTCCGGCGCCGTGCAGCACATCACGGGCATGCAGGGGTCGGAGATCGTCGTCGCCATCAACAAGGATCCCAAGGCGCGGATCTTCAACTACGCGGACTTCGGCGTCGTCGGCGACATCGAGACGGTCGTCCCCGAGCTGGTCCGGGCGACGGAGGGACGGGCATGACCGCACCGCTCGACGTCCTGGTCGTCGGCGGGGGGCCCGGAGGCCTCGCCGCGGCGATCCGGATCAAGCAGCAGCTGGCGGCCGCCTCGGCAGAGGCGACCGTGGCCGTCATCGACAAGGCACCCCGCCCGGGCTACCACGCCCTCTCCGGCGCGTCGTTCGAGCCGGCCCCGCTCGACGAGCTCGTCCCGGCCTGGCGCGACGACCGGAAGCTCATGGAGCACATGATCCCCGTCGAGCGCGACGAGATGTACTTCCTGCTCGGCAAGCGGGCGATCAAGATGCCGGGCCTGGTCGTCCCCAAGCCGATGGACCACCACGGCGACGTCACGATCTCGCTCTCGCGCCTCGTGGACTTCCTGGCGAGGAAGGCCGAAGGGCTCGGCGTCGAGCTCTACAACGGCTTCGCGGCCCGGCAACTGCTCGTCGAGGGCGGACGCGTGACGGGCGTCGCCCTGGGCGCCGTGGGCGAGTCCGTCCACGGCGTCGCGAAGGCCAACCAGCGGCCGGCCGAGGAGATCCGGGCCAGGGTCACGGTCCTGGCCGACGGCACCCACGGGGTGATCTCGAACCAGCTCCGCGACCAGTTCGGCGCCGGCAAGAACCCGCAGGTCTACTCGCTCGGGATCAAGGCCGTCGTCGCCTTCCCCGGCGACAACCCCTACGGCAACCACCGGGTGATGCACACCCTGGGCTACCCGAACCCGCAGGACGTCTTCGGCGGCGGCTTCCTCTATTCCATGGGCGAGAAGACCGTGGCCGTCGGCCTGATCCTCGGCCTCGACTGGAAGTACGGCGACCTCAACCCGCAGCGGGAGTTCGAGCGCTACCGCGCCCACCCGTTCATCGCCGGGCTGCTGGCCGGCGGGGTGACGATCGCCACCGGCGCCAAGACGATCCCCGAGGGCGGCTACCACGCGCTCGGAAAGCTGGCGGTGCCCGGCGCGCTGGTCGTGGGCGACGGCGCCGGCTTCGTCAACATGGAGAACATCAAGGGCATCAACTACGCGATGGAATCCGGCATCGCCGCAGCCGACACCGTGGTCGAAGGGCTCGCCCAGGCGAACGGCGGCGTGCCGCTCCGCGGCTACGTCGACCGCCTCGAGGCGCGCGGCGTCATGCCCGACATGCGCCACGCCCGCAACTACCGGGCGGCCTTCCGGCGCGGGATCTACCTCGGCGCGCCGCTCTCGCTCGTCCAGAGCCGGATCCCGAAGCGGCTGGGGATGGAGCCCGACTTCGAAGGGACGAAGAAGGGCGCCCGCCTGGGCCGCGAGGATCCCGGCGGCATGGACGGCGCGACGTTCGTGAGCCTCACGGGCTCGCTCCACCGCGAGGACGAGCCGGCCCACATGTCGATCCTCGACCCGGCGGCGTGCATCACCTGTGCGGCGGATTACGCCTCCTCGTGCACGCACTTCTGCCCGGGCCAGGTCTACCGCTGGGACGGCGAGAAGATCGTCCTCTCCGCCTCGAACTGCCTCCACTGCATGACGTGCGCCGTCAAGTGCCCGCTGGAGAACATCCGCTGGCTGCCGCCCGAGGGCGGCGAGGGACCGCGCTTCAAGCAGATGTAGGGCCAGGGGCCGCACCGGCCACCGGGTGGCCCCTGCCGACCTCCGCGTGCCGGTGGGGCCGCGTCAGAGGTAGTAGTCGAAGTCGTGCTCGGTGCGGACCCGCCGCCGGATGGCGAAGACGTGCGCCTGGTGGTCCGGCGGGCGCAGCTCGACGTAGTTCCGGGGGCCGTACCAGAGGTACCGCGCATCGGTCAGCAGGTCGTGGACCTGGTAGGGCTGCCGCGGGTCGATCTTCATCTCCTCCAGCGGCAGTTCCACGAACCCCGCCTGCGCATGGTGGGGATCGAGGTTCACCACCACCAGCACCTGGCTGGCCAGGTCCGGGGTGCTCTTGCCGTAGGCGATCAGCTGGTCGTTGTCGATCCGGTGGAAGCGCAGGCTGTCGTTCGTGCGGAACGCCACGTTCTCGCGCCGGATCCGGTTGAGCCGGCCGATCAGCCCGGCCAGGGTGCCGCTGCGGTCCGTGGCCCAGGGCCGGATCTCGAACTTCTCGGAGTGCAGGTACTCCTCCTTGCCCGGGGCCAGCGGCACGCCGAGGCACTGCTCGAAGGCGGGCCCGTAGATCCCGTAGCTCGGTCCGAGCGTGGCCGCCAGCACGAGGCGTGCGACGAAGGCCTGGCGGCCGCCGAACTGTAGGTACTCGGGCAGGATGTCGGGGGTGTTCGGCCACAAGTTGGGGCCGAAGAACTCGCGGGCGGGAGCCTGCGTGAGCTCGGTGAGGTACTCGGTCAGCTCGTCCTTGCTGTTGCGCCACGGGAAGTAGTTGTACGACTGCGCGAAGCCCAGCTTGGCCAGGCGGAAGAGCACGTGCGGGCGCGTGAACGCCTCGGCCAGGAAGATCGTGTCGGGATGTGCCTTCTTGACCTCCCCGATGAGCCACTCCCAGAAGCCGAACGGCTTGGTGTGCGGGTTGTCCACCCGGAAGATCCGGACGCCCTGGTCGATCCAGAAGTCCACCACGCGCTTGAGCTCGTCCCACAGCTCCCGCCAGTGCTCGGTCTCGAAGTCGAACGGGTAGATGTCCTGGTACTTCTTGGGCGGGTTCTCGGCGTACTGGATCGTTCCGTCGGGCCGCATCCGGAACCACTCCGGGTGCTCCTTCGTGTACGGGTGGTCGGGCGAGCACTGGAAGGCGATGTCGAGGGCGATCTCGATGCCGTGGTCCTGGGCGCGCGCCACCAGGTGCCGGAAGTCCTCCAGCGTGCCCAGCTGCGGGTGGATGGACGTGTGCCCGCCCTCCGCCGCGCCGATCGCCCACGGGCTGCCCGGGTCGTCCGGCCCGGCGACCGGGTTGTTGTTGCGGCCCTTGCGGAACGTGCGGCCGATCGGGTGGATCGGCGGCAGGTAGAGCACGTCGAAGCCCATCGCCGCGACGTCGGCCAGGCGCTCCTCGACGTCCCGGAACGTGCCGTGGCGACCGGGCTCGGTCGCGGCGGAGCGCGGGAACAGCTCGTACCAGGCGCTGAAGCGGGCCCGCTCGCGATCCACCACCACGCCCAGCTCGGGCGCGACCGTGGCGAACGGCCGCTCGGCGTGCCGGGACATCAGCTCCGCCAGCTCCGGCGCGAGCGCCGCGCGCACGGCCTCGGCTCCCCCGGCGCGGAGGAGCGTCGCCATCGCCGCCAGGCGCGCGGCATCGCTCCCGGTGGCCCGCCCGGCGGCGGCCTCCACCAGCGCCGCGCCGATGAGCAGGTGCACGCCCAGGTCCCGCTCCGCGCCCAGGCGCTTCTCCAGGTCGTGGGACCACGTCGCGAAGCGATCGACCCAGGCCATCACCGTGTAGCGGTACGGCCCGATCACGTCGACGCCGAACGAGGCCCGCCAGCCGTCGTTGCCGAGCGGCTTCATGGGCACCTCGCTCCACTCCGCGTCGGCCTCCCGCCGGTAGAGCAGCACGCAGGCCACGGCGTCGTGCCCGTCGGCGTAGGCCACGGCCTCCACGCTCACGGTGTCGCCGACGATCCGCTTGATCGGGTACTCGCCGCCGTCGACGCAGGGGGTCACCCCGTCGATCACGACGCGGCTGCGGCCATCAGTGCTGCTCACGGTGCACGCTCCTGCGCAAGTGTCGGTCGTCGCCCACGGTCGTCCGGCGCTCACCCGCCGCCGGCCGCCAGGGACCGGTACAGCTCCAGCGTCTGCTGGGCGATCGCGGCCCAGCTGAAGTGGTCCTCGACGCGCCGCCGTCCCGCGGTGCCGAACCGCTCGCGGAGGCCTGGTTCGAGGGCGACCCGGTTGATGGCCGCAGCCAGGTCGGCTGAGAACCTGGCGGGGTCCACCGGGTCGAAGGTCCCCGGCGTGATCTCGATGTCGACCAGCAGGCCGGTCTCGCCGGGGACCACCACCTCGGGGATCCCGCCGACCGCCGAGGCCACGACCGCGGTCTCGCAGGCCATCGCCTCCAGGTTGATGATCCCGAACGGCTCGTAGACGGACGGGCAGCAGAAGACGGCCGCATGCGAGTAGAGCTGGATGGCGGCCGCCCGGGGGACCATCTCCCGGATCCAGATCACGTCGGCGCGGTCGGCGCTGATCTCCGCCACGCGCTCGGTCATCTCGTCGCCGATCTCCCGGGTGTCGGGGGCGCCCGCGCAGAGGACCACCTGGAGCGACGGGTCGATCGAGGGGATCGCGTTGACGAGGTGGATGATCCCCTTCTGGCGGGTGATGCGGCCGACGAACAGCACGTACGGGCGATCCGGGTCGATCCCGTGCTCCAGCAGGGCGTCCACGGCGGGGTCGAAGCGGTACTGCTGCAGGTCGATCCCGTTGTGGATCACGTGGACCTTCTCCGGGGCGACCGAGAACAGCCGCAGGACGTCGTTGCGCGTCTCCCGGGAGACCGCGACGACCGCGTCGGCGTCCTCGACCGCCGTCCGCTCGATCCAGGCGGAGAGGCCGTAGGCGTTGCCGAGCTGCTCCACCTTCCACGGCCGCAGCGGCTCGAGCGAATGGGTGGTCAGGACGAAAGGGACGCCCCACAGCTTCTTGGCCAGGAAGCCGCCCATCTGGGTGTACCAGGTGTGGCAGTGGACGATGTCGGCCTCGAGCGTGTCCTTGGCCATCGCCAGGCTGCGCTGGAAGGCGTCGAGGGCACCGCCGAAGCGCGGGTCGGTGTTCTGCTTCGCGTCGGCCCAGGCGGGGTAGCCGCGGACCCGCAGGTTGGGCTCCCGCACGTCCTGGCTCCCGAAGCAGCGCACCTCGACAGGAACGAGGCGGGCCAGCTCGCGGCTCAGGTACTCGACGTGCACGCCCGCGCCCCCGTACACGTGCGGCGGGTACTCGTTGGTGAAGAGCGCGACCCTGTCGACGGACGACACGAAGGACCTCCTCCGCCTGCACCGGGCGTCCCCGCCTTGCGGGGGCGGCATCCCGCCCCGCAAAGGCTAGACGGTTCGACGGGCCCGGGTGCGGCCGCCGTTGCCGCGCCACCCCGGCAGCGACGACCTGGCCCCCAGGCGGCCGCCGCCCTGCGACGTCCGGACGAGGCGTCCGAGGGCCATGACCTTCGGCTCTCGCCAGACCCACCCGCGGCCGGGGATCGTTCGCGGCAGCGGGAGACGCCAGGGTGCGGCCCACGTGCCGGCCGCCGGGACCGAGCGCAGGGAGGGTGACATGCACTGGCGCAGATCGACCTGGGTCTTCATCGCCTGGACGTCGCTGATGGGCGCGCTCGTCCTCTACTCGATCCCGAGGACGAGTGCGGACTACGTGGGGTGGGTGGTCGCCTACGAGCTGGTCGCCTGGTTCCTGGTCTCCGTGCCCATCGTGGCGTACTGGTACACGAGACGGAAGACCGGCACGTGGGAGACCAGGCAGTTCGACCCGCGAGACCATTGGCCCCCGCCTCCGCGCTAGGCGCGACGCTCCTCCTGGAGGATGGGGCGCGCACCGAGCGACGGCGAGCCGGCTGCCGGACGACGGTGGCGGGTCCTGTCGACAGGGATCGCGGTCCGGCACGCGGGGCCGAACCCGGTCCGTACGCTACCAGCCCTGCTGCCAGGATCCGGCCCCGGACGCCCGGTTCGGAGGGGCCGGGACCGACATGGCGCGGACCCTCATTGCGAGCGGTACGCGCTCCGGCTGCGCCTCGCGTCGGGCGCGATGGTCAACCACCGGAGCTTCCGAAACGCACGCTGCGCGTCGATCCAGCCGCGGCCGGCGTCCCAGTAGTAGAGGCCTCGCTCGACGCCCCGCCGCGCTGCCTCGGCCTCCCAGGCAGCGCACCAGCGCTCGGCCTGGTCGGGGGACACGCCCCCGTCCACCAGGGCGTCACGGCAGCCAGCGCGACGAGCCTGGATTCCTCCGTCCTCGTGGATCACCTTGGGCCTCACCAGCTTCCGTGCGATGACCGGGCCATCAACCGAGTTGTCTCGGCCCCGGTGGACGAAGCCCCAGCGGTCTGTCACCGGGGGAGATCGAGTCTCGCCGAGGCTTCGCACATTGACCATGACGCCGTCGCTGGCTCAACTCAATAGCAAACGAAAGTACCAGGTGCGTCCGCGCACCCATTCCGAGCGACCTCGTCGGGCGCGCCAAGGCCGGACGTCGATGTGGCCGGCGGGCGAAGACGGTCACCCCCCGTTCGTGACGGCGAGCTTAGTCCCAGGCCTCGCGACCGGCCTCTCGCTCCACGGCCTTCCAGGCATGCAGCAGCGGTTCCCAGTTGAGGGTCGGCTGGTGGATCTGGATCTCCTCGAGGCGCTCACCAAGGACGACGGACGCCTCTCGGAGAGCCGGGGAGAGGGGCTCGCGTTGGAAGTCGGCAAGCGCGACCCGGGCTTCATCCTTCGCCTGACGGACGGGCGCCCGCATGAACGACGACGACGACCCCAGGTCCTCGATGGCCTGCTTCAGGTGGTCGTACACGCGTCGGTCCACGGACCGAACCATGCGCCGCGGGCGACTCGCATGACCAGAGGCGAACGGCCCCCGGACGCCCGGTGCGGAGCTGGGGCCAGGGTGCGGCTACGCCGGCGGCGGGTGCTTCGTGCGCTCGGACGACAGCGACTGTGGTGCCCGTGCTTCGGAACGGCCTGCGAGGAAGTCCTCGATTGCCCGAGTGGCGGCGGCCTCGGCCTCGTCGCGCGTGGCGGGCGCCATCCGATCTGACGACGCGGACTCGAGCGTCGCCGGCGAGTGCCGGAGGAAGATCCGCAACGGGCCCCTCAACTTCGTTCGCAACGCCATGCGCACGACGCTAGGCGCACCGGGCCCGAGAGGGCATGACTCGATGGTCCCGACGCGCGTCGACGAAGGGCCTGAGCGGCTCCTGCCCGGCCCCCGGACGCTGGTGGCTACGGCCCGGTCGGACCGAACGTGTCGGTCTTCGGGTCGTAGATCTCGGAGGTGGCGAGAGCCTCCGAGCCGTCGCGCCCCCCGGCGACGAGGACGCGGCCGCCGGGGAGCAGGGTGGCCGTGTGGGCGGCGCGAGCGGCCGTCATCCAACCGGTGCGGGTGAACGTGCCGGTCTTCGGGTCGTAGATCTCGGCCGTGGCAAGGGGGCCTTCCAGGCCCCCGGTGACGAGGACCCGTCCGTCGGTGAGCAGGGTGGCCGAGTGGACCCAGCGGCTGATCCCCATCCGGCCGGTGGGGCCGAAGGTGCCGGTCGTCGGGTCGTAGATCTCGGCCGTGGCGGTACCGCCCCCCGACCCATCTTCGCCCCCAACCATGAGGACGCGGCCGTCGCGGAGAAGCGTCGCCGTGTGGAGGGAGCGACCGAAGGAGCGACCGTGAGCGCTCGTCATCGGGCCGGTCGGGCTGAACCTGCCGGTCTTCGGATCGTAGATCTCGGCGCTCGCCAGCGTCGGCCAATCGGCACCGCCAAGCCTGAGGCCACCCGCGACGAGGATGCGCCCGTCGGGGAGGACCGTGGCCGTGTGCATGCCGCGGGCAGCCGCCATCGAGCCGGTCGCGCTGAAGGTGCCGGTCGCCGGGTCGTAGATCTCGGCGCTCGCGAGAGACTCCGTGTTCGTGAGCCCCCCGGCGACGAGGACGCGGCCGTCGGGGAGCAGCGTGGCCGTGTGGTTGCTGCGAGCGGTCGCCAGCGAGCCGGTCGCACTGAAGGTGCCGGTCGTCGGGTCGTAGATCTCGGCGGTGGCAGTGCCGACGTACGCTGGATCGTCGTGGCCCCCCGCGACGAGGACCCGGCCGTCGGGGAGGAGCGTCGCCGTATGGTCGCGACGGGCGGCCCCCATCGGGCCGGTGGGGCCGAATGAGCCGGTCGTGGGGTCGTAGACCTCGGCGCTGGCGAGAGCCTCCGAGGCGTCGCCACCGCCCCCGGCAACGAGGACACGGCCGTCGGGGAGCAGCGTGGCCGTGTGCCCGCTGCGGGCTGTGGCCATCGAGCCGGTCGCACCAGCGCCCGGTGTCGGGGCGGGTGTCGCGGTCGGCGTGACGGTCGGCGTCGGCGTGGCGCCCGCGACCGAGGGAGCGGCCGACACAACCGGGGTTGCCGCTGGCGACGGGGTCGCGGTGGAACCGCATCCGGCCAGCACGAACGTGACGGTCAGGCCGACGAGGAGACGCCTGGTCGCACGATTCGCGCCCATCCCCTCCACCCCGGGCCGGCTCCTGGCTCGCATCGGACACTCCCGGGACGCCTCGTCGGTGCGCGAGCACGGGTTGGGCCGAACCTCGTCGCTCCCGACGCCCGTGAGACGCTACGCCTCGCCCCCTCGTTACGGTAGAGGCGAACGGCCCCGGGGCGCCCGGTGCGCGTCCCGTCCTCCGAGGAGAGCGGAGCGCCATGATCATCTCGGACTCCCATCGACGATCCCGACGACGACACGGTCGAATGAGTCGCGGACGCCGCCGTTCGGCCCGGGCGGATGGCCTCTCGCGATCGTCGCATCGATGCAGCAGACGACGGCGGCATAGTCGGCTGCCAGTGGGCACCCTATCGGCACGCGCCCACGAGCGTGACCGACACGCAGGACGCCGGCGACCAGGTGACCGCGCAGACCCTACCGACGTGAGTGCATGACCGGAGCCGAACTCACCGCGAGAGGGTGGGCCGGCCCGGGTAGAGGACCCGCTCGAACGGCCAGGCCGCCTCGAGCCAGGCCGCGACCGCCTCGGCCAGCGGGACGTCGAGCTCCGCGCGGTCGGCGCGCACCCACGAGGTCACGTGTGCGCCCGGCTCGTCCCCAAGCGGGTAGATGTAGAGGCAGCCGATCACGTCGCGGTCATTGGGGTCGAGCACCGTGTAGGTGAAGCCCGTGCGCCCGGCGAAGTCGCGCTGGTGGCGCTCGAGGTCACCCCGGTTCTCGTGGAGCGTCATGTGGTGGGGCCACTCGCTCTCGGTGAACCCGGGCGTCGCGTGGATGTGGTCGGAGGACGACGTCCAGGCGGCGTAGTCGCGTTCGTTGTGCTGCGGGCCGAGCGGCTCGAGCACGAAGCGGGGGTTCGAGAGCCCGCCCGGCGGCTCGAACTCCGGCGGGACGAACGGCGCGTCGCTCATGGTGCGGATGAGCGTACCCGACGGCCGGGTGCGCGCGGGTCCAGGTCGCCAGTAGCTCGGCGCAGTCCCGGCGGTCGGCGTCCGGACCGCGTGTCAGAGCCTCCCGCACTCGGGGCGGAGGCTGACGTGCGCCGACCAGGATGGCAGCAGGAATCGGTCGTGGACTGATCGCGGGCGCCCATCGGCGCGGGCAGATGCGGCGTCACAACTCTCGTTTGCGGGTTCCACGCTCGCCATGCCGGCCTGTGCGAGTCTGCTGGCCGCGACTGTCAGTGCCGATTGCTCCCCGCGGCCACCGCGGTGGTCCTGGGAACGGCTCAGCGCGGTCCCGGCCAATGGTCAGAACCGCCAAGTGATCGGTGCTCGAGGGTCGGGCGTGTAGGAGCAATAGGTTCCCGTGCGGATGGTGACGTCCAGGTGAGCGCTCAGCG
>CAVQLA010000007.1:0-250938 GCA_963713285.1 uncultured Chloroflexia bacterium | reverse complement strand
TCATCGCCAGCGCCTGGTTCACCTCCGCGATCGCGCCGCTGACGGGTGAGATCACCTCCACGTTGGCCTTGATCGTCTCGATCGTGGCCACCTCGTCGCCCGTCGCGACCGCCCTGCCTTCGGCCCTGACCTCCGCGAACGCGACGTCGCCGCTCCGCTGCTGCAGGAAGTCGGTCACGCCGATGCGGATCCGGTCACCCTCCTCCAGGGCCCAGACGCCCTCGGCGCTGTACAGGCGGTCGGTCGCCACCCTGAAGACGAACTTGTCGACGGTGACTTCCAGGCAGTCGGGCATGTGATCGTCCTAGCGAGTGCCGAGCTGAAGGGTCGCGCCGCGGGAGCCGAGCGCCGCAACGATCACCACAGCCGCGAGTGTCACATTTCAACCGAAGATGACGCAGGGCCATTGGTCACGAGTTGGGAGGCCGGCCGCCGCGCCCTCCCGCCGGCGTGCTGGAATGCGTCGACGCCGCCGCCCGAAGGCGGCGGCGTCGAGACGGCGGGTGCGTGAAGGGCCGGGACCAGCGGCGGTCACCCGGCGGGCAGGGTCGGCGGGGGGCCGCGTCAGCCGGCGGGGCGCGTCAGCCAGCCCGCGACCCAGCCGACCCGGCCTCCGACCGCGACGCGGTACCAGGTCCGGCCGGAGGAGTCCTTCGCGGAGCGGGTGACGCCGACTCGCGTGCCGCGATCGAGCACCCGCGAGACACCGGCAGAGAGGCGCGGGGCGGCCCGGAGATTGAGCGCGCTCACCGCCACGGTGCGGCGGGCGATGACCTTCGGCGCGGCCGTGGAGCGCGCCGGGGGCGGCGTCGGGGTCGTGGCGGTGCGCGCGGCGACCGTGGGCGCGGAGAGGCCCGTCCGGATGAAGGTCGTGAACCGCGTGGTGAGGACGCGCAGACCGTGGACCCGGACGCCGGAGGTCAGGGTGCTGATGGCCCTGCCGTTCCCGAGGTAGATCCCGACGTGAGAGCCGTTGCCCCACACGGCGATGTCGCCGCGGCGGCCGTGGGACGTGGTCCGGCCGTGGGCGCGCGCCCAGCGGAGCAGGGCGGTTCCGCTCCGGTTGCGGCCGTTCCCGATGGTGTCGAGCTGGCCGGCCCGGCGGAACGTGTAGGTGACGAGGCCCGAGCAGTCGAAGTGGGACGGCCCCGTCGCGCCGTAGACCCAGGGGCTGCCGCGCTCGGCCATGGCGATCTTGATGACACGATCCGCCGGCGACGCGGCCGCGGCGGGTGCCGGCGGCTGGACAGAGACGATGACGAGGGCGGCAAACGTCGCCGCCGCGAGCACCCGGAGGCGCGAGATGGTGAGCAACTGTGCTCCTCTCTGCCGGCGCACCGCGGGGGCTCCGCGATGGCGATGGGCTGGTCGCCGCCCGGCAGGGAAGAGGCGCCGCGCAGGGCGCGGCGAAGGGGGGACTGGGGGCTGCGCAGAAGCGCGGCGGGGAGGGGCGTCGCTGGGGAGGCGACGCGGGGCACCGACCGGATCGGACGGTACGCGGCAGGACGGCTCCTGCCGGGGCGACGATCTTCGGTTTTCGGTCCCGTGCTGCCGCGAGGATCCCCTCGCTCGCCGCGAACCATAGCTCGTGTCGCCGCTTCGCGCCCGCATCGCCGGTTCGCGCGGCGGCACCGCGGCTGCCCGGGCGCCTCAGGGAAGCGCGGCCACCAGCAGACGTCCCCCGGAGTCCGGCAGCACGTCGTAGGCCCCGGCGGACGCGGGGACGACGAGCGATTCGAGCGGCTCGAGGCGTTCCTCCCAGACCGGGCCGGACAGCGCGATCGATGCCCCGACGGCGGTCAGCACCTGCAGCGTGCGCCCCTCGGGGTCGAGCCGCCCGTCCGCGTCCAGCAGATCCAGCGTGAACTGGGCACAGCTCACCAGGCGTCCCGGCTCCCCGCCCCGCCGGACCTGGGGCCGGCTGTCGGGCACGACCGAGGCGAGCGCCTCGGCCGTGTGGAGAGGGCGCTCCAGCGACGCCGGCCGACCCCAGTCGTCGACCCGGTAGGTGAGGTCCGAGGGCTGCTGCAGCTCGTAGAGCAGCACTCCCGGCCCCACGGCGTGCAGCGTGCCCGGCGGGAGGAGCACGGCGTCGCCGGCCTCCACCGCCTGGCGGGCAAGGAGCTCGGCAGTCGCGCTGCCCCGGCGCATGGCCTCGCGGACGTCGGCTTGCCGGACGCTCGGGCGGACGCCGACCAGCAGCTCGGCCCCGGGGTCGGCGTCGAGCACGTACCAGGCCTCGGCTTTGCCGACCGCGTCGGGTCCCACCAGCGCCCGGGCCCTCGCGTCGTCGGGGTGGACCTGGACGGACAGCCACGCGGCCGGATCGAGGAGCTTCACCAGGAGCGGGAACCGGGGGCCCGGGCCGGGGCTGGCCGCCGTCCCCACCAGGCTCTGCCCGCGCTCGGCCGCAAGATCCTCGAGCGTGCGTCCGGCGTGGACGCCGGCCGCGACCTCGAGCCACGGCCCTGCGACCCACAGCTCGCCGATCGGGAGGGTGCGCGGTGGGCGGAGCCGCGATCCGCCCCACACGCGCTCCTTGGCGAGCGGGACGACGCGAAGGGGGGTCAGCACGCTCGCGAGCCTACACTGGCCGCGCCATGGGTGTCCCACGCACGACGATCCCGGCCCCGGCCGGGGAGGTGGCCGCCGTTCGGGCCCTGCCCGCGATCGGGCCGGCGCCCGGTGTGCTGCTGGCCCACGACGCGTGGGGGCTCGACGAGGAAGCCGTCGCGCTGGCCGCGGCGCTGGCCGAGCTGGGACTCTCGGTCCTCGCGCCCGACCTGGCCGGAGGGCGCCGCGCCGGCGATCCCGCCGAGGCGCTCGCGATCGCCGCGGGCCTGGACGCGGAAGAAGCGGTGCTCGTGCTGGCCGCGGCCGCGGACGTCCTCGCGACCGACCCGGACACGCGGCCCGGCGCCATCGGCGTCGTCGGGGTCGGGATGGGCGCTCCGCTCGGGGCGTTCCTCGCTACGCTGCGCCCGGAGATCGCCGTCGTGGTGGCGGTCGACGGCCCGATGCCCGACCTGCCGCTGGAGGCCTGGGCGCGGTCGGACGCGTCGTTCGTCGTGCTGGCCGGCGCCGACGAGGGCCCCGGCGACGATCCCGACGGCGACGGTGAGGCCGGCGCGCCGGATGGCGGGGTCGCCGACCCGGAGGCGGGCCTGGATGCGCTCCGGGCCGCCGGCCTCGCGGTCCGCGTCGTGCGCCGGGATGAGTGGCCTGGGAAGATCCCGGCTGCCGCCGGCGACGCCATCGACTCCCGGCCTGCGCTCGCAGGGCTCATCGCGGCGATGCTGTCCGCGGCGCTCGGCGATGACGACGACGGCGCGGGCCACGGCGGCGCCGCGGGCCACGGCGACGGCCGGCGGACCCGGTGATCCGTCCCGGCCCCGGGAGGCTGGAGGAAGGGCGCATGTACGGTGGGATCGAAGCGGGCGGGACCAAGTTCGTGTGCGTGATCGGGACCGGTCCCGATGACATGGCCGAGACCCTGCGCATCGACGTCGCCGGCCCGGCCCAGACGATCGGAGCGGCGCTGGCGTTCTTCCGGGCGGCGACCGCGGCGGGAACGCAGCTCACGGCCCTCGGCATCGGCTCCTTCGGGCCCGTCGAGCTGCGGCGCGGGAACCCGGCCTACGGCTCGATCACCACGACCCCCAAGCCCGGCTGGTCCGGCACCAACATCGTCGGCCCGTTCGCGGCCGGCCTCGGCATCCCGGTCGGCTTCGACACCGACGTGAACGCGGCCGCGCTCGCGGAGGGCCGCTGGGGCGCCGCGCGGGGCCTCGAGTCGTTCGTCTACCTGACGCTCGGGACGGGGATCGGAGGCGGCGCGGTGATCGACGGCCGGCTGCTCCACGGGCTCGGCCATCCCGAGATGGGACACGTGGTGGTCCCCCGCCGGCCCGGCGACACCTTCCCGGGCGTCTGCCCCTTCCACGGCGACTGCCTGGAGGGCCTTGCGAGCGGGCCTGCGGTCGCCGCGCGCTTCGGCAGGCGGGCGGAGCTGCTCGAGGGCGCCGATCGCGACGCCGCCGCCCGGCTGGTCGGGTTCTACCTCGCCGCGGGCGTCCGCTCGCTCGTCTACGCGCTCGCCCCGCAGCGGATCGTGGTGGGCGGCGGCCTCTCCGCCCTGCCGGGCGTCATCGACGCGGCGCAGGCGGAGCTGGCGGCCCAGCTGGGCGGGTACCCCGGGTTGGCGGAGCACGGCGACCCGGCATTCGTGGTCCCGGCGCTGCTCGGCGGGAGCGCCGGACCGGCCGGGACTTTGATCCTCGCCGAGCAGGCTGCCCGCCAGGAGGGCGGCTGACGCCGACCTCGGCCCCGGTGGCTGACACCTGCCACCCGGGTCAGGTGTGCGGCGGTGGAACCGGCCGGGGAGCAAGCGCCTCCGCGAGGGCCCGGCCGACGACGTCGGCGAGCTGGTCCCACTCCACGAGGAACGCGTCGTGGCCCTTCGTGGAACGCAGCTCCAGGTAGCGCGCGTGGGCGCCCGCGGCAGCGGCCGCCTCCGCCAGGGCCCGGACCTGGTCCGGGCCGTAGAGGATGTCGCGCTCGATCCCGAGGCCGGTCACCCGGACACCGTGGTCGGCGAGCCGGGCGAGCGCGGGGGCGAGGCCGCCCCGGCCGGCGCCCGCATCGTGGCGGTCCATCGCCCCGACGAGGACCGCGTAGGTCGCGGGGTCGAAGCGCGCCACCAGCTTGCGCCCCTGGTAGGCCAGGTAGCTCGTGATCGACGGCGTGCCGTCGGGTTCCGCGGAGCGCCCGAAGCGGTGCTCGAAGTCGGTCTCGCTCCGGTAGGTCGTCATCGCCAGGCGCCGCGCGAGGTCCAGGCCGTCCGCGCCCAGCCGTCGCACGAGCTCGAGCTGGATGCCGTTCCAGGCCACGGCGAGCGCGCCCGTGGCCGCCGGGGCCGCGATCGGGAGGACCGACCCGACCGCCGCGGGGCGCTCGAGGGCGACCTCGAGGGCGACCATCCCTCCCAGCGAGCCGCCGGTGACGAGAGCCAGGCGGTGGATCCCCAGCGCATCGAGCAGGGCCCACTGGGCGCGCGCCTGGTCACGGGTCGAGACCGCGGGAAACGCCGCGCCGTACGGCTCGCCCGTCGCCGGATCCGGGCTCGTGGGGCCGGTCGTCCCGTAGCAGCCTCCGAGAAGGTTCGCGCACAGGACCCCGACCCGGGTGGTGTCGAGGGCGCGGCTGGGACCGATGAGCGGCTCCCACCAGTCGCCGGCCGCGTCGGCGCTCCCCGTGAGGGCATGGATCACGAGGACCTGGGGCGCCTCGTCGGGCCCCGGGCCATCGTGGCGGTACGCGACGTGCAGCGCCGGGAGGACCGTGCCGTCGCCCAGGGCGAACGGACCGATCTCGCGGGCCACGACGACGCCGGTGTCGTAGAGGGCCGGGCGGCTCGGGGCCGCCGCCGCCAACCGGCCGCCGCCGGCCGCCGCCGCAGCCCGCTGGTCCGGGGCGGGCGGGGGGCCGGCGCCGGGCGCCTGCGCAGCCATCGTCAGGCGCCGGAGCCGACGGGCGCGCCGGCCGGCGCTGCCGCCCCGGATGTCGCCGCGGCGAGACCCTGGTCCAGGTCGGCCAGGATGTCGTCGATGTGCTCCAGGCCGATCGAGAGCCGCACGAGGTCGTCGGTGACGCCCGTGGCGGCCTGCTCCTCGGCCGACATCTGCTGGTGGGTGGTCGTGGCCGGGTGGATGATCAGTGACTTGGCGTCGCCGACGTTCGCGAGCAGGCTGAAGAGGCCCAGGCTGCTGCAGAGGGCCCGCCCTGCCTCGCGGCCGCCCCGGATGCCGAACGTGAGAACGCCGCCGAAGCCGCCCGCCAGGTACCGCGCGGCGTTCTCGTGAGCCGGGTGCGAGGCCAGGCCCGGGTAGCTGACCCAGGTCACCCGCTCGTCCCGCTCCAGCCAGCGCGCCACGGCGAGGGCGTTGGCGGAGTGGCGCTCGATGCGCAGGGGCAGCGTCTCGAGGCCCTGCAGGAAGAGGAACGCGTTGAACGGGCTGAGCGCCGCGCCCGTGTCGCGGAGGCCCTGCACCCGCAGCTTGACGATGAAAGCGAGGTTCCCGACCGCCTCGACGTAGCTGACGCCGTGGTAGCTCGGGTCCGGCTCGACGAAGTCCGGGAAGCGGCCGGAGGCCCTCCAGTCGAAGGTTCCCCCGTCCACGACCACGCCGCCGATCGACGTCCCATGGCCGCCGATCCACTTCGTGGCGGAGTGGATCACGATGTCCGCGCCGTGCTCGAGCGGCCGGCAGAGGAGGGGAGCGAACGTGTTGTCGATCACGAGCGGCAGCCCGTGCGCGTGGGCCACGTCGGCGATCGCCGCGATGTCCGGGACGTCGAGGCGCGGGTTGCCGATGGTCTCGAGGTAGATCGCCTTCGTGCGGGCGTCGATCGCGGGGGCGAAGCTCGTCGGATCGGAGCCGTCGACGAAGCGGGTGGTGATGCCGAGCTTCGGCAGGGTCCACTGGAGCAGGTTGTACGTGCCCCCGTAGAGGCTGGTGCTGCTGACGATGTTGTCGCCGGCCTTCGCCAGATTGAGGATCGTGGCCGTCTCGGCAGCCTGGCCGGAGGCGAAGCCGAGGCCCCCGAGACCCCCTTCGAGCGCCGCCACCCGGGCCTCGAAGACCCCCGTCGTCGGGTTCATGATCCGGGTGTAGATGTTCCCCGGCTCCTGCAGGGCGAAGAGCCGGGCGGCGTGGTCGGCGTCGTCGAACACGTACGACGTCGTGGCGTAGATCGGGACCGCGCGTGCGTTGGTCGCGGGGTCCGGGCTCTGCCCGGCGTGGATGGCAAGGGTCTCCGGGCGGAGCTGCGGCTGGTCGGACATCGGTCGCCTCCTGGGCATGCGCTGCACGAGGGAGGTCCCGTGGTCGGCGGCTGCGGCGTCGGCGCTCAGCGTCACCGTCGCGGCGTCGGCCTGGGTTCGGCGGCCCTCGCTGCGCTTCCCGGAGAACGAAAGAGCCGCAGTCCCTGCTGGACTGCGGCCCCGGGACCCGATCCTGGGTCCCGTGATCAACCGTGCAGGTCGATCAGGCGCCCAGGACCCCGTCCTCCACGCGGCGGGGCCGCCGGCGCATCTGCATCAACCAGGCGACGCTCGTGATCTGCATCAGGCTCCGGAGTCTGCCCGATGTCGCCGCGGAACGCAAGCGTGCCGGCTCGGCCGTCGGTCGCGACGTGCGATTGCGTCCTGGGCGCTCAGCCCTGCGGCGCGAGCGCATCGAGGATCTCCCGGACGTGGCCCTGGCGGTCGGGCGTCAGGCCGCGCTGGGCAGGCAGCGCGGCCAGCCAGCCGGGGACGTCGTCGAGCGCGACGACCGCGCAGCCCTCGATGCGGTCGAGCGCGCGCTCGTCGCCGAGGACGGCGGCTGTGACCCGCACCACGAAGTCGCGCTCCTGGGCCTCCAGGTGGCGGCGCAGGCGATCCGCGTCGCGCGCCGCTCGATCGAGCGGGTTCTCGATCGGGCGCCAGCGACGATCGGAGAAGCGGACCTCCCAGCGCCCGCCGGTCCGGCGCACGGCCGCCGGCGGCGGCAGGGGCTCGAAGAAGGCGACGCCGTGAGGCCCGACCACGACGTCCGGGATGCGGCGTCCGTCGGGCAGCCGGATGTGCGGGAGGACGGTGCATCCCGGGGGCAGGAGGGCCGCCCGGCGCGAGACCGGCGGCTCCCCGCGGCGGCTTCCGCGGACGCGCTGGGCGGCCCCGGCGAGGCGCGCGACGCCCAGGAAGGCGAAGCAGGCAGGTGCCGTGAGGGCAACCGCCCAGGCGACGGCGCCGACGAGCGGGCCGGCCGCTCCGCGCCCCTGGAACGTGGCGAGGCCGCCCAGGGCGGGCGTCGCGAAGACGAGCCACGCCGACGCCGCGGCGACGGCCAGCCACACGAGTCCCACGATCGTCGGGCCGGCGGCCGCGGCGAGGCCGGATCCGGCGCGATGGGAACGGGCAACGGCGGTGACGCGGGACGCATCCGGCATGGGCGGATGATCGCCCGCGGGAACGGCCGCGGTCGATGGCTCCTTCGGGGGATCGACGATGGTTCCACGTCCCGGTGCGGCGCGGCACCGGGACGCTGGCCAGCGACTCATGCGCGCCGCCACCCGCCGAAGAGGAACCCGCTCGTCATGGCCCGCCATGACCCCCGTACCATTGAGGACGTCCCGCAGGCGCGCGATGCTCGGCGTTGTTCCGGGGACGGATGCGCCCCGGTCGCGCTCGAGGCTTGTCCGCGTTGGAGGCTTTCACGCACCGCGCCCGCGGCGTCGCGTACGGCGTCGTGCCGCTGCTGCTCGCGCTCGTGCTGGCAGTCGCGTCCGCGACTCCGGTGGCGGGAGCGGCGGTCCGCCTCTTCGCGGCATCCGTCTCGCCGACCACAGGGACACCCTCCACGGGCATCACGCTCGCAGTCACCTATCGCGATGCCGACGGAGCCCAGCCGCGCTGGGTTCGGGTCCGCGTCGGGTCGCGGAACCTGACCATGACGGGCGACGGAAGCACCAACCCGGTCACCGGAATCCGGTACACGACCACCACGACACTTGCCGTCGGCACGTACGCCGTCGAGTTCCAGACCATCGGCATGGACTGGGTCTACTACTCGCTGGCGGGCGGGTCCATCACGATCGCGCCCGTCCCGACGCCCGTCCCGACGCCCGTCCCCACGCCCGTCCCCACGCCCGTCCCGACGCCCGTCCCCACGCCCGTCCCGACGCCCGTCCCCACGCCCGTCCCCACGCCCGTCCCGACGCCCGTCCCGACGCCCGTCCCGACGCCGCGGCCCACCGCCGCTCCGACCCCGCGGCCGACCGCCGCTCCGACCCCGCGGCCGACACCGACCCCCGCCCCGACCCCCGCCCCGACGCCCAAGCCGACGCCGAAGGCAACGCCCAAGCCGACACCCAAGGCCACGCCCGCCCCGACGCCGAAGGCCCGTGCCACTGCCGCCCCCACCCCGCGCCCCGCTGCGCCGACGCCTGGTGAGGCAACGCCGGCGCCGGCCCCGCCGAGCACGGCGACGCCGCAGCCGGCGACCACACCCGCCGCGACAGCCACGCCGACGCCTGGCGCCGCGGTGGTCCCCGGCAGGCCCGGGCCCGACGGCGGCGAGCAGCCCGGGGGCGGGTCCGGCGGGCCCGGTGCGCCCGGCCCGGGCGTCCCGGCCGACGACCCGGGCGGACCCAACGCCGCTGGCCCGGTCTCCAACGACTCCTCCCTCAATCTCGTGCTCCTCGCGGCGACCGTCTCGACGATCGGGTCCGTCGTCGTCGCGTTTCTGATCCTCGGCCGCCGCCGTCGCCGTGACGACGAGGAGGACCTGCCGCTCGTGGCCGCACCGGCAGTCGTCGCCTACGCGGCTCCTCCACCGGCCCTCAGCGTCGACCCGGGCACCGGCGGGACCGACGTGGACCTGCCGCGCTGGCGACGGCCGTCGCTCATGGCGGCGCGCAAGTCCGATCCCGTCCGGGTCGTCCCGACCGGCGCTGGCTCACTGACGTTTGCCCAGGCGCCCGGCGTCACCGGGGGGGAGCGGCGTCTGGTCCGGTACCGGATCGTGCGCCTCCTCGATCGGCCGGACGAGGTGGTCGGGGCGACCGTCGGCTCGCTGGACGAGGGCGACCAGGTGGAGGTCCTCGAGGCCCAGGGCATGTACCGGCGCGTCCAGGCACCCGACGGCCGGTCCGGCTGGCTCCACAAGACGACGCTGGGCGACCTCCTGGAAGCACCCGAGCCCGAGCCGGAGATCGAGAGGGACGTCCTTCTGGCCTACCTGGCTGGACGCGGCAAGAGCTAGCTAGCGACCTCGCCCTGCCCGGCCACGTCGCGGCCGCGGCGAGGCCTCGACCCCGCGCCTGAGCACGACGATGTGCTGGTGGGCGATGTTCGGCACGAATGCCCGCGGGTAGCCGTACGGCCGCAGGCGCGTCCCCGCCTGGTACCAGACGAGGTCGCCCTTCGGGACGAGCCCGGCCCGCGCCGCGCGCGCGGCCAGGTCCGCGCCGGTGAAGCGGTAGGTCCCGTCCACGTAGGCGTCGCGGACGATGACCGCGGCGTAGCGTCCCGGGCGCAGCACCCGGGCGAGCTCGCCGAACACGCGCTCCATCGCGTCGAGGTAGTCGTCGTGGGTCGCCGCGTTGGCCAGGTCGGCGGGATCGTCGGAGCGCATCGCGTAGTCGGTGCGCCGGTTCGCGTGGGCCTCGGCCAGCCGCCCGCCGGCCATCGTCAGCGGCAGCTGGACCGTGTACGGTGGATCGGTCGCCACGAAGTCCACGCTTCCCTCGGGCAGGCCGGGCAAGAGAGCCAGCGCGTCGCCGACCCGCATCTCGCAGCCGGCCGGGTCGAACCCCCGCGGCCCGCCGGGATCCGCCGAGCCGAGATCCGCGAGTGACGGCCCGGCGCCGCCGTGCTCGGCCCGCAGCGTCGCCTGGACCTCCTCGTAGACGGCCGCCCAGGCGGGGTTGATCTCCAGGCCGAGTGCCCGCCGCGGGCCCCGCGCGATGGCCGCCCCGAGGAGCGTCCCGCCGACCCCGGCGAAGGGATCCAGGACCAGCTCGCCGCTCCTCGTGAAGAACTCGATGAGGCGGGCCATGAGGCGCGGCGGCTTGTTCGCCCCGTGCTGCTTCCGCACCGCGTGCCCCAGCTCCGACGGGTAGGCGGTCACGAGCAGCGACTTGGTGAAGTAGAGCCACTCCTCGCCGGTCAGCTCGTTGAGCTGGTTGGCCGGGTGGACCGCGCGCGTCATCGGGGGAGTATGGGGCAGCCACCCCGTCGATCACCGGGACGGCGGCCGTAGAATGCCGCCATGACGGCCGGCGGGGGCGCGACCAGGTTCGTCGGCCGCGAGCGTGAGCTCGAGGCCATCCTCGTCGCGGCCGCGGAGGCCCTTGCCGGGCGCTCGGGCACGGTCCTGCTCGAGGGCTCGTCGGGGATGGGCGCGACGCGACTCATCGACGAGGTCCTCGGGCATCTCGCGGCCGGCCCGCCGGCGGGGGCGGGCGCACCGCTGGTCATCCGCGGCGACGAGCTCCCGGCCTGGCGACGCGCCTCGTACGCGCCGTTCCGCGTCGCCCTGGAGCGGCTGCTCGCCGAGCGACCCGACGAGGACGCGATTCACGTCCTCGGCTCCGGGGCGGAGCTCCTCCTGCCACTCCTGCCACGCGCGGCGGCTCGGCTGGCCCCGACGGACCCTGGCACGGGCACCCGGGAGCGCCTCCCCGACCGGATCCTCGAGGCGGTCCGTGGCGTGGTCTGCCGGCTCGCGGCCCAGCAGCCGGTCGTGGTCGTCGTGGAGGACATCCACGTTCTCGACGCGGCCTCGCGGTCGCTGCTGGCCTTCCTCGCCCGGACGCTCGGAGAGCGCCCGGTCCTGATCGTCGGGTCCTACCAGCCCGAGGCCCTCGGGCGCGGCCACCCTCTCCGGGCGACCGTCGACGCCATCGCCTCGGGACCGCGGCCGCCGCGGCGCGTGGCCCTGCCGCCGCTCGATCGCGCGGCCCTCGGGACGCTCATCGCGGCGCACGACGGCGAGGCACCCTCCGCCCCGACGCTCCTGCTCGTCGCCGAGCGATCAAGGGGCAGCCCGCTCGTCGCGGAGGAGGTCCTCGTCGCGCGCCGTGAGCTGTCGGGAGCCTCGCTGAGCGTTCCTCTCGAGCAGATGGTCGTCGCCCGGGCCGCCCGGCGGACGCCCGAGTGTCGCCGTGTTCTCCGGATCCTGGCCGTCGCCGGCGGGCCGCTCGAGACCGCGCGGCTGGGGGCCGTCGCCGCCGCGTACGACGCGGAGGTCGGCCGGCCCGCACCCCGGTCGAGCGGGGCGCCGCGTCGCGCGGGCGGCGGCCTGGCTGGGGACCTTGCCGCCGGGGTGGAGGAGGCGGTCGCCCATGGGTTTGCCGCGTTCGTCCCCGCCGGCCCCGCTGCGCCGCGGGCCGGCGGCGCCGGGACGGCCGCTGCCGCGCCGCCGGGAGGGCGGCAGCTCCGGGTCCGCCACGAGCTGGTGGCAGCGGCGCTGAGTGCCGACCTCCTGCCCGGCCCGCGGCGACGCATGCACGCGGCCCTTGGAGAGGCCCTCGCCGATCGGCCGGAAGAGGCGGCCCGCCACTGGAGCCGGGCGCACGAGACGGGGCGTGAGCTGCGGAGCTCCGTTGCGGCCGCCGCGGCGGCGGAGCAGGTGGGCGCCGCCACGGACGCTCTCGAGCACCTCGAGCGTGCCATCAGCCTCGCCGGCGCACCCGGAGCGGCCGGGACGCTGGCGGTCCTGGACGAGCTCGACCTGCTCGCCCGGGCGGCGGAGGCGTCGGCCGCCGCAGGCGACGCCGGCCGGGCCCAGGCGTTCGTCGAGTCGGCCATCGCGCGCCACCCGGACGCGACCGATCGCGCCGCCCGGGCCGAGCTGACCGGCCGGCTGGGCTCGTACCGGCTCGCCGGCGGCGATCGCGAGGGCGCCGTCGCCGCCTTCGAGCGAGCCCTCGATCTCCTGCCGGCCGGGCCGGGGATCGAGCGCGCCCGCCTGCTCGCGACGTTCGCCCAGGTCCGGATGCTGGAAGGTGCCTTCTCCGAGGCCACGGCCCTGGCCGAGGACGCGATCGCCGCCGCCGAGGCCGTGGGGCCGGCGGCGCGACCGTGGCTGGGCCATGCCACGTGCACCCTTGGGGTCGTCGCCGGGTGGCTCGGCCGCACGGACGTCGCGGTCCCCCGCCTCGAGACGGCGCTGGCGATCGCCACCGAGCTCGGCGGTCTCGACGACGCGTTCCGGGCTCGGGCGAATCTCACCAACGTGCTCGATCTCCAGGGTCGGCGCGAGGAGGCCGTCGAGGTCGCGCGGAAGGGGATCGTCGAGGCCGAGCGGGCGGGGCTGGAGGTCGTGCACGGCAACCTCCTCCGCGGCAACGCCGTCGACGTGCTCCTGAGCATGGGCCGCTGGGCCGAGGCGCGGGCAATGGCCGAGAGAGCCCTCGAGTGGGCACCCTCCGGGACCCCCTTCGTGAACGCGGCCATCGGGCTCGCGATCATCGAGGTCGAGACGTCCGCGGGCGACGCGGCGGCCCGGACGCTGGGCCACCTCTTCCTCGAGCTCGAGACCATCCCGGACGTCCAGTTCGCGGTCCCCGCCTACCAGGCCGCGGCCTCGCTGGCCCTCTGGCGGGGCGACGTCGCCGACGCGGTTCGCGCGATCGACACGGCGTGGGTCCGGGTGCGCGACTCGGAGGACTGGCCCAACGCGGCCCGCACCGCGGCAGCCCTGCTCGGCGTCGCCGATGCCAGGGCCCGGCTGGCCCGGGATCGCCACGACCTCGCCGACCTGGCCTCGACGCGCGCCTGGGCCGACGCCGCGCTCCGGCACGCCACGAGGCTGGTGGACGACGCCGGCGTCCCGCCCGACGCGTGGGTGCGGCAGGAGGTGGATGCGGACCTCGCCACCGCGCGTGCCTTCGCCCAGCGCCTGCGCGGCCACGACGACCCGGCCACCTGGGCCGCGGTCGCCGCGCGATGGAGGGCCGTCCGCCGCCCGTACGAGACGGCGCGGGCGCTGCACCGCGAGGTGGAGGCGCACCTGGAGGCCGGTTCCGTGACCGGGGCGCGGCGCGAGGGACGCGAGGACGCGCGGGCGCCCCTCCAGGACGCGGCGGCGATCGGAGGGTCACTCGGCGCGCTCCCGCTGCTGCGCGCCCTGCGGGACCTTGCCGACCGGGCCCGGATCCCCCTCGATGAAGGTGCGCTGGCGCTCCTCGCGCGGGCGGACGAGGAGGCGGAGGCGGTCGCGCCGCCCAGGGGGCCGGCAGTGACCGCGGAGCCCGGGCGGGCGCGACGGAGGTGGTCCGACACCGGCCGGGAGGGGGATGCGGCCGCGTCGTTCGGTCTCAGCCCCCGAGAGCAGGGCGTCCTCGCCGAGATCGTCGCCGGGCGGACCAATCGCGAGATCGGCGAGCGGCTCTTCATCAGCGAGAAGACGGTCGGCGTCCACGTCGGCAACATCCTGGCCAAGCTCGGTGTCGGAGGCCGCGTGGAGGCGGCCACGGTGGCCCTGCGCCTGGGGCTCGTGCGCGACGTCGGGCAACGCACGAAGAAGCCCGGACCTGGCGGTCCGGGCTCCTGGATCCGGCGGCGCGGCGGCGCCGCCTGAGGTGCGGGCGCGGGGAGGGGCCGCGACCCGCGCTCTGCGCGGTTACCAGCGCTTCGACCACGCCGGGACGATGAAGAGGGCGAAGAGCGAGATCGTCATCGCGAGGCCGAAGAGGCGGGCCTTGAGCTGATCCTTCATGGGTGTGGTCTCCCGGGCGCGACGCGGATGTCGCTGGGCGTTCGATGGAGGTTGCGACCCTCTCGCGCCACTCGAGGGCCGCGTGTCGGCGCCTTCCCGCAACCTACGGTCGGCGCGTCGCCCACGAAATGGGACGTTGGTACGGGGAGGGGCCGGTTTGCTGGTACTTCTGGGCTAGGGAGGGTGCCCACGTGGTGCGCGCGGACACCGCCGGGCCACCGTCGCGCCGGTGTGCGGGGCGGGCTCGATCGGGGCGGCAGGAACGGGAGGCGGACCGGTCCGTCCCCACGCCGCCGGCCGGGACGGGTCGCCTCGCTCCCGCCCAGGAGCGCGTCCATGGCGGCCCGGGCCCACCCGCGCTACACTCCGCCTGCTCTGTACAACGAGCACCTCGGTCGGGGCGTGGCGCAGCTTGGTAGCGCGCATCGTTCGGGACGATGAGGTCGGAGGTTCAAATCCTCTCGCCCCGACCATTCCCGTCGCGTCAGCATCGGCGTGAACCCCTGCCCCCGATCCGGCTGCGACGCGCACGCGGACACCCTCCTGTGTGCCCCTGCGAACGGCCGCGACGGCGGGCGGACCCGACCCCACGTGCCGCGCCACATCGTCGTCGGCCCCGCTTATCCGCGGCTTATCGCGACGGTTCCGGGAGCTCTCGCCGGAACTTCGCACCGCGTCCGGCCCGTGGATCGGACCGGCACGGGGCGTCCGGGCGGGACACCTCAGGCCCTCGAGGTGCCCGTGCCGGCCCGGGAGCCGCCCGCTCAGTGTCCTTCGGTAGTCGGTTGACATTGAAGGTTTAGCGGCGCACCATCCACTCATCCCTTCATTCGCGTGGAGACATTGAAGGGTGCAGCCGGAGGTCGTGTGCCGAGGACCGTGGAGCGCACGTGGGAGGGAGACCCTGGCGCGAGGGGCGGGCGCCGGGCCCGAGCCTCGTTCCGATACCAGGCGTTCGTCCCGGACGAGATCGCAGCGCTCAGCCCCGTCGTTCCGTTCGAGGTTGCCGACCTCTCGGCGGATGCCGAGGCGGCGATCCGGGCGCTCAACGAGCGCGCCTCGGTGGGCGGCCTCGAAGCGATCGGGCCCCTGCTCCTGCGGTCGGAGGCCGTGGCGTCGTCCCGGATCGAGGGCTACGACGTCTCCTCGCTCAACCTCGCCCGTGCGCTCATCGACCCCCGGGCGGCGCGAGGTAGCGCCAGGATCGTCGCGGCGAACGTGTCCGCGATGGAGGAGGCGATCGCGATCGGTGACCGAACGGCGCCGGTGGCCGTGGACGACCTGCTGGCGATCCACGCGACGCTCATGGCGGCGGACGAGCGGGCGCGGCCGGGTCGCGTACGCGAGGAACAGAGCTGGATCGGCGGCCGGCTGGGGAACCCGTCCGATGCGGCCTTCGTACCGCCGCCCGAGGACCTCGTCCTCCCGCTGCTCGCGGACCTCGTCGCCTTCGTCGCCCGCGACGACCTGCCGGCGGTGGCGCAGGCCGCCGTGGCCCACGCGCAGTTCGAGACCATCCACCCGTTCGTCGACGGCAACGGCCGCGTCGGCCGCGCCCTCATCCACGTCGTGCTGCGACGCCGTGGCGTCGCAGCACGCTTCGTCCCGCCGGTCAGCATCGTCCTGGCGGCCCGGCCCACCGCGTACGTCGAGGGGCTGGTGGTGTTCCGAGAGGGGCACGTCGCGGACTGGATCGGCTCGTTCGCGACCGCCGCCGCCCGCGCGGCCCTGATGTCGATCGACCTCGCGGACCAGGTGGCGGCGCTGCAGGCGGCGTGGCGCGAGCGCGCAGGCCGGCCGAGGGCCGGATCCGCTGCGAGCAAGCTCATCGCGCTGCTGCCCGCGCTGCCGGTGCTCTCGGCGCCGACCGCCCGTGCGGCGATCGGTGTCAGCCAGCAGCAGACGCTCGCGGCGCTCAAGGCGCTGGCCGAGGCCGGCGTCATCCGGCAGCTGAGCGAGGGGACGTACGACCGCCAGTACGCCGC
Source organism: uncultured Chloroflexia bacterium (assembly GCA_963713285.1). GTDB lineage: Bacteria > Chloroflexota > Limnocylindria > Limnocylindrales > CSP1-4 > CTSoil-043. Next base: position 234,686 of record CAVQLA010000007.1, on the reverse strand, counting down.
GACCGAGCTGTTCGACCTGCTCACCGCATACGAAGAGGGGATCGTCGGCCCGGCGCGGAGCGCGCGGCCAGCGCGGTAATCCAACCCGGGGCCCTTCTCCGTGCGGTCGCGTGGTTGGCCACGGTCGGGCTCATGGGGCCAACCCGGCGCCCAGCGGCGCCCGTGGGCGAACTGGCTGGCGGAGTTGCGCTCCCGGATCGCGGTGGCCTTGGCGTTGGCGGTCTGGTGCAGGCACGCGGGGATCGTCGGCTTGCGGCGCCGCCGTGTGCCGCGTGTCGGGTAGCCGTACGCCTTGTTGGTCAGGAGGGCGGTCACAGTCCTCACCTCACACCCCTCCAGACGGCGGACGCCTCGAGCCCCAGGAGCGCGAGGATCGCCGAGGAGGGGCAGGAGGATCCCGGGGCTGATGTCGTAGTCGGGGACGGCGACGTCGAGGACGAGCAGCACGACGAGGACGAGCGTGAGCGTGGCCGCGGCACCGATCCGGGCCGAGCCGTAGACGTCGGCCCGGCGACGATCGGCCGCATCGTCACGGTGCTCATCGCCCATGCCGACGCAGTCGGTCGATCCAGGCATCGACGAGGAGCGGGAGCACGAAGCGGTCGAGTGCGCCGCCCATCACGACGCCGGCGAGGAACGCCAAGGCCACCGCTTCGAGATCGCTTGGCTGCCGGGGTTCCTCGAACCCTGACGACCTCACGTGCCTCGCCGGTGGGGTGGCAATCACAACACGGGCCGCTCGTGGCTTCCGCGGCACCTTCCAAGGACTGTGGATCCAGGCGCAACGATCCGGCCGCCGGGGCCGCCGGACTCTTGCCGACGCTCCTGACCGACACGTGGGGAGCGTTGGCGCGACTCCAGTAGCTCACGACCTCCTCAGGCAGACGGCTGCTCGTCCCTGTGGACCATGCCCTCAGGCTCAGGCAGCCGCGGCGCCAGGATCCACCCGAGCTGCGCCGTCGTCGTCGCGCCAACCTCGGACCGGGCGTTCGCCAGGTGGTGCTTCACGGTCGAGTGCGACAGGCCGAGCCGGTATGCAGCCGCCTTCTCCGACCCGGCGACGAGGACCGCCGCAACCACGCCGACCTCGCGGTCGGTGGCGCGTTCGGCGTCGTGGCGAAACGGCGCGTCATGCGCTTCGGAGCCAGTCGAACGGCGTCGGCGGCTCGGCGAGCCGCATCGTGATCGGAAGGTCGTTCGTGGCGGGGCTATTCCTCTCGCCCCGACCATTCCCGTCGCGTCAGCATCGGCGTGAACCCCTGCCCCCGATCCGGCTGCGACGCGCACGCGGACACCCTCCTGTGTGCCCCTGCGAACGGCCGCGACGGCGGGCGGACCCGACCCCACGTGCCGCGCCACATCGTCGTCGGCCCCGCTTATCCGCGGCTTATCGCGACGGTTCCGGGAGCTCTCGCCGGAACTTCGCACCGCCGTTGCACGTGGGATCTGACGACAACCGCCCGTCCACGGGCCGTTCGCCTCTCGCCAACCGACCCTGCGAGGGGCATCGTTCGGGCGTTGCGGGGGGCTCTGACACGCGGCCCGAACACCGGCCGCCGGGACCGCGCCGAGCCACTGGCGAGACCGACCCGCCCCGGCCCTTCTGGGGAGGCGCAGTCATGGGTCACATCAGCAGGACGATCCACGTCGAGGCGACGCCGGAGCAGGCGTTCGATCTTATGGCGAACCCCGCGAGGCTCCGGGAGTGGCAGGTGCCGGCGGCCGAGGTGAAGGACATTACGGGCACGCCCGGCACCGTCGGCCTCGGCTGGACCACCGTCTCGTCGTTCGCCGGGCGCAAGATGGAAGGCCACATGAGCGTCACCGCGGGCGAGCGGCCGCGGTCTTTCGAGGCGAAGGGCACCGGCAGTTTCGCCGCGACGTTGCGCGGGCGCTTCGAGCCGGCGGCCGGCGGCACGGACGTCACCCTCGAGAACGAGTACGAGATGCCGCTTGGCTTCATCGGTGACGCCGCGGACAAGCTCTTCTTCGAGAAGTCGTTCGCGGAGTCCTGGGACAAGTCGCTGGCGAAATTCAAGGCGCTCGTGGAGGCCGAAGCCCTGGCCCACGTCTAGGGACAGGGTTCGCCACCTGCCAGACACAAGTGGCCGCGGCGGCCGCGCCAGTGGCGGTCACGGCCGCTGTCGAGGTCCGGCCAGGACATCCTCGCCCACCTCGATGCCTGGGACCGCATGCGGCGGCGCTGGGAGCAGGCTGGGGTCCGGGGAGAGCCAATCGACGGAGCCCGGCAGGAGCGGGGCCTAGAGCCCCCAGGGCAGGCCCAGGGCATACCAGGCGAGGTAGAACAGCGTCCAGACCGCAAGCGCCACCACGAAGTACGGCAGCATCAGCGCGATCACCGTGCCGATCCCTGACCGCCGGTCGTAGCGGGCCGCGAAGATCACGATGAGCGGGAAGTAGGCCATGATCGGCGTCACGATGTTCGGCGGCGAGTCGGCGACGCGGTAGGCCGCGAGCACGGCCTCCGGCTCGACGCCCAGGCGCATGAAGAGCGGGATGAAGATCGGCGCCAGGAGCGCCCACTTCGCGATCGCCTGCGGGATGATGAACCCCACGACGGCCGTGATGAGGATCGCGATGAGCAGGAGCCACCCGGTCCCGATGTTCGCCCGCTCGATCAGGTCCCCGAGCTTCACCGCGGCAACCTGCGGCATGTTCGAGTAGTTGAAGTACGCGATGAACAGCGCGATGAGCAGGAACAGCAGCAGGAGCCCGGCCAGCCCGGCCCACGATTTCGTGATCGCGTCGATGACCTGGTTCGCGGTGCGGAGCGTCCCGGCGCCGCGGCCGTAGCCGAGGCCGGCGGCGAAGAACAGCGCCGCGATGATCACGATGAGGCCGCTCATGAACGGCGAGGTGCCGATGATGCTCCCCGTCTCGGGATCGCGGAGCGGGGCGCCCGACGGCACCGTGAGCAGCGCGATGATCCCGATCGCGACGAGCAGGTAGAGGCCGGCCCAGCGCAGACCCCGCCGCTCGGCGGCATCGTCGACCTCCGGCCCGGCGTCCGCGGTCTGGATGTTCGCGTCGCTCGCTTCGGGCGCCACCGCGGGGTCGTACGCGCCGAGCCGCTTCTCGACGAGCCGCGACGTCACGAACCCGAGGGCCACCGTGAGCAGCACCGTCGATCCGATGCCGAACCACAGGTTCGCGGTGAGGTCGATGGTGATCGAGGGATCGACGAGGGCGATCGCCTCGTTCGTGATCTCGGTGAGGACCGCGTCGGTCGGGGTGATGAGGAGGTTGACGCCGAACCCGGCGGCGACCCCGGCGAACGCGGCGGCAAGGCCGGCGAGCGGGTGGCGGCCGACGCTGAGGAACGCCGCCCCGCCGAGTGGGATGAGCACGAGGTACCCGGCGTCCGACGCGATGCTCGAGATGACGCCGAGGAACACGATGATGTAGGTGAGGGTGGCGGCCGAGGACGCGGCCACCAGGCGCCGGATCAGCGCCGCGATGAGGCCCGATCGCTCGGCGACGCCGACGCCGATCATCACGATGAGGATGATCCCCATGGCCGTGAAGCCCATGAACACGGGAACCGGCGATGTGACGAGGAAGCGGATCCCGTCGGCCGTGAGGAGACCCTGGATGCTGACGGTCTGCGTGACGATCTCGTAGTCGCCCGGGAGTCCGGTCGGCCTGGCGACCTCGTAGGTGGCGCTGACGCCCGCCCAGGCGAGCAGCTGGGACAGCACGATGACGCCGACGCACAGGGCCAGGAACATGATCGCGGGGTGCGGGACCTTGTTCCCGACCCGCTCGATGACGTCGAGGAACCGCTCGAGCGCGTTCGGCTTCGCGGCCGGGGCCGGTGCCGCCGCTGCGGCGCTCACGCCGCACCTCCACCGCTCGCGGCCAGGCGGCCGAGCAGGTCCGCGATCGCGAGCGTCGTCCGCTCGAGCTCGTCGAGCAGGACGCGCTCGTTCGGCCCGTGGATGTTCGCGTAGCCGTCCGCGGCGCCGCCGAGCAGGATCTCGGCGCCGGGGACGGCCGCGTGACCATGGACGACGACCCGATCGCACCGGCACCAGGGGACGGCTCCGCCACCGACGCGTTCGCCGAACAGCTGGTCGCGGAGCTGCCCCGACTGGTCCGGCTCGCGACCCGCCTGGTCCGTGACGCGGACCAGGCGGAGGACTGTGCCCAGGAGACGATCGTGGGCGCCTGGCGCCGCCGCGACCAGCTCCGCGACGCGGCGGCGCTCTCCGCCTGGCTCCGGCGGAGCCTCGTCAACCGGGTCATCGATCGGTCCCGCGTCCATCGCGAAGAGCTCGACATCGACGCCGTCGAGGCGGACTGGCGGGACGACCACTACTCCGTCGCACCCGAGCGCGTGCTCGAGCGGGCGGAGCTCCGCGACGAGCTCGAGGATGCGCTGGCGCGCCTCCCGGTCATCTACCGGGTTCCGGTCGTCCTCCACGATGTCGTCGGGTGGACCGCCGTGGAGATCGGCCGCGCGATGGACGCCGGGCTTCCGGCGACGAAGCAGCGCCTGCGAAGGGGACGGATGATGCTGGTGAGCGCCCTCGCCGAGGGCGATGAGCGACGCCTGGCGAGCCTCGCCCAGCCGCTCCGCTGCTGGCGTGCCCGCCGACACGTCTCGGCATACCTCGACGGCGAGCTCGACGCGGACACGCGGTCGGCCGTCGAGGCACATCTCGAAACCTGCCCGACGTGTCCGCCGCTATACGCAGGACTCGTGGGCGTCAAGGCCAGCCTGGGCGGACTGCGCGACCCGGACACGGTCGTCGAGGAGGCGATCGCGGGGCGCATCAGGCAGCAGCTCGAGCGTCGCGCCTCGTTTCGCCCCCCGACCGCGGTCTGGCATCACGGAGCTGGAGGTGCAGGTCATGCGGCTTCTCGATCGCACGCGGTCCGTCCGCCGCGTCGTGCCCGCGATCATCCTCGTCGTCACCCTGCTGGCGGCCGCGTCGCCGGTCAGCGCGGAGCGGAACGGGCCCACGGTGCCCCGGCTCGACTGGGTGCCGTGCGGGCCCGACTACCCCGGCATCGAGTGCGCCGAGGCGGTCGTGCCGCTCGACTACGACGCCCCCGCCGGCGCCACCACCGTGATCGCCCTGGCCAGGGTGCCGGCCAGCGATTCGGCCAATCGCATCGGCTCCCTGTTCGTCAACCCCGGGGGACCGGGCGGCTCCGGCGTCGGCCTCGTGCTCGGGGGGTTCGGTGCCTTCCTCGACGCCCGGCTGGGCGGTCGCTTCGACATCGTGGGTTTCGACCCGCGCGGGGTCGGCGCGTCCGATCCGCTGCGCTGCTTCCCGAGCGAGGACGAGCTGTACGCGTTCTTCGACGGCATCCCCGTCTTTCCGTACGAGCGCGCCCAGTTCCGGCCGTTCTACGAGCGCTATCGCGGCCTGGCCGGCCGATGCCTCGGCAGCAACGAGGCCATCGCCCGGCACATGAGCACCGCCGACGTCGTCCGCGACCTCGACCTGCTCCGGCGGGCCGTCGGCGACCGCGGCCTCACCTACCTCGGCTTCTCGTACGGCTCGTACATCGGCAACACCTACGCGAACCTGTTCCCGCGCAACGTCCGCGCCCTGGTCATCGACGGCGTGCTCGATCCGCGCCTGTGGGCGAACGGCACGCAGGTCCGGTCCGACCGGGTCGCGACGCAGCAGGAGTTCGAGGAGTTCCTCCGGCTGTGCGACGAGGCCGGCCCCGGCTGTGCGCTCTCGGCTCCCGGTGGCGCGGCGGCCCGCTGGGACGCCCTCGCCGCCGCGCTGCGGTCGGCGCCGCTCGAGCTCGAGGACGGCAGCCAGTACACGTACGACTACCTCATCGCGGACGCGGCTTCCGCGATGTACGTGCCCGAGTACTGGGGCGGTCCCGACGGCTACGGGGCGTACTTCGGTGCGCTGGCCGATGCCGTCCTGGGCGACCCGCTGGCGGCCGCCGCGGCTCTCGAGACCCGCGGCGCTCTCGCCGACCGGCTGGGCGGCAGCCAGGTCCGGGAGGCGGACTACGACAACGGGTTCGATGCCTACTACGGCAACCAGTGCGCCGACACCGAGTACCCCTCCACCTTCGCCGAGTTCCGCCTCACGGGCGCGTACGCGGCGGCGGGGTCCCAGTTCGGACCGTACTGGTGGTGGTCCAACACGGGCTGCGCGTCGTGGCCTGTTGCGCCCGACCGCTACACGGGCCCGTGGACGGCCCGCACGTCCGCGCCGGTCCTCGTGGTGGGCAACTACTTCGACGGGGTGACGGACTACGCGGGCGCCCAGGCGAGCGCGCGGCTGCTCCCCAAGAGCCGGCTGCTGTCGTACGCGGGCTGGGGCCACACGGCCTACGGCCGGAGCACGTGTGTCACGGACTACGTGGACGCGTATCTCCTCGACGGGACGCTGCCCCCGGTGGGCACGGTGTGCCCCGCCAACCCGAACCCGTTCGTCGTCTCGACGCTGCGGATGGCGACGACGCATGAGCCGATGGTGGGCCTGCCGTCGCCCTGGCCGCTCCGCTGACCGTCTCGCAGCCAGCCGCGCCGGCAGGAAGGAGGCAATCGTCGGGCCGATGTCGGCTCGAGGGCGTTCACGGAGTGCCTGACCCAGCCACCTGCTCTCACGACGCCCGCCGTCGCCCAGGTCGCATCACGATCGCGTCGACACGCCAGCGTTCGTAGGCGCCGCAGCGGTCGATGCGCACCGGGCGACCGTGGGTCTCCTCACGCACTACGCCACGGGCATCATCCTCACGCAGGCATTCCTGCTGCTGCCGCGTCGCGGGAACGGGCGACCGAGCTTCCCGGGAGGGACGGCGTTCGGCATCGCCACGTCCGTGTTTCCGCTCCTCGTCATGTTCCCCTCGATGGGCTACGGCTGGCTCGGTCTCCGGTCCGGCGAGGCGGCGCGGACCAACCGGATCATGCTCCTCGGCCACGCCGCGTTCGGCGTCGGGATCGGGCTGTGGGCGCCACGCCTCGCGCGGCGCCGGCCGCGAGCGTGACCTGGGGGCGCCCGGCCCGGCCCTCGCCGCCCGCCCCTGTCGGCCAGCCGCAACATCCGCGCGCGGGAGTCGGCACCATAGCGGGCAGCGGTCGATGCGGCGATCAGCCTGACACCGCCGAACCGGGAGATCTGCAGGGATGTGCGGCGTTTTCGGCTACGTGACCGACAGGGACGAGGCCCTCGGGCCCATCCTGGTCGAGGCCGCGCGGCGGCTGACCTACCGCGGCTACGACTCCGTCGGGGCGGCGACCTTCCGGGACGGCACGATCGACCTGCGCAAGGACGTCGGCAAGGTCGACGCGGTGGCCGCGCGCCACGGCTTCGCGGAGATGCGGGGCAGCCGCGGGATCGCGCAGCTGCGCTGGGCCACGTTCGGCGAGCCGTCGCAGGCCAACGCCCAGCCGCATCTCGACTCGGACGGCGCGATGGTCGGGGCGCACAACGGCAACGTCGTCAACAACGCCGAGCTTCGGGTCGAGTTCCTGGCCGAGGGGATGACCGTCCGCTCGGAGAACGACGGCGAGACCTGTGTCCACGCCGTGGAGCGCTACGTCCGGCGCGGCTACACGTTCATCGACGCCATCCGGCTCGCCTTCGGGGACCTGCAGGGCGACTACGCGTTCGTGATCGGGAAGGCCGACGACGACCGGCTCTACGCCTTCAAGAAGGGGTCCGGCCTCGTCGTCGGGATCGGCGACGGCTTCACCTGCGTCTCGTCGGACCTGCCCTCCATCCTGCCGCTGACGCGGAACGTCATCCGGCCGCTGGACGGGGAGATCGTGACGCTGTGGGCGGACCGAGTGGAGGTCCGCTCGGTCAAGGACGGGCGGCTCGTCGACCGCCCGGTCGAGGCCGTCACCGAGTCGATGGACGCGGTCATGAAGGGCGGCTACGCGCACTTCATGCTGAAGGAGATCCACGAGCAGCCGCAGGTCGGGCGCGAGCTCCTGCACCTGCTGGACGCGAGCGCGGACGTGGCGTCGCTCGTGGAGCAGATGCGGGACGCGCGGCATCTCTTCCTGGTCGGCTGCGGCACGAGCTTCCACGCCGCCTCGCTCGGCTCCGTCTACCTGGCCCAGCTCGCCGGGCGGGTGGCGATCCCCGTGCTCGCGCCGCAGTTCATCGCCCAGTACGCGCCCGCCATCGGTCACGAGGACGTCGGGATCTTCGTCAGCCAGTCGGGCGAGACGAAGGACGTCCTCAACGCCCTCGAGGCGGCCGAGGGGCGGGGAATGACCTGCTTCGGCCTCGCCAACGTGGTCGGCTCCACCCTGACCCGCGCCGCCCGCCTCTGCCTGCCGCTCGGCTGTGGCTACGAGATCAGCGTGCCGGCCACCAAGACGTTCACGAACCAGGTCCTGACGTTCCTCTATCTCGCCTACCGCCTGGCGGGGAGGGACACGGGTCTCCTGGCGCACGTGCCGGACCTCATGGAGGAGACGCTCGCGGCGACGGCCGGGCAGGTCGAGGCGATCGCCGCCGAGATCAATTCCTGGGACGACCTGTACTGCCTGGGCTACGGCGCGACCTACCCGATCGCCCTCGAAGGCGCCCTCAAGCTCAAGGAGATCACGTACGCGCACTGCGAGGGGATGCTCTCGACCGAGTTCAAGCACGGTCCACTGTCCGCGGTGACCGCCGGCTTCCCGATCGTCTTCGTCGCAGGCCCGGCCGACATCCCGCTCATCATCAGCGGCATCAACGAGGTCAAGGTGCGCGGCGCCCGGACCATCACCATCGCCGAGGAGGATCCGCGCCTGCGCGCCAACGGCGACGACCTGGTGGCCATCCCTGGGTCGGACCCGCAGGTCAGCGCCCTGCTCGGCGTCCTGCCGCTGCAGCTGCTCTCGTACCACATGAGCGTGCTCCGGGGCTTCGACCCGGACTTCCCCCGAAACCTGTCCAAGACGCTCACGGTGGACTGAGGGACGCCTCGCCCGACACCGGCGGAGCAGGCCGCCGCCCTCCGCGCCGCGCACGGATGGCCGCCGAGGTGCACCGGGTTGCCGGCGCGGACGAGTACCGGCTGATGGTGGAGCACGTCGCCCGGAGCGTGCGGGGCGAGGGAGGCCTGGACGTTCTCCCGGAGGGCAGCATCTGGAACATGGCGGCGCTGGACGCCCTGGCGCTGGCGGCACGGGAGGAGCGGACCGTCCACCCGAGGTATCCAACCGGCTGATCGCGCCGGTGCGGGGCGCATGCCGATGGCCCGAGCGCCGCGCTGGTCAGGGGTGCGTCGTGCGCGTGATCGTCTCGAAGGGCGTCTTCTGCTTGAACCGGTCCTCCGGGATGGGCGCGCCCGCGCGGAGGAGCGCCACCCGCCATCGCGGGGAGTAGCCGAGGACCCACCGAAGTGAGCGCATGGACGCACGGCCAGCGGGGACGGCGCCCCGGCGGGCACGGACGTCCAGGACTTCCCGCAACCGCTCGGGGAGCGTGGCCACGGCCGCCGCCGCCATCAGTCGATAGCTGAGCAGCACCGCCGGGCTCAGGGGCGGTTGCCGGAGGAACCGGACAGCCTCGACCATGCCGGGGGACGGCGCGACGGCGGGATGCTCCGCCACCCAGCGGGCGAGGTCCGCAGCCGTCGCGGGCAGTGGATCCGCCCCCAGGAGACGGCCGACGCGCGCCTGCTCCGTGACGAATTGGTCGGCCTCCTCCGTCGACAGCGACCGCGGACCGAATACCTGGGCTGCGACGAGGAGCGAATCCGTGAGCGAGTTGTGGACCCACGCAGCCAGCGCCGGGTTTCCCGCCGTGTACGGGATCCCGCGATGGGACGTCCCGCGCACCCTGGCGTGCGCGCGCCGCACCGTCGCGACCGCCGCGTCCACCTCCGGCATGGCGCCGTACGAGGTGGCGGTCACATAGTTCGAGGTCCGCGACAGGCGTCCGAGCGGGTCTTCCCGGTAGCGCGAATGGTCCGCGACTCCGGCCACGACCTCCGGATGTGCCGCCTGGACCAGCAGCGCGCGGATGCCCCCGATGAACGTCGACGCGTCACCCATGAGCTCCCAGGTGACGGAGCCCGGACCGAAGAGCCCCGGATCTCCGGCATAGAGCAGCGTGTCGGCAAGGGGGTCGTCGGCATGCGAGAACAGCCCCTCGGCCTCGCGGACGACGCGGCGCCGGAGGTTGTCGGCGGGCGTGGAGGCAAACGATCGCATCGGGGTAATGCTAGAGGTGCGGACGGCCACGGACCGCGGATCGGCACCCCACCGGCGACTGGACCTCGCGAGGCGCGGAGGTGGTGGTGACCGCCGGGGGGCCTGGCGCGGCCGATCAGTCCCCCGGATCGAGCTCCAGCGCCGCCGAGTTGATGCAGTAGCGAAGGCCCGTCGGGTTCGGGCCATCGTCGAAGACATGCCCGAGGTGCCCGCCGCACGTGGCGCACACGGCCTCGGTCCGAGTCATGAACAGGGAGCGATCCGTCCTGGTGGCGACTGCCGCCGGGTCGGCCGGGGCATAGAAGCTCGGCCAGCCCGTACCCGACTCGAACTTCGTGTCGGAGCGGAAGAGCTCCGTGTTGCAGCCGGCACAGCGGTACGTGCCCGGCCTGTGCTCATCCCAGAGAGCCCCCGCGAAGGCCCGCTCGGTCCCCTTCTGGCGCAGGACCATGTACTGCTCGGGAGTGAGGACGGCGCGCCACTCGGCGTCCGATCTGGCGGGTGGGGTTGGGAACGGCGTCTCGTCATCAGGCATGGCCACAGGCTACGACGGGAGCGCGGCCGGTGTGATTCGCGCGGCAACCGCCCCGCGTCTCCAGATCGCGATGGACAAGGGGCGCGGCATCGAGCCCCTGGCCCTGTCGGCCTGACTCCGGCGTTCTGAGACTGGTCCCGACGCATCGGACATTCGCCGCGATCCGTGGTGGTCATCGCCGCGAATACTCCAGTGAAGTCCGTGGCGCGCTCGCGTGACGGTGGAGCCGCCACTCGCCCCGGCAGATGCCCAGACCGCTGACGGTCGAGATGGCGCGGAGAAGGAACGAGCATGGTTGGCGACACGATCAAGATCCTGGGCCTCGCGGGCAGCCTCCGCGCGGCCTCCTACAACCGGGCGCTCCTGCGCGCCGCGAGTGAGGTCGGGCCGGCGGGCGTCGTGACGGTGACCTTCGATGGGCTGGGTGCCCTGCCCTTCTTCGATGCTGATGTCGAGGAGGCCGGCCTTCCCGCCCGCGTGGCCGATCTCCGGCGTGCGATCTCCGAGGCGGACGCGCTGCTCATCGCCACGCCCGAGTACAACGATGGGACGAGCGCGGTTCTCAAGAACGCGCTCGATTGGGCATCGCGCGGTCCGGTCCGGATCCTGGTCGGCAAGCCGGTTGCGGTGATGGGCACGGCAACCGGCCGGGGCGGAGCTCGGGGCGGGATCGACTCGGTCGTCCGCACCCTGCGGCGGACGGGCGCACACGTCGTCGATCAGACTGTCGCGGTCCCGTACGCCACGGAGGCCTTCGACGACGACCTCGTCCTGGCCGACCCCCGGGTCGGCGCCGAGGTCGCGGCACTCGTGGCCGGGCTTGCCGAGCGCGCGCGAACGAGGGCCGATCTCGCCGCCTGACGGCCCCCGCCTGACGGAGCGCCCATCGGGCTTGGGCCGCGGTGTTCATCGCGTCCGTGCGTGAGAACTGGGGCGCCAGGCGCTCGATCCGCCAGCCGCCCGTCACGGCGATCGACGCACCTGGCGATTCGGCGCGTCGCTTCAGCCCCTGCAGCAGGCCCGTCTCCATGTACGCGTGGAGCGGCTCGTAGACGAAGGCCGTGAAGGGCCACTCCCGGGGCGGCGGTCGCTCGAGGAGCAGTTCGAGATCGCCCTCGACGTGGTGATCGAAGGCGTGGCGGCAAGACTCGGCGGAGCCGCGACCTCCGGGTGATGTCGCCAGGTTCGCCGGTAGCGGCCCGAGAGCGCTGCGGACCGGGATGCGGTCCACGCGATCCGATCCCGGCATCGGAGTAGATTCGGGCTCGATGCCCGGAGACCACGCAGACAGCTCGGTCACGCTCGCGCCCGGCCCGCACCTCGGCGCCCTCGCCCGGCGCAACGACCGGCTGCTGCTCGTCGGCGTGCTCGCCTACGCGGCGCTGGTCGTCGTGCTCATGGTCGTCGGCGGCGTCGCGCTCACGCCCGACGTCCTGGCCGTCGCCTTCGGGCTGGCGGCGGTCCTGCTGGGCCGTGGCCGGCTCTTCCTGCGCGACTGGCTCCCGTTCGTCGTGCTGCTCCTCGCGTACGAGCTGATGCGCGGCGTGGCCGACGACGCCGGCCTGCCCCTCCATGCCGCCGACCTCGCGACGGCTGATCGGCTCGTCTTCTTCGGCCTCATCCCGACGCAGGTCCTCCAGGACGCCCTGCGGCCGGCCGCCGGGCTGGACGGGATCGCGATCGCGGCCACGATCGTCTACATGCTCCACTTCGCCCTCCCGCTGGCGACCGGGTTCGTCCTCTGGCTGTACCGGCGACCCCAGTACTACGACTTCGTGGCCGCCCTGATCCTGCTGAGCCTCGCGGGCTTCATCACCTACCTGCTCCTGCCGGCCGCGCCACCCTGGTACGTCGCGTGGATGGGCCTGCTCGACGGGCCCGACGGGCGGCCCGTCATCACCTACCTCAAGCCGGGCGCCTTCGAGACGCTCGCCGACGCGCTCGGGTTCGATGGGCGCTACCTGTACTCCCTCGCGTTCGGGAGCGTCAACCCGAACCCCGTGGCGGCCTTCCCGTCGCTGCACGTCGCCTATCCGTTCCTGGCGTTCCTCGTCCTGCGGCGGGCCTTCGGCCGGATCGGGTGGCTTGCCTTCGGCTACACCCTGCTGGTGGCGTTCTCGGTCATCTACACGGGCGATCACTGGGTGATCGACGCCCTCGCCGGCGTGGCCTACGCGTACATCGCCTACTACGTCGTCGTGCACGCCCCGGCCTGCTACCAGGCGTGGCGCGATCGGCGGGCCGCGGCGGCGGACCCATCGGCGAGGCCTACGCCGGACTGACGCCGGGCCGGCGCGGGCCGACGGCGCCCGCTCGGCAGAGGAAGCCAGGGCTGCCGATCCGCCCGGCGCCTAGACCGGTGGGCAGCTCTCGAAGAAGACCTCCCAGATCCCCTTGAGGGGCCAGCCGTACGCCACGGCCCAGAAGAGGTAGCCCACGAGGACGAGGAGGGACGAGGCGACGAAGAAGACGACCACCGGGCGCCCGCGGGGCCCGCGCTGCAGCTCGAGGCCGCCCCACGCGAGGAGGACGAGCGAGAGGACGATGCCCAGGGGATAGGTCTCGCCCTCGATCGTGACGACGCCGAAGGTGAAGCCGTGGACGAGCCCGGCGGCGACCGCGAGCCATGTCCCCGTGCCGGCGGCCGTCGCGCTCGGCCGCGAGCCGACGGCGAGGAGCAGGATCGACAGCGCCACCCACGCCGCGTGCCAGAGCCAGTGGCTGAGCCACTCGTCGTACCAGTGGGTGAGCGCCCCGGGGACCGTCTCGTAGAAGGCCTCGCGCGGACCGCAGGTGGCGAGGGTGTCCCCGATCCCGTTCGTGGCGAGGTGGATCGCCTGCCCCTCGACCCAGACCGCCGCGATCACGAGGAAGACGATCGTGCCCAGGCGGCCGAGCCCGCCGGCCAGGTCGGCGATCAGCCACGCGAGCGAGATCACGACGATCGGCGTGAGGAGGTCGACCGCCTCCTGCCAGGTGAAGCCGGCGAAGAGCCCGGGCTCGCCCGTGAGGCGCGGGGGCACGAGGAGGAAGATCGCGAGGGCGACGGCGTACGCCAGCAGCGCCCACGGCAGGCGCCGGGCGTCGCGCGGGTCGGCCGCCCGCATCACCGGGCTCCCGGCGCGCCGGCGTCGGCCCTCCACGTCTCCGTCAGGCTGAACCCGCGGCGCCGGAGCTCCTCCGCGTACAGCGGCCCGGGGACCGCGACCTCGGCCGGGTGGGCGCCGCGGGGCGTGACCCCGCGGGCGTTGAGGATCGCCTTGAGCGAGCCGTCCCAGCCGGTGGTTCGCTCCATCGCCGTGAAGCCGGTCGCCTCGTCGAAGCGGTCGATCAGCTCGATGACGACCTCCGCCGGCCGCCCGCCCTTCCGGCCGCGGGCCAGGACGCGCACGATGACGAGGTCGGGCTCGCCCGGCTTCGCGCGGATCTTCGGGTCGAGGAGCGCGTGGAGCACGTCGCGCGGAACCACGGGGACGCCGTTCACGTCGACCGGGTCGGTCTCGAGGAGGCCGGCGTCCATGTAGGCCTTCCACTCCGCGAAGTGGCCGGGCCAGCGCAGGGTCTTGTTCCACAGCGTCCGGAGCTTCCCCTCGAACGTCCACGGCATCGTGGAGGTGCCGCCGCCGGCGACGAACGCCTCCATCCGCCCGATCGGCTCGGGGAAGTCGACGATCTCGTAGTCCTCCCGGCGGAAGGTCGGCACCTCGACGTGCCGGCCGTCGCGGAGGAAGTGGGCGACGCCGTGGTACTCGTTCGTGAGCCCCGCGATGTTGAAGGTGAGGATGTAGTTGAACGGCGGCTCCGGGTGCAGCGGGTTGCCGCCGTCCCAGAACGTGACCTCGTCGGTCTCGTCGAGGAGCGACATCGCGTACACGGACAGGCTCGTCCCCATGCCCGGGACCTGGCCGCAGTCGGGGATCATCGCGATGCCGGCGGCCTCCGCCTCCGGCGAGAGGGTCAGCTGCTCCCGGACGAGGTCGGTGTTGCCACCCAGGTCGGTCATGCTCGCGCGGGCGTCGATGGCGGCCCGGGCGATTCCCGGGTTGAGCCAGTAGGGGACCGCCGAGAGGAACGAATCCACGTCGGTGAGGAAGGCGCGCAGCGCGGCCGGGTCGGTGGCATCGACGGCGAACGGGATCGCGACCTCCCGGCCCGCGAGCCGGTTGACGCGCTCGGCCGCGCGGCGGGCGGCCTCGAGGTCGGCGTCGGCGATCTTGACGCGCGCGGCATCGCCGAGGCGCGCCATGTCGTAGGCGGCGGCCGTGCCCTGGCGTCCGGCACCGATGACCGCATAGGTGTAGCTCACGGGGCCTGCTCCTGTCGGATCGACGTGCCAGCGTGGACGGCACGCAGGGACAGCGTAGCGAGCCCGGGAATCGCGCGAGCGCCGGTTCCGATGAACGCGGCGCTCGTGGGGGTGGCCATCCCGGTGATCCGGGCAGTCCGGCCCGAGGGCCGGGGGTAGGTCAGCGCGACCCCGTTCGGTGGGCGGCGACGTGCGAGCTCCACTCCGACGGGCGCGAGTCCGGCGATGCGCTGCTGCCCTGCCACCCGCACTCGCACGTCACCTGCTGGAGGCGATGGCGGTACTCGGCGATCACGTGGCGCGGTCCCGGATCCGTGATCGGCCGGCGGGGGATGGGAGATGCCATGGGCGGTGGCCTCCGGGGTGCGAGGTCGAGCGCTCCACGTCGGAGACGCCGAGCACGGTCGGCGGGAGTCGGCCCGCCGCGTGGGAAGTGCCAATTGTACCCCGTTCGGCCCAAACGTGCCCCGGGCGCGGCGGGCGGGACCGAGCCGGGCCGGGCGGGGCCGGGCCGGCTCGGGACGCGTCCGGATCCCGGGAGCGCAGTACGCTGGGGGCGGCGGGGCACCGGCAGGCAGCCCGCCCGCAGGAGGTGACCCCGTGTCCGACCACGATGACGCCGTGTCCGACCACGCTGACGCCACGACTGGCGACGAGCCGCGCCGGCTTCGGATCGGGCTCGTCGCCCACGACAACAAGAAGCGCGACCTGGTGGAGTGGGCGCGCTACAACCTCGACATCCTCGGCCGCCACGAGCTCTGGGCGACCGGCACGACGGGGACGCTCCTCGAGCGCGAGCTCGGGCAGCCGATCGAGAAGCTCCGGTCGGGCCCGCTCGGCGGGGACCAGCAGCTGGGCGCGCTCATCGCGGAGGGAAGGATCGACTTCCTCGTCTTCTTTTGGGATCCCCTCGAGCCACAGCCCCACGATCCGGACGTGAAGGCCCTCCTCCGGCTGGCGGTCGTCTGGAACATCCCGATCGCCTGCAACCGCGCCACCGCCGACTTCATGGTGTCGTCGCCGCTCATGGAGAGCGGCTACGAGCGGACGCAGCCGGACTACGCCACGTACCTCGGGCGGGCGCTCGCGACGGACGCCCCTCTCACCGACGTTCGAGCCGCCGACCTCCCGGCCGCCGGCGCCGTTCCGCCGGTCGTCGGCAACCGCGCCTGACGGATCCGCTCGAACGGCCCGCACGCCCCGGGTGGGCGGGCTCCGTGCGGCGAGGTCATCCGCCGCGCCCCGAGGAACGAAGAAAGGGTGCGGCGCCCACGCGCCAGCCCCAGACGCCCCGAGCCGAGGACCAGAGCCCCATGACCGCCCCCGCCACGCTGACCCCCACCCCCATCGCCGAGGACCGCGCCCGCGGCCTCTTCCGCTGGAACGCGACGCTGGCCCTTCTCCACTTCGCGCAGTTCGCCATCATCCTGGCGCTCTCGCTGATGCAGTCGCCGATGGCGACCGCCCCCGTCGTCAGCAGCTACGTGACCTTCGACACCGTCGCCCAGACGCTCGTGCCCGCCCAGCGGGCGCTCTTCGAGCTGCCGATCGGGGTGGCCGTGGCGGTCTTCTTCCTGATGAGCTCGATCGCCCACTTCGCCGTCGCCTTCCCGGCCCGCGGCTGGTACGAGCGCATGCTGGCCCGGGGGCAGAACCCGGCGCGCTGGGTGGAGTACGCCTTCAGCTCGAGCGTGATGATCGTCGTCATCGCCACGCTCTCCGGGATCCAGGAGATCGGCACCCTCGTCGCGATCTTCGGGATCAACGCCGCGATGAACCTCTTCGGCTGGAGCATGGAGGCCGCCAACGAGGGCCGCGAGCGCCCGCAGTGGCTCCACTTCAACTTCGGCGTCATCGCCGGCATCGTCCCGTGGCTCGTCATCGCGATCGCCCTCGGCACCGCCGCGACGGAGCCCGACGCCGCCGCGATCCCGGCCTTCGTCATCGCGATCTTCGTGTCGCTGTTCATCAGCTTCAACGTCTTCGCGATCAACATGGTCCTGCAGTACCGGAAGGTCGGGCGCTGGCGCGACTACCTCTACGGCGAGCGGGCGTACATGCTCTTCAGCCTGGTGGCCAAGACCGTGCTCGCCTGGCAGGTCTTCTTCGGGACGCTGGCGCCGTAGTCGGGTCGCCGAACCGCAGGAGAGAGACGCGATGCGCCACGTCGAGGCAGAAGGCCTCCGCAGCTCGGTGATCGGCCTGGGGACCTGGCAGTTCGGGTCCCGCGAGTGGGGGTACGGCGCGGACTACGCCGCCGGGACCGCCCCCGAGCTGGTCCATCGCGCCCTCGAGCTGGGGATCACGATGCTGGACACGGCCGAGGCCTACGGGCCCGGCCGGTCCGAGCGGATCATCGCCGGTGCCCTGGGCGCGGTCCCGGTCGATGCGCGCGGCGACCTCGTCGTGGCCACGAAGTTCCTGCCGCTCGCCCCCGCCGAGCCCATCGTGGCCCGCCAGGCAGCCGGCAGCCGGCGCCGCCTGGGGGTCGATACGCTCGACCTCTACTACGCTCACTGGCCCAACCCGTTCGTCTCGGTTCGACGGACGATGCAGGCGCTGCGGCCGCTCGTCGACGCCGGCCACGTGCGCCGCGTCGGCGTCAGCAACTACGACCTGGCCCGATGGCAGGAGGCCGAGCGCGCGCTCCGCCTCCCCGTCATCGCGAACCAGGTCCGCTTCAGCCTGCTCAGCCCGGCGCCGGCGCGCGACCTGGTCCCGTATGCGGCCGCCATGGGGCGCCTGGTCGTGGCGTACTCGCCGCTGGGGCAGGGACTCCTGGCTCGCGCGCCGGGGGAGATCGGTCAGCGGCCGGGCGGCGTGCGGGCGGCCAACCGGCACTTCCGCACAGGATCGCGGGCCCGGCTCGCGCCGCTCCACGGGGCGCTCCAGGAGATCGCTGCCGTGCATGGCGCCACGCCTGCCCAGGTCGCGCTGGCCTGGGTGATCTCCCATCCCAACACCATCGCGATCCCGGGCGCTCGCACGATCGCCCAGCTCGAGGAGAACGCCGCGGCAGCCAACCTCGTGCTGGCCGGCGACGAGGTGGCCCGCCTGACCGAGCTCGCAGGCGCGCTGGACGGCCGCGCCCGCGCCTGACCGTCCCCGCGGCCGCGCCCGCGCCGACCCGGACCGCCGCAGCGGTCCGTCCGGTCCCCGCTGTCCCGCCCGCCGCGGTCATGCACGGTCGTGGCGATCCCGTCCCGCCCGCCGCGCGCCACCGACCGGCGCGGGTGCTGCGGACCGGGGGCACGATGCCGACGACGTTGCGGTCTGCCCGTCTGATCCTGCATCGACGACGTGCCGACGCCGCCGCGGATCCCTGGCCACCAGGACGGCGAGCGTGGTCAGGGCCCACAGCGCCGCCCAGGCCGGGATGCCGTCGAGTGCCCGGGCAGGTCCTCCCGCGGCTGCGAGCGTTGATGTCGACGGGAGACCGACGACCACGAGGACCGTGCCGGTCGTGCAGGCGGGCGGATGCGCCTCGTCGCAGACCCGGTAGTCGAATGTGTCTTCGCCCAGGTACCCGGTGTTGGGCCTGTACGTGGTCTTGCCGCTCCGCGAGTCGATCGACACGGTGCCGTGCCGAGGGCCGGAGACGATCGACACGCTTGCGGGATCCAGGGCGCCATCAGGGCCGCTGTCGTTGGCCAGTACGTCGATGACGACCGTGCCGCCCAAGCTGACGGCGACCCGGTCCGTCCGGGCCGTCGGGGCGGTGCCTGGCGTCGGTGTGGGCGTGGGCGTCGGTGTGGGCGTGGGCGTGGGCGTCGGTGTGGGCGTGGGCGTCGGTGTGGGCGTGGGCGTCGGTGTGGGCGTCGGTGTGGGCGTGGGCGTCGGTGTGGGCGTGGGCGTCGGTGTGGGCGTGGGCGTCGGTGTGGGCGTCGGCTCGGGCGTCGAGGTGGTGTTCCGGGGGTTCGGGCTCCCCACGGCGAAGTCGCTTGCGTTGTCGTTCGTGTCGGTCTCGCCGTTCGCCTTGCGGAGTGCCGCCGTGGTGTTCGAGAGGGTGGCCGTGGGCCCCGGACCCTCGAAGCAGTTGGTGCCCGTCCCGTAGCCGACGAGGTCGACGACGGACGGTCCAGTCGGGCAGCTCGTCCCCCCAGCGATCGTGACCTGGGTGCTGACGAGGACGACTTTCCCGGCGGCCTGGTCGACGGCGATCGTCCCGACGGCGTCGGGCACCGGCAGGTTCGTGGTGCCGCCGGCCCCCTGCGCCTCCTGGACGAGGTAGTGCTGGCCCGGGCCAAGGGTACCCGAGAGGTTCGTCCGGATCCAGTTGATGCCGGTCGTCGCCGCATACTGGACGGACCAGTTGCTGAGGTCGACACTCGTCGTGCCTCGATTGAACAGCTCGATGAAGTCGTTCCGCAGGGTCGCGCCCACGTTGCCGCCACCGCCGTAGACCTGGCTCACGACCACCGGCGGCGTGTTGACGGTGAGCGTCGCGGAGGCCGAGGTCGCCGTCCCGGCCGCGCTGCTGAAGACGGCGTGGTAGCGGTAGCCCGTCTGCGACGCGGTCGCCGCGAAGCTGAGCGTCGTGCTCATGGCGCCCGGGACATCGGACCAGGTGGCGCCGCCGTCGCGGCTCTCCTGCCACTGGACCGTCGGGGCGGGCGATCCCGTTGCCGCCGAGCCGAAGGTCGCCGTGGTGCCGGCGTTCACGGTCTGGTCGAGAGGATCGAGCGTCACGACCGGCGGCGTGTTGACGGTGAGCGTCGCGGAGGCCGAGGTCGCCGTCCCGGCCGCGCTGCTGAAGACGGCGTGGTAGCGGTAGCCCGTCTGCGACGCGGTCGCCGCGAAGCTGAGCGTCGTGCTCATGGCGCCCGGGACATCGGACCAGGTGGCGCCGCCGTCGCGGCTCTCCTGCCACTGGACCGTCGGGGCGGGCGATCCCGTTGCCGCCGAGCCGAAGGTCGCCGTGGTGCCGGCGTTCACGGTCTGGTCGAGAGGATCGAGCGTCACGACCGGCGGCGTGTTGACCGGCCCGCAGGAGCTCGAGGGTGCGGCGGTGTTCCGCGGGTTCGGGCTCCCAACGCCGAAGTCGCTGCTGTTCTCGTCGGTCTCGGTGCAACTGTTCGCCTTGCGAAGTGCCGCCGTGGTGTTCG
The DNA here is from genome assembly GCA_963713285.1 of uncultured Chloroflexia bacterium. Classification (GTDB taxonomy): domain Bacteria; phylum Chloroflexota; class Limnocylindria; order Limnocylindrales; family CSP1-4; genus CTSoil-043. Next base: position 214,581 of record CAVQLA010000007.1, on the reverse strand, counting down.
AGAGGGTGGCCGTGGGCCCCGGACCCTCGAAGCAGTTGGTGCCCGTCCCGTAGCCGACGAGGTCGACGATGGAGGCGCCCGACGGGCAGCTCGTCCCGGCCGAGATCAGCGTCTGGGTGCTGACGAGGACAACCTTGCCGGCCGTCGCGCTCAATGCGATGGTGCCCGTCGCATCGGGCGTCGGCAGGTTCGTGGTGCCGCCGGCCCCCTGGGCCTCCTGGACCAGGTAGTACTTGCCCGGGGCGAGCGTGCCGGAGAGGTGCGTCTTCAACCAGGTCGTGCCGGTCGTCGCCGCGTACTGGACGGACCAGGTGCTCAGGTCGACCGTCGTCGTCCCCCGGTTGAACAGCTCGATGAAGTCGTTTCTCAGGGTCGCGCCCGCGTTGCCGCCGCCGCCGTAGACCTGGCTGACGACGACGGTCGTCGAGATGGCCGCGACCGGCGCAGGCGAAGCCCCGGCGGCCGGCAGGAGGCCCGCGAGGATCAACAGGACGCCCGACAGGACTCCGAAGGGGCGCAGCGGCCCGCGGCTGGGCAACGACACGGATCACTCCTACCTGAGATCGTGGTCGTGGACCGTCTCCACGTCCGTGTTGCGCTGGCGTTCCGCGATCACGAGCGCGGGCCGAGCACGTTGCGCCGGATCGTCTCACCTCGGGAGCCCATCTTCTGTCGTACGGAAGTCCCACCTGACCCCACCGGACGCCCCACGTCCGGCCCTCACCGCCGTCGATCCAGCGCCGGCGCGGGAGCCGCGCAGCCCGGGCGCGCGGGCACGGGACAGCCGGCTGGGCCGTCCGACGGACGCCGGACGGCCCGTCCCTTCGGGCCGCTCCACCCTGCGGGGGGTGCGGTCGCGGGCGTACGCTGGCCACGAGAAGCAGCCAGCGAGGAACGTCATGACCACCGTCGACCCGCACGCTCCCGCCACCCGGACCGAGACCGATTCGATGGGCCCCATCGAGGTCCCGGCCGACCACTACTGGGGCGCCCAGACCCAGCGCTCGCTCCACCACTTCGCGATCAGCCGCGACACGATGCCGGTGTCGATCATCCATGCCTTCGGCATCCTCAAGCGCGCCGCCGCCGAGGTGAACGCAGACCTGGGGCTCCTGCCGGCCGACAAGCGCGACCTCGTCGTGCGGGCTGCGGGCGAGGTGATCGACGGCACCCTGGCGGCCGAGTTCCCGCTCCGCGTCTGGCAGACAGGGTCGGGCACGCAGTCGAACATGAACGTGAACGAGGTGATCGCGGGCCGGGCCAACGAGATGGCCACCGGGAGCCGGGGCGGCAAGACCCCGATCCACCCGAACGACCACGTGAACATGAGCCAGTCGTCGAACGACACGTTCCCGACGGCGCTCCACATGGCGGTCGCCACCGAGATCGAGCGGCGCCTCATCCCCTCCGTCACCGCCCTGCGCGACGCGCTCGACGTCAAGGCGCAGGCCTGGATGGGGATCGTCAAGATCGGCCGGACCCACCTCCAGGATGCCGTCCCGCTGACCCTCGGCCAGGAGTTCTCCGGCTACGTCGCGATGCTCGACGACGACCTCGCCCGCCTGCGCATCGCCCTGCCCGGGCTCCACGAGATCGCCCTCGGCGGCACGGCCGTCGGCACCGGTCTGAATGCCCATCCCGAGTTCGCCGAGCGGTCGGCCGCGCGCATCGCCGAGCTGACCGGCCTCGGCTTCGTCTCGATGCCGAACAAGTTCCAGGGCCTCGCGGGCCAGGGGGCGACGGTCTTCGCCTCGGGCGCCGTCAAGACGCTCGCCGCGAACCTGATGAAGATCGCCAACGACGTCCGCTGGCTGGGCTCCGGCCCGCGGGCCGGCCTCGGCGAGCTGCGGCTGCCGGAGAACGAGCCGGGCTCCTCGATCATGCCCGGCAAGGTGAACCCCACCCAGAGCGAGATGATCACGATGGTCGCGGTCCAGGTGATGGCCTACGACGTCGCGATCGGGATCGCGAGCAGCCAGGGCAACTTCGAGCTCAACGTCTTCAAGCCGATCATCGCCCACGACCTGCTCCACGGGATCGAGCTGCTGACCGACGGCTGCCGCTCCTTCCGCGAGTTCTGCATCGAGGGCCTGGAGGCCGACGAGGAGCGGATCGCCGCCCACGTGGCCAACTCGCTGATGCTGGTCACGGCGCTCTCGCCGCACCTCGGCTACGACAAGGCGGCGAAGATCGCGAAGACGGCCCACCACGAGGGCTCCACGCTCAGGGAGGCCGCCGTGGCCTCGGGCTTCCTGACCCCCGAGGAGTTCGACGCCTGGGTGAAGCCCGAGGCGATGACGCGCCCGACGCTCGAAGGCTGACGTCGGGCGAACCGGCCCCGCCGGACACCGGAGCGACGAGGCCGCGCCGGCGCCCCTGCGACGGTGCGGCGGCGCCCTTACGCCGCTGCGGCGTGCGCGCCCTCCCGCCGCCGCGACCAGGCGAGGACGCCCAGCCAGACGAGATAGGCGCCGGCGACGAGCACGAGCGTCACGGCGGTGAGGCCGACCACCAGGAGCGCGATCAGGGCGACGGTGAGTCCCGCCAGCGCCAGGAACCACCCATCGGCGAGGCTGGCGAGGTCGCGGCCGCCGGACGAGGTGCCCGCGCGGCGCTCGAGGAGCCACGCCGCCGCGGTGGCCCCCACGGCCGCCACGAGGCCGATCAGCAGGACGACCCGCGCGAACTCGCGGTAGGAGTCGGCGATGGCCCGCACGGCCTGGCCGCCGATGATCGCCCCCGGCCCGGCCTCGACGACGGCCGTCGCGAGCCCGTCCGCGACGGAGCTGACGACCAGGCGCGCCACGAGCAGGGCGGCAAGGCCGCCGAGGCCCAGGAGCGCCACCATCCGGATGCGCCGGCGGGCGAGGACGAGGGTCAGGATCGCGAGCAGTCCCGTCACGACGAAGAGGACCACGACGAGCGCGTCGAAGAGTGTCACGTAGCGCTGCGCGTTCTCGAGCCTCGCCGAGTCGGCCACGGCGATGGTGCCGAAGGTCGGCCGCAGCTCGCGGCCGACTGCCGCCGCGAGCTCCGCCCGGCTGGCGTCCGCGTCGGTCGGGTCCGTGAAGGTGGGCACCTCGATGGCGGTCCCGTTGATCTCGATGTCGAGCTCGTTGATCTTCGTGAGGATCCGGTCGAACAGCGGGAAGAGGTTCAGCACGACCTTGCCATCCTGCGTCTGGATGACCGTGCCCTCGTCCCGCAGCAGGGCCACGAGCTGTTCGTGGACGTAGGCCATGCCGCGCTCCCACAGCTCGGCGAAGGCGTCGCTGGAGTAGACCTCGCGCGCGATCCCGGTCACGACATACGAGCCGATCGGGCCCAGGCCGAGGGCCTCCTCGACCTGGGTCGTGGTGGCCTCGACGAGGGCCTCCTGGACCTCCGGGTCGCTTGCCAGGGGTGCGGTGAGGGTGACGAAGCGGTCCGTGACCAGCAGGGTGTCGTGGAGCCACCACGTCGTCGTCGCCAGGACGAGGCTGAGGCAGGTGAGGAAGAAGACGAGGCCGATCGAGATGCTGCGGATCCGGCCGCGGGACCCGCCGCCCTTCCGGACGTCGGCCTGTGGGGGTGGCACCGCGGCCGGCGGGACGGCCGCCGGCGGGGCGTCGGGCGGCGCGATGTCCCCGGACGACGTCGAGTCGCCCGGGGACGCGACCTCACGGGCAGCGACGAGTTCCGCGGCAGCGACGGGTTCCGCGGCGGCGGCGGGCACCGCGGCGGCGAGCCGGGTCTTCTCGAGATCGTCCGCCCCGGGATCCGGTGCAGCAGGTTCCGGCTGCACCGGCGCGGCGTCGTCCGTCATGGCTGCTCCCTCACGCGATCAACCTCCCCCGCGCGAAGGATACGGCCCCCGCACCGTCCGCAACACCCCCCGGCCCGGCGCCCGCGTCGGCCGCCCGGGGCCCGGTCGTCAGGGGCGATCAGAGGCAGGCCGCGAGGATGGCGGCGATCTCGGGGTCGGTCAGGGCGATCGGGTTCGTGCGCATGCTGCTGCCCCGGCTGTCGGCGACGACGGCGGGGAGGTCGGCCGGTGTCATGCCGAAGTCCGCGAGCCGGGGGAGGCCCAGCGCCTCCGTCCACGCCTGGAGCTCCGTCAGCAGGCTCTCCCGGGCCGCCTCGTCGGGGAGCGCGGGCCAGCCGGCAAGGATGCGGCCGGCATCGGCGTACCGCGCCAGCGCCGGCGATCCCGGCGCGCGCGTCGCGAGGGCGGCCAGGTTGGCCCGCGTCGTCGCCGCGAGGAGGATCCCGCAGCCCGTTCCATGGGGGACGGGGAGCCGGGCGCCCAACGCCGCCACGATCCCGTGGACCGCCCCGAGCCCGGCGTTCGCCAGGGCGATGCCCGAGCAGCAGGCCGCCCAGGACATCGCCGCGCGGTCCCCGAGCGTCGCTTCCCCCGGAGCCCCGGCCAGGGCGGCCGCGTGCCACGAGGGGAGGGCGCCGGCCGCGGCCGCCAGTCCCGCCCGGGCAACGGCATCGGTGAAGGGAGACCCGCCGGTCGAGGTGAGCGCCTCCAGGAGCTGGGTCAGGGCGTCCATCCCGTCGCCGGCGATCACGGCCGGCGGGCAGCCGGCGAGCAGGTCGGGGTCGAGGATCGCCACGCGCGCGACGAGGGCTTCGTCGCGGAAGGACTTCTTGAAGGGCCCGACACCCGGCAGGTGCCCGGAGAGCACCGCGTTCTTCGTCACCTCGCTGCCGGTCCCCGCCGTCGTCGGGACGGCCACGAGCGGCGTTGCCGGCCCGGGGTACGGGAGCCCGCGGCCGACGCCCTCGAGGTGGTCGAGCGTGCTCGTTCCGCTGCGCAGGAGCCCGGCGATCGCCTTGGCCGCGTCGAGAGCGCTCCCGCCGCCGATCCCGATCACCACGTCGGGCGGGTCGGCGCGGCGCGCGGCGACGGCGCCGTCGACGAGCTCGGGCGAGGGCTCGCCGGACACGGAGACGTGATCCCAGGCGATCCCGTGCTCCTCGAGCCCGGCCGTGAGGGGACCCCACGCCGGGCCCTCGCGGAGCGAGCGGGCGCCGGTGACGAGGAGCGCGCGCCGGCCGAACGGGGCGGCGACGCCCGGCAGCTCCGCAAGCTGCCCCGGGCCGACCACGAGGCGCGGCAGCCGCGCGACCGCGAACGGCTCGCTCATCGCCGCGCGCTCACCCGGCGTCCGGCAGCAGCCCGAGCCATGGCTCGCCGCGGCGCGGCTCGGCCATCATCGGCGCCACCGCCTCGCGCCAGGCGAGGTAGTGATCGGTCTCCTTGTGGGCCGCCGCGGCGTGGGCGTCGGCGTAGGCCTCGTACAGGACGAACCGGGCCGGCTCGTCGGGCGCCTGCAGGACGTCGAAGCGGAGGTTGCCCGGCTCGCGGATCGAGGCCAGGTGGTTGGCGCGCGTCGCTGCGATGAAGGCCTCGACCTGATCGGGCAGGACGCGGACGTGGACGAGGGTGACGTGCATCGGGCGGCCTCCCTGCGGACGATCGGCTCCGGGGGCAGGATACGCTCGAGGACCACGCGCCGGGCATCGCCCGAACCCCGCCCCTGCCACCCAGGAGGACCCGCCGATGGCCGCAGGCCCCGTCCAGGTCGACTACTACTACCGCACCCGCTGGGGCGCCCACGCCGAGTTCGTCGGCCTCTTTCTCCGCAACCACTGGCCCATCCTCCGCGAGCAGCTGAAGGAGGGACGGTTCCTCGACGTGCGGATGCACGCCCCGCGCTTCCACGGCGACGGGCGCGCCGACTGGGACCTCATGGTGACGATCGTCTACCGCGACTGGGCCGCCATGGAGGCGCATTCCGAGGGCGAGATCGCCGCGCGTCTCTACCCGGACCAGGCCGCCTTCCGCGCCGAGGAGCAGCGCCGCTTCGAGATCCTCGAGGCGCACTGGGACGTCCCGCTCGAGGAGCTCCCGCTTCCCCGCTGACGGCGGCGCGGGCCTCCGTCGCACCGGGCGGTGGACGACGGAGTGCTGCCATGCTGCCGCGGGCACGAGTAGACTTGGCCGTCGGGCCCGGGGCCCGGCACGGTGCGAGGCGAGGGACGATGAGCGTCGACGGCGGAACGGGCTCGGAGCGCAGGGGCGGCAGGCTCGGCGCCATCCGGCCGCGCCTGCCGCGCTCGGGCCGACCCGGGGTCGCCCCCGAAGCCCCGGGCGAGGTCGCGGCCGCCGTGACGACGGTGGAGGACAACGGCCTCCGCTGGATCCACATCGAGCGCCCGCGGCTCGCCGAGCGGGAGTGGATCGCCGAGCACTTCGACTTCCATCCGCTCGCTTTCGAGGACCTCGTCTCGCGCAACCAGCGCCCGAAGGTCGACGTCTACGACGACTACCTCTTCATCGTCCTCTACTTCCCGAGCTACGAGAAGGCGACGGGCCGCCTCAAGGCGGTCGAGCTCGACCTCTTCGTCGGACCGGACTACGTCATCACGCTCCCGAACGACCGGTTCGTCCAGCTGACGCGCCTCTTCGACCGCGTGGACGAGAACGAGGAGACGCGGCGCGAGCTCTTCGCCTACGGCTCCGGCTACCTCCTCTACCGGATCGTCGACGAGGCGGTGGACGCCGGGTTCCCGATGCTGCGCCAGATGGGCAGCAAGCTGGAGGACATCGAGGACGAGCTCTTCGAGGGCCGCTCGCGGGAGATCGTCCGCGACATCTCCCAGGTGAAGTCGGAGATCATCAACTTCCGGCGGATCGTCCGGCCGCAGCGCGTGGTCTACCGCGACCTCGAGCGCGCCGTCAGCCGGTATCGCGCCCCCGACCTCGACCTCTACTTCGACGACATCACCGACGCCTCGGAGCGGATCTGGGACGTGCTCGAGAACTACAAGGAGCAGATCGAGTCCCTCGAGTCGACCAACGAGTCGGTCATCGGCCACCGGGGCAACGACGTCCTGCGGGTCCTGACGATCTTCTCGGTGCTCATCCTGCCGCTCACCTTCGTCGCCAGCATGTGGGGCATGAACGTCAAGGTCCCCTTCGGCGACGCCGAGTTCGGGTTCGAGATCCTCGCGGGGATCATGATCGGGGTGCTCGTCGTCACGCTCGTGGCCTTCCGCCGCCGCGGGCTGCTGTAGCGACCTCGCCGCGAGGCCCGGCGTCGGCCGCCGCGCAGCCCGGCCCGGGTCCGCGAAGCCCGGCTGGCGTCCGCGTCAGGGCGTGACCAGGCCCAGCTCCGCCGCCAGCGCCTTCCCGGCCTCCCACTCCGGCCCGAACGCGCTGGCCAGGCGCGCCCGCTCGCGGTGGCACCACGCGGCGAACCCCGGATGGGTCTCCCGCAGCTCCTCCGAAGCCTCGTACTTCGCCTCCATGGAGGCGTGGAAGGCGCCGTACAGGGCCATCGACGGCGCTGCGGCGATGCGCGCCTCGGCGCCCGGCACGAAGTCGATCGGGATCATCATGCGGGCGAAGAACGCACCGACCTCGCCGGTCGAGAGGTCGACGCCCTGGCTGTGGCCCGTCGAGCGCAGGATCGGGGCGTTGGACGAGAGGACGACGAGCGTCGTCGACGGATCGCGCGCGATCGCGCGGACGACCCCGCCGAACGTCAGGAACGAGTTGAAGACCTCGAGGCGGTCCACGACCCGGATCGTGCCCCACGAGAAGGGCACCTCCAGGGGCAGAGGCGTCTTCCGGGTGATCTCCGCCGGCCGGCCGCGGCCGGCCTCGGCGACCCAGTGCTCCACGCGCTCGGGGTCGAAGTGGACCAGCGTGGGGCGCTCACGCAGCGCCACGACGAGGTTCGCGCCGCTGGTGGCCTGCGGCGCCGTCCCGTGGACGTCGAGGAAGCCCAGGTTCTCGACATGGTGCGCCGCTTCGTCGAACGTGATGCCGAGGCGGGCACGCCGCCCTGCGAGCGCCAGATCGTCCGTCATGCCGCCACCTCCCGCGCGCGCCCCATTGTGGACCGCTCGATCGCGCCCGGGCATCCGCCGCTCCACCCTCGCCCGCGGGCCGAACGGCCCCTCGGCGCCGGCTCCGGGGGCGGCCCATGGCGGGCGGGACCCTGGCGGCGGCTGGTAGCCTGTCCCGCCGTGACACTGCGCGCCCGCCTCCGCGATCTCCTCCTCGGCGACCCGCCGTCGTACCCGGCCGGGCCGCGCGACCGCGCCGAGCTCGATCTGCTCGGGCTCCGGGTTCCGGCGCTGGCCACGGCCTTCCTGTTGCTGGCCGTCGTGCTGCTCATGCTCGATCGCAACTACGATGTCCTCCCGCGGTTCGGGCCGCTCGATCCGCGCAGCCTCCGAAACCAGGGCATCGAGCGGGTCGTCCTCTTCGGGCTCCTGCCGCTCGGGGTCCTCCTCGCCCTCCGCGAGGACCCGCGGCGGTACGGCCTGGGGCGCGGCGACGGCCGGCGTGCGCTCGCCCTCGGCGGCCTGGTCACCGCGGTGACGATCCCGGCGATCGTGGCCATCGCTGCGCTCCCGGCCATCCGCGACTGGTACGCGCCGTCCATGTCGAGCCTGCCGGACGTCCTGCTGACCAACGTGCTCGACCTGGTCTCGACCGAGTTCCTCCTCCGTGGCTTCGTCCTGTTCGCCCTGGTCCGGGCGATCGGACCGTTCGGGGTCGTGGTCGCCGTGGTGCCGTTCGTGATGATCCACATCGGCAAGCCGGACCTCGAGGCCCTGTCCACGCTCGGCGGCGGCCTCGTCTTCGGCTGGCTCAACTGGCGGACCGGGTCGATCTGGGCGTCGGCCGGCTATCACGTCGCGCTCCAGACCACGGTGATCGTGGCGGCGGCCGCATGGGCAGGGGCCGCTGCGGGCTGAGCCCGACGCGTGGCCGGGGGTGGTCCGGGCGGCGGCGAGCGGTCGCTCGGCCGGGTCGGCGTCGCCCGATCAGCCGCGCCGGCTTCAGCCGCGCCGGCTTCGGCCGGGCCGGCGTCGCCCGATCAGCCGCGCCGGGCCAGCGCCACGAGCCGTTCGGCCGCCTCGACGACGAGGTCCGGCCGGTCCCAGTGGACCATGTGCGACGAGCCCGTCGCGAGCGTGACGCGGGTCTGCCCGGAGACGCCGGCCATCTCGGCGTACCAGGCCTGCTCGAGGCGGGCCCGGTCCGCGTCCGGAACGGCCGGGTCGGTCGCGAACGGCTGCGGCACGACGACGACCTCCACCGGCAGGTCACCCAGCTCCACCGCGGCCAGCTCGGCCTCGGACTCGCTCCAGCGGAGGTTCTCCGTCGCCTCGACCGCGCGGATGTTCCCGTCGAGGTTCGCCTGCCAGCGCGCCGCGAGGTCCGGCGGCGCCGCCGCGATGAGCCTCCGGAACTGGTCGGGACCGAAGGCGTCGACGAGAACGAGGCCGGCGACCTCGGCCGGCCGGGCTCCCGCGAAGACGCGGACGTAGACGTCGCCCAGCGAATGCCCGACGAGGACGAAGGGGGCCTGCTCACCGGCGTTCGCGAGCGCGGCTCGCAGGTCGCGCGCCGCGTCGCCGACGGTGTGCGGCCCGCGGGGATCGCTGCCCCACCGGTTCGCCCGGCTGTAGGCGCAGGTCCGGGTCGTCGCCGCGAGCCGGGGGAAGACCGCTCCCCACGAGCGGGCGTCGGTCCCGATGCCCGCCTCCAGGACGACGGTCGGCGTCCCTTCGCCCCGGCAGTCGAGGTAGAGCCGCCGGCCGTCGAGGGCCGGGACCGCGCGACCGAGGTCCGCGTACCCGGGGACGATGCCGCGGTGGCCCAGCCAGGCATCCCAGCCGCCGGCCGCCGCGACGCTCAGGGCGACGCCGATCCCGAGACCCAGGGCCAGCGCGCCGGCGACGAGGGCGCCGCGCCGGAGCCATGGGGAGCGACGGGATGGCGCGCGGGAGGTGGTGACCTGGCTGCGCTCCACGCCTCGACGGTAGCACGGGACGCCGGGGTCTCCCGGATGACCGGCCGGGGCGCCGGGGTGCGCCGCCGAATCCCTCTTCACACCTCCGAAATCATCGGCTACTGTGGCGGCGGACATCCCCGCACGGAGCGGGGCCAATACGCTCGGCAGCACACGATCGCTCCCCATCTCACGGGCTCCCGCGAGGTTCAACGGTCAAGGGTCGCGGAAGCCGGCGAGAGCAAGGAGCGGTCTTTCTTGTACTCGGACAAGGTCCTCACCTGCGCCGACTGCGGCCAGGAGTTCGTCTTTTCCGCGCGGGAGCAGGAGTTCTACGCCACCCGGCAGTTCAGCGAGCCGCGCCGCTGCGGCTCGTGCCGCGCCAGCCGCAAGGCGGCCCGCGGTGACTCGGGCGGATCCGGCTACGGCAGCTCGGGCGGCTACGGCAACTCGGGCGGCTACGGCGATTCGGCCGGCTACGGCGGCGGCTACGGCGGCGGCAGCAGCCGGGGCCCGCGCGAGATGTTCACGGCGACGTGCTCGTCCTGCGGCAAGGAGGCCTCGGTCCCGTTCCGCCCCACGAGCGGCAAGCCCGTCTACTGCAGCGACTGCTTCGCGACGCGGCGCGGCTGACGCGCCGGCGCGACGCGCAACACGAGGCACGGCCCCGGGAGCTCCCCGGGGCCGTCTCGCTTCCCCCACAGGGCTGCCTCACCCGGTCGCCGCTCGATCCGCCGCGCGGTCGCCGGGGCCGGGCGGCCGCTCCGCTAGACTGCGCCGCACGATGACGCGTCCCTTCGCCCGTGTGCCCGACGACCGCACCTCGAGCGGCCGCGAGGTGCTCGTCGTGCGCGACGGCGTCGCCACGCGGCGACCCGACCGGATCGCGGGCGAGGAGCCGATGGCCATTCGCGTCGCCGGGCCGGGTCAGGCACCCGTGGACGTCGCCGTCACGATGCGCACGCCCGGCCACGACGCCGAGCTGGCAGATCGGGTTCCTCGTCAGCGAGGGCCTGCTGACGGCCTCCGACGTGGCGGGGGCCGCCGTCGAGCCCGGTCACCCGGGCGAGGTCGGCACGCCGGAGAACGAGCTCACCGTCCGGATCGGCCGGCGCTTCGACCCCGCGGCCGTCCCGGCGCGGGCGTTCGTCGCCTCCGCCTCCTGTGGGATCTGCGGCAAGGCCTCGCTCGACGATGTCGCGGTCCGCTGCGACGTCCTCCCGCCGGGCCCGCTGGTCGGAGCCGCCGTCATCGCGGCCCTGCCGGACCGGTTGCGCGCCGGCCAGGCCGTCTTCGACCAGACCGGCGGCCTCCACGCCTCCGGCCTCTTCGACGCGGCGGGGCGGCTCCTCGCGGTGCGCGAGGACGTCGGCCGCCACAACGCCCTCGACAAGCTGATCGGCGCGGCGGCCGTCGCCGGGGAGCTGCCGCTCCGCGACCGCCTCCTCGCTGTCAGCGGCCGGGTCAGCTTCGAGATCGTGCAGAAGGCGGCGGTGGCGGGGATCCCGATCGTGGCTGCCGTCTCGGCGCCCACGGACCTGGCCGTCGCGGCGGCCGAGCGCGTCGGGATGACCCTCGTCGGGTTCGTCCGGGGTGGTGGCTTCAACGTCTACGCCGGCGAAGGGCGCATCGACCTGGGTTGAGAGACGGCTGACGACCTCGCCTCGGGCTGGAGGGGGTCGCCGCGGGTGCCGGGCTCAGGCGGCCGGGACCACCTCGAAGCCCTCGGCGCCGAAGTCGGGATCGAACGTGAACGCGCGACGGACGCCGTGGCGGCGCATCACCAGGAAGCTCGTCCAGTCCACGAGCGACACGGTGCGCCGGCCTGCCGCAAGGAGCGCCTCGCGCGCCTCGACGTGGGTCGTCTCGTCCACCCAGGCGATCTCGACGAGCGGCAGCAGGTCGTCGACGAACCGCCGCAGCGCCCCGAGCCCCAGGCGCCGCTGGATCAGCGCCGTCGCCTCGACGACCACGTACTCATGGGTGAGGAGGTCGACCTCGCCGTCCACGAGCTCCCGAAGGTGCGCGCGCGCCCGATCCCGGTTGTGGTCATCGGCGTCGAGGAGAGCGAAGAAGGCCGACGTGTCGACGAACTCCGTCACGAGCCGTAGATCTCGTCGAGGTAGTCGTCGTGGCGCTCGGAGACGTCGCCGAGGCCGGAGTGCCCGCAGCCCACGGCCGAGAGCGCCCGCTCCCACAGCTCGGCGCGCGTCGGGGGCGCCAGCGGGCCTCCGTAGGCCCGGTCCACCGCCTCGCGGATCAGGTGGGCCATCGAGACGCCGCGCTCCTTCGCCAGGCGCCGCAGCCGCTCCGCCTGCTCGGGCTCGAGGGAGATCTGGGTCCGCTCCATGGATAGGATGATACCACTCGGGCAGCGTGATGTAGCGACGCAGCGACAGACCCGTAGCCCGCCCAACCAGCCTACTCCCCAACCGACAACGCCAAGCGGTACATTGCCTGTCACGAGCTCGGCCACACGATCGGGCTGCAGCACCCGGCTGCCGGCGAGACGACGGTCACCTGCATGACGTCGGCCTCGATCACGCCGAAGTACGTCCCGACCTACACGACGACCTCGACAGTCGAGCGCCAGCAGATCGCCGACTACTACTGATGGGGTGGCGCATGAGCAGACGCTCGCTTCGACTCCGCGCAGCGATGCTGCTCGCGGTGTTGCCGGCCCTCGCCGGGTGCGTCGCGGCGCCGGCCGGCGACGGGGCCGGAGGCCCGGCCGACCCCCGCGCGTCCGTCACCGCGAACCTTGCCCCGGTCGCCACGCCGGCACCCTCACCCGCTCCGACCCTCGCCCCGGAGGCGTTCTGGGGATGGCTGTTCAACGGCGATCCTGAAGCGGTTTCCTACGCATCGCTCGACGCGATGATCGAGGACTCGGAGCTGGTTGTGCTCGGCTCCTTGGCCGACGTCACGGCAGGTCCAGACGTCGGACGCTGACTCCGGCCGACACGGGCTACATGGCGACGATCACGCTGAAGGTCGCGAAGGTCCTTTGTGGCACCTTGCCGCCGGATGTCTCCGGGACGATCCCGGTCGTGACGTTCCTCGGCGACGGACCGACCGGCGCGGCGAGCCCGTACACGGGCTTCATCGCCAAGCTGAAGGCGTCGATGCCGAACGAGCGCGGCGTCTTCTTCCTGCAGAACCTCGTCGCCTACTACTCGCGGTTCGACCCGACCGCGAAGGAGCGCTACGACCCGACGGTCTACCAGGTCACGAGTGTCCAGGGCCTGTTCCGGGACGCCGCCGGCGTCGCGCAGCTGCCGGCCACGGCATCCGGGTCGTGGATCACCACCTACGCCGGCAAGCCCTTCGAGACGGTTGTTGCGCAGCTCTCGAGGGCCTGTGGGAACCCCTGACCCACTGGAGGGGCAGCGCCAAGCGCACGTGGCCCGAGAGCTCGCCCGGCCTGGCATGCCCGGCAGGTCCCCCACGCTTCGGCGAGCCAGCCCGCCGCGGTGGCGCCTGGGTCATCGCCGCGCTACTCCCGCGGCCGCTCCTGGACGTGGGCGAAGCCGAAGCGGCCCTTGATGCAGAGGTGGCCCTCGGTCACCGACGAGTCCATCGGCGACGTGACCTTGACGATCGCGTTGTCCTGGACGTGCAGCGTGAGGGTGCAGCCGACGCCGCAGTACGGGCAGATCGTGTCGGTCCGGGTCTGCGCGGTCTCGTCCCAGGTGCCCGCGGCCCGCATCTCGAGCTCGGAGCGGAACATGAGCGCGCCGGTCGGGCAGACCCCGATGCAGTTGCCGCAGTAGACGCAGGCCGACGATGTGAGTGGCGCGTCGTACTCGGTCGAGATCCGGGCGTCGAAGCCGCGCCCGGCGACCGCGATGGCGAACGTGTTCTGGGCGTCGGTGCCGCAGGCCTCCACGCACTTGTAGCAGAGGATGCAGCGGGAGTAGTCGCGGACGTAGAGGTCGTTGTCGATCTTGACCGGGCGGGCGACCGTCTCGGCCTCGGCGCCGGTGGGCGGCTCGTGGTGGCCGGGGTGGCGGGCCTCGATGATGCCGGCCGCGGCGGGCGGCACCGGCGGGCCGAAGCGGGCCGGCTCGGCGTCGTACTCCGCCATCATCTCGGCGACGCCCGGGGCGAGCGAGAGGTCCACCGCCGAGCCCAGCAGCTCCAGGACCATGCGCCGGCTGTGCCGGACGCGCTCCGAGCCCGTCTGCACCTCCATTCCGGGTTCCACCCGGCGCGAGCAGGCCGGGACGAGGACGCGGCTGCCGGCCACCTCGACGACGCAGACGCGGCAGACGTTGACCGGCGTGAGGCTCTCCAGGAAGCAGAGGGTCGGGACGTCGATCCCCTCGGCCCGGCAGGCGTCGAGGATCGTCGAGCCGGCGGGGACGCTGACGATCCGCCCGTCGAGGGTGAGCTCGACCGCCGGCGGCGTCTCCGTCGGCGGCGGCTCCGGCACGCGGGTCGGGCGGGCCGGAGGCTCGTAGAAGATGCGACCGGGGTCCCAGCTCATCGAGCGCCTCCGGGGGCGGCCGGCCCGCCGCCGCTCGCTGCCGCGCCGAAGTCGACGAGCCCCGCCCGCACCGCCAATTCGATCGCGGCGGACGCCGTCTGCCCGAGGCCGCAGATGCTCGCGTCGCGCATCCCGCGCCCCACGTCGGCGAGGAGCGCCAGCTCGTCGGCCAGGCTCCCCCGGGGCCGCCCGGCCGCGACCCGCGCGAGCAGCTCCTCCTGGCGCACCGTCCCGATCCGGCAGGGCACGCACTGGCCGCAGGACTCGTCGCGGAAGAAGGCGGCGATCCGCAGCAGCGTCCCGACGAGGTCGGCCCCCTCGTCGAAGACCATGACGACCCCCGAGCCGAGCGTCGCCCCGGCGGCGCGCGTCGCCTCGAACGTGAGCGGCAGGTCGAGCGCGTCGGGCCCGACGAAGACTCCGGCCGCGCCGCCGAGGAGGACGGCCTGCAGCGCGGTCCCGCCGCGCACCCCGCCGGCCAGCGCGAGGAGATCGCCGAGGGTGGCCCCGAAGTCGAGCTCGTAGACCCCCGGCCGCCCCACCGCGCCCGAGAGGCAGAAGAGCTTGGATCCCGTGCTGCCCTCGGTCCCGATCGTCGCGAACGCGGCGCCGCCGTCGGCGACGATCGCCGGCACGTTGACGAGCGTCTCGATGTTGTTGACGGCCGTCGGCTTGCCGAAGAGGCCGACCTCCACCGGGAAGGGCGGCTTGTTGCGCGGCTCGCCGCGCTTCCCTTCGATCGAGTTGAAGAGGGCGGTCTCCTCGCCGCAGATGTAGGCGCCGGCGCCGCGGCGGAGCTCGATGTCGAAGGCGAAGCCGGAGCCCAGGATGTCGTCGCCGAGGTAGCCCGCCGCGCGGGCGTTCGCGATCGCGTGTGCCATGCGGGCGCCCGAGAGCGGGTACTCGGCCCGGAGGTAGAGGAGGCCGCGCTCGCTGCCGGTGGCGAAGCCCTCGATCGTCATCGCCTCGACGATCGCGTAGGGGTCCTCCTCCATGAGCACGCGGTCCTTGAACGTCCCGGGCTCCGATTCGTCCGCGTTGCAGACGGTGTAGTGCGGAAGCACCGGCTGGGCGGCGACGGCGGCCCACTTGCGACCGGTCGGGAAGGCCGCCCCGCCGCGCCCGACGAGCCGGGAGGCGGTGACCTCCTCGATGACCGCGGACGGTCCGATCTCGAACGCGCGCCGCAGGCCTCGGTAGCCGCCCGTCGCCAGGTAGTCGTCGAGGCTGCGGGGGTCGGTGACGCCGGCCCGGCGAAGCAGGCGCAGGCCGGGGGCGCCGGCCTGGGGGATCGAGCGGCGGACGCTGGCCAGGCGCTCATCGTCGGGCTCGATCGGGAGCGGCGGCGGGACGAGCTCGCGGCCGCGGATGGCCCTTTCCAGCTGCGCGAGGACGGCGGCCGCGTCGACCGGTGCGACGGCGATCGTCTCCGGCACGAGGCCGGCCACGGTGAAGAGGGCCGTCGGGCCGCGCTCGCAGCGACCGAGGCACGGTGTCCGGAGCCAGGTCGCCTCGCCGTCGAGGGCCGGCTCGCCGGCCGGTCCGAGCAGCCGCTCCAGGTCGGCGCAGACGTCCTCGCTGCCGTTGAGCCGGCAGGCGACGTCCTCGCAGACGTGGGCGACGACCGGCGGCCGCGGCGTCGTCGCGAACATCTGGTAGAACGCGGCGACACCGTACGCCTCGGCCGGTGGGACCGTCAGGCGGCGGCAGGCGTACTCCAGCGCCGGCTGGCTGATCCACCCGACGCGGGCCTGGATGGCATGGAACACCGGTAGGAGAAGGTCGCGCCGGGCCCGGGCCGCGTGGCCGCCGCGCGAGAACCGATCGTCGGCCGGGACGTCGCGATCGCCGCCCTCCCAGCGGGTCGTCGCGCTCCCCAGCACCCCGTCGACGGCGGCCCGCTCCTCGGCGGACGCGCGCGGGGCCAGGGTGACCAGGTCCATCCCGGGAGTCTAGCGGCCCGTCAAGGGCCGGCGTCACCCGCGGAGCGGGGCCGGCAGGGTCAGGCGGCGAGCGGGTTGCGCCAGCGGACCTCCGGGTAGCGCGCGAAGAGTGACCCGCGGGGCGCTGCGATCGTTGGGTCTCCGGCGGCCGCGGGAGGTCCCCAGGGCCGCCGGGGTCCGGGTCAGGCTCCCGGTGCGCGGTAGGACGGGTGGAGACGGACCGCGGCGTCCACCTCCTCGGCAGTGAGCAGGACCGTCGTGGTCACGCTGGCGCCGCCGCTCGCCCCGACGGTCGCGGCCATGGCTGCCGCCGCGGTGTTGTCGGGGAGCTCCGCGATCCCGATGAAGTCGTCCTCCCCCAGGGCCCAGTACGCGCAGTCGAGTCGTCCGCCGACGCTCTCGACGAGCGCCTTGACGGCCGCCGCGCGGCCGCTGCCCCCATCTCGCAGGACACCCTGGATGCCCTCCCGGGTATAGGACGCGCGAATCAGGTAGTGACCCATGGGTTCCCTCCCTCCGGGCGGCTGGACGCCGTCCCACTCGCGGGAGCCTGCGCGCCGCACCGACGCGTGTCAAGACCCGCTGCGGGCGGTCCTCGTGCGTCGCGTCCGGGGCTGTCGTGTCCGCAGCTTCTCGACCCGGATCGCGGTGGCCTTGAACTCCGCCGTGCCGGACTTCGGGTCGCTGGCGTCGATCGTCAGAACGTTCGTCGCGACCTCGTCCTGGAAGTGGAAGGTCATGAAGGCGAGACCCGGGCGGAGCGTCTCGTCGACGCGGACGGGCGCCTCGACGGCACCGCGGCGAGATACGACCCGGACGCGCTCGCCGTCGGCCACCTTCAGCCGGGCGGCATCCTCGGGCGCGAGGTCGATCGTCTCGCCGCGGCGAAGCGGCGAGCGATAGCCGGCGGTCTGGACGCCCGTGTTGTAGGACTCGAGGCGGCGGCCGGTGGTCAGGCGGATCGGGAAGTCCGCGTCGAGGCGGTCGACCGGCGGGTCGTGGTCGACGGCGACGAACGGCGCGGGCGTCCCGGGCACCGGGTCCTCCCACAGCCGCGAGTGGAGGAACGGCTCGCCGGGGTGGTCCTCGTCGTAGCAGGGCCACTGGAGGCCGCCCTCTGCCTCGAGGCGGGCGTAGCTCATCCCCGCGTGCACCGGCGAAACGCGGCGGACCTCGTTCCAGACGGCTTCGGCCGACGGCTCGCCCCAGTCCTCCGACCGGCCGCCCAGGCGCCTCGCCAGGTCGAAGATGATCGCCAGGTCGTCGCGGGCCTCGCCCGGTGGCTCGAGCGCCTTCCGCACCCGCTGGACGCGCCGCTCGGAGTTCGTGACCGTTCCCTCGGTCTCCGCCCACGCGGCAGCCGCGGGCAGGACGACGTCGGCCAGCTCGGCGGTCTTCGTCAGGAAGATGTCCTGCACGACGAGGTGCTCGAGGCCGGAGAGGGCGCGGACCGCCTTGCCCTGGTCGGCCTCGGACTGGACCGGGTTCTCGCCGATGACGTAGAGGGCGGTCAGCTCGCCTCGCTCCATGGCGTGGAACATGCCGGTCAGGTTCCAGCCTCGCTTCGGCGGGACGGTCACGCCCCAGGCGGAGTCGAAGCGGGCCCGGAGCGGGTCGTTCTCGACGTGCTGGAAGCCGGGCAGGCGGTCGGGGAGGGCGCCCATGTCGCCGCCGCCTTGGACGTTGTTCTGGCCGCGGAGCGGGTTGAGGCCGCTCCCCCAGCGGCCCACGTGGCCGGTGAGCAGCGCGAGACTGATGAGGGCGATGACGTTGTCGACGGCGTTGTGGTGCTCGGTGATGCCGAGGGTCCAGCAGATCATCGCCCGGGGCGCCGTCGCGTAGGCGTGGGCGAGCTCGCGGATGAGCGCGGCCGGGACGCCGGTCTCGCGCTCGGCGTACTCGAGGGTGTACGAGTCCACGCGGGCTCGGTACTCTTCGAAGCCGGTCGTGGCCCGGCGGATGAACTCGTCGTTCTGGAGGCCGGCGGCGATGATCTCGCGCCCGACCGCGTTGGCGAGGGCGATGTCGGAGCCGACGTCGAGCCCCAGCCAGGCGTCGGCCCACGCGGCGGAGCTGGTGCGGCGCGGGTCGACCGCGTAGAGGCGGCCGCCGTTGTGGACCCCCCGCAGGAGATGGTGGAAGAAGATCGGGTGGGTCTCGCGCGCGTTCGATCCCCACAGGACGACGAGGTCCGTCTCCTCCACCTCGCGGTAGGAGCTGGTGCCGCCCCCGGCACCGAAGATGGTCGCCAGACCGGCGACCGACGGGGCGTGTCAGGTCCTGTTGCAGCTGTCGATGTTGTTGCTGCCGACGACCGCCCGGGCGAGCTTCTGGGCCGCGAAGTTGACCTCGTTGGTCGCCTTCGAGCAGGAGAAGCAGCCGAACGTGGTGGGGCCGTGGCGGTGGATCGCCTGCCGGAACCCGCCGGCAGCCCGGTCCAGGGCCTCGTCCCAGGTCGCCGGGCGGAGGACGCCGGTCGCGCGGTCGCCGTCGCGGACGAGCGGCCGGGTGAGCCGGACGTAGCCCTTCGCCATGTGCCGAGCCTCCGATGCGGGGCGGGTGCTGGGTGCGGTCCGCCTCCGTGGGTCGGAGTGTAGTGCCCCGCCGGGTCCGCGAGTCGCCGGCCGATTCACGGGACCGTCGACCTCGTTCCCGCACATGCGGTTCGGCACTCGACGCACGTCGCGTCGGCGACGATCGTTCTGTCATGGACCGGCTGCGGGCTCTCGGCGTCGCCGCGCTGCTTGCGCTGCCGCTCGGCGGGTGCGGCGCAGAAGCGTCGCCCGTGCCGAGCGAGACGCCGCGTGCCGCGAGCGCGGAGCGGTGCGCTGCGCTCAGGTTCCACGACGTACGGGACGCACTTGTCGCTCTCGATCACTACACCTATCGGGGCAGCGATCACATCGTCTTCGACCCGATCCCCGCCGGGCCCCCTTCGGTCGCGGCCGATCGGACGGTGGATGGTGCGTACCAGGCCCCCGATCGCGCCCGCGAGCTCAGCGAGTGGGCGCCCGGCTTCGATCCGATGGCCAGGCTCTTCGAGTACCCGGACTTCATCCTCATCGGAAACGGCACGTGGGTTCGTGTGCCGCCGTTGGATGACCTCTGGCAGAAGTTGCCGGGGCGGATCGCGGTCACGCCCGAGGGCGGTGCCCTGGACGACGTCCTCGTCGAGCTCCACGGGAGGGCGCCCTGGTCGGCGGGGCAGCTCGACCCGGCACGGCCGGCCGAGTGCGTCTTCAGGATCGCGTCGGCGACGAACGCCGAGGGCCGGCACTTCGAGGCGTCCCTCCGGGCGGACGCCACGACGCTGCTTGCGACGAGCCTGGCGTGGGTGGAGATGAACGACACGACGGGCAGCGTCAGCACGTTCGAGCGGACGATCGACGTGACCGGACAGGCGCCGATCGAGCCGCCGGACGCCGACGAGATCGCGCGCGAGACGCCCGCCCCCTGATCGGGCGCCCCCGGCGCCGACGCCCGGGGACCGGAGCGGGCATCGCCTCGACGCCCGGGGACCAGAGCGGGCATCGCCTCGACGCCCGGCGGCTCGCGGACCTCGCGAACCCGGCGCACGTTCGCGCCGACATCGGCCGCCCCCGCGCCGCCTTCGGGTGCCGCCAAGGCTCTCGTGCGGCCTCGACCCCGCGTCGGCCGCCGCGAGAGCCCGTGCCGAGCGAGTCGCCGTTGCGCCCGAGCCGGCGGCAGGCCGGCCGGTGCTCGGCGCCATGGCCCGGGTGGCTCGGGGCGACGCCGTCCAGCGTCGGGCGTGGAGTCACACTCCGCGAGGCCGGCCCGCGCGGGCCGTCGATGGGCGCGTCTGCGGTGTCCCGGTCCACGAAGCCGCCCGGGTGCGGGAATCCGCGGACGCTGCCGCCGCGCAGCCGCCGGTGAGTGCCGGGTAAGCCGCCGGCAAGGGCGATGTCGTGGACTTGCGGTCAACACCCCGCCGACGTTCGGAGGCCACGATGGGCGAGACCGAGCTGCAGCGTCACATCCGGCAACGCCAGGAGAGCTTCCGTCGGGCCCTCGCCGACGAGCTCCGCCGGGTGGTGGAGTCGGAGGGCGTCAGTCTCCGCGCCATCGCCAGGACCGTCGGTGTCGACTCGAGCCAGCTCTCGCGCGTCCTGCGCGGGAAGGAGGGTATCAGCCACGACGCGCTGGTCGCCGTGGCGGCAGGGCTGGGCCACGACGTCTCGCTCCGTCTGTTCGAGAGCAGCGGCCCCCGGATCCGCGACCGCCTGCAGGCCCGGATGATCGAGGCGCTCCTGGGGATCACGCACCGGCGATGGTTCCCGCGCCTGGAGGTAGGCGTCTACCGGCCCGTCCGGGGCGTCATCGATCTCGTGCTCCAGGATCGCGAGACGTGCGACCTCATCGCCGCGGAGGGTCACTCGCAGCTGAGGTCTGTCGAGTTGCAGATGCGGCGCGCCGGGGAGAAGGCGGACGCCCTGCCGTCGGCCACGGGCTACCCGTGGTCACGGGAGCCCCTCGTTCCGAGGATCGGCCGACTGCTGCTCCTACGCTCGACGTCCGCGACCCACGAGCTGGTCCGAACGCTGCCGGCCACGTTCCGGGTCGCCTACCCCGACTCTACGGAAGCGGCGGTCGACGCTCTCCGCACCGGTAGCCGTCCGTGGCCCGGCTCGGCCATCGTGTGGGTGTACATCGACGGGGCGGCAACCCGTGTGCTCGATGGCACGCCGCGGGCGGTCCGCCTCGGGCGGTGATTGGGCATGGGACGTCCGGCTGGAGGTCCGCACGTCCCGTGGACTCAGCGTCCGCGAACCCGCCCATAAGCGGCGCGGACGGGCGGTGGCGAGGAGTGGTGGTCCGCGGAACCGCCAGCCAGCCCGGAACCGGGGACTGGTAGTCCACAGACGCGCACGCTACGGCCGGGGTGCGCGGCGACATGGGCGTTTTCGTGGAGTCACGGTCCGTAGGGGCCCGGCAGACTGCTCGCTGTCGCGGACGGCCAGCACGCGGCGCCCTGCGCCGTCGTGGTGCGAGACCCGGCCGTGCCACGGCCGGGCCGTGTGCCGTGCCACGGCCGGGCCGTGTGCCGTGCCGCGCTCCGGTCCCCGCTCAGCCGAGGCCTTTCAGCACGCGGCAGGCCCGCAGCGTGACCCAGCGGCTCGGCACGCCGGACGGGTCGATGTCGATCCACATCTTCCCGGCGTAGGGGTAGCGGTTCGCCCAGCGCCCCTCGGCGTCCTGCTGGGCCAGGAGCCACTCGACCGCATGGGTGAGCCGCGGATCGCGCGCCGCCCCCGCCTCGACGAGCGCCTCGAGGATCTGCAGGACGTCGGCGACGTAGCCGGAGGGGAAGCCGAGCCGGAACCACGAGCCGCTGGGCTTCGTGTTGCCGTAGCCCATCGGGTAGTCGGCGGTGGCCGGGTCGCGGGAGAGGAGGAAGTCGACCGAGGCGGCGATCGCCCGGTCGACCGCGGGCGACCGCCGATCCGGCGGGATCCGGGCGAGGGCGAGCAGCGCCTTGGCGGCGCCCCAGGCGCAGGGAAGGCCCTCGTTCGCGCCGCAGCGGAAGCCGGGTCCCGGAGTGGACGCGTTCCAGTGCGGCTCGCCCTCGCCGGTGATCGCGGTGGCCTGCCAGGCGATCGCCCGGTCGACCCGCTCGTCGTCGAGCCAGCCGAAGCCGACCAGCGCCCGGAGGAGGTTCCCGTTCAGGCAGTGGATGACCGTGGACGGCGAGGGCGGGCGCGTCTCGACGGCGGCCGCCGAGCAGCCGAAGCCGCCCGTCGGCGCCTGGCTGTGGGCGAGGACGTACGCGCAGCCCGCGCGCACGCGCGGCTCGGCGGGATCGGCCCCGAGCTGGTCGAGGAAGATGAGCGACCAGGTCGTGCCGCGGTACTTCGTCCCGTAGCCGTGGCCGGGCTTCTCCCACCAGCCGGCGGGGTCCTGGGCGGCGAGGATCGTCGCGATCGGGTCGGCGCGGGTGGCGGCGTCGTGGGCAGCGACGACCTCGGGATCGTCGGGCGGCCGGTCGAGGAGCTGCCGCAGCGCGAGATGGCGCACCGCCGGCGCCGCCTCGTCGAGCAGCCAGGGGAGCGGGTCGCCCCGCAATCGTTCGCGCCAGTCGCCCATCGCTCGGTCCTCCGGGGCGCAGGTTCGGCGATGACCGCGCGCGGCCGCAAGGGCCGTCCGGCGCGAAGTCAGGCCAAGGCAACCCCGGATCCGACCTCGACGCGCCCGATCCGCCACGACGGAACGCCGGCGCCCGCCAGGGCCGCTTCGACCGCCGCCAGGAGCTCGTCCGATACCGCGGCCAGCAGCCCGCCCGAGGTCTGGGGATCGTGGGCCAGCGCGACACGCGCGTCGGCGACGCCCGGAGCGACGGCCAGCGCCGGCGCCGTGAAGCGGCGATTGTGTCCGCCCCCGCCCGTCTCGACGCCGGCCGCCGCCAGCGCCAGGGCCCCGGGCAGCGCCGGGATCGCCTCGGCGTCGAACACGAGCCTGACACCCGACGCCCGCGCCATCTCCAGGCCGTGCCCCAGGAGCCCGAAGCCGGTCACGTCGGTGGCCGCGACCACGCCCGCCGCCACGAGCACCTCCGACGCGGCTCGGTTGAGCCGGCACATGGAGGCGATCGCCGCGTCGAGATCGGCCGCCTCGGTCTTCCCCTGGCGTGCGCCGGACACGAGGAGCCCCGTGCCCAGCGGCTTCGTCAAGAGGAGGGTGTCGCCCGGGCGCGCGCCGCCCTTGCGCAGGAGCCTGTCCGGGTGCGCCATGCCGACCACCGCCAGCCCGAACTTCGGCTCCCGGTCGCGGATCGTGTGGCCGCCGGCCAGGGTCCCACCGGCCTCGCGGACGACCCCGGCCGCGCCTCCGACGATCGCCGCCATGACGTCGGTCGGGAGCTCCTCTGGGAACGCCGCGATCGACAGCGCGAACAGCACGCGGCCGCCCATGGCGAAGACGTCCGAGCACGCGTTGGCCGCCGCGATCGCCCCGAAGGTCGTCGGATCGGCCACGAGCGGCGGGAAGAAGTCGACCGTGCCGATGACGGCGAGGTCGTCTGCGAGGCGGTAGACCGCCGCGTCGTCCGGCGGGTCGAGCCCGGCGATGAGAGCGGCGTCGTCGGCCGGCGGCACCCCCGACGGGCCCGGCGCCGCACCGAGCCCGGCCAGCACCTCGGCGAGCACGTCCGCGCCGAGCTTCGCGGCGCAGCCGCCGCACTCGGTCAGGTCGGTGAGCGCGACGGGAGACGAGCCGTCGAGCGCGGTCACTGCGGGATGGCGTCGCCCACGCCCGCCGGGCTGGCCGGCACGGCGGGGGCAGAACGATCGGCTGCCAGTGCCTCGTCGAGCCGGGCGAGCCAGAAGCCCGCGCCCATCCGCTCGAACAGGCAGCGGCTCTCATCGATCGCGGCCCGGACCCGGGGGTCGCTGGCGTCGAGGAGGGTCGCGAGTGCGAGCCCGATGAGCGCCTGCCTCCGGACGGCGCCGATCTCGCGGCACTCGTCGTACGTCGCCAGGAGCCCCGCTCGGGTCAGGTCGAGGTTGCCGTCGAACGAAGCGATCCCTGCCTCGGCGGCCTGGATCGCCAGGCGAGCCATCGCGGCGTGCGAGGCGGTGCCACGGAGGGCGTCGAGGCTCTGCTCCAGCAGTTCCCGGTTGCGTGCGGCCAGCGCCAGGAAGGTGGCCTCGCCGAAGATCGACACGGCGTTGTACGCGTCGAGGCGCCCGGACTGGAGGTCGGCGGCCGCCGCCGCCGCGAGGTCGCCCCGCTGGATCGCCCGATTGGCCCGGTTGATCGCGATGCTGGACTCGAGGTAGGGCTCGTCGCCCACGTGCCCGGCGAACCAGGCGTCGGTCTCGTCCAGCTCCACGTCTGCCTTCTCGCCGCCCTCCACCAGCAGCTGGATGACGAAGCCCAGGAGCAGGATTCGTTCCTCCTCGCTCGTGGCCTCCTCGAGCCCGGCCCGGACCTCGCTCAGAGCCCAGTCCCATTCGCCGGTCTCGATCGCCCCGACGCTCGAGTTGCCGATCAGCATCGACTCGCCCTGGCGGTGCCCGAACCGCCGGACCTGCTCGAGACCGACGCGCGAGATCTCGAATGCCGCCCGCGGATCGCGGTCCGTGAGCGGCCCGCCCATGTTGATCCGGGCCCGAATCTCCGTGGCCGCCAGACCGTGCTGCTGCGCCAACCGCAGGCCGGTCTCGAGGCAGCCGATTCCTTCGTAGGCCCGGCCCGCGCTCACCAGGGCCACGCCGCGCGTGATCAGGGTGTCGGCGACGAGGTCGACGCGGTCGACACGCTCGGCGATCGCGAGGGCGCGGTCGGCATTGGCGATCGCTGCCGCGAAGTCGACCTGGCGGAGCATCTGGAACCGGGCAAGCTGGCCCAGCAGCGCCGCCAGTCCCGGATCGTCGCCGAGGTCCGCGAACTCGGCCGCCGCCCGCTCGACCAGGGCGAGGGCCGCGACGAGGCGATACCGGCCGAACATCGCATCGCCCAGCAGCCCCGTGACCCGCGCCGCCCCGCTGCGGTCGCCGCGAGCGCGCAGGAGGTCGATCGCCTCGTCGAGCAGCCGCTCGGCCTCCTCGTGGAGTCCCGCCGCCGAGGCGGCCGTCCCCGCGCGCTCCAGGAGCGCCGCCCGTTCGGCCGGCTCGCTCGTCACCTCCAGCGCGTCGCGATAGAACCCGAGCGCCTGCTCCTGCGCGCCAAGCGCCACGGCCCGGTCGCCCGCCGCCCGGAGCGCGATCCGCGCCTGCGCCGCGAGGGCGTCGGACTCGGGGCCCTCGGTCGCGTTCCGGTAGGCGGCAAGGTAGTGCGTGGCGAGCGCCCCGGCCAGCTCCTGGTCCACGAGCGTCTCGAAGTGGCGGGCGGCCGCGAGATGCCGCGCCTTGCGTTCGCGCCGGGCGAGCGTGGAGTAGGCGACCTCGCGCACGAGCGACTGGACGAAGGCGAACTGGCCGCGTTCGGTGGATCGAGGGTCCAGGTCGCGGGCGACCAGTTCGCGGCGGGCGAGCACCAGCAGCCGGCGCTCCACCTCGTCGGCGTCGAGGACGGCCACGGCGGCCAGTCCCTCCACGGTGAACGAGTGGCCGAGCACCGCGGCTGCCTGGACCATGGCGCGGTCGGCCGGGTCGAGCGCGTCGAGCCGGGCCGCGATGAGGGAGTGCAGTGTCTCGGGGACGGCCACGTCCGCGAGATCACCCACGGGTCGGTAGGCGTCGCCCGCCACCTCGAGGGAGCCCTGGGCCGCCAGCATGCGGACGATCTCGACCGCGTAGAGCGGGATCCCGTCGGCCCGAGCCACGATCCGAGCGGCGGCATCATCGGGAAGCCCGGGCACCAGGCCGGCCAGGAGCGCGTGCATCGCGTTTGGCGTCAGCGGCTCCAGGGCGAGGCTCGTGAAGTTGCGCTTGCCGGCACCCCAGTCGGGCCGCGTCTCGAGGAGCTCCGGGCGCGAGAGCGTGACGACGTAGATCGGAACGCTGCGGCTCCACTCCACGAGGTGGTCGACGAACGCGAGGAGTCCGCTGTCGGCCCACTGGAGATCCTCGAAGACCATCACGACGGGCGCCTCGGCGGCGATCCGCTCGAACAGGGTCCGCCAGGCCGAGAAGAGCTGGTCCTGCCCGCCGGCCGGCGGGTCGCCCACGCCGAGCAGCGCGAGGAGCGACTGCTCGATCCAGCGCCGCTCGCGCTCGTCCGGCACCCAGCGGGCTGCCGTTTCCGCGACCCGGGCCCGCGTCGTCGCCTCGTCGTCGAACTCGGCGAGGCCGGCCCGCTCGCGAACCATCTCGCCCAGGGCCCAGAAGGTGAGCCCGCTGCCGTACGACGGGGAGCGGCCCTGGTGCCAGTAGACCGTCTCGACCAGCCCGTCGATGTACTTCAGGAACTCCCACGCGAGGCGGCTCTTGCCGATGCCGCCCTGCCCGGTGACCGAGACGAGCCGGATCCGCCGGTCGCGCGTCGTCGCGTGATAGAGGTCTTTCAGGAGCCGGAGCTCGTCGTCGCGGCCGACGAACGGGGCCTCCAGCGATGTCGAGCGGCCGCGACCGCCGCGCTCGGCCACCACGCGCAGGGCGCGCCAGGCAGCCACCGGCGCTGCCTTGCCCTTCAGCAGGTGCTCGCCCGCTTCCTCGAAGGCGATCGCCCGCGAGGCCGCATGCATCGTCGTCTCGCCGACCAGCACGATGCCCGCCGGGGCTGCCGCCTGGAGGCGGCTCGCCGTGTTGACCATGTCGCCCGCGACCATGCCCTCGCCGACCGCCCCGATGGTGACTGCAGCCTCGCCGGTCAGGACACCCGCCCGGGCCTCCACGGATGGCCCGAGGCCGCGCACGGCGGCCACCAGCTCCAGGGCAGCGCGAACGGCGCGCTCGGCGTCGTCCTCGTGGCTGGTCGGGGTGCCCCAGACGGCCATCACGGCGTCGCCGATGAACTTCTCGATCGTGCCACCGTGGCGCTCGACGACTCCCCGGGCAAGGTCGAAGTAGCGGGACAGGAGCTCGCGGACCTCCTCCGGGTCGCGGTGCTCGGCGAGGGCCGTGAAGCCGACGACGTCGGCGAACAGGACGGAGACCACGCGCCGTTCGGCGACTGCGGGAGCCGTCGTCGAACCCGGGACCGCGCCGGTGCCGATGCCGGCGGGTGTCACGGCCGGGGGCGTGCCCAGCCGCCCGCCGCACTCGCCGCAGAACTTCGCTGCCGCCGGGTTCGCGGCCCCGCAGGCACCACAGACGGCCGCCAGGGGGGCGCCGCACTCGAGGCAGAACTTGCGGCCGGAATCGTTCTGTGCGCCGCAGCTCGTGCAGGTCACCGCGGGATCCCCTCCTCCAGCATGAACACACAGCGTAGCCCACGGCGCCCGTCGGGCACAGTCCCGAACCGGGCGCTCCTGCCCGAGGGGCGCCCGCTCTTCGAGCGCCGTCCGCCGCCCCGGTTCCGCCGCCCGGTGCCGACGCGCGCGCCCCGCGAGGGCTAGGATCGCGCCGGGGGCGGTTGTCGCCCGGTGGCGGCCCCGGTCTTCAACACCGGTGCGGTCGCGCGTGTCGCGGCCGGGTGGGTTCGACTCCCATGCGCTCCCGCCAGCCCGGGCGCCGGCAGCCGCGTCGGCCCGTGGCCCGTCGCCCGTTCGCGTCACCGACCGTCGCGCCCCGCCGAGGAGTCGCCAGCATGCCGTTCACCCCGTTCGAGCTCGAGGAGTGGCAGTCCCGCTGGGAGACCACGGTCGCGTTCAACCTCGCCGACAGCGGCGTCGCGGCGGTCCGGCTCGGCGAGCTGCTCCCCGACGAGGCCGAGCTGGCCCGGCTTCTCGAGATCGACCTCCACTACCCGCCGGTCGCCGGCACGACCCTGCTCCGCGAGCGGATCGCCTCCTGGATCGGGGCCGCGCCCGAGAACGTCCTCGTCACGGTGGGCGCCTCGGAGGCGAACGCGATCCTGGTGTCGACGCTCGTCGAGCCCGGCGACGAGGTCGTCGTCATGGAGCCGGCGTACCGGCAGATCCGGGGGATCGCGCAGAACGCCGGCGCCGCGGTGCGGACCTTCCCGCTCGACCCGGCGCGGGACTGGCGGCCGGACCTGGAAGCGCTCGCCGGCGCGGTCACGGACCGGACGAAGCTCATCGCGGTCACGAACCCGAACAACCCGGTGGGGACGATCCTGGCGGACGACGAGATGGACGCCGTCGTTGCCGCGGCGCGACGCTCCGGTGCCTGGCTCCTGGCCGACGAGGTCTACCGGGGCACCGAGCGGCTGACGGACGACCTCACCCCGACGTTCTGGGGCCGCTATGAACGCGTGATCAGCGTCGGCAGCCTCTCGAAGGCGTTCGGGCTGCCCGGGCTGCGCCTGGGCTGGATCATCGCCTCGCCGGAGATCGTGGAGGCGGCGTGGCGGCGCCACGAGTACGCCACGATCGCGACCGGGATGCTCTCGATGCGCCTCGGCGAGCTGGCCCTCGAGCCGGCGACGCGGGACCGTCTCCTGGCCCGGACGCGGCGCTACATCCACGAGGGCTACGGCCGCCTGGCGGCCTGGATCGACACAAACCCCGACCTCCTCTCGATCGTCCCGCCGGCGGCCACCGCACTCGGGTTCGTCCGCTACCACCTCGACCTGCCGAGCGTCGAGGTCGCCCACGCGCTCCGCCGCGAGGCCGACGTGCTGGTTGCCCCGGGCGCGGCCTTCGGCGTGGAGCACCACCTCCGGATCACGCACGGCCTCGAGCCGGCGATGCTCGACGAGGCGCTCGAGCGCGCCGGTCGAGTGCTGCGGGGCCTGGCCGCTCGCTGACGGGGGCCGATCCGCCTCCCGCGCGGTTCCGTCTCCGGCGCCGTTCGACTCAGGGCGCCGCGCCCTCGAGGACCGGCGACAGCTCGGCCGGCGCGGGGATCCCGTCGGCATCGATCCGCCGCACCACGCCCGTGGCGTCGACGACCAGCAGTGTCGCTTCGGACACGGCGGCTGCGTTCAGCCGGAGCGTCAGGCGTGTCCACAGCTGCTGCGAGGACTCGCCCGGGACCACGACGGTCACGTCGCGATCGCTGATGCCGGCCGCGGCGAGCTCCTTCGCCCAGGTCGCCAGCGCCTCCGAGGTCGCGCTGCTTCCGGCGACGAGCACGAAGGCAGCCCGGCCATGCAGCTCGCGCCAGAGCTCCCCGAAGGCTGCCACATCGCGCGCAAGCGACGTCCCGTTCAGCGACGTCCCGTCCGGGTACGACTGCGGCTGGGGCGCCACCATCACGACAGCCGGACGGCCGGCGAGGCTGGACAGGTCGAACGTGTCCATGGACAGGCGGCCGTCTCGAACCAGGAGGCCGCGCAGCGACGGAGCCGCCTGGCCGATGGCGAACGCCCCGTCCCACGGCGGCGGGACGGGGATCGGCTGGCCGCCGACGAATGCGTCGAGCACTGCGGCGAGCGAGGCCGGCGTGCGGGGATCGACCACGGCCTTGACCGTCCCGTCCGGATCGAAGAGGACGACGCCCATCGCCAGGTCCCACCGCGGCCAGCCGCTCATGTCGTCGAGCAGGACGGGGACGCCGGCGGCTTCGGCCGCCGCGATCGAGGGCCCGGCGAAGCCGCCGTAGGAGACGGCGGCCGACGCGAGCCGGCCCGAGCGCGCCGTGACCGCCGCGACGAAGTCGTCGAGCAGGAGGCACTGGGCGACGCCGATGCAGTTGCCCTGGATGAGGACCGCGGCCGGCCGACCCCGGAGCGACTCCGACGACCAGGTCTGGCCGTCGACCCGCCGGAGCTCGATGACGGCCGGGCGCCGGCCCGGCTCCATGCTCGTCGTGAAGCTCGCGTCGAGGATCGCGAACAGCGAGGGGTCCGGGGCCACGCCCACCGCCAGGTCCAGCGCCTCCGCCAGCACCTCGCCGGCGCGCTCGCGCTTGACGAGCAGGCCGCTCGCCACGTCGACCCAGTAGCGGTCCGAGCCGCACGCCACGGCCTGTGCTGCGCGGGCGGCCACCGGGTCGACCGGCCCCAGCTGCCAGGCATCGCAGGCTACGGGCAGGCCCGCGTTCGGGTCGCCGGCAACGCCGACGTTGATCCAGTTGAGCCAGAGCGGCGTGGCGAGCGGGGCGCCGTCGGGCCGGCCGAGGAGGGGTCCCGAGATCGTCTGCCAGGCGGCGAAGTCCCAGCTGCCGTGGCCCTCGGGCGTCAGCACCTCGAAGCCGCCGACGTACTGGACCCCGCCGTACCTGCATTCCTGCCGGAAGCCGCTGCCGTCGAAGTAGTAGCGCCAGTGCATCTGGGCGCGGTCCTCTGGGCTATCGAGATCTCCGCACGCCGTGTACCAGCTGGTGCGGTACGTCTCGGGCGGCCCGAAGGTCGTCGTGAGCGTGAACGGTGGTGGATCGGCGTGGGCCGCCTGGGATGCCGCGACGACCTCTTCGGCAGACATCCTGGCCGTGATGACCGGCGACGGCGACCACCCGTCGCTCGGCACCGGTGAGACCGAGGGGTTCGGCACCACGACGACCGCCGGTGCCGAGGGCGTCGGGACGACGACGGTTGGCAGCCGGTCGTGGAGCAGGAAAGCGCCTGACCGCGGCGAGCCCGAGCAGAGCCACGAGCAGCAGCGCGGTGGCGGCGACGAGGACGAGGGTCCGGCTCGCCGCCGGGCGCCGCGCCGGGTGCCCGGCGATGGCGGCGGCGACCGCGGCGTCGACGCGGTAGGAGGGCACGAGCTCGGCCGGGCGGCGCAGCGCGGCGGCGTCGACGCGCAGGCCGGCGGCGGTCCGGGCGCAGGCCGGGCAGCCGGCGAGGTGGCCCTCGAGCTCGGCCGTCTCGGGAGCGGCGAGGCCGAAGTCGAGCGCGGTCGCGGCCAGGGCCAGGACGCGCGCGTGGAGGCGGCGCTCGGAGTTGCTCATGGCCGGACCTCCGTCGCCTCGAGGATGCCGCGCAGCTCCAGGCGGGCGCGGCACAGGAGCGTGCGCGTGGCCCCGTCGGTGCGCCCCAGGAGGGCCGCGACCTCGGTGCCGGTGAAGCCGCGGGCGGCGAGCAGGAGGGCGGCGCGCCGGTCGGGGGCGAGATGGGCGAGGGCGGCATGGAGCTCGGCGTCGCGCTCGGCGCGCAGGGCATGCCCCTCGGGGGGATCGGGCTCGGAGCGCTCGAAGAGGCGCGGCAGCAGGCGGGCCAGGCTCGCCCCCCGGCGGCCCCGGTCGATCGCCGCGTTGGCCGCCGTCCGGTACAGCCAGGGCCGGACCTGCTCGGGCATCCGTCCCGCGCGCGCCTCGCGGACCAGCCGGACGAAGGTGTCCTGGAGGAGGTCCTCGGCGAGGACGGGGTCGCGGGTCATCCCGACGAGAAAGGCCAGGAGCTCGCCCCGGCGCTCCTCGTAGATCCCCGCCAGCTCGGCCTCGTCGGCGCGCCCGGCGGCCCGCGCCCGCTCGAGGGCGGGAGCCGGGTCGTCCGGGGCGGTCGGCGCCGATGCGCTGCTCATGCCGATGAAACGAATGAGGGGCCGCGATGTTGCGCCCGTCGTGGGTGCAGCCACCGCGAGTCTCCGGCGCCCTCGGCCGCCGGGACAGGGCCATCCGGCCGGGGTCGGCGGGCTCGGCGTGCCGGCGCAGCGGTTGGGCGGGCCGCGCCTGTCCCATCTGCGATCATCGCGCCATGACTGCGACGCCCCGACCCCGGCCGCCCGGCGTGGAGCGCGTGCTCGGCGCTGTTCGTCCGCGGGCCGAGGGACGGGAGCACGGGGCGCTCGTCGCAGCGACGCGAGCGACGGTCCAGGCCGAGCGCGAGCGGCTCGCGGCCGGCGCGGAGCCGCGTTCGCTCGCTGCGCTCGCCGATGCCGTGATGGTCCGGCTCGACGGGTTCGTCACCGGGGGGCGCCCGGCACGGGTCATCAACGCCACCGGCGTCATCGTCCACACGAACCTGGGACGTGCGCCATGGCCGGACGCCGCGATCCGGGCCGCAGAGGCGGCGACGCGAGATCCGCTCTTCCTGGAGCTGGACCGGACGACCGGCCGGCGGGGCCGTCGCTACGGCACCGCCGAGGAGCACCTCGTGGCGCTCACGGGCGCCGAGGACGCTTTCGTGACGAACAACTGCGCGGCCGCGCTCGTCCTCGCCGTCGGGCTGGCCGGCCGGAAGGGCGTCGTGGTCGGGCGGGGCGAGCTGGTCGAGATCGGCGGGGGCGTGCGGATCCCGGAGATCGTCCGCCGCGCCGGCGCCCGCCTGGTCGAGGTGGGGACGACGAACCGGACCCGGGTCGAGGACTACGCGGCGCCACTCCGCGAGGGCCGGGCGGCGATGGTGCTCCGGGTCCATCCCAGCAACTTCACGATGGCCGGCTTCGTCGAGGCGCCCGACCCGGGTGAGCTCGCGGCGCTCGCCCACGCTCATGGCGCGCTGGTCGTCGACGACCTGGGGAGCGGGGCGCTCCTCGACACCGCCGACTTCGGCCTGGCCCACGAGCCAACGCCGATGGAGCGCCTGGCGGCCGGCGCCGACCTCGTCACGTTCTCCGGCGACAAGCTCCTTGGTGGGCCGCAGGCCGGGCTGCTCGTCGGGCGGGCCGACCTCGTGGCACGCCTCCGGAAGGACCCGCTGGCGCGGGCGATGCGACCGGACAAGGCGACGCTCGTCGGCGTCGCCGCCACGCTCGGCCTCTACCGGGCCGGCCTGGCGACGACGGAGATCCCGGTCTGGCGGATGATCGCGACGCCGCTCGCCGAGCTCGAGGCATGGTCGGAGTCGATCGTCGCGCGCTGCCGGATCGGCGGCATCGCGGGCTTCTCGATGGAGCGCCTCGAGTCCACGGTCGGCGGCGGGTCGCTGCCCGGCCAGGCGCTGCCCTCGTGGGGCGTCGGGATCCGCGCGCGCTCGCCGAAGCGCTGCCTCGACGCGCTCCGCGCCGGCGACCCGCCGATCGTCGCCCGGATCGAGGACGACGTCGTGCTGCTCGACCTGCGAACGATCGACCGGGCGCACGACGACGCGATCCGCCACGCGATGGTCGCCGCGCTCGAGGCCGGCGGCGGGCCCAGGTGAGCCCCGCCCGGGGAGGCCGCCCGTGACCGTCGTCGTCGGGACCGCCGGCCACATCGACCACGGCAAGACGACGCTGCTCCGGGCGCTCACGGGGATCGACGCTGACCGCCTGCCCGAGGAGCGTCGGCGGGGGATGACGATCGACGTCGGCTACGCCCACCTCCGCCTGCCCGACGGCGACGTCCTCGACTTCGTCGACGTCCCCGGGCACGACCGCCTGGTCGGCAACATGCTCGTCGGGGCGGGCGAGATCGACGCCGTCCTCCTCGTCGTCGCGGCCGACGACGGGCCGCGGGCCCAGACGCTGGAGCACGTCGAGCTGCTCGACGCGCTCGGCCTGCGCCACGCGCTGGTCGCGATCACGAAAGTGGACGCCGTGGACGCGGGGCGAACGGAGGTGGTCCGGGCGCTGGTGGAGGCACTGCTCGCGCCGACGTCGCTCGCCGGGGCTCCGTCGGTCGCCGTGTCGGGAGCGACGGGGGAGGGGATGGAGGCGCTGGTCGCGGCGCTCGCCGCGCTCCGCGACCGGGCGCGAGCGGACGGGGCGGGAGCCGCCGGTCCCGCGCGCCTCGCGGTCGACCGGGTCTTTGGCGTGAAAGGGCGCGGAACGGTTGTCACCGGGACGCTGCGCGGCGGGCCGATGACGCGTGGGGCAACGCTGCGGGTCGAGCCGGGCGGCCGTGCCGTCCGGGCACGGGAGCTGCAGGCGCGCGGCGCGGCGATCGAATTGGGCGGGCCCGGCGGGCGCCTCGCGCTGAACGTGGCCGGCGTCGAGCGGGGGGTTGTCGCCCGCGGCGCGGTGCTCACCGACGAGCCCGGCGTCGTGGCGACCGACCGCCTGCTCGTGGCGCTGCGACCCGCGCTCGACCTGCGGGCGGGGGGAACCCGACGCGCCCCGGTCGCTGCCGGCACGCCCGTCCGCCTGCACCTCGGGACGGCCGCCGTCGAGGGTGTCGTCCGGCGCTCCCGCCGCGACGTCGACGATCCCGCGACCGGCGAGTCGACGGCGATCCTCCGGCTCGCGGAGCCGGTCGCGACAGCGCCCGGCGACCGGATCGTGCTCCGCCGCCCGTCGCCGGCCGAGCCGCTCGCTGGCGGCCGGGTCCTCGACCCTCGTCCGCCGTCGGGGGCCGCGTGGCGCCGGGCGACGGCCGCGGATGTGGGTGCCCTGGCGCGCGCCGCCGCTCCCGCCGAGCGCGCCGCCGCGCTCCTGGCGCTCCACGGGGGGCTGCGGCGGGACCGGCCCGAGGTCGCGATGCTGCCGGCGGGCGCGGCGATCCCGGCCGGCCGGCTCGTCCTTGCCCGGCCGGTCGCGACGGCCGTGGCCGCCCACGCGGTTGCCGCCGTTCGCGACGCGCCCGGAGACGGGATCCCCCTCGCCGAGCTCCGAGGACGGCTCGCGCGCGTCCTCCGGCGCCACGCCTCGATCGAGCAGGAGCCTGCCGCGGAAGCAGCCGGCGCGCTCGTCGATGCTCTCGTGGGCGGCGGCCACCTCGGCCGGACCGGCGACCTCGTCCACGTGCCCGGCCAATCGGTTGGCCTCGCCCCCGCCACCCTCGCGGCGATGGACCGCCTCGAGGCCGCCCTGGACATGCCGGCGTCCCCGTCGCTCGCCGGCGCCGCCCGCTCCGCCGGCTGCCCGGAGGCCGGCATCCGCGCGCTCGAGACCGCCGGTCGGATCGTCCGCGTCGAACCCGACCTGGCCTGGTCCGCGCCGACCTTCGCCCGCCTGCAGTCGACCGCCCTGCGCCTGGCGACGCCCGGTCCGCTCACGCCGGCCGTCCTTCGCGACGCGACCGGCACGAGTCGCAAGTACGTGATGGCGCTCCTCGAGGAGCTGAACCGACGCGGTGTTCTCGCCCGGACGCCGGCTGGACACGTCCGGGGTCCGCGCGCGGAGCCCTGATCCGACGGCATCGATTGACATCTAGGGGCACGTCGTGACATCATGTCCGGCATGAGCGAGCCCGACTACCTCAGCGCTGCCGAGGCTGCCGCCCGCCTCGGAATCAGCCTGCGAACGGTGCGCCGTCGGATCGCCGACGGGTCGCTGCCCAGCGTCCGGATCGGCCGGACCGTCCGGATCCCGGCGGTCGCCCTGGATCTGCCCGCGGCGCGCCCGGTGTCGGGGGCAGCCCGCGAAGTGGTCGCCCCGTACACGACCAGTGCCGACGAGGATCGCGCCGCGTTCATCGCCCGCTGGAACGCCGCCCATTGGCCGGACACGTACGAGCGGATGCTCGAGCGCCGTCGCCGGGCCTTCGACAGGCTCGACGCGATCCGCGCCCGGACGAAGCCGCCGAGCGGCCCGCACGACACCGTCGACGCGATCCTCGACGCCGCGGATCGAGAGTGGGACGAGCGCATCGACGCGATGCTTCCATCACCCATGCGGGGAGACGGGCCTTGACGATCCCGTACGTGACGATCGACGCGAGCGTGGCGGTCCGCTGGATTCTCGACGACGAGCCGTCCCGGGCCGGTGCGCTCGTCCTGCGGTCGTCGCTGGAGGCCGGCAGGGTCGTAGCCGTCGAGCCGACGCACTTCCTTCTCGAGGTCGCCGGGGCCCTGGACCGGGCCGTTCGGGACGGTCGGATCGACGGGGCACGGGCCCGGGGCGCGCTGGCCGCGCTCGAGGCCGTGGCGCTCGATGACACCCCGCCAATCGCCGTTGCGATCGACGCCCTCGAGATCGCATCGACCACCGGGCTGCGTGTGCCGGATGCCGCCTACGTCATCTGCGCCGCTCGGAACCATGCCCAGCTCATCACCGCGGATCGGCGCCAGCTCGAGGCGGCCGAGCGGCACGAGGTTCCGGTCATCGCGCTCGCCGACCTGCCGCCGCCGTGAGCGTGCCGCGCGCGACCGGGATCGTCCTCGCCGGGGGGAGCTCCCTTCGGTTCGGGGGGGACAAGCTCGCATTCGAGGTCGACGGGCGTCCGCTGCTGCACCAGGCGATCGCCGCCGTGGCCACGGTCGTCGACGAGGTCGTCGTGGTGATCGCGGCCGACGGCGCGCGGCCCCCGCTTCCGTCGGATGAGGGGGTGCCGGTCCGGGTCGTGCGCGACGCGGCAGCCGGCATCGGGCCGCTCGCCGGGCTTGCGGCGGGACTCGCCGAGGCCCGCGCCCCCCTCGCACTCCTCGTCGGCGGCGACCAGCCCGCTCTCGCGCCGACGCTCCTCGCCGAGCTCCTCCTGTGGCTGGGCCCCGATGCCGAGGGGCCGCCCCTCGACGTCGTGGCGCTCGAGCAGGACGGGCGCCTCCGGCCACTGCCCTCCGCCGTTCGCGTGGGCACGGGGCGCCCGGCCGCCGCCGCTGCCCTTGCCACCGGCACGCGGAGCCTCGTCGGGCTCTTCGCGCAGCTTCGCGTCGGAACGCTGGGCCCGGAGCGCTGGCGCGAGCTCGACCCGGCCGGCGACTCGCTCCGCGACGTCGACACGAGCGACGACCTGGCGCCATCCTGACCGCGTCCCGCTATCCTCCCGCCGACCAGCCCCAACCTGCAGCGCGGAGCAGCCGTGACCATCCTCGACCCTGGGCCGTTCGCCGAGCCGATCCACGCCGCCGGCGCGTGGGGCGCCTGGTGGCGCGGCTGGTACCGGCTCCTGCGGCTCGTCGGCGGCCCGCTCGACCGGCTGGCCCGCCGCCCGGGGTTCGGCAACCTCGTCGTCCTGCGGGTGGCCGGCCGACGTTCGGGCCGCGAGCGGGCGCTCCCCCTCGGGCTGCTGACGGTGGGAGGCCGGCGCTACCTCGGCCACCCGAGCGGCGACACGGCCTGGACGCTGAACCTGCGGGCGGCCGCGTCGGCCACGATCGAGAGCGCCCGGATCCCGCGGACCCGCTTCCGGCCGGTCCTCCTGGGTCCCGGCCCCGAGCGCGACGCTGCCGTACGCTCCAGCTTCCGCCAGCACCCGTTCCCCGGCAACGCGCTCTACCGCCTCGCCGGCCGGCACGTCGCCGCGTGCGGCGTCTTCTTCCGCCTCGACCCGCTCGACGACCTTCCTGGAGGTGACGCGTGATCCCCAGCCTGACCCACGTTCGGCTGCTCGTGAGCGACCTCCCCGCGTGCTTCCGCTTCTATCGCGACGTGCTCGGCCTCAGTCCGACGTTCGGCACGGAGCACGACGGCTATGCCGACTTCGCCGCGACGGCCGACCCAGCCGGCGGCGTGTCGCTGGCCCTCTTCGACGCGGCCGAGATGGCGGCCGCCCTGGGCGTCGCGCGGGCCCCCGCCGGGGGCGACCGGGTGTGCCTCGTCCTGCGGGTTCCCGACGTCGACGCGGCAGCGGCCGAGGTGACGCGGCGCGGCGGCGTGCTGGCGACCTCGCCCACCGACCGGCCGGGGTGGGGCCTCCGGACGGCCCATGTCCGCGATCCCGACGGCAACCTCGTCGAGATCTACCACGACCTTCGGACCGGTGGCGCCTCGTGACGACGTCCGTCCATCTGCTCACCGCCGGCTACGCCGGCGACCGCGTCGCCAGCAGCGTCACGCTCGTGCGCGACGGCGACGCGCTCATCGTCGCCGACCCCGGGATGGTGGCCAGCCGCTCCCGGATCCTCGACCCGTTGGGGGCGCTGGGCGTGACCCCCGAGGACGTCACGCACGTCTTCCTGTCGCACCACCATCCCGACCATACGATCAACGTCGCGCTCTTCCCAAACGCGGAGGTCGTCGACTTCTGGGCCCGCTACCGGGCCGACGAATGGCTCGACCACAAGGGCGACGGGTACCTGCTCTCCCCGAACGCGGCGCTCTGGCTGACGCCCGGCCACACGGAGGAGGACGCCTCCCTCATCGTCGGCGCGGACGACGCGATCTACGCCCTTACGCACCTCTGGTGGCGCGGCGACCGCACGCCCGAGGTCGATCCGCTCGCCTGGGACCAGTCCAAGCTCGAGAGGGGCCGCCGGCGGCTCCTCGACGGCGGCGTGGAGGTCGTCATCCCGGGCCACGGCGAGCCGTTCCGGCTGCGGTAGATCCGAGGCCGCCTCGCCCCTTCCGGCCGCCTTCGGCGCTCCTGGATATCAGCCCGGGCGTTCCTCGGCGCGATCTGCGGGTCCCGTTTCGGCGGCGCGGAGCCTGCAGGCTCGCGGTTCGTGCTCGCGGAAGCCTCGGCGGCCGGCGGCGAATCCCCGCCGGGTCTTCCGCTTGCCGTGTACCAGAGCTCCGGCTGATATCGCGGCCGGCAGACCGTCGCCGCCGCCGGTACCAGCGCTCCGGCTGATATCGCGGCCCGTACCCTGTACCCCGCCCGCGACCCGCCGCCTCCGCGCACCGCCGCCCGGACCACACACCGTCGCCCGGAACCCCTGGACCCGGGACCGCGCCCCGCGCACCGCGCACCAGACGCGCGCCACACCACACCGCGGCGCCCACCGCCACCCGAACGGACCGCGCGGCCGGGCCACCCGGCCCTTCCCTCGCCCTTGACACGCCCGTGACACTCGTCGGACTGGACGACCGCCGGGCCCTGGCCGGGAACCGGCTCGTCCGCCTACGCCGTCGCCGGCGCGCGCCCGGGCGCACCCTGTCCCCGCGCGAGCGTTCCCCGCGACGGCCTGGAGGACGGACGAACCATGGACCGCTTGAAGGTCGTGATCATGGGGGCCGCCGGGCGCGACTTCCACAACTTCAACGTCGTCTACCGGGACGACCCGACCGTGGAGGTCGTGGCCATCACGGCGACGCAGATCCCGGGCATCGAGGACCGGCGCTACCCGCCGGAGCTGGCCGGCCCACTGTACCCGGCCGGGATCCCGATCGTCCCCGAGGACGAGATCGACCGGATCTTCGCGACCCAGAAGATCGACCGCGTCGTCTTCGCCTACAGCGACGTCACGCACGAGTACGTCATGCACCAGGCCAGCCGGGCGCTCGCCGGCGGCGCCAACTTCGTCCTGCTGGGCCCCGTGCACACGATGCTCGCCAGCACGAAGCCGATCGTCGCGACCGGGGCCACCCGCACCGGCGCCGGCAAGAGCCAGACGACCCGCTACCTCGCCCGCCTCCTCGAGGAGCAGGGCCTGCGCGTGGTCGTCGTCCGCCACCCGATGCCCTACGGCGATCTCGTGAAGCAGCGCGTCCAGCGCTTCGCCACGTACGCGGATCTCGACCGCCACGACACGACGATCGAGGAGCGCGAGGAGTACGAGCCGCATCTCGACGCCGGGCGCGTGCTGTACGCCGGCGTCGACTACGAGGCGATCCTCCGCGAGGCCGAGAAGGAGGCCGACGTCGTCATCTGGGACGGCGGCAACAACGACTTCCCGTTCTACAAGCCCGACCTGTTCGTCGTCGTCGCCGATCCGCTTCGCCCGGGCCACGAGATGCAGTACCACCCCGGCGAGGCAAACATCCGGATGGCCGACGTGGTGGTCATCAACAAGGTCGACAGCGCAACGCCCGAGCAGGTCGCCACGGTCCGCGACGACATCGCCCGGCTCAATCCGCGCGCCGAGGTCATCCTCGCCCGGTCCGCCCTGCAGCTCGTCGGGGGCGACATCGCGGGGAAGAGCGTCGCGATCGTGGAGGACGGCCCGACGCTGACCCACGGCGGCATGACCTACGGGGCAGGCGTCGTCGCCGCACGTCGCTTCGGCGCCGGCGAGATGGTCGACCCGCGGCCGTACGCCGTCGGTGAGCTCGCCCGGACCCTTGCGAAGTACCCGGCCCTGGAGAACCTCCTCCCGGCCATGGGCTACGGGCGTGAGCAGATGGACGAGCTCGAGCAGACGCTCAACGCGATGCCGGCGGACCTGGTCCTGGCGGCGAACCCGATCGACCTTACCCGCGTGCTGACGCTCGAGAAGCCCGTGGTCCGGGTGCGCTACGAGCTCGAGGAGCTCGATCCCGAGCCCGAGGCGCCGTCGCTCGGCGACCTTCTCGCGAAGATCGTCGACCTCGCCCGCAACGGTGCGGAGCGCCCGGGATGACTCGGATCGCGGTTGCGCTGGGCGGCAACGCCCTGATCCGCCGCGGGCAGCCCGGTTCAACCGAGGTCCAGCGCCACAACCTGGAGACCGCCGCCCGCGCGCTCGTCGACCTCGCTGAGCGCAGCGGCGCGGAGATCGTCCTCACCCACGGCAACGGACCCCAGGTCGGGTTCCTGGCGATCTCGGCCGAGATGGCGGCCGACGTCGTTCCGGCCCCGCCGCTCGACGTCCTGGGCGCCGAGTCGCAGGGCCAGATCGGGTACCTCATGACCCAGGCCCTGCATGCCGCGTTCCTCGAGCGGGGGATCACCCGCGAGATCGCCGTGATCGTCAGCCAGGTCGTCGTCCGCACGGACGACCCGGCATTCTCCCACCCGACGAAGCCGGTCGGGCCTGTCTACGACGAGGCGGTCGCGAAGGCTCACGCCGCGGAGCGCGGCTGGTCGATCGCGCCGGACGGCGAGCACTGGCGCCGGGTCGTCCCGTCGCCCCTGCCGCTGCGGATCGTCGAGGCGCCGTCGATCCGCACGCTCGTCGAGGCAGGAGTGCTCGTCATCGCCTCCGGCGGCGGCGGGATCCCCGTTGCGGAGCTTGCCGACGGGACCTACGAGGGCCGCGAGGCGGTGATCGACAAGGACCTCGCGGCGGTCGTCCTGGCCCGCTCGGTGGGCGCGGACGGGCTGCTCCTCCTGACCGACGTCGACGCCGTCTACCGGGACTTCGGCACCGATCGGGCCGAGGCGATCCGCCGGATGTCGCCCGACGAGGCCCTGGCGGGCCTCGAGGCGAAGGCCTGGCCCGCGGGCTCGATGGGCCCCAAGATCCGGGCCTGCGCCGATTTCGTGCGATCGGGGGGGCGCTTCTCTGCCATCGGCAGGCTCGAGGATGCCGCTGCCCTCGCGTGGGGCCGCGCCGGGACGCGGTTCGGCTCCGGGCGCCTGGGGTTGCCGCCGTTCACGATGCCGGAGGCGGCCGCGCCGGAGTAGGGAGCCGCAGAGCGGCCAGCGCCATCGGCGAGCGATCGCCGGGACGCTCTTGACAGTGGCACGTGCAACTGTCACAATAGGTCCATGCCCGACGGAATCTACTCCCTCGCCGACCTCTGCGACCTGGCCGACGTCACGCCGCGGACGGTCCGCTACTACATCAGCCAGGGGCTTCTGCGCTCGCCCGGGACCAGCGGCCCCGGCGCCCGCTACGACGACGGCCATCTCGCCCGGCTGCGCCTGGTCCGGCGCCTCCAGCGCGAG
Source organism: uncultured Chloroflexia bacterium (assembly GCA_963713285.1). Lineage (GTDB taxonomy): Bacteria > Chloroflexota > Limnocylindria > Limnocylindrales > CSP1-4 > CTSoil-043. The sequence continues at coordinate 173,675 of CAVQLA010000007.1, read as the reverse complement.
CACCTGCCGCTAGCGGAGATCCGGGCCCGCCTCGCCGCCCTCAGCGACGAGGAGGCGATCGTGGAGGCGGAGGGTCCCGCGGAGCCGCCCGCGGACTCGGCCCTGGACTACGTCCGGGGCGTCCTGGGCGCCCGAACGCTCCGCACGCCACCGACCGCCCCGGCTGCTCCGGCCCCGGCTGCTCCGGCCCCGGCTGCTCCGGCCCCGGCTGCTCCGGCCCGCTCAGAGAACGGGATCGTCGCGTCCGCGCCACGCACGGCGAACCCCGCCGCTTCGCCGCTCCTGCTGAGGCGCGTCGAGCGTGTTGAGCAGGTCGACGACCTCGGGGCCGCGCCCGACGAGGCCGCCGCGACCGCACCCGTCATCCCCGAGCCACCCGGCGCAGAGCGGTCCCAGTGGGATCGCTTCGTGCTCGCCCCGGACGTCGAGCTGCACGTCCGGCGGCCCCTCACGCGCAGCCAGAACCGCGCCGTCGCCCGTCTCCTGGAGGCGGCTCGCAAGCTCCTCGAGGAGGACCAGCCATGACCTTCGAGATTCGCCAGGACCGCACCTATCTCCGGGCGCCGGCCCGCAGCACCCGCTACCTCGTCGTGCGCCTCGTCGCCCCCGACGCGCCCCGCCGGATCGAGCGGCTCCCCGTCAACGTCTCCCTCGTCCTGGACCGATCGGGCTCCATGGGCGGCCCCAAGATCCGCCTCGCCAAGGAGGCCGTCGAGCGGGCGATCGCGACCCTCGACCGGCGCGACCGCTTCTCCGTGGTGTTCTACGACGACCGCGTGGATGTCGTCGTCCCGAGCACGAGCGCGGCCGGCGCGGCGCGCGAGGAGGCGCGGGATGCCCTGCGACGCGTCGATGCGCGTGGGTCGACCAACCTCTTCGAGGGCTGGATGCGCGGTTGCGAGCAGGTGGCCCTCCACGCCGGCGGGGACGTGGTTTCGCGGACCCTGCTCCTCACCGACGGGCTCGCCAACGTGGGTGTCACCGATCACTTCGAGTTGGAGAGCCACGCCGCGGAGCTCCATCGCCGGGGCGTGGCGACCTCGACGTTCGGCGTCGGCCAGGACTTCGACGAGGCGCTCCTGGCGGCGATGGCGACGGCGGGAGGCGGCAACTTCTACTACATCCAGGATGCCCGCCAGATCGCCGACTTCATGACCAGCGAGCTCGGCGAGGCCCTGGAGGTCGTCGCGCGCCAGGTCCGGCTGCAGGTCAGCCTGCCGTACGGGGCGCAGCTGGAGATGCTGGGCGACGAGCGTGTCGAGCGCCACGGACCCGAGGCGTGGGCGGTGGAGGTAGGCGACCTGGTGGCGCGCCAGGAGCGCGAGGTCGTGCTGCGGATCAGCTTCCCGTACGGGGAGCCGGGTCGGCCGGCCGACGTCGCCGTGGCGGTCCGGGACCGCGACGGGTCGTTCTCGGGCGACGTGGCCGCCGCTCGCTGGACCTACGCCGACCACGCCACGAACGACCGGCAGCCCCGGACCCCCGATGTCGATCGGCTGGTCGCCCGGCTCTTCGCCGCGCGGGCGCGCATGGAGGCCGTGACGCTCAACAAGGCCGGCGACTTCCGCCACGCATCGCGTTCGCTGACCGGGGTCGCAAGCCGGATCCGCTCGTACTCCGGGGACGACCAGGAGCTGCGGGAGCTCGCCCTGGAGCTGGAGCGTGAGGCCGTCGAGGAGGTGTCCGTGGCGATGGCGCCCGCGTTGCAGAAGTCGATGTTCAGCGATGCCGCCTATCAGCGCCGGGCGCGCACCGGGGACGGCAAGGCGCAGCGCCGGGCCTGACCGGTCCTCGCCCGGATGCGGCGACGCCCCGGCCGCATGGCCGGGGCGTCGCCGGGTATCCGGGTGGCAGATCGCGCGCGGCGCGACGCGGGCAGGCCTACCGCTGGATCTTGACGACCACCGTGCTCGCCTGCACGTCGTGGAAGCCCTGGCGGGTTGGGCTGTTGGCCGTGCTGTAGAGCAGGTAGATGGCGTACGCGAACAGGGCGAGCGAGACGAGCATCCCGAGCCCTCCGAGCATGAGCGAGGCCGCCTGCGCGAGCACGAACGGCCCGAACATGAACAGCCAGCGGCGGATCGCCTGGGGCTGCGTGAGGACGGCTCCATCGGCGGCGTTGAGGGTCTCCAGGCCGAGCACCCGCTGGCCGGGAGAGCCGCGCATCTTCGTCCAGGTGTAGATGAAGTAGATCGCGCTGCCGGCCGCGTAGATCAGCACCAGGACGACGAACCAGACGAACGACATGAACCCGAAGCCGCCGAGTGCCGCCGAGAAGAAGAGCGTCGAGAAGACCCCGAAGAGGATCCCGAAGGCGACGGCCATGATGATCGCGTCGATGATGTAGGCGAAGATCCGGGTCGGGACGTCCGAGTAGACGAGCCCGGCCGGGCCGGCCACGGTCGCGGACGACGTGACCGTGTTCACCCAGCCGGGCGCGGAGCTCGCGGCAGCCGGTGCGGCGGCGGGAGCGGCCGGCGGCGGCGCTGCCGGTGCCGCGGCGCCCTCGACAGGTGGCGGTGGCGGTGGTGCCGCCTGCGGTGCGGGCGCCTCGTCCGGCGGCGGCGTCCCAGGCGATCCGGTCGATTCCATCGTTGCTCCCTCTTCACGGTGGCCGACGGCCTGCGCGACGCCCTCCCTGGCGACCGCGCACGGGGCAGCGCCCCGCTTGCGCGTGAGGATAGCGGTGCGAGGAGACCGTGACCAGCCCTCGGAGCCTTCGGCGGCGCTCCGAGGCACCCCGAACTAGACTCAACGCATGCCCGGACCCATCGTCCTCGTCGGCTCCGGCGAGTTCACGTCCGCCATGGACGAGGTCGACCGCGCCCTGCTCGTCGCGACCGGCCGTGCCCGACCGCGGGTGGCCGTCGTCCCCGCGGCGTCGTGGCCGGACGGCGAGGAGACGTTCCGTCGCTGGCTGGAGCAGGGCAGCGCGCACTTCGCCGCGCTCGGCGCCGACGTCGAGGGGGTGGAGCTGCGCTCGCGCGAGGATGCGTTCGACGACGCCTGCGCCCAGGCGATCGGCGAGGCCGACCTCGTCTACCTCTCCGGCGGCAAGCCGGATCACCTGCTCGACGTCCTCGAGGGCACGCCGGCCGGCGCCGCGCTCCGCGCCGTGCACGATCGCGACGGGATCATCGCCGGGTGCTCCGCGGGCGCGATGGTCCTGGCCGCGCGTCAGCCCCGCGTCGGGCGACGGCGCTTCTTCCGGTTCCCGACGGGCTGGCGCGACGCGCTCGGCTTCGTGGACGGCGCCGCGGTGATCCCGCACTACGATGCCTTCCCGGAGGCGCTCGCCGCGGCCCTCGTGCTCGCTGCTCCGCGCGGCATGGTCGTCCTCGGGATCGACGAGGAGACGGCGGCCGTCGGGCGGGGCGGCACGTGGCAGGTGCAGGGACGCGGGCGCGTGACCGTGTGGCGAGGGCGCGAGCGGACGCGTCACCGCCCCGGCGACACCTTTCGCCTGGTGGACCGGGTTCGCGCCGGATCGACCGGATGTCGCGATGCCGACGGCGCGCGGCGGTGTCCGCCGATGTTGACCTGCGTTAACTCCCCGGAATCGCGGCGGATGACGCGAGGCTCGCGATGATCCTCATGCGCTCACTCCTCCAGGGTCCGGGCGGCGACCTCCTCTCGCTACCGGACCAGCCAACTGCGAAGCCCGGCCGATCGGCCGGGCTTCGTCGTCCTCGTGGGATGGGCGCCGGTACGTGCCGGTGCCGGGTCGGCCGCCCTGGGGGCGCCCGGGAGCGCCGGCCCGCCGGTCAGCCGGCCTTCACCGCCCGGAAGCAGTCGGAGCAGTACACGGGCTTGTCGAGGCGCGGCCGGAACGGCACCTGTGCGTTGTTGCCGCAGCGTGAGCAGGTGACGGCGAAGTACTCGCGATCGACCGGGTCGCCGCCCCGCTCGTAGCCGCGCGGACCGCCGATGCTCCGGACGTCGTAGCCGTCGCCGCGGGCCTGGCGCCGGCTGGACCGGCAGCTCGGGCAGCGCTTCGGATCCGAGGTGAAGGCCTTCTGTGCGTAGTACTCCTGGTCGGCCGCCGTGTGCGTGAACGGCATTCCGCAGTCGACACAGGTGAGGGTTCGATCGGTGTACGTCAAGGGTGCTGCTCCTCCAGGTCCGTGCGCTCGCCGCCGGCGGTCGTCCTGGAGGCCTCGGGCCGTCCCGGGGACGGCGGAGAAGGCGACGGAAGCCTGGTGCCGCGCGACCCGGGTGTGGCTGCGGGACCTCTCGGGGCGCGCACCGGTTGCGTGGTGGGCAGGATAGCACTGACCTCGCCGGGGGCCTCGCGAGGCTGTCGCACCGCCGTAATCCCGTCAGCGCCGGCCCCCCGCCGGCCCCCCGCCGGCCCCGCGTTGCCGGTCCTCGCCTTGACCAGACTATCGACTCACGGACGCGGTCGCCGAGCACGCAAGCCACGCCGAATCAGCGATTCACGGTGAGTCGCACGCTCGGCCCTGCCGATCCTGACCAGACTATCTGTTCAGACCGCCAGGACCGGCCGGTGGACGGCCGCGCCACCCTCCCGACGCGCGCTCCTCGCCGGAGCCTCGTCGATTTGTCACAATGCCCGCGATGCTGCGCCTGCTCCACACGGCCGACGTCCACCTCGGGGCCCGCCACGCCGACCTCGGCGAGCAGGCGGCCGCCCAGCGCGAGCGCCAGTTCGCCGCCTTTCGGGGCACCGTCGACCTCGCCCTCGCCGAGAAGGCGGACGTGCTCCTCGTGGCCGGCGATCTCTTCGACTCGAACACCCAGCCGCGCCGCTCCGTCGAGCGCGTCGCCGCCGAGCTGAAGCGCCTGGCCGACGCGGCGATCCGCACGGTCATCATCCCCGGCACGCACGACGTGTACGACGGCGCGTCGGTCTACCGGGCGTACGACCTGGCGGCGCTGGCCGGCCTGCCCCCCGACACGGACCGCCTCGTCGTCCTGACGCCCGAGCGCCCGGACGTCGTGCTGGGCCCGCTGGACCTCGTCGTCCACGGCCGGGTCTTCGCCACGAAACGCGCGCCGCGCAGCCCGCTCGCCGGGTTCGACGCCGCGGACGACGACCGGGCCACGTGGCACGTCGGGATGATCCACGGCTCGCTCCTCATTCCGGAGCGCACCGAGCACGACGAGGTCGTCTTCACGAGCGAGGAGGTCGCCGGGTCGCACCTCGACTACCTGGCGCTCGGCCACTGGCACTCCACGCAGCGCGGGCGGGCAGGTGCCACGCTGTGGGCCTACAGCGGCGCGCCCGAGCCGGTCGCGATCGACCAGGACCGGGCGGGGAACGCCCTGCTCGTGAGCCTCGAGGAGCGCGACGGCGGGCGGCACGTCAGCGTGGAGGAGCGCCGCGTCGGGCGCACGCGCTTCGAGCACGTCGAGGTCGACGCCGCCGTCGTCGGCAGCCAGCCGGCGCTCGTCGAGCGCCTCGTCGTCCTCGCCGACCCCGACCTCGTGCTCGACGCCCGGATCATCGGCGTCCGCCCGGACGACCTGGACCTGGCGCCCGACGAGATCGAGCGCGAGCTCGCCGACCGCTTCTTCCGCCTCCGCGTCCGCGACACCTCGATGGCGGCCCTGCCCGACGGGCCCGCGCCGCCCCCCGACACGATCGTCGGGGCCCTCGTCCGCGATCTCGAGGCCGGGATCGCCGAGGCGGAGGCCGCGGGGCGCGACGAGGCAGCCCGCGAGACGCGCGAGGCGCTGCGCCTGGCCCGCCTCCTGCTCGACGGCCGCGAGGTCACCCTGTGAGGATCACCCGGCTGCAGCTCCGCGACCTCAAGGTCCACCGCGAGCTCGACCTGGAGCTGGCACCCGGGCTGACGGTGGTCCGCGGCCCGAACGAGGCGGGCAAGACAACCCTCCAACGGGCGCTGGAGCTGGCGCTCTTCCGCAAGGTCACCGCGAGCGGCGCAGAGATCGACGGGCTCCGCAGCTGGGGCGCGACCGAGGACGGCCGGCCCTGGATCGCGATGGAGTTCGTCCAGGAGGACCTCGAGGGGACCCGCCAGGGCAGCCTCGAGAAGGACTTCCGGGGCGCCAGGGGCACCGTCCGGCTCGTCCTCGACGGCGAGACGGTGACCGACCCGGCCCGGGTCGACGAGATCCTCGCCGATCTCACCGGGATTCCCAGCGAGAAGTTCTTCCGCTCCACCGCCTCGGTGCGCCACCACGAGGTGTTCGACCTCGCCCGCGACGAGGGTGCCCTGCGCGACCGGCTGCAGGCGTCGATCAGCGGCGCCGACCGGGGGACGAGCGTCGCCAAGCGCCGCCTCGACAAGGCCCTCCGCGAGCTCCAGGCACGAGGTGAGCGCAATCCCGGCCGCCTTCGCGTGGCCGAGGAGGCCGTTGCGCGATCCGAGGCGGTCCTGGCCCAGGGCGAGGGCCAGCTGGCCCAGCTGGAACGTGACCGCGACGCCCTGGTCGGCGCCCGCGAGCGCCGGGCCGCGGCGGAGCACGCGCTCGCCGAGCGCCGCTCGCTCCTCGAGAAGGCGCGCCAGGCCGAACGGCTGATCGAGGAGCGGACCGTCGCCCAGGAGCGCTTCGAGCGCTACCGCCAGGCGGTGGTCGTCGCCGGCCAGATCGCCGAGCTCGAGGGCAGCCACCCCTCCACGAATCCGCTGCCCGTCCTGCGCCAGCTCGTGGAGCGGACGCGCGTCCTCGACCGGGAGGTCGGCGAGCTCCGCGTGCAGCTCGGCGCGGAGCCGTCCGCCGTCGACTACGACGTGGTGTTCCCCGAGCCACGTTACCGGCCGTACGCCTGGCTCAGCCTCCTGCTGGCGATCGGCGGCGTGGCCGCGGTCGCCCTCGGCGTCTTCGCCGGCATCACCGCCGCGGTCGTCGCCGGCATCACCGCCGCGGTCGTCGGGCTGCTCCTCGCGGTCTATGCCCGTGCGCGCCGGCGGGCCGCGTTCGACGTGCGCCTCCAGAAGCAGCTCCGCGACGACGAGATCGCGCGCCGGCTGCGGGGTCGAAGCCAGCTGCAGGACGACCTCCGGCGGAGGGAAGCGGATCTCGCAGCCCAGCTCGCCCTGATCGAGGTGGACGACCCGGCCGCGGCCGAGGATGTCCTCGCTCGCGAGGACGCTCACGTGCAGGCGATCGACCGGGCGACGGCCCAGCTCGACGGCCTGGTCGGCAAGGAGCCGGTCGAGACGCTGCCGGCGACCCGCGACGCGGCGGCCCTCACGATCGAGCAGAAGACGGCAGCCCTCGAGGCCCTCGGCCCGATCGCCAGGGAGCCGCGGGCGCGCGAACGTCTCGAGGTCGAGGTGCGGGACCAGGAGGCGGCCCTCGAGCGGGCCAGGGACGACGAGGCCGCCGCCCGCGCCCGCGTCGAGCAGAACCCGGTGGACGCCGAGCAGATCGCCGGCGAGGCGGAGCGGCTCGCCTCGTGGCAGGAGCAGCTCGCGGCGCTCCAGCGCCGCCAGCGGATCTACCAGGCGGCGCTCGACGCGATCCAGCGCGCCGAGACGGCGACGATGCGGACGGCAACTCGGTATCTCGAGAAGCGGATGCGCGGCGACCTGGCCCGCCTGACGGGCGGCCGCTACCGCCGGGTCGCGGTCGACGACGCCACCCTCGACATCTCGGTCTACGCCCCCGAGCTCGGCGACTGGGCGCGGCTCGACGACCTCTCGCAGGGCACGCTCGACCTGGGGTACCTCGCCGCACGCCTCGGCCTGGTGCGACTCGTCACGCAGGACCGCCGGCCGCCGCTCGTCTTCGACGACCCGTTCGTGACGTTCGACGACGCCCGCGCCGAGCGCGCCATGGCGATGCTGCGCGACCTCGCCGGCGACTTCCAGGTCATCTACCTCACGACCTCCGACCGCTACGACCACGCCGCCGATCGGGTCGTGGAGCTGCCCGGCCCGACGGCCGCCGACGGCGCCGCGGACGAGGAGCCGGAGGCCGCACCGGCGGCGGGCTGACGCCGCCGTCCTGCTGCGCCCGTGCCCGCCGATCTCGTCGCGGCTGCCGGCGGACTGCTCGCCGCGACGTTCTGGGGCGCCGGTGACTTCGGCGGGGGGATCTCCGCCAAGCGCCTGCCGGTCTTCCTGGCCCTCTTCGGCTCCCAGCTCGTTGGCCTTGCCGCCGCGTTCGTCGCGGCTGCGATCCTCGGCGAGGGGCTCCCGTCGCCCGCGGACGCCGCGTGGGCCGCAACGGGCGCCGTCTTCGGGGCGGTCGGCCTCGCCGGCCTCTACCGCGCCCTCGCCGACGGGCAGATGGGCGTCGTCGCCCCGATCACGGGAGTCCTGACGGCCGCGATCCCGGTCGCCGTCGGGTTCGCGACGGCCGGGCTCCCCGGGCCGGCGCGCCTCGCGGGATTCGGGCTGGCGCTGGTGGCGATCGTGCTCGTCTCCATCGCGGACGACGGCTCGACAGGCCGCGGAGGGATCCTCCTCGCGATCGGGGCGGGCGTCGCCTTCGGCATCTACAGCACGTGCGTCGGGCAGGTCGAGGAGGGCGTCTTCGGGCCGCTCGTCGTGGCGCGGGCGACCGGGGCCGCGCTCGTGCTCGGGATCGTCCTCGTCAGCCGCACGCCGGTGCGCGCCTCCTTCCGGGGGCGCCGGCGGCTCCTCGGCCTCGTTGCGCTCGTCGGCGTCCTCGATCTGGTCGGCAACGCGTCGTTCCTCGTGGCGGCCCAGGCCGGCGGCCTGGCGCTCGCGGCCGTCCTCGGCTCGCTCTATCCCGTCGCCACCGTGATCCTGGCCGCTGCAATCCTCCGGGAGCCGATCGGGCGTATGCATGCCGTGGGGATCGCCGTCGCGGCGCTCGCGACGGCCCTCATCGTCGGCGGTGCCTGAGCGGACGCCACCGGCCTCGGCGGAGCGGACGCGCCCGGCGTCACGCCGGCCGTCGGCGGCGCGTCCGACGCTTCGGCGGTACCGTACGTCCCGAGCATTCCTGCACTGGAGGATCACGTGGCCCAGGAGATCCCCGATGGCGTCGTGATGGAGCCCGTCTTCGTCATCGAGGCCACCTACGCGCCCGACGCCGCGCAGACGCGCGCCCCGCATCGGCCGGCGCACCTCGCCCGGATCGCCGACCTGCGGGCCGCGGGGATCGTCCTGGAGGCGGGCGCCTTCCCCGACATGTCCGGCTCGCTCATGCTCGTCCGTGCCACCGACTCCGACGCGGCGCTCGCCCTCGTCGCGGAGGATGTCTACATGCGGGAGGGCGTCTGGGTCGAGGCCCGCGTGCGCCCGTTCGTCCGCGTCGCGCGCCCCGAGGAGGTGCCGGCATGACGGCGCCGCGCATCCGTCCGTCGGCCGGCTCTCGCGGCACCGCCGCCCTCGCAGTCGTGCTGCTCGCCGCAGCCGTGGCCGTCGCCGGGTGCGGCACGACCGCCAGTGGCTCACCCGACCCGGCGGCAACGCCCGCCCCCTCGACCGCGCCGACGTCCGGGACGCCGGGTTCCGGCACGCCCGGCCCCGCCCTCACCCCGCTGCCGGCCGGCTCGTTCACGTTCGACCTGCCGGACGGCTGGAAGGCCGTGCCGGTCGACGGCGACCACGAGGCCCTCCTTGCCGCGCTGGGCTCGCAGAACCCGACGTTCGCCGAGTCGCTGGGGGCCCGCCTCGCCGCCCTCCCGGGCTCCGCCACCTACTTCGCCTTCAACGCGACGCCGTCGGTGGTCGCGAAGGGCGACGTGGTGACGCTCATCGTGACCGAGGTCGACCCGCTGCCGGTCGACGTCACGCTCGAGACGTTCGCGAACACGCTGAAGGGCAACGCCGAGCAGATCGCCGAGGCCGATCTCGAGCTCCGCAAGATCCTCGTCACCGCGGGGCAGGCCTACTCGCTGGCCTACGCGGCGCCGCTCGTCCGGCCGGACGGCCAGGAGGGGACGGTCGCCGTCACCCAGGTCTTCTACGTCCTGCCCGGCCGGGGCTACGTCCTGACGTTCGCGTCACCGCCCGCGACGGCCAATGACCACGCGCAGGAGATCGCCGACATCGCCACGTCGTTCACGATCAAGACCTGAGCCCCATCCACCCCCGCGGCCGGCGCGATACTCGGGTGTGACCACTACCCCGGGAACGCACCCGTCGCGTGCCGCGACGGCCGTCTCTCTGCTCTGGCTCCGGCGCGACCTGCGCCTCCGGGACCACCCCGCGCTGGCGGCGGCCCTCGACCGCGGCGGCGCCGTGGTGCCCGTCTACGTCCTGGACCCACGGCTGCTGGAGGGCCCGCGGTCGTCGGCGAACCGGACCTGGTTCCTGCTGGAGTCGCTTCGCGAGCTCGCCGCCGGCCTCGCGGCCCGCGGCGCCCCGCTCGTCGTCCGGACCGGGCGCCCGGAGGACGTGATCCCGGCGCTCGCGGCCGAGGCCGGCGGCCTCTTCCGTCGTCGCGAGCCGCGACGTCAGCCCCTTTGCCCGCGCCCGCGACCGGGCGGTGGGGCAGGCGCTCGCCGCCGCGGGTCGGCAGCTGCACCTGGAGCGGGGCCTGCTCGTCGCGGAGCCCGAGGAGGTGCACACCGACGACGGGCGCCCCGTGACCGTCTTCACGCCGTTCTCACGGCGCTGGGCGGCCGTTCCACGGCGGGCGCTCCTCCACGTCCCCGATGCCATCCCGTCGCTCCCCGCCGGAGCGCTCGCGAGCGAGGACCTCCCGGTGTCGCCGGCGCCCACCGCCGACGTCGCGCTGCTGCCGCAGCCGGGCGAGGCGGCGGCGCGCGAGCGCCTGGCCCGGTGGGTCGCGTCGGCCGCCCTGCCCGCCTACGCCGACGGCCGCAACCGGCTCGACGCGGAAGGGACGTCGCGGCTGTCGGCCGACCTGAAGATGGGGACGCTCTCCCCGCTGGAGGTGCTGCTTGCCGTCGAGGGGCCCGGCGACGGCCGCCGCGTCTTCGTGTCCGAGCTCGCCTGGCGCGAGTTCTACGCCCACGTCCTGTGGCACTTCCCGCACGTGGTCCGCGGTGCGTACCGGCCGACCTACGACGCGATCCCATGGGCCGACGACCCGGCCGGCCTCGCGGCGTGGCGCGAGGGCCGCACCGGCTACCCGGTCGTCGACGCGGCGATGCGGCAGCTCTCGGAGAGCGGCTGGATGCACAACCGGGCACGGATGATCACGGCGAGCTTCCTGGCGAAGGATCTGCTCGTCGACTGGCGCCACGGCGAGGCCCACTTCATGGCCCACCTGGTGGACGGCGACGTGGCGTCGAACAACGGTGGCTGGCAGTGGACGGCCGGGACGGGGACCGATGCCGCGCCCTACTTCCGGATCTTCAACCCGGTCAGCCAGGGCCGCCGCTTCGATCCCGATGGCGCCTACGTCCGGCGTTGGGTGCCGGAGCTCGCGCGCGTCCCGGACGCGTTCGTCCACCAGCCCTGGACGATGCCGCTCGAGGTCCAGGCGGCTGCCGGCTGTGTCGTCGGCCGCGACTACCCCGCGCCGATCGTCGACCACGCGTTCGCCCGGGATCGCGCGCTGGCGGCGTACTCGGTCGTGAAGCGCGACTGAGGCTGCCGCCCGGGCTTGCGTGCAGCCGGGCATGCCCTCGGCGTGGCGCGGGTCGTCGCGCGGGTCGTCGCGCCCGTGGCAGACTCCCACCATGGGAGCCAAGCTGACGCCGAAGGTCATCCTCGAGGGGACCCGGCTCACCCACAAGACCGATCTCGCCTTCGCCCTGAACCGCCACCCGCGGATCGTCGGCGCCCGGAAGTACGAGTACCCGTCGCCGTTGATCTCGGCGGAGTGGTGCGCCTTCACGGACCATCCGTGGGGTCGCGGGCTCATCAACTACGAGCCGGCCGAGGAGGCGCGGGCGATGGAGACCTACGCCACGTGGGCCCGGCTCTTCGAGCTGATGCCGTACTACAGCTGGATCGTCGACCGGTTCCACCTCTCGACACGAGCCGAGCAGCGCCGGCTCCACGGGGTCGACCCCGACTTCGGCTGGCTCGAGGCGCGCCTGCGCCCGCTCGGCTTCCGGATCATCCTGTGCACGCGCCGCGACGAGACGTTCGCGACGGCGCGCGAGGAGCGCCTCGCGGTCTCCGGGAAACCCGACCAGTACGACGACCTGGGGATCTTCGTCCGCGAACAGGCGCTGCTCCGGGAGCTGGCGGCGACCTCGAGCCTCCCGCTGCTCGATCTTGACGTCTCCGACGACGACGTGCCGGCCGCGGCGGACCGGATCGCCGACTGGCTGGAAGCCACGGGCGGGCTCTCCTCGCCGTGGGGCGTCGAGAGGTTCGCCGGGCGCGGCTGACGGCCCGGCGCGCTGCCCGCCGGCCCCGGCGCCCCCCGGTCAGTCGAGGTCGAGCGAGAGGTAGTTGCCCGGGTCGCGGAAGCCCATCCGCTCGTAGAGCGGCCGGCCCGCGTCCGACGTGCGCAGGTAGACCCGGCGCAGGAGAAGCGACCTGGCGTCGGCCACGAGAGCGTCCATCACCGCGCGGCCGGCGCCGCCGCCGCGCCAGCGCGGCAGCGTGTACACGTTGACGATGAAGCCCTCGCCGGTGCGGCGCGAGCGCGGGTGGGGGGGCCGGTCGACGATCACCAGGCCGCCCATCCCCACGATGCGCCCGCCGTCCTCCACGACCCAGACGCGGTACGTGTCGCCGTCGATGTGGGTCGCCAGGTAGTCGGCGACCTGGGACCGGTGCGGCCCGACGCGGTCGGGCGGGAGGTCGCCGCCCAGCAGCTCGCGGTCGAAGGCGAGGCGCAGGTCGAGGATCACCGGGAGGTCGGCCCGGATGGCGCGGCGCACGCGGTAGCGGGAGCGGGGGCGCGGCGGGGCGCCCGCGGGCTGGGGCTCGGTCACGCCGGGATCGTGCCATGCCCGGCCGCGATGCGTCGGGTCCCGGCCACGCCGCGTCGGGTCGGCCCCGCCGCGTGGGGAACGGCCACGCCGGTAGACTCCGCCGATGATCCCCGAGCCCATCGTGCCCGAGGGCGCCGCGCCCGGGGCCCGCGCTCCGGCGCGCGCCCCGACTCCGCCCGCCGGCCACGCCGCGCCCGCTCACCCCGTGCAGGGCTGGCGCTCGCTCCTGCTCGTCTACGGGATCGTGTCGACGATCGAGGCTCTCGGCGTCGCCCAGGTCTTCGCGTTCCTGCCGCTCCGCCTGCGCGAGGTCGGCCTGCCGGAGGAGCAGATCCCCGCCTTCACCGGCCTCTTCACGAGCCTCATCTTCGTCTTCGGGATCGTCCTCGTGCCGTTCTGGGGCGTGTGGGCGGACAAGTACAGCCGGCGCGCCGTGATCGTGCGGAGCGCGGTCGTGGAGGCGTTCGTCTTCGCCGGTGTCGCCCTCGCGCAGGAGCCCTGGCAGCTTGCCGTCAGCCTGCTCCTCGTCGGCCTGCAGCTCGGCAACACCGGCGTGATGCTCTCGGCGCTGCGCGACGTCACCCCGCGCCATCGCGTGGGGACCGTCACGGCGCTCTTCGGCGCGACCGGCCCCCTGGGCTTCGCGATCGGGCCGGTGCTGGCCGCCTTCATGATCGACGGCCTCGGGCTGCCGCTGGTCGACGTCTTCTGGTTCGGCGCCGTCCTGTCGCTCGCGGCGGTCGTCCTCCTCCTCGTCGGCTCGCGGGACGTGCGGCCGTCGGTGATCCCCGAGGGGAGCGCCCTGAGCCTCGCGCGCCGCGCCATCGCGGGCGTCATCTCGGACCCGGCCGTGCGCCGGCTCTTCGTCATCTTCGGCGTGTCGATCCTGGCCAACCAGATGAGCCGCCCGTACATCCCGCTCCTCGTCGAGGACGTCAATGCCGGCGCGGCGAACCTGGCCTCCGCGATCGGCCTCGTCGCCGGGACCGCGGCCCTGGTCGGGGCGCTCATCTCCCCGCTGGCCGGTCCCCTGGGCGACCGCATCGGGTTTCGCCGCGTCCTGGCGGGGTCGCTCCTGGGCGCCGGCACGATGCTCATCCTCATGCCCTTCGCGCCCTCCGTCGCCGCGCTGGCCGCGGTCGCCGTCGTCTACGGGGCGCTGCAGGCGTCCACGCAGGCGATGGTCTTCGGGCTGGTCGCGGTGGAGGTCGCCCCGGAACGGCGCTCGGCGACCCTCAACCTCATCCTCCTCCCGCTCTATCTCGCCGGGATCATCGGGCCCACGCTGGGGGCCGGCGCGTCGACGGTCGGGGGCATCCCCGCGCCGTTCCTCGCTGCGGGCGCCGTCTTCCTGGTCGGCGGGGTTGCCGTCACCGCGTCGATCCGCCGGTCGAGCCGGGCCGCCCGCGCGGGCTGACGAGCCCCATCGAGCGGATCGACGCCGGCGCGCCGACCACCGCCCGGCTGCCGGCGCGCCGATCGACGCTCAGACGTCGAGACTCCACTGCGGCCACTCGACCGCCCGGCGGAACCCGTGGGCCTCGTACATCCGCAGGGCATGCTCGTTGGCAGCCGAGACGGCAAGGGCGATCGTCGGCACGCCGCGGCCCTGGAGATGTCGCACCCCCCAGCGGAGGAGAGCGCGCCCCAGGCCCCTGCCGCGCCATTCCGGCAGGACGCCGATCAGCTTCACTTCGCCGTACGGCGGCTCGTCGTTGCCGTAGAGGCGCGCGCGGCAGAACGCGATGGCCCGGTCCGGCTCGGCGGCCGGCGCCACGAGGAGGACGTCGTGCGGGTCGAACTCCGGCACGGCATGCGCCGCCGCGATGACCGCCTCGTTCCAGGACACCGGTGTCGGGTGATCGGCGAACGAGGTGTTGAGCAGCTCGACGAGCGCTGGGATCGGGTCGCGGCCCGGAACCCAGGCTCGGGCGACGACGTCGGCCGGGAAGTCCGGTGGCGGGCAGGGATCCTCGGCGGGACGCTCCATCCAGTGGAGGCTCGTCCGAAGGGCGAAGCCGCGGGCCTCGGCGAAGCGGCGCCCCGGAGTGTCGCCCGGCGGGACGTAGAGGAGGAGGTACGGGTGGCGGAGGACCTCGCGGACGTAGGGTCGCGCGGCATCGACGAGCGCCGTCCCGTAGCCGCGCCGACGATGCGAGCGCGCGACGTACAGGTCGTTGAGGCGCGGGGCGACGTAGGCGGCGACGGCGCCGTCGGCCGCGACCGCGACGAAGGCCGAGGGCGGCTCCGCGGCGATCGTCGCCAGGTTCCGCTCCACGTCGCCGTGCGTGGCGTCGGGGTAGTCGCCGAGGTCGACCGCGGCGTGGCCCAGGGCCGCGATCGCCGGCAGGTCGGCGGCCGCCGCCGGGCGCACGACGCATGCCGGCGCCCGGTTCACCATGCTCGCGCTCCTCGGCCGCCGCCGCCTACCTCGGAAGGTCGCGCTCCTCGACGCCGACGAAGCGGGCGTCCGGTCGGATGAGCCGGTTCGCGGACGCCTGCTCGATCACGTGGGCCGTCCAGCCGGCATGGCGGGCGAGCGCGAACGTGGCCGGGAAGAGGTCCGGCGTGAGGCCGACGCCCTGCAGGACGGCCGCGGCGTAGAACTCGACGTTGGTCTTGAGCGGCCGGTCCGGGTACTTCTCCTCGAGGACCTTGAGGGCGACGTCCTCGACCTTGATCGCGAGCTCCAGCCAGTCCGGCCGCGTCGGCATCGCCTCCACGACCTTGCGCAGTGCCGCGGCGCGCGGGTCGTACGCCCGGTAGACGCGGTGGCCGAAGCCCATCAGGCGCTCCCCGCGGGCGAGCGCGTCGCGGACCCACTCCTCGGCGTGCTCGGGTGAGCCGACCTTGTGGATCTGTTCGACGACCTCGGACGGGGCACCGCCGTGGAGCGGGCCCTTCATGGCCCCGATGGCGCCGCAGACGGCCGACGCCATGTCCGACTTGGTCGAGGTGATGACGCGCGCCGTGAAGGTCGAGGCGTTGAGGCCGTGCTCGGCGCCGACGATGAAGTAGGCGTCGAGGGCGCGGGCCGTCGCCTTGTCGGGCCGTTCGCCGGTCAGCTGGTACAGGAAGCCGGAGACCAGGTCGAGCTTCGGGTCGGGGTCGATCGGCTCGAGGTCCTCGCGGAGGCGCACGAACGCGGCGAGCGCGGAGGGCGAGAACTCGGTGAGCGCGCGGGCCTGGACCTCGGTGGGCGGCCAGTCCAGGACCTGCGTGGCGCCCCAGACGGAGACGGCCGTGCGGAGCGCGTCCATCGGCTTCGCCGTGCGCGGGAGGGCACGCAGCGCGGCCATGACGGCCGACGGGACTCGGGCCGCCGTGAGGCGCGCCTTCGGGTCCCACGTTCCCGTCCACAGGAGGTTGGCGACGGCGGCGAAGGAGCCGTGGGCGACGAGATCGCCGATGCGGTAGCCGCGGTACATCAGGCGGCCATTGGCCCCGTCGACCAGCCCGAGCTCGGTCTCCGCGGCCAGCACGCCCTCGAGGCCCGGGGAGTAGGGACGCCCGTCGACGGTGTGGGCCGGCAGCGGAAGCGAGGCGTCGGCGATCGGGGCGGTTGCCTTCGTCGGCTTGTCGGTCATCGTGGCGTGTCCTCGAGGGCGGCCGAAGGGCCTGGTGAGGGGGGCCGGGACGGAGTGCCCATCCTACTCCCCGGTCGCGACGCGCGGGACGCTTCGCGCGTGGTGACGCCTGCCGGCTCCCCCCGGTGTTGACAGCGGTAAGTTGATGGTGGTAAGTTGACACCGTCAACACCAGGCCGACGGGCCGGCGGTGGCGGATCTACCGTCCGGACACCGCACCACGAGGAGAGCCGGAGCCGCCGATGCCCACCAGCCAGAGACCGCGACGCCACGAGACGCTGGCTCCGTACGGGGCGACGGACACCTACCACCACGGCAACCTGCGTGCGGCGTGCGTCGACGCCGGGATCCGGCTCGTCGAGGAGGAGGGCCCCGACGCGGTCACGATCCGCGGCGTCGCCCGGATGACCGGTGTCTCGCACACGGCGCCGCTGCACCACTTCCGCGATCGGGCCGAGCTGATGCACGAGATCGCCGAACGAGGCTTCGACCTTCTCCTCGAGCGACTCGCCCGGGAGGCCCGGCCGGGCGCCGGCCCGTTCGAGGCGCTGAGGACGTACGGCATCGTCTACGTCCTCCAGGCGGTGGACCATCCGGGCCTCTTCGACGTCATGTTCGCCCCCTGCGACGACCCTCCCGGTGAGGCGGCCTACCGCCGCCTCGTCGATCTCTGCGCCGAGGCTCAGGCGGCAGGCGAGCTGCCCGGGGACGACCCCTTCCGCCTGGCCCTGCTCGTCTGGAGCACCGTCCACGGCCTCGCCGCGCTGTACGGCCACATGGGCCTCGACAGCGGCATGAGCGGCCAGCCCACCGACGCGCGCGTGGCCGCGGAGCGGACCATCGACGACCTCCTGGCAGCCCTTGCCACCTCGGCGGCCGGCTGAGCCCGCGCCGATCCGACCGACCGCTCCCCATCGCGCCGATCGCGGCTCGACCCCCCGAAGGAGATTCCTCGATGACCGTCCCGCAGCACGTGGTTCTCGGCGCCGGCACGCTCGGCACCACGATCGCAGAGCAGCTGGCCGCCGCCGGCGAACCGGTCCGCCTCGTGACCCGGTCCGGGCGTAACCCCGGGATCCCCGGCGTGGAAGGTGCGGCCGCGGACCTCACCGATCCCAGGGCCGTCCGCGCGGTCGCGGCCGGCGCCCGGGTCGCCTACTTCGCCTGCCAGCCGGCCTACACGGTTTGGCCGAAGGGATTCCCGCCCCTTGCCGAGGGCGTCCTCGGCGGGCTTGCCGGGTCCGGGACCCGGCTCGCGGTCGTGGACAACACGTACATGTACGGCCCGACGGGCGGCCGGCCGCTCACCGAGGACCTGCCGTACGCGGCGACGACCCGCAAGGGCGTCGCGCGGGCACGCCTGGCCGAGCGCTTCATGGCGGCCCACGCCGCCGGCGACGTGCCGGTCGTGATCGCCCGGGCGTCCGACTACTTCGGTCCCCGCGGCGTCAACACCACCCACGGCGACCGCCTCTTCCCGCCCCTCCTCGCCGGGAAGGCGGTCCAGGTCTTTGGCGACGTGGACGCGCCACATTCCGTCACCTACGTGCCGGACTTCGCGCGCGCGCTCATCGAGCTCGGCCGCCGCGACGAGGCCCTCGGCGAGGCCTGGCACGTGCCGACGGCGCCGGCCGTCTCGCAGCGCCGCTTCGCCGAGCTGGCGGCGGAGGCAGCCGGGCTGCCGGCCCCGAAGCTGAGCCGCGTCTCGAAGCCGATGCTCTACCTGGCCGGCCTCTTCGTGCCCCCGGCGCGGGAGATGATCGAGATGGCCTACGAGTTCGAGGAGCCGTTCATCCTCGACAGCGCGAAGATCGAGCGCGCCTTCGGCCTGCGGCCCACGCCGCTCGAGGAGGCCATCGCCGAGACCGTCGCCTGGTGGCGCGGCGACCGGGCCGCCGAAGCCGCCGAGGCCGCGGAGGCCGCGGCATGAGCGATGCGGGCGAGCGGATCTCGGCGCCGGGCGATCCGGTCGAGGTCCGCCTCCTCCGGCTGCGGTGGTCCAACGCGTACCTGCTCCTCGGCGAGCGCCCCATCGTCGTGGACACCGGATCGCCCGGTGACGAGGCGGCGATCCTCGCGGCGCTCGCCGCCGCCGGCCGGGGCCCGCGCGACCTCGCGGCGATCGTCCTGACCCACGGGCACGCCGACCACGCGGGTGCCGCGGCGGCGCTCCGGGCCGCGACCGGCGCGCCCGTCCTGCTCGGCGACGGCGACACGGCGATGGCAGCCGCCGGGCGCAACCTGCCGCTCGTGGCAACCGGGCTGGAGGCGCGCCTGGTGGCGCCGTTCGTGCCCCAGGCGTTCCCCGCCGTGGTGCCCGACGTGGTCGTGACCGGGCCGCTGGACCTGGCGCCGTACGGGACCCCCGCGATCCTGCGTCCGCTGGGCGGCCACACGCGCGGCTCGGCGATCGTCGAGCTGTCGTCCGGGGACGTCCTGGTCGGCGACCTCGTGCGTGGCGGGCGCCTCGGCGGGCGCCTGCGGGCGACGGTCCCGATGACCCACTACTACGAGGAAGAGCCCGCGGCCGTCACCGCGGTGGTGGACCGCGTGCTCGCCGGTGCGGCGCGCCGCCTGCTCGTCGGTCACGGGGGACCCCTCGCCGCCGCCGACGTCGCGGCGTGGCGCCGGGCCCGGACGGCCTGAGCGCCCGGCCCCGGGTCGCCCGAGCCGGCCTCAGGAGCGGGCGATGACCTCGAGAAGCATCGCGACCGCGACCGTCAGGCCGCCGCCCAGCAGGATGGGGCCGGCGGACACGCGGAGCACGTGACGGAGGCCGAAGAGCATGGCGGCGGGCGTCGAGTCGTACATGTCGACCGGGATCCTAGCCGACCCGCCGCGGATCGTCCTCGGCGAGGCCCGCGGCCGCCGCGGCATCGAGGACCCACGTGGCGCCGGCCCGCCGGGCCCGCAGCGCCGGCAGCCGGTGCTCGTCGGGGTCGGGGACGGCGTGGGCCGGCCCCAGGAGATCGGCCACGATCGCGGCCTTCGCTGCGCCGAACGCGGCGACAACGAGGCCCGGCGTCGCATCGAGGGCGGGGGGCGTGAGCGTGACCCGCTCCAGCTGGGGCTCGATGTGCAAGGGCGCCGGTGCCCAGGTCGTCCAGCCGGGCGCCTCGAACGCGGCGCTCCCCGGGAAGACCGACAGCAGGTGGCCGTCCGGCCCGATCCCGACCAGGATGGCATCGAAGACCGGCCGCCCCATCGCATCCACGGCCAGCTCCGCCCGGAGGGTCCTCTCGAACGCGGCCGCGCAGGCCGCCGCCGGCCGGCCGGCGGCGAGCGCCGCGTCGGTCGGCCAGGGGTGCACGTGCGCCGGATCCAGGGGCGGGGCGGCGAGGCCCAGCTCCGGGACTCCGGGCAGGAGCACGCGGTCGATCGGGCCCAGGTTGCCGTTCGCGTCCCCGCGCGGCACGAACCGGTCGTCGCCGACCCAGACGTGAAGGACGGCCCACGGGACGCGTGCACGCAGCGGCTCCGCGAGGAGGGCCCGGTAGACGGCCGCAGGCGTGGAGCCTCCCGTGGAGGCGAGGTCCGCCCGGCCGCGGCGCGCCGCGGCAGCCGACAGCGCGTCGGTGAGCGCCCCGGCGACGGCCGCCGCCGCCGATCTGGCATCCGGCCGCACGACGACCACGGGCTCGCCCGGCGCGCCGGTCCGGGCGGAGGCTCCGGGGTATGTCCCCCGGGCGGCCTCCCGGGCCTCGCCCCCGCCGGTCACGCCGCCCCCGCCGGTGACGCCGCGTCCGGCGCGCCCGGTGTGCCCGATGCGGCCGATGCGCCCGGTGCGCCCGGCGCGCCCGGTGCGGCCAGCCGGGCCGCCGTGGCCAGCGTCGCCGCGGCGACCGGGTCGCGCCCGCCGGCCTCGATCGCCTCGGCCAGCAGGTCGACGTCCGTCCTGCGCGCGGCGTGGAAGGACCGGTCGAGGGCCTCCACGCCGTCCTGCCAGACACGGACGTGGACGGTCTCCGCCTCGGCAGTCACCTCGGCCCGGAGCTCCGAGCCCCGACGCTCCGCGAGGATCTCGACGCGGAGGGTCGTGCCGGCCGGCGTCCCCGAGACGACCGGGCGGACGACGACCTCCACGTCGGCGCCGCGAGCAGGCTCGAGGAGGGCCCGCAGGCCCCTGCCGGGCTCGGGCGGGGCGCCCGGCGCCGCCGGCCGGGCGCGCACCCCCGCTGCCGTCCGGGCGTGCACCCCGGCCACCGGCCGCCCGACGCGCGCCAGCGGCCTCGCGACACGGAGCCCGAGGCGCGACGCCAGCCAGGCCACGTGGTAGATCGGCTTGACGAGGTTCGTCCCGGCCTCCGCGCCCGGCCCGCCGTGCGTGGCGTAGGTCACGGCGATTCGGCGGATCGCGCGGAGGTAGGGGAGGTAGTCGTCGTGGTCGAAGATCGAGGCGACCGCCTCGCGCCAGCGCGCCTGGCGCATGAGGGCGAAGTCGGCGATCGGCAGCCCGGAGCCTCCGAGCGCGGCAAGCGCCTGCAGGCGGTCGAGGCCGTCCCCGGTCCAGTGCGACCCGTCCACGACGAGCCGGTCGGCCATCGTCACCAGGGCCGCCGCCGGAGCCGTCCCGAACGGCGGGTCGCCCGGCCACCAGACCGTCACCGGCAGGTCGTGGACGAGGAGCGGTGCGACGATCGCCTCCAGGTGGCGCCCGGTGTCGCCGCCCGCGGTGACGTAGACGTGCTCCGCGCAGGTCTCGGGTGCTCCGGGGCGGGGAACCATGCAGAAGGCGCGGACGTCGGCACGCAGCCAGGCCGGCCCGTCCGGGTCCGTGGGCACGACGATCAGCGTGCGCGACGGGTGGCGCCCGGTGCCCATCGCGATGGTCGACGCGGCCCACTGCCCGAGCTCCGGGCTGCGGGCGACGACGACGAGGTTGAGCACGCTGGTCCGCGCCGCCACCAGCCGCTCGGGGGTCCCCTCGCGCGTCGCGACCGCCTGCGGCAGGCTCCAGATCCGTCCGAGCTCGCGCTCGATCTCGGCGACGGAGGTCGCGTGGCCCGCCCAGCGCAGCGTCGGCTCGCCGGGCGCGGCGGAGATCTCGAACGGGACGACCGGCGGGATGCCTGCGCCCCCGCTCGAGATCGCGCGGCTCGCGCCGCTCAGATCCGCCGCCACCGGTGCCCGTCCCGTGCCAGCAGCGCGTCCGCGTCATCGGGCCCCCAGCTCCCAGCCCCGTAGTTGGGGAAGTCCGGCGGCGCCTGGTCGGCCCAGGCCTCGATGATCGGGGTGACGACGCCCCAGGCCTTCTCCACCTCGTCGGCGCGTGTGAACAGCGAGGCGTCGCCGAGGAGCGCGTCGAGGATGAGCGTCTCGTAGGCGTCCGGGCTGTCGACGCTGAAGGCCGAGCCGTACGTGAAGTCCATGTTCACGCTCCGCACGTCCAGGCCGAGGCCCGGCACCTTGGCCGCGAAGCGCAGGAGGATCCCCTCGTCGGGCTGGATCCGGAGGGCGAGGAGGTTCGCCTCGGGGTCCGCGTGCGATTCCTTGAAGAGGGCGTGGGGGACCTGCTTGAACTGGATCGCGATCTCCGTCGCCCGCTTCGGCAGCCGCTTGCCGGCCCGCAGGTAGAAGGGGACGCCGGCCCAGCGCCAGTCGTCCACGAAGAGGCGCGCCGCCACGAACGTCTCGGTCTCGGACGCGGGATCGACCTCCTCCTCGGCGCGGTACCCGGCCACCTGCTCTCCGGCGACCCAGCCCTGCCCGTACTGGCCGCGGACCACGTTCGCGGCCACGTCCCCGGGCGCCATCGGCTCCATCGCCCGCAGGACCTTGACCTTCTCGTCGCGCAGGGCGTCGGCGTCGAAGGTCGCGGGGGGCTCCATCGCGACGAGGGCCAGGAGCTGCATGAGGTGGTTCTGCAGGAAGTCGCGCGACGCGCCGGCCTCCTCGTAGAAGGAGCCGCGGTTCTCCACCCCGATCGACTCGGCCACCGTGATCTGCACGTGGTCGACGTATCGGCGGTGCCAGATCGGCTCGAAGATCCCGTTGCCGAAGCGGAAGACGAGGATGTTGCGGACCGTCTCCTTGCCCAGGTAGTGGTCGATGCGGTAGACCTGCGACTCGCGGAAGACCTTGCCGACCTCGCGGTTGAGGCGGACGGCGCTGGTCAGGTCGCGGCCGAACGGCTTCTCGATGACGATGCGCCGCCAGCCGGCGCCGTGCTGCTCGTGGTCGAGCCCGGCCCGTCCCAGGCCGGCGATGATCTCGGCGAAGGCGGACGGCTGGGTGGCCAGGTAGTAGCACCGGTTGCCGCGCGTCCCCCGCTGCGCGTCGAGGGCGTCGAGGCGCGGCGCCAGGGTGTCGTAGAGGGCCTGGTCCCCGAAGTCGCCGCGGTGGTAGGTGATCCGCTCCGCGAACGAGTCCCAGATGGCCGCCTCGACCGGGAGTACGCGACTGAACTGGTCGAGCGAGGCGCGCAGGGCCGCACGGAACGCCTCGTCCGTGAACGGCCGGCGCCCGATCGCCACGATGGCGAGCTCGTGGGGCAGCAGGTTGGTGCGCCACAGCTGGAAGAGCGCCGGCACGACCTTGCGGTGGGCGAGATCGCCGGTGGCCCCGAAGAGGACGAAGACCGCCGGATCCGGCATGCGCTCGAGGCGCAGGCCCTCGCGCAGCGGGTTGCCGGATGCCTTCGGGGCCGGGCGCTTCCTCCCTGCCCGGGCGAGCCGCAGCGCCCGCGCCGTCATCGGGGGGTCGTCCGCCGGCCTCGCCGGGGCGGCCCGCGTCGCACCGGCGGCGGGTGCCGGCGATGCCCCTGGCTTCGCGGGCCGGGCCACGTGGGCCGCTACTCGGTCTTCACGGCGTGGCCGCCGAACTCGTTGCGCAGCGCGGCCAGCACCTTGCCGCCGTAGCTCTCGTCCTGGCGCGACCGGAAGCGGGCCTGCAGGGCGAGCGTGATGATCGGGGCCGGGACGTCGCGGTCGATCGCCTCCTGGACGGTCCAG
The DNA here is from genome assembly GCA_963713285.1 of uncultured Chloroflexia bacterium. GTDB lineage: Bacteria > Chloroflexota > Limnocylindria > Limnocylindrales > CSP1-4 > CTSoil-043. Next base: position 150,369 of record CAVQLA010000007.1, on the reverse strand, counting down.
CGACCCTCGCCCGAATCGGCGACCCAGTCCTTGATCCCGTCGAACTCGGGGTTCTTGGAGACGGCGTCGTGGAGGAGGTCCAGGAGCCAGCTGCGCACCACCGACCCGTAGCGCCAGATGCCCGAGATCTGCGCGAGGTCGAGGTCGTAGTCGCTCGCGTGCATGATCTCGAAGCCCTCGGCATAGGCTTGCATGAGGCCGTACTCGATGCCGTTGTGGACCATCTTCACGTAGTGCCCGGCGCCCGGGCCACCCACGTGCGCGTACCCGTCGGTCGGGGCCAGGGTCCGGAAGACCGGCTCGAGAGGCTCCACGGCGTCTCGGTCCCCGCCGACCATCAGGCAGTAGCCGACCGAGAGGCCCCAGATGCCGCCCGACGTGCCGGCATCGACGTACCTGAGGCCCATCTCGGCGACCTTCGCATGGCGCCGGACGTCGTCGTGGAAGTTCGTGTTGCCACCGTCGATGATCGTGTCGCCGGGCTCCAGCAGGCCCATCAGCTCGTCGATCATCGCCTCGGTGGCATCCCCGGCCGGGACCATCACCCAGACGGCGCGCGGGGCGGCCAGCTTGCCGACGAGCTCGGCCAGCGAGAACGCACCCTCTGCCCCCTCGGTCATGATCTCGCGCGTCCTCTCCGGGGTCCGGTTGAACGCCACCACCTCGTGGCCGTCCCGGACGAGGCGGCGGACCATGTTGGCGCCCATCCTCCCGAGGCCGACGAAGCCGATTCGCATGGGATGCCTCCCTCTGGCTGCGCCTGAGCGTCGGCGCAAGCGAACGGTGCGCTGTTACTGACGAAGTGCGGCGGCGACCGCGGCGTCGAGGGCGGCCAGGCCCGCGTCGACATCCCGCCCGAGGTGGACGCGAAGCACCGGGAGCTCGTGCGCCTCCAGGGCCTCCATGTCGCCCCGCGCCTGGGCGTCGACCAGCTGGCCGAAGGTGTAGTGCCTGCCGTGGACGGGGAGGTCCTCGGTGTGGTCGGAGGTCAGCTGGAGGAACCAGCCGACCGGCGAGCCGCCCTTGTGGAGCTGGCCGGTGGAGTGGAGGTAGCGCGGGCCGAACCCGCCGGTCGTCGCGTGGCCGGTGGCGTCGCGGAGGCGAGCGCGGATGCGGTCGACGGCGGCGGCGCGGGCGGCGGTCGGGGCCACGAAGGCGCCGACGGTGAGGTAGCCGGTGGCTCGCACGCGCTCCAGGTGGCGCCGCAGCTCGCCGACGACCATCCCGGTCCCGGCCGAGAGGCGCAGGGCCGTGTCGCCGTAGAGCGCCAGGCCATCGCCGGTCGCGAGCGGCTCTTCGTGCGGGAAGGCGCCGTGGCGCTCGAGCTCCTCGAGGACGCGCTTCGTGTTCTCCTTCGACTCGGTGACGTTCGGCTCGTCGAAGGGGTTGACGCCCAGGACGATCCCGGCGACCGCGGTGGCGATCTCCCAGCGGAAGAACTCGGCGGCGAGATCGATCGGGTCGGCGAGCGTGAAGCGCAGGACGGGGTGGCCCGCGGCGGCGAGAGCGTCGAGCAGGGCGGCGACGGACGTGCCATCCGGGGCCGCGGCCGGCGGCGCTGCCCCCTCGAGGGCGATCCGGACGAAGACCCGGTCCGCGCCGTACGCGGCGGCCGCGCCGACCGGCTCCCGGTCGACGGGGACGATCCCCTTGCCGAGCTTGCCGGTGCTCTCCGCGATCAGCTGCTCGAGCCAGGCGCCGAGCGGGCCGATCGCCGGGTCGACGACGAGGGTCAGCTTGTCGCGGCCGGCTGTCGCCAGGGCGCCGAGAGTGGCCCCCAGGGCGACGCCCGGGTTCGCCGACGGATCGGCGGCCGTGCAGCGCGCGTGCATCCCGACGGCGGACGCCATGAAGGGGTCGAGGTCGACGCCGGCGAGCGATGCCGGCAGGAGTCCGACGTAGCTCAGGGCCGAGTAGCGGCCGCCGACCGACTCCGGGTTGAGGAAGACGCCGCGCATGTCGTCCTGGTGCGGGATCGCCGCGAGCGACTTGCCGGGGTCGGTGACCGCCACCATGAACTCGCCGGGCGATTCGAGGCGCGCCCCATGGGCCCGGAGGGCATCGTGAACGCGCTGCCAGGCGTCGGCCTGGAACGCGAGGGTCTCGGTGGTCGTGCCGGACTTGGACCCCACGATGAACAGCGTGGCGAGGGGGTCGAGGCCATCCCAGGCCGCCCGGACGGCCGCGGGGTCGGTCGAATTGAGGACGCGAATCGTCAGCCAGTCCTCGACGTCGCCGAAGGCGGTCGCGATGACCTCCGGGGCCAGGCTGCTGCCGCCCATGCCGGCCACGATGGCGGCGGTGAAGCCGGCGTCGCGGACCGTCTCGCCGAAGGCCTCGAGCGCGCCGACTTGGTCGCTGAAGTCGACCGGCAGGTCGAGCCAGCCGAGGCGGTTCGCGATCTTCTCCTGTACCGCCGGGTCGCCCGACCAGAGGGTCGCGTCGTGCTCGTGGAGGCGCTCGCTCCAGCGCTCGTCGGCGGCACGCGCGAGGGCGGCGGCGACGGCCGCGGCGAGGGTCGGGTCGCCGATCCGGACGTCGAGCGTGCCCGGCGCGAACGATGGGAGCGTGGTCTCGGCCATGGTCGTCCTCCTGCGCCTCGGAGTCTACGCGGGGGCCGCGCCTGCCGCGCGAACGGGCGGTCACGGCTCGGTGATGCCGACCCGGCGCCCGGCGGCCCGCTCCGGCCGCAGCGGGTGCGTGAGACCCGGCCCGGGATGTCACCCCGGGCGACGCAACGAACCACCCGACGCCCTGGCCAGCTGCGGTCCTGCCTGGCCGGTTGTGCTGAGCACGCGGCAGGTCATACGGTGCGCGACGAGCAGCCGCCCGGCGCCCGCCGCCGGGGATCGACGTACGTACCGTCGCCCGGGCTGAACTTCCGGAAGATCCACCCCACTACAGGATCGGCGAGCGGGCCGGCCGCCGGGCCGAGAGATGCCAGCCGGCCCGACGGCCTGACCGCCCGAGCCCTCGTTCCTACCGCTCCTCGGCTTCGATCGCGAGGACCTTGGCGAGCCGGCGGGCATGGCGCTCCTCGCCGGAGAAGCGGGCGCCCAGGAACGCCCGGGCGCAGTCGAGCGCGGGCTCCGGCCCGATGACGCGCCCGCCGAGGCACAGCACGTTCATGTCGTCGTGCTCGACACCCTGCCGCGCCGAGTACGTGTCGTGGGCGATGGCCGCCCGCACGCCGCGGACCTTGTTGGCCGCGACGCAGGCCCCGATCCCGGAGCCGCAGACGAGGACCCCCCGGTCCGCCTCGCCGTCGCGGATGGCGTGGGCCAGCCGGCGGGCGAAGTCCGGGTAGTCGTCGTTGCGGTCGGATCCGTCACCGCCGAGGTCGATCAGCTCGTGGCCGGAGTCGGCGAGCCGCGCGATCAGCTCGGCCTTGAGGTCGGCGCCGCCGTGGTCGGCCGCGAACGCGACGCGCATCAGCGGACCCCTCCTCCGTGGCCGCCGGCGTGGGGCGACGGCGGCGCGGCGACCCGGCCGTGGAAGCCGTCGCGGACCACCCGGCGCCCGACCTGGGCGACGGCGTCGGTCGTGAAGCCGAACTCCTTCAGGATCGTGCCGGCCGGGGCCGAGGTGCCGAAGTGGTCGAGGGCCACGATCGCGCCCTCGTCGCCGGCCCAGCGCTCCCAGCCCAGCGAGACGCCGAGCTCGACGACGACGCGCTTCCTCGCGGCGGCCGGCAGGACCGACTCGCGGTACGCGGCGTCCTGGGCCTCGAACGCCTCCCAGCAGGGGAGGCTCACGACGCGGGTCGCGATCCCCTCTGCCTCGAGCGCCTCGGCCGCGGCGACCGCCAGCTGGACCTCCGAGCCGGTGGCGACGTAGAGGAGGTCCGGGGATGCCGCCCGCAGCCTCGGAGGACGCCGCGCGCATCACGTAGCCGCCGCGCCGGACGCCCTCGCGGGCGGCCTCGGCAGTGCCGGGCAGGACGGGGAGCTTCTGGCGGGTGAGCGCGAGCGCGGTCGGCCCCGCGGTCCGCTCGAGCGCGAGGGCCCAGGCGGCCGCCGTCTCGTTCGCGTCGGCCGGCCGGACGAACCACAGGTTGGGGATCGCCCGCAGGGCCGTGTAGTGCTCCACCGGCTGGTGGGTTGGGCCGTCCTCGCCCAGCCCCACCGAGTCGTGGGTCCAGACGTAGACGATCGGCAGACCGGAGAGGGCCGCGATCCGGACGCTGCCGCGCATGTAGTCGGAGAAGGTCAGGAAGGTCGCGACGAACGGCCGGAAGCCGCCGTGGCAGGCGATCCCGTTCGCGATGCCGCCCATCGCGTGCTCGCGGACACCGAAGCGCAGGTTTCGCCCGGCCGCGGCTGCAGTGAAGTCACCGCCGCCCTTGACGTCCGTGAGGTTGCTCTCCGAGAGATCGGCGGAGCCGCCGAAGAGCTCCGGGACGCCGGCCCCGAGGGCGTTGATCGTGTCGGCACTCGCGTTCCGGGTCGCCACCTCGGCGCCCGCCTCCCAGCGCGGCAGCGCGGCGTCCCAGCCGATCGGGAGGTCGCCGTCGAAGCGCCGCTCGAAGGCGTCGGCCTCGGCCGGGAAGGCGGCCCGGTAGCGCTCGAACGTCGCGTTCCAGCGGCCGGCCAGGTCCTCGCCGTACAGGATCGCCCGCGAGAAGATCGCAGCGACCGCGTCGGGCACGAAGAACGTCCTGTCCGGATCCCAGCCGTAGGCCTCCTTCGTCAGGCGAACCTCGTCGGGGCCGAGCGGTGCCCCGTGGGCCTTCTGGCTGCCGGCCTTGTTCGGCGAGCCGAAGCCGATGACGGTGCGCACGGCGATGATCGACGGCCGGTCGTCGGAGCGGGCCAGGCGGATCGCCGCCTCGATGGCGCCGACGTCGGTCCCGTCCTTGATCCGGAGGGTCTGCCAGCCGTAGGCGCGGAAGCGCTCGAGGACGTCCTCCGAGAAGGCCATCGCGGTCGGCCCGTCGAGCTGGATCTGGTTGTCGTCGTAGAGCATCACCAGCTTGCCGAGCCGGAGGTGGCCGGCCAGGCTGGCGGCCTCGGACGCGATCCCTTCCTGGAGGTCGCCGTCGGAGCAGATGGCGTACGTCCAGTGATCCACGATCTCGTGGCCGGGCCGGTTGAACTCCTCCGCCAGGCGCCGCTCGGCGATCGCCATGCCGACGGCGTTCGCGACGCCCTGGCCCAGCGGCCCGGTGGTCGCCTCCACGCCCGGGGTGACGCCGAACTCGGGGTGCCCCGGCGTCCGGGAGCCCCACTGCCGGAAGCGCTGCAGCTCGGCCATCGGCAGGTCGTAGCCGCTCAGGTGGAGGAGCGAGTAGACCAGCATCGAGGCGTGCCCGGCGGAGAGCACGAACCGGTCGCGGTTCGGCCAGTCGGGGTGCGTGGGCGCGTGGCGCAGGAAGCGGGTCCAGAGGGCATACGCCATCGGCGCCATCCCCATCGGCGCGCCCGGGTGGCCCGAGTTCGCCTGCTGCACGCCGTCGATCGCGAGGGTCCGGATCGTGTCGATCGCGAGCTGGTCGAGCTGGTCGGGGGAGAGCGTGGTCATCGCGGCAGGCTCCCGTGGCGGGCGACGAGGGGTGCGGCCATTGTAGGCCTGGGCGATCCGGGGACCGCCGGCCGGTTCGCGAGGCCCTCCTGCTCCGGCGTATCCTCGGGGCATGCCGACGCCCTCCCCGCGCTCGCCGACGATCAGGAGTGCCCGCCGCGGCAGTCGGCAGCGGGCAGTGGTCCTGGGCGACCTCGCCCTCGACGTCGTGCTCGCGCCGGCTCGGTCGCTGGAGCGTGCGACGGACGTTCCCGGCGTCGTGCGGCTGCACCAGGGCGGCTCGGCCGCGAACACCGCCCGCTGGCTGGCCCGGCTGGGCGTCCCGGCCTCGCTCATCTGTGCCGTCGGGCGCGACGGGCCCGGGCGTGCGCTGGTGGCCGACCTGCAGCGTGACGGCGTGGAGGTGCGCGCCGCCCGGCCCGCGGGGGCGCGGACGGCGCGGATCGGGATGCTCGTGGACGCCGCCGGCGAGCGGAGCTTCGTCGCCGACCGCGGCGCGGCCGACCTGCTGGCGCCGGCCGATCTCAGGCCCGGCTGGTTCCGCGACGCGGCCGTCCTGCATCTTCCCGCGTACTCGCTCCTCGGGTCGCCGCTCGGCGAGGCGGCGGGGCGGGCGATCACGCTGGCGCGGGAGGCCGGCGCCGCGATCTCGATCGACCTCGCCTCCGCGGCGCCCCTGCTGGCCGGCGGACGCCGGGCGGCCCACGCGCTGATCGCGGGCATCGCGCCGGACGTGCTTCTCACCAACGCGGCCGAGGCGGCGGCGTTCCTGGGGTCGCCGGAGCCGGACGGGCTCCTGCGGTTCGCCCCGGTCGTGGTCGTCAAGCGCGGGGCCGGCGGTGCGACCCTCCTGGCGCGGGCGGCGCCGGTGCCGAGCATCCGCCTCGAGATCGCCACGCGTCCGGCGCACGCGTCCGACACGACCGGCGCGGGCGACGCGTTCGATGCCGGGTTCCTCGCCGCGTGGCTCGCGGCCGGCCGTTCGACTGCCCCGGGCGACCTCCGCCGCGCCGTCGTCGCCGGGCACCGCGTCGCGGCGCGGCAGATCGGGGCGCCGCGGGCGGAGCTCACCCTGGGATGACGACCGGCGATCCACCGACCGTGGCGAGCGACGCGGGCGCCGAGATGGGCGGGCCGTCCGCCCAGGGCATCTTCACCCGCGAGGAGCTTGACGCGGCGGAGCCGGAACGGCGGCCGTCAACGAGGTTCCACTGGCTCATCGGCCTCGGCCTGGGGGCGTTCGGCGCGCTGTACACGGGCTTTCCGGTCGGGATCGTCGCCCTGCCGTTCGCGTTCACGGGAGCGGGGGCAGGCGCCCTGCTCGGCACCGGTCTCGTGTTCCTCGTGTCGTTCGCGTTCGACGCGCTCGTCTGGCTGAACGACGACCTGGTGGTGGTCGAGCCGTGGACCTTCCTCTCGTGGTCGCTCGCCGGCTTCGCCGCGCTCGTCGCCGGGATCGCCGGTACGGTCGTCGTCGCGCGGCGCTCGCGACGCCGAGCGGACGCATGAGCGGAGTCGTGGTCCGGCCGGCCCGCGAGAGTGACGCGGCGGCGATCGCCCGCGTCGAGGTCGCGGCCTGGCGGGCCGCCTACCGCGGGATCGTCCCCGACCCGGTGCTCGACGGCCTGGACCTCGAGCACGAGGCGGCAACCTGGCGGGAGCGCCTCCGGGACCAGGCGGTGGTCCGGGTGAGCGTGGCCGACCTCGTCGAGCCGCCGGCATCCCCGCGCCTGGTCGGCTACATCACCGAGGGGCCGGCGCGTGGCGACGACGTGGCCGGCCTCGGCGAGATCTGGGCCGTCTACGTCGACCCGGAGACGCAGGGGCGCGGCGTCGGGCGAGCGCTGCTGGATGCCGGCCTGAGGGGCCTGGCGGCGCGCGGCCTCGACGAAGCGATGCTCTGGGTCTTCGAGGCCAACGCCGCCGCGCGTGGCTTCTACGAGCACCTGGGCTGGGCGCTCGACGGCGCGGCGAAGCCGTTCGCGATCGGCGGCGCGGCGCCGATCGAGCTCCGCTACCGGCACCGGCTGGACGGCTGAGGATCATCGGAGCGTGCTCCCACCGCGGTTGCGATCGTGCGTGCTGTGGCCCGTCCTCGTCGGGTCCGCGGCGCTGGTTCCCGGCGGGATCGCGCTGGCCCTGCTCGCCGCTTCGGCCCAGGGAGCGGGTTCGCCCATCGCGACCACGCAGCCCTTGATCGTGACGGGGTCCGTGCTCCTGGCCGCGGGCATCGCCGGGATCGACCTGGCCGGCGGCCTGCTCGTCGTGGGAACGCCGCGGCTCGGATGGTGGCGCTGGCTGGGCGTGGTGGGGCTGCTGGTGGCGTTCCCGTGGTGGGCCTTCATGGTGATCCTCGGGCCACCCCCGTTCTGGGCGCTCCTGTGGAACCTGCCGCCCGCGGTCGCCGCATGGATCGGGCTCCCCACTGCGGCGCTGCTCGTGGGTGGCGGCGTCGCCCACGTCGTCGACGCCGGCGACCGGTGACCGGGACGGAAGACCTGCGGCCCGAGCCGCAGCTCGACCGGGCTTCCCGCCCTACCCCTTCAGGTACCGCTCGAACCAGGCCAGCATCCGCTCGTTGCGGTCGATCCGGCGGTCGGGGCGGCCGGTGATCGCGTACGTGTGCCAGGACTCCGGGTAGAGGACGTACTCCACCGTCCGGCCCAGGTGCCGCAACGCGATGAAGAGCTGCTCGTTGTCGGCCGCCGGGCAGCGCAGGTCGGCCTCGCCCTGGAGCATCAGCAGTGGCGTCCGGATCCGCGACACGTGCCGCAGCGGGGACTGCCGCCACAGCTTCGCGACGCCTTCCTCGCCGAGCGGGTCGCCGAGGAGGGCCATCCGGTCGTACTCCGGGCCCGAGTCGGAGTTCGCCCAGTCGTTGACCTGGTTCGTGACGCCGTTCTCCGAGACGGCGGCGGCGAAGCGGTCCGGCGCGGCGCCGATCAGCCAGTTGACCATGAAGCCGCCGTAGGACAGGCCAAGGATGCCGAGGCGGGCGGGGTCGGCGAGGCCGAGCGCGACGACGTGGTCGACGGCAGCGAGGACGTCGTCGGCGTCGACGCCGCCCCAGTCGCCGAGCTGCGGTGTGATCCAGGCCTTCCCGTAGGCGGCCGAGCCGCGGATGTTCGGGAGGACGACGCGCCAGCCGCGCGAGCAGAGCAGGACGTTCTCGAGCGATGGGGCAGGGGACCACGCACCCAGTGGGCCGCCGTGCACGTTGACGATCGTGGGGAGCGGTCGGTCGCCGGCGCCGGCGGGGGAGAGGACGAGGGTGTCGACCGGGCCGCCGGGGCCGGGTACGGCGAGGCGGCGGATCTCCGGCCAGGGGATGCCCCGGCGCCAGGCACCGCCTGACGTGGTGCGCGGCAGCGGGCGGGCGGCGCGGCCGGTCGACGGGTCCGGGCCGCCAACCGTGAGGAGCTCCATCGGGCGGTCGTCGAGCGTGGCCACGACGGACACGACCCCGCCGGCCACGCCGAGCGTCCAGGCCGCCACGTCCGCGTCGATGAGCCGCCCGGGGGCGCCGGCCGGGTGCCCTGACGCCGGGTCGAACGGGAAGCGCCACGGCTGGACCCGGCCGGCATCGCTGACGAGCGCCACCAGGGCGTCCGGCGCCGCCCAGAACGGCCCGGGTCGCGACGAGGCCATCCAGCCGTTGAGGTCCGTGTCGTTCCAGGCGCCGAGGTGCCGATCGAGGTCCGGGGCCAGCGCCACGGCCGGGGCCCGCGCGTCGGCGTCCGCCCCGAACGGCGCGACGAACAGCCCGGGCACCTCGTCGTCGAGCGGATCGGGGACGTCGACGCCGATGCAGGCGAGCCAGCGGCCGTCGGGGGAGAACGCCGGGTGGCCAGCCAGCCCGGCAAGGCGCACGACCTCCCGCGCCTCGCTGCTTCGCGCCTCGCTGCCCGGCGCCGCTGCGTTCGCCGGCACCACCCAGATCGAGGGGAGCGACCGGAGGTCGGCATCGGGCCGCGGGTCGGCGACGAAGGCGATGAAGCGGCCGTCGGGCGACCACGTGACCTGCTTCGCGTCGGCCTCCTGGCGGGTCATCCGGCGCGGCCGCGCGCCCTCGCGCACGGGTCCCACCCAGACCGCGTCCCAGCGGTCGCGGTGGCCCACCTCGTCCCAGCGCCAGTCGGTGCGGGTGATCCGGCGGGCGGTGACGACCCGGCCCTTCGTCTCCTTGCCGACGATGAAGCGCGCCTCGGGCGCCGCGGCGACGAACGCCATTCGGCTCCCGTCGGGCGACCAGGAGCACTCCGAGACGCCATGCTCGGGTGCCCAGAGCGTCCACGGCTCGCCGCCGCCGAGGTCCTGGACCATCACGGCGGTCGGCCGGTCGGGATCGTCCGGGAAGGAGCGGAGGAAGGCCACCCGGTTGCCGTCGGGGGACACGCGGGGACGGGTGTCGCGGACGGCGCCGGCGGTGAGCTGCCGGGCGGACGCGGGGACCGGGCCGCCGAATGCCACGAGGTGCAGGTGGGAGCGATACGTCTCCCGGTGGACGGTCCGCCGGACGGCGACGGCGCCGCGCCCGTCGGGCAGCGGGTCGTGCTCCTCGAGGACGACCTGGCGGCGGATCAGGTCGGCGGGAGCGATCGGTCGAGCCATGGGCTCAGGGTAGATCGTGGGCGGCGCCGCGTGCGGCCCGGTGCGCCAGGTGCGGCCGGGGCGGGCGGGCGCCAGGTGCGGCCGGGGCGGCCGTGGCGGGCGCGGAACCGGCCCTACACTTGGGGCCATGCTCAACGACGCACGCCTCATCGCCATCCGCGAACGCCTCCACCTCGCCCCGGGCGTCGCCGCCGCCCTCGCCGCCGGCCGTCCCGTGGTTGCGCTCGAGTCCACGCTCATCAGCCACGGCCTGCCGTATCCCCAGAACCTGGAGGTCGCCGCCGCGTCGGAGGCCGCCGTCCGCGAGAGCGGCGCCGTGCCCGCCACGGTGGCGATCCGCGACGGACGGATCCTGGTCGGCCTCGACGAGACCATGCTGCAGACGCTGGCCACGACCGAGGGCGTCCGCAAGGTCGCGCGGCCCACGCTGGCCGGGGCGCTGACCGCGGGCGGCTGGGGCGCCACGACCGTCTCGGCGACGATGCTCGCGGCCCACGCGGCGGGCATCCGCGTCTTTGCCACGGGCGGCATCGGCGGGGTCCACCCCGGGGCCTTCGAGCCGTCCGCCGGACCCGACAACGAGCTTCGACCGCCCAGCCTGGACGTCTCGGTCGATCTCGAGGAGCTTGCCCGCACCCCGATGATCGTGGTCTGCGCCGGGCCCAAGGCGATCCTCGACGTCCCGGGCACGCTCGAGGTGCTCGAATCCCGGGGCGTCCCGGTCGTGGCGATCGGCACCGACGAGCTGCCCGGCTTCTTCTCGCGCCACTCCGGGATCCCGGCGCCGCAGTCCGTCCCCGACGAGGCAGCGGCCGCTACCCTGGCCGCGACCCATCTCGCGCTGCTGGGCACCGGCGTCCTCGTCTGCGTTCCCGTCCCGGAGGCGGACGAGCTGCCGCGGCCGGACGCCGTCATGGCGATCGCCCGGGCGACGGTCGAGGCGGAAGCCGCGGGGATTCACGGCCCGGCCCTGACACCTTGGGTCCTCCGGCGGGTCGCCGACCTGACCGACGGCAGGTCCGTCAGGGCCAACACCGCCCTCATCATCAACGACGCCCGGGTCGCCGGCCGTCTCGCTGCGGCCCTCGCGAGAGCCTGACCCGACCCGTCCTCCGGGTCGGCCACCAGCGACCCAGATGAGGTACCAGATCATGCTGGAGCGGCACCGCCCGCGCGTCCCGGTCGCCGCTCTCGCGGCCGTTCTGCTCCTGGGGTCGTCGCTGGCCGGCTGCGCCGGCGACGGACCCTTCGCGATCACCGCCAGCGGCACGCAGACGCTCACAAAGTCGATCCCGGCGGATGCCCCGGCCGTCAGCGTTCGCGTGGAGATGTTCAACGGACCGATCGAGGTGCGGACCGGAGACGCGGGCAGGGTGACGGCAGAGGTGGCCACCACCGGCGCCGGCGGCTCCAAGGGTGAGGCCGAGGCCGACCGGGCGAAGATCCAGGTGACGCTCGACGCCAACCCCGACGGCTCGGTCCTTCTGCGGGCGGTCTACCAGCCGAACCCCTCCTCGCCGAACAACCGTGCCGCGAGCGCGGTCGTGGACGTGCCGCCCGGGGCCGCGCTGGACCTGCGCACGTCGAACGGCAACGTCTCGACGACCGGCATCGCCGGGCCCGTCCAGGTCGCCACCAGCAACGGAGCCGTCCGCCTCGCCGAGGTGGCGGGCGATGCGACGGTCCGAACGTCGAACAAGGAGGTGGAGATCGACGGGCGCGGCCTGTTCGACGTCGAGACCTCCAACGCCGCGATCGTCCTGCGCGGCGAGGGGGCGACGGTCCGCGCCGACACCTCGAACGCGACGATCAGCTACGAAGGCACGCTGTCCGACGCCGCCCAGTCGCTGGAGACCTCGAACGAATCCATCTACCTGCGGCTGCCCGCGGACGCCTCCTTCGGCCTCGACGCGCTGACCTCCGGCGGAGCCGGTGTCCTGGTCCAGGGCTTCGAGGTTCGCACGACGGGCGCGTCGGGCGGCGACACCCTGCAGGGAACCGTGGGCACGGGCGGACCGTCGATCACCCTGCGGACGAGCAACAAGCCCATCGAGGTGCGCGCCCTCGAAGCCGAGGACTAGCTCGCCCGACAGGCCCACCCCATCGGAGCATCCATGTCCAGCCCGAGCCCGAGCACCGCCATCGAGGCGCGCGCCTTGCGCCGCGTCTACAAGGCGAAGCCGGACCCCGTCGTCGCCCTCGACGGGGTCGACCTCGAGGTGCCGGCAGGCGAGCTCTTCGGCCTGCTGGGCCCGAACGGGGCCGGCAAGACCACCCTGATCAAGATCCTGACGACCCTGCTGCTCCCGACGTCCGGCACCGCCCGGGTTGCCGGCTTCGACGTCGTGACGGAGGCCGCACGGATCCGGCGCGTCATGAACATGGTCTCGGGCGGTGAGCAGTCGGGCTACGGGATCCTGCTCGTCCGCGAGCAGCTCTGGATGTTCAGCCAGTTCTACGGCCTGGGGACCCGCGAGGGCTGGCGGCGCACGGACGAGCTGATCGAGCTGGTGGGCCTCCACGAGCAGCGCCTTCAGCGCGTCAGCGCCCTCTCCACCGGCCAGCGTCAGAAGCTGAACCTGGCGCGCGGCCTTGTCAACGACCCGTGGATCCTCTTCCTCGACGAGCCGACGCTGGGCCTCGACGTCAGCGCCGCCCGCGACGTCCGCGACCATTTCCGCAACTGGCGGGCGGCGCTGCCGGGGCGCACGGCGCTCCTCACGACGCACTACATGGCCGAGGCCGACGAGCTCTGCGACCGCGTGGCGATCGTCGATCGAGGGCGGATCCTGGCCCTCGGCACGCCGGCCGAGCTCAAGAAGCGGGTCCAGAAGGAATCCCTCTTCCGCATCGAGGTGGACCAGCTTCCCGACGGGACGGCCGCCCTGGCCCGCCTGCCCGGCGTGCTGTCCGCCGCGGTGAGCGCCGCAGGACCGGGCGATCCGGCGCCGGACGGCGTCACCCTGAGCCTGGCCCTGGCCGACGACGGCGCCCTCGCCGGCGTCGTGGCCGCGCTGGCCGACGCGGGCGCGCGGTTGCGCGGCCTCGCGAAGTCCGAGCCGACCCTCGAGGACGTCTTCGTGGAGCTCGTCGGGCGCGGCCTCGCCGAGGCGGACGAGGCGCCCGGAGCTGCAGCGCCATGACCGGCCCGGCGTCGTACGTGCATGACCCGGCCTCCGGACCCGGGGAGGAGGCGGCCTGGAGCCGCCGCCGGGTGCTGGCCACGAACCTGCGCTCGGTCGCGGGGCGCGCCTACCCGCGCGTGCGCGGCGGCCTTCGCGAGAAGTCGTGGATCGTCTTCGAGATCGGCCTCCCCTTCCTCTCGACGTGTGCCTTCGTCCTCGTGTACCGCGCCCTCGAGGCCCCCGAGGCGTACATCGGGTTCGCCGTCCTCGGCGGCGCCATGACGGCCTTCTGGCTGAACGTGGTCTGGATGATGGCCGCCCAGCTCTACTGGGATCGCGGCGAGGGAAACCTCGAGATCTACTTCACGGCGCCCGTCAGCCTCATGAGCATCCTCATCGGAATGGCCGTCGGCGGGCTCTACATGAGCGGCACACGGGCCCTCGTGATCATCGTCGTCGGCTCGGTCCTCTTCGACGTCCAGTACGCGATCGACCAGTGGCTGCTGCTGGGCGTCATCTTCCTGCTCACGCTCGTCGCCCTGTACGGCCTGGGCATGCTCATGGCCAGCCTCTTCCTGTTCTGGGGTCGCGAGGCGTGGCACCTCGCCAACCTCTTCACGGAACCCGTCTACTTCCTGGGCGGGATGTACGCGCCGGTGAAGGTGCTGGGGCCGCTCGCGTTCCTCGCGATCGGCCTGCTGCCGCTGGCCGTCGGCCTCGACGCGATCCGGCAGCTGACCTTCGCCCAGGTGGACGACATCGGCGTCCTGCCCCCGGAGACGGAGGCGCTCATCCTGGTCGCGATGGCGGTGATCTTCCTGCTGCTGGCCCGGGTCGCGCTCGGCTACTTCGAGCGCAAGGCCCGCGCCGAGGGGCGAGTCATGGCGCGCTGGCAGTGAGCGGCAGGCGTTCGCCGTGAGCGTGCGCGTCGTGGACCGCCACGGCCATCACCCCGGGATGCCGGCGGACGGCGCCTCGCCGGGCAGCGCGCCGCGCCACGGGACGTCGGCGTGGCGCTCCCTGACCACGGGTGCCCGCCTCGGCTGGGCGATCGAATCGAACTGGACCGACCCGCTCCTGTTCGCCATCTACTCCGTGGCGCGGCCCGTCGGCGCCGCCCTCGTCCTGGTCGCCATCGTCTGGCTCATCTCCGGCGGCGGGCGGCCCGACTACATCGGCTTCCTCATCGTCGGCAGCGCGTGCTGGACCTTCGTCGGCGGGGGGATGGCCGGCTTCGTCTGGGCGATCCTCGACGACCGCGAGCGGTACCGGATGCTGAAGTACGTCGTGGTGAGCTCCGCGCGGTTCCTCCCCTTCCTGGTCGGCCGCGCATCGGCCCAGCTGGTGGCCGCCACCGCCGGCTTCTTCGTCACGCTGGCCGTCGGGGTCGTCTTCCTCGGCGTCCAGATCGACGTGACGGCCATCGACTGGCGCCTGCTGGTCCCGACGATGGCGATCGGCCTCGCGTCGATCGTCGCGCTCGGGCTCGCCGTGGGGGGCCTCTGCCTCACGATCCGCCGCGAGGCGTGGAGCTACCCGGAGGCGATCGCCGGCGGGCTGTACCTCCTGTCCGGGGTGATCTTCCCGCCCGACGTCCTGCCCGCGGCCCTGCAGCCGGTGGCTCTCGCGATGCCCACCACGTGGTGGCTGGAGGGGGTCCGCCGGGCGCTGCTGGGAGTTCCGACGCCCGAGATTCTTGCCGGTTTCTCCGACTCGATGGTCCTGTTTGCCTTGTGCGCGTCCACCGCCGTGCTTACACTCGCAAGCTGGGCGGTCTTCCGAACGTTCGAACGCCTGGCGCGCGAGCGGGGCCTGATCGACCAGACGACCGGCAGCTAGGCCCGGGACATTCGTCCCGCCGAGGGCGGGCCGGGGGAGGCGTGATGCGCATCTACGAAGGGAGCCCGCGCCAGGACTTCGAGGAGGTCCTGCGCTCCGTCGGCGCGTTCCTCGATCAGCGAGGGATGAAGGACGTCCTCCTGGTGGAGGCGCCCGACGGGTTCATCGTCCAGGGCCTGGTGATCTCGGGCGGCCAGACCGGCACCTGGTCGGAATTGGTCGGCCACCAGGTGAAGGAGACGCTGACCTTCCTGGACGACGACATCGCCCGCTTCATGGACGAGGCGGTTGCCCGGCGCGGCGCCGAGGCCGATACGCCACCCGACTGGTCCAAGGCGGGCTACTATGAGAAGTCGTTCCGCGTCCTCGGGCGATGGATCGACGGGCAGCGCCCGCACGACATCTTCTTCTTCGAGCAGGACGGCGCCTTCGTCGTCCGCCTCCAGATGGTGACCGCCGTTGGCGCCCACCACTCGCTGGCGGAGTTCACGAAGGACGACATCGAGTCGATGATCGCAGGGGCGCCGGCGCTCCGGCAGTAGGCGCACCCAGAAGGAGGCAGGCCGATGAAGGCCCTCAAGACCCTGGCGACCCTGGTGGGGATCCTCCTCGCAGCCGCCGTCGTCATCCCGCTCGTGGTGCTCGCCGGGCTCTTCGTGTGGCTCAAGCTCACCGAGGAGAGCGACGAAGAGGCGCTCGAGCTCGAGCAGGAAGGCATCTGACCCCGATCGGCGAGCCGGTCGCCGCGGGAGGATCGCCACCCGCGACGACCCCGGTCGCCGCGGGAGGATCGCCACCCGCGACGACCCCGGTCGCCGCGGGAGGATCGCCACCCGCGACGACCCCGGCCCCGGCGCCCGAGACGGCCGCCGGGGCCGTTCCCGTGTCGGGGGCCGGGGCGCCCCCGGCGGCCGATGCCCGCGGAGGGGTGGCCGCCGCTCGCGCGACCGCCGCCGCGGCCGACGCCCGCCGCCTCGCCGAGGCCGGCGCGCTGGTCGTGATGGTCGTCTGGGCGGCCAACTTCGTGGTCGTCAAGAGCGCGATCGCGAGCGCCCCGCCGATCGGCTTCGCGTTCGTCCGCTTCCTGCTGGCCGGGCTCGTGCTTCTCGCGATCCTCCGCCTGCGCGAGGGATCGGTGCGCCTCCCCCGCGAGGTGATCGTGCCCCTGGCAATCCTCGGCGGGCTCGGCTTCGGCGTCTACCAGGTCCTGTGGGCGACCGGGCTGACCGTGACGACCGCGGGGACCTCGGCGCTGATCGTCGCCACCACGCCCATCTGGACCGTCCTCGTGGCGATCGCGATACGCACCGAGGCGCCGCACCCCGCGCGCTTCGTCGGCGCGGCCGTCGGGTTCGCCGGCGTGGCCCTCGTCGTCGCCGCGCGCGGCCTCGACGTCTCCGGGACGAGCCCCGGCGACCTGCTGACGCTCGCCGCCGCGGTCTGCTGGGGCTCCTACCTCGCCCTGTCGGCACCGCTGCTGGCGACCCAGTCGCCCCTGCGCCTCACCACCTGGGCCATCCTGTTCGGGACGGCCGTGATGGCGATCCCGGGCGGTGTCCAGCTGGCCGCTGCCGGGTCCGAGTGGGTCACGCCGGCGGCGCTGGCGGCCCTCGCGTACTCCGGGATCGTCGCCGGGGGCCTGGCGAACGTGCTGATCTTCCGGGCGATCGCCCTGGTGGGCGCCAGCCGGGTCGCGAACCTCCAGCTGCTGGTGCCCGCGCTGACGGTGCTCCTGGCGGCGGCCGTCCTCGGCGAGCCGATCCTCGTCGGGCAGGTGGTCGGCGGCATCGTGATCGTGGCCGGGATTCTCATCGCCCGCCGCGCGCCGGTCGGCCCGCCGCCCGGTGGCCGCCGCTCGCCGGAGCCCACGCCGCTCCTGGAGGCCTGACGCACCGATGACCCGCGCCTTGCTCGTGCCTGCCTTCCCGACCGGCGCCCCGGTGAGCGTGCTCGTCGACTACGACGGGACCGTCTCCCGGCGCGACATCGGCGACGTCCTGCTCGGGGAGCATGCCCTCGTCGACCAGGCGGTCGTCGTCGCGAAGGACGCCGACTACGACGCCGGCCGGGCCGGGTCGCGCGAGCTGATGCAGTGGGACATGGAGGTCCTGCCGCGCGACGCGGAGCTGCTGCGGTCGGTGGCGGCGGCGATCCCCCAGGACGAGACGTTCGTGTCGTTCGTGGCCGCGGTGCGTGCCGCCGGCGCGGCGATCGAGATCGTGAGCGACGGCCTCGGGTTCTACGTGGCCTCGAACCTCGCCCGGCTGGATCCCGCGCTGGCGGACCTGCCGATCGCGACGAACGAGAACGACGTGGATGGCTGCGGGCCGGATGTCCTTCCCCTACGGCCACCCGGCCTGCTTCGTGTGCGGAACCTGCAAGCGGGAGCGGGTTCGCGCGCACGAGGCCGGCGGGCGCGTCGTCGTCTTCATCGGCGACGGCCAGAGCGACCGCTACGCCGCCCACCACGCCGACATCGTGTGGGCCAAGGACGCCCTCCTGGCCTGGGGCCGCTCCACCGGCCGCGACTTCCTCGCGTGGGATCGTTTCGCGGAGATCGAGGCCTGGTTCCGGGCCGCGCTGGCGGACGGGCGGCTCCCGGCGCGTCCGGAGGACCTGGCGGCCTGGCGGGCGACGCACCGCCCCCTCGCGCCCGATTTCATCTGCGGTCCCGAGGCCTGGGGGCCTGGGCGGACGGTCCCCCGGTCGCTGGGATAGCCTCGCAGGGAGCGGCCCCGGGCCGACTACCGGCCGCGCCGGACACCGCCGGCCGAGCGCGGCCGCGCCCTACCCCCAGCGCTCGAAGCGGGCGAACTCCTCGAAGGGCACCCAGCCGCGCTTGAGCGACGGCGAGCGGACGTCCGGCAGGGGCCGGCCCACCGGCATCACCCCGATCGGGACGAACTCGCCGGGGATCCCCAGCTCGGCTCGCAGCGCAACCGGGTCGAAGGCGCCGGCGAAACCCGAGGCAAGACCCGCGTCCACCGCGGCGAGCATGATCACCATCATCGTGGCGCCGATGTCGACCCACCAGTAGGGGACCGGCCACTCGATCTCGCGGCCCTCGTCGTCGACCTTGTCGGGCTCCTGGTAGCGCCGATGGTAGATCTCCGCCGACACGCAGGGGATGAACTGGGCGGCGCACTCGGAGATCCAGGGTCCCATCGCCAGGTCGGCGTACTCCTCCTCGCCGCAGGCGCGCGCAACCCGGCGGCGGATCGCCGGGTCGGTCGCGACGACGAGCCGCTGGCCCTGGCTGAAGCCGGCCGACGGCGTGCGCTGGGCGAGCCGGGCGATCCTTTCGATCACCGCGGGGTCGACCCCGCCCTCCTCGAACCGCCGGACGGCCCGGCGCTTCATGACCACGTCGTGGAACTCCATCCCGGCCCTCCCTTCCGACCTGCTGTGCCGACCGGCATCATGCGCCGGTCGAGACGCGTCGCGGGCGGCCACCGAGAGATGGAACCTGGCACCCCTCGACGGGCCCGAGAGGCTGGACGCGTGGCTCCACCGCCTGCTCGTCCGGTGCTGCCACCGGCAGGCGAAGCGCGACCGCCGCCGCAGCGTCGTCGAGATCGAGCTGGGGCCATCTCGCGGGGGGCTCGGACCCGGCCGCGGGCGACGGCTGTCCGCATGGAGTCGTCCCGTAGGTGGAGGTGTTCGAGTAGCGGGTCGCCCTGCTGCGTGCGGGCACCGGGGCTGTGTCGGGCGGCTCCGGCCCTCGATTCCTGCATCACCTGAACGTTTGGCGCCCCCCGGCCCTCATAGTGGGCAACCGCGCCGGATCCGGCGCGGCAGGAGGGGGCCAAGCGTGCGAGACGCCGTCGAGCGGGCGATGCGGGGCGACCACGAAGCGTTCGAGTGGCTGGTCGGCCAGACCAGCGACAGGGCGTACGCGATCGCGACGCGGATCCTGCGCGACACGCACCTCGCCGAGGACGCCCTGCAGGGCGCCTTCGTCACCGCCTGGCGCCAGCTCCCGACCCTGCGGGACCCGGATCGTTTCGACGCCTGGTTCCGGAAGCTGCTCGTCCACGCCTGCTACGCCGAGGCCAGGCGGCGCCGGTCGTGGGCGGCGAACGTGCGGGTGCTGCCGGTCGACGGGCCGGCCGGCCCGGACGCGCTCATCTCCATCGCCGACCGCGACGCGCTCGACCGGGCGTTCCGACGCCTCACCGTCGAGCAGCGGGCGGTCTTCGTGCTCCACCACCACGTCGGACTGCCGCTCGTCGAGATCGCCGAGAGCCTCGGCATCCCTGCGGGCACCGCCCGTTCCCGCTTGCACTACGCCACGCGGGCGCTGCGCTCGGCCATCGAGGCCGACGCGGCACCCGCCATCCCCGAAGGACGGATGGCATGACCGCCCACCACGACCCCGACAGGGTCATCCGAGCCTGGCTCGACCTGATGCCCGACGAGGCACCGTACCGGACGGTCGCCGCCGTCCTCCAGGCCGTCGAAGCGGCGCCGCAGGCGCGGCGCGGTTTCCGCGGCCGCTGGAGGTTCCCCACGATGAACCGTTTCGCCATCCTGGCGGCCGCCGCGGCGGTCGTCGTCGCCATCGGCGGCGTCGCCCTGCTCGGCTCGCGCTCGGCGACGGACGCCGTCCCGATCGGCGCTCCATCGGCGTCGCCGGCCGCGCCGGCACCCACCACCACGCCCGCTCCAACTGCGACGCCCGCCCCCACGCTGGCTGTCGCTCCACTGAGCGCCCCGTTCCGCTCGCAATGGCTCGCCGACATCGCGACGGTCGAGGGCCTCGGCGACCACGAGCCCCGCGTCCGGCTCGTGGTCGGCTCCGGGGGGCGCGACGTTGCCCTCCAGACGAACTCCTTCGGCAACAAGACCCTGTCGAGCGTCCCAGTGGAGGCCACCTCGACCGAGGTCCGCCTCGTGACCGATGCGAACGGCGCTGGGTGCGAGGTCGGCGACGAGGGGCGCTACCGCTGGGCCCTGTCCGACGACGGCCTGCTGCTGACGCTCGAGACGATCGCCGACACGTGCGCGACCCGTGCGACCACCTTCGCGAGGACCTGGACGCGTTCGCTCGACGATCACAGCAGGGGAGGCCGGGGAGCCCTCGCGGCGTTCGACCCGGTGGTCCTCGTGACACTCCCCGACGCGCCGTTCGGCGGCTCGTCGAGCCGCGACGTCATCGCCGTGGAGAGCATCACCGAGGGGATCGGCATCTTCGCCATGAAGAACCCCTGGGGCCTGGCCGATCCGTGCGCCGACGGTGGAGGCGGGACGGTCCCGGTCGAGCCCGGCGTCGACGCCCTCGTCGCCCACCTGCGCACCGTGCCGGGCATGGCGGTGACCTCCGAGGAGATGACGATCGACGGCCATCGCGCCGCGCACCTGGCGGTGACGACGGAACCCGGGATCGAGTGTCCCGCCGGCGAGATCAGCGCCCTGACCTCGAAGAACTTCACGTCCGGCTGGCGCTGGGGCATCAGGCCGGGCGACGCAGGCAGCCTCTACGTCGTCGAGCTGCCCGACGCGACGTATCTGCTCGAGTACTTCGGTGAGGGCGTCACCGGCGCCGACGAGCGTGCCGTGATGGCGAGCGTCGAGTTCGCGGACGCACTTCCGCCGGCACCGTGACCGGCCGCGACTGACGCCGCGCGGCGCTTGTCGGCTCCCGGACCTTCGCGCGCCGAGCCCGGTCTCCTCCCGGGCTCGGCGCGCGAGCACCGGCCGCGAGCCCGCGGCGAAACGAATCCGAACTGCAACCCGCCCGGAGGGCGCGGCGGCTGGCGCCGGGTGCCCCCGTCCGGTAGCATGGGAAAAACCCCGGAGGAGCCCTGCCCGTGGCGAAGTATGTCTTTGTGACCGGAGGCGTGACCTCCTCTCTCGGCAAGGGCATCACCGCCGCCAGCATCGGCCGCATCCTCAAGTCCCGGGGCCTCTCCGTCTCCGTCCTCAAGCTCGACCCGTACATCAACGTCGACCCGGGGACGATGTCGCCGTACCAGCACGGCGAGGTCTTCGTCACCGACGACGGCGCCGAGACGGACCTCGACCTGGGGCACTACGAGCGCTTCATCGACGAGAACCTCTCGCAGCTCTCCAACGTGACGACCGGCCGCATCTACCAGGCCGTGATCGCCAAGGAGCGCCGCGGCGACTACCTGGGCGGCACGGTCCAGGTCATCCCCCACATCACGAACGAGATCAAGGAGCGCATCCAGCGGGTCAGCCGCGACGGTGGCGCCGACGTCGTCATCGTCGAGGTCGGCGGGACGGTCGGCGACATCGAGAGCCTCCCGTTCCTGGAGGCGATCCGCCAGATGCGCAAGGACGTGGGTCGCCAGAACGTGGTCTACGTCCACGTGACGCTGCTGCCGGCGCTGCAGGCGACGGGCGAGCTCAAGACCAAGCCCACCCAGCACTCCGTCAAGGAGCTGCGCGGGATCGGCATCCAGCCCGACGTGATCATCCTGCGCTCCGACCACCCCGTGAGCGACGAGATCCGCGAGAAGATCGCCCTCTTCACCGATGTCGCCTTCGAGGCGGTGATCCCGGCCGAGACCGCCGAGACGATCTACGAGGTCCCGCTGATGTTCGAGGACGCGGGCCTCGGCGACCTCCTGATCCGCGACCTGGGCCTCGCGGCCGCCGCCGTGTCGCCGGACCTCTCTGCCTGGGCCGACCTCGTCGAGCTGATCAAGCGCCCGAAGCCCCAGCTGGAGGTCGCCCTCGTCGGCAAGTACATCGAGCTGCCGGACGCCTATCTCTCGGTCACGGAGTCGCTCAAGCACGCCGGCTGGGCCAACGACGTGGACGTGAAGGTGCGCTGGGTGAGCTCCGAGACGCTGACCGAGGAGAACGTGGACCGCGAGCTCGCCGGGGTTGCCGGCGTCCTGGTCCCGGGCGGCTTCGGCCATCGCGGGATCGAGGGCAAGGTCCTCGCCGCCCGCTGGGCCCGCGAACGCCGGCGCCCGTACCTCGGGCTCTGCCTCGGCCTCCAGTGCGCGGTCATCGAGTTCGCCCGCCACGTGACGGGCTCGCGGGACGTCAACTCGACCGAGTTCGACATGTTCACCCAGCACCCGGTCATCGACTTCATGCCCGACCAGCGCGACCTCGAGGAGAAGGGCGGCACGATGCGCCTGGGCCTCTACCCGGCCCGCCTGACGCCCGGCTCGAAGGCGCACGCGGTCTACGGCGACGAGGTCGTCTACGAGCGGCACCGCCACCGCTTCGAGGTCAACAACCGGTACCGGGCCTCGCTGGAGGCGGCCGGAATGGTCCTCTCGGGGCAGTCGCCCGACGGCCGGCTCGTCGAGATCGTCGAGCTCCGCGATCACCCGTGGTTCGTCGCGAGCCAGTTCCATCCCGAGTTCAAGAGCCGGCCCGAGCGCCCGCACCCGCTCTTCGACGGCTTCGTGGCCACCGCCGTCGCGCTTCGGGATGGACGGGAGCCGGTGCTCCGGGCGCGCCCGGCCCGTGCCATGCCCGCCGACCGCTCGCCGGCTGCGGAGGCGATCTCGGCGGCGCCCGTGGCGGGCGTGGGGGAGCCCGAGGCAGACCCCGCCTGAGCCGCTGGTCGGGGGTCGTGTCGGCGGTTCTCCGGCGCACCCCGGGTACAATCGACCCCCTCGCGCCCTACCCCAGGAGCCACCTCATGAAGCTCTTTCTCGACACCGCCGACATCGACGAGATCCGCACCGGCGTCCGCTGGGGCGTCATCGACGGCGTCACGACCAATCCCAGCCTCTACGCCAAGGTCGGCGGCACGTACGACGACGTGCTCCGCCAGATCTGCAAGCTGACCTCGGGACCCGTGAGCGCGGAGGTCATCGCCGACGACGTCGAGGGGATGCTTCGCGAGGGCCGGCACTTCGCCGCCCTGGCCCCGAACATCGTCGTCAAGATCCCGATGTGCGAGAACGGCCTCGAGGCGATCAGCCGCCTTGCCGACGAGGGGATCCGCACGAACTGCACGCTCATCTTCACTGCCAACCAGGGGCTCCTGGCGGCCAAGGCCGGGGCCTCGCTCCTCTCGCCCTTCGTGGGGCGCCTCGACGACATCAACGAGGAGGGGATGATCGTGATCCGCGAGCTCGCGGACATCGTCAACCTCCACGAGCTGGAATCCGAGGTGCTCGCGGCGTCGATCCGCCACCCGCGCCACATCACCGATGCTGCGCTCGCCGGGGCCCACGTCGCCACGCTGCCCTTCAAGGTGCTCCAGCAGATGGTCCACCACCCGCTGACCGATCGCGGCATCGAGCTCTTCAAGGCCGACTGGGCCAAGGCCACCGCCGAGGCCTCCTCCAAGGGGTAGCCCGCGGCGGGATCGCCGTCGCGTCGACGCGGAGCGCCGCTCGGACGCGAGTGCCCGCCCGGCACGATGCGGGCGGCACGACAGGGCCCCGTTGACGCCCGTCGGCCCCGTGGTATGCTCCCGTCATCCCAGACGCACCGCTGCCGCGGATCCAATTCCGCGCCCGTGCGCCCATCCCCCGGCCGGACGCCGGCCGTCCCCCTCCCGCAGGTGACTCCCACCCCCATGCCGAACGGACCCGATCCGCAGCGCACCCGCAACCGGCGCCCCCGCCGCCGCCCCCAGGGCGCGCGCGCGGCAGGCTTCCCCGACGTCGACGAGCAGAACGGCAGCACTGCCGACAGCCCCGAGATCGGGGCCGCCGAGCTCCGGGACATGAGCGCAGCCGAGCTCCGCGCCACCGCGCAGGAGCTCGAGGTCGAGACCGGCGACGTCGAACGTCGCGACGACCTCGTCGACGCCATCCTCCAGGTCCAGTCCGAGCGTCTCGGCCAGTCGTACGTGACCGGGATCCTCGACGTCGTCGACGAGGGCTACGGGTTCCTGCGCCGCCACGGCCTCATGCCCGGGCCCGATGACGTCTACGTCAGCTCCAGCCAGGTCCGCCGGTTCGGTCTGCGGATCGGCGACCGCGTCGGCGGCACCGTGCGCGCCCCACGCGAGGGCGAGAAGTACTGGGGGATGCTGCGCGTCGACACCGTCAACGGCGTCGACCCGGACACGGCCCGCCGGCGCCCGCACTTCGCCGACCTGACGCCGATCCACCCCATCGAGCTCCTCAACCTCGAGTCGGATCCCAAGAACCTGAGCCAGCGGCTCGTGAACATCGTCAACCCGATCGGGAAGGGCCAGCGCGCGCTCATCGTGAGCCCGCCGAAGGCCGGCAAGACGATGCTCCTCAAGAACATCGCGAACGGGATCACGGCGAACTACCCGGACATCCTGCTCATGGTCGCCCTCATCGGCGAGCGGCCGGAGGAGGTCACGGACATGCGCCGGTCGGTCAAGGGCGAGGTCATCTCCTCGACCTTCGACGAGCCCACCGAGAACCACACCCACGTCGCCGAGATGGCCCTCGAGATCGCCAAGCGGCAGGTCGAGACCGGTCGCGACGTGGTGATCCTGCTCGACTCGGTGACGCGCCTGGCCCGCGCCTACAACCTGGCCCTGCCGCCGTCCGGACGGACGCTCTCGGGCGGCATCGACCCGATCGCCCTCTACCCACCGAAGCGCTTCTTCGGCGCCGCCCGGAAGATCGAGGAGGGCGGCAGCCTCACGATCATCGCCACCTGCCTCGTCGACACCGGCTCCCGCATGGACGACGTCATCTACGAAGAGTTCAAGGGCACCGGCAACAGCGAGCTCATCCTCGACCGGAAGCTCGCGGAGAAGCGCATCTTCCCGGCGATCGACGTGCAGCGCTCCGGAACCCGCCGCGAGGAGCTCCTCCTCGAGGAGCCCGTGCTCAAGATGGTCTGGACGATGCGCCGGATGCTGTCCGCGGTCGGGACGAACGAGGGCATCGAGCTCCTCCTGAACCGCCTGGCGAAGACCGAGAACAACGCGATGTTCCTCGCGTCGCTCCAGAAGAGCTCCGACGCGACAGCCGGGTAGCTGCCCGCCGCCCGGGGTTCGTCGGCCGCGGGTCGCGCCGAGCGTGGCGCCCTGTCCCCGGGTGCCTCGGCAGGGGCATCCGGCCCATGTCTTGGGGCCGAACGGCAGGGGTGTCTCAGCCTCGGGGCCACGTTGCCGGTTTGTTGATCCTCTGGTAACGTCGCCGCAACGCCCGACCGGGAGATCGGGCGGTCAGAACGCCGTATCGAGAACCCCAGCTCCATACCGCGTCCTCGGACGACGGCCCGCCCCCCTCCGCGGGCTCGCCCGCGCCGCCGCCGCCGTCCCCCCAGGAGATCGTATTGCTGAACGCGACGGTCATCGTGCGCCGACTTCGGTCGCGGCTGCACGCTGACGGCATCGACTCGGAGCCCCGCGTCGAGACCCCGCATCGCCCCGGCCTGGACCTCGCCCGCCGCGCCGACGCCGCGCTCCGCGCCGCGTCACGCCGCACGGCAGGCTCCAAGCCCGCCCGGCCGGCGGCCCGTCGACTCCGCACCCCGGTCACCCTGCTGCGGCACGTCGACTCCCCCGAGCGACTCGTTCCCGTCCTCGTCGCCGCCTTCCTGCTGTTCGCTTCCGTCACCGCGGTCCCCGGCCTGGCCGGCGGCGCGAGGGGAGCGACCGAGGGATCCGGCGCCGCACCGCGCCTCGTCATCGGCGGCGACATCGGCCCGTACGCGGAGTCCGAGGTCACCGGGCCGAACGACGGAGCCGGGATCGGCGTCGACGCGGGAATCGGCCTCGACGAGTCTGCCGGCCGCGTCGCCCTCGGCCAGGAGGCGACCGAAGGCGTCCCCGACGTGGCCGGCCAGTTCCTCGACGACGGCACCCTCCTCAAGCCCGTCGTCGTCGACACGACGGTGGAGGACGGCAGCAGCCAGCTCCGCTCCTACAAGGTTCGCGAGGGCGACACGCTGACCGGCATCGCCAGCCGGATGGACGTCTCGATGATGACGATCTGGTGGGCGAACAAGCTCAAGGCGAAGGACGACCTCAAGATCGGCCAGGTCCTGGTGATCCCGCCGGTCGACGGCCTCGTCGCCACCGTGAAGACCGGCGACACGCTCGACTCGATCGCCGCCGCCAACAAGGTGGACGCGGCCGAGATCGTGTCGATGAACGGCCTGACCGACGAGACGCTGGTCATCGGCCAGGTCCTGATCCTCCCCGACGCGCGCGGCAAGGGCATCGCGACCCCGAAGCCGACGAAGCGCCCGACCGTGCGCGTCGCGACGGTCAGCCGGCCGTCGACGCGCTCGGGCTCGTCCGTCCGCCCGCCCGCCCAGTACAACGGGGGTGCGTTCGCCTGGCCGGTCGCCGGCGGCTACATCAGCCAGTACTACCACTACGGGCATCCGGCCATCGACATCGCCGGCGACTACGGCCTGGGGGTCAAGGCGGCGGCGAGCGGCACGGTGGTCTTCGCCGGCTGGAAGAGCAACGGCGGCGGCTACCAGATCTGGATCGCCCACGGCAGCGGCCTCTACACGACGTACAACCACCTGTCCTCCGTCGGCGTCTCGACCGGCGAGCGCGTCGGCCGCGGGGAGTTCATCGGCCGGCTCGGGACGAGCGGCTGGGCCACCGGACCGCACCTCCACTTCGAGGTGTGGCGGGGCGGCATCTGGAACGGCGGCTCCCGCGTCAACCCGCTGGCCTACCTCTAGTCGCGGCCGAGCACCCTCGTCCCCCACGGCCCTCGCGCAGGGCTCGGGCAGACGCGTGCGACAATCGATCCGATGTTCCTCGATCGTGTGAAGGTCTGGATCCGTGCCGGTGACGGCGGCGACGGCGCGGCCACGTTCCGGCGCGAGGCGCACGTGCCCCGGGGCGGCCCCGACGGCGGCGACGGCGGCCGCGGCGGCAGCGTCATCCTGCGGGTCGACCCGGGGCTGACGACGCTCCTCGACTTCCGCTACAAGCACCACTTCCGGGCCGAGCCCGGCGGGAAGGGGACGGGTGCGAAGCGCCACGGGAAGGCCGGCGAGGACCTGGTCCTCCTCGTCCCGCCCGGGACCGGCGTCCTCGACGACGCGACCGGCGAGCTCCTCGCCGACCTCGTGGCCACGGGCCAGACGGCCGCCCTTGCGCGCGGCGGGCGCGGCGGCCTCGGCAACGTCCATTTCGCGACCGCGACGCACCGCACCCCCAGGCACGCCCAGAAGGGGGAGCCGGGAGAGGAGCGCTGGCTGCGCCTGGAGCTGCGGCTCATCGCGGACGTTGGGCTCGTCGGGCTGCCGAACGCCGGGAAGTCCACGCTGCTTGCCGCCCTGACGGCGGCCCGGCCGAAGATCGCGGCGTACCCGTTCACCACGCTCGAGCCGAACCTCGGGGTGATGGACCTCGGCGATGCCGAGGACCGGCGGCCCACGATCGCGGACGTGCCGGGCCTCATCGAGGGCGCCTCGGCCGGGGCCGGGCTCGGGCACGCGTTCCTCCGCCACGTCGAGCGGACGCGCGTCCTGGTCCACGTGGTCGACGGGGCCTCGCGCGACCCGGAGTGGGACTACGGGATCATCCGGGAGGAGCTCCGCCTCCACGACGAGGCCCTTCTCGCCAAGCCGCTCGTGGTCGCGTTCAACAAGATCGACCTCCCCGAGGCCCGCGAGGCCTGGCCCGCCTTCGCGGCCGCCCGCAAGGCCGAGCGCCTGCCGTGCATCGCGGTCTCCGCCGACGTCGGCGACGGGCTCGACGCGCTGCGGGGGCTGCTTGCCGGTCTCCTGCCCGACGCCGCGGGTCTCGCGGCCGAGCCCGAGCCGACGGGCGTGGTCGTCCATCGGCTCGACGCCGCCGGCGACGGGTTCACCCTCGAGCGCGAGGGCGATGCCTTCCGCGTGCGGGGGCGCCGGATCGAGCGCGTCGCCGTCCAGACGAACTTCGACGTCGAGGAATCGGCAGAGCGCTTCCAGCGCGACCTCGATCGGCTCGGGATCGACGGGGCCCTGCGACGCGCGGGCATCCAGCCGGGCGACACGGTCCGCATCGGGCGCGTCGAGTTCGAGTGGGGAGCCGACGCCTGGGAGGACGACGACCGTTGATCCGGGCGCGCGGCGCCGTGGCCGGCGGCGAGGCCATCGGCATCATGGGCGGGACCTTCGATCCGCCGCACCTCGCCCATCTCGCCGTTGCCGAGGAGGCGCGCGAGGTCCTCGGCCTCTCGCGGGTCCTGTTCGTCCCGGCGGGCGAGCCGTGGCAGAAGGCCGATCGGGCGGTGACGCCCGGGCGGCTGCGCCTCGCCATGGTCGAACGGGCCATCACCGGGAACCCGGCGTTCGTCCTCGACGGGCGCGAGGTCGAGCGAGCGGGCCCCAGCTACACCGTCGACACGCTGATCGAGCTTGCCGCGAGCGGCATCGCGATCGATCCGTGGCTGATCCTCTCGTCGGAGGCCCTCGCGGGGTTCGCGACGTGGCGCGAGCCGGAGGCGATCCTGGCGCTCGCGCGGATCTGCGTGGCACCGCGGGGAGACGCGCCGGGCGAGGCCGTGGCGTCGTTCCGGGACCGGTTCCCCGTCGCCGGCGAGCGGCTCGTCGTCCTTGCCCATCCTCGTCTCGCGATCTCGTCCACGGAGATCCGGGCGCGCGTTCGCGCCGGACGCTCCATCCGCTACCTCGTCCCGGATGCCGTCGCGGCCCTGGTCGCGGAGTACGCTCTCTACGGTGCCGATCCGTCGCCCGCCGCGACTCCGGCCGATCTGTAAGGCCCGGTCTGTAAGGAGGCCCATGTCCATCGACCCCGCCCTCGAACCCGAGCACCCGGCCCCCGACGAGGCGGCCGCCGACCCGCCGCCACCAGGCGACGTGGCTGCCGCCGCACCGCCGCCGGCCGGCGAGGCGGCGCCGCGCGCCGGCCTGCCCGCCCGCACGACGCCCCCTCCGGAGATCGACCGCGCGTCGCTCGACCTCGCCCGCCGGATCGTCGAGCTGGCCGAGGACAAGAAGGCCGCCGAGATCGTGCTCCTCGAGATCACGCCCCTCACGACCGTCGCCGACTACCTCGTCATCTGCTCCGGCGGGTCCGAGCGGCAGCTCGACGCGATCGCCGACGGGATCACCGAGGGCCTCAAGACCGAGGGGATCCGGATCCTTGCCCGCGAGGGCGAGCCGATCTCCCACTGGGTGCTCCTCGACGTGGGCTCCGTCATCGTCCACGTGTTCGCGCCACCCGAGCGCGAGTACTACGCGCTCGAGCGCCTGTGGGCCGAAGCGAAAACGGTGCTCCGCGTCCAATAGGCCGGTCGGACCCGGGGGTGGGGGACGACCGCCGCCCCGGGACGGTACCAGCGGCCCATCGCCCAGGGGCCCCGCCCGCTCGCACAATCCGGGCACGGCCGAGTGGTTCGGCCACGAAGTCCGAGGTCCGGAATCCCCGATGGCGAGCCTCCGCGATCGATGCCCCGAGTGCACCCGTCGCCTCGTCGTCTCGCGTTTCGACGCGTCGTTCCGGGCGCCGGACGGCGGCGAGCGCCTCTGCTTCGCGATCCCCGGCGGCCTGTGCGAGGAGTGCCACCAGCTGTACGTCGACCCCGAGCTGATCGAGGTCCTGCGGCTCGGCCGGGCGCGCTGCGTCTTCGCGATCGAGTCCGACCTCGTGCTGCAGGAGCAGGCCTGGTCCAGCGCCGACTGACGGCGCCGCTCGGTCCCCCGCACCGGGCCTGCCACCGCACGGGGCGGTCCACCACACCCTGCGATCTCAGGCCCGCGCGACGCGCTCCGCCAGCCAGAGCGAGAACGCCAGACGTCGCCGCGGAGCGTCCGACGCCACGTCGCCCTTGAGCGCCGCATCGAGCTCCAGGAGTCCCTCCAGCGCCGCGACCAGCTCGTCCTGGCGCCACGCCATCCCCTGCTCCCACAGCTTGCGGGCGGGGAACTCCTTGAGCTTGAGCGCCCGGGCGGTGGCCTGGATCGTCTCGCCGCGCGCCCGGTGGTCGGCGACGAGGAGCAGCTCGCGGATCCGGCGATGGAGGACGGCGACCAGGACCGGCTCGGGCGTCGTGGCGAGAAGCCGCTCGAGGAGGTCGGCCGCCTCGTGCGCCTTGCGGGCCCCGACGGCGTCGAGGAAGGCCCACGTGGACCCCGGAACCGCGTCGGCCACGAGCGCGGCGACGTCCTCGGCGCGGACGGGGGCGTCGAGGCGGTAGACCGCGAGCTTCTCCAGCTCGGCGACCGCGAGGCGGCCCTGCCGGCGGCGGTCGACGTCGCCCTCGCGCACGAACGCCCCGACCTTGCGCGCCAGCGCCTCGGCGGCCCCGCGCTCCATCTGCACGCCGTGCTCGGCCGCGCGATCCTCGATCCAGCGCGCCATGCCCCCCTCGCGGGGCGCCATCACCTGGCGTACCTCTCCGCCGGCATCGGCGACGGCGGCCGCGAGATCCTCGAGCGACTTCGGCCGGCGGCCGCTCCCGTCGATCGGCTCGACGAAGGCCAGGGCGTTGCCGGGGGCGACGGCGGCCACGGCGGCGAGGAGCGCCTCCCGCTCGGCCTTCGCCCGGACGAGCGGCCCGGGGTCCTCGACGATCACCAGCGTCCCGCCGCCGAAGAGGGTCGCCGTGGCGACCCGCTCCGCGATCTCCCCGGCGCGGGTCGCGGCGCCGGTCGTCCGCCAGGCGACGGGCGGCTCGTCTCCGGCTCCGGCCGCCCGGCGGCCGAGGGCGACGGCCGCGGCCTCGAGGCCGTACTCGTCGTCGCCCCAGTAGTACCCGACGGCCGGCTCGCCGGCGGACCGGCTCACGCGGCGGCCCCCGCGGCGGGGAGCCGGGCGGCGCGCAGGGCGCGCTCGGTCCAGCGCAGGCGCCGGACCTCACCGGGTGCCGATTCCCGCCCGGCGACACACGATGGCCTCGAGCGCGTCGGCACGCCTGCGGGCGGCGGCATCGTCGGCGGCGCTCCAGCCGTCCGGGTAGCGCCGGCGCCAGCTCGCGAAGCGTGCGTCCATCGACTCGAGCCGCTGGCCGGCCCGCTTGTCGGCGTACGCGACGAGCAGCTCCTCGAGCGACGCCGTGGCCAGCCACCGGTCGGCGTCCGGGGCCAGCAGGCGTGTCACCGGGTGCCCCGCCACCGCCGCGGCGAGCTCGCCGCGGCCGTGCGCCGCCAGCCACGCGGCGGATCCCTCCCCGTGAGGCAGGGCCGCCAGGGGCCCCGTGCGCGGGAGCGCCTTGTCGACGTCGTGGAGGAGCGCGGCCGCCTCGACGAGCGGTCGGTCCACGGGCACGCCGCGGGTCGCGCAGCGGGCCGCCAGCCATGCCGCGATCTCGGCGACGGCGCGCGCGTGGCGGAGGTGCCAGGCGGGCGGATCGAGCGAGAGGAGGAGGGCGGCGGCGGCCGGGCGGGTCGGGACGGGCATCGCGTCGATCATACGAGAGGCGCGCGCGATCGCCGGGCATGGCCGTCGATGTGATCGCTGCCGGCGTCGCCCGGGGGCCGGTCGCGACCGGGCGCTCCGTGCGGACGACGATCCCGGCCGCGCCGAGCGCCACGTCGATCGTGCCGACCTGGTCGGTGCGCAGGACGGCGGCACCCGCCGCGGCCAGGCGGACCAGCACCTCGCGGGACGGGTGCCCGTAGTCGTTGCGGGCCCCGACGGAGACGGCGGCGACCGCGGGTCGCACCGCCGCGACGAGCGCCTCCGTGGTGGACGTCCGGCTTCCGTGGTGACCCGCCTTCAGGAGGTCGACCGCCGGCAGGCCGCGCGCGACCAGCCGTTCCTCGACGTCGGCCTCGGCATCCCCGGCCAGGAGGAACCGCCGGCCCTCGAATGTGCCGAGGAGGACGATCGACGCGTCGTTCACGGTCGCCCCGTCGTCCGACGCCTCCGCCGGGACATGGTCGGCGTCGGGCCAGAGGACGTCGACGGCGACCCCGTCCAGCACGAACCGGTCACCGGACGTCAGCCTCGTCGCCGTCGTGCCGCGCGCCGCGAGACCGGCGACGAGAGCTTCGTGCCCGGGGCTGCGCCCCGGCATCCCGGGCTCCGCGACCCGCCCCACGCGGTACCGCTCGAGCACGAGCGGGAGTCCCGCCACGTGGTCCTCGTGCGGATGCGTGAGGACGACGAGGTCGAGGCGGCGGTCCCACGGCGGCACGCGGGCGTCGAGGGCCACGAGCAGCCGGTCGGGATCCGGGCCGCCGTCCACGAGCATCCGGCCGCCGGTCGGACCGGTGACGAGGATCGCGTCGCCCTGCCCGACGTCCAGCACGACGACGTGGGCGCGGCCGTCGGGCCGGGTGGCGGCCGCGACCACCAGGACGCCGACGGCCAGGGCGCCGAGGACGGCGCCGGCGCGGAAGAGCCGGGCGCGCCGCCCGCCGGCACCTCCGGCCGTGGGTCGCCGGTGGGTCACGGATCCCGGCCGCGCGGCGGCCGGTGGCCCCACCCCTCCGCGATGCCCTCCGATCACCGCCCTGATGCGGCGCCGGATCCGGTGCCCGAGGACCGCCGCGACGATCCCGGCGATGACGAGGCAGGCGCCGCCTGCCGCGGCAGCGGGAGGCAAGGTGAGGCTCGCGAACGGCAGCGTGGCCGCCAGCCGGACGATGGCGATCAGCAGGCCGAGGACGAGGGCCCCCGGGACACCGGCGAGCGTCGCGACCAGCGCCGGCCCACCGATCGCCGCCACGGCGCCCCCGGCGAGCGCGACCGTCCCGGCGGCCATGGCCAGCGGGACGAGCGGCACGACCGCGAGGTTCGTCACCGGCGAGAGCGGAGCCACGCGGCCGAAGGCGAGCAGGACGATCGGGAGCGTTGCCGCCTGCGCGGCGAGCGACACGCCGAGACCCTCGCGGATCCAGCCCGGCAGCCACCCCGCCCGCCGCTCGATCGCTGCCGTGAGCGGCGTCGACCAGGCGATCAGGCCGGCGGTGGCGGCCGCCGAGAGCTGGAGGCCGACGTCCATTGCGTTGGCCGGGACGGCGAGGACCAGGAGGGCGACCGCCCAGCCGAGCGCCGCCGCGGCCGTGCCCGGGCGGCCGCTCTCGCGCGCCAGCAGGGCCACGCCGGCCATCGCGGCCGCCCGCACCACCGAGGCCGACGCCCCGGCCAGCACGGTGTACCCGACGATCGCCACGAGGATCGCGCCGGAGCGCGTCCTGCGCGGGCGGCCGGCGAGCAGGGCGCCGACGAGGCCCGCCACGAGCGCGATGTTCCAGCCGGAGATCGCGACGACGTGCGACAGGCCCGTGGCCGTGAACGCCACCGCCAGGTCCCGGTCGACACGGTCGCGCAGGCCGATGAGGATCCCGGCCGCCAGCCCGGCCGCCGGCTCGGGGAGCGCCCGGGCGAGGGCGTCGCCCCCGGCCCGCCGGACGCGTTCGAGCAGGCCGGCCGGATCGCCGGCCCGCGAGATGATCGCGAGGTCGGCCGACCGAAGCGTCCCGGCGACGCCGATCCGGCGCAGGTAGTCGCCGTAGCCGCCCTCGCGCGGTGGTTCCGGGCGTCCGTCGAGGCGGACGCGGACTCCGGGTTCCACGACCGGGTAGCGCGGAGCGGTCACCGCGAGGACGATCCGCGGCGACTCCTCCAGGGTGACCGTGAGCCGCTGCATCCCCTCGCGCGGCGACCCGAGGGCCGTCACCCGGGCGACCCACGGGCCTCGACCCTCCGGGAGCGCGGCGGGAGCGGCGTCGGCTGCGCCCCCACCGGCCACGATCCGGAGCGTAAGCAGCCACGCACCGAGCAGCACCGCCGTCGCGGCACGCGCCCGGGGACCGCCATCCGCCCGCATGCCGCCGAGCGCGACGACCGCGGTCGCCGCGGCGGCGACGGCCACGAGGCCGGGCGGCGACGGGAGCCCGCTCTCCGCGAGGAACGCTGCTGCCAGGACCCCGATCCCCACCCGCGCCCCGAACGGGATCCCGGGTCGGACGTACGGCCTCACGGGCCGACGGTTACGAGCTCGCGGATCTTGCCGAACGTCGCCTCGCCGACCACGCTGCGGCTGCGCAGCTCGTCGACCGTCGCGAAGGGCGCCTCCTCGCGCGCCGCGATGATCTTCGCGGCCGTTGCCGGCCCGATCCCGGGGAGCGTGTCGAGCTGATCGGCGGATGCCGTGTTGACGTTGACGATGGCGCCGGCGCCAGGGTCCGAACCCCCGTCCGCCGCACCGCTGCCCGCGACGGTCGCCGGTGAGGGCGGCCCGGCGTCGTCGCGCGATGGGATGCGGACCTGCTCGCCGTCCTCGAGGAGCGCGGCCAGGTTGATCCGGCTCGCGGCCTCCGCGTCGACGCGGGGCCCGTACCCGCCGGCGGCCGCCACCGCGTCGACGACCCGGGAGCCGTTGACAAGCCGGTAGACCCCCGGGCGACGGACCGCGCCGGCCACGTCCACGACGAGCAACGCCGGGGAGGCGGCCGGCCCGGAGAGCGAGCCGGCTCCAGTCAGCCCCGGCTCCTGGCTACCGACCCCCAGGACTCGACCGACCGTCAGGGCGCTGCCGGCGTCGCCCGGCAGCACGAGGGTCGTGGCCGAGGGTCCCCCGACGACGATCGCGATCGCGATGATCGCGGCGACGCCGGCCGCGACCACCCCGATGACGACCGCCCCGAGACGGAGGCTTCGTCCCGCGACGACCGGCGGCTCATCCAGACGCGGCCGGGGGGACGCCGGCGTGCCAGCACTGCTCGACGGCGTCGATGGGGGATCGGGCGCGTTCTCGAGGACGCGCCAGGGGAAGGGTTGCTCCACGGCCGACTCCCCGGCGGGCGTGCGGGCGGGTCATCGCGGCGCTCGCCCGCCGCACCGGTCGTCCCTCGCGATCCCACTCGCGCGCGGCGCCAGAACGCCCGCCGCATTGGGGGCACAACCGATGCGGCGGGCGTCGACGACGAGACTAGCGAGACCCGCTTATCGGCCGCTTATCTCCCCGGTCGGCCGGCCCGGCCCGGCCCGGCCCTGCACGCGCGCCGGACGTTCGGGGGCCGTTCGCCTCTGGCCAGATCCGCGCCGGCCGCCTACGGTGTCCGTTTGACGGGGGGCTCTGACGCGCGGTCCACACCCTGGCCGCCGGGACCGCGCCGAGCCACTGGCGAGACCGACCCGCCCGGAGCAGAGGTGGGTCATGGAGCACATCCGCATCGAGACCCGGGTCGAGGCGCCGGTCGAGCACGTCTGGGCGCTCCTGTGCGACACGTCGCGCTGGCACGACTGGGCCCCGCGCCAGGAGAGCTCGGACTGGACCGGGCCGTATGACCGGGTCGGGACGACGTACGTCTCGACGGCCAAGATGATGGGCTTCGAGTGGAAGCAGACGTGCACGGTCGTGGGGGTAGAGCCGCTGAAGCTCATCCACGAGCACACCGACGACCAGGGTTCGATGGATACCTTCTTCCGGTTCGAGCCCGAGGGCGATGCGACCCGCCTGATCGTCGAGTCCGACTACGAGATGCCGGGGCACATCCCCGGGTTCCTCAAGAACCTCATGACCAAGAGCTTCTTCGAGCGGCAGATGCGCCACATGCTCGGCGACTTCAAGGCGCTCGCCGAGGCGACGGTCCCGGTCCCAGCCTGACGCGTTCGCACCCCGCCGACACTCGCAGGAGGACCGTGAACCCGCCCCCGGCAACGCGATGTGCGCTGCGAGGCGGAGGACACTGGCCCCGGTCAAGCCGTCGCCCGGATGGCCGGGGCCAGCTGGTGGCGGACCTCGGGATTGCATCGCCGGATCGAGACCGCGGTCGGCTGCCAGATCGGTCGCCGGGTTGGCCGAGCGCCGCGGCAGCGCCGGCGCCCCGTCGCCACAGGGCATAGACTCGGCGCGGCCCCGGTGTTTCCCATCGGGGCCACCTGCCCCAGCGTGAGGTGGCCCTGGCGATGCGGATGGCGGACCTGAAGCCCGGCTGGGCCGTGGTCGGCAACGACGGGCGGCGGCTCGGCACGGTCAAGGACGTCGGCCGGGACTACGTGCTGACGTCCCACGGCGGCCGCTCCGGCGACCTGTACGTCCCGTCGTCCGCGATCGCCAACGTCCGCGACGAGACCGTGCACCTCAACCTCCCGAAGGCGATCGCGGAGGAGATGGGCTGGGAGCAGGCGCCCCGCGGCGAGGATGGCCCGGAGTCGACCGACGAGGGCGATCTCCACCGGCACATCTGACGCCGGTTCGCCTCGGCCGGCCGGCGAGGTCGCTGCCGGCCCCCCTGCGCTCGTCCGCCCCGTTCGTCAGCCCTTCGCCTCCAGCAGGGGCTTGACCTCCGTCACGAGGCGCGTCATCGATTCCTCGTCGTAGGTCGCCGGGATCCCGGCGACCAGGTGCCGGTACCCGAGCTCCACGTACGGCGCCAGCATCTCCGCCACGTCCTCCGGGGTGCCGACCGGCTGGTCCTCCCAGAGCCGGGCGATCCGGTTGCGCTCGAACGCCTCGCGGAAGAGGCGCTCCGCCTCGGCCCGATCGTCGCGGATGAAGACCGTCCCGATCCCGACCGTCCGCTCGATCTCGGCGGGATCGCGGCCGACCGAGGCGCAGTGCTCGAGGAGGATCGCCTCCTTCCGCCTCACCATCTCGACGCCGCCTCCGACGTTGTTCATGTCGCCGTACTTCGCGACGAGCTTCAGGGTCACCTGCTCGCCGCCGCCCCCGATGCAGATCGGGAGGTGGGCCTGGACCGGCCCCGGGAGGTTGCGCGTGTCGCGCGACGTGTACCGCGGGCCCGTCGCCGTCGGCTCGGTCCCGTCGAGCATCCCGCGCATGATCGGCAGGGCCTCGCCGAGCCAGCGGAGGCGCTCGGGGAAGCCGGAGCCGAACTCGATCCCGAAGTCCTCGTGCTCCTCCTCGAACCAGGCGCCGCCGATGCCGAGGATGGCGCGCCCGCCGCTGATGTGGTCGAGGGTCGTCGCCATCTTGGCCACGAGGGCGGGATTGCGCATCGTGTTGGCGCCGACCATCAGGCCGATGCGCACCCGCTCGGTCGCCTGGGCCCAGGCCGCCAGCGTCAGCCAGCCCTCGAAGATCGGCCCGTGGGAGTCGCCGATGATGGGGTAGACGTGGTCCCACGTCCACAGCGAGGAATACCCTAGCTCGTCAGCACGGATGCCAGCCTGGAGTAGGGACGGCCAGTCGGTGTATTGGTTCCAGCAGAGGGCGCCAATCTTGATCTCGCTCAACTCACGCTCCGTTTCATCCAGGAAGGTCGACCGCGATGAATAGGCAAGTGGTCGACCCGTGCGTGCAGATCATTCCTGCCTGACGATATCGACCGAGACCTCCACCGCCGGAATTGTCCCCCTGTTCTCGAGCCAGTGGACCGTGTCCCGATCCTCCGGCCAGCCCACTCCCGGCCCGTAGTCCGTAGCGACCCCGTTTCGATGGTCAGTGATCGTTCCCTGCAAGACGTAGACGGTGCCTGGTCTGCCGATATGGTCGTGGATCGGGCCGAATGTGCCTCCAGGCTCGATGGTCACCAGGCGCATTCGAAGCTGGCGGCCTGCCATGCCCTCGATCTCGCGGGCAAGGTCAACCGTGGCAAGTACCTCCACCGCGACACCACTCGTCTCCGGTGGCACCCGCTCCTTGCTCATCGGGCTCTCCCCTCTGTACGTCAGGCTACCGAGGATTCGGCGGCGCCTCAGACGGACCAGACGTCGTGACCGAGGCGACCCGCGGCCATCCTGGAGTCGCGAGCCTGTCGTCGAAGACGGGCCGCACATCCTCAGTCGGGTAGTCGCGGCCTCACGTCCACAGGCTGTCGTAGCCGAGGCGGTCGGCGCGCATCCCCGCCTCGAGGAGCGACGGCCAGTCCGTGTGCTGGTTCCAGCAAAGGGCGCCGATCTTGACTTCGGGCACGTCTCCTCCACTGCGTCTGAACGGCGCTAGCCGACGCGCCGGTCTCGCCGCAGGATATCGAGGTGGACACCTGCACCGACGACAGCGGCGAACACCCAGACGAGGATGTTACCGGAGCCGACGAGCCATCCGACCACAAGCCAGACCGCGAGCCACGCGATAACGAAAACAAGAACGAAGCGGACCGGTGACGCATGCGGACCCGTCAAGGGCCGATCGTCCCGGCACTGTTACCGCCCGCCGAGCTCCACCCGCTCTTCAGAGCCGAGTTGATCTACCGGCTGTCAGTCGACGCCAGGGAGGTGATCCCGGCCGAGGAAGACCAGGAGGGCGACCAGTGCGTAGCTCGCGGCCAAGCCAAGCGCGAGGGCGGGCGTTACGAGGACTGCCGCGAGCAGGACGGGCACGACGGACGCGGCAAAGGTCAGCGCGACCCGCCGGCGCGAGTGGCGTGCCCGCAGCGCGTGCAGGCTGATCGCGAAGACGGCGATGGCGGAGCCAAAGGTCAGGAGGGCCACCGGGAACGAGGCCATCCCGGCAGCCTGACCGCCTTGGGTGATGAACACCCCGCCGCTCCCCGAGATCACGCCGGCCGCGGCAATCACGAGCATCAGCAGGCCGCCGAGGATGCCGAGCATGAGCAGGACCACGGCGATGCTCATCGGGAGGGGCATCTGGTCGACGCCCTTCGGTGGCCATGTACGCTGCTCTGCCGGCCGGCTCGACCGCTCGGACATGGGGCGATGCTCCTCGGTGGGGCGCGTTGTCATTTCGGTGTACAAGGGCTGAAGATCAATCGGCCGGACGTCACGGGCATCGAGCACGACTGTGGCGCGGAACAGCGCGATCGCAGCGAGCGGCCCCGAGCAGCGCGAGTTCTGCCCTGCCGGCCTCCGACATACCCTCAGCATCGGTATCGCTGGGGCAACTTTCAGCGTCGCATTCCCCCGTGTCAAGGCCCGCCGGGGCCACGCGCCTGGAGGAACGGACGTGGTTCATCTGACGACCTGCACACCGATCGCCGGACCACATCAGGCAGCTGCCGTCCGGCCCCGCTCAGTCCGGCTCTACCAGCGCGCGGGCAAGGCGGTTGTGGTCCTCGACGACGCGCGGCAGATCCAGCGTGACGAGCCGGCCCCCGCGCACGATCGCCCGCCCGTGCACGTACGTGAACGCCGCCGGGGCGGGAGCGCAGAGCACCACCGCCGCGACCGGGTCGTGCAGCGCTCCCGCGAACGAGGGCCGCCGCACGTCCACGGCGAAGAAGTCCGCGCACATCCCGGGCGCCAGCGCCCCGATGTCATCGCGCCCGAGAACCGCGGCCCCGCCGAGCGTCGCGATCTCGAGCGCCTCGCGCGCTCGCAGCTGGAACGCCTCGCCCTCGAGCGGGGCCGGGCCACGGCGCTGCCGTTCGGCCAGGCCGAGGCGTGCGAGCAGGAGCGCCTGGCGGACCTCGGCGAGCATGTTCGAGCCGTCGTTGCTGGCCGAGCCGTCGACGCCGAGCCCGACCCGGACGCCGGCCGCGAGCATCCCCCGGAGGGGCGCGATCCCCGACGCGAGGCGCATGTTGCTGGTCGGGCAGTGGGCGACGCCCGAGCCGGAGCGCGCGTACGCCTGGATCTCGGCGTCGTCGACGTGGACGGAATGCGCGAACCAGGTGTCCGGTCCCAGCCAGCCGAGCGACTCCATGTACGCGACCGGCCTGGAGCCCACGGTCTCGAGGCAGAAGCGCTCCTCGGCGAGCGTCTCGGCGAGGTGCGTGTGGAGGAGGACGCCGAGCGAGCGGGCGAGCGCCGCGGTCGCGCGCATCAGGTCGGGCGTCACCGAGAAGGGCGAGCAGGGCGCCAGGGCGATCCGCAGCATGGCCCCGGGCGACGGGTCGTTGTACCGCTCGACCAGTCGCTGCGAGTCGCGAAGGATGAACGCCTCGTCCTCGACGCACGAGTCGGGAGGCAGCCCGCCGCGCGACTCGCCGAGGGACATGCTTCCGCGCGTGGCGTGGAAGCGCAGCCCGACCTCCGCGGCGGCCTCGATCGCGTCATCCAGTCGGCAGCCGTTCGGGTACAGGTAGAGATGGTCCGAGCTGGTGGTGCAGCCGGACAGGGCGAGCTCGGCGAGACCGACCAGCGTCGACGCGCGCACGGCTTCGGGCGTCAGGCGCGCCCAGACCGGGTAGAGCGTCGTCAGCCATCCGAAGAGGTCCGCGTCCTGGGCGGCCGGGACGGCGCGGGTCAGGGTCTGGTACAGGTGGTGGTGGGTGTTGACCAGGCCGGGCAGCACGACGTGGCCCGCCAGGTCGAGGACCTCGTCCGCGTGGACGGGCAGCTCTGCGGTCGGACCGACCTGCGTGACGATCCCGTCCCGGGCATGGAGGCCGCCGCCCGCGATCTCCCGGCGCGCAGCGTCATGGGTGACCAGGACGTCGGCGTTGCGGACGAGGAGGGTGCTCATGGTCTGCTGCCTCCAGGCGCGGGACGCGCACGAAGGGATGGGCCGGCCCACGGTACGCCATCCCGCGCCACCCGGCCCCCGTGATGGGGGAGGGTCGGCCCTGCGCGTCGCCCCTCCGTTCGTGGCACCCTGCGATGGACCGCATGCCGCCCGTCCACGGCCGCCACCCGGCGGCCGCCGCGCCAGGAGCCAGCCCCGTGCCCGATCCCGCCGCCCTCGAGTCGCAAGCCCGCCTCACCGACGAGCCCCCGCCCGTCTCCGCCCGGAACATGCGCGACCGGACCGCCGACGTCCTCGGCGTCTCGCGCAACCCCCTCGAGAGCTTCTTCGCTCCCGCGTCCGTCGCCGTCATCGGCGCCACGGAGAAGGTGGGGAGCGTCGGCCGGACCGTCTTCTGGAACCTCATCAGCAGCCCGTTCGGCGGCACCGTCTACCCGGTGAACAAGGGCCGGGCGAGCATCCTCGGCGTCCGCGCCTACCCGAACCTCGCCGCGCTCCCCGAGGTCCCCGAGCTCGTCGTCATCGTCACCCCGGCCACCACGATCCCGGCCACGGTCGAGGAGTGCGCCGCGGCCGGCGTCAAGGCGGTCGTGATCATCTCGGCCGGCTTCAAGGAGATCGGCCCCGAGGGCGCCGAGCTGGAGCGCCAGATCCTGGCGACTGCCCGCGCGAACGGGATGCGGATCGTCGGCCCGAACTGCCTCGGCGTGATGCGTCCCCCCACTGGCCTCAACGCCACGTTCGCAATCGGCGTCTCGGACTCCGGCAGCGTCGGATTCGTCAGCCAGAGCGGCGCGCTGCTGACCGCGGTCCTCGACTGGAGCATGCGCGAGAAGGTTGGCTTCAGCGCGGTCGTCTCGCTCGGCTCGATGCTGGACGTCGGCTGGGGCGACGTCATCACCTACTTCGGCAACGACCCGGCGACCGAGAGCATCGTCATCTACATGGAGACGATCGGCGACGCCCGGGCCTTCCTTTCGGCGGCCCGCGAGGTCGCCCTCACGAAGCCGATCATCATCATCAAGCCGGGCCGGACGGCACAGGCGGCGAAGGCGGCCGCGTCCCACACCGGGTCGCTCACCGGGTCCGACGAGGTTCTCGCCGCGGCCTTCCGACGCGTCGGCGTCCTGCGCGTCGACGAGATCGCCGACGTCTTCGACGTCCTCGAGGTCCTCGCCAAGCAGCCGCGGCCGGCCGGCAACCGCCTGACGATCGTGACGAACGCGGGCGGCCCCGGCGTCCTCGCCACCGACGCCCTGATCACCGGGGGCGGCGAGGTGAGCGAGATCTCCCCGGCCACGATGGAGGAGCTCAACGGGTTCCTGCCGGGCCCCTGGAGCCACAACAACCCGATCGACATCATCGGCGACGCCACGCCCGAGCGGTACGCCAAGGCCCTCGAGGTCGCGGCCCGCGACGAGGGCAGCGACGGCCTCCTCGTGATCCTGACGCCGCAGGCGATGACCGACCCGACGGCGACGGCCCGCGAGCTCATCCCGTTCGCCCGGATCGACGGCAAGCCGGTGCTCGCCAGCTGGATGGGCGGCAAGGACGTGCTGGCGGGCTCCCAGATCCTCCGCGAGGCCGGAATCCCGACGTTCGACTACCCCGACCGCGCGGTCCGGACGTTCAACTTCACGTGGCGCCTTGCACGGAACCTCGAGCAGATCTACGAGACGCCGACGCTGCCGTCCGACGAGGAGCATCCCGTCGACCGGGCGAAGGCCGAGGCGATCATCGGGGCCGCCCGCACGGAGGGACGGACCCTCCTCACCGAGGACGAGTCGAAGGAGCTGCTCGCGGCGTACGGCATCCCGATCACGGAGACGGTCGTGGCCCCGTCGATCGACGAAGCCGTGGCCGCCGCCGACCGGATCGGCTACCCCGTCGTCGTGAAGCTGTACTCCCACACGATCACCCACAAGACCGACGTCGGCGGCGTCCAGCTCAACCTCAAGAACGCCGATGCCGTGCGCCACGCCTACGAGCTCATCCAGGAGTCCGTGACCGCGAAGAAGGGCGCCGAGCACTTCGAGGGCGTCACGGTCCAGCCGATGGTGAACTGGACCGGCTACGAGCTGATCATCGGCAGCTCGATCGACCCGCAGTTCGGGCCGGTGCTCCTGTTCGGGATGGGTGGTCAGCTCGTCGAGGTCTTCAAGGACCGCGCCCTCGGCCTGCCCCCGCTCAACACGACGCTCGCACGGCGGATGATGGAGCGGACGAAGATCTACACGGCCCTGAAGGGCGTCCGCGGCCGCCGGGGGATCGACCTCGCCGAGCTGGAGCAGCTCCTGGTCCGCTTCAGCCAGCTCGTCTCCGAGCAGCGCTGGATCGCCGAGCTCGACATCAACCCGCTCCTCGCCTCGCCGGAGCGGCTCATCGCCCTCGACGCGCGGGTCGTCCTCCACGACCCGGCCACCGACCCGAAGGACCTCCCGAGGATCGCGATCCGGCCCTACCCGCGCAAGTACGTCAGCAGCTGGACCTGCCCGGACGGGAAGGAGCTCACGATCCGTCCGATCCGTCCCGAGGACGAGCCGCTGATGATCGACTTCCACCGCTCGCTCTCGCCGGAGACCGTCTTCAGCCGCTACATGCGCAACCTCGGCTTCGACGAGCGGACCGCCCACGAGCGCCTGGTCCGGATCTGCTTCCTCGACTACGACCGCGAGATGGCGCTCGTCGCCGAGTGCGAGCACCCGGATCCCGACGCGCCGCGGATCGTCGGCGTGGGCCGCCTGTCGCGGACCTTCGGGACGGACGACGCGCAGTTCGCCGTCCTCGTGACCGACGAGCGGCAGGGCAAGGGCGTCGGGACCGAGCTGCTCCGGCGGCTCGTGGACGTCGCCCGGACCGAGGGCGTGGCGATGCTCGGCGCCGACATGCGG
The DNA here is from genome assembly GCA_963713285.1 of uncultured Chloroflexia bacterium. Classification (GTDB taxonomy): domain Bacteria; phylum Chloroflexota; class Limnocylindria; order Limnocylindrales; family CSP1-4; genus CTSoil-043. The sequence goes on along the minus strand of CAVQLA010000007.1, from coordinate 107,253 downwards.
TCCGACAACGTCGCCATGCGGCGCGCGGCCGAGAAGGTCGGCTTCGCGATCGTCCCCGGCCCGGCCGACGAGGTCGTCCACGCGGAGATGCACCTCCGCTGACCGGCCGGGGCGGAGCGTGAGGCGCTACGGCTCGCAGTCGCCCGGGACGCCAGGGCCGGGCGCCGGCCCGAGCGGCTGAAGGCTGCCTGCCCACACGTCGAGCCGGCCGCAGGACAGGTCGACGCGGGCCATCCGGCCGCTGAACGATTGCCGGTCGCCCGACGTCGTTGCGCGCACGTCGCCGGGGCCGACCGCCATCGTGGCCAGGACGCGACCCGCCACGGTCGTCGCCACCACGGTCCAGGGAAGCGGCGGGAGCGGGACGTCGAGCCCGTCGCCCGACGTGCCCTCGCTGGGGCCGAACGTCGCGACGCGCTGACCGTTGACGAGCAGGACGACCTCGAGCGTGGTCCCGTTCGTGACGTTCAACGGTGCCCGCTCGCCGGGCAGCGCGGTGCAGGTGACCAGGGACACTGCCAGCACGGTGACGGCCATGGACGGGATCAAGCGGCGGAGGACCACGACGAGATTCTCCCGCTCCCGTCGAGCCCGCCGCTACTCGCAGGGCGCAAGCTCGGCGCCCGGCGCCGGCGGCGCCAGCGACGGGGCGGGCTCCGGCGCACCGACGCGCATCGCGATCGTTCCGCACGCGGTGACGGCGACGGTCGTGAGGCCGTCACCCGCCGCGGGCGCGGCGGGGATCTCGAGCGTGATCAGCGCCGTGCCGCTGGCGACGCGACCCTCCGCGGTCCATGGCGGGCCGCCGTGGCCTCCGGCCGGTACGGTCGCATCGGTGGCGCCGGCCGGGATCGTGCCGACCCAGTCGTCGTTGACGTAGACGAGGAGCGGCCGGTCGATCCGGCTCTCCACGTGGAGCGTCAGCTCCGGGTCCGTGGTCCAGCCGGCGCAGCCGGCGAGGAGGGCGGCAGTCGCGAGGAGGGTGGCGGCGACGAGCGCCGCGACGCGGACGGCATCGCGCGGGCGCCGATGGCGGGACGAGGACGGACGTGGCACGCGCCGATTCTGCCCGATCCGAGCCCTCTCTACGGCGCGGGCGTTGCCCTCGCCTCCAGCCGGTCGAGCACCTCGCGGATCGCCGCTTCGCCGGGGGACTGCTCGAACGCCGCGGCGAGCCGACCGTCGCTGGCCGCGCGGACCGTCACTCCGCGAAGACGCCCATCTCGACCCATGATCCCGGCATCGCGTTCTCTTCCGCGGGGTCGACGTCCACGCTTGCGCACACGCCGGGGCGCGCGCGGACCGTGGCTCCGCGTCGCCAACCTTCCGGCCGGCCGACGGGCGGTGTCGCGGAGGCAGGCTCCGCCCGCCGCAGCAGATCGTGCCCGCCGCAGCAGGCCGCGACCTGCAGATCGCGACCATGGGGCGCCGCGCGGCGATCTACAGCGCCAGCCGTGCCACGACCTCGCCATCGTCGATCTCGCCGGTCGGCTCGAAGCCGAGGCGGCGATAGAAGCCCTCCGGGCTGCCCTCGCCCGGCACCCAGCTCGTCTTCAGCTCGGTGGCGCCGGGGCGGGCGCGGACGTGGTCGATGAGCAGCGCCATCGCCCGCGCGCCGTAGCCCTTGCCCTGGAACCGCCCTTCGATCATGAAGCGCCAGAGGAAGCAGGCGGGCTCGTCGGGGTCGTCGTAGAGCATGACGAAACCGACGGGGACGCCGTCGGCGGCGATTGCCCGGTACCAGGCCTTTGGCTCGAAGAGCGCCTCGGCGAACGAGACGGCGTTCGGGGCGACGAAGTGGAACTGGTCCGGGCCGACCTCGAGGCGGCAGATCGACCGGACGGTCTCGCCGGTGACCTCGACGAGCGCGACCTCGGCGCCGTCGGCCGCCGACCGCAGGTCCGCCGGGCGCTCGGCGTCCTCGCGGGCGCCGGTCAGGGTCGCCCAGGCCGCAAGGGCATCCCCCCTAGGTCGCGCTCCCTCGACGGGCCGCTCGTCGCTCATCGACCTGCCGTCAACCCCGGATGACGATGTTCACCAACCGGCCGCCGCCGGCGTGGATGACCCGATCGGGCGTCTTCCCCGCCAGGGCCGCGATCACCTTGGGGCGCGCCAGGACGATCGCCTCGACCTCGGCGTCGGAGAGCCCGACGGCCACCTCCACGCGGTCGCGGACCTTCCCGTTGACCTGGACCGGCAGCTCGCGCGTCGCGACCGCGGCGGCGGCGACATCCACCGCCGGCCAGCGCTCGAGGTGGATCGACGACCACTCGGCCCCGGCCGCGGCCAGTCGCCGCGCCCAGAGCTCCTCGGTGACGTGGGGCGCCGCGGGGGCCAGCATCAGGAGCAGCAGCCGGACGGCCTCGTCCCACGCTGCGCCGCCGGCCACCTCGGTCCCCCGGTAGCGGACGAGGAGGTTCGTCAGTTCCATGAGCTTCGCGACCATCGTGTTGAAGCGGAAGCCCTCGTAGTCGACCGTCACGGCGGCCAGCGTGCGGTGGGCCGCGCCGCGGATCGCCTTCGCGGCCGCCGCCGCGTCCTCGCCGGCCGGGAGCCTCCCCGCGTTCGCGTCGCCGGGCTCGGTCCCGTGCGGGTCCAGCACGAGCGTCCAGGCCCGGTGGAGGAACCGCGCGACGCCGCCGATGCCGCTCGGGCTCCACGGGCCGCCCTGGTCCCAGGGCCCCATGAACATCAGGAACAGGCGCACCGTGTCCGCGCCGTACTGCGCGACGAGCGCGTCGGGGTCCTCCACGTTGCCGCGGGACTTGCTCATCCGCTCGCCGTCGGCGCCCAGGACCTGGCCCTGGTTGAAGAGCCGCAGGAACGGCTCGCGGTGGCCGACGAGGCCGCAGTCGGCCATCGCCTTGGTGAAGAAGCGGGAGTAGAGGAGGTGCATGACGGCGTGCTCGGCGCCGCCGGTGTACTGGGCGACCGGCGTCCAGCGATCGAGGAGCGCCCGGTCCACGGCCCCGTCCTCGTTGCCGGGGGACAGGTACCGGAACCAGTACCACGACGAGTCGATGAACGTGTCCAGCGTGTCGGTCTCGCGCCGGGCGGGGCCGCCGCAGCGCGCGCAGGCGGTGTGCAGGAACGCCTCGTCCCGCTTCAGCGGGTTCTCCCCCGAGCCCTGGTAGTCCACGGACTCGGGCAGGAGGACCGGCAGCTGGTCGTCGGGGACGGGCACGATCCCGCAGCCGTCGCAGTAGACCACCGGGATCGGGGTGCCCCAGTAGCGCTGGCGGCTGACGAGCCAGTCCCGGATCCGGTAGCTGACGGCGGCCTTGCCCTCGTCCCGTGCCTCCAGGTCCGCGGTGATCGCGCGGATCGCGTCCGGCGCGGCCATCCCGTTGTAGCGGCCTGAGTTGACGAGGACGTCGTCGCCCGTCTTCGACACGTAGGCAGCCCGGAGCTCGGCCTCGTCGCCGTAGGCTGCCGCCGGCCGGATCACCTCCCGGATCTGCAGGCCGAACTGGGTCGCGAACGCGAAGTCGCGCTCGTCGTGGGCCGGGACGGCCATGATCGCGCCGGTCCCGTAGCCCGACAGCACGTAGTCGGCGATCCAGATCGGGATCCGCTCCCCGTTGACGGGGTTGATGGCGTCGGCGCCGAGTGGAACTCCGGTCTTGTCGCGCTCCGTGTTGAGGCGCTCGATCTCGGTCTCGCGGCCGGCCTGCTCGACGTACGCCGCGACCACCTCGCGCTGGCCGGGCGAGGTCAGCCTCGCGACGAGCGGGTGCTCGGGCGCGAGGACCATGAACGTGGCCCCGAAGAGCGTGTCCGGGCGCGTCGTGAAGACGCGGATCTCGTCACCGCCGGGGAGGTGCGTGTCGGGCGCGCTGCGGAAGACGACCTCCGCGCCCTCGCTGCGGCCGATCCAGTTCGTCTGCATGACCCGGATGGGCTCGGGCCAGTCGATGCCCGTGAAGTCGAGCAGCTCGTCGGCGTACGTCGTGATCCGCAGGTACCACTGGGCCAGGTCGCGCTTCTCGACCTTCGCGCCGCAGCGCCAGCAGCGCCGGTCGGCGCCCTCGACCTGCTCGCGGGCGAGGGTCCCGTCGTTCGGGCACCAGTCGACCGGCGACGTGGCGCGGTAGGCCAGGCCCGCCTCCAGAAAGCGCAGGAAGAGCCACTGGTTCCAGCGGTAGTAGCCCGGGTCGCAGGTGACGACCTCGGCGTCCCAGTCGAAGCTCGCACCCATGCTCCGCAGCTGGCGCCGCATGTTGTCGATGTTCCGGTAGGTCCACTCGGACGGGTGGATCCGGTTCTTGATCGCGGCGTTCTCGGCCGGCAGCCCGAAGGCGTCGAAGCCGACCGGGAAGAAGACGTTGTCGCCCCGCATCCGGTGGTAGCGGGCCAGGGCGTCGGTCGGCGTCTTCACGTACCAGTGGCCGACGTGCAGGTTGCCCGACGGGTAGTCGTACATCGTCAGGAGGTAGTACGGGGGCCGGCTCGTGTCCGCGAGGTCGGTCCGGTGGAGGCCGAGCTCGTCCCAGCGCGCCTGCCAGCGCGGCTCGATGGCGGCGGGGTCGTAGCGCTCGATCCGGGTTCGTTCGGTGGTCACGGTGGGCCTCAGGTACACGACGACCCCTCGCCGCTGGGGCGAGGGGTCGGTTCGGCGGCGGTGATCAGGGGGCTGGTGGAGCTACGGGGATTCGAACCCCGGACCTTCTGAATGCCATTCAGACGCTCTTCCAGCTGAGCTATAGCCCCATTCGTCCGGAGGCGGAGTATAGCGGAAGGTCGTCGCCGATGGAGCAGGCGGGGTGGCTCGCCGCGGACGCTCGGCACCGGCAGGGTGGCTCGCCGCGCTCCTCAGGGGGCCAGCGTGGCGTTCTCGGCGACCCTGACGTGCCACAGGAGCGTCGCCGACCCGATCACGTCATCGGGGCCCGCGAGGGGCAGGGTCACCGCGAGCACCCACTCGCCGGGGTCCGCGAGCGACAGCGGCATCTCGCCCAGCACGGGGTTGTCGTTGTGGAGCGAGCTGGCGGAGCCCGCCACGAGTTCCGTGGCCCCGGCCTCGGCCTGCTGCATCGACCATCCGGTCGTGCAGAGACCCGCCGGCAGCGTCAGGGACCACGCGCCGTAGAGCGCTCCCCGCGGGCCGAGGATCGGCGGCCCGGAGGCGGCAGCGGCGAGCTCGCCCGCCGCCATCGCCCGGGAGCCCGCAGGGAGCTCGTAGGCGACCAGGACGCCAGGCTGCGGCGTCGCGTCGGATGATGCGCGCAGGCCGATGCGGGCCACCAGGTCGGGGGTGGGCGTCTCACAGGCGGCGTCGACCGGCTGGCCGACCACGACGGCGTATCCGAGGAGGTCGTCGGCGCGGGTGGGCCGGCGTTCGACGAGGAGCACGGTCTCGCCGCCCCGCGCATCGGGAAGGTTGGCCGTGACGGGCGTCGCCGCCCGGGGGTCGGCGCACTCGACGCGCGCCCAGCGATCGGCCGCCGGCGTCTCGGGTGTGCCCGACTCGGCTGCCGTCGCGGCCGCGACCAGGATCGATCCGTCGCCGGTGCAGACGATGGACGCCACGACGGGGCCGGGGCGCAGCGGCGGGTTCGTGGGATCGCCGAAGGTCGAGGCGCCGTCGGCCGGCGCATCGGCTCCGCCGTGCCCGACCGTCCAGGTGGGGACCACCGAGCCCGGGAGTGAACCAGCCATCGGGAACCCGGAGACCAGCCTCGCGCCGGGCGACGCGCCTGGGTCGGGCGACGGCGCCGCCGCCGCCACGTCCACGCGGAAGAGCAGCACGTGGGCGTTCAGCCCCGGGCCGCCGTCCACGGCGAGTCGCAGCCGGACGATCCACCTCCCGGCGGGCGGCTCGGTCATGCCGAGCAGGCCCCCCGGTCCCCCGGGGGCCGCGGACGCAGGATCGAACGCCACGGGCGTGGCGCCGGGATCGTCGACCGGCACCGCCTCCGCGGACACGAACGACGCGCACGCGCCATCCGGCAGCAGGAGCCGCAGGCCGCCCCCGACGAAGGTGTGCGCCGCGGCCAGGCTCGAGGCATCTGCGGCCGGCCGTGGGCTGGGCTCGCTGCCCGTGCCCGCGGTGAGTCCGTCGACGAACGGCTCGCCGAACCCTGCGATCTGCGTGGTGGACAGGTCGTCGTCCTCGGAAGGCGCGCAGAACGGCTGCTCCTCGGGTGTCGCGGGCGTCGCGGCGCGGGACCAGCCGACGAACCGGGCACCGGAGGCGAGCTCCACCCAGCGACCCGATGCGCCGTCGACCAGGAGGTCTCCGGCCGCGCCGCGCACGGCCAGCGCGCGCCCATCCGCCGCCACGCCGGCGATCGCGTTCTGGTCGATCCCGGTGGTGCCGTCCCACGGCAGCGTGGCTCGTGCCGAGGCGAGCCCCGGGCCGTCGAGGTGGACGAGGTCGAGGCGCCGCCCGGTCGCCTGCAGAAGCCAGATCCCGCGCAGCGTGGCGTCCCATGCAGGCCAGCCGACGAGCTGCTCGCCCGAGGCGAACAGCGTCCAGGTCTGCGCATCGGACGTGTCGCTGGAGCCCTGGTCCTGCCCGTCCACCCGCACACCCGTGATCGTCCAGCCGCTCGCATCTTGGGCGGCCCCGATGACCCCCGCCTTCACGCCCCACGCTGGCTCGACGCCCCTGACCGCCCAGATCATGGCCGGGCGACCCTCCGTCAGCGTGGCGGCCCCCCCGTCACGCGGCAGATCGGCCGTCCCAACCGTCGAGCGGAACATCGCCGGCTCGTGCTTCACCACCACGACCCGGTTGTCGGGCGTGCTCGTGATCAATTGGCCCGCCGCCACGGAGCCGTAGAGGTACCCGGCGGCGACAAAGACCTGGTCGGGCAGCGACACGCTCACCACGTGCCCCGTGCGCGCATCCAGGACGTCGAGCTGCGAGAAGGCCGTGGCCGAGGTCACCACGAGCCGGCCGTCCGGGGTCCAGCCGATCATCGGCTGGCCCATGGAGTCGGCGGTCGCGTCGATGCGCACGGGCTCGTCGGCCGGGCGGGTGAGGCTCCACACGAGGACTGCGACGGGGCTCTTCTCCTCGTCGGCGGCCGAGACTGCGACGGCGAGGTAGCCATCAGCATGAAAGGCCATCACGGTTCCCTCCGTCCCGGGCTGGAGCCGGGCCGGGTCGACCGTTGGCCGGAGCCAGTCGGCGGCCCGGGGCAGGCGAGCCATCACGACCGCCGACCCGTCGAAGGACACCTTCTCCACCACGAGGTCGCCGTCCGTGTCGAGGCGGACCGTGACGGCCGTGCCGGTCGGCTGATCGGGGGCGAGCGCGCGCTGCGCGAGCGGGGCGACGACGGGCACCGAGAGGGCGATCGCCAGGACGGCCGCGGTCCCGAGTGCCGCGCGCGCCCAGCGACGGTTCCGCTCCCGGGCGGCGATCCGCGTGCGGATCCTCGGGGCGGTCTCGCCGACCCTGGTCATGGCCATCTCGCGGTGGAGGGCGGCGCGCAGCTCGCCTTCGAGGCGATCCTCATGCATGGCGCACCTCCGGCACTGTCTCGCGCTCGTCGACGTCGTCGGCCATGCCGCGGCGGAGCTTTGCGAGGGCCTCCCGGAGCTGCGTCTTCACCGTGTTCGGCCGGGTGCCCATGGCCCGCGCCACCTCCTCGACCGGGAGGTCGGCCAGGTACCGGAGGGCGATCGCGGCCCGCTCGCGCGGGGCGAGGAGCGCCAGGCCCTCGAGGATGGCGACGTGCGTCTCCGCCGATCCGCGCGGGTCGGCGGACTCCCGGTCCAGGACCGAATCCAGGGCCACCAGCCGGGTGCTCCTGCGGCGCCGGCTCAGCGCCCGGTTCGTGGCGATGCGGAGGAGCCACGGGCGCAAGGCAGCCGGATCCCGGAGGCTCGAACCCTTCTCCCAGGCGGCGATCACCGTCTCCGCAAGGACGTCGCTCGCCTCGTCGCGATCGTGGAGGATGATCTGGGCCACGGTCTGGATCTCCGCTCCATGCTCGGCGAGCAGGCGGTCGATCGCCTCGGGACGGCGCTCCCGCAGGTCGTCGGCGATCGAACGCGTCACGCCTACCTCCAGCGCGGCAGGGGGCCGATCCGTGGGCTCGGACCGGCGGTCTCGAACTGCGCCTACAGGGTAGACGCGCCAGGGACGCCCAGCGGGTGACCGGCCCATGCGTCGGCCAACGCCGCGTGTGCCACCATCCGCGCGTGACGTTCGATCTCGTGGTCCGCGGCGGCATGCTCCTCGACGGCACCGGCGCGCCCGGCCGGCCGGCCGACGTCGGGGTGGAGGGCGATCGGATCGCGGTCGTGGGCGACCTCGCGGCGGTCGGCGCGGGCGAGGCGGCGATGGTGATCGACGCGGTCGGCCGCGTCGTGGCGCCCGGGTTCATCGACATCCACGGCCACTCGGACGCGTCCGTGCTGGTGGACGGCGCCCTCGTCAGCCACCTCGCCCAGGGCTTCACGACGCAGGTCTCGGGCAACTGCGGCGACGGCGTCGCCCCGGTCACCCCGCTGGGCCGCGAGGCGATCGAGACGTCGATGGCCGACGTCGGCGCGCGCCCGTCCTGGACGACGTTCGCCGAGTACCTCGACCTCGTGGATCGCCAGCCCCTCGGGCCGAACGTCGCGTTCCTCGCCGGGCACGGCACGATCCGCGGCGCCGTCCTCGGCCCGCGCGCCGACGTCCCGACGCCCGACGAGGCGGCCGTCATGGCTCGCCTTCTCGACGATGCGCTCGACGCCGGCGCGTTCGGGCTCTCGACCGGCCTGATCTACGCCCCGGGGATCCACGCCCGGCCCGAGGAGATCGCCGCGCTGGTCGCCGTGGCCGCGCGGAGGGGCGCGCTCTACGCGACCCACATGCGCAACGAGGCCGCCGGGCTCTTCGAGGCGCTCGACGAGGCGCTGGCGACGACGCGCGCCGCCGGCGAGGGAGCCCGCCTGCAGGTGAGCCACCTCAAGGCCGCGGCGCGCCCCGTCTTCGGGCGGGCGGGGGAGGCGGTGGAGCTGCTCGAGCGCGCCCGGGACGGCGGCCTCGACGTGGGGGCCGACCAGTACCCCTACACGGCGGCCGCCACGACCCTCGCGTGCGTTCTGCCTCCGGCCCTGCTCGCGCTCCCCGTGGACGACACGCTCGCCGCCCTCGGCACCTGGGCCGTGCGGCGGCGGATCCGCGAGGAGGTCGCCGAGGGGATCTCCGGCTGGGAGAACGTCGCCGCGGACCCGGGCTGGGACGGCCTCGTGCTGGCCGGCTCCCCGGCCCACGGGGACTGGACCGGCCGTTCGCTGGCGGATCTCGGCGCGGAGCTCGGCCGGGACCCGCTCGACCTCGCCTGCGACATCCTGGTCGACGACCGCCTGGCGAGCCAGGTGACGATCCACTGCATGGACGAGGCCGACGTTGAGGCGATCCTGGCCGTCCCGTGGATCGCGGTCTGCACCGACGCGACCGGCCGGCGGCCGGGCCACCCGGCCCTCGACGCCGGCGTGCCGCATCCCCGCACGTACGGCAGCGCGCCGCGCGTCCTGGGCCGCTACGTGCGCGAGCGGCGCGCGCTGTCCCTCGCGACGGCGGTCGCCACGCTGACGTCGGTGCCGGCGGCGCGCCTGGGCCTCGCCGGCCGCGGGACCGTCCGCGAGGGCGCCGCCGCCGACCTCGTCGTCTTCGACCCGGAGGCCGTGATCGACCGCGCGACCTACGAGCGCCCGGCGGTCCACCCGGCCGGGATCGACGCGGTGATCGTGAACGGCGTGGTCGCGATGCGGAACGGCGTCGAGACCGGCGCTCGCGCGGGCCGGCTCCTGCGGCGCGCCTGACGGTCGCCGCCCGTGGCCCATCGTCCCGTGTCGATCGAGAGCCAGGCGGTCGCCCGCCTGCCCGGCGGAGACCTGCCGTACACGCTGCGCCGCTCCGCGCGCGCTCGCCGCCTGCGCGTGACGATCGATGCGCGCCGCGGCGTGATCGCGACCGTCCCGGGCACGCGGACCGCGGAGGGTTCGGCCCGCTCCCTCGTCGAGCCGTTCCTCGCCGAGCGGGAGGCGTGGATCCGGCGCCACCTCGCCCGCCAGGAGGCCGCCGCCGGGCGGATCGCGGCCGCCGGCGAGGTCCGGGAGGGCAGCGTCATCCCGTACCGCGGTCAGCCCCACCGGGTACGGGTCGTCCCCGGACGGCCGGGCAGCCGCCGCTCGCACGTGGAGCGGATCGGTGACCATCACGAGGACGTCCTGCTCGTGACGCTGGCCCCCGCCGAGCGGCGCCCGCTCGCGGCCGTGCTGGAGGCCTGGCTCCGCGTTCGCGCCCGCGAGGCGGTCGAGGCGGCCATCGACCGCCACGCCGGGCCCCTGGGCGTCGCCCCGACGGCCGTCGCCGTCCGCGACACGCGGAGCCGGTGGGGGAGCGCCTCCCGGCAGGGGCGCGTGATGCTCGCGTGGCGCCTGGTTCTCGCCCCGCCGGTGGCGCTCGAGACGGTCGTCGTCCACGAGCTCTGTCACCTGCGCGTCTTCGGCCACGGCCCCCGCTTCTGGGACCTGGTGGCGACGCGCATCCCTGACCACGCGACCCATCGGCGCTGGCTGCGGACGCACGCCCCAGAGCTTCATGCGGCGCTGGTGGTGCGTCCGCGCACCTGAGGTTCCGCGACCCGGCGCGAGCGCCCATCCGTTTGCGTGACAGTACGGATCCGCGGTGGCATGCTGGCCGGAGACGCACCCCGCGCATGCTGGGCGCTGCCCGGCGATCCGCAGGCCGGGCAAGGGCGGAGGATCTGTCCGATGACCGAGGAGACGACCACTTCCCCGCCGCCGCGCCGATCCCGCTGGCCTATCGCGGCCGCGCTGGCGGCCGTTGCCGGGGTGGCCCTCGTCGCCACCCTCGCCGTGGCCGGCGGCCTGCCCGCCTCCGATCCCGATCCTGCGTCACCGCCCGAGCCGCCGCCACGCCGGCCGGCGCCCCGGCCGCCGACCAGGGTCGCATCGTCGACGTCGGCTGGGTTGCCCCGACGGGCCGGGCCGTGCCGAACGCTCCCGCCAACGGCAGCAATCCCGGGCGGGCCTCGAAGCTCGGCCACATCACCATCACGAAGATCGACGGCACGAAGCTCTCGCTGAGTACCGATGACGGCTGGACGCGGACGATCGACGCGACCGGCGCAACGATCACCCGCGACGGCACGAAGATCACGGTCGGCGACCTCGCCGTCGGCGACGAGATCGTCCTGCGCCAGAAGCGCCAGGCCGACGGCACCTACGCGATCACGGCCATCCGGGTGGTCCTGCCGAAGGTGGCGGGAACGATCACCGACGTCGCGTCGTCGAGCCTGACGCTGGCCGCCCGCGACGGCACGCAGGACGACCGTGAAGCTCACGTCGTCGACGACCTACCGGCTCGGCAAGGACGCAGCCACGAAGTCGGTCGTCGTGGTCGGCATGCGGGCCGTCGCCACCGGCACCAGGGCTGCCGACGGCACGCTGACGGCCACCTCGATCGCGGTCAGCCCTTCCCGGGTCTCCGGAACGGTCACCGCCGTGACGGACTCCAGCCTGACCCTTGCGACGCGCGACGGGACGAAGGTCACTGTCAAGGTCACCTCCTCGACGACCTACCAGCTCGGCAAGAACAAGGCCGACAAGTCCGCCCTCAAGGTCGGGATGCAGGCCGTGGCGTCCGGCTCGAAGGCTGCCGATGGCACGCTGACCGCCACGTCCGTCACCCTCAAGGCCTCCCAGCTGGCGGGTACCGTCGCCGCAGTCAGCGGTACGACGATCACGGTCACGGTGCGGGACGGGACGAAGATCACCGTCAAGACCACCTCGTCGACGACCTACCGGGCCGCCGGCGCCAAGGACGTCACGCTCGCCGACGTGAAGGTCGACATGTGGATCGTCGCCGCCGGGATCCGGAACGACGACGGATCGTTCACGGCATCGGCGGTCGGCGTGGCTGCGGCCGGGAAGCACGGGGGCTGGGGCGACTGGAAGCCGAACCGCGGCGGGCCCGACAAGGCGTCGCCGGCGCCGGCCGCGACGCAGCAGCCCGCGTCGGACGGCTGACGCTAGGGCGGGTCCCGGGCAGCACGAGAGGCTCCTCGCGCCGATCTGCCTGAGCACTGCGCCGCCGGGCGCCGGTGGCCGATATCCTGTCGCTCGTGATCGGGATCGAAGGGTGAGACGTCGTCTGCCGGGTCGTCGGTCGGCCGGCCCGCTCGCGCGGCATGGGAGGTTCCTCATCTTCGTCTCATGTCCGCGGCGGCTCCATGCCGGACCCTCGAGATGATGAAGACCGTCGACGGCAAGGGACCGGGGGACGACGTGACGACGCGCCTCGCCGCCGCACGCACGGGCCCTGCTGCCGTCGCCGCCGATCTCGTGGCACGCGAGGAGCGTCAGCCCCGGGCCGGCCGCCGGCCGTGGTCGTTGCGGCTGCCCGGCGGGATCCGGACGAGGATCCTCGCCTGGTACGTCGTCCTGCTCCTGCTGTCCATCGCGATCACGGTCGTCGGGCTGCGCCAGATCCTGACGACCCAGCTGGCATCCGACATCGACGCGGCCCTGGCGCAGGAGGTCGAGGAGGTCCGCAGGCTCGCGGGCGGCGTGGACCCGGCCACCGGCGCGCCGTTCGGCGGCGACGCGGCGGCGATCCTCGACACGTTCTTCCTGCGGAGCGTCCCCAACGAGTACGAGGCGCTGTACGCGATCGTCGACGGGCGGCCGTACAAGCGGACGGTTGCGCCCATCTCGCTCTTCGACGATCCGGCCGTGCTCGCGACCTGGCAGGGGACGACCGAACCTGTCTGGGGACGCACCGAGACCGGCGCCGGGCCGGTGCGCTGGCTGGCCGTCCCGCTCGGTGCCGGCGAGCGCCAGGCGGGCGTGTTCGCGGTGGCCTTCTACGAGGCGGAGCGGCGCGGCCAGATCGACCAGACGGTGCAGGTGATGCTGGGGTTGTCGGCGGCGGTCACCCTGCTGGCGTCCCTCCTCGCGTGGGGTGCCGCCGGCCGTGCGATCGCCCCCCTGCGCGCGCTGACCGCGACCGCCCACGGCATCGGCGGACGCGATCTCGCCGCGCGCATCCCGGTGGAGGGGTCGGACGAGGTGGCCGAGCTGACCGCCACGCTCAACTCGATGCTCGAGCGCCTCGAGACCGCGTTCGCCTCGCAGCGCGACTTCCTCAACGATGTCGGCCATGAGCTGCGCACGCCGCTCACGATCGTCCGTGGCCACCTGGAGCTGCTGGACGACGACCCGGCAGAGCGCGAGCGGACCGTCAAGCTCGTCCTCGGCGAGCTGGACCGCATGAGCCGCTACGTCAGCGACCTCTTGCTCATCGCCCGCGCCGAGCAGCCGGACTTCCTGCGTCGCGAGCCGCTCGAGCTGGCCGAGTTCGTCGACTCGCTGGCGGCACGTCTTCGGCCGCTGGGTGTGCGCGACTGGTCGGTGGTCCCGGTTCGGCCGGCGGTCATCTTCGCCGATGCCGACCGCCTCGCCCAGGCGGTCGTCAACCTCGTCTCCAATGCCGTCCGCCACACCTCCCCGGGCGCCGTGATCGAGCTCGGCGCCTCGGTGGGAAGTGCGGAGGCCCGTCTGTGGGTCCGCGACGAGGGGACCGGGATCGCGCCCGAGGAACAGCAGCGCATCTTCCACCGATTTGCGCGGGGCGGGGACCGGCTGACCAGCGCGAGCGAGGGGACCGGCCTGGGCCTCGCGATCGTGGATGCGATCGCCGCCGCCCACGGGGGCCGGACGGAGCTCGAGAGCGTCCCCGGCCACGGGTCCACGTTCACGCTCGTCATCCCCGTCTCGCCACCGCCGGAGGCAGCGGCGCCATGACCCGCATCCTGATCGCCGAGGACGAGGGGAAGATCGTCGCGTTCCTCGAGAAGGGTCTCCGTGCGAACGGGTTCGCGACCACCTCCGTGGTGGACGGGATCGAGGCCGCAGAAATGGCGCGCGACGCGGACTTCGACCTCCTCATCCTGGATCTTGGCCTCCCGCGGCTCGACGGCCGCGAGGTCCTCCGTCGCATCCGCGCCCGCGGGGACCGGCTGCCGATCATCATCCTGACCGCGCGCGACGGGGTCGACGACACGGTGGCCGGGTTCGAGGGTGGCGCCGACGACTACGTGACGAAGCCGTTCCGGTTCGAGGAGCTGGTGGCCAGAATCCGCGCCCGGCTCCACGATGATGTCGCCGGGGAGGCGACCGTGCTGCAGGCAGGCGGCGTGTCTCTCGACCTGCGGACCCGCAGAGCGAAAGCCGGCGGGCGCTGGGTGGAGCTGACGGCCCGGGAGTTCGCCCTCGCCGAGACGTTCATGCGCCATCCGGACCAGGTCCTCAGCCGCGAGCAGCTGCTGAGCCATGTCTGGGGCTACGACTTCGAGCCGGAGTCGAACGTCGTGGAGGTCTACATCCGGTACCTGCGGCGCAAGATCGGGGCCGACTCGATCGAGACCGTCCGCGGGATGGGCTATCGGTTCCGGGCCCCGGACGTCTCGTGACGACGTTCTACTCCCCCTCTCATCCCCGACTCATCTCCGCGTGCAGTGATGGGGGGCGAGCGTAGAGCGCGAGGACAGGTCGGAAGATCGGATCGTCAGGGCGCTGGAGCTCAAGGGAGGCTTCATGTCCTCACTCCGTTCGGTCGGCGCGGTCTTTCTCGCCGCCGCTCTCATCGCAGGTGCCGCGGTCTTCGTCGATCCTGGCGTTGCCAGTGCCGACGGCGACCGGATCTGTCGCGCCACGATCGGGTCCACGACGATCGAAGGCGACGTGATCGTCCCGCGTTGGGCCACGTGCACGCTGAACCGCACGACCGTGGACGGCAACGTCCTCGTCAGGTCGAATGCGCGGGTCGAGATGATCCGCGCTCGCGTTGACGGCAACGTCCAGGGCTCCGGGCGTGTCGTGATCGTGCGAAGTGGTTCGGTCATCGGCGGCAACGTCCAGATCGACTACGGCGGCCGTGTGATCGTGAAATCGTCGCGGGTGGACGGCAACATCCAGCTCAAGGGGAACCGAGGGCTGAGCTCAGTGTCGAACAACACCGTCGACGGCGACGTGCAACTGTTCTCCAACCCCGGCGGGTTCTCGGTGTGGACCAACCGCATCGACGGCAACCTCCAGTGCAAGAGCAACCGCCTGCCCCGCACGGGTGATGGCAACATCGTGCAGGGCGACAAGGAGGGTCAGTGCCGCCACCGCTGAGGTTCGCGCGGAGCGGGTGACAGGCCCGGGGGTCCAGGCTCCCGGGCCTGTCCGCTTGCGGATGGTGCGGCTGACGGCCGGCGACGTCTCCTGACGACGTTCTTCTCTCCATCTCATCCCGGACTCATGTCCGCGTGCTGAGATGGCCGCATGGCCATCCGCGACGAGCTGCTGCCTGCCCTGACCGTGCTGCTCGGCGCCGGCGCCCGAGAAGCCGTCGGCGCCGCGGTGCGCGCGGCGGGTGGCGAGCTTGCCACGCTCCGCCGCCGGGAGGTCCTCTACCGACCGGGTCGACGGGCGTCCGTGCGATATGACGCGACCGTCCGCTGGGCCGGCAGGCCCGCCGTCCCCGAGACGCTGGTCGCGATCGTCGACGTCGACGGCCCGCCCGCGGGAACGCTGGTTGTCAGCGCCGGCGACCTGGCCGTCGGAATTGTTCGCTACCCGGAGGACCCGGCGCTGCCGGGCCTTCGGTCGGCGGTCTCCGCGGCGGCGGTGGCGGCGCGCCTCGGCGTTCCGGAGGAGGACGTCACCCTCGACGTGCGGACCTATCGACCCGGGCGCCGCGCGGTCGTCCGCGTCCGCGTCGGCGAGCGAGGCCAGGGTGGGGCAGGCTTCGAGCGGTACCTCAAGGTCGTGCCCCCCGACGAGCTGGCGTCGCTCACCGGGCGGCTGGCCGCCCTTGACGGGCACGTCCCGGTGCCCCGGGTGGTCGCGACCTGGCCGGAGGCCGGGACCATCGTCCTGGCCGCGCTCGCCGGGCGGACGATCCGCGAGGTACTGCTTGCCGGGGATCGCGCCGCCGTCGACGCGCTTCCGGACGGCGGTGCGATCGTAGACCTCCTCGACCGCCTGCCGGCGCCTGCCGTCGGGCCGACCATGGCCGTGTCCCGTGGCCCCCTGGGGCGCGCCGCGGGCCACGCCGGGCTCCTCGCGGCCGTCATGCCGGACGAGCGGGAGCGCCTGGAGGCGCTGGTCGCACGCATCGGAGGGCCGACGAGCGCGGGTCCGGTCGTGGCGATCCACGGCGATCTCCACGAGGCGCAGGTGCTCGTCGACGGAAGCCGGGTGGTCGGCATCCTCGACGTTGACGGCGCCGGCCCCGGCCGGCGCGTCCACGACCTGGCCGCCCTGCTCGGTCATCTCGTGGCGCTCGGCGACGCCGTCCCACGCCGGCGGGTTGCGATCGACCGCTGGCGCGGTCGCCTGGAGCCGGCGTTCGAGCGCACCGTGGACCCGGTCGAGCTCCGCCGGACGACGGCCGCGACGCTGGTGGGGCTCTCGACGGGACCGTTCCGGGTCCAGGCGCCGGCGTGGCGCCGCCAGGTGCGCCGGCGCATCGCCCGGGCCGAGGCCTGGGCGGCGTCGGCCGATGCCCCGAGGACCGACCGGCGCGTCTCCATGACACCAGGCCCGCAGACCGAGTGGCGGGGCGAGCGAACCGCCGGGGAGCGATCACAATGAAGCCTCCAGACTGGAAGATCACCGGGGCCGCGGGCCTCGTCGTCGGCCTGGCGATCAGCGGGCTGTTGCTCGGCTCGCCACCCGGCGTGGACCTCGCCGTGCAGCCGATCGAGCTCCGCGAAGGTCAGGCCCAACCTTCCGTCGATCCCATGCTCCCTGTCGACGACGTCATGGGGCCGACGCCAGCGGACGGCGCGTCTCCCTCTCCGGCCCAGACGGCCGATGACACTCCGTCGAGCGCGCCCATCGTGGTCGCCCCGCAGGTCGTGTCGGAGCGCCCGAAGGCCACCCCGAAGCCGACGCCGAAGGCGACTCCCAGGGCGACGCCGAAGCAGGTCGCCACGGACGACGACGACGAGCCCGACGACGACGACGACGAGCCCGACGACGACGACGAGCCCGACGACGACTGAGCCGCCGCCCCGCGAGTGATCGCACCGCCCCCGGGTGAGTCCCCGACCGGGGGCGGTGTCCATGCTCGAGGCAGCCGGACATCCGGACTGCCAGATCGGTGCGTTGGTCGTTGTCAGAGCCGGGGTCCGCGGGGTCGGGGCGTCGCCGGGGACCGTCGGACGCCTGAGAGGGTTCTCACGATCGCCTCAGGGTGGCATCAGAGCCCGCCGCGAGGATGGAGCCAATCCGGTCGCCCGCCGGTGACAGCGAACGAACAACGAGCAGCAAAGGGAGATTCGATGAAGCACCTCGACTGGAAGGTCGCCGGAGCGGCCGGCCTGGCGGCCGGCCTGACCGTCGGCGGGTTCTCGTTCGTCTCGGCGTCCGGTGTGGAGCGCGCCGTCCGCACGGTCGAGATCAGGGAGAGCCAGGCCGCACCGACGGCCGATCCCGTGCTCCTGGTCCTGAGCCGGGCCACGGCTGCCCCGACGCACTCGCTCGACCCCGCGGCCCCGGACAAGCCCGAGGTCGTGGCGCCGCCGGTGATGCCGGCCGAGCCCACGGCGACCCCGAAAGCGACCCCGAAGGTGACCCCAAAGGCCAGCCAGAAGGCCGCGGCACCGCAGGTTCAGGCCAACGACACCGACGACTGTCCCGGTTGCGCCGACAGCGCCGACAGCGTGGCGAGCGTCGCCAGCGTGGCGAGCGTCGCCAGCGTGGCGAGCGTCGACAGCGTGGCGAGCGTCGACAGCGTCGACTCGGACGACTAGACCTGCAACTACCCGAGATGTGACGACACATCTTGGTCACGCCGGCCCCGAGTTCAGACCCCCGTGGATTACCTCCGCGGGGGTCCGCTCGTCGGTCCCGCACCCAAACTGGCGCGTCAGCCGCTGGGCAGCTCCGCCAGCGCGTCCGCGATCTCGCGGGCCCATGCCCGGACGTGCTCCCAGTGCCGGAAGTCGCCGATCCGGTGAGTCTCGAGGATCCCCGCCTCGGCGGCGGTCGTCTCGAGGAGGCGCCCGCCGAACGTGCGATGACCGCGGATGCCGATCGGCGCCACGTCGGGCGCGACGTGTGGCGTGAGCGGGATGTCGCCGAACTCGGCCGAGTGGTCGAGCGGCCCGCTCGAGAAGAGCCAGACGGGCAGCTGCCGAAGGACCGCCTGGTGGCGCTTCACGAAGCGGTTCGCGTCCCGGAGCCAGTGGGCCGAGTAGAGGCCGCTCCCCAGCACGACCGCCTCGTACCCTGCGAGCCGCTGGACGTCGCGCGCGGCGCGCACGTCGGCCTCGTGGCCGCTCTCGCCCAGGATCGCGCCGATCGTCTCGGCGATCTCGGCGGTGGAGCCGTGCTTCGTGGCGTACGCGACGAGGAGGTGCATGGCCACCAGGGGTGGAGGTGGTGGAGATGAGGGGACTCGAACCCCTGACCCCCGCGATGCGAACGCGGTGCTCTTCCAGCTGAGCTACATCCCCACGCCGGGCCGGACCCGCGCGCTGGGGCGGGAACGCCGGGCGGAAGTGTAGCACGGGCTCCGGCGCCGTCCCGGGACGCGCGCCGGTCGCACGCGGGGGCGCACCCGGCTCGTACCCTCCCCGGGTGCGCGACATCGAGGGGATCCTCCTCGGCCTCACGGCCGCCTTCACCTGGGGCCTCGCCGACACCGCGGCGACGTTCGCCAGCCGCCGCGTGGGGAGCCTGCGGGCGACGGCGGGCACCCAGCTCACGTCGGTGGCGGTCCTCGGCGCGCTGCTCCTCGCCACGGGTGCGAGCCTCTCCGCCGACCCGGCGGTCGTCGTGACCTCGCTCTTCTGCGGCGCGGTCGCCGCGGTGGCCTACCTGGCGTTCTTCACGGCCCTCCGCCACGGGCCGATCACGGTCGTCAGCCCGGTCGTCTCCACGTACGGGGGGCTGACGGTGGTGCTCTCGGTCCTGCTGCTCGGCGAGGCGCTGGCTCCGCTCCAGGCGCTCGGGGTCGTGGTCGCGACGACCGGCGTGGTGCTCGCCTCGGTCTCTTTCACGGGAGGCCTGCGCGGGGCCCGGCCCGTCGGCGCGGGCGTCGCCTACGCGGTCGTCGCCCTCGTCGCCTTCGCCGCCCTGACCGTCGTGATGTCGGGCCCGATCCGGGCTGCCGGGTGGCTGCCGGTTCTCTTCCTGGCGCGGATCGCCAACGCCGGGACGGTCTGGCTGATCCTCGGCGTCTCGCGGCGGGTTCGGCCGGCCGACCCGGCGTCAGCTGAGGGTCGCGCGGTCGACCGGCGGGCGCTCGGCCTGGTCCTGGCGGCCGGGCTTCTCGACATCGGCGGGTTCATCGCCTTCGCGGTCGGCCTGGAGATCTCGCAGACGTGGCTGATCGGCATCACCAGCTCGTTCGGGCCGGTGATCGCGGTGGCGGCCGGCGTGCTGCTCCTCGGGGAGCGGCCGCGGCCGATCCAGTGGCTGGGGCTCGGGTTCGTGGGGGCGAGCGTCTTCCTCATCGCCCTGGGGTAGGGGAGCGGGCGGGGCGGCCCCGGCCGGGCGCGGCAGCCGGGGCGCGGCAGCCGGGGCGCGGCAGCCGGGGCGCGAGCGCCCGTACTGCCCTTGCGTGGCTGGATTCCGGTCCACAAGACCCTTCCCAATGTCGAACACATGTTCTATTATTGGTCGTCCGATGGACCTCCACGCCGACCGCGCCGCCGCCCTCGCCAGCCTCCGGGCCAGGTGGGGCGCGGCCGCGCCACGGCCGGCGGCGGAGGTCTTCGGGGCGCTCGCGGCCGCCCCGCTGCCGGCGGAGGCCGGGGTGGCCGGGGCGCTCCCCGTGGCGGACCCCGCGCTCCCCGGGAGCCACCCTGGGACACGGCCGGCCCGCCCCGTCCTCGTCCCGCTGCCCGGCGGCGTCGAGCCGTCGCCCGTGAGCCGGCCCCTTCCCGGAGAGCCGGCACGCGATCCCGCGCCGGCCCCGGCACGGGACGTGGACCGGGCGATCCCCACCGGCTTCACCGAGCTGGATGCGCTGCTGGCGGCCGGCGGCCTGCCGCGGACCGGCACCGTCGCGCTCCGGGGCGCCGGATCGAGCGGCGCGACGACGCTGGCCCTGCGGGCCGTCGCGGAGGCCCAGGCCGGCGGCGCGCTGGTCGCCTGGGTCGACCTCTCCCGGTGCCTCGACCCCGTCGAGGCGGTCGCCCGCGGGGTGCGCCTCGAGTGGCTCGCGGTCCTCGTCCCGGAGTCGGCCGGGGAGGCGCTCGCGATGGCGGGCAGCCTCCTCCAGGCGCGCGCGGTCGATGTCCTCGTCCTGGATCTCGCGTGTGGTGGCCGGGCACGAGCCGCCGCCGCGCGACCGGCCGCGGCCGCGTCCCCTGCCGCCGCGCGACCGGCCGCACGTGGCCGGCGCCCTCCGCGCCTCGTCGACCAGCTCGCCCGGCTCGTCGCGTTCGCTCGGCGGGCCGGGACGCTCCTCCTCGTCCTGGAGCCGGGCGATGCCGCCGCACCCGCCCGGGCCGCCCTCGATGGCGCGGGGCTTCGTCTCGAGCTGCGGCGGACCGGCTGGATCCGGCTCGGACGGGAGGTCGTCGGCCAGCGGACGGAGGTCCGCGTCGCGAAGGACCGCCACGGGGCGCCGGACCGGCGGACGATCCTCCGGCTCCTCTACGCCGAGGGCGGGCCGCGCGACGGCTGCCTTGCCCGCGACGAGCTCCTGGCGGAGGAGCCCGTCGCTCCGGGGGCCGCCCGACCGGGGGCCGCCGCCCAACGTTCGGGGCCGCCCGGCCACCCGGCCGCCGCCCGGCCCACCGCCGCACCCGCCACCTTCCCTCCCTCGCACGAGCCAGATCGATCGACCGATGCGCCTCCTCCACCTCTCCTGGCCTCATCTCGCGCTCCGGCTCGCCCGGGAGCGCGATCCCTCGATCCCCGGCGGCGGGCCGATCGTCCTCGGCGGGCGGCCGTGGGATGACGGCGTCGTCCTCGACGCCAGCCCCGAGGCTGCCGCTCTCGGCGTGCGCCGGGGGATCCCCCTGGGGCAGGCCCACCGGCTCGCCCCGGAGGCCGTCTTCCTCCCGCCGGACGCCGCCGCCGACGCGGCCACGGTCGAGACGGCCCTCGACGCCCTCGACGCCTTCAGCCCGGGGATCGCCGGCCCGACCGACCCGGCCGACCGCGCCTTCGGCTCGCTCGAGGTCCAGGTCGACGGCCTCGAGGCGCTCTGGGGCCTCGAGCCGGACCTCGTCGGGAAGGTCCGGGCCGCCCTCGCCCCGCTCCTCCCGGGCACGCCCCGGGCGGGGATCGCCGGGACCCGCTTCGCCGCCGCCATCGCCGCCGCCACCGGCCCGGGTCCGTCGGCCGTGCCCGCCGTCCTCGTCCCACGGGGCAAGGACGCGACCTTCCTCGCCCCGTTCCCTGCCTCCGTCCTGACGCGCGACCCCGAGGTTCGCGGCCGGCTCGCCCGCTTCGGCCTCGCGACGATCGGGGCCGTGGCCGCCCTGCCGCGCTCGGCGCTCGTCGCCCGCTTCGGGACCGACGAGGGCGGCCGCCTCCACGACCGGGCGAACGGCCGCGAGACCGACCCGTTCCGCCCCCGCCGCGCCCCGGAGCGCCTGGCGCTCGCGGTCGCCCTCGACGAGCCGGTCGCCGACCTCGAGGCGCTCCGCTTCGTCCTGCGCCGCCTCGCCACCGCCCTCGGGGCGCAGCTCGATGCCCGCGGCGAGGCCGCCGGGCGCGCCCACCTCGTGGCAACTCTCGACCCGACGTTCGCCCCCGGCCGCCTCCCGCTCACCGCCGTCGACCTCCCGACGCTGGCGATCGTCCAGCGCCTCCCGGAGCCGACCGCCGACCCGGAGGCGATCGAGCGGCTCCTCCTCGAGCGGCTCGAGCGCGAGCCGCCGGCGCTGCCCGTCGTCCGCCTGGAGCTCGAGCTGCTCGACGTCGCCCCCGCGGCGGGCCAGCAGCTCGCCCTCTTCACGCCCCAGGCGAACGCGGCGTCGCGCCTCAGCTGGCAGCTGGCCCGGCTCGCCGTCCGGTTCGGGGAGGGGAGCGTCGGCCGGGTCGCCCTCGCCGACCCCGAGGCGCTGCTCCCCGAGACACGCTGGACGTGGCACCCGGTTGCCGCCGACGGAACTGGCGGCGCCGGCGCCGCGAGCCCCGCGGAGTGCCGCGTGACCGGCCGCATCGCCGGAGGCTGCTCCGTGGCGCCGGCGAGGCCAGCTCCGATGACCCGCCTCCTGCGCGAGCACCCCGAGATCGAGGTCGAGCTCGACCCTGCCGGGCGCCCCGTCGCGATCACCTGGGCCGGCCGTCGCGAGCCGGTCGAGGCCTGCACCGGCTGGCGCGTCGAGGAGGCCTGGTGGGGCCGCCCGATCTCGCGCGACTACCTCAAGGTGGTCGGCACCCGATGGCTCGCCCTCGTCTACCGCGACCGGGCCAGCGGCACCTGGCACCTCGAGCGCCTCTACGACTGACCCGTGATCCACCGGCCCTGCTCCGGCTCCCGCGACCTGCTGCCCCATGCACGCAGGCAGACGCCTGCTGCTTCGGCCCCGCGCCTCGCTGCCGCCGATCAGGCCGCCGCCGACGCGAGCGACGGCACCGACGCGCGGACCAGCCGCACCGCCTCGGCGAGGTCGCCCGTCCAGGGCTCCCCGTGGCCGGGAAGGGCGAGCCGGGCGTCGAGGCCGGCCAGCCGGTCGAGCGACGCGAGCGCCTGCCGCGTATCTGCGTTGAACTGCGGGACCGTCAGTGGCCCCCGGGCGCCGGTCATCACGTTGCGCGTCGCGAACGCGTCGCCGACGAAGACGGCGCCGCGCGCCGGCACGTGGAGCGCCGCGCTGCCTGCCGTGTGGCCCGGGACGAGGATGACCCGCGGCGCGCCCGGGACGTCGAGCGTGGCTCCGTCGCCGAAGGTCGCGACCTCCCGGAGGCGAGGGATCCGCAGCAGACCCTTGCGGACCGCGTAGGCGAGGAACCCGAGCACGGGGAGCGGACGCGGCCGGAGTCCCTTCGCACGAGGATCCCGGGCCGCGGAGACCCTGCCCGTCGCCAGATCCCGGTCGGCCTCGTGGACCCGGACCGGCACGTCGATCTCGACGCGCGCCCGCTCGGCGAAGCCGACATGGTCGGAGTGGCCGTGGGTGAGGACGACCGCCCGGACCTCGTCGATCGAGCGGCCCATCGCGCCGAGCTCCGCAAGTAGCTCCTTCCACTGGCCGGGCGTCGCCGGTGTCGATGATCGTGATCTCGCCTGCCTCTTCCAGGAGGTAGACGTTCACCAGGCCCACGCCCAGTCGCCGGATCCC
Source organism: uncultured Chloroflexia bacterium (assembly GCA_963713285.1). Taxonomy (GTDB): domain Bacteria; phylum Chloroflexota; class Limnocylindria; order Limnocylindrales; family CSP1-4; genus CTSoil-043. The sequence goes on along the minus strand of CAVQLA010000007.1, from coordinate 83,980 downwards.
GGGAGCGATCTCCATGGGAGTCCCCCATCGTTCGTCGCACGCGGCGCCCCTGCGCCGCGTGCGTTGGCTATGTACGTGGCCATCATGCCTGCTGACGGCCTGAGTCCACGGCCTCACGAACATGGAGCTGGCGGGCGGGTTCGGCCTCGGCGGCGACATCTACGGGGCGTTCCGCTGGGGCGTGGAGACGCTGGCCCGGGCGTTGAGCGACGGAGAGGCGCCCGCTGGATCCTGACCCGGCGGCGGGCCCTCAGCCCATGGCGCGAAGCGCCGCCTCGCCGGCCTCCTCGGCGCCCATCGCGAACGCGACCAGGAGCACGATCAGGCCCACGAGGACGAGGGTCAGGGCGCCGGCCCCAAGCCAGTCGCGCGGCGTCGGTCCCATCCTCGTCCCTCCTCTGCCGGGCGGGTTGCGGCCGGTGCCCGCCGGGCGGGTTGCGGCCGGTGCCCGCCGGGCCGCTCGGGCGGTCAGTCCCAGGGGCAGGCCGCCCCGTAGAGCACCGTCATCATCGTCGTCCCGCCCAGCGGGCGCACGGTCGTCTGGACGCGGCATGCCGGGTCCCGGCCGATGGAATCGATCACGAGCGCCCCGTCCTCCGATGGCCCGCTGAGCGCCTCGGTGCTGAAGCCCGCCGCGGCGAGCCCGGCCTGCTGGGCTGCGGCGGCATCCTCGGCGGCGAGGTCCACGACGTACGCGCCAGAGACCGGGCCGTCGGCGGGGTCGCCGGGCTCTGCCGGGGCGGCACCCGCCGGCACCGGGAAGCCGGGCGGCAGCCCGTCCCACGCTTCGCCCCACGCGGTCTCGAAGGTGCCCGGGCTGGGGACGGGTGTCCGGTCGTCGCCTCCCGGGACGGTCGTCGGGGCGGGCGGCGTGGGTGTGCCCACCGTCGCGGACGGCGCCGTCGTCGGCGTCGCGGCGGATGGGAGCGGCGTGGAGGCGGCCCCGCCGCACGCCGCGACGGCGAGCGCGACGACGACGGAAGCCAGGGCGAGATGGGCGGTGGGGCGTGGCATGGCGCGATGGTAGCCGGGAATCTCACGGGCCCCGTCGCGGCGCGGCGCGACGGGGCCCGGAGGAGGTCGCCGTCCCAGGTCCCCAGTAACCGGGACGGCGCGAGAAGTACGGCTCAGGTGGCCGTCCCGCCGGCGGCCGCGAGGACCGCCGGGAGGACGACGAGAACGAGCACGCCCACCAGCAGGATCAGGAGGAGCGTCGGGAGGAGAGACCGAGTGCCGGCCGCGAGCGTGCTCATCGTCCAGTAGACGCCGAGGGGCCCCGGTTTGTTGCACGAACGGGGGCAGATTCGCGCCGCGATTTCGGGGGTTGACCGAGTCGAACATGTGTTCTATTCTGGAGGTGCCCCGCCGCCGCGACGGCCGTGTTGCCGTCCTCCCCTCGCCCGGGGTTCTCTCATGTCCGCGCCGGCCTACGCCGAGCTCCATGCGCACACCAACTTCTCCTTTCTCGACGGCGCCTCCACCCCGGCGGACCTCGTGGCGCGGGCCGTCGAGCTGGGCCTCACCGGCCTTGCCGTCACCGATCGCCAGGGCCTCTACGGGGTCGTGCGCTTCGCCGCGGCCGCGGAGGAGGCGGGGCTCCGACCGGTCATCGGCATCGAGCTGGAGCTCGCCGACGCGCTCGTCCCGGACCCCCACGGGCTGGTCATCCCGGCGCGCCGCGCGCCGCCCCGGAACCGGCGCCGGGACCCGGTCAGGACGGCCGTCCCGGCGACCCCGCACGGCGGGCTTCCGGACCGCCCGCAGCCGGAGCGCACGAGGCTGCCGGGGCATCGAGCGGCGGTGAAGGAGGACCACCGCGGCGTGGGGGCGGGCGAGCGCGGGCCGCATCTCGTCCTCCTGGCGCTCGACGGGACGGGCTACCGGAGCCTCTGCCGCCTCGTCTCGCGGGCCAACCTCACCGGCACGAAGGCGGCGCCGCGGGTCACCCAGGCGCTCCTCGCCGAGCACGTGGAGGGGCTCGTGGCCCTCTCGGGGTGTCGCCACGGCGAGCTTGCCCGGCGGCTCATCGCGGGCGATCGCGAGGGCGCCCGGGCGGTCGCGGAGGGCTACGCGCAGCTGTTCGGCGCCGGCCGGTCGTCCGGGGGCCCGGGGCTGGGGGGCGTCGCCTCGGCCGGCTTCGTCCTCGAGCTCTCGCACCACCTCCTGCCCGGCGACGACTGGCTGGTTGCCGAGACCGCGCGGCTGGCCCGGGAGGTCGGCCTGCCGGTCGTCGTCACGAACGACGTCCGCCACGCCCGCCCCGCGGACCGCGAGCTGCACGACGTGCTGACGGCGATCCGCCACGGGCGGTCGGTCGAGACGCTCGCCGAGCTGCGCACGCCCAGCGGGGAGCACTACCTGAAATCGGGTGCCGAGCTGGCCGCCCTGCCGCCGGGCGATGTGCGTGCCGACCCGGCCACGGCGGCAGCCTGGGGGGAGGGGATCGCGAACGCCGGCGAGCTGGCGGCCGCCTGCCGGGTCGACCTCGGCTTCGAGCAGTACCGCTTCCCGGGCTTCCCGGTGCCGGCCGGCGAGACGGCGTTCTCGTACCTGGCCGAGCTGTGCCACGGAGGGATCCGGCGGCGCTACCACCCGGTGACGCCGCCGGTCGTGAAGCAGCTGGCCCACGAGCTGGACGTCATCGAGCGCACCGGCCTCGCCGAATTCTTCCTCATCTGCTGGGACCTCATGCGCTTCGCGAAGGAGCGCCGGATCCCGGCCCAGGGCCGCGGCAGCGCCGCCGACTCGATCGTCGCCTACGTCCTGGGGATCACCCGGGTCGACCCGATCCGCCACAACCTCCTCTTCGAGCGCTTCATCAACGAGGGCCGCACGACGTACCCCGACGTCGACATCGACTTCAGCTCGGAGCGGCGCGAGGAGGTGATCCAGTACGTGTACGAGCGCTACGGGGCCGAGCACACGGGGATGGTCTGCAACCTCGTGACGTACCGGGCCCGGAGCGCGGTCCGGGAAGTGGGGTACGCGCTGGGCTTCCCGCGTCCGCTCGTCGACCGGGTGGCGAAGGCGCTCGAGACGTACGACTCGGTGATGGTCCGCCGGGATCTCGAGGCCGACGGCGGCTTCGCCGAGTTCTTCCGGCGGCCCGACGAGGAACGCGATCTCGGGCCGGCTGCGGCCCGGGCAGGTGGGGCGACGGACGATCCCGGCATCGCTGCCTCCGCTGCGCGGGCGGGCGGCCGCGGCCTCGTCGACGGGATGGGGCAGCTGGACCACGCCCGGGGTGGCCGGATTCGCACGGGTGGGACCGGCGAGGCCGGCAACGGCCGCCTGCCACGCGCCGAGGATGCAGCGCGGCTCACCGGCTACCTGCCGGGCACCGGCTCCGCACCCGCGATCCGGGCGGGCGGGGTCACGGACGACAAGGGCGGCCCCGGCGACTCCCCGGCAAGCGTGGCATGGCTCGTGCGGGGTGGGCTGCCGACGGCCGTCGTCAACCCGGCGATCCCCGCCCTGGGTCCGCCATCCGGCGGCCACACCTTCGGGCCGGGGGCCGGATCGCCCCGGACGCTCCCCGGGGCGCCGGGCACGGTGGACGGCCGGCCGCTCGACCCGGAGTCGGGCGTCCTGGTGCCGCCGGCACGGAACGTCGACCGCCTCGGACGACCGCGCCACTTCGACCCGCTGCCGGCTCCGGCCGCCGCACTCCCCGGCCCGGACGGCCGCGCGTCCCGCTCGTCGGTCGCCCGCCTCGAGCCCGAGCCGCCCCCAGCGCCCCGCGGGGGGAGCACCATCGGGATGTCGCCCTGGGAGCGCTGGCTGGAGCTGTGCGCCAGGATCGACGGCTTCCCGCGCCACCTGTCCATCCACACCGGCGGGATGCTCGTGACGGCGGCCCCGCTCATCGACATCGCCCCACTGGAGCGGGCCACGATGCCCGGCCGGGTCGTTGTCCAGTTCGACAAGCGCGACGTCGAGACCCTCAAGCTCATCAAGCTCGACCTGCTCGGGCTGGGGATGCTGGCCGCGATCGACGAGACGGTCCAGCTCGTCGAGCACGACTGCGCCGTCTGCGTCGACCTCGACCGGCTCCCGGAGGAGATCCCCGAGGTCTTCGCGATGCTCCAGGCCGCCGACACCGTGGGCGTCTTCCAGGTCGAAAGCCGAGCCCAGATGCAGACGCTGCCGAAGTCGCGGCCGGCCTGCCTCGACGACCTCGTCGTGGAGGTCGCGATCATCCGGCCCGGCCCGATCCAGGGCAACGCCGTTCACCCCTACCTGCGCCGCAAGCAGGGCCTCGAGGCGGTGACCTATCTCCACCCGAGCCTCGAGCCGGTCCTGCGCGACTCCCTCGGGGTGATCCTCTACCAGGAGCAGGTGATGCGGATCGCGATCGAGGTCGCGGGCTTCACCCCGGCCGAGTCGGACGGCTTCCGGCGGGCGATGGGGACGTGGCGCTCGCCGGCCGAGATGGAGAAGCTCCACGGCCGCTTCGTCGACGGCTGCGTGACGGTCCAGGGGATGCCGCGCGAGGATGCCGAGGAGCTCTACCGGCGGGTCGCGGGGTTCGCCAGCTTCGGCTTCGCGAAGAGCCACGCGGCGGCCTTCGCCCGGACCGCCTACGAGTCCTCGTTCCTCAAGCTCTTCTACCCGGCCCAGTTCCTCGTCGGTCTCGTCAACGCCCAGCCGATGGGCTTCTACCCCGTCGAGGTGCTGGTCAACGACACGAAGCGCCATGGGGTCGCCGTCCTGCCGGTCGACGTGAATGCCTCGGCCTACCGGACGACGACCGAGTGGGTGGGCCGGCCGGGCTGGGCGTTGGCGGGGCCGGCCAGCGACGACGGCAGCCACGACCAGGATCCCGGAGAGCCGCTGTCGCCCGGCGTGGGGATCGCGGCCCGGCCCCGACCGGTCCGCTCGCCGGCCTGTGTCGTCCCGGACCACGCCGCGCGGGAGCGCTGGACGCCGGAGAGCACGGTCGGCTGGGGCGTGCGGCTGGGGCTCCACCTCGTGAAGGGGATCGGGGCGGAGCACGCGGCCCACCTCGACGCGGAGCGGGCGCGCGGCCCGTACGCGTCGCTCGCCGACGTCGTCGAGCGGACCGGCCTCCCCGAGGAGGTCGTGGAGCGGCTCATCCGGGCCGGCGCGCTCGACTCGCTGGGCCGGCCGCGGCGCGAGCTCCTCTGGCAGCTCCGCGAGACGGCCCACCCGGCGAAGGGGGCGCCGAGGGGGGGCGGGCGGGTCGCGGGCCGGCCGCTCGACCTGCGCCTGCCGGCGACCTCCGCCCCCGAGCTCCCGCCGCTCTCCGAGTTGGAGCGGCTCGGCGACGCCTACGCCATCCTCTCGCTCGATGCCCGGCGGCAGGTCGTGACGCTCTTCCGGCCGGCGCTCGAGGCGATGGGCGGGGTGACCAACGCCGCGCTGGCGGAACGGCGGCCGGGGCCGGTGCGGATCGGCGGCCTCGTCGTCACCCGCCAGCACCCGATGACGGCGCGAGGGACCGTCTTCCTGGCCCTGGAGGACGAGACGGGGATGGTGAACGTCACGCTCTGGCCGGACGCGTGGGCGCGCCTCAGGGGGGTCGTCCGGCGCAATGCGCTGCTCGTCGTGGACGGGATCCTCCAGCGGGAATCGAACGTCGTGAACGTCGTGGCACGCGACGTGCGGCCGCTCGTCGACGAGGCGCGGCGCGCCGGAGGGCCGGAACGCCCGCAGGGGGTCCGCCAGCTCGGCTACGCGGGGATGCGCCGCTCGGGTTGACGGCCGCCGCCACCGGCGGCGCGATCGCCGGGCCGCCGCCCGCGCCGGGTCGCCCCCCGCGCCGCAGGCCGGGGATGTCGCACGGCCCCGGCGAGGACCACGACGGCCCTCCCGTGCGGCCCGAGCTTCCGCGAAGGAGGGATGTTCGCCGCGGCCCTCACCGGGGCCGTGTACCCATCCGTTCGTCACGCACCGGGAGGCGGATTGGCCGATCCGACCGATTGCGCGGTGCGCTCGGCCGTGGGCGGCCGTGGGCGGCCGTGGGCCGCCGTGGCGGCCGTGGGCGGTCGAAAGCAGGGTCGTGGCGCTGGTGCCTGCCGTTGATCACCGGGCGGCCGCGCAGCGACCGCCGACGTCTCAGCGCTTGCGGCTCGCCTGCCGCTGGGGTGTCGACATGTTCAGGAAGCGGCGGTAGAAGCCGGCAAAGGCCCCCACCGCCATCCCGAACACCGGTGCGCTGATCAGGACGCTCTGGGCGTACGCGATCTTCTGCTCGGACAGGACGGAATACGTGAACCCGAGCGGAGTCACGAGGACGTCCGTGTTGATCGTGACGACGAGCACGTACGCGAGACCGGAGAGGAGGCCCATCAGGCCGCCCATGAGCCACGCCGCCCGCGGCGCGAGCATGCCGGCGAGGAACGCGATGATCATCGGCGGCGGCTGCAGGATGACGTTCCCGGCCATCACGACGAGCTGGTTCGAGGCGAGCGTCGGGACCAGGAGGGCGGCCGCGGTCGCGAGGATGACGAGCGCGGGGACCCAGCCTGCCTTGGAGCGCACCAGGATCGACGGCAGTGCCCGGAGATCGCCGGGGATGTCGACGGGGCCGGCCGCCGCCCGGAGGGCGCCGAGGAACCCGGGGCGCGCGGTCGGGGCAGCTGTCCCCTCACCGGCCGAGGCGGGCCTCCGATCCCGATAGCCGCGCGGCCGCGCCGCGGCCGGGATCGCGGGGGTCTCGAGAGCGTCGTCACCCTCGGCGGTCACGTCGGCGCTGGCCGCCCGGTAGCGGCGGCGGGCCTCGGCGCGCTCGGTCCTCTTGGCGCGGGCCACGGATCCTCCTCGCGGTGCTCCCCTGGTGGATGCGCGGGCCGTTGCCGGGGCGACGGATGCGCGGCGTGAATGCTACCGCGGCCGCCGCCGGGACGCCCGAGGGCCGGCCCGGAGGCCACCGCCGTGGCCGGACGCGACGCCGTTCGCCCGGGAGCATGGCCGGTGAGCAGGCGATAACCGGACGCCACGCGGGGGATGAGCGGCGGATGAGCGGCGGGTGGGCCGCTGATGCATGGCCGATGGATGGCGCGTGGTACACCGCGTTTGTCACGCCCCGCCGGAAGCGCCCGCCCGGAGGTCTCCATGCGCGCGCCGCGGACCGTCATCGCCGGTGGAATCGTTGCCCTGCTCGTCCTCGCGTCTGTCGGCCCCGCGGCGCCCGCGGGCAGTGCCTTGCCCGGGCCTGTGCCGATGCCGGTGGCGGCGATCGGCTGGCCGTCCTCGGCCGGCCTGGTCATCGCCGAGGTCGTCACGGGCGGGACGTCCGCCTCCGACGAATACGTGGAAGTCGGCAACGCGGGAGGGACGCCCCTGGATCTGGCGGGCCATGAGCTTGCCTACGTCACGGCGTCAGGAGCGACGGTGACACGCAAGGCCGGGTGGACCAGCCCTCTGGTCGTCGAGCCGGGACGCCACGTCCTCGTGGCGAACGGGCTCGGCATTCACGCGGCGACGGCGGATGCGACGTACGCGGGCGGGCTCGCGGCCACCGGGGGCGCGCTCGTCCTGCGCCGCACGGACGGAACGGTGGTGGATGCCGTGGGCTGGGGCGACGCGACGAACGGATTCGTCGAGGGTTCCGCGGCGCCAGCGCCGGCAGCCGGCAGCTCGATCGAGCGGCGCCCCGGGGGCGCTGGGGGAAACACCGCCGACACGAACGACAATGGGGCCGACTGGGTCGTCAATGCTGCTCCGGTCCCCCAGGCGCTGGCAGATCCGCCGGTCCCCGCTCCGACGCCCACGCCCAGCCCGAGCCCGACGCCGAGCCCCACGCCGAGCCCGACGCCGAGCCCGACGCCGAGCCCGACGCCGAGCCCCGACGCCCAGCCCGACGCCCAGCCCCACGCCCAGCCCCACGCCCAGCCCCACGCCCAGCCCCACGCCCAGCCCCACGCCCAGCCCGACGCCCAGCCCCACGCCCAGCCCGACGCCCAGCCCCACGCCCAGCCCCACGCCCAGCCCCACGCCCAGCCCCACGCCCAGCCCCACGCCCAGCCCCACGCCCAGCCCGACGCCGACGCCAGGTCCGACCGCCTCACTGTCACCGGTCGTCGACATCGCCTCGGCCCGGGCAGCTCCCGACGGCACCCCGGTCACCGTCGAAGGCGTCCTCACCGCGCCCCTCGGGAGCCTCGAGGAGGGCCGCGGGGGCTTCCTGCAGGACGCCACCGGCGGCATCGCGCTGCTCCTGCCCGCAGCACCGGCGGAGACGATCGCCGGGGGAATCATGGTCCGGGCCGTGGGCACGGTGGGGGATCGCTACTCCCAGCGCACGCTCCGGCTGGACGCACCTCCGCTCGCCCTCGCCCTCGTGGGCCTGCCGCCCGCCCTGCCGGTCGCCACCGGGGATGCGGGGGAGGCGCTCGAGGGGCGCACCGTGACCGTGACCGGCACCCTGGTCGAGGCGCCGAGCGTCCTGGCCGGCGGCCTCTCACTCCTGGTCGACGACGGGACGGGGCCGCTGCGGGTGATCGTGTCGTTCCCGGGCGCCCTCGCGCCGGCGAAGGGCACGCAGGTCACGGCCACGGGGCCCCTCGGTCAGCGCGACTCCACGGGGACCGGCGTCGGTGGTTACCGGGTCCACGTGACCGATCCCGAGTCCATCTCCACCACTCCAGCCCCGACTCCGTCCCCGACTCCCGCTCCCACCGCCACGCCGACCCCGACTCCCGCTCCCTCGCCGACGCCACGGCCGACGCCGACCCCGACTCCCGCTCCCTCGCCGACGCCACGGCCGACCCCGACCCCCGCGCCCACCGCCAGCCCGGGTCCGACGCCGAGCCCCAGCCCGTCGCCGACGCCGACGCCCGAGCCGGGCACGATCGCGGCCGCGCGGTCGGCACCGGTCGGATCCCGGGTCGTGGTCGAAGGCGTCGTCACGGCGGAGGCAGGCCGGCTCGACACGCCGCCGCTCGTCGCGATCCAGGACGCGACGGGCGCGCTCCTCGTCAGGCTTCCCGACGGCGCGCCGCATCCCGGCCGCGGGACGGTGCTGCGGGTGGCCGGCAGGCTGGCGGACCCGTACGGCCAGCTCCAGGTCCGGCCGGCGTCCGCCGACCTGGCGACCCGCGACGTGGCGGTGCTGCCCGACCCGCTCCCCGTCTCCGCGGGGATGCTCGGCGAGGGCACCGAGGCGCGCCTCGTCGCCCTCGAGGGCACGCTCGAGGCGCCGGTCGTCCGCGAGGCGAGCGGGGATCTCGTCTTCCGCCTCGTCGACGCCGCGGGAGTCAGCTTCCGGGCACGCGCGACCCGCGCCAGCGGCATCCTGCCGACGGTCGCGCGCCCGGGCGCTCGCCTTCGCCTCGTCGGGGTCGTCGGCCAACGCGCCCAGCACAAGGGGGCGCTGGACGGCTACCGGGTCTGGCTCCGCGGGCGGGCCGACGTCACGGTTCTCGCGGTTCCCGGCGCGACACCCTCGCCCACGCCGAGCGGCACGCCGGCGGCTCCGGGAAGCACCCCGACGAACCCGGGCAGCCCGGGGGCGACGCCGATCCCGATCGCCGCCGCCCTTCGCGCGAACGGCGAGCGAGTCCGGGTGGAGGGCGTGGTCACGGTACCGGCGATGCTGCTCGACGCCACGGGCCGGCGAATCATCATCGAGGATCGGAGCGCGGCCGTCGAGGTCCTGCTGCCGGTCGGCACGACCGCGCCGAGACCCGGCATGCGCCTGCGGATCGACGGCGTGCTCGCGACGGCCTACGGCGCGCCCCGGATCCGCGCCGACGCCGTCACGGCCCTCGGGGCAGGCGTGCTTCCCACCCCCAGGGATCTCCGGGGCGCGCCGGGGGTTGCCGACGAAGGGGAGCTCGTCCGGGTGACCGGGCGGGTGGATCACCTCCAGCGCCTCGGCGATCGCTGGCGAGCGGAGCTGCGGGTCGGGGGCGCAAGGATCGTCGTCGCCGGTCTTGCGGGGGCAGCCATCCCTGCGGCCTCGGTCGGCGAGGGATCGACGATCACCGTGGTCGGCGTCGTGCGGCGTCCGCACCCTGCGGCAATCGACCGGCGTTTCGCGGTCGTGCCCCGCATGCCCAGCGACGTGCGGGCGGCCGGGCATGGGTCGGCCGGGATCTCCCCGACGGCCACGGGCGGTTCGCGGTCGGGCATCGCCGGAACCGCGAGCCCACCGCCGCGGGCGGGCTCCGGGACTTCCGCGGGCGACTCGTCGTCCGGCGCCGACGACGGTCGTGCCGCCGATGCCGATCTCGCTCGGCTGCCCGGCGCCGGGACCCTCGTTCGGGTCGGTGGCCTCGTCGTGGCGATTCGCGGTGACCGCGTGCTCGTCGACGACGGGACGGCGACCGCCGGCCTCCGGCTGGCGGGCACGGCCGCCGAGCTCCTCGCCATGCTCGAGCCGGGTGACGCGGTGAGCGCCGTCGGGCGCGTGACCGTCGAGGCGGACACTGCCCTCGTGGTCGTCGCCCGGGCCGCGGACCTCGTCCGTCTCGGCGACCTGGGCGAGGCGGTGCCGCTCGTGACCGACGCGGAAAGGTCGGGCGCCGCGGGCGACCGCGTGGGATCCCCGGGACCCGGGCTTGGCGGCGACGCCGGCGCCGCGACCGGGGCAGGCGCAGACCGGTCCGGGCGAACGACGGTCGCCACGCCGGGCCAGGGCTGGAACGCGCGGGCGAGCCAGCTGGCAGCGGGTGCCGGCGTCGGGCTGGCCGGCGCGGCGGGCTGCGCGGCACTCTGGGCAGCCGCGGCGACCGGGCGACGCGCCCGCGACCGCCGCCGCCTCGCCGCCCGCCTCGCCGCCCGCCTCGCCGCGGTCGCCGCGGTCACCCCGGCAGCGCCCGGGGCCGTGCGGGGCGTCCCGCCGGACGTCGCGACGGCGGCCCCGTCGGGTGAGCACCGGCCGAGCGTGCGCGAACCGGCTTGACGCTCGTGTTCGTGCGTGCCTATGCTCGCCGGAGTTTCGGGCCGTCCCAGGGTGGGACCGCGATGCGCGGAGTGCAAGCCGCCCCGGCCGCGAAGCAAGGACTGGCTCCTGGACGAGCGCGGGGCGACGGGCCCGGCGACGTCCGCGCTGGTGAAGGGAGGCTCCTGGAGTGGCCGAGGCCTACTGCGTCAAGTGCAAGGCGAAGCGCGAAGTCAAGGATCCGAAGCAGATCACGATGAAGAACGGCAAGCCGGCGCTGTCGGGCCTGTGCCCGGTGTGCGGCACGAAGGTCTTCAAGATCGGCGGCTGATCGCCTGCCTCTCGACGCAGCACCCGAGCCCCCGCCGGGAACGGCGGGGGCTCGCTGCGTCTCCGGCTCAGCGCTGGGGGACGTTCGGACCGCGACCGGGTGCCGCTCGGCCCGCCGGACCGTGCCGGTCGCCTTGCTAGAATGGACGCGGTTCCCGACGCATTGACGAGGTCCAGTGTCCCCACGGCTCCCTTCCGCCCCTGACCTCTGCGGCCCGCAGGCACCCGTCGCCGCGGACCGCCTCGACGGGATCCCCGTTCCCTGCGATGCCCCCGCGCTGCCCGGCGCCGCATTCGGCTGCGCCCGGGTCCGCCTCGCGGCGTCGTCCTCGTCCTCGTCCCCGGCTGCCCCCGCGGCGGCCGCTCCTTCCTGACCAGTCAAACCGCACAGCGGAGGTTTCGTTCCATGGCCGTTCGCATCGGCATCAACGGGTTCGGCCGCATCGGCCGGCAGTCCCTCAAGGCGCTCATCGAGCGCACCCCGGACGCCGAGGTCGTTGCCGTCAACGACCTCGTCGACGTCCCGACGAATGCGCTCCTCTTCAAGCACGACTCGACGTACGGCGCCTTCCCCGGCGAGGTCTCGCACACCGAGGATGCCATCGTCGTCGACGGCCGCGAGATCCGGGTCTTCCAGGTCGCCGATCCCGCGCAGCTTCCATGGAAGGACCTCGGCGTCGACATCGTGATCGAGTCGACCGGCCGCTTCACCGACGCGGACAAGGCTCGGGTTCACCTGGAGGCCGGCGCGAAGAAGGTGCTGATCAGCGCCCCGGCGAAGAAGGAGGACGTCACGATCGTCCTCGGCGTCAACGACGACGTCTACGACCCGGCGAAGCACCACGTGATCAGCAACGCCAGCTGCACCACCAACTGCCTGGCGCCGGCGGCGAAGGTGGTTCACGACGGCTGGACGATCAAGCGCGGCCTCATGAACACGATCCACTCTTACACCAACGACCAGAAGATCCTCGACGTCGCGCACAAGGACCCGCGCCGCACGCGCGCGGCGGCCCTCAACATCATCCCCACGACGACCGGCGCCGCGAAGGCGCTGGCCCTGGTCATCCCCGACCTCAAGGGCAAGTTCGACGGCTTCAGCCTCCGGGTCCCGACCCCCACGGTCTCGGTGGTCGACTTCACGGCCGAGCTGGAGAAGGACGCCTCCGCCGAGGAGCTCAACGCGGCCTTCCGCGCTGCCGCGGCCGGCCCGATGAAGGGGATCCTCGGCGTCTCCGACGAGCCCCTCGTCTCGACCGACTTCCGGGGCGACCCGCGCAGCTCGATCATCGACGGCGCGATGACGATGTCGCTGGGCGGCAACTTCGTGAAGGTCATCGCCTGGTACGACAACGAGTGGGGCTACAGCTGCCGCGTCGCCGACCTCGTGAAGTTCATGATCGACAAGGGCCTCTAGCCCGCCGATCGACCCGACAGGAACGCCACCATGGACAAGCGCTCCATCCGCGACCTGGACGCGTCGGGCAAGCGCGTCTTCGTCCGCGTCGACTTCAACGTGCCGCTCAAGGACGGGCAGGTCAAGGACGACACCCGGATCCGGGCGGCCATCCCCACGATCAGGCATCTTCTCGACCAGGGTGCCCGGGTGATCCTCGCCAGCCACCTCGGGCGCCCGGACGGCAAGGTCCAGGACGGCCTTCGCCTTCGCCCCGTCGCGGAGCGGCTCTCCGCCCTTCTTCGCGTCAACGTCCCGTGCACCGGCGACGCGCTGGGCGTCGGGACCGAGGATGCCGTCCGGCGCCTGCGGCCCGGCGAGGCCCTGCTCCTGGAGAACCTGCGCTTCCATCCCGAGGAGGAGAAGAACGACCCCGGCTTCGCGAAGGCCCTCGCGGCCTACGCCGACGTGTACGTCAACGACGCGTTCGGGACGGCGCACCGCGCGCACGCCTCGACGTACGGGGTCGCAGAGCTCCTGCCGGCCTATGCCGGCTTCCTCATGGAGCGCGAGATCAAGTACCTGACCCAGCTCGTCGAGGATCCCGCCCGTCCCTATGCCGCGATCATCGGCGGCGCCAAGGTCTCGGACAAGATCAAGGTCCTCGAGAACCTCACCGAGAAGGTCGACATCCTCGTCGTCGGCGGCGGGATGGCCAACACCTTCATCCTCGCGCAGGGCAAGAGCGTCGGGAAGAGCCTGGCGGAGCCCGACCGCGTCGAGGACGCGCGCCGGATCATGGCGGCGGCCGAGGAGCGGGGCGTCAAGCTCATCCTGCCGACCGACGTGGTGATCGCCAAGGAGGTCACGCAGGGCGCGGAGTACAAGACCCTCTCGACCGAGAAGCTCCCTGCCTCGTGGCACATCGTCGACGTCGGCCCCCAGTCGCTGGCCGCCATGGAGGCCGTCCTCGCCGACGCGAAGACGATCTTCTGGAACGGCCCGCTCGGCGTCTTCGAGATGCCGGCGTTCGGCGCCGGGACCCGCCAGATGGCGCGCTTCCTGGCCGACCTCGCGGACCAGGGCGCCACTGTCGTGGTGGGTGGCGGCGACTCTGTCGCAGCCGTCACCCAGCAGGGCCTCGCGCCCAAGATGACCCACATCAGCACCGGCGGCGGGGCCTCCCTCGAGCTGCTCGAGGGGCGCACCCTGCCGGGCATCGCGATCATCCCCGACGCGGAACCGGCCGCGGGGGCCCCCGGAGGAGCCGCGTGAACACCGAGATCGAGTACATCGACGCCCGCGAGATCCTCGATTCGCGGGGCAACCCGACGATCGAGGTCGACGTCATCCTGGCCGACGGGTCCGTGGGCCGCGCCGGGGTGCCGTCCGGCGCCTCGACGGGCGCCAACGAGGCCGTGGAGCTGCGCGACGGCGACAAGGCCCGCTTCGGCGGCAAGGGTGTCCTGAAGGCCGTCGAGAACGTCCGCGAGACGATCGCGCCGTCCCTCATGGGCGCCGACGCGGCCGACCAGCCGGACATCGACGCCGCCCTCATCGAGCTCGACGGGACCCCCAACAAGGGGAACCTCGGCGCGAACGCCATCCTCGGGGTCAGCCTGGCCTGCGCCCACGCGGCGTCGGCCGCCCACGACCTCCCGCTCTACCGCTACCTCGGCGGGGCGGGGGCGCGGATCCTGCCGGTCCCGTTCTTCAACATCCTCAACGGCGGCAAGCACGCCGTGAACTCCACGGACTTCCAGGAGTTCATGGTCGCGCCGATCGGCCGCCCGACGTTCGCGGAGGCCTACCGCGCCGGCGCCGAGGTCTTCCACGCCCTCAAGGGGATCCTCCAGGAGGGCGGGTACTCGGTGGGGCAGGGCGACGAGGGCGGCTTCGCGCCGTCGCTGCCGTCGAACGAGGCCGCCGTCGAGGTCATCCTGCGGGCGATCGAGAAGGCCGGCTACCGGCCGGGCGAGGATGTCGCGATCGCGCTGGACCCGGCGGCGAGCTCCGTGCTCGTCGAGGGCACCGGGACCGGCGACGTGCCGGGCCGCTACTTCCTCGAGCGCGAGGGCCGGACGCTCGACGCCGGCGAGATGGTCGACCTGTGGGAGAGCTGGATCGGCAAGTACCCGATCATCTCGCTCGAGGACGGCCTCGGTGAGGACGACTGGGCCGGCTGGAAGGAGCTCACCGCCCGCCTGGGCGGGAAGGTCCAGCTCGTCGGCGACGACCTCCTCGTGACCAACCCGGCGTTCATCGCGCGGGGCATCGCCGAACGGGCGGCGAACTCGGTGCTCATCAAGCTCAACCAGATCGGCACCGTGACCGAGACGATGGCCGCCATCGAGATGGCCCGGCGTGCCGGCTGGACCGCCATGGTCAGCCACCGCTCGGGCGAGACCGAGGACACCACGATCGCCGACTTCGTCGTGGCGATGGGCACCGGCCAGATCAAGACCGGAGCCCCGTCGCGCTCGGAGCGGGTCGCCAAGTACAACCGGCTTCTCCGGATCGAGGAGGAGCTGGGCGCCGGCGCGGTCTACCTCGGCCCGGCGGCCCTCGCGGGCGCCGCGCCGTACCTGCCCGCGTGACCTTCGCGTCCCTCGCGGCGCCGGCCGGGCGACCGGTCGGCGCCGCTCGGTGCCCGGCGACCGCGGCCCTGCCGACGGTCGCCCATGACCGGCCCGGGAGATCCGCCGCGTGACGCGCTGGGTCGACCGCGGCGCCGTCTACGCCGGCTGGGTCGGCGTCGGCCTGGCCGTGACGATCGCGGTCAGCTTCCTGCTCGTGATCCCGATCGAGCCCGTGGTCTGGCTCCTCGCGCTGCCGGCCGGCCTGCTCATCGGCTACTACGCGAACGCACGGTCCAACCGCCAGGCCGGCCCGTGGTCGCGGATCCTCGCGAACGGCCTGTACGCCGGCCTTCTCACGGCGGTGACGCTCGCGCTCTGCTTCCTCGGCACGAAGGCGATCTTCTTCACGGCCGACAACGGCTACCGGAGCGCCGCCGACGGCGGCCCGATCGCCGACTGCCGGACCGGCGCCGACTGCGTCTACCAGCGCTACCTCGCCGAGGGGAAAGGCCCGGACTTCGAGGCGGCCGGGATCATGAACGTCGACGACTTCACGGCCTTCTACTGGGGCGAGCAGCTGGGCACGGCGGCCACCGTCTTCGTGCTGGGCGTGCTCGGGGGCCTCGGCGGCGCCGCGATCTACGGCATCGCCCGCCCGAAGGCCGCTGCGCCGGCGCGCGTCGCGGGGCCGCCCCCGGCCTGAGCGGCGAGCGGCACGCCCGGCCCGCCGGCGCACGTCGCGGCAGCGAGCGGATCGCCGGACACGAACGACCCCCGGGTCCGGAGACCCGGGGGTCGCGTGGTTTCCGTGATGGGGCCGGGCCTTCCCGGCGGCCCTACTCGGCCTTCTTGGCGGGCGCCTTGGCGGCCGGCTTCGCGGCGGCCTTGGCCGGGGCCTTGGCGGCCGGCTTCGCGGCGGCCTTGGCCGGGGCCTTGGCGGCCGGCTTTGCGGCGGCCTTGGCGGGCGCCTTCTTTGCCGGGGCCTTCGTCGCGGCCTTGGCGGCCGGCTTCTCGGCGGTCGCCAAGGCGGCATCCGCGGGTGCGGCGGCCTTCGTGCGCGGTGCCCGGGCCTTGGGGGCGGCCTCGGCCGACACGGGAGTCGCGGCGGCTCTCGCCTTGGCGACCTCCGCCTCTGCCCGGCCGGCCTTCGCGAGCGCGGCGCGTGCCTTGCCGGCGGCCGTCTGGGCGCCCTTCGCCTTCACGGCCTTGCCGGCCGCGATGCGGGCCTTGGCGGCCTTGGCGGCGGCCGCCGTGCCGGTGGTCTTCGTCGCCTTCGCGCCGGCCTGGACGGAGACGCCGCCCATCGCGGCCCCTACCTTCTTGGCCAGCCGCGACTTGCGGCGCGCCGCGGCGTTCGGGTGGATGGCGCCGATCTTGGCCGCGCGGTCGAGCGCGGCATAGGCCTCGGCGAGCGACGCGTTCGGATCGCCCTCGACCTGGCCGGTGGCGATCTTGATGGTCTTGGAGACGAGCGTCTTGGCCTTGGAGACGCGGGGGCCGTTGACGGCGGCACGCCGCTCCGCCTGGCGAACCCGCTTCTTCCCGGATGGCGTCCGCGCGCCGGTCCAGCCGCGGGGAGAGTGAGCCACGGTTCTGTCGGTCCTCTAGAAGTCAGGAGGGTGGACGGTTCAAGTGGTGGGCGGCGCAGCGGGAGAGGACACCGCGACGGCGCGACCCTGAATGCTAGCAGATCGGGCCGCCGGACCCGGCCGCCCCGGTCCCGTACAATCCCCGCTCGTGACCATCCCCCAGGATCGCCTGCGCAACTGTCAGCTGCGACCGTCGGGCGACCGGGACGACTCCAGGTGCTCGCGCAGCGCACGCAGGTCGGCGTTCGCCTGACGGACCATCCCCGGGACCGCGAGCCGCGTCAGCAGCCTGCCGAGCGGCCCGCTGAACCCGCCCTCGGCTCCACCGCTGAGACGGGTGCCGTCTCCCTCCGGCTCGACGGTGTACCACGAGCGGACGGAGATCGGTCCGGCGACGGTCCGCCACGCGGCATGCCTCGGAGGCTCCCATGCATCGACCACGGCCTCGACCGTCCAGGCGCGGCCCAGGAGTCGAGACGTCTGGCGGCCGCGGCGACCCACGCGCATCGGTCCGCTGTCCAACCACTCAGTCCTGACCACGTTCTTCCGCCAGCGAGGGTTGTTGGCGGCGTCGCCGACGACCGCGAAGACCTCTTTCGGGGTACGCGCCACGTGGATGCTCGCCTCGGCCCTTGCCATCTGCCACCCCCAAGCGCGCCGGCTGGAAGAGCCGCGCTAACAACGCCCGGAGCATACGGGCCCGCCCAGCACGCAGCACGTCCCGGCTACACTCCTGCCTCGTGAGCATCCCTCAAGACCGGCTGCGCAACTTCTCGATCATCGCCCACATCGATCACGGGAAGTCGACCCTCGCGGACCGCCTCCTCGAGTTCACCCACACGATCGATCCCCGGCAGATGACGAGCCAGGTCCTCGACTCCATGGACCTGGAGCGCGAGAAGGGGATCACGATCAAGGCGCGCGCCGTGCGCCTCGAGCACACGGCCGGCGACGGCCTCCTGTATGGCCTCAACCTGATCGACACGCCTGGCCACGTCGACTTCAGCTACGAGGTGAGCCGGAGCCTGCAGGCGTGCGAGGGCGCGATCCTCGTCGTGGATGCCGCGCAGGGGATCGAGGCGCAGACGCTGGCCAACGTCCACCTCGCCCTGCGACAGAACCTCGTCATCATCCCGGTCATCAACAAGATCGACCTGCCGTCGGCGCAGCCCGACCTGGTGATCGAGGAGCTCGAGAACGTCCTGGCGATCCCGCGCGAGGAGGTCCTCCTGGCGTCCGCCAAGGAGGGGATCGGCATCCTGGAGATCCTCGAGGCGATCGTGGCCCGCGTCCCACCGCCGAAGGGGCGCCCGACGTCACCCCTCCAGGGCCTGGTGTTCGACTCCCACTACGACCAGTACAAGGGCGTCGTGACCTACGTGCGGCTCGCGGCGGGGACGCTCCACGAGCACGAGCGGATCCGCCTCATGGGCTCGGGCGCCGAGGCCGAGATCCTCGAGCTCGGGTTCTTCCGGCCCCAGCTGGTGCCGGTGAAAGTGATGACGGTCGGCGAGGTCGGCTACATCGCGACGGGCCTCAAGAGCGTGCGGGATGCCCAGGTGGGCGACACGGTGACGAACGCCGCCGCACCGGCGGCCGAGCCGCTCCCCGGCTACCAGGCGGCCAAGAGCCTCGTCTTCGCCGGCATCTACCCGATCTCGGGCGAGGACTACCCGCTGCTCCGCGACGCCATGGAGAAGCTCCACCTCAACGACGCCAGCTTCACCTTCGAGCCCGAGAGCTCGATCGCGCTCGGGTTCGGCTTCCGCTGCGGCTTCCTGGGCCTGCTGCACATGGAGATCGTCCAGGAGCGCCTCGAGCGCGAGTTCAGCCTCGACCTCATCGCATCCGCGCCGTCGGTGGAGTACCGCGTCACGCTCCTGGGCGGCGCAGACGTCGTGGTCGTCGACAACCCGGCGCTCATGCCCCCGGCCGGCGACATCGAGGCGATCGGGGAGCCCTGGGTGACCCTCTCGGTGATCACGCCGTCGGCGTACATCGGCTCGCTGATGGAGCTCTCGACCTCGCGCCGGGGCAGCTTCCTCACGATGGAGTACCTCGATCCGCAGCGGGTCCTGCTCTCCTTCGAGATGCCGCTGGCGGAGCTGATCGTCGACTACTTCGACCAGCTCAAGAGCCGGAGCCAGGGCTACGCCTCGATGGACTACGAGGAGGCCGGCTATCGCGAGGCGCGCCTCGTGAAGCTCGACGTGCTGGTGAACGGCGAGCCGGTCGACGCGCTCTCGATGATCGTCCACCGCGACAAGGCGCCGGCGGTCGGGCGGGCGCTGACCGCGAAGCTGAAGGAGCTGATCCCGCGCCAGATGTTCGAGGTGCCGATCCAGGCGGCGATCGGGTCCAACGTCATCGCCCGCGAGACGATCCGGGCCATGCGCAAGAACGTCCTCGCCAAGTGCTACGGTGGCGACATCACCCGCAAGCGGAAGCTGCTCGAGAAGCAGAAGGAAGGCAAGCAGCGGATGAAGCGCGTCGGGTCGGTCGAGATCCCGCAGGACGCGTTCCTCGCCGTCCTCAAGATGGGCGAGGAGGCCTGACGTGGAGGAGTGGGTCGACCCGATCCGCGTCCTCGTCGCCCTCGCGATCACGCTCTTCCTGGTCATCCTGCGCTTCGAGGCCGAGAAGTTCGGCGCGGCGGAGTACGACGAGCCGGCCCGCGACGGCCGCCGCACGTCCTTCTTCCGCCGGCTCAGCTGGATCCTCCTGGGCTTCGCCCTCGTCGGCTCGCTCCTGCTCGTGCATCCCGACCCCGCCGCCGACCTGGGCATCTCGCTCGGCGATCGCGGCGAGGCGCTGGTGCTCGGCTTCGGGTTCGGGGCGCTGGGGACGATCCAGGCGATCGCCTACGCGCTGTACCGCTATGGCCGGATCCGCTTCCCGCCGACCTGGACGTACCCGGGCGCGGTGCTCAACGCGATCGGGACCGCCTTCCTGGACGAGGTCACCTTTCGGGGCGCGGTCCTCGGGTTGCTGCTCATCGTCGGCATCAACCCCGTGACGGCGGTGATCGCCCAGGCCTTCCTGTACACGCTGGCGACGCGGACGGGGGCCCCGGGTCGCGGGCGCTACATGTTCCTCCTGACGCTGGTCGGGGGGCTCGTGACAGGGTGGCTGACGATCGCGACGGGTGCCGTGGGGGCCGCCTTCCTGGCCCACGCGATGACCCGGACCGCCGTCTTCGTTTGCACCGGCCACGCGGGCCAGCCGGCCCCGCGCGGCCAGGAGATCGAGGAGACGTGGGAGTATCGCCGGCCGCCGCCGGGCTGGCGGCTCCTCGACCGGCCGGACGATCGAGGGTCGAACCAGCCATGAGCGCCGGGGACGCCGGGCCGGATCAGCGCCGCCCGGCGCCGGATCCGATCCGCCCCGCGCCGGATCAGCGCCGCCCGGCGGCTGCGCGGCCGCCCGCGTCGCTGTACGTCCACGTGCCGTTCTGCCGCTCGCTGTGCCCCTACTGCGACTTCGTCGTCTACGTGGGCGGCGACGCCGTCGGCCCCCGGAGCCGGGTGGGCAGGTTCCTGGCGGGGCTGGGCCGTGAGCTCGACCTGCGCGCCGACGCGCTCGATGCGGACTTCGGCCCGCCCGACAACGCCGGGCGGGCGCCGCTGACCACCCTCTACCTCGGCGGCGGCACGCCCTCGCTTCTGCCCGCGGACGCCGTCGCCGGCCTGGTGGCCCGGGTTCGAGACCGGTACGGCCTGGCGCCGGACGCCGAGGTGACGCTCGAGGCGAACCCGGGCCCGGACGATCGAGGCGACCTCGAAGGCTTCGCGGCGGCCGGCGTGACCCGGCTCTCGCTCGGTGCCCAGAGCCTCGAGGACGGGGAGTTGCGGACGCTGGGGCGGCGTCACCGGGCAGCCGACGTGGCCGACGCGGTCGCCGCGGCGCGCGCGGCGGGGATCCCCAGGGTGAGCCTCGACCTGCTGTACGACGTGCCGGGACAGCGCCTCGCCACGTGGGCCGCATCGGTGGAGGACGCCCTGGCCCTGGGCCCCGATCACGTGTCGTGCTACGCCCTCACGCTCGACGATCCCGACGCGGAGGAGATCACGGGTCCGTTGGGCGACCACCTGCCCACCGCGGCGGGGGCGCGGCGCTGGCGCGAGCGCGCGCGCGCCGCCCAGGACGAGGACCGCGCGGCGGCCGCCTATGCCCTCGCCGACGCGGCCCTCGAGGGAGCCGGCATGCCGTGGTACGAGATCTCGAACTGGGCAGTCCCGGGCGCCGAGAGCCGGCACAACCTCGCGTACTGGAGGCGCCTCCCGTACGAGGCGGTCGGCCCGGGCGCCCATGCGTTCGATGGGGTGACCCGGCGCTGGAATGCCGCGCGCCTCGAGGCCTGGCTCGGTGCCCTCGTCCCGCAGGACGGCGGTCCGCCCGCGCTCCCGCCGGGCGGCTCCGAGCCGATCGACGCGGCGACGGCAGCGGCGGAGTCGCTCATCCTGGGCCTGCGGACGGCCCACGGCATCTCCCGCGAGCTCGCCCTGACGCGGGCCGACGAGCTCACGTGGGCCCACGAGGCAGGCCTTGTCGAGGAGATCCTCGACAAGCGGGTGCACCTGACGCTTCGCGGCCGCCTTCTCTCGAACGAGCTCTTCAGCCGGCTGATCTGAGAGGGCCACGGCCGGCGGCACCGCTCGCGGTGGCGGGCGCGACGCCCCGGACCAACGTTGACACTCGACGCGTGAGACTGCTAGGATTTCGGCACATTCGTTAGCACTCCATGGTAGTGAGTGCTAACCACAACGCAGGGCGCTCCACCATGATGAGCGCCCCGGGGAGCCGTGCCGTGGTGCGAGGAGTCCGCCGCAGCAGCGGTCCGCTGGACGCCCGGGCGCAGGCGATCCTGCGGGCCGTCATCGAGGAATACGTCACCACCGCGGCCCCCGTCGGCTCGCAGACGCTCGTGGAGCGCTACCCGTTTCACGTGAGCTCGGCCACCATCCGCAACGTGCTCGCCGAGCTCGAGACGGAGGGGTTCCTCGGCCACCCGCACACCTCGGCCGGGCGCGTGCCCACCGACGAGGGCTACCGCTTCTACGTCGAGTCGCTGATCGCGGATATGCCGCTCCCGCCGATCGAGCAGCACATGATCCGCCACCAGTTCGGCCAGGTGGAGTTCGCCACCGACCAGTGGTTCCGCCTGGCGGCCACGACGCTCGCCTCGGCCACGCACGCCGCGGGCCTCGCGACGCCGGCCAAGCCCCGCGCGGCGCGCATTCGACGCCTGGAGCTCGTGAGCATCGGGGAGCGGATGGCCAGCCTGATCGTCGTGCTCAACGAGGGGTCGCTCAAGCAGGCGCTCCTCACCCTCGAGCCCGGCACGTCGGAGGACGAGCTGGACGAGGCCGCCCAGCGGCTCAACCGCTCGTGCATGCACCTGACGTCGGCCGATCTCGCGGAGCGGCTGCGCTGGTTCGAGGACGCCCCGGCCGACGACCCGGTCTTCACCCTGGTGCGGCGCGCCGGCGAGCGAGCCCTCCGGATCCTGCGGGAGTTCGACGCCGCCACCGTGGAGCAGCTCTTCAGCGACGGCCTCCTGCACGTGATGGCGGAACCCGAGTTTGCGGCGTCCGAGAAGCTCCGCCGCGTGTTTGCGGCCCTCGAGAACCGCACCTACCTGGGCGAGCTCTTCGAGGAGGTCACGCGCTCCGGGGACCTGCGGGTCTACATCGGGGCCGAGAACCGCACCCAGGAGATGGCCGGCGTGGCCCTCGTGCTCGCGCCATACGGGCGGCCCGGCTCCGCCGTCGGCGTCGTCGGCGTTCTCGGGCCTACTCGTCTCCGGTACGCCCAGGCGATCGGCACCGTCCGTTTCGTCTCCGGCCTCATGAACGACCTCGTCGACCACCTCTATGCCTGAAGCACCGGGGAGCCGCATGCCGCACCAGCCCGACCAGCCGAACCCCTCGGACGACCCAGCGCCCCCGCGCCGCAGCCGCGCCGAGGAGCGGATCGCGGAGCTCGACACGAGCCCGACCGCCCTGCTCGCGCAGGTCGAGGCGCTCACGGTCGAGCGCGACGCCGCGCTCGCCAGGGCCGACGAGCACGTCGCCCTGGCGCAGCGCGCCCAGGCCGACTACGCGAACCTCCGGCGCCGCACCGCGGAGGAGCGCGAGCAGATGCTGGGGCTCGCGAACGAGCTCCTGCTCGGGAAGGTCGTGGCCCTGGCGGACGACTTCGACCTCGCCATCGAGCACGTGCCCGCCGACGCCCGCGAGACGCCCTGGCTCGAGGGGATCGCGGCCATCGATCGCAAGCTCCGCGCGCTCCTCGAGAGCGAGGGCGTGACCTCGATCGAGGCGCTCGGCCGGCCGTTCGACCCTGCGGTCCACGAGGCGCTGAGCCACGTTCCCGGCACCGGGCGGCCCGAGGACGAGGTCGTTGCGGAGATCCGCCGCGGCTACCGAATCCGGGACCGGGTCCTGCGACCCTCCCTCGTGGCCGTGAGC
Organism: uncultured Chloroflexia bacterium; assembly: GCA_963713285.1. Taxonomy (GTDB): domain Bacteria; phylum Chloroflexota; class Limnocylindria; order Limnocylindrales; family CSP1-4; genus CTSoil-043. The sequence goes on along the minus strand of CAVQLA010000007.1, from coordinate 60,767 downwards.
GACGGCTCCGGCCCGGCCGACCGCCCGAACTGACCACCGACCCCCGACCACCGACCCCCGACCAGGACACCCGATCACCACCACCACCTGACACTCACCCGCGAGAGGAGCACCAGCACCCATGGGCAAGATCATCGGCATCGACCTCGGGACGACGAACTCGGTCGTCGCCGTGATGGAGGGCGGCGAGCCCACCGTGATCGCGTCCGCCGAGGGCGGACGGACCGTCCCGTCGGTCGTCGCCTTCACCAAGACCGGCGAGCGGCTCGTCGGTCAGCTGGCCAAGCGCCAGGCCGTCACGAACCCCGCCAACACCGTCTACTCCATCAAGCGCTTCATGGGCCGCCGCTGGGACGACCCGGAGGTCCAGCGGAGCAAGGGCCTCGTGCCCTACACGGTCGAGAAGGACGCCAAGTCCGACGGGATCAAGGTTCTGATGGGCGAGGGCCGCAGCTACACGCCGCCCGAGATCAGCGCGATGATCCTCCAGAAGCTCAAGGCGGACGCGGAGGCCTACCTCGGCGAGAAGGTCACCGAGGCCGTGATCACGGTCCCGGCCTACTTCGACGACACCCAGCGCCAGGCGACGAAGGACGCCGGCCGGATCGCCGGCCTCGATGTCAAGCGGATCATCAACGAGCCGACCGCGTCCTCGCTGGCCTACGGCCTCGACAAGAAGCACGACGAGAAGATCGCCGTGTACGACCTCGGCGGTGGCACCTTCGACATCTCGATCCTCGAGCTGGGCGAGGGCGTCTTCGAGGTCAAGTCGACCAACGGCGACACGCACCTCGGCGGCGATGACTTCGACATCCGGGTCATGGACTGGCTCCTGGCCGAGTTCAAGAAGGACCAGGGCCTCGACCTCCGGAACGACCCGCAGGCGCTCTCCCGGGTGAAGGAGGCCGCCGAGAAGGCCAAGATCGAGCTCTCCTCGGCGATGTCGACCGAGATCAACCTGCCGTACATCACGGCCGACGCGTCGGGCCCGAAGCATCTCGTGGTCACGCTCAACCGCGCGAAGCTCGAGGACCTCGTCGGCGACCTCGTCCAGAAGACCGCCGAGCCGGTCAAGAAGGCCCTCAAGGACGCCGGGCTCACTGCGGCCGACATCGACGAAGTCGTCCTCGTCGGCGGGATGACCCGCATGCCGGCCGTCTTCGAGGCCGTCAAGGCGATGTTCGGCGGCAAGGAGCCGAGCCGCGGCGTCAACCCGGACGAGGTGGTCGCCGTCGGCGCGGCGATCCAGGCCGGCGTGCTGGCCGGCGACGTCAAGGACGTCCTGCTCCTCGACGTGACGCCCCTCTCGCTCGGCATCGAGACGCTGGGCGGGGTCATGACCCGCCTCATCGAGCGCAACACGACGATCCCGACCAGCAAGTCGCAGGTCTTCTCGACCGCGTCGGACAACCAGCCCCAGGTGGAGATCCACGTCCTCCAGGGCGAGCGGGAGTTCGCGACCGACAACAAGACCCTCGGCAAGTTCATCCTCGACGGGATCCCGTCCGCGCCGCGCGGCGTGCCCCAGATCGAGGTGACCTTCGACATCGACGCCAACGGAATCGTCGAGGTCCGCGCCAAGGACCGGGCGACCGGCAAGGAGCAGAAGGTCACGATCACCGCGTCCTCCATGCTCGACAAGAAGGACGTCGACCGGATGGTCCGCGAGGCCGGCGAGCACGCCGACGACGACCGCCGCCGGCGCGAGGAGGTCGAGGCCCGCAACCAGGCCGAGGCCCTGACGTTCCAGGCCGAGCGCACGCTCAAGGACCTCGGCGACAAGGTGTCGGCCGAGGACCGCGCGGCGGTCGAGGGCAAGGTCTCCGACGTCCGCAACGCCCTCAAGACGGAGTCCGTGGACGTCGTCAAGACGCGGGCGACCGAGCTCGCCGAGGTCCTCCAACGGGTCGGCACCGCCGCCTACGCGGCGTCCGCGGCGGCCGCCGACGAGGCGGGCGGCGACGCCACCGGCGAGGCCGGCCCGGACGAATCCGGCGAGGCCGGCGAGGGCTCCGGCGCCGAGGACGAGACGGTGGAGGGCGAGTTCAAGGAGGTGTAGCGGCGCGCGGCGGTCAGCCGCGGCGATGCCGACGCACGACCGGGGCCCGGGCGACGCCCGGGCCCCGCGATTCCCGGCGCGGGCATCGCGATTCCCGGCCTCGCGCGGGCGTGGCAGACGGTGCCGGCGCGACGGCCGGGCCCCGCCGCGCCGGGGACCGGCCCGAACCGGACGGCGCCCTCGAGCGAATGATGGGCATGGACACGCAACGCCGCAGCGCCGTCGACCCGGACGCCGCCGCCGGGATCGAGGAGATCGCCACCGGTGGGTCGGCGGCGGAATCAGCCCGTCCCCGCACGGCGCCCGGCGGGGGCGACGCGGGCCGAACCGGGCCCGGGCGCGCCGGGATCGGTCGCTGGCTGCCCGTCGTCGTGGTCGCCGGCCTGGCCGTCGTGATCGTGGGGACCGGCCTCCTGGGCCCGAAAGTGCCGGCCGGCGAGGACCCCATCCTGGCAGACCCGACCGCCGCGCCCCTTGTGAGCCCGGGACCTGCCAGCACGCCGGCGGTCGCGGCTTCGCCGTCGGCCGACGCGTCGCCCGTTCCTCGGCTCCGCCTCGGCGGGCCGCTCCCCGCCGATCCATTCGCCCTCCTTGGGGGGCGCTGGATCGACGTCGCGAACGGGACGATCGGTAGGGTCACGGGCTGCGAGCTCGAGCGGCCGCTCGTCCTCGCCGGCGGGCGGATCGTCTGCGTGGCCCGCCAGAAAGGCCGCCCGCCCGGCTCGACGTGGGCAACGTACGCGCTCTCGGTCGTGACGCTCGGGTCGTCCCGCCCGGCGCCGGCCGAGCCGTGGCCGAGCCCGCCGCCCCGGGCCGGCGAAGGCGTTCGTCCTCCCGTCCCGCTGACCAGCCTGGTCGGCCGCCGGGACCTCGCCTTCGGTGACCCGGTCGCCGTCGCGGTCACGGCCGGCGCCGAGCCGGACAGCCTCCTCCTCGTCTGGGCCGTCCTCGGCGAGGGCGGCTACCGGGTCGGGCTGGACCGCTATCTCGTGGGCGACACGGGGGCCGTCGCAACCGGCTCGCGCGAGATCCTGGCGCTGCCCCTCGAGAGCGAGGCCGGTCCGGCGTCGCTTGGCGATCTCGCGGTGAGCGTCGCGCCGGACGGGAGCGCGGCCCTCGTCGGGGTCACCATCACCCGGAACGCGCCGGCTCCGGCCGAGCGGCGGCTGGCCCTCCTGCACCTCGACGCCGGGGCCGCCGCCGGTGATGCCGTCGGAGAGCCCCGAGCCCTGCCGCCGGAGGCCGCCTGGCTCGGATCGGCTTCCGCAGCCGTCGCCCGCGACGGCGGGGTCCCCTGTGGGGGCGCGCTCGGCGAGGGTTGGGCCTCGGAGGACACGCTCTTCGTCGTCTGCCCCGGCGGATCGGCGGCAGAGCTCCGCCTGCTCGCCGCCGGCACCGCCGGCGCGCCGGCCCGGGGGCCCGGGACCGTCGTGGGGACGGAGCTTCTCGAACCGGGGGGCACCCAGATCGGGACGGCCTGGCTCGACGGCAACGGCGTCGCCGTCGACCGGGCCCGGGCGGTCACATATCGCTGGTCGCCGGCCGCGGGCACCTTCTGGCGGATCGCCGTCGACCCGGGCGGGAGGGCCAGCGTGACGTCGCTGGCGGTGGACCCGCAGCGCGGCTACCTCGACGTGGTCCCCGCCGACCAGCCGCCGACGGCGGCCGGGGCGCTGCCGGTGCTCGCCCTCGACGCCGGGCGCGGGCGGCTCTTCGCCCTCGATGCGCCGGTCCCGGGCACCGCCGGCAGGGCGGTCGTCCACGTCGTCGACATCGAGCGCTGGTCGCACGTCGTGTCCTTCCCGCTGGCCGACGGCTCGACCCGCGCGATCTCCCTCAGCCCCGACGGCCGGCTCCTCTACGCGTCGACGGCGCCGCGGCCGGCCGGCGGCGCGCCCCTCGCCGTGGGCCTGGAAGTCCTGGACGCGACGACCGGCGTCGAGCTCGCCTACGCCGGCCGGCTCCGGGTGGGTGCGGGTGCGCCCGCCCAGGCGGTTGTCGTCCGGTAGAGACAGCCGGGACCGCCCGCAGGTCGTCCACCCCGCGACGCCTGCGAACAGGCGCCCGGCGTACACTCCGCCTCCCATGACGGCTTCCCCGAGCACCTCCCTGATCCATGCGCGCCGCCTGACGAAGCGCCTCGGCGACGGGACCCGTGGAGCGTGCCTACGCGGGCCGGCTCCCTGCGGGAGCCGCCGAACAGCTCCAGCCGGTCGTGGTTCGGTAGGTCCGCCGGCGTGCCGGGCTGGACGCCTGCGTGGCGGCTCCGCCGCGTCCGGCGGCCCGGTCCGGCCCCGCGCGTCCGGCGGCCCGGTCCGGCCCCGCGCGTCCGGCGGCCCGATCCGGCCTGCCACATGAGCACGTAGCGCACCTTGCGTCCGACCCGGGTCGGCGCCCCCGCCGGCCGGCCCGCTCCGGGCGTCATCGGGATGCAGCCCTGCGGTCCGACCCTGCCAGCCGGGGCGTCCGGCGCCCCACCGTGCACCCTTGCCCGGCCTGCCCGGTGAGGCAGGGCGCGCGACGATGAGGCGGACGCATCGGGCGGAGGCCGGAACCGGGCGGTAGGTGCGCGGTGCGCTCATTTGTCAGGAAGGCCGCCCGGTACGCTGAGGCCGCCCGGTACGCTGAGGCCGCCCGGTACGCTGAGGCCGCCCGGTACGCTGAGGCCGCGTCCGGCACGGTGGGCCCGTGCGCCCGGCAGGAGTAGACTCCGCCTCCCATGACGGCGTCCCCGAGCACCTCCCTGATCCACGCGCGCGCGCTGACGAAGCGGTTCGGCGGCTTCACCGCGGTCGACGCCGTCGACTTCGACGTGGCGCCGGGCGAGTCGTTCGGCTTCCTGGGCCCCAACGGCGCGGGCAAGACCAGCACGATGCGGATGATCGCCTGCGTCTCGCCGGTGACCGGCGGCACGCTGCGCGTGCTCGGCATGGATCCCCTCGCTGACGGGCCGCGGATCCGGGCGCGGATCGGCGTCGTGCCGCAGCAGGACACGCTCGACATGGAGCTCACGGTCCGCGAGAACCTGACGATCTACGGCCGGTACTTCGACCTGCCGCGGCCGGTGATCCGCCAGCGGGTCGACGAGCTCCTCGACTTCGTCCAGCTGACGGAGCGCTCCGGCGACCAGGTCGAGCCGCTCTCGGGCGGCATGAAGCGGCGCCTCACGATCGCCCGCAGCCTGGTCAACGAGCCCGACCTGCTCCTGCTCGACGAGCCGACGACAGGCCTCGACCCGCAGGCCCGACACCTCCTCTGGGACCGCCTCTACCGGCTCAAGCAGCGGGGAGTGACGCTGGTCCTCACGACCCACTACATGGACGAGGCCGAGCAGCTCTGCGACCGGCTGGTCGTGATGGACCACGCGAAGATCGTCGCCGAGGGGAGCCCGCGCCAGCTCATCGAGCAGCACTCCACCCGCGAGGTGCTCGAGATGCGCTTCCCGGTCGGCGTCCAGGAGACGCTCGACGGCCAGCTCGACGGGTTGGGTGAGCGCGTCGAGCGCCTGCCCGACCGCGTCCTCGTCTACGCCGACGACGGCGAGCGCGCCTCCGAGCTCGCGCACGCCCGCGGGCTCCGGCCGGAGATGGTCCTCGTCCGGCGCTCGTCGCTCGAGGACGTCTTCCTCCGGCTCACCGGCCGCAGCCTGGTCGACTAGGAGGCGCGGGGAGATGGCGGCGCCGGCGGTCCGGGTCCTGGAGCACGAGCTGCTCGTCTACCGCCGCGCCTGGCGGGGGAGCCTCTTCAGCTCGTTCCTCTCCCCGGTCCTGTTCCTGACCGCGATGGGCCTGGGTCTCGGGAGCCTCGTCGACGCGAACGCGGCCGCCGGCTCCTCCACCGACGCCGCGAACGCCGCCGCGCTGGCGGGGGTCTCGTACCTGGCCTTCCTGGCGCCCGGCCTCCTGGCCTCGACGGCCATGCAGACGGCGGCCGGCGAGTCCACCTTCCCGGTGATGGCCGGCCTCGTGTGGGTGAAGAGCTTCCACGGGATGACGGCGACTCCGATCCGCCCGTCGGACGTGGTGATCGGCAAGCTGACCTACATCGGCCTGCGCCTGCTGCTGGTGCTCTCCGTCTTCTTCCTGGTGACCATCCTCTTCGGCGCAGTCTCGGGTCCCGCGGCGATCCTCGCCGTCCCCGCCGCGCTCCTCACGGGCCTCGCCTTCGCCGCCCCGATCGCCGCCTATTCGGCGACCCAGAGGGACGGCAACGGGTTCAACGCCCTCTTCCGCTTCGGCGTCATCCCCCTCTTCCTCTTCTCGGGCACGTTCTTCCCGATCAGCCAGCTTCCGGAGCCGCTGCAGGTGGTGGCGGTCCTGACCCCGCTCTGGCACGGCGTGGACCTCTGCCGCTCTCTTGCCCTGGGTACCGCGGAGCCGGTGCTCACGCTGGTCCACGTCGCCTACCTCGGGACGATGGCGACCGTCGGCGTGGCCGCGGCATTCGTCACCTTCCGCCGGCGGCTGGTCAAGTGAGGCCCGGCCGATGACCCTCCTCGCCCGCGTCGCCCCGCCGATCCTCTTCGGGGGCCGCCGCGCCGGCCTCCTGATCGAGCGGAACCTGATGGTCTACCGGCGCGGCTGGCTGGTCATCGTCTCGGGCTTCTTCGAGCCGCTCTTCTACCTGCTCTCGATCGGCCTGGGGATCGGCGCGCTCGTGGGCGGCGTCGTCGTCGACGGCCAGGAGATCCCGTACACGGCCTTCGTCGCGCCGGCGCTCCTCGCGTCCTCGGCCATGAACGGGGCGATCTACGACTCGACGTTCAACGTCTTCTTCAAGCTCAACTACGCGAAGACCTACGACGCCATCCTCTCGACGCCGGTCGGGGTGGGGGACGTGGCGCTCGGCGAGATCGGCTGGGCGCTGATCCGCGGCGGCATCTACGCGGCGGCGTTCCTGCTGGTGATGACCGCGCTGGGGATGGTCCTCTCGCCCTGGGCGATCCTCGCCTTCCCGGCAGCGCTCCTCGTGGGCTTCGCGTTCGGAGCGGCCGGCATGGCCGCCACCTCCTTCATGCGCACCTGGCAGGACTTCGACCTGGTCCAGCTCGTGATCCTGCCCCTCTTCCTCTTCTCGGCGACGTTCTACCCGATCACGACCTACCCGGAGCCGATCCAGCTGCTGGTCCAGCTCACGCCGCTCTACCACGGCGTGGACCTGATCCGGGGCCTGACGACGGGGAACGTCGGGCCGGGTCTCCTGGTCCACGTGGCGTACCTGCTCACGATGGGCGTGATCGGCCTGGCGATCACCTCGCGCCGCCTGGAGCGGCTGCTCCTGAAGTAGGGGATCGCCCGCACCCAGCCAGACCAGGGAGATGCAGATCCGCGGCTCGCTCTGAGGTCGGCCCGCCTCCTGCGACGGCACGCGCTACGCTGCGCGCGATGCACCGACGAGCCCTCGTCCTCCTGGCAATCGCGGCCGTCCTGGCCGCGGTTGCCGGTGCGCCGGCGGCCGCGCCGGAGCGGGCTCTCGCGGCGACCGGGAGCGTCGAGGCCGTGGTCATCGGGACCTTCCAGCCGGCGGTGTCGGGCGGCGCGTGCGAGGCCTGGACGGAGGACTGCGCCGCGACGCGGATGACCGGGGACGGAGAGCAGGTCGCGGTGACGCTGTCCCTGCCGGCGGGCGAGTGGCGCTGGCGCGTTGCCGTCATCCCGACGGGCGGCGCTGAGTCCACGTCCGTCGGCGTCGGGACCCGCCCGGACGGCGACGACCGCGTGCTCCAGCTCGCCTCCCCGACCGAGGTCACGTTCGTCTTCGACGTGCGCCGCAACGTCGCCGCCGCATCGACCGACGAGTCGTTCGTCTTCGCATGGCACCTTCCCGCGCCGTGCGAGGCCGAGGGACCGCCGCCCCCCCCGGTGGACCCCGCGGCCGTGCTCTTCGACCCGGATGGCGACGGAGTCTCGACGGCCGTCGTGGACGTCCCGGCCGGCGGCTGCCTTCGCGTGGCGGACGGCGATCGGAGCCAGGCATGGGGCGTCGAGCCGCAGGGCCTCACGGGCCCGGTCGAGATCGCCTTCGACCCCCGCGGGCAGGTCCCCGCCACCGCCCGCCCGGCCGGCCCGCCGGCCGCCGACGGCCACCTCGACCCGCTGGGGTTCGCGCACGACAGCCGCGACCTGGCGTACCGATCCCCGGCCGGTGCCTCGCCCGCCGGCAGCCCGATCCGGCTCCGCTTCCGGACGTTCCACGCGGACGCGACCGGCGTGGAGCTGGTGGTCTTCGACGCCGCGGCGAACGAGCGGACGCGGACGGCGATGGAGATGGCTGCGTCCGGGGCCGCCTGCGGGGAGGAGCCCGTGGATGTCGTCGCCCCCTGCGACTGGTGGGAGGCGACCATCACGCCGGCCGACCCCACGACGCTGGGCTACCGCTTCGAGGTCGCCGACGGCGACGCCGAGGCCTACTACGCCGACGATGCGCTGCTGGACGGGGGCCGGGGCGTCGCGACCCGCACCGCCGTCGACAACGGGTACGTCGTCACCGTCCACGTGCCGGGCGTGGAGCCGATCCCGTGGCTCGACGGCGCGGTCGTCTACCAGGTCTTCCCGGATCGCTTCCGCAACGGCGACCCGTCCAACGACGTCGACGTCGACGACCCGCGCTACGCCTGGCCGGACGACGAGACCGACCGCAACGAGCGCCGCACCTGGGACCAGCTCCCGGAGTCGCCCGGCCGCGGCCGCGACTGGTTCGGCGGCGACCTGGCCGGCGTCCGGGCGAACCTGGCGTACCTCGCCGACCTGGGCGTGGACGTGCTCTACCTGAACCCGATCTTCGCCGCCGGCTCCAACCACCTCTACGACACGCGCGACTACACGGTCATCGACCCCCGCTTCGGGACGCTCGCCGACTGGGAGGCGCTCGTCGCCGACGCCGGCGCGCAGGGCATCCGGGTCATCGTCGACGGGGTCTTCAACCACGTCTCGTCCGACTCGCCGTACTTCGACCGGTACGGCCACTTCGACGGGCCGCCCGGCGCCTGCGAGAGCGTCGAGTCGCCGTACCGGGCCTGGTTCACGTTCCGTCCCGCGGCGGGGGCCGCCTGCGCCGGCCCGGATGGCCCGAACACGATGGACTACGTCGCCTGGGCCGGGTACGCGTCGCTGCCGGTGCTCGTCAAGGCCGAGGCCGCGGTGCGGGACCTCGTCTACGAGGGCGACGATGCGGTCGCGCGGCAGTGGCTGCGCGCGGGCGCGGCCGGCTGGCGCCTGGACGTGATGATGGACGCCAGCTTCCCCGACGACTTCTGGCCGGCCTTCCGGGCCGCCGTCAAGGAGACCGACCCGGAGGCGGCGATCGTCGGCGAGCTGTGGCAGCGCGACCAGGTCCTGCCGAAGGTCCGGGGCGACACGGCCGACACGACGATGGACTACCGGTTCCGGAACGCGGTGCTCGGGTTCCTCGGCCGGGTCGACGGCGAGGGCTTCCCGGACTCGGGCGCCAGCGACCAGCCGCCGAGCCTCCTCGCCCGCAAGCTGCTCTCCATCGCGGAGGACTACCCGGCGTTCGCCGCGCGAACCGCGTGGAGCCTCCTCGGCACGCACGACACCGAGCGCGCCCTCTGGTCGCTGACGCCCGGCGAGCGGGAGGACCGCGAGACGCCGGAGAACCTGGCGGCCGGCAAGGCGCGCCTGCGCCTGGCGAGCCTGCTCCAGTTCACCCTGCCGGGCGCGCCGACGATCTACTACGGCGACGAGGTCGGGATGACCGGCGCGGACGACCCGGACGACCGGCGGACGTTCCCGGTGCTGGGGGCGGACGGCTCGCTGCCCGCGTCCGCGGACGCCTCCCTGCACGCCTGGTACAAGGAGCTGGCCTGGATCCGACGGAGCGCCGCGGTCCTGCGCGACGGCGCCATGCGCTTCCTCGTGGCGAACGACCGTGACCGGACCGTGGCGTTCTCCCGGTACGACGACGCGGGCGGCCTGGCGGTCGTCGCGCTCAACCCGGACCCGGAGCGCGAGGCGACGATCGTCATCCCGATGGCCGACGCGCGGGGCGCCGGGATCCCGGTCCCGGACGGCGTGCAGCTCTCGGACGTCGCGCCGGGAAAGGGCGCCGAGGCGGTGGTGCTGACCGTCGCCGACGGCCAGCTCGGCGTCACCCTGCCGCCGCTCGGCGCCGCGCTGCTGGTACCCCTCGCGAGCGCCGACCTGGTGCCGCCGGCCGCGCCGGACGGCCTCCAGGTGCTCCCCGGCGACGGGGTCCGCCTGGGCTGGCAGCCGACGCCCGATGCCGTCCGCTACCGCGTGGAGCGCGCGGCCCTCGCCGACGGCCCGGCCACCGTCGTCGGCGAGCCGACGGCACCCGAGCTCGCCGACCCGGACGCGTCGCCGGACGGCGCCGTCTACGCAGTCCGGGCGATCGACGCGGCCGGCAACGTCGGGCCGGCGGCGACGATCGAGGTGGCCGTCGCCGCCCCGTCCGCCACTCCCACGCCGAGCGCGCCGACCGGCGACGGCGGGACTTCCGGCGACGGGGGGACAGGCGCCGTCCCGCTGGCGCTCACCGCGGCCGGCGGGATCCTGCTCGCCGGGGCCGTCATCCTCGTGGTCCGGCGACGCTCGACGCGGGCGTGAGGGACGGTATCCTGCCGACCATGAGCGAGCCCGAGGCCCCCCCGACCGCCAAGACGGCACCCGGCGAGCCGGCCGCCGATCCTCCTGCCGAGTCGGCCCCGGCCGATCCAGTGACCGACGCCCCACCGGCCGCGCGCGACCGCGCGATCGGGATCGACGTCGGCGGGACCGGCGTCAAGGCCGCCGTCGTGGATCTCGCCACCGGCGAGCTCGTCTCGCCCCGGATCCGCCAGAAGACACCCCAGCCCGCGACGCCCGAGGCGGTCATCGAGACCGTGGGCGTGATCCTGGACCAGCTGGCGGCCGGCGGGCACCTCGACGCGACGATGCCGGCCGGGGCCGGGCTCCCCGGTGTCGTGAAGCGCGGCCGGCTCCTTACGGCCGCCAACATCGAGAAGAGCTGGGTCGACTTCCCGGCCCAGGAGGCGCTGGAGGCGCGGCTCGGCCGCCCGGTCCGCCTGATCAACGACGCGGACGCCGCGGGCCTGGCGGAGGTCGCCTTCGGGGCCGCCAGGGGCGTGCCGGGCACGGTGCTGCTGCTGACGCTCGGGACCGGCATCGGGAGTGCCCTGCTGATCAACGGCAGACTCCTGGATTCCACCGAGTTCGGCCACATCCCGTACCGCCGGAAGGACGCCGAGCTCTCGATCTCGGGAGCGGCGCGTGAGCGTCGGGGGATCGGCTGGCGAGTCTGGGCCCGCGAGTTCAACGCGTACATCGCGATGCTCGAGGCCTGGTTCTGGCCCGACCTCATCATCCTGGGCGGCGGCGTGAGCAAGGAGTACGCGAAGTACTCCAAGTGGCTGAAATCGCGCGCCCCGATCGTGACGGCGCAGTACCTCAACACGTCGGGGATCATCGGCGCCGCCCTCGCCGCGGGCGGCCACGAGGTCGCGCCGAGCGACTGACCGGCACCGGACCACCGGACCACCGCCGCACCCGACCGGTACCACCGTAGGCGTTGCGTCGGCGCGCCACGCGCGCGATGGTCTCCTCCTCGGCACAGGAGACCGGCATGCCTCCGCTTCGCGAGCGACTCCACCTGCCCCGTCGCGGCCCCCGTCCCGACGCGGGTGACGGCGGCACCGTCACGCCGGACGTGGCCGCGCCCGATCCCGCGCTCCGGCTGCTCGACGGGGGCGCTGCCGCCGGCCCGGACCGCGAGCCGGCTGCTGCACCCGACCCCGCCCCGATCCCGCTGCAGCCGGCCCCGCTCCTCCGCGCCTCCCCGGATGACCGGCCGATGCCGCGTCCCCGCCGGCCGAAGAAGACGTCGACGGTGACGCCCGTCGGGCTCCTGCCCGACCCGCCCGAGGTCGCGCCCGAGGATGCCGCCCGGCCGCTCCGGCTGGTGCTGGTCGAGGAGATGCCCGAGGTTGCGGCCCACGTCCGCGAGATGCTCCGCGGTCAGCCGTCGCTGCGCCTCGTCCAGGTCGTCGCCGACGGGCGGCAGGCGGTCAAGGAGGTCCGCGAGCTGCGGGCCGACGTCGTGCTCGTGGATGTCCTCCTCCAGGGCCGCGCGTCCGGAATCGACGTCCTCGAGCGCCTCCGCTCGGCGATGCCGGGGACGGCCGTCGTCGCCCTCGGGGTGCCGTCGGACGCCGGCCTCGCGGAGCGCGTCCGGGCCCACGCCGACGCCGTCGTCGCCCTGCCGTTCGGCACGATCGACCTCGCCCGCGGGATCCGCGACGCGCACGAGAGCCGTTCGCGCCGGGATCCGGCCAGCGCGACCCGCGTCGTGGCGGTCTACGCGGCCAAGGGTGGCGTCGGCAAGACCACGCTCGCCCTGAACCTCGCCGTCGCCCTGGCCGCGTCCGGGGTGCGCACGGCGCTCGTCGACGGCAGCCTCCAGTACGGCGACCTGCGGCGCCTCCTCCACGTCGATGCCGGGGAGCCGTCGATCTGCGACCTGCCCACGGACTGCGTCCGCTCCTCCGATCTCACCGCGACGATGCGGCGGGGCCCTGCGGGGGTCGCGATCCTGTTCGCCCCGCCGCGCCTGGAGATGGCCGACATGGTCACGGCGCGCGATCTCGACAAGATCCTCGACCTCCTGCGGCGGACGTACCAGGCGGTCGTGATCGACACGCCGAGCGCCCTCAACGACACGACGCTGACCGTCCTCGACATGGCTGACGTCATCCTGCAGGTGCTCACGCCCGAGCCGGCCGCGCTCGACAGCACGCGGGCCGCCGCCGCCGCGTTCGCCGCGATCGGGTATCCGCCGGCGAAGGTCCGGGTCGTCATCAACCGCGCCGACGCGATGGGCGGCCTGCGGCCGGACCAGCTGCGCCGCGCGCTCGGCCGCGAGCCCGATCACGTCGTCGCGTCGGACTGGCAGCTGGTTTCCGCGTCGAACCAGGAGGGCGTCCCCTTCGTCGTCACCCACCCCGAAGCCCCGATCAGCCGCGACGTGATGGGGCTGGCAGGCTCGGTGATGACGATCGTCGGTGCCGCGCCCTCGGGTCTCCCGGTGCGCGTGCGCGCCCGCGCCCGCGGACGCCAGCGCGCCGCCGGCTAGGCTTTCCGCGGACACCCCCGATCAGGCGCTGCCGGCCAGGAGGGCGACCGCGTCCACGGGTCGCGGGCGATCGCGATGGGGATCCACGTCCCCGGCCGCGGCGTCCGCCGCCTCGCAGATCGCCAGCGCGCCGAGCGTGAGCATCGCCGCCTCGCCGTCGGCTCCCCAGTCGACCAGCTCGACGTTGGCACCCTGTGAGCCCGGCGCACGCCACCAGCGACCGCCGGCGTGCCAGCGTCCGTCGGAACCGCGCAGGCGATCGAGGCGCGCCAGCGCGGGCGCGGCCCGCGGGTCGAGCAGGTGTGCCGGCCCGGCCTCGCGGAGCGCCCCGAGGCCGGCCAGGAGGTCGTAGTGCCAGTACGGAGGCCAGCGGAGGCGCAGGAACGACGGCTCGATGATCTCGCCGTCTCGCTGCTGCTCGACCAGGCGGTGCCGGAGGAGGACATCGGCCGCCGCGGCCACCGCGTCGCCGCACGCGGCGCGCAGGGCCGTGTCGGTCCCCGCGGCCGCGTAGGCCGCGAGCCCACGGAGCGGGGTCCATGTCTCGTGGAGCGAGGCGTGCGTCGCCTCCGGGCGCGGGTCGCAGTTCCAGCCGCCGTCGGGCCATTGCCAGGCCACCAGCCGCGCCGCCATGCGCGTCGCGGCGGGATCGTCGGCGAGCCCCAGCCGGCAGGCCGCCCAGAGGGCGTTGCCGTCCTGGCTGGCGCACATCCGGGCGCGCCCGGCGATCGGGCGGGCCCGCGCCAGCCGCCCGGGCGCCTCCAGCCACTCGACCACGCTGCGGAATGCCTCGTCGATCGGGCCGGCGGCGGCGTCCATGCCGCGCCCGATGCCGAGCTCCGCGAGCGTGACGAGCCGCCAGTGGGCGCCGCGCCACTTCTGGTAGGGATGCACCGGAACCCGGTTGCCCGAGGCGTCGACACGCTCGGCCCCGGCGAGCAGCGGGGCGACCCATGGGTCGACGTCGAGGGAGCCGGCGAGCGCCACCGCGTCGGGGTCGTCGGCCGTCCGCCCCTCGAGCCGCATGAGGGCGAGGCGCCGGAGCGCGGGCAGGTCGGAGGCGCCGTGGTTCACCCGTCCATCGAACTCCATCGGGCCGTCGCCGTCGAGAGCCGTGGGACCTGCCCTGACCGTCCGGGCCGCTCCCCGTAGACTTCGCGTCGCACATGACGACACAGCGCGACTACTACGACATCCTGGGCGTCGAGCGCGGGGCGACCGACGCCGACATCAAGAAGGCGTTCCGGAAGCTCGCCCAGCAGTGGCATCCCGACGTGAACCGGGACGCCGGCTCCGACGACCGGTTCAAGGAGATCAACGAGGCCTACCAGGTCCTCTCCGACCCGCAGCGCCGCCAGGCCTACGACATGTTCGGCCAGGCCGGTGCGGCCGGTGCCGGCGGCTTCGACCCGGGCGCCGGGGCCGGGTTCGGCGCCTTCTCCGACCTCTTCGACGCGTTCTTCGGCGGCAGCGCCGCGGGCGGGGTTCGCCGCGGTCGACCGGCGGTCGGGTCGGACCTCCGCTACGACCTCCGGATCACGTTCGAGGAATCGATCCGCGGGACGGAGAAGGAGATCGAGTTCCCGGTCCTCGACCGGTGCGCGACGTGCTCTGGCTCGGGCGCGAAGGCGGGCACGGCGGCCCAGACCTGCCCCCAGTGCAATGGCCGCGGCGAGATTCGCCACACTCGCCAGACGATGCTGGGCCAGATGGTCAACGTCGTCACGTGCCCGCGCTGCCGGGGCGAGGGGAAGGTGGTCGAGGCACCCTGCGAGGACTGCGGCGGCGACGGCCGCAGGCAGCGCACGAAGCGCCTCCGCATCTCGGTCCCCGCCGGAATCGACGACGGCCACCAGATCCGGCTCTCGTCCGAGGGCGAGGTCGGGTCCCGCGGCGGCCCGCCGGGCAGCCTCTACGTGGCGATCCACGTGGCGGCCCACCCCCACCTGCGACGCGAGGGCACCGAGCTCTACCACGAGCTGAACCTGTCGATCGCCCAGGCGACGCTCGGGACGACCGTCCGCGTGCCGACGGCCGACGGGGAGGAGGATCTCGAGATCAAGCCGGGCACGCAGCCGGGCACCGAGCTCCGCCTCCGCGGCCGGGGCGCGCCCCACCTCCGCCGCACGGGCGCCCGCGGCGACCTGCACGTCCTCGTCGACGTGACGATCCCGACGAAGCTCTCGAAGGAGCAGCGCGAGGCGCTCGAGGCCTACGCCGCGGCGTCCGGCGAGACGAACGTCGGGACCGGCAGGGGCGGCGTCCTCGACCGGATCAAGGACGCCCTGGGGTGAGCGCCGGGTCCGACCCGGCGGCCGACGGGCTGGTCGGCGAGGACGCGTGGCTGGAGCTCGCGGTGGCGTGCGACCCGGAGGCCGTCGAGGCCGTCGGCGAGATCCTCGCGCGCGTCGCCCCCGGCGGGGTCAGCGTGGAGCCCGGCTTCACCCTCGTCGACGAGGGGCTCGGGGCGGCCGTCGACCCCCTGGCTCCCGCGACCGTGCGGGCCTACCTGCCGGCGCGCGACGCCGCTGCCGTCCGCCGGGCGACGGAGGAGGTGGACCGCGCGCTCGGCCACCTCCAGGCGTTCGGTCTCCGCGAGATCGGCGAGCTCTCCACGCAGGTCGTCCACGAGTCCGACTGGGCGACCGCGTGGAAGCGCCACGTGGGCGTCATGCGGATCGGGCAGCGGATCGTGATCCGGCCCACCTGGCGGCGCCACCGACGGCGGCCCGGCGACGTGGTGATCGCCATGGACCCCGGGATGGCCTTCGGCACCGGCCTGCACCCCACGACGCGCCTCTGCCTGGCCGGGATCGAGCGCTGGGCCGACGAGGGGCTCCTCCTGCGCGGAGGCGCCCGGGACGGGCACGCGCGCCTCCTGGACGTCGGCTGTGGCTCGGGGATCCTGGCCATCGCCGCCGGGCTCCTGGGCGCCGGCGGGCTGGTCGGCGTCGACACCGATCCGATCGCCGTCGAGGCGACGCTCGCCAACGCCCGCCGCAACCGGGTCGCGCGCCGGCTCCGGGCGTGGCGCGGCTCGCTGCCCACGGGCGCCGGTCCCTTCGACCTCGTCGCGGCGAACCTCATCGCGTCGGTCCTGGTGGCCACCGCCGCCGACCTCGCCGCCGAGCTCGTCTCGGGCGGCCGCCTCATGGCGTCGGGGATCTTCGTCGATCGCGAGACGGACGTCCGGGCGGCGTTCGAGGCCACCGGCCTGCGGGTCCTCGGCCGCGATGCCGAGGGCGACTGGGTGGCGCTGGAGGCGGAGCGAGGAGCGACGCTCCCCGGCCCCACCGCGAGCGCCGGGGTCAGGTCAGGCTGACCCGCCGATCGGCAGGATGCCCAGGACCAGCCCGATCACGCCGCCGGCGCCGAGGGCGACCAGCGGGCTGAGCGCACCCACGGGCACGATGCCGAAGACGACCGCGAGGATGCCGCCGCCGAGCCCCAGGACGAGCCCGAAGAGAAGGCCGCGGCCCGGGTGTCGGCCCGGGACGGCGCTCAGGACGCCGACGAGCCCGAGGATCCCGGCCCCGATGCCGATGAGCCCGGGGACCGACGTCAGGGGGTCGCCGCCGATCCGGATCCAGGCGTTCCCGCTGCACGATCCGCCGGTCCCGCCGATGCCGCCGCCGACCTCGACGACGCCGACGAGGTCGAACGGCACGAACGAGAGGATCTCGGCGACATCGACGACACCGTCCGCGCTCGTCTCGCCGGCGGGGTTGTCGATGGTGCCGGACAGGATCGGGAAGCCGTAGATGGAGAGGCTGTACGAGCCGCTCGTGATGGGGGGCCCGGTGCCCGACCACGCCACGGTGCCCTTGCGGTCGACGTCGAAGGGGTTGTTCGGGTCGCTCGTCGCGGGTCCCGTCATCGTGTCGAGGTTGGCGCCCGACTCGTCGAGCGAGGTTGCCGTGACCGTGCAGGGGCCGGTGATGCTCGCCCCGGCGGGCGGGTCCGCGGCGGCCGCGGGGCCGGCCACGGCCAGGAGCAGGAGGATCGCTGCCCCGGCAAGCGGGCCGAGCCGGCGCAGGCGGACGGTGGCATCCACGGTTTCGATCCCTCTCCGCCCGGCGGCGCGACGTCCCCGGTCGCCAATGGGCTCCGCCGGGACGCGGGCCCACCGTACGCGGCCGCGGGGGGCTGCGGAACGGCCGTTCGGCCCGCCCGTCGCACGATCTTGGACCCGAACCTCGCCGCCGGCAGGCACCCCGGTGCCTGCCGGCGGAGCCTTTCGGGGCCCTGCGCTAGATTCGCAGCGGACCCATGCCGAACCTCGCGCCCCTCTTCCCGTACATCCTTGCGATCCACGTGACGCTCGCGATCTCGCTCTTCGTGCCCAGCCTCCTGCTGCCCTTCACGCTGCGGAACCGGTCCGTGGAGCGCGGCTACGAGGTGCCGCCTCCGGGCCGCTTCGTCCGCGGCCTGCAATGGCTGCAGGCCCACGGGACCGTCGTGATCGGGACCGGGCTGGCCCTCACGGGGTTCGCCATGCTGGCCGTCCTCGGGCCGCGGATCCTGGAGCAGCCGTGGCTGATGGTCAGCCTGGCGACGTACGCGATCACGGCCGTCGTCGCCTTCGCGGTGCAGCGCCCGGGCCTGCGGCGGCTCCAGGCGCGCGAGGGGATCGCCACCGACGCGGACCGTGACGCCTGGCGCGCGAAGGCCCGCCGCCAGCGCTACGTTGCCTACGCGATCACGACCGCGGTCGGCCTGATCGCGTTCCTGATGTCGACCAAGCCGGCCCTCTGGTGAGGCGATGACGGAGGCGCGGGTGTCGACGACGGCGGGCGCGGCGTCCCCGGTCCGGCGTGCCGCGATCACGAACCTGGGCTGCAAGGTCAACCAGTCCGAGATGGACGCGGTGGAGCGGCTCCTGCGGGCCCGGGGCGTGACGCTGGTCGCGGACGGATCCCCGGCCGACCTCCACCTCGTCAACACGTGCACGGTGACCGGCGTGGCGGACGACAAGTCACGGAAGGCCGTGCGGCGAGCCCGGCGGGAGAGCCCGGCGGCCGCCCTGATCGTCACCGGGTGCTCGGTGCAGGTCGACCGGGCAGCGGTCGCCGCCGCCGACCCGGACGCCCGGCTGGTGGGGAACGAGGAGAAGGACGGGCTGCTGGCCGAGGTCGAGCGGCTCCTCGGCGCCCCCGGGCCGCGCGCGGCCACGGAGGTGCAGCACGGGCTCCTGGCCGGCGCCCTGCCCACGCTCGCCGGCGTGGAGATCGCCGGGATCGCCGACGACCGGGCCCGCATCGACCGCACGCGCGCCTACGTCAAGGTCCAGGACGGCTGCAGCTTCTTCTGCACCTACTGCATCATCCCGCGCGCCCGCGGCCCGGAGCGCTCGCTGGCCCCCGGGGTCGTGATCGCCGACGTCCGGCGGGCGCTGGCCGCCGGCCACCGCGAGATCGTGCTCACCGGGATCAACATCGGCACGTACGACGGCGGCTGGTCCGAGCGCGGCACGCGGGGCGCCCACGCGCACGCGACGCTGTCGCTGGCGGGGCTCGTGCGGCGAATCCTCGCGGAGACGCCGGTCGAGCGGATCCGGCTCTCGTCGATCGAGCCGCAGCACGTCGACGACGATCTCCTGGGCGCCTGGACCGGCGAAGGCGCCGGGCGCTGCCTGCCGCACCTCCACCTGCCCCTCCAGTCGGGCGACGACGGGGTGCTGCGGCGGATGGGCCGACGCTACGCCGCCGCCGCCTACGCGCGGGCCGTCGAGCGGGTCCGCGCGGCGATCCCCGGGGTGGCGATCCACGCCGACGTGATCGCGGGCTTCCCGACCGAGGACGAGCCGGCCTTCGAGCGGTCGCTCGCGTTCATCCGGCACCTGGACCCGGCCGGCCTCCATGTCTTCCGCTACTCGGCACGGCCCGGGACGCCCGCCACGCGGATGGCCGGCCAGGTGCCCGAGGCGGTGCGGCGGGAGCGGGCCGCCGCGCTCCTCGCCGAGGCGGCGGCGGCCCGGGCCCGCTTCGCCGCCCGCTCGTCCGGCGGTCGCCGGCTCGTCCTGTTCGAGGAGCCGGCCGAGCGGGCGGATCCCGTCGACGGCTGGATCGGGCATGCCGAGGACTACGTGGTCGTCCGGGCCCCGGCACCCGACGGGATCCCGCTGGAAGGCGAGATCGGCGTCGTCGCGGTGGCCGGCCCGGACCCCGGCGACCCGGAGCGGGCGCTCGGTCGGATCGTGCGGCTGCTCCCGCGCGCCACCGGCGCGCCCCCAGCGGCAGACGCGCCCCGCGCGCTGCCCGGCGTACTCTTCCCGGCATGAGCGCCGACTGCCTGTTCTGCCGGATCGTGGCCGGGGAGATCCCGTCCACCACCGTCCATGCGGACGACCTGGTGGTGGCCATCCGCGACATCGCCCCGCGGGCTCCCACCCACATCCTGCTCCTGTCGCGGGAGCACGTCGCCTCGGCCGCCGACCTGACCGAGGGGCACGGGCCGCTGCTGGGCCGCCTCTTCGCGGTCGCGGCCGACCTGGCCCGTGCCGAGGGGATCGTCGAGCGCGGCTACCGGATCACGACGAACGTCGGCGCCTGGGGCGGCCAGTCCGTTCCCCACCTCCACCTCCACCTGATGGGCGGGCGGGCCTTCGACTGGCCTCCCGGATGAGGCGTCCCGCGCTCCCCGGCGGGCCCCGGCCCGGCGCGGCCGGCGGCGCCACGCGCCGGCTCCTCCTCGGCGTGGCCGTGGCGGTCGTCGTCCTCGTGCTGGTGGGGTGCCGCGCCGCCGCGACACGGCCGCCCGAGCCCGACCCGACGCCGCGCCCCACGATCTCGCCCGCCGTCGCCGCCACGCAGGTGCAGCTCGACGGCGCCCTCCGGGCCCGGGGCCTCGTCCTGCAGCCGACCGATCTCACCGTCCGTCCCGGCGAGCCGCCGTCCTTCTCGGCCGTGCCGCGGACGGCGTTCCGGGCGATCCTGCCCGAGGATCCCGCGGGCGGGCTCGTCGTGGTGTACGAGCTCCCCGACCCCGGCGCCGCCGCCACCGCCGCGACCGAGCTGGCCGCGCACGTCACGAGCGGGCCGGGCCGCGTCCAGTACCCGCCCGACGTGCGCTTCGTCCTCCGCCAGGCCGGCTCCACCCTGGTCTTCTTCCCGTGGTCGCCGGGCTCCTCGCCCGATCCGCGCACCCCCGACGTGGCCGCGGCCGTTGCCACGGTGGGCACGGAGGTGCCGATCCCGCGCGGCTGACCGGGCAGGCGGGGGTGACGCGACGAGCTACGCCTCCTCGGTCACGGGCAACGGCGCGGAGACCGCGGCCCAGGCGCGGACCTCGTTGCGCTTGACCTTCATGGTGTGCGTGCGCGGGAAGTCGACGTCGGGCCAGAAGCGCCAGGCCGCGATCCGCGACTGGATCCGGAGGGTGGCGTTGGCGGCCCTCACCGCGGCGTCGACCTCCGCCCGCATCCGGTCCGGGTCGGCACCCTCCGCGAAGGCCCCTGCCTCCGGCACGGCCGTGCCGCCAGCCGGGAGGCGGGATGCCGTGCCCGGCGCCAGGACGATCGCCTCAATGCGGCCGGGCTCCGTCTCGAGGACGACCGAATCGCGGATGCCCGCCACCCGCAGGGCGTTCTCGACGTCCTCCGGGAAGACGTTCAGCCCGTTCGGCAGGACGATCATGTCCCGCTTGCGACCGTGGAGCACCAGCCGGCCCTTCGCGTCGAGGTGCCCGAGGTCGCCGGTCCGGTAGAAGCCGTCGTCCGTGAAGGCGGCTTCGGTCGCCTCCGGATCCTCCCAGTACCCCCGGGTGACGGTCGGCCCGCGGAACAGGACCTCGCCGTCGTCGGCGATCCGCATCTCGACGCCGGGGATCGGCCAGCCCACGCACCCGAGCGGGTGCTCCTTCCAGGTCGTGGCCGCCCCGGACCCGGTCTCGGTGGCCCCGAAGCCCTGCATCACGACGACGCCGATGTCCTCCCACGCCTGCTGCACCGCGGGAGGGAGGAACGCGCCGGCCGAGACGAAGAGCCGGAGCCCGCCGCCGAACCGATCGTGGATCTGGCGGATCACCGGGAGGTGCCGCCGGGCCCCGATCGGCAGGCGTCGCGCGATCCCGCGCATGCGGGCGAGCGCCACCGCGTGGCCCTGCTTCTCGGCCTCCCGCTCAAGCCCCGACCAGACCAGGTCGAGGAACTGGGGCACCACGATCATCCCGGTCATCCGGTGCTCGTGCATCGCCGGCAGCAGGATCCGCGGGTTGAGGGTCCGGACGTACAGGATGTCGGCCCCGAGGTCGAGGGTGAGGTAGAGCCCGATCGCCTGCTCGAAGAGGTGCGACATGGGCAGGAACGAGACGATCCGGTACTCCATGTCGGGGACGATGGCGTGGAACCCGTCGACCCCGGACACCGTGTTCCGGTGCGTCAGGATCACGCCCTTCGGGGTGCCGGTCGTCCCGGACGTGAAGACGAGGAGGTAGACGTCGTCCGGGGTGGGCCTGGCCCAGGCGTCCACCTCCGCCGCCCAGTCCTCCGGGAAGCCGGCCCCCGGCTCCGCACAGAGGTCCTCCGTCGTGGTGAGCGGGAGGTGGTCCAGGTCGACCTCCGCGGGATCAGGCGCCTCGCGCCCGGTCCCGATGACCAGCTGGCGCGCCTGCGAGCGGCCGGCGATCCCGTGGATCGCCTCCGGCGCCATGCGCAGGTCGAGCGGCACCAGGATCACGCCCGCCCGCATCGCCCCGAAGTAGACCGCGACGAGGTCCGGGCCGGAGGGCGACCAGGTCAGCAGGCGGTCGCCCGGCTGGAGCCCGCGGGAGCGAAGGCGCCAGGCGACCAGCCGGCTGCGGCGGTCGAGCTCGCGGTAGCTCCACGCCTGCTGGGACCCGTCGTCCAGGCGCAGGCGAAGCGCCGTGCGGTCGCCGTAGCGCGCGGCGGCGCCCTCCAGGATGTCGACCAGGGTTCGGCCGCTCGGCCGGAAGTCGCTCACGCGTGCATCGTGCCCGCCGGCCGCGGCGCGCGCAAGGCCTCCTGCCCGGTGCGCCCCGGGGGTCCGCCGACCGGGTACCGTAGGCGCCGGAGGTGTCCCCGATGGCCGACCCGATGCTGTTCTTTCCCGATCTCGCCGCGGAGGCGCCGGTCGTGCCGCGCGGGATCCACAGCCAGACGCTCTACGACGGGCCCGACCTCCGGCTCGTGCTCTTTGCGTTCGCCCCCGGCGAGGAGCTCTCCGAGCACACGGCTGCCCGACCGGCCGTGATCCACGTCCTCGATGGCGAGGGCGACGCCGTCGTCGGCGGCGTGCCGCGCCCGCTGGTCCCGGGCACCTGGTTCCGGATGCCGGCCCGGATGGCGCACTCGATCCGGGCGCGAACACCCCTCCGGCTGGCGCTCTACCTGCTCCCGCCCGCCGACTGAGACTCCGCCGGCCGGCCGGGCCGGTTCCCATGCCGACCCCGTCCCCGGCGAGCGAGTCTCGTTCCGGGACCTTCGGCACGTTTGACCGCTCCGGGTCGCAGGTCTATGCTCCGCCGGGCTCGCCGGCGCGCGACGGAACCGCGCGTCGGTGGGCGTACGCGCCTGCCGACCTCGCCCGGCGGCCGGCGTCGGAACGTGAATCCAGGGCGGAGGAGGTGATCCCGGCATTGGCAGAGATCCGCGTTGGTGAGAACGAGACCTTCGAAAGCGCCCTGCGTCGCTTCAACAAGAAGATCCAGCAGAGCGGCATCCTCGCAGAGGCCCGCCGTCGCGAGCACTACGAGAAGCCGAGCGTGAAGCGCAAGCGCAAGGAAGCCAAGCGCAAGAAGGCCACCCGCCAGCAGGGTTAGCCGCCGGGACCGGCGGTCGGGGCCCGTCACCGCCCCGTTCGATCGTCGGTCCACCTGCTTCCCCGGCCCGTTCCCGGGCCCCGGAGGTCCATCGCAGCCGGTGCCGCATCCCCGGATGCAGCACCCCAGCGGAGGAGCCACCCCGGTGTCCCTACGAGACCACCTCTACGAGGAGATGACGGCCGCCATGCGGTCGGGCGACGCGCTGCGCCGCGACACCCTCCGGATGGTCTGGAGCGCCGTCTACGCCCTGGAGAAGCGCGACCGCGCGCCCCTCACGGACGACCAGGCCGTCGCCGTCCTGGCCCGCGAGGTCAGGACGCGCCGCGAATCCGTCGCGGCCTTCCGCGCGGGCGGCCGCGACGACCTCGCCGCGAAGGAGGAGGCCGAGATCGCGATCATCGCCGGGTTCCTGCCGCAGGCCCTCACCGAGGACGAGCTCGCCGCGCTCGTGGCCGCCGCGATCGCCGCGACCGGGGCGTCCTCGGCGCGCGACCTCGGCAAGGTGATGGGCTGGCTGAGCCCGCGCACGCGGGGGCGCGCCGACGGCAAGGTCGTCTCGGGCCTCGTCGCCGCGGCGCTGGCACGCGCCGACCTCGCTGCCCACGACGCCGACGACCACGCGGCCGCCGACGCTCCGGCCGCCGACCCCGCGACGGGCGGGCCCGGCGCGACCCGCGGAGGCGACGGCCGGGGCTGACGCCCCGCCGACGGCCCGCCCGATGCTCTCCCGACGTCTCGACCGCGTCACCGCCTTCACCCGCCGCGATGCGGTGCGCCTCGTCGTCGCCTCGGCCCTCCTGATCACGGGGTTGACGGCGGTCCTCGCGATCAACGACCTGCCGAGCGCGGTCGACCTCGAGGTCGGCGACCTCGCGCCGGCCGACGTCCCGGCGCCCCGGACGATCATCTTCACCAGCGAGTTCGAGACGGAGGCGGCCCGCCAGGCCGCCCGTGACGCCGTCCCGCCGCAGTACGACTACCGGGCCGAGACCGCGTCGACGCTCACGAGCCGTCAGCTCGACGTCCTCGCCGAGACGCTGGCGCCGGTCGACGCGGCCTTCGACCTGGACGTCACGCCCGAGGAGCGCGCGGCCATCCTGGCGGTTGAGCCGCCGGACCTCTCGCCTGGGGCGCGAGCGACGCTCCAGGGCCTGGCTCCGGAGCGGTGGGCCCTCGTCGGGGCGGAGGCGGCCCGCGTGCTGAGCCTGGTCCAGCGCGCCGAGCTGCGCGACGCCGATCTCGAGGCCGTCCGACGGAACCTGGGCGAGCGCTTCTCGGCGGCGCTCACCGATGCGGAGCGGGCGCTCGCGATCGAGATCGTCGCCCCGCTCCTCGTTCCCAACGCGACCTACAGCGAGGCGCTCCACGAGGCCGCCCGGGTGGCCGCGGCCGAGGCCGTGGAGCCCGTCAGCTCCACGATCCGGCAGGGCGAGCTGATCGTCGAGGCCGGCCGGCAGGTGACGCCCCTCGAGATCGAGAAGCTCGAGGCCTTCAACCTGACCGAGGCGACCCTCGACGTCGCCCGCCTCGCCGGCTGGTTCCTCCTGGCGACGCTCGTCGTCGTCCTTCTCCTCGCCTGGACGTGGCGCTACCGGCAGGAGCTGTGGCATCGCGCCCGGCCCCTGACCCTGCTCGGGCTCGTCCTCCTCCTCACGGCGCTGGTGTACCAGCTGACGGCCGGGCGCTCGATCCTCCCGTTCTTCGTGCCTAGCGCCGGCGCCTCGATCCTCGTGGCGCTCCTGCTCGGGGCGGGCCCGGCCACGATCACGACCGGGCTGCTGGCGATCCTCGCCGGCGCCGTGAACGGGCTCTCCCTCGAGCTGGCGACGTACGTCTTCGTCGGCGGGATGACCGGCATCATCGCGATCCGCCGCGGCGACCGCGCGGGCATCTTCCTCCAGGCAGGGCTGGCGATCGTCGTGGCGAACATCGTGACCGTCACGATCTTCTCGCTGCTCGGCACCCGCGACCTCACGGGGATCCTCCAGCTCTGGGGTGCGTCGGTCGCGGCCGGCGTCGGCTCGGCGATCCTCGCCGTCGGCACGTTCCAGGTCGTGGGCAACCTGTTCGGGATCCTCACCGTCTTCCAGCTCCTCGAGCTCGCCAACCCCTCCCAGCCGCTGCTGCGGCGGCTGCTGCTCGAAACGCCGGGCACGTACCACCACTCGCTGATGGTCGGGAACCTCGCCGAGCGGGCCGCCGAGGCGATCTCCGCCGACCCGCTCCTGGCCCGCGTGGCGGCCTACTACCACGACGTCGGCAAGCTGGCGAACCCGGGCGCGTTCATCGAGAACCAGGCCGGGGCCGGGAACGTCCACGACGAGCTGCCGCCGGAGGTGAGCGCCCAGGTCCTCAAGCAGCACGTGGTCGACGGGATCGACATCGCCTACAAGGCCAAGCTGCCCAAGCCCCTCATCGCCTTCATCCCGCAGCATCACGGCACGACGCGCATCGCCTTCTTCTGGGCGAAGGCGCGGGAGCAGGCGGCTGCGCCGTACGGGGGCCTCGAGACGGCGGCGGGGAAGGCCGCCGCCGATGCGCTCGACGAGCGGCGCTTCCGGCACAACGGCCCGCGACCCCAGTCGAAGGAAGCGGCGATCCTCATGCTCTCCGACGGCGTCGAAGCGTCCGTCCGCTCGCTGTCGAGCCACGAAGAGCCGAGCCTCCGGGCGATGGTCGGGCGGATCATCGAGGAGCGCCTCGAGGACGGCCAGTTCGACGAGTGCGACCTCACGCTGCGGGACCTGGAGCGGATCCGCGAGGCGTTCGTGGCGCAGCTCCTGGGCATGTACCACCAGCGGATCGCGTACCCGCAGAACAAGGTCGTGGAGCTCGAGGCGCGCCGCAACGCCGTCGGGCCCGGGGCCTGACGGCGGCCGTGCCCGGCTCCCCTGCCGTGCCCGGCTCCCCGGCCGGACCAGGCTCCCCGGCCGGACCAGGCTCCCCGGCCGGACCAGGCTCCCCGGCCGGCAGCTTCCGGTCGATCTACCGGCCGCCCTTCCGTGTCGACCTCGCGGTCCGCCCCGGGGCGCCCCGGATCCTGCCGGCGGGCAGGCTGGTCGCCGCCCTCGGGGTGGCGCTGGTGGCCGGTGGCGCGCCCGAGCCCGCGTCCGTGGGCCTCGTCCTCGCCGACGACGCGGAGCTCGCCGCCCTCAACGCGACGCACATGGGCAGGGCCGGCCCCACGGACGTCCTCTCGTTCCCGCTGCTGCCGCCGGAGGCCTACCCGCCCCACGAGGGCGGCCCCCGGCGCGACGTCGCGGCCGAGCGTCCCGTCCGCCGGGTCGACCGGGAACGGGCCTTCCTGCTGCCGCCCGGCACGCGGCTCCACCTCGGCGACATCGTGGTCTCGGTCGAGCGCGCGATCGCGCAGGCCGCGGCCGGCCGCGGCGGCCAGACGGGTGACGTCCGCTGGTCGGCGGGCGACGAGCTGCGCCTCCTCGTCGTCCACGGCGGGCTGCACCTCTGTGGCTGGGATCACGCCGAGCCGGTCGAGGAGGCCGCCATGCGCGCCCTGGAGCGGGAGATCCTGGCGGCTCTCGCCGCCGCGACGTAGGGCGGAAACCCCCGACCCGCTGCGCGCGGTGGCGCCCCTCGGCCGCGAGCCGCGGCCGACGTTGGCGGTCCCCGCCGGGCGGGCCCCCGGCGGGGGCCGCGATCAGCGCAGCTCCACGCGGCCGGCCGGCGTCACCGCGACGAGGCCGGGCGAGATCGTCTGCCTGGCGACGGCCGGCTCCCAGGCGTACGTCCCGGCCGTGACCACGCGGGCCTCGTAGGCGAGGCAGAAGGTGCCGGGCACGGTCGGCCGCCCCTCCTCCGCCGCGGTCTCGTCCGAGGTGAAGCTCGCCACGAAGACGACGCGCTGGCCGTCGATCCGCGCCGGCGACACCCCGTAGGGGCCGCACGCCTCGTCGCCCCCCCGGTCCGTGGCGAGCGGCACGAGCCCGGACGGGGCAAGGTCCACGACCTCGACCTGGCCGTCGCGGCCCGGGCCGCGGACCTCGAGCGTGAGCCGGACGGTGACGAGCGCGTTGCCCGGCACCGGCGACACGGGCGTGAACGTCCGCGCCAGGGTGAGATCCACGTCGGTGGAGCCGAGATCCGCGGCGCCGTCGACGGGCTCCTCCCAGGCCGCGACGAGCACGGCGTCGCCCTCCAGCGGCTCGAGGCGCAGGCCCGCCAGCTGGCCGGCCACGACCTCGAGGGCCGCCGCGCCGCCCGGCGGGATGTCGAGGCGCGACCGCTTCCCGTCCTGCACCAGGGCGACGGCGGCCGGCTCGGCGGGCAGGCGCGCCGCGAGGCGGCCGATGACCGTGACCTCGACCAGGGAGGCCAGGTCCTCGCGGAGCGGCACCGCCTGCACGTAGGCCAGGGCGTCAGCCGCCTGCGGGTCGTCGACGAGCGCCGCCAGCAGGGCGAGGAGCTCGGTCGCCTCGGTCACGTCCTCCGCGTCGCCGGCGACGCGGAGCCGCAGCAGGCTCCCGCGCCGCTCCCCCCAGCGCTCGAGGAGGTCGCGCTCCTCGCCCGCGGCACGGGCACGGTCGCCGAGCAAGGCCAGCCCGACGGCCGCCCACAGGCGAACGCGCCCGGCGGCGTCGGGCTCGGCGAGGACGGCGCCGAGGTCGTCGAGGACCGGGTCGCCGAGCGCCGCGAGCCCGGCCAGGGCCACGGCCCGCCGCTCGGTCGTCTGCTCGTGGCCGTCGGCGATCCCGCGCAGCCAAGCCCGGGCGCCGTCGGCGAGCAGCGCATCGGGCCGCGCCACGAGGGCCCGGGCCGTCAGCTCGAGGTCGGCGGACGCGTACGGGAGGAGCGCGAGGCCGCCCTCGGCCGACTGGTAGACCGTGCGGTCGAAGTCGGGGGCCGTCGGCAGCTGGTCGACGGGGAGGCCGAGGGTGCCGACGAGAAGCTCGCGGGCGATCGTGCCCGCGAGGCGCTCGTCCGCCCGCTGGCCGTCGGCGGCGGCCAGCGCGAGGAGCCGCTCGAGGTGGTACGCCCGGCCGGCATCGACCAGGACCAGGCGGGTGACGCCGGCGCCGCCGGGCGGCGTCACGGGTCCCGTGATCGCCAGCGTCTCGCGGCGCGACGCGGCCAGGCGGCTCTCCACCACCGTGAACGTCCGCACGAGGCGGTCGCGGCCGACGGCGGAGCTGGCGTCGATCGTCACGCGATGCGTGCCGGGCGTGAGGGCGGGCAGCATCACGACGGCTTCGGAGAGCGCCCGTCCGTCGACGACCGTGGCGGCCATCCCGAGCGTCTTCGCCGAGACCGTGTAGCGGACCGGGAGGTCGCCCGTGACGGCGCTCCCGAAGGTCCGCAGCCGGATGCCCACGAGGTCCCCAACGAGGTACTCGGGGGCGACCGTCGCGTCGACGAAGAACGGGAGCCCGACCGGCAGGAGCACCGTTCCCGTGCCGGCGCGCCGGTTCGACGTGAAGGCCGCGGCGCCGATCCGCCAGCTGGTGATGTCGTCCGGCACGTCGACGCTGACGCGGGCGGTTCCCGAGGCGTCCGTCGTGACCATCTGCAGCGGCAGGGCGTCGCGGAAGTCGGTGCGGCCGCCGTCGCCGCCGCCACCCGTCGACCCGCCGCCGCCGGTCTCGAAGAGCGACGCCAGGTGGGAGACGGCCGGGCCGGCAACGAAGTCGACCGGGCGGCGGGCATACAGCAGCTCGAGCGGATCGGTGATGGCGGCGACGCCCATCGCCACGAGCTTCTCGTCGATGCCCCGCAGGACGACCGACGCCCGGACGGGCCGTCCGGCGCGGTCGGTGGTCCGCACGATGAGGCTGGCCGTCTCGCCCGGCTCGTAGCGCTCCCGGTCGGCGCGCAGCGAGACCGACAGCCGGCGATCGTCGAGACGCAGCATGGCGCCCGTGGTTCCCGGCAGCACGTAGGTGCGGCCGGTGAACCAGATGGCCGTGACCTGGAGGTTGGGCTCGTCCGTGGCGAGGAAGCGGGTGCTCACCCGCGGCGCACGGCCCGCGACGGCGTCGAGGCGCGCCGGGCTGGCGATCGTGAAGAGGAAGCGGCCCGTGCCGGATGGGACCGGCTCCCAGCCGCGCGTGCCACTGCGGACCACCTCGGCGGTCACCGTCGCGCCGACGGAGACCTCCGGCTCACCGCGCACCTGGATCGAGTACGACGGGAGCTGCCCCGCCTCGGTGGACGCCTCCACCCAGGCCTGCTCGCCAAGCTCGGTGCCATTCGCATCGACGATCGTCGCCTTGACTTGCCAGGTGGTGGTAGCGGCGGGGGCCGGGAGACGGAGGCGGTACGTCCCGTCGGCGCGGGTGGTCGCCGTCCGGGTGAACGTCCGGGAGCTGACCTCCTCGAGATCCCACTGCTCGACGACCCGCTTCGCGATCGGGTCGTACCAGCGCGACGTCCGCACGCGCCGGTGGACGGTCTCGGAGACGGTGATCAGGACGTCCCGGGCGGCCACGGCCGCGCCGCGCGCGTCGAGCTCGGTCTCCGGGGCGCGGAGCCAGCGCTCGGCCTTCGCCAGGTCGACCTTGTGGACGGCGCCGGAGAGCGTGACGGCGTCTTTGCCGCGGACGGCGGCGACATCGACCAGCTCGATGCCGCGGAAGATGCAGATGCCCAGCGAGGCGGTGATCTCGCCCTCGGCCGGTCCGTCCGGCCGGATCCAGATGTCCGGGCAGGAGTACTGCCGGTCGCCCCCGAGCGCCGTGTCGAGTGCCAGGGCAGCCGTGCCATCGGTGCCCGTGGCCCCGGTGGCGGTGAGCGACCCGTCGTCGACGTCGACCTGGGCGACGAGCGGGACGGCCGCCGCAGGGGTCCCGTCGAAGAACCGTGCCGTGACGGCCGCGGTCATGCGCGTCCCGGCGGTCACGGCGCGCGGCGCGACGTCGACGGTCACCCGGTAGGCGGGCTTGCGGATCTCGCCGACGGCGAACCCGGTCGTCTCGACCAGGCGCCCGTCGGCAACGAGCTGCAGGAGATAGCCGCCGTGCGGCAGCGCGCGGAGCGGGACCACGGCGGTGAAGGCGCCGGTGGCGGCCCGTCGGGCGGCCACCTCGACGATCGGGCGCCCGACGCGGGAGCCCTCCGCGTCGCGCCACAGGCGCAGCAGGACGCGGGTCGGGAGACGGCCGTCGCGTCCGCGCAGGTAGCCCCACGCCGAGATCGTGTCGGTCGACCGGTAGAGCCACCGGTCGAGCGCGAAGGCGGTCCACCACGCGTCCGCGTCCGGGCGAGTCTCCGCCCTCCAGCTGTCCTTCGGCTCGAACCCGTCCCGGCCGGCCAGCTGGACGACCACGCGCCGCCCGCCCGAGGCCGTCATCCGCACGAGCACGGAGCCGGACGCGGCGGCGACGTCGGCCGGGGTGCGCGCCAGGAGGACCCCGGCAGCGTCCGTCCGGCCCAGGCTCGGACCGCCGACGACGGTCACCGCCGAGCCGCGGACCGGCCCGCCGGTCCGGGCGTCGTTGACCCACGCCACCAGGCGGTCCTCGCGGGCGGCGACCATGCCGGCCACGTCCGTCACCTGGAGGACGGCCTGGCTCCGCGTGTCGGCCCGCAGCTCGACGAGGTACCAGCCACGCCCGGTCGCCACCGGGAGGCGGAGGCGTCGCTCCCACCCGACGCGCGTGAACGCCGCCTCGCCGTCGAAGGCGACCCTCAGGCCCTCGGTGCCGACGAGCGGGCGCGACTCGGCGCCCGCCCACTCGGGCATGGCTTCGAGGCGGACGAGCGCCCGGAGCGCCGCGGCTTCGCTCGCGAAGCGGTAGACCCGCACCGCGATCGGCGTGCTGACTTCCTCCCCGTCCGCGGACCGCCAGGCGTTGGCCGCGAGGCTTGCACGCTCACCGGGGAGCGAGGTGGACAGCGCCTCGTCGAGGGTTGCCCGGACCTCGCCGGCCTTCGTCTCGCGGGCGGTCCTGAAGGCGAAGGCGACGGCCTGCGCGAGACCGCCGGAGGCGCCCGAGGCGCCGGTGCCGGCCCGCACGGCGACCTGGTAGACCCGGCCGGGACGCAGCGCGTCCGCCGGCACGAACACGGCCGTCCGACCGTGCCGCTCGACCGTCCCCACGACGGCGCTCAGCTCGGGCAGCAGGCGCACGACGAGATCGTCGGACTTGACCGGCACGCCGTCCTGGTCGAACGTGATCTCGATGCCCGTGTCGGTCGGCACGTCGGTGGCCTGGTCCTCGGGGAGCGTGCCCACGACGCGCGGCGGCCCGGCCGCCTGGAAGGCCCAGCCCGTGACGGCCGCGCCCTGCGGGTCGACGAGGGTGAAGCGATAGGCGGCCCCCGGCGTCAGCGGCTCGACCGGCCGCAGGATGGCGCTGCGGCCGTCGGCGGCCGGGCGCACCCGGTAGGCGAGCGCCGGCTCGACGTGCAGGCGCCCGACCAGCGTGGCGACCGGCGTGTCGCCCGTGGCGCGAAGGCGGAACCCGGCCGCCGGGTCCATGGCGTAGGCACTGCCCCCGACCGCGGTCAGCTCCGCGTCGACCGGGAGCACGGGCGTGCGCCCGACACGGGTCCAGCCGGCGCCGTCCGGGGTCGGGCTCGACGATGGCGGGGTCGGGCTCGGCGACGGCGCGGCCGAGGGCGACGGCGCGGCCGGCGTGGGGGTGGGAGGCCCACCGGGCGACGCGGTCGGACCGCCGGCAGCCGGCGTCGACGTCGGCGTCGGCGACGGGCTGCCCCCGGGGAGGGTCGTGCAGGCCGCCAGGAGCGCCGCGAGGGCGATGGCCGCAACGTGGAGCGGCCGGGAACGAGGCGGATGGGCCGAGACGGAGCAGGCGCGGGAGGCGACGTGCGGCCGGCGGGCCATGGCAACCACCTGCGCGCCTCCTCGGCGCGCCTCGGGACGCGATCGGGACCCACGGGGCGGCGGCGAATGGGCCGGCGCCGGACTTCGGACGTCGGTGTGACGTTCGATGCCGGCGAGGTGTTTCGGCGGGCGTCCATGGCTGCGCGACGGGCCGGACCGGGTACCATCCACGGCGAGGCCCGATCCACCCTGGATGCGGGCCGTTCGGCGTGTCGCCCGGGTGGCGCGCCCGCGCGCGGGAGGAACGGTGAAGGTCGTCGTCGGGCTCGGGAACCCGGGCGAGCAGTACGCGAAGACGCGCCACAACGTCGGCTGGATGACGCTCGACCGGCTGGCCGATCGAGCCGGCTGGGCGGGGCGCGGCCGCACCCGCGACGCCAGCGCCGTCGTCCAGGGCCGCTACCGCGGCCTGGACCTCGTCCTCGCCAAGCCGCTCACGTACATGAACGACTCCGGGATCGCCGTCCGCAAGCTGATCGCCCGCGAGCGCGCGCCGCTCCACGAGGTCCTGGTGGTCACCGACGACTTCAGCCTCCCCTTCGGCAAGATGCGCTTCCGGGAGGGCGGCAGCCACGGCGGCCACAACGGGCTCCGCTCGATCATCGACGAGCTCAGCACGGAGGCCTTCCCGCGCCTGCGGATCGGGATCGGCGAGCCCGACCGCGACGCCGTCGACCACGTCCTCTCCGTCTTCCGGCCGGACGAGCGGCAGCGCCTCGACGAGCTGCTCGACGCGGCGGCCGACGCGGTGGAGGCCTGGGCGCGCGAGGGTGTCTCGAAGGCGGCCAACCGCTTCAACTCCTTCCAGCTCCGGCCCGCCGACGAGACGCGCACGGCGCCGCCGGGCGAGGTCGACGGGCCACCCGGGCCGGACGGCGTGCGCCGGACCCGGACAGGCTGGCGGCGCATCCGGCCGCCCGCCGAGGACCGATGACGGCCGCGCCGCGTGCGCGGAGGGCGCCACATCGCGGCCAGGCCGCGACGGCTGCCGCCGGGACGGGCGCCACGGGGACGGCGCCGGCGGCAGCGCGAAGGATCCCGGACCTCTCGGCGCTTCCGCCGCTGCTCCGGGAGACGTCGCCCTTCCGCGCGCTCGCGGCGCTGCTGGCAGGCGCGCCCGGCGTTCGCGGGCGCCACGCCGCGGTCACGGCCGTGCCCCACGGCGCGAAGTCGTTCCTCGTGGCGGCCCTGGCGCTCGGCGAGGAGGAGCGGGTCTGCTGGATCGCCCGCGACGCCGAGATCGGCGATCGGGTCGCCGACGAGCTGGTGGCGTGGCTGGGGGATCCCGACGCGGTGGCCGTCCTGGAGCCCCGCACGGCGCTGGCCTACGAGCGGAGCGAGCTGATCCGGGACGAGTCGGCCGCCCGCGTGGCGACCCTCGCCCGGTGGCGCGCCGGCCGTGCCCGGGTCCTCGTGGCCAGCGTGCAGGCGCTCCTGCAGCCGACGATCCTCCCCGACGACCTGCCGGCCGCCCCGCGAGCGCTCCGGCGCGGCGACCGCGTGCGCCAGGACGAGCTGCTCGCCGACCTCCTGCGCCTGGGCTACGACCCCGTCCTCGAGGTGGCCGGCCGCGGGGAGATGGCCCGCCGGGGCGGCCTCGTCGACGTCT
The DNA here is from genome assembly GCA_963713285.1 of uncultured Chloroflexia bacterium. Lineage (GTDB taxonomy): Bacteria > Chloroflexota > Limnocylindria > Limnocylindrales > CSP1-4 > CTSoil-043. Next base: position 27,413 of record CAVQLA010000007.1, on the reverse strand, counting down.
TCCCGGCCGGCGCCGAGCTGCCGGTGCGCATCGAGCTCTTCGGCGACGAGATCGACGAGATCCGGGTCTTCGACCCCACCGACCAGCGGACGATCCGCGCCGCCGACGTCGCCGAGCTCCTGCCGGCCACGGAGTTCCTGGTCCCGGCCGCCGGTCCCGCGGAGATCCGGGCCCGCCTGGGGGCGCTCGCCGGCCGGCTGCCCGAGCGTCTCGCGGCCGACCTCGTGCGCCTCGAGGGCGACGCGCCGGAGGCGTCCGGCCGCCGCGCCTCGCCGGCCCCCGGGGCCCGCGCCCTCGACGTCGGGGATGCCGCGGAGATCTGGGCGGCCGTCCTGTGCCCGGCGAGCGGCCTGGACCACGTGGCGCGCGGCGCCCTGCTCGTGGTCGACGAGCCGGGCGAGATCGCGGCCGCGGCCGACTTCCTGTGGGACCAGGCCGCCGAGCGCCGGCGCGACCTCGTGGCAGCCGGGGAGCTCCCGGCCGCGTGGCCCGACGCCTACCTCGCGCCGCGGGACTGGAAGGCGCGGCTGCTCGGCGGACGCACCCTGGAGCTGACGTGGGAGCCGGGACCCGTCGAGGCGATCGGCGGCGCGCCGGCCCTCGACGACGTCTTCGCCTGGCGCGAGCCGGTCCTGCCGCCCGGCCGGAGCAGCAGCCTGGCCCGGGCGATCGAACGCTGGCGGGCCGGGCGGCCGGCGTCGGTGCCGCTCGCCGAGGAGGAGGCCGACGGCGCGCGCCCGACGGTGCCGCCGGGCGCGGTCGCCTCGCGCCGGGCGGCCGGCAGCGTGGCATCGCCCGTCCCGCGGATCGTGCTCGCCTCCGACCAGGCCGCGCGCCTCGCCGAGCTCCTCGGCGAGGCCGGCATCCCCGTCGGGGTCACGATGCGCCCGGGCGCGCCGCCGCCGGGTGCCGTCGCCCTCGTCGGGCGGAGCCTGAACGCCGGCTTCGCCGGCGGGCCCGACGGCCTGCTGGTCGTGACCGACCGCGAGCTCTTCGGCACCGTCCGGGTGCGCCGCCCGAAGGCGCTGCGCCGCGTCGTCCCGCGCGACATCCTCGAGCGCCTGACGCCCGGCGACCTGGTCGTGCACGTGGACCACGGCATCGCGCGCTACGAGCAGATGCTGCGGCGGGGCGGGGCGGGGGAGGAACGCGACTACCTGGAGCTCTCGTTCGCCGCCGGCGATCGCATCTTCGTTCCCGTGGAGCAGATCACCCGGGTCAGCCGGTACGCGGGGGCGGAGCGCCCGTCGCTCTCCCGCCTCGGTGGCGGGGAATGGGCCCGCACCAAGGCGCGCGTGCGCAAGGCCGTCGCCGAGCTGGCCGACGACCTCCTCCGCCTGTATGCCGCGCGGGCCGCGGCGGAGGGCCACGGCTTCGCCCCGGACACCCCGTGGCAGCAGGAGCTGGAGGCGTCGTTCCCGTACGAGGAGACGGTCGACCAGGTGCGCGCGATCGACGAGGTGAAGGCCGACATGGAGACGGCCCGCCCGATGGACCGCATCGTCGTGGGGGACGTCGGCTACGGCAAGACGGAGATCGCGCTGCGCGCCGCGTTCAAGGCGATCCAGGACGGCCGCCAGGTGGCCGTCCTGGTGCCGACGACGGTGCTCGCCGACCAGCACGTCCGGACCTTCGAGCAGCGGTTTGCCGCGTTCCCCGCCAGCGTGCGGCTCCTCTCGCGCGCGGTCGCGGGCAAGGAGCAGGGGGCGACGCTCGCGGGGCTTGCCGCCGGCTCCGTCGACGTCGTCGTGGGCACCCATCGGCTCCTCTCGAAGGACGTCCGCTTCCGCGACCTGGGCCTGCTCATCGTCGACGAGGAGCAGCGCTTCGGGGTGGCCGCCAAGGAGCGCCTCAAGCAGCTGCGCACCGAGGTCGACGTCCTGACGCTCTCGGCGACCCCGATCCCTCGGACGCTCAACCTCGCCCTCGTCGGGGTCCGCGACCTGTCCGTCATCGAGACGCCGCCCGAGGACCGCCTGCCGATCCAGACCCGGGTCGCGGAGGCGTCGGCGGGCCTCGTGAAGGACGCGATCCTGCGCGAGCTCGATCGCGGCGGGCAGGTCTTCTTCGTCCACAACCGCGTGGAGACCATCGAGGCACAGGCCGAGCAGCTCCGCCGTCTCCTGCCCGCCGCGCGCGTCGTGGTCGGGCACGGCCAGATGACCGAAGGGGCGCTGGAGCGGGTCATGCGCACCTTCGCGGGAGGCGATGCCGACGTCCTCGTCTGCACGACGATCATCGAGTCCGGCCTCGACATCCCGAACGCCAACACGATCATCATCGACCGTGCCGACGCCCTGGGCCTGGCCCAGCTCTACCAGCTCCGGGGCCGCGTCGGGCGGAGCAACCGGCGCGCCTATGCGTACCTGCTCTACCGGCGCCGCGACCGGCTCTCGGACGAGGCGCGCAAGCGCCTGCAGGCGATCTTCAACGCGTCCGAGCTCGGTGCCGGCTTCCAGATCGCGCTGGCCGACCTCGAGATCCGCGGCGCCGGCAACATCCTCGGCGGCGAGCAGTCGGGCCACATGGCCGACGTCGGGTTCGACCTCTACACGCGCCTCCTCGCGGAGGCCGTGGAGGATCGCAAGGCAACCTACGAGGGCCGCGAGCCGGTCCGGGCGGCGGCCGGGGCCACCGTCGACCTGCCGGTCGATGCCCATCTCCCGGAGGCCTACGTCCCGGACGAGGCGCAGAAGCTGGAGCTCTACCGCCGCCTGGCCCGCGCCCGGACCCCCGGCGACCTTGCCGCCTTCCGCCAGGAGGTCACCGATCGCTTCGGGCCGATGCCGGCTCCGGTCCTGCGCCTCGTCGAGGTCGCCGAGCTGCGGCTCGCCGCGGAGGCAGCGGGGATCGCCTCGCTCGCCCGCGAGGAGGGCCAGATCGTCGTCCGCTTCGGGAGCGGCCTCTCCCGCGGCGAGGCGATGCGGCTCGTGGCCGGGGCGCCGCTGCCGGGCGTGCGGCCCGGCGACGTCACGTTCGCGGCCAGCCAGGTCCGGATCCGGGTCCCCCGGGACCCGGCACGCGCCTGGGCGCTGACGCAGGCGCTCGTCGCGCGCGTGGCGGCGGCGCGCGAGGCGGTCGAGACGCCCGCCTGACGGGTCCGCCGGGGATTCTGCGGGCTCGCACGGCCTGGCGCGGCGTCGCCGGGGGCGGCGGGCTCAGGGGGCCGCGTGGCCTGCGCGCTCGCCCGCCGCGAAGCGGTAGCCGAGCCCGTACTCGGTCTCGATGAAGCGCCTCCCGGGTGCGACGGCCGCAAGCCGCGCCCGGAGGTTCCGGATCGTCACGCGGAGGAGGTGGTGGTCCTCGCGGTACCCGCTGCCCCAGACGGCGACGAGGAGCTCGGCGTGCGTCACGAGGACGCCGGGTCGCTCGGCGAGGTGCCGAAGCAGGCGGTACTCGGTCGGGGTCAGGTGGACGACCTGCCCGTCGACCTCGACGCGGTGGCTGGGACCGTCGACCCGGATGCCGGCGAGCTCGATCGTGGCCGCGTCGCCGACGGCGCGCGGCATCCCGCGCGCCCGGCGGAGGGCGGCAGCGACGCGCGCCACGAGCTCCGGGAAGCTGAGCGGCTTGGTCACGTAGTCGTCCGCCCCGCTCGCGAGGCCCCGGATCTTGTCCGCCTCGGAGCCTCGCGCGGTCACCACGATGATCGGGACGGGGCTGTGCTGCCGGATCCGCTCGATGACGTGCCAGCCGTCCACGCGGGGGAGGCTCAGGTCCAGGACGACCAGGTCGGGCGGCTCCTCCTCGAACATGCGCAGCGCATGGGCGCCGTCGGGGGCGATCTGCGTCCGCCAGCCGTGCCGCTCCAGCCAGAGCGAGATGAGCTCCGCGAACGCCGGCTCGTCCTCGACGACGAGGATCCGCTCGCCGCGCCCCGCGATGGGGCCGGTCGGGGTTGGGCTCACGGCTCCCCCTCGGGACGGCGCGCGCCCCTGCCGCCGACGACCGGTGCCACGGGCAGGCCGACGGAGATGGAGGTGCCCCGCGTGGTCGCGTCGAGCCGGATCCAGCCGCCGTGGGCCTCCACGATCCGGCGACACAGGTAGAGCCCGAGGCCGCTCCCCGGCACCTGCGACTCGCGGACGCGCCCGCCGCGGTAGAAGCGTTCGAAGACGTGGTCCCGGTCCTCGGGGGCGATGCCGCGGCCGCCGTCGACGACCGACACGACGACGGTGGCGCGGTCCGACTGGCGGGCGCGGATCTCGATCGGGGCCTGTGGCCCGGCGTGCTTCTCGGCGTTCTGGACGAGGTTCGCGATCACCTGCCGGACGCGCGTGGCGTCGACGTCGACGGGTGGCAGCCAGCGCGGGAGGACCAGGTCGAGCGGGCGCGCGCCGAGCGTGTCGGCCCCCTCGGCCACGATCGCGCGCAGCAGCCCGTCGATGGCCACCGGCGTGCGGCGCAGGACCAGCGCGTCGCTCTCGAGCTGGCTGACGTCGATGATGTCGTCCACGAGGGTCGCCAGGCGCCGCGCGGCGTCGCCGATGCGCTCGATGTGGCGGCGGGTGGTCGCGCGGTCGAGGTCGAGGTGGAGGAGGCTCTGCGTGTACCCGTCGATCACCGCGAGGGGCGTGCGCAGCTCGTGCGAGACGGCCGCCACGAAGCTCGTCTTGGCGTCGTCGAGGGCCCGCCCGGCGCGGAGGTCCCGGAGCACGGCGACCGCGCCGCCGTCGGGCGTGGGCATGCGCGACACGCTCGCGGCCACGGGGACCGCGCCGCCGTCTCGGCGCCGGACGGCAAGCTCCCGGCCCACGATCGGGTGGCCGTGGTCCAGCACCTCGGCGAACGGGCAGCGGGCGCCGCACAGCAGGTCCGCCGGCTGGTCGGCACCGCCGGAGGAGTCGGGACGCTCGTCCTCCGCCCGGGGCCCGGCGCAGCCGAGGAACTCCGAGCAGCGCATCCCGGTCCCGGCCCGCGCCGGCGTCCCGACGAGCGTCGCCGCGGCGGCGTTGAGGCGCACGACCCGGCGGCTGCCGTCCACGGCCACGATCGCGTCGGTGGCGCCCTCGAGGATCGCGGCCAGCGTCGCCTGCTCGCGGACGAGCGACGCGCGCAGCTGGGCTGCGCGCAGGGTGATGGCCAGCTCCAGGCGGACGGTGGCGAGGTAGCGCTCGTGGTCGGGCTCGAGGGGCCGGGTCTCGCCGGCCCGGACCGCGAGGTAGCCGACGGCCCCGGTCCCGCCGCTCGGCGGGGCCCCACCCCCGAGCGAGCGACCCTCGGGGAGGGCGATCCCGCTCCAGCCCCCGGCGGCTGCCCATGAGCCGGCGGCCGCCGCATCGGCAAAGCGCCGCGGAACGGTCGCCCAGCCCGGGCCGACCGGGTCCTGCCGGTCACCCGGGAACGTGGCGACGAGCTGGAGCTCGCGGACCCCGGGGTCGGCCAGCCAGAGGGCCGCGCCGGCGGCTCCCGAGGCGCGCGCGACCTCGGCCAGGACGGCCGTCGCGATCTCGTCGACGTCGCCGCCGGCGGCCAGCAGCTGGCTCAGCTGGTACTGGGCGAAGACGGCGTCGGCCTCGCGCTGGGCATCCTCGAAGACGCGCCGCCGCTCCGCCTCCAGCTCGCGCACCCGCGCCTCGAGCGCGTCGGTCATGCTGCCGGCTCGTCGCCGACGGCACGGGCCATCGCCTGGAGGAGGAGGAAGCAGGACGCCGCCCCCGGGTCGCGGTGGCCGCGCGACCGCTCGCCGAGGCGCAGGGCCAGGCCGCGACGGGCGACGAGCGGGATCGTCGAACGCATGCCGGCGCCGGCCGCGACGGCGGCGGCCGCGACGGCGGCGCCCAGCGGCAGGCCGGCGTCGGCGGCCTCGCGGAGGGCCCGCACGCCAGGATCGAGCGCGTCGAGGATCGTCTTGTCGCCGACGCCGCAGCGACCGCGGCGCGCGAGCCCGGCCTGGCCGAATTCGAGGGCGGCCGCGAGCTCGCCCGGTCCGACCGACGTCCGCCCGGCGAGGGCGAAGCCGGCCTCGATGAAGGCGGTGCCGTAGAGGGGGCCGCTCGCGCCCCCGACGCCGGCCACCAGGCTGTGGCCGACGATGCGGAGCAGGTCGCCGACGTCGTCGGGCCGCTCGGCGAGCCCGGCGCGGGCGATCGGGACCGCGGCGGCGAAGCCGATCCGCATGTTCGACCCGTGGTCGCCGTCGCCGAGGGCCGCGTCGAGACGGTCGAGGAGCGCCTCGTGGCGGGCGAGGGTGGCGGCGGCGCGCTCCACGAACCCGAGCACGTCGGGCGGGCACAGCGCCGGGTGCGCAACGAGGGCGGCATCGGCGCGCGGGCGGGACGCCGGGGACCCTATCCTCTCCATGGGCCGCCTGAGTCTACGGCGGCCGGCGCGGTCGCGTGGCGTCGGCGCCCCAAGGAACGGCTGTGCGGGAGTCGTCGCCATGGTCTCCCTGGTGCTGGTGGGCCACAGTCCCGAGCTGTTGCGTGCGCTTCGGGCGATGGTCGCCCAGGCGGCGCCCGGTGTTCCCGTGGCGACCGCCGGGGGGACGGCGGTCGGGAACCTGGGCACCAGCAGCCCCGGGATCCGCGATGCCCTGCGGGTGGGTCTCGCGGCATCGGGCGGCGACGGCGTCGTGGTGCTGTTCGACCTCGGGAGCGCAGCCATGGCGCTGGAGATGGCAATGGAGGAGCTGTCCGATGGGGATCGGGCGCGGATCGTCGTGAGTGAGGGCCCGCTGGTGGAGGGCGCCGTGCGCGCGGCCGTCGAGGCGGCCGGCGGCGCGAGCCGTGAGCAGGTCCGGGTTGCCGCGAACGCGGAGCGCCTTGCCGAGAAGCTGCCGCCGGACTGGCTGGCCGGCGCCCCCGGGTGATGGAGGAGCTGCTGGTGCGGTGGCTTCGGCTGGCTGCCGCCCGCATCGCGGACGACCGGGAGCGTCTCACCGACCTCGACGCGGCGATCGGGGACGGGGACCACGGCATCAACATGGACCGCGGCTTCCGCGAGGTCGTGCGCCGCCTCGACGCGGGCGCCTGCCCGACCGACCCTCCCGCCGCGGTCCTGGAGGCCACGGGAAGGATCCTGGTCGGCACGGTCGGCGGCGCGAGCGGGGCGCTCTACGGACGCGGGTTCCAGCACGCGGGCACCACCGTCGGACGGCATGCCCGGCTGGACGAGATCATGGACGCGCCCGCCGGAGACCACGCCGCCGGGGGGCCGCGGGATGGCCGCGAGGCACGGGCGCTCGTCGCCCTCACGGCCGCCCTCGAGGCGATCGCGGCCCTCGGCCGGGCCGTCCCAGGGGAGAAGACGATGCTGGACGCGCTGGCGCCGGCTCGGGCGGCGTTCGCCCACGCCGTCCGGGCCGGGTCCCGGCTGCCCGCGGCGACCGCGCAGGCTGCCGGCGCGGCCGAGGCCGGCGCGCTGGCCACGATCCCGCTCCTCGCCACGAAGGGCCGGGCCAGCTACCTGGGCGAGCGCTCGATCGGCCACCTCGATCCGGGCGCCGCGTCGAGCGCCCTGTTGCTGCGCGCGCTGGCCGATGCCGCCGCGGAGGGCTGACCGGAGAGGGGGTCGAGTTACAGCCGCGCGGCTCGGCGCCGACGGCCCCGAACTCCCCCGGGCGATCGCGGACCTCACGAATTTGGACAATGTCTTGACGATTCCTGGTCGTCCCCGGACGTAACCTTCTCGCAACGGTGCCGGCGGGCGCCGTGCGCCGACCGCGCCCAGACGGTCGCGCGGCCAGAGGCCGTGGCCGCGACACCACGGGAGGGACGGACCCGAGCAGATCGTGCTGTGCCCTGCCCGGCGAGCCCGTACCGGGTGCTCGCTCGCCGGATCCCCGGTTCGATCGGCGACGCGGTGTCGCCCTAGCGCGAACGGCGCGCTTCCTTCAGCTCAGAGGGAGAGAGCATGCAACTCGATATCTTGATGGCCGAGATCTTCGGGACGATGATCCTGATCCTCCTCGGCGACGGCGTGGTCGCCGGCGTTCTCCTCGCCAAGTCGAAGGCGAATGCCAGCGGCTGGATCGTCATCACCACGGCATGGGCCTTCGCGGTCTTCGCCGGCGTCGTGGTGGCGGGCCCCTTCAGCGGTGCCCACCTGAACCCGGCGGTCACCATCGGCATCTACACCAACGACCTCCTCGCCGGCAACGAGATCGATGCCGCCCTTTTCGGGACGTACATCGTCGGCGAGATGATCGGCGCGATGCTGGGTGCCTTCCTGGTCTTCATCCACTACTACCCGCACTGGGCCGAGACCGAGGACCCGGGCCTCAAGCTCGCGGTCTTCTCGACCGGGCCGGCGATCCGCAACACGGCTTTCAACTTCATCTCCGAGGTGATCGGCACCTTCGTGCTGGTCTTCGTGATCTTCTGCTTCGGCAACAACGTCGGGCCGGTTGAGGGTGGCCTCGCCTCCCTCGGCGCCCTGCCGGTTGCCTTCCTCGTCCTCGTGATCGGCCTCGCCCTCGGCGGGACGACCGGGTACGCGATCAACCCCGCCCGCGACCTCGGGCCGCGGATCATGCACGCGATCCTGCCGATCCCCGGCAAGGGCGGCTCCGACTGGGGCTACTCCTGGATCCCGGTGGTGGGCCCGCTCGTCGGCGGCGTCGTCGCGGCGGTCGTCTACCAGCTGATCTTCGTCACCACGATCGTGGACGCGGCCGCCTCCTGACCGAGGCTGCCTGACCTGCACGCACCGCGCGCCGGCGGCACGACGGCCTCGCCGCCGGCGCGCACCCGTCCACCGCACGTTCCCGAGCACCCGGCGACAACACGCAACTGGAGGAACGGATGAAGAAGCTCATCAACGCCCCGGAGACCGTCGTCGACGACGCCCTTGCCGGCGTCGTGGCGGCCCACGGGGACCTCGTCCGCGTCATCGAGCCCAACGTGGTCGTGCGCGCCGACGCCCCGAAGGCCGGCAAGGTCGGCGTGATCTCGGGCGGCGGCTCCGGCCACGAGCCGATGCACGGCGGCTTCGTCGGGATGGGCATGCTCGATGCAGCCTGCCCCGGCGCGGTCTTCACCTCGCCCGTGCCGGACCAGATGCTGGCCGCGACCAAGGCGGTCGACGGCGGCGCCGGCGTCCTGCACATCGTCAAGAACTACACCGGCGACATCATGAACTTCGAGCTCGCGGCCGAGATGGCACGGGCCGAGGGGATCGAGGTCACCAGCGTCGTCATCGCCGACGACGTCGCGGTCAAGGACTCGCTCTACACCGCGGGCCGCCGCGGCGTCGGCGGGACCGTCCTCGCCGAGAAGATCGTCGGGGCGGCCGCCGAGGCGGGGGCCGACCTCGCGACGGTGACGGCGCTCTGCCAGAAGGTCCAGGACAACGTCCGCTCGATGGGCATGGCCCTCACGAGCTGCACCGTCCCGCAGGCTGGCAAGCCGACCTTCGAGCTCGGCGACGACGAGATGGAGATCGGCGTCGGGATCCACGGCGAGCCGGGCCGGACGCGGATGAAGGTCGCCACGGCGGCCGAGGTCACCGCGATGCTGGCCACGCCGATCCTCGACGACCTCCCGTTCAAGGCGGGCGACAAGGTGCTCGCCTTCGTCAACGGGATGGGCGGCACGCCGCTCATCGAGCTCTACATCATCTTCGCGGAGCTCAAGAAGATCCTGGACGCGCGCGGGGTCACCATCGCGCGCAACCTGGTCGGCAGCTACATCACCTCGCTCGAGATGGCCGGCTGCTCGATCACCCTGCTCCGCCTCGACGACGAGCTCACGAAGTACTGGGACGCGCCGGTCCTGACGCCGGCCCTCCGCTGGGGCCTGTGAGCCTCGAGCCAGATCGTTACTGCCCGTAGCGCAGGAACGGAGCCGCCGATGATCGCGTACGACGACATCCTTGCCTGGGTCCGTCGGTTCGCCGTCGTGGTGACGGAGAACAAGGCGTACCTGACGGACCTGGACTCGGCGATCGGCGATGCCGATCACGGGATCAACATGGACCGCGGCTTCTCGGCCGTGGTCGGCAAGCTGGACGGCCTCGCCGGCCCCGACATCGGGGCGGCCCTCAAGACCGTCGGCACCACCCTCGTCTCGACGGTCGGGGGCGCCAGTGGCCCGCTCTACGGGATGTTCTTCATGCAGATGGGAGGCGCCGTCGCCGGGAAGGAAGCCCTCACGCTGGAGGAGTTCGCCACGGCCTTCGAGACAGGCCTGGGCGGGGTCCTCCGGATCGGGAAGGCCGAGCCCGGCGACAAGACGATGGTCGATGCCCTCATTCCCGCCCGCGATGCCCTCCGGGCCGCGATCGCCGACGGCGCGTCCGACGCCGATGCGCTCGCCCGGATGGCCGACGGGGCGGAGCAGGGCATGCTCGCCACGGTGCCGCTCGTTGCCCGCAAGGGCCGGGCGAGCTACCTGGGCGAGCGGTCGGCCGGTCACCAGGATCCCGGCGCGACGTCCACCCATCTCCTCCTGCGGGCCGCCGCAGAGGTCGTAGCCGGGCGCTAGCCCGGCCAGTCAGGTCAACCCTATCGGGAGACACACATGGCAAGGACTTTCGTGGGGGCCCTCGACCAGGGGACCACGAGCACCCGCTTCATGATCTTCAACCACGCCGGCGCGGTCGTGGCGGTCGATCAGATGGAGCACGAGCAGATCTACCCGAAGCCCGGCTGGGTCGAGCACGACCCGATGGAGATCTGGGCGCGCAGCCTGGACGTCATCAAGGGCGCCCTCAAGAAGGCCAACCTCAAGGCTGACGACCTCGCCGCGGTCGGCATCACCAACCAGCGCGAGACGACGGTCGTCTGGGACAAGCGGACCGGCAAACCGGTCTACAACGCGATCGTCTGGCAGGACACCCGGACGAAGGACATCTGCGACGAGCTCGAGAAGGACGGCGGCCCGGACCGCCTCCGCCCGAAGACGGGCCTGCCGCTGGCGACCTACTTCTCCGGCCCGAAGGCCAAGTGGGTCCTCGACAACGTCGCCGGCGCGCGCGCCGAGGCCGAGGCGGGGAACCTGCTCTTCGGCAACATCGACACCTGGTGCATCTGGAACCTGACCGGCGGCGTGAACGGCGGCGTCCACGTGACGGACGTCTCCAACGCGAGCCGCACGCTCATGTTCAACTACACCACCCTCGCCTGGGATCCGGAGATCACGGCGCTCCTCGGCGTGCCGGAGAAGATGCTCCCGGCCGTCAAGGCTTCGTCCCAGATCTACGGCATGGCTGTCGGCGACCTGGCCGGCGTCCCGGTCGCGGGTGACCTGGGCGACCAGCAGGCCGCCCTCTTCGGCCAGACGTGCTTCTCGCCCGGCGAGGCCAAGAACACGTACGGCACGGGCTGCTTCATGCTCCTCAACACGGGCACGAAGGCGGTCCCGAGCAAGAGCGGCCTCCTCACCACGCTCGCGTACAAGATCGGCGAGCAGCCGGCCGTGTACGCGCTCGAGGGCTCGATCGCCATCACCGGCGCCCTCGTGCAGTGGATCCGCGACAACATCGGGCTCATCGCGAAGTCCGAGGACATCGAGGCCCTCGCGGCCACGGTCGAGGACAACGGCGGCGTCTACTTCGTCCCGGCGTTCTCGGGCCTCTTCGCGCCGTACTGGAAGAACGACGCCCGCGGCGTGATCGCCGGCCTCACCCGGTACGTCAACAAGGGCCACATCGCGCGGGCCGTCCTCGAGGCGACCGCGTGGCAGACCCGCGAGGTCCTGGACGCGATGAACGCCGACTCCGGCGTTCCGCTGACGGCCCTCAAGGTCGACGGCGGCATGGTCTTCAACAACCTCCTCATGCAGTTCCAGTCCGACGTCCTGAAGGTCCCGGTCATCCGGCCGAAGGTCGCCGAGACGACGGCCCTCGGGGCGGCCTACGCGGCCGGCCTGGCGGTCGGCTACTGGGGCGAGGTCGAGGACCTGCGCGCCAACTGGGCGAAGGACCACGAGTGGCATCCGACGATGGACGCCGCCAAGGTCGACGCCGAGTACGCGCAGTGGAAGAAGGCCGTCACCCGCACGTTCGGCTGGGTCGACTGACCGTCCCATCCCGTTGCCCGGGGCCCCGTCGCGGGGCCCCGGGCAACACCTACCCGGGCGCGGAGCGCAGCACATGACCATCACGCGACTTCCCCGGCAGCCGTTCCACGTCGTGATCGTGGGAGGTGGTGGCACCGGCGGCGCCCTCGCCCACGACCTCATTCTTCGGGGCTTCCGGGTGACCCTCGTCGAGCGCGGCGAGCTCACCTCCGGCACGACGGGAAGGCACCACGGCCTGCTTCACTCCGGCGCCCGCTATGCGGTGAAGGACCGCGAGTCCGCCGTCGAGTGCATCGAAGAGCGCGAGATCCTCCGCCGGGTCTGCCCCGGCTCGTTCGAGGAGAACGACGGCCTGTTCGTCGCCATCACCGACGAGGACGTCGCCTACGAGCCGCTCTTCTTTGAATCGTGCCTTGCCAGTGGGATCCCGGCCCGCCGCGTCAGCCGCGAGGAGGCGCTCCGCCTGGAGCCGCACCTCAGCCCCGACGTCAAGATGGCCGTCCAGGTCCCCGACGCCACGATGGACGCCATGCGGATGCCCCTCCGCTTCTTCGCAAGCGCGAAGGCGGGCGGCGCGATCGTCCGCCCCTGGACCCTCGTGACGGAGCTGCTGGTCACCGACCGCCTCGTCTCCGGGATCCGCGTCCGCGACCTGACGAACGGCACCGAGGAGGAGATCCGCGCCGACCTCGTCGTGAACGCCACCGGGCCGTGGGCCGAGCAGCTTGCCGTCATGGCAGGCTGCGACGTGCCCATCCGGCCTTCGCCGGGCGTCCTCCTCGCCGTCCGCGGCCGCGTCTGCAACATGGTGATCAACCGCCTGCACCCGTCCGGCGACGGCGACATTGTCGTCCCCCAGCGCGGCCTCTCCGTGGTCGGCACCAGCTCGTGGGTCGTGGACGACCCCGACGACCTCGGCGTGCCCGAGGATCACGTGGAGCGGATGTACGTCGAGGGCGCGAAGATGGTCCCGGCGATCCGCCACGCGGAGCGCCGCGCGGCCTGGTCCGCCGCCCGCCCGCTCATCGGCTCCCGCGACGCCGACTCGGGCCGCGAGCTGAGCCGGACCTTCAAGTGCTTCGACCACCGCGAGACGGACGGCGTCGAGGGCTTCGTCACCATCTCCGGCGGCAAGGGGACCACCCTGCGCGCGATGGCCGAGACGACGGCCGACGTGATCTGCGGAAAGGTCGGGGTCGAGGCGCCGTGCCAGACCCGGGAGGTCGTGACCCTCCCGCACACCGCGTACTACGCGGCGTAGGAGCGGAGCCATGACCGACACCGCGACCGATCTCCGCACGACCCGCGTCGTCGTCGCCCGCCGCAAAGAAGGCGACGATCCCGGGGAGCTGCGCTACGACACCTTCGACGTGGCCGTGGGCCCCCGGACCACCATCCTCGACGCGCTCGTCGCGATCCGCCGTGAGCTCGACCCGACGCTCGCCTTCCGCCACTCCTGCTTCCACGCCTCCTGCGGCACCTGCGGGATGCGGGTGAACGGAAAGGAGGGCCTCGCCTGCGTGACCCCCGTGCCGACGGGCGGCGAGGTTGTCGTCGAACCGCTCTGCAACATCCCCGTGGTCTCCGACCTCGTCGTCGACATGAACGCCTTCTACGACGAGTTCGACGAGGCCGGTCGACCGCTCGTCCGCGCCGACGACCTCATCCCCGAGAGCGAGCCGGCCGAGGGGATCGACCAGCTCGAGCGGTACGAGGACTGCATCGAGTGCGGGATCTGCCTCTCCGCCTGCCCGGTCGCGGGCTCCGACCCGCGCTACGTCGGGCCGGCCGCGCTGGCCGCCGCCTGGCGCCTCATCGACGAGCCGCGGGGGCGGGATCCCGGCCCTGTCCTGGCGCTCATGGACGACGAGCAGGGCGCCTGGCGCTGCCACCTGGCCTGGGAGTGCTCCGAGGCCTGCCCGTCCGGCGTCGACCCGGCCACCGCGATCATGCGCCTGCGCGGCGCCGCCGCGGCGGCCCGGGCACGCCGCCTCTTCTCCTTCGGAGGGAACCGCTGATGGCCAGCACGACCGTCGAACCGAGGCGCCCGGAGCCCGGCCCAGCCCAGCGCCGGGGCTTCGTCGGCTGGTTCGACCCCCGCGGCCGCCGGCTCGGGAGCTACGCCTTCATCCTCAACCGCCTGAGCGGCCTCGGCCTCGTCCTCTACCTGTACATGCACCTCATGATCCTGTCGCTGCTCGTCCAGGGCCCCGACGCCTGGGACACCTTCGTCGAGATCGCCCTGAGCCCGCCGGTCCTCGTGTTCGACGTGGTCCTCCTCGCCGGGATGCTGTTCCACGGCCTCAACGGGATCCGCGTCGGCCTCGTGGGGATGGGCCTGGTGGTGAACCGCCAGCGGGCCCTCTTCATTGCCGCCTTCGTCATTGCCGCCTTCGTCACCTTCGTCGGCGCGCTCCGCATCTTCGGCGGGGAGGGGTGAGAGCCATGACCACGGATCAGCGGGCGCTCGAGCGCCCGGCCGCGGGCTCCCGCGGAATCCCCGCCTTCGTCGTCCAGGTCGTCACCGGCACCCTCCTGCTGGTGCTCCTGGCGCTCCACATGGTCGCCCAGCACTTCATCGTGCCGACCGGGCTCCGCTTCTACGACGATGTCATCGCCTGGCTGGGGAACCCGGTGGTCGTCGCCGTGGAGGTCGCCTTCCTCAGCACGGTGACGTACCACGCGCTCCTCGGCGTGCGGGCGATCCTCTTCGACTTCGGGTTCTCGGAACGGACCGAGCGCCGCATCACGAACGTCCTCGTGGTCGTCGGCATCGTCACGGTCGTCTACGGGGTCGCCCTCCTCGCGGCGATCATCAACAACGCGTCGTAGGATCGCGTCATGGAGCCGCTCGTCGGGATCGTGATCGTCAGCCACTCTGCCCAGATCGCGGAGGGAACCGTGGAGCTCGCCCGCCAGATGGCGGGCGACGACCTGCGCATCGAATGGGCCGGCGGGACGGCCGACGGCCAGCTGGGGACGGATGCGGTGGCGATCATGACCGCGATCACCACCGCAGACACCGGGGCCGGCGTCGTCGTCCTCGTCGACCTCGGCAGCGCGGTGCTGGCCACCCAGACGGCTCTCGAGCTCCTCGGGGCGGATGCCGCCGCGCGCGTGCGCCTGTCCCGCGGCCCGCTGGTCGAGGGCGCCGTCGTGGCCGCCGTCCAGGCCAGCGTCGGGGACGACCTCGGCGCCGTCCTCGCAGCGGCGGAGGAAGCCGCCAGCCTGCCCAAGATCCCGGAGTGAGCGCGACCGCCGCGGCGGGCGTGCCCGGCGCGCCGCGGCGCGTGGCGGTGCTCGGGGCGGGCGCTGTCGGAACCCTGCTCGGCGGGCTCCTCGCGGCGTCCGGGGCCGAGGTCGTCCTGCTCGACCCGCGGGTGCCCGACGCCGGCGACGAGATCGTCATCCGCGAGCCGACAGGGCGCCTGGTCGCGGTGCGCGTCCGTCGCGGGGCGACGCCGGCCGAGCTCGAGGTCTCGCCCGACCTCGCCGTCCTGGCGGTGAAGACGTTCGATCTGGCCGCGGCCCTCGACGACCTGCGGGCGTGGCCGGGCACGCCGGTGCTGACGATCCAGAACGGCGTGGGCGCGGAGGATCTCGTCGCCGCGGCTCGCCCGGGCGTGCCCCACGTCGCCGGCTCGCTGACCGCGCCCGTGGAGCGCCCCGGCCCCCACGAGGTGGAGTGGCGCGGCCGCGGCGGGATCGGCCTGGCCCCCGTCTCCGGGGACGTCGAGTCGCTCCTCTCCGGCCTCGTCGGCGCGTTCGGCGCTGCCGGGCTGCCCGCCGAGCGGATCGCCGACGCGCGGGCGATGAAGTGGTCGAAGCTGCTCGCCAACCTCGTCGGGAACGCGCTCTCCGCCCTGGCCGACCGAGACCCGGCCGCCGTCTACGCGGACCCCGCCCTCTTCGACCTCGAGCGCCGCCAGCTCCTCGAGGCGCTGGCCGTGATGCGCGCCCAGGGGATCCGGCCGGTGGGGCTGCCGGGAGCCAACGTGCCGCTGCTCGCCTTCGGCATCCGGCTCCCGCGCCCGCTCGCGCAGCTCGCCCTGCGTCGCGTCGTGGGCGGCGCCCGGGGCGGCAAGTCGCCCTCGCTCCGCCTCCACCTCCGGGGCGGCGCCACGGGTCCGTCCGAGGTCGCCTGGCTCAACGGCGCCGTGGCGCGCGCCGGCCGTGCGCATGGCGTCGCCACGCCCGTCAACGCCGCCCTGGCCGCCCTCGTGGACGCGGCCACCGTCGACCCGGTCCTGGCGGCCGACCTTGCCGACGAGCCGGCCCGCATCGTCGCCCTGGTGGCCGCCGGGGGACCCACCGGTCCGCCCCCGCCCGACGCTTCCGACACCGACGCATCCGACCACCCACGTCGTCTCGCGCCCTGACCCCCGGGAGGACACCCGTGCAGACCCTCGAGATCGAGATCCGCAACCCGAACGGCCTCCACCTCCGGCCGCTCGGCCAGTTCGTGCGGACGTGCGGCAAGTTCCGCTCGGACGTGACGATCCAGAACCTGGCCACCGGGGCCGGCCCCGTGAACGCCAAGCAGATGCTGCGCGTCCAGCCGCTGGGTGTCCGCATGGGCCACGTCGTCCGGATCACGGCGGAGGGCGAGGACGAGACGGAGGCGATCGCGACCATCCGGGGGGCCATCGAGGCGGGCCTCGGCGAGGAGGTCCCGGCGGCCCCGGCCGCGCCGGCGGCTGAGGCCGCGGCGGGGGAGCCGGGTGCTGCTCCGGCACCGGAACCCGCGCCGGGGCCGGCCGCCCCGCCCGAAGCGGCCCCACCGACGGGTCTCCCCGTCGCTCCCCCCGCGCCGCTGGGGCGGCCGGCGACGGCCGACCCGAAGGCACGTCGCCTGCAGGGACTGGGTGCCGTCGCGGGCGTCGCCTCGGCCCCGGCCTGGCGCTACCGGGAGCAGGCGTCCGACGCGACGGCCCAGGCGCACGCCGACCCCGCCGCGGCGATCCGCGCGGCCGCCAGCGCCGCGGAGGGCCAGCTTGATGCGCTCGCGGCCCGGATCCGCGAGGCCGGCCGGCCCGATGACGCAGGCATCTTCGAGGCCCAGGCCGTGCTGGCCACCGACCCGACGATCGTCGACGGAGCCCTGGAGCGGGTGGCGGCCGGCGTGGACCCGGCGTCCGCCGTCACGGCGGCGGCGGACGAGGCGGCGGTCGTCATCGCCGGCCTCGGTGACGAGCTCCTCGCCGCCCGTGCGGCCGACGTCCGCGACGTCGGGGCGCGGATCGCCCGGATCCTGCGGGGCGAGACGCTCGCGCTGCCGGACAGCCCGGTCATCGCCATCGCCGACGACCTGCCGCCCTCGGTCACTGCCGAGATCCCCGCGGCCTTCCTCCGCGGCATCGCCCTGGCCGGCGGGTCGCGCACGGCCCACGCGGTCATCCTGGCGCGGGGCCTGGGGATCCCCTGCGTGGTGGGCTGCCCAGGCCTGCTGGAGGCGGTGGACGATGCCGCGTCCGCGGCGGCCGCCGTCGAGGTTGCCATCGACGGTGAGGCGGGCGAGGTGCTCATCGACCCCGACGCAACGGCGAAGGCGAGCCTCGCCGGGCGGGCGGCCGCCCTGGCGGCGCGCCGCGCCCGCGCGGCTGCCGCGCGCGGCCGCCCCGGTGCGACCGCGGACGGCACGCGCGTGCTGCTGGTGGCGAACATCGGCAACCCGGACGACGCCCCCCGCGCCCTCGAGATGGGGGCCGAGGGGGTCGGGCTCTTCCGCACCGAGTTCCTGTTCATGCAGCGGCAGGTGCCGCCGACCGAGGACGAGCAGGTTTCCGCGTACCGGCGTGCCTTCGAGGCGTTCGGCCCGGAGCGCCCGGTCGTCGTGCGACTGGCCGACATCGGCGGCGACAAGGGCATCCCGTACCTGGGACTGCCCGCCGAGGCGAACCCGTTCCTCGGCGTCCGCGCGATCCGCCTGGCCTACGGCGACCCGGAGCTCCTGCGCACCCAGCTTCGCGCGATCTGGCGCGCCGGCGGCCTGGCCGGCGTCACCCCGCACGTGATGGCGCCGATGGTCGCGACGCTCGACGACGTCGATCTCCTCGAGGCACTCCGCGACGAGGCCCGGGCGGCCGTCCTCGCCGCCGGCCAGCCGTGCGCCCCGGCGATGGAGACCGGGATCATGGTGGAGATCCCGGCCGCGGCCCTGCTCGCCCCCGAGCTGGCCCGCCGGGTCGCCTTCTTCAGCATCGGGACGAACGACCTCACCCAGTACCTCATGGCCGCCGACCGCGGGAACGCGACGCTGGGGCGACTCCAGGACGCCCTCCATCCCGCGGTGCTCCGGGCGATCGCCGGGGTCGTCGCCGGCGCCGACGCGGCCGGGATCCCCGTGGCCGTGTGCGGCGAGCTGGCCGGCGACCCGGCCGGTGCCCTCGTGCTCGTCGGTCTCGGCGTGGACGAGCTGTCGGCGGACGCCGGCTCGCTCGACGAGGTGCGCCTGGCGCTCGCCGGGGCCACGCGGGCCGAGCTCGAGGAGCTGGCCCGGGCCGCGCTCGTCGCGCGGGACGCGACGGCCGTCCGCGAGCTGGCGGCGCGGCTCCTCGCGGGGAAGGCCGGCGGGGCGGGGGACGGCGTCCGGGGAGCCTGACGCGCCTATACTCCCCGGCCATGGATCCTCTCGCCGTCATCCGCGCCGTCGCGATCGTCGTCGTCGCGTACCTGATCGGCGGGATCCCCTGGGGGGTCATCGTGGCCCGCCTGACCGGGGGCCCCGACCCGCGCACGATCGGCAGTGGCCGGACCGGCGGCGCGAACGTGATGCGCGCGCTCGGGCCGCGGCTGGCCCTCCTGTCGGGCATCCTCGACATGCTCAAGGGGACGGTGGCCGTCCTGCTGGCCCGCGCCCTGGGGGCGGGCGTCGAGGTGGAGGTCCTCGCCGGCCTGGCCGCGATCGTCGGCCACAGCCGGTCGCCGTTCCTGGGCCTGTCCGGCGGCCGCGGCGTCTCCGCGGCGTTCGGAGCGGCGCTCGTCCTGGCGCCGATCCCGGCCCTGGTCATCCTGGCCGTCTTCCTCGCCACGCTCGCCGTCACCCGCTACTCGTCCGTGGCCTCGCTGACCGGCGCCGCCGTCGGCGGCCTCGTCTTCACCGTGCAGATCCTCGTCGTCCCGCTGGACTACGCCCTGCTGGGCTTCTCGATCGGAGCGCCGGTGCTGATCTGGCTCTTCCATCTCGACAACATCGGGCGCCTGATGCGCGGCGAGGAGCGCAAGTTCGGGGCGAAGTGACCGGCGGGTCGGCCGCCGGGTCGACCGGGCACCGCCGCGACCGCGCCCGGAGGGTCAGGGAGTCGCCCGGCTGCGGTAGACTCTCGGCGGGCGGCGCCCGGCCGTCCGCGCTTCGCATGTCCCGACGCCCCGACGGCGCCCAGGAGGTTCCCGCGATCATGACCCCCGACGAGCTCCGCGCGAAGATCCGCGAGATCCCGGACTTCCCGAAGCCGGGGATCCTGTTCTACGACATCACCACCCTGCTCAAGGACCCGCAGGCGTATCGCGCCGCGATCGACGAGATGCTCGCCCCGCATGCCGGCCGCACGATCGATGTCGTGGTCGGGATGGAGTCGCGCGGCTTCATCTTCTCGGCTCCGATGGCCTACCAGCTCGGCGCCGGCCTGGTCCCCGTGCGGAAGCTGGGCAAGCTGCCGGCCGAGACGATCAGCGTGGAGTACGCGCTCGAGTACGGGTCCAACACGCTGGAGATCCACCGCGATGCGATCCAGCCCGGCCAGCAGGTCCTCATCGTCGACGACCTCCTGGCGACCGGCGGCACGGTCCGCGGGACGGTCGACCTGGTCCAGCGCCTCCAGGGCGAGATCGTCGGGCTCGCGTTCCTCGTCGAGCTGGCGTTCCTCAAGGGGCGCGACCGGCTGGTCGACTACACGATCACCTCGGTGATCCAGTACTGAGCAGCGGTCTGCCGCCGCAGCCACGCGTCTCGCCCCGGCCTCCATGAGCGACGTCGACCGCCCGCCGGGTGACGCCCCGTCCGGCCCGACCGATCCCGACGAGGCCCTCCGACTCGCCAGGCGGCGCTTCTTCCGGGCGATGGCGAGCGACGCCGTGCGCACCGCGGCCACCCTCGTCGGCGCTGCCGGAGCCCTGCGGGACACGACCCAGGAGGTCGCCGGCACGGTCCTGTCCGACCCACCCGCGCCGGCCCGGGGCTCGGCCTCCGGGGCGCAGCGGCCGTCGGCGGACGCCATCCAGGCTGCGGGCTTCCGCAGCCCGTTCCGCCTCGAGGTCGATCGCCTCGTCCTCGTCGACCAGCGGCGCCTCCCCGAAGAGCTCGTCGAGGTGACCTGCGAGTCGGCCGGCGACGTCGCGCAGGCGATCCGCGAGATGGTGGTGCGCGGCGCGCCCGCCCTCGGCCAGGTCGCCGCCGTCGGCATCGCCCTCGCCGCGGGACGGGCGACGCAGACGAAGCCGTACGCCCGGCGTGCCATCCTCCGCGGCTCGGCCAACGCGCTCGTCAACGCGCGACCCACGGCCGTCACCGTGCGCTGGGCGACCAGCCGGATGCTGGCGCGCTACGCGGCGCTCGGCGAGCTGCTGGACGACGGGCCGGCGATCGCCGCCGCCCTGCGCGAGGAGGCCGAGGCGATCATCGGCGAGGCGACGCTCGACCACGCTGCGATGGCGCGCCTCGGGGTCGGCCTGCTTCCCGTCCCGGAAGGCCGCCCGCTGCGTCTCCTGACCCACTGCAACACGGGGCCGCTCGCGTGCGGCCAGGTGGGGACGGCCCTCGGGGTGGTCCAGGCGCTCGCCGCGGACGGCCGCGACATCCACGTCTACGTCGACGAGACGCGGCCCTGGCTGCAGGGCGCCCGTCTCACCGCGTGGGAGCTGGGCCAGGCCGGGATCCCGTATTCGCTCCTCGCCGACTCGGCGGCCGGCTGGCTCCTCGCCTCCGGCGACGTCGACGCGATCCTCGTCGGCGCCGACCGGATCGCGGCGAACGGGGACACGGCGAACAAGGTGGGCACCTACCCGCTCGCCGTCCTGGCCACCCGCCACGGCGTCCCGTTCTACGTCGTCGCCCCGACCGCCACGCTCGACGGCGACGCCGCCGACGGCTCACGGATCACCGTCGAGATGCGCTCGGCGGCCGAGGTGACGTCCTTCGGCGGTCGCCGCGTCGCGCCGGCCGGTGCCGGGGCGATCAACCCGTCGTTCGACATCACGCCCGCGGAGCTCATCACCGCGATCGTCACCGAGGCCGGCGTCCTCCGCGAGCCCTACGGCCCGGCCGTCGCCGAGGCGATCGCCGGCCGGGAGGCGCGCCGGCCGGCCCCGCCGCCCGGACCCGACGGGCCGGTCGCCCCCGCGCCGGACGACCCCGTTGCGCCCGCGCCGGAAGCCCTGCGCGCACGGGGCCCGGATGATCCGGCCACCACGGGACCTGCCTGAGATGGCCACCTCGGCCGCGTCCTCCTCGCTTGCCGCCCGCGGCATCACCGCCCGGACGACGACCGACCGCGGCCTCCTGCGCTCGTTCCTCGAGCGCGACCGCCTCTTCGCGGCATACGCGATCTGCGACCTCGACGTCCGCGAGTTCGCGCGCACCCGCTGGGGCGTCGCCCTTGCCGGGGACGAGACGGTGGCGGTCGTCCTCGAGTACGCCGGCCTCGCCCCGCAGCCGATCTTCGTGATGGGGGAGAACGCCGGGATCTCCGCGATCCTCCGCGACGTCATCCGTCCGCGCGCGGCGTACGCGGCCGTGCTCCGGGCGAGCCTACCGGCGGTGGAGGCGCACTACCGGGTCGAGCCCGGCCCCCAGATGGTCCGGATGTGGGTGGATCGAGCGTCGTTCCACCCGTGCCCGGCCGACGTCGCGCGCCTCCTTCCCGTCGAGGTCGGTGACCTCAACCGGCTCTATCAGCTCGGGTTCACCGCCTGGCTCCCGTCCTCCGCGATCGGCGAGGGGGTCTACTACGGCATCCGCGTCGGCGGCCGCCTGGTGGCTGCGGCCGGGACGCACGTCGTCTCCCCGGAGGCGCGGCTGGGTGTCGTGGGGAACGTGATGACGCACGTCGACTACCGGGGCCGCGGGTATGCCACGGCAGCCACCGGCGCCGTGACCGCCGAGCTGCTCCGGTTCTGCGACCAGGTCGTGCTCAACGTGCGGGCGGACAACCCACCCGCCCTCCAGGCGTACCGCAAGCTCGGGTACCGCGAGCACGTCCGCTTCGAGGAGCGCCTGGTCCACCGCGATGCCGACGCCGGCGGGCTTCTGCGGGCCCTGGCGGCGCCGGTGCGGCGCCTCCTGGGTCGCGACGGGTAGCGGGCGCCCGCCCCTTCGCGCGGGCCCTCGGGCATAATCGATCCGCCGCGTTCGAACCGCCCTGCGGCCTCCCGGAGACCTGATCCCCCATGACGACCCCTGCTGCCCTGCCGCCCCACGACGTCACCGACCTCGGCCTCGCCGACGAAGGTGTCCGCCGCATCGAGTGGGCCGAGCGCGAGATGCCCGTCCTGCGCCTCATCCGCGAGCGATTCGAGCGGGAGCGGCCGCTGGCGGGGATCCGGGTCGCGGCCTGCCTCCACGTCACCACCGAGACGGCGAACCTCGTCCGGACGTTGGCGGCCGGCGGCGCGGAGGTGGCGCTCGCGGCCAGCAACCCGCTCTCGACGAAGGACGACGTCGCGGCGGCGCTCACCGCCCGCTACGGGATCGGCGTCTTCGCCCGGCGTGGCGAGGACCGTGACACCTACTACGCGCACCTCAACGCCATCGCCGACACGCGGCCCCAGATCACGATGGACGACGGCTGCGACCTCGTGAGCCTGCTCCACGACAGCCGGACGGAGCTTCTCCCGGGGGTCCTCGCGGGGACCGAGGAGACGACGACCGGCGTCATCCGCCTGCGGGCCATGGCGAAGGACGGGGCCCTCCGCTTCCCGGTCGTGGCCGTGAACGAGGCCGAGACGAAGCACCTCTTCGACAATCGCTACGGGACCGGCCAGAGCACGCTCGACGGGATCCTGCGGGCGACGAACATCCTGATCGCGGGGCGGCGGGTGGTCGTCGCCGGCTACGGCTGGGTGGGGAAGGGGATCGCGGCCCGCATGAAGGGCCACGGCGCGCACGTGGCGATCGTCGAGGTGAACCCGGTCCGCGCGCTCGAGGCGCTGATGGACGGCTTCGAGGTGAAGACGGTCGACCAGGCCGCGCCCTGGGGCGAGCTCTTCGTGACCGCCACGGGCAACGTCAACGTCTTCCGCCGGGAGCATTTCGTGGCGATGCCGGACGGCGCGATCATGGCCAACAGCGGCCACTTCGACGCCGAGCTGGACCTCGTTGCCCTGCGCGCGCTCGCCGAGGGGCACGTCCGCGAGGTTCGCGAGAACGTCCAGGAGTTCGACCTGGGGCCGAAGAAGCTCCACCTCATCGCCGAGGGGCGCCTCGTCAACCTCGGGGCGGCCGAGGGGCACCCGGCGGCCGTGATGGACATGAGCTTCGCGAACCAGGCGCTCTCCGCGGAGTACGTCGTGGCCAACCACGCCGCCCTGGAGCCCACCGTCTACGTGGTGCCCGAGGCGATCGACGCGGAGGTCGCCCGCCTCAAGCTCGAGGCGCTCGGCATCCACCTCGACGACATGACGGACGAGCAGAAGGCCTACATGGCCTCCTGGCACACCGGTACGTAAGCAGCAACGAACGGAAGCGATGATGAACATCGCAGGGTCGCGGGCCGTCGCGGCATACGGCACCTGGCGCTCCACGATCGCGCCCGAGGCGCTCGTCGCCGGCTTCGTGCGGCTGGCCGCGGTGCGGTGGGACGGCGACGACCTGGTCTGGCTCGAGGGGCGACCCGACGACGCCGGCAGGACGACGCTCGTGCGGCTCCGTCCGGACGGCATCCGGGAGGACGTCAGCCCGCCGGGCGTGAACGTCCGGACCCGCGTCCACGAGTACGGCGGTGGGGAGTACCTCGCCGCCGGCGACGTGCTGGTGGTCTCCGACTTCGCGACCGGCCGGCTGCTGCGCGTGACGCCGGACCGGACGGCGAGCCCGATCACGCCCGAGGGGCCCTACCGCTACGCCGACCTGGAGCTGGACCCTGCCCGGGGCAGGCTCATCGCCGTGCGCGAGGACCATTCCGGGGCGGGCGAGGCGGCCAACGCGCTCGTTGGGATCCCGCTCGACGGATCGGCCGCGGGCGACCCGGCGGCCATCGCGGTGCTGATCGCGGGCAGCGACTTCGTCTCGTCGCCGCGCCTCTCGCCCGATGGGACGCGGATTGCCTGGCTGCGCTGGGACCACCCGAACCTGCCCTGGGACGGCACGGAGTGCGTCGTCGCGGAGCTCGATGGCGAGGGACGGCCGTCCCCGGGGCGCGTGGTCGCCGGCGATCGTGCCACGTGGACCTCGCAGCCGCGCTGGGCCCCCGACGGATCGCTCGTCGTGGCGTCGGAGCCGGGGCAATGGATCGGCCTCCACCGCTGGGACGGTGCGCGGCTGGCGCCCCTGACGGCCGGCATCGACGCGGAGTTCGCGAGCCCCGACTGGGTCTTCGGCCTCTCCACCCACGGCGTCGCCGGCGACGGGTCGCTCGTCGCGGTCGCACGCGCCGACGGGCGGGACCGGATCTGGCGCATCGACCCGACCGGCGAGCGTGCCCCCGTCGCGCTGGACCTGCCCTTCACCCACATCTCGGACGTGGCCGTCCGCGGGCTCGAGGTCGCCGCGATCGTGGCCGCGCCGACGATGTTCCGGGCGCTGGTGCGGATCGACCTCGCGACGTGCGCCTGGTCGACCGTCCGGGCGTCCTCCGACCTCGTGCTCGACCCGGCGGTCATCTCCGTCGGCGAGCTCGTCACGTTCCCGACGACGGGCGACCGCACGGCGCACGGCATCCTCTACCGCCCAACGAACCCGGCCTTCGGGGCACCCGACGGGGAGCTCCCGCCGCTCGTGGTCACGAGCCACGGCGGCCCGACGGCGGGTGCCTTCACCGGGCTGGCGCTGGCCCTCCAGCTGCTCACCAGTCGCGGGATCGCCGTCCTCGACGTCGACTACGGCGGCAGCACCGGCTACGGCAAGACCTACCGCAAGCGGCTCGAGGGGACCTGGGGCGTGACCGACGTCGACGACTGCGTCGCCGGCGCCCTCGAGATGGCGCGCCGCGGAGAAGCCGACGCGGCGCGCCTCGCGATCGAGGGCGGCAGCGCGTCCGGGTACACGACGCTCGCCGCCCTCGCCTTCCGCTCCGTCTTCCGCGCGGGGGTCAGCTACTTCGGCATCGGGAACCTCGAGACGTTCGTCGCCGAGACCCACAAGTTCGAGTCCCGCTACCTCGAGCGGCTCATCGGGCCGTACCCCGCCGCAGCGGAGCTCTACCGGGCGCGCTCGCCGATCTTCCACGCCGAGGGGTTCTCGTGCCCGATCCTCGTCCTCCAGGGGCTCGACGACCACGTCGTGCCCCCGACGGAGGCCGAGCGGATCGTCGCCGCCCTGGCGGCGAAGGGGATCCCCCACGTCTACCTCGCCTTCGAGGGCGAGGACCACGGGTTCCGCCAGGCTGCGAACATCATCCGCTCGGCCCAGGCCGAGCTCGCGTTCTACGGCGGAGTCTTCGGCTTCGCGCCGGCCGACGAGCTCCCGGCCCTCCCGTGGCGCGGCGGCTCGGCGTGACCCGGGCGGGGAGCCTCATTGCCGCCGCGCTGGCCGCGCTCCTCGTCGCTGGCTGCGCGGCGGGCCCCGGCGCCACGCCGTCACGCTCGCCGGCCGCGGCGGCAACGCCGTCGCCGAGCCCGACCCCGAGCCCGACCCCGAGCCCGTCGCCGCCGCCGAGCCCGACCCCGAGCCCCTCCCCGAGCCCGTCGCCGACGCCCGACCCGGCCCTTGCCACGCGCCCGGCCGGGCGCCCGACCCGGGTCGCGATCCCGGTGCTCCGGATCGACCTGCCGGTCGTGCCGCCGCCGAGGAGGTCGACCTGGCCGCTGTGCGACGTCGCCGAGTACTTCAAGCCGCCGACCTTCCAGCACCCCGGGGACGACGGCGTGACCTACATCTACGGGCACGCGCAGCGGGGGATGTTCCTGCCGATCCTCGAGGCCTCCCGGGTCGGCGGCGGCCGGGCGCTGATCGGCGAGAAGGTGCGCGTCTGGACCGCGAACGGCCAGCGCTTCACGTACGAGATCACCCGCGTCCGGCGCCACCAGAAGACGCTGGCCTGGGCCTTCGAGCTGCCCCCGGACTCGCTCGTCCTGCAGACGTCCGAGGACCAGTACCGGACCGGCGGCAAGGTGATGCTGCAGGCGCGCCAGGTGGGCCAGCCGGTGGTGGCCACCCGGGAGGAGGCGCGCCCGTCCGCGAAGCCGCGGGTCTGCGGCCGCTGACCGGCGAAGGCGCGTCCGCCGGATGCGCGTGCTACGCTCCCGCGCCATGAGCAGCATCGTCGACGCGCCCAGCTACCTCTTCACCTCCGAGTCGGTGACCGAGGGTCACCCGGACAAGATGTGCGACCAGATCTCGGACGCCATCCTCGACGCGATCATCCACGAGGACCCGGACGCCCGGGTGGCCTGCGAGACGGCGACGACGACGGGCCTCGTGCTCGTCGTCGGCGAGATCACGACCTCGACGTACGTGGACTTCCAGGCCGTCGTGCGCGACACCGTGAAGGAGATCGGCTACACGCGCGCCGACTACGGCTTCGACTACCTGACCTGCGGCACGCTGGTGAGCGTCAAGGAGCAGTCCTCCGACATCGCCCGCGGCGTCGACGCGGCGCTCGAGGTGCGCGAGGCCGGGGGCGCCGCGGCCCACGAGCTGGGTGCCGGCGACCAGGGGATGATGTTCGGGTTCGCGTGCCGCGAGACGCCGGAGCTGATGCCGCTCCCGATCGCGCTGGCCCACCGCCTGGCGCGCCGCCTGGCCGAGGCGCGGAAGTCGGGCCAGCTGCCCTACCTGCGCCCGGACGGGAAGACGCAGGTGACCGTCGAGTACGACCACGGGGTGCCCGCCGCCGTGCGCACCGTGGTGGTCTCTTCGCAGCACGACCCGGACGTGACGGCGGAGCAGATCCGCGAGGAGCTCGTCGAGGCGGTGATCCTCCCGGTGATCCCGCACGGCCTGCGCACGGTGGACCCCGTCATGCACGTGAACCCGACGGGCCGGTTCGTGACGGGCGGCCCGATGGGCGACGCCGGCCTGACCGGCCGCAAGATCATCGTCGACACGTACGGCGGGATGGCGCGCCACGGCGGGGGCGCCTTCTCCGGCAAGGATCCGACGAAGGTCGACCGCTCCGCGGCGTATGCCGCCCGCTGGGTCGCCAAGAACGTCGTCGCGGCCGGGCTCGCGGAGCGCTTCGAGATCGAGGTCGCCTACGGGATCGGGATCGCCCATCCGCTGTCGGTCTCCATCGAGACCTTCGGCACGGGGAAGGTGCCCGACGACCGGATCCGCGCCGCGATCGACCACCACTTCGACCT
>CAVQLA010000006.1:0-314256 GCA_963713285.1 uncultured Chloroflexia bacterium | reverse complement strand
CAGATGAATTTATTGTAAAGTTATTTGACCTGAATAAAAAGAGAAATCTTGATGAGCTTAACAGGGAATACAAGATTGATATCATTGGTAATATTAATGACGAAAAAACATTTATCCTGAAATCACAAAATGATATACATCTTAATGCGCTTCAGCTATCAGATATTTATTTGCAAACAGGGCTATTTGAATATTGTGAACCAAATTTTGGATATCCGGAAGGTTGCTTATTCAATTACACTCCGAACGATACTCAATACCCAAACCAATGGGTTATTAATAATACAGGGCAGTCTACTCCTACCGAAGGAAATACAACCGCAGGTGATTTAACTAGTTCTGCGGGAATCCCTGATGCCGATATGGATGTTAATCTTGCATGGGATTACATAAAAGGAAACAACAGTGTTATAATCGGAGTATTTGATACAGGTGTTGATTCTGCTCATCCCGATTTATACCAAAATCTGATTGCAGGTTATGATGCTTCTAATAATACAGGTTCGGTTACAACTGATCCGGTTGGACATGGAACCTGCACAGCGGGAATTATAGGGGCAAGAACCAACAATGGATTGGGTGTTTCAGGAATTGTAGGCGGAGATAATTCTCTTAATAGTAACTGTAAGATCAGGGCTTTCAAATTAGTGAATAGCTCTGGAGTATTTACAACAAATGCTAACTTGGCAGCAGCATTTAACCTTGCAAGAACAACTGGCGTGCACGTCTCCAGTAATAGCTGGGGTGGTGGGACTCCAAATACTACTTTGACAGATGCGATCAATAATCTATCAAATAACGGAAGAAGTGGATCAGGATGTGTTGTTTTATTCTCATCAGGAAATGATGGAAAGAATCCACCAGCATATCCTTCTTATCTAGCTTCTGTTGTATGTGTAGGTGCCTCAACAAGACATGATCAAAAGAAAGCTGCAGGTACTGGCAATCAATGGTGGTGGGGTGGTAATTATGGCGAGGATGCAAATGGTGATCTCGATTTAGTAGCACCGACGATTTGCTATACAACAGATATTAGAGGGACTGGTGGTTATAACACATCGGCTGGAACCGCGGGAGATTATTATGCTACATTTAATGGAACATCTGCTGCTTGTCCTAATGCGGCAGGTGTAGCCGCTTTAATCTTTTCGATTAACCCTAACTTTACCAAAGCTCAGGTCCTGGATTATTTATACAGAGGGTGTGAAAAAATAGATAATGTTGGTTACACTACAGTAAAAACTTATGGATGCTGGAATGAATATTTTGGTTACGGCAGAGTAAATGCTTTAAATTCAGTAAGATTAGCAATGGGATTTGATGTTACTCCACCTTCTATAATACATAACAATATTCGTTTTCATTCAAGCACTTACCCAACTGCCTTGACGGCAACAATTATAGATCAGAATGGTACTTCAGTTCCAAACACAGGAAACCAAAGACCGAGAATTTATTACCGTTTTAATAAAAATGGTTCTGGTTGGTCATCATTTGTTTCTTCGTATGCTATTTCGAATGCAGGCAATGTTTTTACTTTTAAAATACCTGGAGTTGGTCGTCAAACAGAGGTTCAATACTATATCGAAGCTCAGGATGCAGCAGGAAATGTGACTGCTTTTCCTCACTTGGCATCGGCAACTTATCCTTATACCTTATGTTATTATGCTGTTGGAAATATAATAACTGAAACAAGAAGTTTGCTCAACTGGAGTCCTCCGGATAATGCATCTCAAATTTCTGCGTCAGTTAATTTTCCAAGCAGTTTTTCAATTCTGGAAGCAAGAGTAAAAATTAATTTAATCCATACTTATGTTAGTGAAATCAGGTTGATTGTCTGGTCATCGAATAGTGATGCTGATAATAACCGTATTTGTCTGTTTTCATATAACGGTGGTTCTGGGGATAATATAACAAATGCAACTGCAACTGATTCAGCCACACAGTTCTGGAGACAAGGAACACCGGCATATACAAATGGTTTTTATAAACCTGAATATTTACTGGCAGGGTTAAAAGGAACCAATGCACAAGGGAATTGGAGATTTATCAATACTGATGCTGCTGTTGGTGACGCACCAACTTATAATTCTTTGGATATTATATTGAGAAGAATGAATGGTGTAACAAGTCCCTGTGCAAGATTAAATAATCCTGCTGATTCAATCCTTTATTTTGGAAATCCTTCTCCCCCTGTAGTTGTTGACAGAGATTTTTATTTAAAGAATGATGGAAATGCGAGTTTGACAATAAGTGCAGTAAATTTCAGTGGAACTTATGCATCGATGTTTTCATTGATAAGTTCACTACCGGGTACTATTGCATCGAATGATAGTGCTCTTTTTAGAGTGAGACTTAACTATGGTAGCTTGTTAAAGGAAAATCAAACTTTGGGAACAGATGCTTTTGAAAATGCATTGATGTCAATTTCAAATAATGATCCTTCAAAATCTACTTTTAGAGTTTCACTTCAAACAGATTTTCCTCTCCCCGTCGAACTTTCTCTCTTCACTGCAAAAGTTTTGAGGAGCGGGGGAGTTAAACTTGATTGGCGAACTGAGACGGAAGTTAGTAATTATGGTTTTGAGGTAGAAGATCCGGATACAAAATTAAATCAGAATGGGAGAAATTGGGTTTGTGGAGGGAACGGTAACAGCAACTCACCGAAAGATTATTCTTTCACAGATAATAATGCAGGATACGGTAAATATTCTTACCGGTTAAAGCAGATTGATACTGATGGCCAGTTTGAATATTGCAAAGTAATTGAAGTTGATGCGGGAATATTCCCGGTGGATTTGTGCTTGAGCAGAATTATCCGAATCCGTTTAATCCATCTACAACAATTAAATTTGCAGTGGCCGAAACGCAAAAAGCTGAACTGAAAGTATTCGATGTTTTAGGAAATGAAGTTGCTTTGCCCTTTAACGGAATAGCCGAAGGCGGAAAAATTTACGAACGAGAATTAAACGGAGAAAATCTTTCCAGCGGAATTTATTTCTACCGACTTGAAACCGAGAATAAGTTGAGAACAGGAAAATGCTTCTTCTAAAATAAAAATGACTGTGAGATATGCTAAGATTATTAATGAAAAAGATGTTTAGGCATTATACAGGTTACTAGTATTGTTTTAGTATATTAAGATTAGAATTATGAGTGATGTGGCTAAAAAAATACTTTATGAAATGAATAAACCATTAAGTGAAAGATTAAAAGATCAATTTGTAAAATACCTGGAAGAGATTGATCAGGCTAAGCTTATTGAAGTCGCTAAAAGAATTGATTGGAATTCCGTGGTTCAGCTTTTCGAATTGGAGTATAAGAGATTATGGAATAATATGGCGGTACCTAAAAGTATTAAGGAATTGAAAGAATTAAATAATGAATTTGCAAACCTTGTAATGGCAAGCATCAGACAAAGGTTATTTTATTCAACCTATTCGCATTTGAAATCTTTAACTGATGAAAATAGACTTAACGATGAGAATATTAACTCGCTTATGAGTGATATGTTTAGTGCAGGTATGTATGATTTATTCAGAGTCTTTGATTTTCAGTTAACGTTAACTTCTTTAAGTAAGAATGATGATCCGAAAGTAATGATTAGAAAAATTCAAGGATTAAAGAAGAGGGCAGAAGTTGGGGATAAGTTTGCAGGTAAAAAACAATTAGTGGATGAAACCAAAGTATTTCAAATGATAGACAAAGAGTTAGAAAGAAGAAAAAAATCGGTCAAAGGTGGAGCATAAGAGCAGCCTGTGATTATTTTGGAAGTAATGAGTTAGGGTATAGGCAAGATATTTCGCATCAATCGGAATTGGATAATTTCTATAAAAGGTATCTTGAATATCAAAAAAAAGTAAGCCTGTCGCATAAATAATTTAAAATAACCTTCCGTAAATACAGCAGATTATAAAATAATTTACTCCACCTTGCGGGGCTTTTTATTTCTTATTGAAAATTTAACACTTCTCCTGTGGCTTCTTTAAAGAAAATTATTTGCGTTTAGAACCAGACTAGTTAATGGATTTAGGGAAGCAGGACTTCATACAATTAAATTCACCGCAGAAAACTTAAACAGCGGAATATTCATTTACAAAGTAGAAGCAAATGGTGTCGTCCAATCGAGGAAAATGACGCTTGTAAAATAATTTAAAACCAGCCTGAAGAGCAGGCGGATTAAAAATTATCATTTATCAATTATCAATTTAGTCCCGCTTAGCCGGGACTTTTCTTTTTGCGCTGTTCTTTACATACAGAAGTAGAAACGCTATAATTACTATCATTTATTCGTAAACTCATCAACCTGGTAAATCTCAGTCTTAGGATTTTCTCAAAATAATTTCTTAGATTGAAAGTGAATTTAATAGTAAGTTAAGAACAATTAAGTGAGAATGAAATTGAAAATCACCCTTCTGCTATTACTCTTCTATGAATTGTGTTTTGCTCAGAATGTAATCGTTGTAGTTATAGATGGTGCGCGCTATACAGAGACTTTTGACAGTAGTGCTACTCATATCCCTCATATGTACGATGATCTTCGTCCATCTGGTTATCTTTATACAAATTTCAGAATTGCCGATGAAGGTAAAACAGAAACAAACCCGGGACACAGGTACGATTTTATCGGGCACCTGGCAGCAAATTGCAAATGATGGTTCGCAGAGACCAACTAATCCTACAGTGTTTGAATACATTCGAAAGGAAGATGGAAATCCACAGTCCGATTGTTATGCAGTTACAGGCAAAGATAAGCTTGATATACTCACTTATTCTATTTTTTCAGGTTATGGTTCGGCTTACGGCGGAACATGGGTTGGAGACGATAACAGGAATGATGCCTTAACTTTTTCAAAAGCCATTTCTGTGATGCAAAACTTTCACCCCAAAATATTACTGATTAATTTTGCCGGAGTTGATGTTGCAGGTCATTCTGGGAATTGGAACAATTATATTGCAGCAATAACAAATGCCGATAATTTAGTTTATCAATTATGGCAGCACATTCAGGCAGGAGATTACGGATACACAGCAAGTAATACAACGATGTTTATAACCAATGACCATGGAAGGCACGACGAACACATTTTTCCAGCCATGGGGATGACTGTGAAGGATGCGAACATATTATGTTATTAGCCATCGGCAGGAACGTAACACCGGGAGTAGAAAATTCAGATCTTCATCATCAAATTGATATAGCTCCAACGATTGGAGACTTATTAGGT
Source organism: uncultured Chloroflexia bacterium (assembly GCA_963713285.1). GTDB lineage: Bacteria > Chloroflexota > Limnocylindria > Limnocylindrales > CSP1-4 > CTSoil-043. The sequence goes on along the minus strand of CAVQLA010000006.1, from coordinate 309,028 downwards.
TTTAGTACTCCGCAAGCGGTTGGAATAAGTCTTTATCAGGGAACTAATCCGCTTCCTGCTGAGCTTGCTTTTTTCTCTGCGATTATTTTGGATAATGCAGTTAAACTAAATTGGCGAACGGAAACGGAAGTAAATAACTACGGCTTCGAAATTCAACGAATGCCAAGAATTTCGAATTTCGAAATTCAAGAGATCGATGAATGAAATGTAGGATTCGTTGAAGGACACGGCAATTCAAATTCACCAAAAGATTATTCTTTCACTGATCAAAATGTTATCAGGTGGAAAGTATTCCTACCGCTTAAAACAAATTGATACAGATGGTCAATTTGAATATTCAAAAGTAATTGAAGTTGATTTGGGTTCACCAACAAAATTTGAGCTGAGTCAGAATTATCCAAATCCTTTTAATCCTATTACCACAATCAAAGTTTTCAATGCCTCAATCGGGTAATGTTAAGTTTACGGTTTACAATCTTCTTGGAGAGCAGGTTGCAGAACTTGTTAACGGATTTAAAGAAGCAGGAGTTCATACAATAAACTTTAATGCAGAAAACTTTAACAGCGGAGTATACATTTATAAATTAGAAGCGAATAGTTTTGTTGAAGCCGAGAAAAATGACTACTTGTAAAATAATCTTTGAAAAGTCTTCTCTTTAAAAATTTTACTTATTTGCTAAATACAGTTAAATTAATTAACATTAACTGGCTTAATATTTGTTAACATGAAGCATTTAAATTATGAAAATTTCAAAAGTAAATTTTATCTGCGTATATGAAGAATAGTCTACTTAATAATAGAAATTCTATGAATAATAAACGCATATATATTTCGCTTTTCCTCAAATTCCTGATTTCTTTTATTTTCTTTTTAAATATTTCGTTATATAGTCAAGCAGTAGGTGACTATAGAAGCGCAGCAACAGGAAATTGGAATACTCTTGCTACATGGCAAAGGTATAATGGTACAACCTGGGTTACGCCAACTGGTGGAGAAAGTGTACCCAGCAGGTACCGAGTGGAGTTATTACAATTCTAAGCGGGCATACTGTTACGCTCGCTTCTATTAATCAAACTGCTGACCAGATGACTATTAATTCAGGTGGACAAGTTACTATTAATGCTACCATCACCTTAACTATCGCAAATGGAACCGGTACAGACTTGACTGTCAATGGGACACTTGTAAATTCTGGAACGCTTACTTTTAATACGGGTGTTACGGCAACTTTTGGAAGCGGATCCATTTACCAGCACGCTAAAGATGGAGGCGCAATTCCTACAGCAACCTGGAATGCGAACTCAACTTGTTTGATTACAGGTATAATTGGTAAATATCCCTACCGGACTAGGACAAACATTTGGAAATTTGACTTGGAACTGCCCAAATCAGACAGCAGCTACAACTCCAACAACCACTTACAATATCCAGGGAAATTTAACAGTTCAAAATACTGGTACTGGTCAATTTCGTATGGGAACTGGTACTACTTCGAATAATAATGTTTTGGGTAATTACTTACAATCTGGTGGTACAGTAAGAATTAGTGGAGCTACCGCTAGGACACTAAATGTAAGTGGCAATTTTAATCTAAGCGGTGGAACATTTCTTATGTCTAATGCTGCTACTATAGGAACATTAAATGTTGCAGGAAATTTTACTCATACCAGCGGAACTATTGATGAAACATCAACAGGAAGCGGCTTGATTGTTTTTAACGGTACATCTAATCAATCCTATACTGGTGGTGGGACCATTACAAATACTATTAATTTTACTATTAACAATTCTGCCGGGATAACATTATTAACTTCAGTTGCATTTCCCGCTGGCTTAACCATGACTAATGGTAATATTAATCTAAATGGAAATATATTAACTCTTGGTACTGGTTAGATTAATACTGGAACTTTAAGCTGGACAAACGGTTTTATGGTAGGGTTAGGTTCATTTACAAGATGGTATTCAACTGCATCAATAACTATAGGCAATGTTCTTGGATTATTCCCTATGGGTAATGGAACCGATAATAGAAGTGTTTGGATAGGCGGTATCCTTCAACTGGTGGTACGGTATCAGTTCAACATGCAAATGCTACAGGTACTACAGCTTTGTCATTCGTGGAAAACTCACAAACCTTTGACAAAAGAACTAATATGAGTTGGACCTTGTCCGGTGCGAATGGTTTCGCAGGTTCAGCTTTATCGTTAAGAATTCAGGGTAGTGGAATACCGGGAATTAATGCTGTCGGTGATTTAAATATTAGCCTTGCTTCAACTGCTGCCGGCGGTACCTATGGAGCGCCCGGTGGTACAATTACCAATCCACAAGTTAACCGAACAGTTTTGACGCAGGCCACTTTAGCTAATACTTTTTACTTTGCTGCAACATCTGCTTCTCCTTTACCTGTCGAACTCTCTTCCTTCTCTGCGATTATTTTGGACAATGCAGTTAAAGCTAAACTGGCGAACGGAAACAGAAGTAAGTAACTATGGTTTTGAAGTTGAAAGAATACAAGATTACAAGAATGAAAAATTGCAAGATTGGAGTAAGATTGGATTTGTTGAAGGATTACGGTAACTCCAATTCACCCAAAGATTATTCTTTTATTGATCAAAATGTTATCAGGTGAAAAGTATTCCTATCGCTTAAAACAGATTGACACTGACGGTCAGTTTGAGTATTCAAAAATTATTGAAGTTGATCTTGATTCACCAACAAAATTTGAGCTGAGTCAGAATTATCCAAATCCGTTTAATCCGATTACAACAATCAAATTTTCAATACCTCAACCGGGTAATGTTAAGTTAACAGTTTACAATCTTCTTGGAGAGCAGGTTGCAGAACTTGTTAATGGGTTTAAAGAAGCCGGGATACACACAATTAATTTTAATGCAGAAAACTTTAACAGTGGTTTTTACATTTATAAAATTGAAGCAAGCGGTTTTGTTCAATCCAGGAAGATGATTCTTATCAGGTAACAACAACTGGCACAATATTAACTAATCGTTAAATTCTTTACGATCCTATTTAATTAAAGAGAATGACGAGAAAATTCTTTTCATTCTCCTTTTTTTTTACTATTTTTCAGACATCAATCCAGTTTAAAATATTATTTACTAACAAATCTAATCGGAGGGCAAATATGAAAAAGTCATATTTACTTGTATTATTTTCTCTTTTATTTCTATCCACTGAATCTCTCATACGGACAATTCTTCATTGAGAATTTTGATTATCCTGCCGGCGATAGCTTAACTCGGCATGGTTGGGTTATCCACAGCGGAGGTACCACCAATGGAATTCTTGTTACTTCTCCAGGTTTAACATATACTAATTATCCTTCTTCAGGAATAGGTAATGCAGCTACGCTTACAGTTAGTGGTCAGGATGTGAATCAACAGTTTACACCGCTTACTTCCGGGGCAATTTATGCTTCGATAATGGTGAATGTAACAAGTGCACAAACTGGAGATTATTTCTTTCATCTTGGGCTTGCTAATACTACAACCATTTATATGGGCAGAGTGTTCGTAAAAAATGCTCTTAATGGCAATTTAGCATTTGGATTATCTAAAACTTCCCTTGGTGGAGCACTTAATATTCAAGCTGTTTATAGTGATTCCATTTATACTACAGGAACAACGTATCTTTTAGTAATTAAATACAAATTTAATCCTGATACAAATGATGACAGTGTATATCTCTATATTTAATCCCGCCATAAGTACAACAGAACCTACTCCAAATTTGGCACATGGTTTATCAAATAATCCCGATCCAGCTAATATCGGTGGTGTTTATATCAGACAGGGCGGTGGTGCATTAGCATCTAATTTAATCCTTGATGGAATCCGAATTGGAACAGCCTGGGCTGACGTTGTTCCTGTTGAGTTAACATCATTCACTGCGGTATCACAGGGGAATAATGTTATTCTGAATTGGTCAACTGCAACCGAACTGAACAACTTATGGTTTCGAAGTTCAAAGAACAGCTGCAGGAAATGAATTTGCAACTATCGGCTTTGTAAATGGTTATGGCACTACTACTGAAGCTAAGACTTACAGATTTGTTGATGCAAATCTTTTAGCCGGAAGTTATACATACAGATTAAAACAAATTGACTTCAACGGAACATTTGCATACTCAGATGAAGTTAATGCTGAAGTTACATCTCCGGTTCAATTTGAACTTGCTCAGAACTATCCGAATCCGTTTAATCCAAGCACAACAATTAAGTTCTCGATTCCTCAGAGTTCAAATGTAACTTTGAAGATATTCAATACACTTGGGCAGGAAGTAAAAACTCTTCTTAACCAGAATATGGAATCAGGTGCACACACAATTAATTTTGATGCAAGCGAATTGAATAGCGGAATATATTTCTACAGACTCGATGCAGGTCAATTCTCTGAAGTTCGAAAGATGACTTTGATAAAGTAATTTTTAACAAAGAGCTTTTAAAGCCCCTCATTCGAGGGGTTTTTTATTGCATAGTAAGTAAACTTTAATCGGGATGCATGTAAAATTGAATCAGGTTATTTTATATCATATAATAATGATAGATATTCAGCTGCTCCTGCCTTCATTTCACATCTAAAAATGGGCACGCAGATTGTAACTGAATTTAAGCTAATATTTAAGTAGTTTAGTAATAAATAAAAACAGAATTGTAATAAAAGATGATATTTGGCTTTGTAAAATTAAACGGTCGGAACAAGTTAGAGCGGAACATTCGTCGTGATCATAAAATTAAAAAGATAGTATTTAATGTTGTGTACGGAGCGATTGGCTTTCTGCTGTTGAACTTCATTCTTTACGCACTATCCTCTAATTAATCCTTCTTCAAGTTATTTTATTTATCGGAATTTAGATTGAACCACAGGCGGTAATATTTTATATTAGTCCGTCTTTTTCATCATAATATGAATAAAAATAAAGTATATATAGAAACCTACGGCTGCCAGATGAATCTTGCCGATACTGAAATTGTGCTCGGGATTCTTCAAAACAATGGCTATAGTGTTACCAAACATTTCGAAGATGCTGATGTAGTTTTTGTCAATACCTGCAGCATAAGTGAAAATGCTGAGCAAAGGATTTATGGCAGACTCGGAAATTTCAAAACAATAAAAGATCAAAGACCTGATTTAGTTGTTGGTGTTCTTGGCTGTATGGCAGAACGTTTACGTTCTGATCTTGTTGATAAGAAAAAAATTGTTGACGTTGTTGTCGGTCCTGATGAGTACCGAAGATTGCCAGAATTTATTGATGTTGCATTCAACGGCGATAAAGGTATTGGAGTCAAACTTTCTAAAACTGAAACTTACGATGACATAATTCCTCACAGGGAAGATGGATTGCAGGCGTGGATATCTGTTATGCGTGGATGTGATAAGTTTTGCACTTTCTGTGTCGTTCCGTTTACACGCGGAAGAGAAAGAAGCCGCTCACTCGACTCGATTGTTGAAGAAGTGAAACAATTATCAGCCAGAGGGTTTAAAGAAGTAACTCTTCTTGGGCAAAATGTTAATTCTTACAGAGATGAAGAATCTGCCAGTGGAGGAGATTTTGCCGACTTGCTTTCTGAATGTGCACAGGTTGACCGTTCAGTAAGAATTCGTTTTACAACTTCTCACCCGCAGGATCTTTCGGATAAGCTTTTATATACGATCGCTGAACATCAGAACATCTGTAATTATATTCACTTGCCTGTTCAATCCGGTTCAAACAGAATTCTTGAACTTATGAACCGAACTTATTCAATTGAACATTATCTTCAGCTTGTCGAGAAAGCAAGAAAAATTATTCCGGGAGTAAGTTTTTCAACTGATATAATCGCAGGTTTTCCATCTGAGACTTTTGAAGATCACATAATGACTCTTGATGTAATGCGCGAAGTAAGATTTGATGGCGCATTTATGTTCAAATATTCTCCCAGAGAAGGAACCAAAGCTTTCAGGATGAACGATGATGTCACTGAAGAAACAAAATCAAAAAGGCTTCAGGAAATAATTAATCTTCAGCAGCAGATATCCTTCGAATTAAACCAGGAATTAATTGGTAAACAAGAAGTTGTATTGATTGAAGGGTTCAGTAAAAAATCCGATAAGTTTTTATCTGGAAGAACAGATACGAACAAAGTGGTAATCATACCTGCTGATGAAAAAATCAAAACCGGTGATTATGTAAAAGCAAGAATAAACAGGGCAACATCTGCGACTTTGTTTGGTGATTTTACTGGTTTCGTAAATTTGCTTGAAGAAAGCTTATCTTTAACCGGTTGAATTTGAAACAATAAAATTTCCGTTTATTGACGGTAAAAAATGCTAAAGCTTAAATTAAATTTCTTCTCTCCTTTGGTTTTTCTCCTCCTATTTTTCTCTACTGGAAAATTATATTCGCAGGATGTTGATATCATACCTTACTTAAAGGCAATAGAAAATGGAAATATCGGGCAGGCAAAAGAAGCGCTTGTAGATTTAAAGGAAAAAAATCCTGATGATCCTTCAGTAAAGTTTCTTGATGGCGTGTTAAAGGAAAATGGGCAGGAAGCAGTAGTTATTTACCAGGATATTGTTGATAATCATCCAAAGAGTAAATACGCTGATGCCGCTTTATACAGAATATTTTCTTACTACTATGCTCTTGGTCTTTACGAAACCGCGCAAGAAAAACTAAAGCAATTAAAATCATCTTATCCAGCTTCGCCTTATATACAGGTTGCTGATCAAAATCTCTCAGCACTTGAAAAAACAGATGTTCAGGAAACAGAAAAAAAAGTAGATGAAGTAAAACCCGAAGTTGAAGAAAATTATAAGTTCACTATTCAGGCAGGAGCGTTCACTAATCTCGATAATGCCAAAAAGTTAATCGGTGAATTTGAATCTGCAGGCATCTTCAGCCGTTTGGGTGAAAAGGTAGTTGGCGGCACAACTTTCCACGTTGTTTATGCAGGTAAATTCGAAAAGTATGAGGATGCTGAAAGTTTTTTGCAGGTTGTGAATACACGGTATAAAATAAATGGAAGCATAGTTTCAATCCTTCCCCAATAGTCGTGAAAATTACATTCATAGGTACAAGCTCAGGTAAAGCTACATTAAATCGTAATCACTCTTCTCTGCTTTTCTCATCAGGAAAATATAATTTGCTTGTTGATGCAGGTGATGGAATATCGCGCGCATTAATTAGCAATGGAATTAATTTTAACTCAATAAATGGAATTCTTTTTACTCACCTTCATCCTGATCACTTTTCCGGTTTGCCAGCATTGATTGTTCAAATGAAAATGATAAATAGAACTGAACCTCTTGATGTTTATATCCATGATAGTCTAAGAAATGTTGTAGAAGAATTTTTAGTAAGATCTTATTTACTTCCTGAAAGAATGGGATTTGAAATTCTTTACAAAACTTTCAGAGATAATGAACGATCCATCATTTCAGAAAGCTTTTCCTCCGGCCGGCGAGCATCATCGAGGCGCTCGACCTGCTCCGCCCGATCTACCGCCAGACGGCGAGCTACGGGCACTTCGGGCGCCCGGACCTCGACCTGCCCTGGGAGCGCACGGACAAGGCGGCGCGCCTCGCCGACGCGTGCGGCCTGCCGCTTCCGGAGCCCGCCGAGGCCTGAGCGTCCCGGGCCCGACGCCACGGGCCGGCGGGGCCGTGTCGGCGGGCCGGACATCGCGAGCGCCGCGGCCCGTAGAATCGCGAGATGTACGCCGTGATCCTCGCCGGCGGCGGCGGCACGCGGCTGTGGCCCCTTTCGCGCCCCGACCGGCCCAAGCCGTTCCTGCCGCTCCTCGGCGAGCGGACCCTGCTGCGCGCGACGTACGACCGCGTGCGCCCGCTCCTCGACGGCCCGGCCGACGTCGTCGTGGTGGTCGATCGCCGGCACGTGGATCTCGTCCGGGAGGACCTCCCCGAGATCCCGCCGGGGAACGTGCTGGCCGAGCCGAGCGGCCGGAACACCGCGGCCGCGATCGCCCTCGCGGCGGTGGCCGTCGATCGCGGGGCCGACGAGGCGATGCTCGTCCTGCCGGCGGATCACCTCGTTCGCGACGAGCCCGCGTTCCGCGCGCTCCTGGGGCGGGCGGCGGCGGTCGCCGCCGCGGCGGACCGGCCGCTCGTCACGCTGGGCATCGCGCCGACCGGCCCGGAGACCGGCTACGGCTACATCGTCGCGGGCGCCGCCCGGCCCGAGCCGGCGACGCACGCCGTGCGTCGCTTCGTGGAAAAGCCGTCGGCCGACGCCGCCACCGCGCTCCTCGCCGGTCCCGAGCCGGTCGCCTGGAACGCCGGGATCTTCGTCTGGCGCCGCGACGCCATCCTCGCCGCGCTCGAGGCCACGGCGCCCGACATCCTGGCCACGGTGCGGGCGGGCGTGGCCGGGGGGACGGCGGCGCTCGAGGCCGCCTATGCCACGGTCCGCGCGACCTCGATCGACTACGCGGTCATGGAGCCGGCGTCGCTGGCCGGGCGCGTGGCGATGCTCCGGGCGGACGTGGGCTGGAGCGACCTCGGCAGCTGGGCCGCCCTGCGCGACGCGCTGGTGGCGCGTGCGCTCGAGGACGGCGAGCCGGCCGGGGCCGTCGGCTCCGGCCCGCGTCGCGACGTCGGCTCGGAGGGCACGCTGGTCCTCGCCGGCGACCGGCTCGTCGTGACCCTGGGCCTGCGCGACACCGTCGTCGTCGACACCCCCGATGCGCTCCTGGTATGCGCCGCCGACCGCTCCCAGGAGGTCCGCGGGATCGCCGAGGCGCTCGCCCGGGCGAAGGAGGAGGACGCGTGACCACGCCAGTCGCCGGGAGGGCCCCCGGCCCCGCCACGATCGTCTTCGGCACCGACGGCTGGCGGGCCAGGGTCGCCGAGGACTTCACGTTCGACAGCGTCCGCCGCTGCGCCGAGGGCGTTGCCCGCTACGTCGCGGATCGCGGCGAGCAGGCGAAGGGCGTCGTCGTCGCCTATGACCGCCGCTTCGCGTCCGAGCACTTCGCCGCGGCCGCCGCCGAGGTGCTTCTCGCCTACGACATCCCGGTCGCCTTCGCGGTCCATGCCGTCCCGACGCAGATGGCGAGCTTCGAGGTCGTCCAGCGGGGCGCGGCGGCCGGGGTGGTGATCACCGCGAGCCACAACCCGTGGACCGACAACGGCTTCAAGGTGAAGGCTCCGAGCGGGGCGGCGGCAGGGCCCGAGATCCTCGCCGCGCTCGAGGCGGTCATCGCGGGCAACGGGGCCCGCGCCATCCCGCGCCGCCCGCTGGCCGACGCGGAGGCCGCGGGCCTCGTCGAGCGCTTCGACCCGTTCGAGGGCTACGAGCGGTTCGTGCGGCGCAGCCTCGACCTCGACGCCCTGCGGGCCGCCGACGTGCGGATCCTCGTTGATCCGCTCTGGGGGTCCGGGGCGGGATGGATCAGCCGCCTCCTCGCCGGTGGTCGCATCGACGTCGTCGAGATCCACACCGAGCGAAACCCGTACTTCGGGGGCGTCAACCCGGAGCCGATCCGGCCCCACGTCGACGAGGCGCTGCGTCTCGTGGCCGCGGGTGGCTTCGACCTCGGGCTCCTCCTCGACGGGGACGCCGATCGCGCCGGCGCCGCCGACGAACGGGGGATCTTCGTCCACCAGCTCCAGGTCTACGGGCTGCTCATGTACTACCTCGCGGAGCACCGCGGGCTGCGCCAGCCCGTCGTGAAGAGCGTGAACGAGACGTCGATGGCCGAGCGGCTCGGCGTCCACTACGGGATCGCGGTCCACGAGACGCCGGTCGGGTTCAAGTTCGTCGGCCCGAAGATGATCGAAACCGGCGCCATGTACGGCGGCGAGGAATCCGGCGGCTACGGCTTCGGGATGCACCTCCCGGAGCGCGACGGGATCTACGCCGACCTCCTGCTGCTGGACCTCTTCCTCCGCGAGCGGGCAGCCGGGCGCTGGCCGGTCTCGGCGGCGATCGCCCATCTCCACGAGATCGCCGGCCCGTCCTACTACCAGCGCGTCGACGTCCACGTCGACCGGGCGACCTACCCGGCGATGAAGGAGCGCCTCGCCGTCGAGCTCGTGGACAAGGCGCCGACGGAGCTCGCCGGCCAGCCGGTCACCCGGACGGTGGAGCTCTCGACGAAGGACGGCTTCAAGTTCTTCATCGGCGACGGGTCGTGGCTGCTCGTGCGCTTCAGCGGCACGGAGCCCCTCGTGCGCGTCTACACGGAGGCCACGTCGGCCGCGGTGGCGGACGCCTGCCTCGCGGCGGGCGAGGCGCTCGTCCGGGGCTGACGGCCCGGCGCGGGACGGCCCGGCACCTCTCTTGGCGCCGGGTAGTAGAGTTGGAGAAGACCGCCCCGCCCCGACCGACGAGCGCACGGCCGGGCGGCGGCCGCTGGAACGGCCCGCGGGCCACGGAGGGACGTCGGCGATGCACAGCTCTCTCATCGGCAAGGTCGAGAAGGCGAATCGGTATGCCCGCGAGCGCGACCGCCTGACGTTCGATCGTCTCGGCGTCACGTTCCGGGGTGACAACGACACGCATCACGTGAGTCTCGACGCCGGTGCCTGGCACTGCACGTGCCACTACTTCGAGAGCTGGAAGAGCTGCGTGCATCAGCTGACCTTGCAGAAGATCCTCGGCGAGATGCTCCCCGAGGCGTCCCAGGTGTCGATCTTCACGGCGGTCGAGGAGGCCGCCGCGGCGAACTGACCCGCCGGCCGGCTGCGCCTGCCTGTCCTCGCCGCCCCGGACCCCGGCCGCGCGCCGGGGTCCCCGGACCCCGGCCGCGCGCCGGGGTCCTGCGTGTCCGGGTCACGGCAGCCAGGCCGGGATCGCCGTCGCGTCCCGGGGATCGAGCGAGATCTCGGGGCCGGCCGTCCAGCCGCCCGCGGTGCGGCGCAGGATCTCGACGCGCGTCGCCTCCCCCTGGTCGTCGAGGCGGACCACGGCCACGGCCGAGCCGTCGGCGGCGATCGCGACAGGGCCGATCCCGCCCGCCGCATCGAGGGGCAGGGGCATCGACGGCAGGGTTCCGCGCTCGAGGTCGGCAAGCGACCCGACGAAGACGGCCGCGTCGTCGATGATGGCCACGAGGTCGCCTCCCGCCGTGACTCCTCGCGCGGCGACCGGGACGGTCGCGAACGAGCCGCTCGCCGTGGCGCGCGCCAGCAGGCCGCGGTCGCGGAGGTCGCGGCCGACGAAGGCGACGACGCCCCGGGGCAGGGCGGCGATGGCGGGCCCGTCGACCTCGAGGGGCACGTCGATCGCGCTCGCCGCGCTGCCGGCGAGCCTCAGGGTGACGAGCGCGGTCCGCCGCGCCCCCGATCCCGGCGCCCCGGCGACCAGGATGAGCGCGGATCCATCGACGCTCCACGTCGCCCCGAGGACCGGACCCGCCGACGGCGGGTCGGACTGCCCGGCGGGGACCGCGGCCCACCCTGCCGGGCCGCCGGCTCCCTGGGCGGGAGCCTCGGCAATCCACGCGGTCCCGTCCTGCCCGATCGCGGCGAGCTGGCCATCCGGTGCCGCCACGACCGTGGCCAGGTCGCCGTCGACGAACGCGTCCGGCAGCGCCAGGGGCACGCCGGGCAGGTCGGGGCGCGCGAGGTCGTGGACGGCCGCGCGGGACCGCGACGGCGCGCCGACCACGAGCAGCAGGCGCGCCGCGGAGCCGTTCGGCGGAGGCGTCCAGGCCGGCGGATCGGCCGGGCCCGCCGGCGTCGCCGGTGCCGACGCCGGGGATGGCGCGGCGTCGGACGCCGGCGGCCGGGTTCGGCAGCCGGTCGCCACCAGGGCGAGGGTCACGAGAGCCGCCGCGACGACGGGCGTCGCGGCGGCTGCCACGGCGGCAATGCCGCTCGACCGCGGGCGTGGCGGTGGGTCGGCCGGCGGGAGCGCCGTCACCGGAGCAGATCCCCGCCCAGCAGGGCGCCGTCCCCGGCGTCGAGGTAGAGCTCGAGCGCCCGGAGGCGCTCCGCGAGCGAGGCGACGGTGCGGACCTCGACGACCCAGGCGAGCCGCAGGACCGGGTCGGGGGCGTCCGGCGCGGTCGCGTCGAACGTGTCGTTGGGCGCGACCCAGGCGAGCCGTGCCCGCACGATCTGGGCGTCGCTGCTTGCCGGGCCCAGCAGGTCCCTGAGCCGATCGCCGGCGACCTGCTCGGCCGCGCCGACCACGAGCACGCTCGTCGGAGCCTCCGCGAGCGGGCGCTCGCGGTGGGCGGCGGCGTGGAAGGAGCCGTCCCCGAAGAGCGTGACGACGGTGCCGTCCCCGAGGGCCGGGACGCCGGCGATCTCGCGGCCCCACGCGACCCGCCAGCCGCCGTCGACCCCAGGGGAGACGGTCGGGATGCCCGAGGGATCGAGACCGGAGGCGGCGGCGAGGCCGAGGGCCCGGAGGCGGGCGTCGGCCCCTCCAATTCGGCGGCCGGCCGGAGCCTGCCAGCCGAGCCGGACGGCCATCGCCACGCGGCCGGCCGGGTCCATCCGAACGATCCCCAGCCGCCGGCCTCGCGCGTCGGTGGTCACCACCTCGTCGAGGATCGCCCCCGAGAAGCGGTCGTGCACGCGGGCCTCCTGGGAGCCGGTACCGACCGGGATGCCAAGGGCGCGGGCGTGGGCGGCACCGCGCGCGCGGACCGCTTCCGCGGCTGCCGTGGGAAGGGTTGACCGGAGGGTCGCCGGCTCGCCGGCCCGGTAGCGGTCGACGGCGCCGCCGGGCGCAGGGCCTGCCGGCCATCCGACGAGGAGCGCGGCCGCGGCTCCAGCGAGAGCGACGGGGGCGAGGAGCCCGGCGCGCCGGGCCCGGGGACGAAGGGCGTGCATCGCGTTCACCTCACAGGCACCGGCTGCAGCCGGAGGGGAGAGGGCCGGCCCGGCCGGTGTAGTCGTAGGAGCCCCACCAGTTCGCCTCGAAGGCGTGGGAGAAGATCCGGGCCGCCGCGACGTCGTATGCCTCGCCGGCCCCGTAGCCGGGGCCGATGGCGTCCCAGAACGCGACCTCGAACGTCCACTCGTCGTTGTCCCAGGCCGCACCGAGGTACCCGACGAAGAACTCGGGGCCGCCCCAGGCGCCCTCGCGGAACTTCTGCTTCGCGATCGCGAACGCGCCCGGCATGGTCGACGCGTCCTCGCCGACGTGGCACATCGACATCACGACCAGGTTCGCCTGCTTCCCGGCGCGCTTCGCCGCGATCTCCTTCGAGTAGACGACCGCCTGGCTGCAGTCGCCAGAGTCCTCGCGGAACCCTGAGTACCGGCGCCCGTCGGCGGCGTGCCAGTAGTGGTCGCCGTGGGAGTGGACGTAGGTACCCCAGTCGGTGGCGGTCCGCGCCAGGTAGGTGGCCCGGGTGAACGCGGCGCCGCTGTAGGAGCGGGTGGTGTAGCCGAGGGCGGCGAAGCCGGCGGAGGCGGCCTGGAGCATCTTCTCCGGGTACGGGTCGTCGAAGGTGAGGCACGGCGGCTCGAACGCGCTCTCGTTCGAGGCCACGGTCCCGTCGTAGCCGGCGAGGGCCGGGCCGGCAGCGGAGGCGGAGAGTGAGGCGGCGAGCAGCACTGCGGTGAGACGGCGGATCCGACGTCCGGGCGACATCCGGTGCGACCTCCTCCGGCGGGGCTGACCATGGCGGGAGGAGGCGGGTTGGGCGACATCACGTCGACGCCGCTCGGCGGAGTCTGGCAAGGGCCGCTCATCGGCGGCTTATCGCGGTCTCGGGCGCGCGCCCGCCTCCCTCCCCGGTGCCGGCACCACTGCGCCCCGCGGCGGGTCCGAATCCGGGCCGTTCGGCCCCCCGCGCCGGCCGGCTCCCGTGCTACGCTCAGCCCGTCACAAGACCCACCGCGTGGTCGCGAAGCCGGTGCGAATCCGGCACAGTCCCGCTACGGTGACCGTCCCCCCAGGGACGGAAGTCCGGTCGCCGGCCCCACGGTGCAGCCGCTCGAACCCTCGAGAGGAAGGGGCAGGCAGGCATGATCCTCGTCACCTAGGACCTCGCGTCCGTCGGCGCGTCCGTGCGCGCCTCCCCGACTGCGACCGCGAGGTATCCGTGAACCCGTCTTCGACCCTGCGCGCCCACGGCGGCGCCCGCGCCCGTGCCCGTGTCGGCACCCGGTTCCCCATGGCGACGCTCGTCGTCCTCGTGGCGTTCGTCGCCGCGGCGTGCGGCGGCGCGTCCACGCCTCCCCCGTCGACGGGGCCATCGCCGACCGGATCGATCGCCCCGGCCGTCACCGCGACCCCGACGGCCGCCGCCACGGCGCCGGCGTCGCCTGCCGCAGCGGCCTTCCCGATGACGCTTACCGACGACGAGGACAACGCCGTCACCCTCCCAGCCCGGCCGGAGCGGATCGTCTCCCTGACGCCCGCCACGACGGAGATCCTTTTCGCCGTCGGCGCCGGCCCGCGCGTGATCGCGACGACCGACTTCGACGACTACCCGCCCGAGGCCGTGCCGCTCCCCGACGTCGCGTCCTTCCAGGGCGTCGACGTGGAGAAGATCGTCGGCCTCGAGGCGGACCTCGTGGTCGCCGGCGGCAACAGCTTCAACAGCCCGGACGCGCTGGCGAAGCTGCGCACGCTGGGCATCCCGGTGCTGGTCGTGTACGCGCCCGACGTTGCGTCCGTGCTCGCCGACATCGAGCTCGTGGCGACGGCGGCGGGCGAGGGCCCGGCCGGCGCCGCCCTGGCGGCGGCGATGAAGGCCGACATCGATGCCGTCGCGTCCGGGATCGCCTCGGCCGGCGGCACCCCGCCGCGCGTCTTCTACGAGCTCGACGCGACCAAGGAGATCTACGGCCCGGCCGACGACTCCTTCGTGGCCGAGATGATCGCCCTCGCCGGCGGCGACCCGATCACGACCGGTAGCCGCACGGTCTTCTCGATCCCGCTGGAGACGCTCGTGGCGGCCGACCCCCAGGTGATCGTCCTCGGGGACGCCGCGTACGGTGTCACCGCCGAGCAGGTCGTGGCTCGCCCCGGGTGGGGCGGCATGGCCGCGGTGACGGACGGCGCGATCCGCCCGGTCGACGACGTGGTGGTGACGCGCCCGGGGCCGCGCCTCGTCGAGGGGCTGCGCGCCCTGGCGCGGGCGATCGATCCGGGCGCCCCGCTCCCGCCGGCGCCTGTGCCCGGCACGGGCGGGTAGGGGATCGCGATGACGATCGGTGGCCGGAGCCTGGCCCTCGGGCGAGTTCGCGTCCGGCGACCCGTCGGGGCGCCGCGGCCGGCCGCCCTCGTCGCCCTCGGCCTCGTCGCCCTCGCGGGGATCGTCGTGGTCGGCGTCGCAGCGGGGAGCGTCGCGGTCGCTCCCGGCGACACGATCGGCATCCTGTTGCACGCGCTCGGCCTGCCGGTCGAGCGGACGTGGACCCCGGCCGCGGAGACCATCGTCCTGGAGCTGCGCCTGCCGCGCGTCCTCACGGCCGTGGTGGTCGGCGCCGGCCTCGCCGTGGCAGGCGCGACCTTCCAGGGGCTCCTCCGCAACCCGCTCGCCGACCCCTACGTGCTGGGCACCGCGTCGGGGGCCGCCCTCGGTGCGGCCATCGCCGTGCTCATCCCGATCCGGGTCGCCATCCTCGACCTCGGACTCCTCAACGTCCTTGCCTTCGCGGGCGGGCTGGCGGCCGTCGGGGTCGTCTACCGGCTCGGGCGCGGCGGTCCGCTCGCCCCGCTGACCGGCCTCCTCCTGACCGGCTACGCCGTCGGATCGCTCCTCGCCGCCGGGCTGGCGATGACGATGTACCTCTCGGGTGCCAACCTGCGCCAGATCTTCGCGTTCCTGCTCGGCGGCCTCGAGGGCGCCTCGTGGATGCGCCTCGCGATCGCCGCCCCGCTCGTGATCGGCGGGAGCGTCGCGATCCTGCTCCGCGCCCGATCGCTCAACGGCCTCCTCCTCGGCGAGGAGGCGGCCGCCCACCTGGGGATCGACGTCCGGCGCGAGCGCGGCATCCTCCTGGGCCTCGCGACGCTCGTCACGGCCGCCGCGGTGGCGGTCTCGGGTCTCATCGGGTTCATCGGGCTCGTCGCGCCGCACCTCGTGCGCCTCGTCGTGGGCCCGAACGCGCGCAACGTCCTGCCCCTCAGCGCGATCCTCGGGGCAGTGCTCCTCGTCGGGGCCGACCTCGTGGCCCGCCTCCTCGGCGAGATCCCGGTGGGCGTCGTGACCGCGGTCATCGGGGCGCCGTTCTTCCTGGCGCTGCTGCGCTCGGCCCGCGGGGGGTACGAGCTGTGACGCCGGCGAGCGCCGCAGCGACCGCGCACCTCGATCAGGTCGGGGCGCCGTCCCAGGAGCCCGCCCGCGGACCCGTCCGGGCGCCCGTGGTGGCCCTCGAGGGCGTCGTCGTGGCCTACCGCGACCGCACCGTCCTGCGCGGCGTCGACCTCACGATCGCCCCCGGCGAGCGCGTGGCCCTCGTCGGGCCCAACGGGGCCGGGAAGTCGACGCTCCTCCGCGTGCTGGCCGGGCTGGTCACGCCGCGGAGCGGCCACGTCACGCTCGGCGGCGACCCGGTGGGGTCCCTCGACCGGCCGGCGATCGCGCGTCGCCTGGCGGCCGTCCCGGGCCAGGCGACGATCCCGTTCTCGGCCCGCGTGGAGGAGGTCGTGGCCCTCGGCCGGCTGCCGCACGAGGACCCCATCCGCGGGCCCCGCGCCGTCGACCTGGCGGCGGTGGATGCCGCGATCAGCAGGGTCGGGATCGACCGCCTGCGGGGCCGCGACGCCCGCGAGCTCTCGCTGGGCGAGCGGCAGCTCGTCCTCGTCGCGCTCGCGGTCGCGCAGGCCGCCCCGCTGCTCGTGCTGGACGAGCCGACCGTGCACCTCGACCTGCGCCACCAGGTGGCCGTCATGGAGCTCCTCGCGGACCTCAATGCGCACGACGGGACGACGATCCTCGCAGTCCTCCACGACCTGGCGCTGGCCCGCCACTTCTTTCCGCGCCTCGTCGTGCTCGACGGCGGGCGGGTCGCCGCCGACGGCCCGCCCGACGCCGTGCTGACCCGCGAGCGGGTGCGGGCCGTCTTCGGGGTGGACGTGGTGCTGGCGGGCGGCGACGCGACGGCCGGTGGCGCCGCGGCCCTCGCCGGCGGCGCCGCGACGCTCGACGGCCAGGGGAGCATCCCGGGCGCGCCGCGTTGACCGCACGCACCTCCCGCCGCTAGGCTGGAGCCGTGATCCCAGCCCTCGATGCGCGCGCCGCCCGGCGCACGCTCGCCGCCCTCGTCCTGGCGGTCCTGCTCGTCGCCGGATGTGGCGGCACGCCGGGGCCGACTCCCGCCTCCACGGGCACCCCCGTGCCGGGGACCTCGGCGCCGGCGCCGACGGACGAGCCGACGACGCCCGCGAGCGCCGAGCCGGCGCCGACGGACGAGCCCACGCAGGCACCCACCGAGGCGCCGTCGGGCGCGCCCGTCGAGACGCCCGGCGCGACGTCCTCCACGGAGGGCGCCGCCGCCTGCTCGGGCAACGACGACAACCGTGCGTTCTACGTGGGGGTCGCGGGCGCCGTGGCGTGGGACGTCTACTGCCCGGTCCTGGCGGCCGGCTGGTTCGTCGACACGGGGTCCTTCCGGCTCTCGGGCGGGGGCCGGATGGAGATCTCGTACCGGGGTCCCGGGGGCCAGCGCATCGAGATCCGCCAGGGAGCCTTCTGCGAGGACGCGTCCGGCTGCCCACCGCCCGGCGCCGACGTCGGGGCCGCGCGCTTCGGTGACCGTCCGGCGCGCCTCTACGACGCGGGCGGCACGCCGGCCGCCCCGATCGTCTTCGCGGCCGGTGGTGGTGCGATCGGCTGGGAGGCGGTCGGCATCGGCATGGACGGCGCGACGCTGGCGGCCCACACGGCCGCCTTCGCACGGGTCGAGCGGTAGGCCCGCCGGAACCGGGCAGGGAACCCACATGACTTCCCGACGCGTCGTCCGCGAGCGCATCGACCCGCGCCTGACGGCCGCCCTGTTCGCCAACTATCGGACCCCCGTCGACGCCGTGCTGGAGCTGGTCGACAACGCGGTCGACAGCCGCGTTGCCGGGCGGCCGCTCGAGCTGGACCTGGCGGTCCATCCGGGGCGGCTGGTCCTCGTGGTCGTCGGCGGTACCGGGATGAGCCCCGCCGCGATCGAGCGCGACTACCTCCGCTGGGGCGCCTCGTCGAAGCGGGTGGGCGATCGAATTGGTCGCTACGGGCAGGGTGGCAAGGCCGCCATCGGGCACCTCGGCAACCGCTTCGAGATCGTGGCGTCCGCCGCCGGCGAGGAGGTTGCCCACGGGTTCGAGGACTCCGCCTACCGCGATCGAACCCGCCTGCGCACGTACGATCTCCACCCCCGGAAGAAGGCCGTCGCCGCCGACCTGGGCTACGTCCGGATCGAGATCGGGGAGGTCGACCGGAAGCTCGACCCGCGGCGGCTCGGCGAGCGGCTGGCGGAGGCGTACCGCCCGATGCTCGAGGCCGGCGAGGTCCGGATGGTCGTCAACCGGGCGCCGGTCACCCCTCGCCCCTGGGCGCTCGCGGAGCGTCACGAGATCTCGGTGCGGGCGGCCGGTCGCCTCGTCCGGGGCTGGTGGGGCCTGCTGCCCGAGCCGCCGCCTCCCGGCGTGCCGGAGGCCGGCGTCCGCCTCTATCACCTGGGCCGGCTCATCGGGTCGCCGGACTGGTTCGGCCATCCGACGCCGGCCTCTCACCCCGCGCTCAACCGCCTCATGGGCGAGATCGAGCTGCCGCACGTCCCGGTGACGATGAACAAGGCGGACGTCGACCGCGGGAGCGAGACATGGGCCGCGGTCGAGGTGCGGCTGCACGCGCTCCTGGCGCCCGTCGTTCGTCGGCTCACGCGCGAGCCCGCGTCGCTCGTGACGCCGGAAGCGGCGCGCACGGCGGAGCAGGTGCGAAGGATCCTGGCGAAGGCGCTGCGGCTCCTGGAGGAGGGACGGCTCTTCGAGTCGGAGGTCGCCGTGGGGGGCGACGAACCCGGCGGCCAGCTGGCGCTCGAGGGGGTGAGGAATCGCGCCGACATGCCCGCGGACGGCGCCGCTGCGGACGGCGGCGTCGATCATGGCGCCTCGGGAGCGACCGATCCTGCGCCCCGCCTGCCGCGCCCGGGGGCAGCCGGCAGCCCGGGGACTACCCGGCGCCGCGGCTCGGCCGAGGTCGTCGTTCGCAGCCTCGATCCCCGTCTCCGGAGCGCCCTCGTCGAGGAGGATGGCATCCGCCGGGTGGTCATCAACTCCGCGTACCCGCTCTACGAGGTCCGCCGCGGCGACCTCTGGTACCAGCTCGAGACGGCGCTCCGGGAGGTCTGCGTGACCATCCCGGAGGCGACCGTGCCCGAGTTCGAACGCCGCGTCAACGAGCTGATGCTCGTGTCGCTGGCGCTGGCGGAGCGGCGGAAGCGGGGCGCGAAGCGAGCGGCGGCGCCGGCGCGGGACCGGAAGCGGCAGGGCGCCATCTGGAAGTAGGAGAGGGACGTGTGCTACGATTTGCACACGTCTCTGCACACTGCGTCGCACATCGAGGCAACGCCATGCCGCTCGTCCGCACGAACGTCACCCTCCCGGCCGAGACCCTGGCGATCATCGACGAGGTTGCGGGTCCGCGCGGCCGCAGCGCCTACATCGCCGACGTGCTCCTGCGGCAGGCGAAGCGCGACCGGATGAAGAGGGTCTGGGAGGAGAGCCGGGGCGCGCTGAAGCGCTCCGAGGCCTGGGGGAAGACCCCGGAGGAGACCCTGCGCATCCTGCGGGAGATACGCGCCTCCTGGGATCGCCCGAACCTGGAGCTCCCCGCCGACCGGGAGGAGTTGCATGCCGTACGTCCTGGACACGACGCTGCTGATCGACCACGCCGCCGACCGCCCGGGGGCCGTCGCCCTGGTGCGGCGCCTGTTCGAGGAGACGGCTGACGTGTACACCTGCGACGCGGTCGTGGCCGAGGCGTGCTCGCGGGGCACCGACGAGGAGCTGGCCGCGATCGCGACGATGATCCAGGCGCTCGAGTACGTGGCGACGCATCCGGATGCCGCCCGGTGGGCGGGAGAAGCCCGGCGCGTCCGCGGCCGGACGGGCCCCCGGACGCTCGGCGATGCGCTCATCGCCGGCGTGGCGTGGTCGCTCGGCGCAACGGTCGTCACCCGCAACCCCGACGACTTCGTGCGGATGGGCGTGCCCGTGCTCGCCTACGAGGCGGATGCTCCGACCTGACGCTCGTCGGCCGTCGGGCCGCGCCATCCAGCCTGCATATGGTTCATGCACAATGGCGGCGACACCGTGAGCCCAGCACCCGGCCGTGCGCCGGCGCCCCAGCGGAGGAGCTTGTGACGTGACGGTCGGGACCGCCTTCCACCCGCGGACCGCGCCCCTCAACGCGAAGATGCAGTGGCGTGAGTGGTCCGGCTTCTACGCCGCGAGCGAGTACCACGCCAGCCACGTCATCGAGTACAACGCCATTCGCGAGGCCGCGGCGCTCATCGACGTCAGCCCGCTCTTCAAGTACGAGCTGCGCGGCCCCGACGCCCTGCGCCTCGTCGACCGGCTGATCACCCGCGATGCGAGCCGGCTCACCCCGGGGCGCGTCTTCTACGCCCCCTGGTGCGACGAGCACGGCAAGGTGATCGACGACGGGACGATCCACCGCCTCGACGACGCCGGCGGGGGCCAGGTGATCCGCTGGACCGCCGCCGATCCCCAGTACCGCTGGCTCCGCCTCAACGCGCACGGCCTCGAGGTCGACGTCGCGGACGTCTCGGAGCGCGACGCCGCGATCGCCCTCCAGGGACCGCTCGCCCGGAAGGTGCTGGAGGCCGCGTCGGGCGAGTCCTTCGGCGATCTCCGCTACTTCCGGCGCCGGGCCTCGAACCTGGGCGGCGTCCCGATCGACGTCTCGCGGACGGGCTACACCGGCGACCTGGGCTACGAGCTGTGGATCCCCGCGAAGCGGGCCGTGAAGGCCTGGGACGCCCTCGTCGCCGCAGGCGAGCCGTACCGGATCCGCCCGGCGGGGATGCTCGCCCTCGACGCGACCCGCCTGGAGGCCGGCCTGGTCCTCATCGAGGTGGACTACACGAGCGCCGTCCACTCCCACATCCCGGCGCAGAACTTCAGCCCGTACGAGATCGGGCTCGGCAAGCTGGTCGACCTCGCCAAGGCCGACTTCGTCGGGAAGGGCGCCCTCATCGCCGAGGTCGCCGCCGGAGGCCCTGCCCGCCGCCTCGTCGGGCTCGACATCAGCTGGCCGGAGATCGAGGCGCTCTACGCCGCGGAGGGGCTCGCCCCGTACGCGCCGCCGACCGTGAGCCGGACCCACGTCCCGCTCCTCGCGAACGGGCGCCAGGTCGGCCGGGTGACCAGCACGGGCTGGAGCCCGATCCTCAAGAAGATGATCGCCCTCGCGTCGGTCGGCGTCGCGCACGCCCGGACCGGGGGTCGCGTCCAGGTCGAGTGGACGGTCGAGGCGAAGCGGAAGCTCGTCTCCGCCACGGTCGTGGACCTGCCCTTCTTCGACCCGCCGCGCAAGCGCGCGTAGCGGGTCACTCGAACCGATCGCGAACCGAACGATCAAGGAGGAGACGCGGGTGGCCGAGCGCTACGACGCGGTGATCATCGGCGGGGGCCACAACGGCCTGACGACCGCCGCCTACCTGGCGAAGGCCGGCTGGAGGACGCTGGTCCTGGAGAAGCGCCACATCCTCGGCGGGGCGACGACGAGCGACGAGATCGTCCCCGGCTACACGTTCAGCGTCCTCTCGTACGTGGTGAGCCTGCTGCGCCCCGAGATCATCCGGGAGCTGGAGCTGCCGAAGCACGGCCTGGAGATCCTGCCCCTCGACGGGACGTTCACCCCGGTCCCCGGCGACTACCTGTGGCGCACCGACGACCACGCCCAGACGATGCGCGAGATCCGCCGCTGGTCGAAGAACGACGCCGACGCCTACGAGGAGTACGGCCAGCTGATGGCCGACATGGCGCGCTTCATCAAGCCGATCCTCGGCATCGTGCCGCCGGACCCGACCTCCATCGACCCGCGCGAGTGGCTGGGCGTGATGGGCCTGGCCCGCGACTTCGCGCGACTCCCCGAGCGCCAGCAGGCGGCCTTCATCGGGCTGATGACGATGAGCGCCGCCGACTTCCTGGACCAGTGGTTCGAGACCGACCCGCTCAAGGCGACGATGTCGGCATCCGGGATCATCGGGACGTTCCTGGGCGTGCGCTCACCGGGCACCGCCTACGTGCTGCTGCACCACTACATGGGCGAGATCGACGGTGCCTTCCGCGCCTGGGGCCTCCACAAGGGCGGGACCGGGGCGATCAGCTACGCGATCGCCAACGCCGCACGCGCGCTCGGCGCGGAGATCCGCACCGACGCCGACGTGGCCCAGGTCCGCCTCTCGTCGGCCGGCGACCGGGCGACCGGCGTCGTCCTGGCGTCCGGCGAGGAGATCGAGGCCGGTGTCGTCGTCTCCACGGCCGACGTCCGCCGGACGTTCCTCCAGCTCCTGGAGCCGGGCGTCCTCCCCGAGGACTTCGAGGCCGCCGTGCGGCGCTTCAAGTTCCGCGGCAGCTCCGGGAAGGTGAACCTGGCGCTCGACGCGCTGCCGACGTTCACCACGAACCCCGGCGGCACGGAGTACCTCCGCGGCGCGATGAGCATCAGCCCGGCCGTCGACTACATGGAGCGGGCCTACGACGACGCGAAGTACGGCCGCTTCAGCCGCCGGCCGTACGTCGACATCGTCATCCCCTCGCTCGTCGACCCGTCGGTGGCACCGCCGGGCAAGCACGTCATGAGCTGCTTCGTGCAGTACGCGCCGTACAACCTGGCCGAGGGTCCGGCGGACTGGGAGAACCAGCGGGAGGCCTTCGGCAACACCGTCATCGACACGATCAGCGAGTTCGCCCCGAACCTGCGGGACGTCATCGTCGACACGTACGTCGTCACGCCCTGGGACATGGAGCAGGAGTGGGGGCTGACCGAGGGGAACATCTTCCACGGGGAGCTGTCGCTCGAGCAGCTCTTCTTCAGCCGGCCGGTCCCCGGCTGGTCGCGCTACCGGACGCCGATCCGCGACTACTGGATGGCCGGCTCGTCCACCCACCCGGGCGGCGGGATCATGGCGGCGAACGGCCGCCTGGCCGCTCTCGAGCTCCTCAAGGCGAAGAAGGGGAAGGTGGCGTAGATGACCGCGATCACGCACCCTTCGGCCGGCTACGACGCGATCGTCGTCGGCGGCGGCCACAACGGCCTCGTCGCGGCGGCCTACCTCGCGAAGGCGGGGCTCCGGACGGTGCTTCTCGAGAGGCGGGCCACGCTCGGCGGGACCGTCGAGACGCGGACGCTCGACGACGGGTCCCGCGCACCCGGGTTGTTCCACACGGTCGGGCGCCTGCGGCCCGCCGTCCACCGCGAGCTCGATCTCGGCGCGCGCGGCCTCTCGCTCGTGGCGCCGGAGGTCCGGGCCTTCGCCCCACAGCCCGACGGCCGCGCCGTCACGCTGTGGGCCAGCGACGAGCGCACGACGGCGGATCTCGCGACGTGGTCCGGCGCGGATTCCCTTGCGTGGCCCGGCTTCGACCGGCAGGTCAGGGCGCTGGCCGGGTTCCTCGCCGCGCTCGGCGAGCAGACGCCGCCCGCCACCTCGGGGGCCGGCCTGGCCGACGCCATCACCGGCCTCCTCCTGGGGAGGGCGTACAAGAAGCTCAGCCGGGACGACGCGCGGAACCTGCTGCGCGTCCTCCCGATGGCGGTGGCCGACTTCGTCGGGGAGTCCTTCGAGACGGACGCGATCCGGGCGACCGTGGCTGCCCGGGCGATCCAGTTCACCGGGCTCGGCGCCTGGTCGATGGGCACGACGGCGACCCTGCTGGCCGACTCGGCCGGGAACGACGGGGGCGGCGCCGGCCAGGCGGTCTTCGCCAAGGGCGGCCCCGGGGCCGTCGCGGATGCGCTGGCGGCCGCCGCGCGGGCGTTCGGTGCGGAGCTGCGGACGGATGCCGAGGTCGAGGCCGTGACCTCGGCCGACGGCCGGGTCACCGGCGTCGCCCTCGCCTCGGGCGAGGAGATCGCGGCGCCGATCGTGGCCTCCGGTCTCGACCCGAAGCGGACGCTGCTCGGGCTTCTCGGCCCGCTCGACCTCGGCCCGCAGCTGCGCTGGCGGGCCGGCAACATCCGCCAGCCCGGCACGGTGGCCAAGGTGAACCTCGCGCTGTCCGCGCTGCCGCGCTTCCCGGCGGCCGGCGACGGCGACGACGGGGCGAAGCGACTCCGGGGCCGGATCCTCGTGGGGGCCACCGGGATCGACGACCTCGAGCGCGCCTTCGACGCGAGCAAGTACGGGCGGGTCTCGGACCGGCTCGTGCTGGAGGCGACGATCCCGTCGCTCGTCGACCCCACGCTCGCCGCGCGCGAGGGCGGTCATGTCGTGAGCGTGATCGTCCAGTACGTCCCGTATCGCCTCCGCGAGGGCGCCTGGGACGAGACCGCGCGCACGACGCTCGGCGATCGGGTCGTGGCGGCCCTCGAGGAGGTCGCCCCCGGGATCGGGTCGCTCGTCACAGCGCGCGACGTCCTCACGCCGGCCGATCTCGAGGCGGAGTACGGCCTGACCGGCGGCCACCCATACCACCAGGAGCCCGGGCTCGACGCCTGGTTTGCGTGGCGGCCGCTCGTCGGCTGGGCCCGCTACCGGATGCCGGTCGAAGGGCTCTACCTCGTCGGCCCGGGGGCGCATCCCGGCGGCGGCGTCACCGGCGCCCCCGCCCACAACGCGGTGAAGGAGATCCTCGCCGACCGCAAGCGGCGGCGGTAGCCCGCGCTCCGGGATCGCCGTTCGCTGGTGGTTCGGGCGCGCGACGCAGCGGCGGGCCGCCGCGCCGGTGGACGCCGCCGGGTCGTAGGCCGGGTCAGGGCTCCGGCTGCCGGACGGACGAGCGGCGCACCGAGGCGCCAGTCGGGACGACGAGGCCCGGGAACGCCGCGAAGTCCTCGAGGCCGACCCGCGGCTCGACAAGGCAGTTGCGGCCGAGGCGCGCGCCGGCCGGGATCTCGGCCCGCTCGCCGACGACCGTGATCCCGGTGGCCAGGCGCTCGGGCTCGTCGGCGTTGGGGACCAGGCGGTCCTCACCGCTCCCGACCACGGCACCGCCGCCGACGTGCACGAACTTGTCGATGATCGCGGTGTCCACCACGGCGCCCGGCCCGATCTCGGTGTCGAGCAGGATGATCGAGTCGCGGACGACCGCGCCGTCGTAGACCTTGACCCCGGGCGAGAGCACGGAGTTCGTGACGATCCCGTTGACGATGCAGCCGTGGCTGATCAGCGAGTGGCGGGCCACCGCATCGGGGCCCATCTTCGCCGGCGAGCGCTCCTCGGAGCGGGTGTGGATCAGCCAGCTCCGGTCGAAGAGATCGAGCGGGGGGACGAGGCCGACGAGGTCGAGGTTGGCCTTCCAGTACGCCTCGACGGTGCCCACGTCGCGCCAGTACCCGTCGAAGCGGTGGCCGTAGACCCTGGCCCGGCCGCCGAGCATCGCCGGGATCACGTCGTGGCCGAAGTCGGCGGCGTCCGGCGTCAGCCACGCGTGGAGGGCCTCGCGGGAGAAGACGTAGACGCCCATCGAGGCCAGGTCGCTCCGCGGCTCTGCCGGCTTCTCCTCCCAGTCGACGATCCGGCTTCGCCCGTCCAGGCCGCAGATCCCCATCCGCCGGGCCTCCTCCGGGGGGACCGGGAGGACGGCGACCGTCAGGTCGGCCTTCCGCCGCCGGTGGGCGGCAAGCATCGGCCGGTAGTCCATCTTGTAGACGTGGTCGCCGCCGAGGATGAGGATCGTGTCGGCGCCCACCTGGTCGATCTCGTGGAGGTTGTAGCGCACGGCGTCGGCCGTGCCGCGGTACCAGCCGCTGCCCGCGGCCGACACGTAGGGCTGGAGGAGCCGGATGCCCCACCCGCGGGGGCGATCGAAGCCCCACGGCCGCCCGGTCCCGATGTGGTCGTTCAGCGAGCGCGGGTTGTACTGGGTGAGGACGAGGACGTCGTCGATGCCCGAGTTGACGCAGTTCGAGAGGCTGAAGTCGATGAGGCGGTACTTGCCGCCGAAGGGGACCGCCGGCTTCGAGCGGATCGCCGACAGGATGGAGAGCCGCTCGCCGGCGCCACCCGCCAGCACGACCGCGAGCACGTCGCTCATCGCCAGCCTCCGATCCGGTGCATGCGTTGCCGCGGGGCCGCTTGCCGCTGCCAGCGTACGGCACGGCGCGGCGCGGCGGAGCGGTCGGAGGTCGCGACGCCGGCGGGCCGGATGTCGCCGTGTGACCTGCAGCGGCCGTCCCTTCCGCGGCGGGCGGATCCGGCCCGCTACCGCGCCGATCGGCGGCCGGCCCCGTCTTCGGTCCCGCCCGTCGGTACGGAATGCCACCCCGGATGTCGCTGCGCCGTTCTGCCCGCCCGGCAGACCGGGCCGTGAGCCGTCCAGCGACCCAGCTCGTGCTCGGAACGCATGCCCGCCCCCGACTGCGGGCCGTCCAGCGGGGCGGACACCGTGCGTAGCGCCGCCCGGGACGGCATCCAGCACCGCCGCCGCGCCGATCGGCCGGCCGCCTACGCGTCGAGCGCCAGGTCCCAGCCGCGGAGGCGCTCGAGGAACTTGTCGGCGGTGAGGTCGAGCTGGATCGGCGTGACCGAGACCCTGTCGTTCAGCACGGCGTCGACGTCGGTGCCCGGGATCGCGTGCCCGCGCGGCGGCGACCCGCCGACCCAGTAGTACGGCACGCCGCGGGGATCCTCGCGACGGATGAGCTCGTCCTGGTAGGTCCGCTTGCCGAGCCGCGCGACCTCGAACCCGGCGCAGGCGGCTTTCGGGATCGCCGGCACGTTGACGTTGAGCAGCTGGCCCGGCTCGAGGCCACGCGCCAGGATCGCCTCCGCGACCACGCGGGCGGCCGCCATGGCCAGGTCGAACTCGTCTGGCGCGTAGTCGTCGAGACTGATCGCGAACGCCGGGCAGCCGTTGAGCACCGCCTCCATCGCCGCGCTCACGGTCCCCGAGTAGGTGATGTCGTCGCCGAGGTTGGCGCCGTGGTTGATGCCGCTCGCCACCAGGTCGATCGGGCCCGGCAGGAGCCCCAGGAAGACGAGGCCGACCGCGTCCGACGGCGAGCCGTCGATCGACCAGGCCGGCGATCCGTCGGCGAGGGTCCGCTCGCGCACCCGGAGGGGCCGCCACATCGTCCGCGAGTGGCCGACCGCGCTCTGGTTCGTCTCGGGCGCGATCACCAGCACCTCGCCGAGCGGCTCCAGCGCCTGCTTGAGCGCGAGGAGCCCGCGCGACTCGATGCCGTCGTCGTTGGTGACGAGGATCCGGGGGCGGGCCGTCATCCCGCTGCCGGCCGGTCCGCGGGGCCGGGGCTCGCGACCGCCCCGCCGAGCATCACGTCTGCCGCCTCGTCGGCCGCCGTGTCGGCCGGGGCCCCGTCGGCCCCGTCGGCCCCGCGCGTCGTGCCGAGCATCCCATCGACCTGCAGGCCGACCTGCTCGGCCAGGATCTCCTCCTCCTCGCCGGGCCGCGGCTCCCGCGGCACCCGCCTCGGCCGCCCCTCGCGCTCGGACAGCCGCTGGGCCGCCCGGGCGGCCACCGAGCGCTCGTCGGGTTTCACGTTCCGCCGCAGGAAGTAGAAGAAGAACGACGAGATCACGGCGGCGACCGGCAGCCCGAAGAGGGCGCCGGCGATGCCGAACAGCTTCGTCCCGAGCAGCACCGACGCCAGGACCACCACCGGGTGCAGGCCCACGGCGTTGGCCAGCACGCGCGGCTGGAGGATGTTCTGGTTGACGAACCACCCGATCCCCATGATCGCGATCGCCGGCACGAGGGCGTCCGGCTGGGTGACCGCCGCCACGATCACCGGCGGCGACCACGCGACGAACGGCCCGAAGAAGGGGATCGCCATGAGGATGCCCGCGGTCGCGGTCGTGAGCGCCGCGTACTCGAGGCCGAGGAGGACGTTGCAGAGAAGCGCGACCAGGGCGTACGTCCCGCCGATGACGACCATCCCGCGGATGAAGCCGCCGAACGACTTCCCCACGCTCTCCGTCAGGAGATGCGCCTCGCCGCCGTACGCCGGCGGGACCAGGCGCATGAGGAAGGAACCGATGGCCGCCCGGTCGATCGAGATGAAGATCGCGAGGAAGAAGACCACCAGGACGTTCCCCACGAACCCGACGCTCGCCACGGCCACGTCCTGCAGCGGCCCGAGCACGCCCTGCGCCTGCAGCGCGAGGGTTCCCAGGAGGGTCTCGACCTGCGCCGTCAGGTCGACCTGGTCGAAGCCGTTGGACGCGAGCCAGTCCGAGATCGGCTTGATGAGCGCGATCAGATCCTGCTGGAACTGCTCCAGGTTGGCCAGGAAGTCGGAGATCGAGGCGAAGAGCGCCGACGCGGCCACGACGACGAGCCCGAAGGCCGCCAGCGCGACGGAGCCGTAGGCGATCGTCACGGCGATCACCCTGGGCATGAAGCGGGCCAGCCAGGCGGCGATCGGCTCCAGGATGAAGCCGAGGAGCCAGGCGAAGAAGAAGGTGAGGATCAGGTCGCCGAAGACCGCCCAGACGGCCGCCAGCTGGTTGAGGACGACGAAGAAGAGGGCGATCGAGCCGAGCGTGAGGAGGATCGTCAGCAGGCGCCGGTCGCGCGCAGTCAGGTAGGGCGTGAGCGACCCTTCGGGCGAGCGGCGGTCCGGCGGCCGACCCGGCGGCCATCGGGGACGCTGCGGCGGCGACCGGCGGGAGCGGATCGTGCTCCACGATGGCGGCTGGCTGCGCGGTGGGCTGGTCCACGTCGCGTGCGTGACCCTCGGTCTCCCGGCCGGTGCCGGTCCGGGCGGGCCCGGCGGGCCCGGCCTGCGCCGATCCTAGCAGGGTGACCGGTGCCCGGCGTGATCACCGCCGGCGTCTCCGCCCGCACCGCCCAAGTTCGCCGGCCCGCGGACCGTACCCGCGCAGACCCCGTGCGCCGGCCCGCGGATCCCCGCCCGCGGACCGTACCCGCGCCGACCCCGTGCGCCGGCCCGCGGATCCCCGCCCGCGGATCCGCGCGCCGTCGCGGCCTGCGCGCCGCCCGCGGCGCCCGCTCCATGAGCATCTTCTGGCCTCGCCGTACGTCAGGGCGAACGCGGGGGGCGGGACGGGCAGATGTGGCCGGTTGGCGAGGCCGGTGCTCACTCCACGGGCAGCACGGCCGTCATGGGTCTCGGCGGTGGCCGCCGCCGGCAGTGTCGAGCCCGGCTGATGCTCAGCCTCACGCAGATCTGCTCATGGAGCGGTCATCACCTACCCGAGGGTGCCGCCACGCCGGCACCCCGCGCCATGCCCGCCGGTCGCCGACCCGGGCGCAGGTCGGCCGCGGGCGCGACCGAGACGCTACCGCAGCCCCATCTTCTCGTGGACCTCGGCGAGGGTGGCGTCGGCGATCGGCTTCAGGCGGGCGGCGCCCTCTTCGAGCACCGCGTCCACGCGCTCGGGGTGCGCCATGAGGTCGGCGTACCGCTCGCGGGCGTCGGCGTAGTGGCGCAGGAGCCGCTCCACGAGGAGCTTCTTGGTGTCGACGCAGCCGGTGCGCGCGGTTCGCTCGCCCTCCCAGATCTCGGCGTAGTCGTCGCCGAAGAAGCGGTGGAGCTGGCAGACGTTGCAGCGCTCCGGATGGCCGGGGTCCGTCCGCTTGATCCGCAGCGTGTCGGTGACCATCCCCATCACCTGGCGGCGGATCTCGTCCTCGGGGGCGAAGATCTCGATCGTGTTCCCGATCGACTTCGACATCTTCTTCGCGCCGTCCGTGCCGAGCACGATCGGGGCGTCGGTGTGGACCGCCTGCGGCTCGGGGAACGTGTCGCCGTAGCGCGCATTGAAGGCGCGGGCGATCTCGCGCGAGAGCTCGAGGTGGGCGGCCTGGTCCTTGCCGACCGGCACCACCGAGGCCTTGTAGAGGACGATGTCGGCGGCCTGCAGGACCGGGTAGGTGAGCAGGCCGTGGTTGACGTCGTCGGGCTGGTTGGCCCGCTTCTCCTTGTAGGTCGGCGTGCGCTGGAGCCAGCTGACCGGCGTGACCGTCGAGAAGAGCCACATGAGCTCCGTGACTTCGGGCCGGTGGCTCTGCACGAAGAGCGTGCACTTCGCCGGGTCCAGCCCGAGCGCGAGGAGCGCGGCTGCCATCTCGCGCGTCTGGCGCCGCAGCCGGTCCGGGTCGTGGACCGTCGTGAGGGCGTGGAAGTCGACGATGCAGTAGATCGACTCGTAACGGTCCTGCAGGGCGACGTAGTTCCGGATGGCGCCCAGGTCGTTGCCGATGTGCGGCGCGCCGGACGGCTGGATCCCGCTGAAGCAGCGGACCCGGGAGTCGAGCGTGGTGGTCATCGCCGCGGAGTGTAGCGGGCGACCAGCCGGGGCGGGGCCCATCGGCAGCCCTCGCGCGGCGATCCGTGCGTCGCGTCGCGGCTCGTGGCGTTCTGCGGCGTCCCGTGGCGGTCCGGCGCGCGATGCGGCCCGGGGCGGCCGCCCGTCCGCTACGATCTCCGGGATGTCCACTCGAGCCCCCCTCCGCGTCGCGGTGCTCGGCGCCGGCACCGTCGGCGGCTCCGTCGTGCGCGCCTTCCTGGAGCACCCCGAGAAGCTCGCGCCGTTCGACGGTGCCCGCCTCGTCCTGGCCGGGGTCGCCGTGCGCGACATGGCGAAGGCCGCCGGGCGCGGTATCCCGCCCGACCTCCTGACCGACGCCCCGGCCCACCTGGTCGCCGACCCGGAGATCGACGTCGTCGTCGAGCTGATGGGCGGCGACGAGCCGGCCCACACGCTCGTCGCGGCGGCCCTCGGCGCCGGCAAGCAGGTCGTGACCGCCAACAAGCACGTCATCGCCCACCACGGGCCGGAGCTGGAGGCGATCGCCCGGCGCACGGGCGGGGCGCTGCGCTACGAGGCCGCCGTCGCCGGTGGGATCCCGATCCTCTCGCCGCTCGCCTCCGACCTCGCCGTCAACACGGTCTCCCGCGTCCGCGGGATCCTCAACGGGACGACCAACTTCATCCTCTCCGCGATGGGCGAGCTCGGGCAGCCCTACGAGGAGATCCTCGCCGAGGCCCAGGCCAGCGGGTACGCCGAGGCCGATCCCCGTGGGGACGTCGAGGGCGACGATGCGGTGAACAAGCTCGTTCTCCTCGCGCGCCTGGCGTTCGGATCGTGGCTGGAGCCCGGAAGCGTCCTCCGGACGCCGCCCTCGGTCCGGGGCTGGGGCCGGCCGGGGATCACCGGCGTCACGTCGGACGAGATGGAGGGCGCCGCGTTCCTGGGCCTCGATCTCAAGCTGCTGGCCGTCGCGGAGCCTGGGCCCGGCGGGGACGCTCGCGGCGACGGTCCTGCCGACCGCCGTCCCGGAGAGCAGTGCGCTGGGAGGCACGGACGGCGTCCTGAACCGCGTCGAGGTCCGTGCCGAGCCGGTGGGTGACGTCGCGTTCTCGGGCCCCGGCGCCGGCGGCGACCCGACGAGCAGCGCGGTCCTGGGCGACCTTCTCGCCATCGCCCGCCACGGCGGCAGCACGTGGGCCGGCCTGGCCCCGGCGGACGAGACGCCCGTGCGGGCGAACGCCATCGATCCGTTCGCCGCCGACCGTCCCTGGTTCGCCTTCCTTCCGGGGGTCGCGCCGGAGGCCGTGGAGCTGGGCGAGACGGCTGCCGTCGAGGAGATCGACGGCGGGACCGTCGTGCGGACCGGCCCGCTCCCGCTGGAGCGTGTCCGCGCCGCGATCGCCCCGCACCTCGGCGACGACGTCGACGTGACGCTCTACCCGGTCACCGACTGATGCCGACACCCGGGGTCGGCCCTGCGGCCGGCGTCGCCCCGGCGGCCGGCGCGCCCGCGCGCCCGCGCCTGCTCGACCGCTACGCGGGGTTCCTCCCGCTCACCGACGCCACCCCGCGCCTCTCCCTGGGCGAGGGCGCGACGCCGCTCGTCCACGCCGAGCGCCTCGGCGCCGCCTGGGGGATCCCGCACCTCTACCTGAAGTTCGAGGGTGCCAATCCCACCGGCTCGTTCAAGGACCGGGGCATGGTGATGGCCGTCGCGAAGGCCGTCGAGGAGGGGGCGACCGCCATCGTCTGCGCCTCCACCGGGAACACGTCCGCCTCCGCCGCGGCCTATGGCGCGGCCGCCGGGCTGGAGGTCGTCGTGGTCCTGCCGGCCGGCAAGATCGCCGCGGGCAAGCTCCTCCAGGCGCAGGTGGCGGGGGCGAAGGTCCTCGCCGTCCGCGGCAACTTCGATGCCGCGCTCACGGCCGTCCGCGAGCTCGCCGAGCAGGACGCGCACCCGATCACGCTCGTCAACTCGGTCAACCCGTTCCGCCTGGAGGGCCAGAAGACGGCGGCCTTCGAGGTCTGCGACGACCTCGGCGGACCGCCCGACGTGCTTGCGATCCCGGTCGGCAACGCGGGCAACATCAGCGCCTACTGGATGGGCTTCCGGGCCTACCGCGAGGCCGGCCGCATCGACCGCCTGCCCCGGATGTGGGGCTTCCAGGCCGCCGGGGCGGCGCCGATCGTGCTGGGCCACCCGGTCGAGCACCCGGAGACGTTCGCGACGGCGATCCGCATCGGCAACCCGGCGTCCTGGGAGAAGGCGACCGCCGCCCGGGACGAGTCGGGCGGGCTGATCGAGGCCGTGACCGACGATGAGATCTACGCGGCGTACCGCGACGTGGTGCGCCTGGCCGGCATCTTCTGCGAGCCGGCGTCGGCGGCCAGCCTGGCCGGGGTGCGCAGGCTGCGGGCCGAGGGGCGGCTGGACGCCGACGCGCGCGTCGTCTGCGTCCTGACGGGCCACGGCCTCAAGGACCCCGACAGCGGCGCCTGCCTGGCGGCCGAGGACGGGCTGCTGGAGGCGGATGCCACGCTCCCGGCAATCACGGAGGCGCTCGGATGGCGCTGATCCGCACGGCCGGCCCCGAGCCGGCGGAGGGACCACGATGGCGATGAGCCACTTCGCCGACCTCGACGGCCGCTGGGTCGCCGTGGAGGTCCCGGCAACCAGCGCGAACCTGGGGGCCGGCTACGACTGCCTGGCGGTGGCGCTCGAGATCGTCGACCGCGTGGAGGTGGAGTGCCTCGCCCGGCCGGGAGCCGGCGTCGAGGTCGCCGTCGAAGGAGAAGGCGCCGGCGAGCTGCCTGACGATCGCAGCAACGCCTTCGTCGTCGCCCTGGAGCGGGGCCTTTCCGAGGTCCGCGGCGCCGGCGGCGAGGAGCTCGGCTGGCGGATCCAGATGCGCAACCGGATCCCGCTGGCGCGCGGCCTCGGATCCTCGGCGGCGGCCACCGTCGGCGGGCTGCTGGCCGGCGCGGCGCTGGGCGGGGGCACGCTTGCCCCGGACCGCGCGCTGGCCCTGGCGACCGAGCTGGAGGGACACCCGGACAACGCCGCCGCGGCGCTCCTGGGCGGCTTCACGGTCGCGGCCCACGGGGAGGCCCCCGGCGCGGCCCCGACCGCGATCCGGTTCGACATCCCGCGCGATCTGCGGGTGATCCTCTTCATCCCGGAGCTGCGCCTGGCCACCCGCGACATGCGGGCGGCGCTCCCCGAGATGGTCCCGCTCGCCGACGCCGTGGCGAACCTGCAGCAGGTCGCCCTCGGCGTGGCGGGACTGGCGGCCGGGGATCCGCGTGGCCTGGGCCACCTCACCCTCGACCGGCTCCACGAGCCGTACCGGGCGACCGTCTACCCGCAGCTGCCCGGCCTGGTGGCCGCGGCGCGCGACGCCGGGGCCCTCGGGGCGTGCCTGTCGGGTGCCGGCAGCACGATCATCGCCTTTGCCGACACGCTTTCCGTGCTCACCCGCATCGAGGGCGCCCTGCGTGCCGCGGCCGCCGACCTGGACCTTCCCGGCCGGGTCGAGCTCGTGGCGCCGCGGAGCGCCGGGGCCCGCGTGGAGCAGCCGTTCGGGGCGTAGGCGCCGCCGGTCAGTCCGCCGGGGTGTTCGTCCGGACGAAGGCGAGGACCCGCTCCCACGCGTCGGCCGACGTGTCCGCGAAGTCCTCGGCCTTGCGGTCGAAGAACGAGTGGGGCGCAGCCGGGTAGGAGACCACCTCGTGGGGGATCCCGGTTGCCGCCAGCGCGTCGCCGAACGCCTCGACCGCCTCCGGCGGGATCCCGCGGTCCGCGCCGCCGAAGATCGCCAGCACCGGGGCCGTCATCAGGCCCGTCGAGTCGGCCGGCGCCGGGATGTCGCCGCGCGAGCCGACGGGCCAGCCGTAGAAGCCGATCGCACCGGCCAGGTCGAGGCCGAGCGTGTTGGCCAAAAAGGCGAGCCGGCCGCCGAAGCAGAAGCCGATCGTGAAGACGGCGCGCCCGCGCCCCGGCCCCAGCCCGCGCAGCTGCTCGGCGGCGACCTGCACGTCCCACGACAGGTTCGAGAAGCGGGTCTCGCCGACGTGGCTCATGAAGTCGAAGTCGGTGGGTCGCTCGCGGATCCCGATCCCCGCCGTCCGCCCGAAGTAGTCGATCGCGAGGGCGTCGACCCCGACCTCGGCGAACCGCAGGGCCAGCTCCTCGTAGTAGGGGTGGAGCCCGCGCACGTCCGGCAGGACGATGATCGAGGCTCCCGTCGGCTGGTCGGCGCGCGCCAGGAGGCCCGCGAACCGCCCGCCGTCGCCGGCGCGGAGGACGATCTCCTCGGCGTCGATCGCTCCGCCCGCGATGGGCGGGATCGGCGGGCGGCTGTCGAGGTCGAAGCACATGGGCGGGCCTCCCGGAGAGGGCGGTTGCGACGGGCGGATGGTACCGCCACCCCCCGATGAGCGGGAGCCTTCCGGAGTGGACATCAGATGACAGCACGAGTAACATCACGCATCATGGCACGCACGACCCTCGATCTCGACCCGACGGTGCTGCGCGAGCTGAAGCAACGCGCCCGGCGCGAGGGGAAGAGCCTGGGACGGCTGGCGTCCGAGGTGCTGAGCGCCGCGCTCGAGCCGCGCGGGGACGCCGAGCCGGCGCCGCCCCTCGCGTGGTCGTCACGCGCGATGGGCGCGCTCGTGGACCTCGACGACAAGGAGGCGGTGCGGCGCGCCCTGGACGGCGCGTGAGCTACACGCTCGACGCGAACGTCCTCCTGTACGCCTCGGACGAGTCGAGCCCGGTGCACGCGCCGGCCAGGGCGTTCGTGGAACGGATGGCCGCAGGGCCGGAGATCGCCTACCTCTTCTGGCCGACCGTCATGGCGTACCTGCGGATCGCCACCCACCCGGCGATCTTCGCCCGGCCGCTCGCGATCGTCGAGGCGATGGGAAACGTGGAGCAGCTCCTCTCCCGGTCGCACATCCGGACGACCGGCGAGACCGGCGCGTTCTGGCGGGCGTTCCGCGACGTCGTCGACGACGCGCCGCCGTCCGGCAACCTGGTCTCCGATGCGCACCTCGTCGCCCTGATGCTGGAGAACGACGTGCGCCGGATCTGGTCGCGCGACCGCGACTTCCGACGCTTCGCCAGGATCGAGGTTCGCGACCCCTTCGCCTGAGCTCTCCGGGGGTCGCCCGCGCGCACGGTACAATCCGCGCCGATGTCGCACCCCCTCGTCGTCATGAAGTTCGGCGGCAGCTCCGTCGCCAACGCGGAGCGGATCCGCCGTGTCGCCCGCCGGATCGCCGCCGCGCGGGCGGCGGGCGCCGACCTGTGCGTCGTCGTCTCGGCCATGGGCGACACCACCGACGAGCTCCTCTCGCTCGCCGCGGCCATCTCCGACGAGCCCGAGGCGCGCGAGCTCGACATGCTGCTCGCCACCGGGGAGCACCAGAGCGCGACCCTGATGTCGATGGCCCTGCATGCCCTCGGCGTGGCGGCCATCTCGCTCACCGGCGCCCAGGCGGGGATCGTGACGGACGGGACGTACGGCAAGGCCCGGATCGCCGGCATCGATCCCGTGCGCATCCGCGCCGAGATGGCCGACGGGCGCGTCGTGATCGTGGCCGGATTCCAGGGCCAGAGCGCGAAGGCCGTCGAGCTGATGGAGACCACGACGCTCGGCCGGGGCGGTTCCGACACGACCGCCGTCGCCCTCGCGGCCGCCCTGCGCGCCGATCGCTGCCAGATCTACACGGACGTCAAGGGCATCTACACCGCCGACCCGCGCCTCGTGCCGGAGGCTCGCCAGCTCTCCGTCATCGGCTACGAGGAGATGCTGGAGCTGGCCCACCAGGGCGCCCAGGTGATGCAGGTCCGCGCCGTCGAGCTCGGCTGGGTCAACGACGTCGTCATCGAGGTCCTCAGCTCGTTCGAGGACGCCCCCGGCACCCTCATCAGGGAGGACCCGCTCGTGGAGCAGCGCAACAAGGTGCGGGGCATCGCCCACGACCGCAACGTCGCGAAGGTCACGCTCGTCGACGTTCCCGATCGGCCCGGCGTCGCCCACGCCGTCTTCGCCCCGCTCGCCGACGGCGGCATCGTCGTCGACATGATCGTCCAGAACGTGGGCCACGGCGGCCGGACCGACATGAGCTTCACGGTCCCGCGCCTCGAGCTGGCGAAGGCCAAGCGCGTGCTGGAGCCGATCGTGCGCGACCTCGGCTTCCGCGAGATGACGACGGACTCCTCGATCGCCAAGATCTCGATCGTCGGCGCCGGGCTCCACAACGCCCCCGGCTACGCGGCCCGCATGTTCGGCGCCCTCTCGGACGCGGGCGTCAACATCGAGATGATCTCGACCTCCGAGGTGCGGATCACCTGCACGATCGCGGAAGCCGACCTCGAGGCGGCCGTCCGGGCCCTGCACGCCGCGTTCGAGCTGGCGACACCGGATCCCGTCGACGGGCCGGGAGCGATCCCCGGGGCGGCTCCGGACCGGTGACGGGATTCCTCGCGCGGCAGGAGCGGTTCGACCGCGTCGGGTCGACGAACGACGCGATCCGGGCATGGCTCGCCTCGGGCACCCCGGAGGTCTGCTTGGCCGTCGCCGACGAGCAGACCGCCGGACGCGGGCGCTCCGGGCGCACCTGGACGGCCCCGGCGGGCGCCGCCCTCCTCCTGTCGCTCGGCTTCCGGCCGACCTGGCTCCAGCCCGGCCACGCCTGGCGCGTGGCGGCCGTGGTGAGCCTCGCGATGGCCGATGCCGCCGAGGACGTCGCTGGGCTCCGCGACCACGCGGTGCGCCTCAAGTGGCCGAACGACCTCGTGGTGGAGGAGGACGCTCCCGAGAATGCCGGGACCGGCCTGGGCGGCGGGCCGATCCGCAAGCTCGGCGGCGTCCTGGGCGAGGCCGACGGCCTCGGCGGTGGCGATCCCCGGGTGATCGTCGGGATCGGCGTCAACGCCGCCTGGGAGCGGGCCGCGTTCCCCGCGGAGATCGCCGCCGGGATGACGAGCCTGGCCGAGGCATCCGGGGGCCAGCCCATCGACCGGGCGGCGCTGCTCGCCGGGTTCCTCGCCCGCCTCGAGGCGCGGGTCGAGGCGCTCCGCCTCGGCCGCTTCGCGATCGACGACTGGACGGCCCGGCAGGTGACCACGGGACGGATCGTCCGCCTCGAGGAGCACGGCGGGGCGCCCGAGGAGGTGCGCGCGCTGGGCCTCGACCCGGTGACGGGCGCCCTGCTCGTCGCCGATCCGGCCGCGCCGGGCGGTGAGCGCGCGATCCACGCCGGCGACGTCGTCCACGTACGCCTCGCGGCAGCCGCGCCGGCCGCTCCGCCGGCCACGACCGCCGGGGCGCCGGGCGTCCCGGCGCGCCGGGCGTGTAACGGAATGGCCCGCCCGGTGTTTGGACGGACGAGGGGAGGGGAGGCAGCCGGCACGGCCGGGCGGGTGATCCCGCTCGACCCGGACCGGAGCCTCGTCCGGGCGGCGCAGGCCGACCCGGCACGCTTCGACGCCCTCTACCGGAAGTACCTGGCACAGGTGTACAGCTTTGCGTACCACGAGCTCGGCGATCACCACGAGGCGGAGGACGTGACGGAGCGCACGTTCCTCCTGGCCCTCGGCGGGTTGCCGCGCTTCCACGAGGAGGCGCCCGCCGACGCGGGCCCGGAGGCGTCCACCTTCCGCGTCTGGCTCTTCCGGATCGCCCGCAACGTGGTCGCGAACCACCGGCGGACCCTGCGCCGGCGCCCGACTGCGCCTCTCGAGGCCGCCGCAGCGGCCGCCGCCCCGGACGACGTCGAGCGCGGGGTGCTGGCCCGCGCCGACGCGACGGCGGCGTGGGCGGCCGTCGCGCGCCTCCCGGGGGACCGGCGCCGGGCCGTGGTCCTGCGGTTCGTGGACGAGATGAGCACCGCCGAGATCGCCGGCGTGCTGGGCCGCTCGGAGGGCGCCGTGCGCGTCCTCCTCCACCGCGCGCTGCGGACCGTCGCCCGCGACCTCGGGGCCGGGGCGGGGCCGGGAGCGGAGCCGATGAGCGCCCGGCGGGAGAGCCGATGAGCGCCGCGACGCTGGAGGCGATCGAGGTCGAGGCGCTCGTCACGGATCGCTACCTGGAGGCCCTCCTGGCCGCCGCCGAGCGCGGCGCCCCGGATGCCCCCGCTGACCCGGAGCTCGACCCGGCGATCCGCGGCGCCGCGCGCCGCCTGCGCGACGAGCTCGTGCGGGTCCACCCCTCGTTCCGGTTCGAGGAGCGCCTGGCGCGCCGCCTCGCGGAGGCGGCCGCCGGCATGCGCCTCGCCGCGGCGTCCGGCGGCGACCGGGCGACCGTCATCCCGTTCCCGGCGCCCCTCCTCGGCGACCGCAGCCTGGCCGACGAGCTGGCCAACCCCGACCTGGCGGCCCTTCTCGGCGCCCCGGACGGGGCCGCGGCGCCCGCCGGGGCCGCGCCTCGTTCCGGGGACCGATGGGGCCGGCGACACGCCGGCCAGGCTCCCCGCCAATCGCCCGCTGCTCGTGGGCGGCGCGGTCACCTCGGCCGCGCTCAGCCTGGCCGGGGCCGCCTTCGTGGCCTGGCGGCTGACCCGGGGCGCCCCCACCGACCCCATGGCCCGGGCCGTGCGCCTCGCCCGCGCCGCCCGCGCCGGGCGCGACATCCTGCCCGGAGGGCTGTCCTGATGCCGATCACGCTGCCCTTCCGGCCGCGCCGGGAGAGCTACCCGTCCGACATGTGGACCCAGTGCCCGGGCTGCAGCGAGATGCTCTTCAACAAGCACCTCGACAAGGCGCTCCGCGTCTGCCCGACGTGCGGCCACCACTTCCGGATCTCCGCCCCGACCCGGCTCGCCCAGCTCCTCGACCCGGGGACCTTCCGCGAGCGGGATGCCGGGCTCGTGTCGCGCGACCCGCTCGGCTTCGTCGACAGCAAGCCCTACCCGGACCGCCTCGTGGCCGCCCAGACGGCCACCGGCCGGAAGGACGCCGCGATGTGGGGCTTCGGGGCGCTCGGCGGCCGGCGGGTCGCCATGTGCGCCCTCGACTTCGGGTTCATGGGCGGGTCCATGGGCTCCGTCGTGGGGGAGAAGGTGGCGCGCGCGGCCGAGGGGGCGCTCGCCGAGGGGATCCCCCTCGTCGTCGTGAGCGCCTCCGGTGGGGCCCGGATGCAGGAAGGCACCCTGGCCCTCATGCAGCTCGTCAAGACGATCGCGGCGCTCGAGGCGCTCCGCGCGGCGGGGCTGCCCTTCGTCTCGGTCCTCGCCGACCCGACGACCGGCGGCGTCTTCGCCTCCTTCGCCGCGCTCGGCGACGTCAACGTGGCCGAGCCGAATGCCCTCATCGGCTTCGCCGGCGCGCGCGTCTCCGCCGGCACGATCGCCGAGGAGCTGCCGCCCGGCTTCCAGCGCGCCGAGTTCCTCTTCGAGCACGGCTTCGTCGACCGGATCGCCCCGCGAGCCGACCTGCGCGACGAGCTGATCGCGATCCTCGACGTCCTGGGCCCGCCGGCCGAGGCCGCCGGCGCCGGGTCCGGGAGCGTGCGCCGTGGTTGACCGCCTGCTCGGCCGGACGAAGGAGCGCGAGGCCGCGCCCCCGCCGGAGGCGCCGAGCGATCCGCGCGACGCCGTCTGGGCGCGGGTCCTCCTCGCGCGCAACGCGAAGCGACCCCACACGCTGGAGCTCGTGGCCGGCATCGCCGACCGCTTCACCGAGCTCCACGGGGATCGCCTCTTCGGCGACGACGGGGCGATCGTGGGTGGCCTTGCCCGGATCGACGGCCGCCGCGTGGTCGTCGTCGGGCACCAGAAGGGCGCCGACACGGACGAGAACATCCGGCGCAACTTCGGGATGGGCAAGCCCGAGGGGTTCCGGAAGGCGATCCGGCTCTTCGAGCTGGCCGACCGGTTTGGGATCCCGGTGGTGACCCTCGTGGACACGCCCGGCGCCTACCCGGGCGCGGAAGCGGAGGAGCGCGGTGTCGCGGAGGCGATCGCCCGCGCGATCATGGTCATGTGCCGCATCCGCGTCCCGATCGTCACGGTGATCACCGGCGAGGGTGGCTCCGGCGGTGCGCTCGCGATTGCCGCCGGCGACGTCATCGTGGCCCTCGAGAACGCCGTCTACTCCGTGATCAGCCCCGAGGGCTGTGCCTCGATCCTGTGGCGCACCTCCGAGAAGGCGCCGGACGCCGCGCTGGCCATGCGGATGTCGGCCGCCGACCAGGCGGAGCTGGGCGTGATCGACCTCCTCGTGCCCGAGCCCGGCGAGGGCGCGCACGCCGACCCGGCGGAGACGGCCCGCCGGCTCCGGTCCGTCATCGTGGAGCAGCTGGACCGGCTCGCCCAGCTGCCGGCCGAGCAGCTGATGGCCGCGCGCCTCCGGCGCTACCGCGACTTCGGGGCGTTCGACGACCTGGGCGAGCCGGAGCTCCCCGAGCCCGCGGAGCGCCCGGGCCTGGCCGACCGCCTGCGGCGCGCCCTTGAGCCGATGGGCAAGACCCTGGGGGGCCTGGGTGCACGCGAAGGGCGCGAGGGCCGCGACGAGCCCCCGGCGCGAGAGGAGGTCTGACAGGTGTCTCACCAGGACGACGTCGGGCCGGACCGCCCGCGCCACGACGGCCCGGGGGGCGCCCCGCAGCGTTCGCCCGACGAGCGCCGCGCCGCCCATGCGACGATCGATCGCCTCGCCGACGAGCTGCTGCCGGCCCTCACGGCGAAGCTCGGCGCCAGCGGCCTCGGCGAGCTGGACGTCCGCGAGGGCGCCTGGCGCGTCCGTCTCCGGATGCCCGGCGATGCGCGCGCCCCGCGGCGGGCGGCGTCCGCGGGCCGCCCGGCCGGGCGCGCCGAGCTGCATGCCCCAGCGGCCCACGCTGCGCCCGGCCACGCCCCCGTCGCCGGGGCGCAGGCCCAGGGCGGTCGGGCCGCGGCGCCGGCGCCCGCGCTGGATCCCGCCGAGCCCCCGACGCGTGCCGTGGCAACGTCGCCCGCCGTCGGCTTCTACCGGCCGCGACCCGACCTGGCCGCCGGAGCCCGGGTGCGCGCCGGTGACCGCCTCGGCTCGATCGACGTCCTCGGCGTCCCGCAGGAGCTGGTCGCGCCGGCCGACGGCCTGGTCGGGGCCAACCTCGTCGATCCCGGCGACCCGGTCGAGTACGGCCAGGAAGTGGTCGAGATCGAGCTCCTGGCGGCGCCCGCGGCCCCGCACGGGGAGGCCGGCTGATGTTCGAGCGCGTCCTCATCGCCAACCGGGGCGAGATCGCCCTGCGTGTCCTGCGGGCCTGCCGGACCCTCGGGGTTGGCGCCGTGCTGGCCTACAGCGAGGCCGACCGCGATTTGCTGGCCGCCCAGCTCGCCGACGAGGCGATCTGCATCGGGCCGGCCGACGCGAAGCGGAGCTACCTCTCGGCGTCGGCTCTCATCTCCGCCGCGATCGTGACCGGCTGTGACGCGATCCACCCCGGTTACGGCTTCCTGTCCGAGGATTCCGGGTTCGCCGAGGCGGTCACGGCCCACGGCCTCACCTTCGTCGGGCCCTCGGCCGAGGTGCTGGAGCGGTTCGCCTCCAAGGAGGCCACGCGCCGGCTGCTCGCCTCGCACGGCCTGCCGACGATCCCGGGCTCGGACGGGATGCTCGGCGACGACGAGCAGGCCCTGGCGGAGGCCGAGCGGATCGGCTACCCGGTGCTCGTCAAGCCGTCCGCCGGGGGCGGCGGCAAAGGGATGCGGATGGTCCGGACGCCCCGCGAGCTGCAGGCGGCGATCCCGGTCTGCCGCTCCGAGGCGCGCGCTGCCTTCGGCGACGACTCCCTCTACCTGGAGAAGTGGCTGGAGGACAACCGGCACGTCGAGGTCCAGGTGGTCGTGGACCGCTACGGCCACGGCGTCCACCTCGGCGAGCGCGACTGCTCCGTCCAGCGCCGCCACCAGAAGCTGATCGAGGAGGCGCCGACGCCGGCGCTCCCGGAGGCCGCCCGCGCCGAGCTCGCCGAGCGGGCGATCCGCGCCGTCGTCGCCGCCGGCTACGAGAACCTGGGGACCCTGGAGTTCCTCGTCGACCGCGACCAGAGCTTCTACTTCATCGAGATCAACTGCCGGATCCAGGTTGAGCACCCCGTCACGGAGATGCTGACCGGGATCGACCTGGTCGCCGCGCAGCTCCGGATCGCGGCCGGCGAGCCGCTCGGCTTCAGCCAGGCCGACGTCACCTTCCGGGGCCACGCGATCGAGTTCCGCATCAACGCGGAGGACGCCGCGCACGACTTCCGGCCGCAGGCGGGGACGGTGGAGCGCTTCTACGCCCCGGGCGGCCCCGGCGTCCGCCTGGATTCCCACCTCTACGCCGGCTACGACGTGCCGCCGTACTACGATTCGCTCCTCGGCAAGCTGATCGTGTGGGGCCCGGACCGGCCCGCGGCGATCGCGCGGGGGCGGGCCGCCCTCGACGAGCTGGTCGTCGACGGCATCATCACCAACCGCACCTTCCACCGCGCCATGCTGGACAACCCCGCGTTCGTCGAGGGCCGCGTCACCACGAACCTCGTCGACCGCGTCGGCGGGGCGGCGTTCCTCGCCGGGCGCGGCTGAGGCCGCCCGGGCAACCCGTGCAATCCTGCATCCATCCCGCGCTCGGCGCCGCGGCGCCGGGCGACACTGGCCACCCACACCGGAGACTTCCGTGACCGAGCCGATCCACACCACCCGCGAGATCGAGGCCCTCCTCCCGCACCGCTGGCCGTTCCTCCTCGTCGACCGGATCGACGAGTACGACCCCGACGCGATGCGGATCGTCGGCACCAAGGCCGTGACGGCCACGGAGTGGTTCTTCGCGGGCCACTTCCCGGGCATGCCCGTCATGCCGGGCGTCCTGCAGGTGGAGGCGCTGGCGCAGACGATGGGCGTGTTCGTGGCCAAGCAGCCGGGCTTCGGGGACCGGATCGGGCTCTTCGCCGGCATCGACGACTGCCGCTTCAAGCGCGTCGTCAAGCCCGGCGACGTCCTTCGCCTCGAGGTGACGATGGAGAAGCTCGGGAAGCGGTTCGGGCGCGGCAAGGCCGTCGCCAGCGTCGACGGCGAGGTCTGCTGCGAGGCGACCCTCTCGTTCATCATCCCGGACGCCTCGGTGCTGCGCTGATGACGCGCATCGCGCTCTTCTCCGACGTCCACGGCGTCCTCCAGGCGTTGACCGCGGTGCGTGAGGCCGTCGCTGCCGCCGCCCCGGACGTGGTGGCGCTGGCCGGCGACTTCGCGTTCAACGGCGGCGATCCCGCGGCGACCGTCGACGGGATCCGCGAGCTCGAGGCGGCCGGCGCCCTCGTCGTCCAGGGCAACACGGACATCGCGGTGGCCGACTTCGACTACGGCGCGGCCTTCCCGTGGCTCGGCGACGGGGTGCCGGAATCGTTCAAGGCGGCCGCGGAGTGGGCCCACGAGGCGCTCGGCCCCGAGCGCGTCGACTGGCTCCGCCGCCTCCCGGCCGAGCGGCGGGTTCGCTGCGAGGACGACACCCTGGTCCTCGTCACGCACGCCTCGCCGGGGTCCCAGACCGCGGGCTTCGACCAGGGCCTCGACGAGAGCGTCTTCCTCGATCGTCTCGGGCGCACCGACGCGCGGGTCATCTGCTGCGGCCACACCCACGTCCCCGAGGTCCGCGACTTCGGCTGGAAGGTGATCGTCAACGGCGGCAGCGCCGGCTACGTCTTCGACGGCGACCCCACGGCCTCGTGGGCGCTCATCGACGTGGTCGACGGCAGCGTGACCGCGGAGATCAAGCGCGTCGAGTTCGACGCCCTGGCAGCGGCCGACGCGGTGGCCGACCGCGGGCTCCCGGGTGACGTCTACCGCGCGGCGACGATCCGGACGGGGAAGCTCGTTCGATGACGGATCGGGCCGGCGGCGGCGCGCGCCGCGTCGTGGTGACCGGGATGGGCCTCGTCACGGCCCTCGGGAACGACGTCGCGTCGACCTGGGAGGGGCTCGTCGCCGGCCGCTCGGGGATCCGGACCATCTCCGCCTTCGACCCGTCCCGCGTGGCATCGCGGATCGCCGGCCAGGTGCCCGACTTCGATCCCTCTGTCGTCCTCGACCGCAAGGAGCAGCGCCGCAACGACCGCTACACGCAGCTCGCGCTGGTCGCGACGCGCGAGGCGCTGGCGGATGCCCGCCTTCCCGACCGCCTCGACGGCGAGCTGGCCCTCCGCACCGGGATCGTCCTGGGCACCGGGATCGGCGGCGGCATCACGTTCGCCGAGCAGGTGACCGTCGGGGTGGAGAAGGGCCCCGACCGGATGAGCCCGTTCTTCATCCCGATGGCCATCCCGAACCTCGCCG
The DNA here is from genome assembly GCA_963713285.1 of uncultured Chloroflexia bacterium. Taxonomy (GTDB): domain Bacteria; phylum Chloroflexota; class Limnocylindria; order Limnocylindrales; family CSP1-4; genus CTSoil-043. Next base: position 264,366 of record CAVQLA010000006.1, on the reverse strand, counting down.
CCGGCCAGGCGGCCATCGTCTTCGGGGCGCTGGGGCCGAACTTCGCGGTCTCCTCCGCCTGCGCGACCGGCGGCCACGCCCTCGGCGAGGCCTGGGAGATCATCCGGCGCGGCGACGCCGACCTGATGATCGCCGGCTCGTCCGAGGCCGGGATCAGCGAGGCGCTCGTCGGCGGCTTCGCGGCGATGCGCGCCCTCTCCACCCGCAACGACGACCCGGCCGGCGCCTCGCGCCCCTTCGACCGGGGCCGCGACGGCTTCGTCATCGGGGAGGGGGCCGGAGTGCTGATCCTCGAGGACCTCGAGCACGCCCGGGCCCGCGGCGCCGCCCCCCTTGCCGAGCTCGTCGGGTACGGCGCCTCCGCGGATGCGAGCCACATCACCCTGCCGGCGCCCGGTGGGACCGGGGCGATCCGGGCGATCCGGCGCGCCCTCGAGAAGGCCGGGCTCACCCTCGACGACGTGGAGCACGTCAACGCCCACGCCACCTCCACCCCGGAGGGCGACCGCACCGAGCTGGAGATGCTGCGCGGGCTCTTCGGCGAGCGCGCCGGGGCGGTGAGCGTGACGGCCAACAAGAGCATGCTCGGCCACACCCTCGGCGCGGCCGGCTCCATCGAGGCGGCGGTCACCGTGCTGAGCCTGCGCCACGGCGTCATCCCGCCGACGATCAACCTCGACGATCCCGACGACGCGGCCGTGGGCCTCGACCTGACGCCGAACGTCGCGCGCGAGCGACCGATCCGGGTCGCGGTCAGCAGCTCGTTCGGCTTCGGCGGCCAGAACAGCGCCCTCGTCTTTGCGCGGTGGGACGCATGACGGACGAGCGCGCCCTTCCGGCTCCCGACGCGGGCGTCGAGGCGCCCCTCCAGGCGCCCCTCCAGGCGCCCCTCCAGGCGCCCGCCGCCGCATCCACCCTGGACGAGGGCGACGCCTCGCTGCTGGCCCTCGTGGATCGGCTCGCGGTCCTCCTCGAGCGGAGCGACCTCACCGAGCTGGAGGTGGAGGCCGGCGGGACCGCGATCGTCCTGCGCAAGGCCGCCGCGCTGGCTGCGCCGGGGGCGGCCGGCCCCGGCGCCGCGGCCGCGGCCGACGCGGCGGCAGGGTCCCGCCACGGCAGCCCAGGCGGTCACGGCGTCTCGGCCGATCCCGCCGCTCGCGCCGCGGAGGCCCCGGCGTCGGCGCGCGAAGCCGTCCTCGCGCCCCTCACCGGCATCTTCTACGCGTCGCCCAGCCCCGGGTCGCCGCCCTTCGTCGACGTCGGCCGAGAGGTCGTCGTCGGCCAGGTCATCGGCCTGATCGAGGCGATGAAGCTGTTCAACGAGATCAAGTCGGACAAGACCGGGCGGGTCGTGCGCGTCGTGGCGGAGAACGGCGCGCTCGTCAAGGCCAAGCACCCGCTCATCGAGGTGGAGCCCCTGTGACCCTCCCGTCGCGCGCCCCCGCGGGGCGCTGGGCCCGGATCAGCGGCTGGGGCAACTACGCCCCCAGCGCGGTCCTCACGAACGCCGATCTCGAGCGGATGGTCGACACGAACGACGAGTGGATCGCCTCCCGCACCGGGATCCGCGAGCGGCGCGTGGCGGCGGCGCACGAGACGACGGCGTCCATGGCGGCCGTCGCGGGAGCCCGGGCGATCGCGGTCGCCGGCATCGAGCCCGACGACATCGACCTGATCCTCGTGGCGACCCTCACGCCGGACTACTGGATGCCCTCCACCGCGGCCCTGGTGAAGGAGGCGATCGGGAACACGCGGGCGGCGGCGATGGACGTCGCCGCGGCCTGCTCCGGGTTCGTGTACGCGTACGCCACGGCCCACGCCTACGTCACGTCCGGCATGGCCCGCCACGTGCTGGTGATCGGCGCCGAGCTCCTGACGCGCTTCCTGGACTACACCGACCGAAGCACGTGCATCCTGTTCGGGGACGGCGCGGGGGCGGTGGTGGTGTCCGCCTCCGACGAGCCGACCGGGCCGCACGGGATCGAGCTGACGACCGATCCCCAGGGCGCCTACATGATCTGGCTCCCCGCCGGCGGCTCGAAGAGCCCGTCGTCGGCGGAGACGGTGGCCCGCGGCGAGCACTTCATCAGGATGGAGGGGAAGGAGACCTACCGCTTCGCGACGAAGACGCTGGCCTCGTCGGCGCTGGCGGCCATCGAGCGGGCCGGGCTCCATCCCGACGACATCGCGCTGGTGATCCCGCACCAGGCGAACATCCGCATCATCGAGGCCGTGGCCAAGGGCCTCGACTTCCCGATGGAGCGGATCTTCGTCAACGTCGACCGCTACGGGAACACCTCGGCGGCGTCGGTCCCGCTGGCCCTCGCCGAGGCCGTCGACGCCGGCCGGATCAAGGTCGGCGACCGGATCGTCTTCGTCGCCTTCGGCGCCGGGTTCACCTCGGGCGCCGTGGCCATGGAGTGGACGGCCGATCCGGCGGCCGGCGCCCGCGCCGCCGCCGTCGACCCCGAGAGCATCCGCGTCCGCCTCCCGGTGGACTGGGACTCGGTCGACCCGATCCCGCCCCAGCTCGCCGCCGTCCTCGCCGCCCCCGGGCCGGTGGACGTGCCCCTCGACGACGTCGTCCCGGGCGACCCCCGGTCCTCCATAATACACTACTTCTTATCACTCTTTTCTTATATCTCTTTCATTATCAATCTATTTTCCTCTTTCTTCTATCTCTCTACTTAATATGACTATATTATACTTTTCTTCACCTAGCTTACCATCATTACATCTAGTGGTCTCCGGCGTCGCCCGAAGAGCTTCATCCTCACAGTGCCCGCCAGTCGCGGCTTCTACCACAGACCCTCGAGACGAGCCCCAGCTCTCGAGCTGTTCGGGCGGCGATGGCGCTGATCGGGGTCTGCCCGCTCCTCTCTTCCCTGATTGGTCCGCCCTCCTGCAGACCCTGCGGAGCCGGCAACCCCATCTCCCGCGCCTCGTGGTGATCGACGAGTACCCATACCTGCTCACTAAGTCACCCGAGATCGCGTCCTCTATCCAACTCTGTACGACACCTCTCTACTGCGCGCAGCTACCCCTGCAGTTGATCCTATGCCGCTCCACGATCTCAGTGATCACATACCTACTCTCCTCGCAACTCGCACTTCACCTCACTTGCATTCCTCTACCTTATCATTGATCCGTTCCACTACCTCTAATCAGCGACCTTCTGTATCATCCGTCATATTCGAAGCTCACATTCCTCCTGTTCTCTCGTCTGCGGCACACCCGGCTACCTGACCTTCTCGAGATCCTTCCGCCACCTCTGTCGCGGCCTTCCCTCCCTCTCTCTCTATATGGTCCTCAATCCATCTCACACTATATTTCTTCAGACTTACTTCTGCTGGCCAAGGAGCCCAACCTCACTCACCACTCTATCTACCACTCTACCCTCTCCACTATCTCTGCACACCTCACCACTTCCTTCTCTCGGCCGGTCGCCCGGCGACCATCAGTCACTCACCTCATCCTCTTCCTCTCACTCTCTCTCTTCATCTCTCTCTCATTCTTCTTCTTTCTCTCGCGCCGGCCCACTCTTCGTCACGTCTCCATTCTCCGCTTCCAGCACGCCTTCATCCTCCCTCACTTCCATCCTTTCTATCTCTCCGCCTCGTCGACGCCGCGCTCTCTTCTATCCCCGTCGCCGCCGACCTTCGAAGAACGCCGGGCTGACCCCGGTCTCTTCCTCGCGCCTTGCTCCCTCGTCTTTTCCACCCTCTTCTACCTCTCTCTTCTCTCTCCCTCTTTTATATCTTTTTTTTCTCCCTCTGCCCGGTTCGACGACAGGCCGGCGCGAGCCCGCCGCTCCTCCTTTCTCTCGCCCTTTCCCTCTCCTCATTCTTTCCTTCTCCTTCTCTCTCTCTCTTTCTATCTTCTCTCTTTTCTCTCTCTCTTCTCTCTCTCTCTCCTTTCTTTCTTCTCTTCTCTACTTCACCTCTTTCCTCCCCACCCCCCACTCTCCCCCCCCCCCCCCCCCCCCCCCAGCCGCTCAAGCGCGCTCGACCCCGAGCACGCGGCGCAGCAGTTGACTGATCACGCTCGTAGCGTGATTATCTGACGATGAGCCGTCTCGTGGCGTCGGAACACGGTCTGCGCGCCCTCGTCGCCCTCGCGCAGCGGCCGGAAGGCCTGCGGCCCGGCCGAGGTTGCGGCGATCCTCGGTGTTCCGTTCTCCAGCGCCGAGCGCGCGCTGCGCGTGCTGGAGGACGACGGGCTCGCCGAGCACCGGGACCGCCGGTTCGTGCCGGTCGCCGGTGCCCGGGCGGAGGCGGCCGGCAGGTTCGCGCTCGCGATGGCGGAGCCGACCGAGGCGCTGGCGGTGGTCGCCCGCGCGAACCGGGCGGTGGAGTTCGCGGGAGCCGATGCGCGCGGCGTCGTCCTGGTCGTCCGGCGCTTCGCGGAGCCTGCGGACGAGGCGCTCCTGCACGACGCGCTGGCCGGCCTTCGAGCTCTCCACGGCGAGCTCCGCGTCGAGCTGCTGGACAAGTCCGCCCTGCGCGAGCAGCTGCTCGACGACCGGACGCCCCGCGACCGCGCCCTCGGGATGCGCGTCCTGGCCGGGTCGGTCGACCGCTCCTTCCCCGACCGGACCCGGCACGGCGACGAGGACGCCGCGCCCCTGCGGCGTCTCCACGACGGCGTGGTGGTCCCCAGCGACCGCCGCGTGCGCGCCCTGGCCCGTCGCCACGGCCTGCGCCGCCTGGTGGCGTTCGGCTCCGCCACCAGGGCCGACTTCCGGCCCGATTCGGACCTGGACCTCCTCGTGGAGCCGGTCCCCGGCCACCGGCTCGGCCTGCGCCAGCGCGCCGCGCTCCTCGCCGACGCCGAGACGCTCTTCGAGCGCGACGTGGACCTCCTGGCCGCCGGCGAGGTTCGACCCGCGCTCGCCGAGCGCATCGCCCGCGAGGGCGTGATCCTCCATGGACCCGCGGCATAGGCGCGCGCTCGAGGCGATCCTCGAGCACTGCGCCAAGATCGAGGCCTACGTCGCCGCGGCCGGGCCCGCCTGGCAGGACGACGACATGGCCGTCGACGCGATCGCGAAGCGCCTCGAGGAGACCGGCGAGCAGGCGAAGCTCCTGGCGCCCGACGTGCTCCTCCAGATGCCCGAGGTGGACTGGCGCGGCCTCAAGGCGCTTCGTGACTTCCTGGCCCACAACTACCCCGCCGTCGTGATCGGGATCATCGAGTCCACGCTCAACGACGATCTCCCGGTCCTGGTGGACGCCGTCCGACGCTTCCTGGCGGCCGACGGTCAGACGAAAGGATGACCCGCATGATCGATCTCACCGGCAAGACCGCCATCGTCACCGGCGGCTCGCGCGGCATCGGCCGCGCCGTCTCGCTCATGCTCGCGCGGCAGGGCGCCAACGTGGCGTTCATCGACCGGGCCGCGTGCCTGATCGACGACCACACGAAGGGCGACGTCGAGGCGATGGGCCGGCGCTCGATCTGCGTCGGCGGCGACGTGACGGACCCGGCCTCCTGCGCGGCGACGGTCGAGGAGACGCTCAAGGAGTTCGGCCGGATCGACATCCTCGTCAACAACGCCGGCATCACCCGCGACGACCTGGCGATGCGGATGAGCGACGAGGCCTGGGCCGACGTCATCAACGTCAACCTGACCGGCTCGTTCTACATGGCCCGCGCGGTCCTCCGGCCGATGCTCAAGCAGCGCTCGGGCCGGATCATCAACATGTCGAGCGTCTCGGGCCAGATGGGCAACGCCGGCCAGGCCAACTACTCGGCCTCGAAGGCCGGCCTCATCGGCCTGACGAAGGCGCTCGCCCGCGAGGTCGCCTCGCGCGGGATCACGGTCAACGCGGTGGCCCCGGGCTTCGTCCTCACGGAGCTGACCGAGGGCCTCCCCGACAACGTCAAGGACGCGATCAAGGCGGCCACGCCGCTGGGCCGCTTCGCCACCCCCGACGAGATCGCCAACGCCGTCACCTTCCTCGCCAGCGACGAGGCGGCCTACATCACGGGCCAGGTCATCGGGGTCGACGGCGGCCTCGCGATGATGTAGGCGGGCGGGACGGCCGCGTCGACGCTTGGGCGGCCAGCGAGTCGTTGCCCGGCGGCGAGGCTGTCTCGCCTGCCGACGAGATCAAACCTCTCGGTCTGGATACTCGAGGGTGACTGTCCCGTCGTCCGCGATGACCACTCGCCCCACCACGCGACAGGGAGTACCCACGGCGACGGAGTAGGGTGGAATGTTGCGGTTGACGATGGAGCCGGCGCCGATGACCGAGTGGGCCCCGATGGTGATCCCCTTCAAGACGACGGACTGGGCTCCGATGTAGGCGCAATCGCCAATCGAGACCGGGGCGCGCTCGAACTCCAGGCGGCCGCCGCTCACCGCCCATCTGACGGTGTCGTGCGTGTAGATGTGGACGCCTGCGCTGATCACACAGTAGTCGCCGATGGTGAGCCCGCCTGAGCCATCGAGCAGGGTGAACGGGCCTACCCGGCATGCTCGCCCATGGAGACGTCGCCATAGACGTAGCTCTGGTGGTAGACGCTGGTGGCTTCGCCGAAGCCGAGGCTGCTGGCCCGCTCCCATCTGTCGAAGATCAGCTCGTCGAGCGGGAGGTCGCGCTTCCACCGGTCGCGCACATCTGCCCGCCTTGTCACGTAGAGCTCCGTGAGTGTCTCCTGCAGCCGATCTGTCGCGTCTCTCGGTCGGTCTTTCATGCTTCCCCCATCAGGCCTCGCGCTCGATCGAGTCCTCCGATCGGCTCATCAATGAACGCTTGCAGGAGTGCCTCGAGATCAGGTCTAGCGGTCAGGCGAAGCGCCCCGACGCCATCACTCGCCACGATCTGGCGGACGCCCTCTGGCACGGTCGCTCGTGGCATCCCCCACCCTTCCAGATAGGCCACGGACCTTGGGTCGGTGATGAAGCCGGTCGGGGTCAGACCGTCGATGATCTGCACGTAGCGCTCCGCAACTTGTCGCGGCTTCCATCGGGACTCTACAAACTCGCGTGCGCGTCTTCCGAGTTCCACGCGTGACTCTCCGTCGATCACCAGATGCTCAATCGCCGCACCCACTTCCTCCGGCTCGCAGAAGAGCGTCGGCGGAATGGCCCCTGCCGGAAGCGTCTCTTCCGCGAGCGACGAGAAGTAGCCGCCGACGACCGCCGGCTTCCCGAACAGGGCCGCCTCCGCCGCCAGAACGCCCATCGGGGTATCGCTGTAGACCTCGTCGACGACGAAGTCGCAATCGCGAAGAGCCGCCAGGATCTCTGCGTTCGGCCGCCCGCTCAGTTCGACGTAGTCAAGCGCAAGACCGCGGTCGCTGAGTGCCCGGACAGCAGCGCGGATCTGATTGGACCCCTTCGAGTCAGGGTCCGATGGCGCATGCAAGATCCTTACGCCGGTACCCGTGAAGACCTCCGGCACGCTCGGCAGCCGCGCTGGCAGCCTGACAGGGATCCCGAGGGCGATGAACTCGACGAAGGGGCGTCGGTGAAACTGCGAGGAGGCGCTGGCCGCCACGATCGCGTCCGCGAAGCTCTCCACGTCGGCGAGGCGACGCTCGATCCGCGCCGTCTCTGCGACGACTGGGCCGGGACCCGTTGTCACCATGCCCCGCACCAGTCGACCGTTCAGGTACGGTCGGCGATGGTCTGAGCCGGTGAAGACCACGACGATCGGCTTCCCAACCGTCGAAGGAGAGCGGCGTCGCGGCCCCTGAAGAAGGTGTCTCCGGACGAGAAGATGAACGCGTCGCAGGTGGCCACAGCGCGGGCGAGCAAAGCACCCTTCAGCAGGCCACGGATGGCGCGAATACCGCCCACCTTCAGCGACCAGCGTAATCGTGACCCGCGCGACGTGGCATTGGCTCGACTTTCCCGGGCGCCTGCAAGTGCCAGGGCCGAGCCAGCGAGTCGCCCCCGCCGCGAGTACCCGTAGGGGCTCACGACCTCATCGACGAACAGCGTCTTGATCCCGAGGTCCTCGAACCCATCGCGGAGTCCCCGGTAGTAACCCGCGACCTCACTCAGCCCGATGAAGACTCGGCGCGGCGTCGGAGTTCTGCTGGCTGCGAGATCGCGCGCGGCTTCAGCCATGGGATCCGGCCGCGTGAACTTGAGGTAGAAGCTTTTCGGCACACGGTTCAGCTTGTACAGAAGCCAGAACAGCCGCCTCAGACGCTCGAAGGTCTTCTTGTACGTCTGGAAATCGCGATAGTTTCGTGGGCAGGTTCATGACCTGTCGAACTCGGCGTCCTAACCCCAGCCGCTTCTTGACCAGCTCCAGGAACTCGGGATCATACTCCTGCGGCTGCGCGAGTCGGCGCAGCCTCGTCCCGCGTCATCTGCCCGGACCGGACCAGCGCAGAGTAGCCCAGCAGACGGGTATCGATCCCATACCGCAGGGGCATGAAGTAGGTATGCCAGAACGCCGTGAAACGATTCTCGAGGTGGTGGCCGCCGTACCACTGCCACCCCAGCGCGCTGGTGAGGATCCCATCGCGTCCGTCTTCACGTAGTCCATGTAATAGAGCGGCCGGTGCTTCCCGATGCCGGCAGCGCCGTCCACTGGAGGAACGAAGAAAGACATGTTCGGAAACGTCTTCAATGGAAGTGTGCCGTACTGCGTCTGAACGCTCTGGATGTACTTGCCGTCCATGTAGATCCAGCCCAGTGGAGAGATGCCCTCGGTGCGGAATGAATGTCCCTCGAAGATGTACCTGACACCGTACTTCTCGCATGCCAGGTTGAGCGTAACCGCCAGGCCGATGTCCGTCGGCGCCTCTATGTCGGGAGTGCCGGCTTTCAGGAAGGAACGGTAGATGTCATCGTACTCCCTGTTGTTGACGACGAGAGTGTACAGATCGACATCGAGCTCGCGAGGACGTTGTGATGTTTTCGACCGCGATCGTCGATCCCACGTGTTGTCGAAGTGGACGGCGAGCGGCCGCAGCCCCAGCTCCCGCTTGTACAGCATGTACGACGAGTCGCACCCGCCGCTCACCCCGACCACGCAGTCGTAGTCCTTGGCCTGCCCCTCGCTTCACGCTATCGGCGATGCCGTCGAGCTCGTCGCCCGCCTCCCCGACCGGATACTCCCGATCCATCGCTCGTGCACGGGCAGTAGTTGCAGACACCCGCTGCATCGAACGTGATTCCCGGCACGCTGCTGTCGTAGACGCACCGACGGCAAACGCGGGGGCTGGGGGTGGTCATCGAGTCTGCTCTGACACGTGGCACGTCCTCGGCGGTTGCCGGCAGGGGGCTGGGTGGTCCATGGCATACTAGCCCAGCCGGCTTTCCCGCACCCGCGTGGAGCGAGGGGAGATGCCCTGAGTGCCTGCGTGCGCATGGGCGTACGGTGCCGAAGAACCTCGAGGTAGCCTTGGACGAGCAAGCCGCAGCGATGCCGACGGGTCCCGGCGCCCAGGCGCCACGGTTGACCCTCGCCGGCAAGAACGTGCTCGTCACTGGAGGCGCCGGGTTCATCGGCAGTCACCTGGTCGAGCGCATCGTCGCCGAGAACCCCTCGCGGCTTGTCGTCGTGGACAACCTGTTCCCTGGCAACGAGGCGAACCTGGCCGTGGCGAGAGGTTTGATCCCCGGCCTCAAGCTGTACGCGCACGACGCCACGGACTTCGATGAGATGGCGGCCATCATGGCCTCGGAGCGGATCGACGTCGTCTTCAATCTGGCGATCGTGCCTTTGCCGGCGTCGCTCGTGAACCCGCGCTGGACGATCAACGTCAACGTCGCACTCGCGACGGTGCCATGCGAGCCCCTTCGGCTCGGCTGCTGCGAGACGCTGATCCACTTCTCGTCGTCGGAGGCATACGGCTCGGCAGGGACCGTGCCGATGACTGAGGATCATCCCTGCCTGCCTTCCACGCCGGACGCGGCCAGCAGAGCTCGCGGGGGATCACGTCGCCCTCTCGTATCGCGAGACGTACGGCCTCGACGTGGCCATCATCCGACCGTTCAACAACTACGGCCCGCGCCAGAACGCCGGGGCGTATGCCGGGGTGATACCCATTGTCGTGGGGAACGCCCTGCGTGGGGAACCTGTCCATATCTACGGAGACGGCGAACAGACGCGCGACTTCGTGTTCATTCGCGACACCGTCGATGCCGCGGTCCGGGCGTCGACGCCGGCCACGCGCGGGCAGGTCATCAACGTCGCCAGTGGGCGCCAGACGACGATCAACACGCTCGTTGCGAGCTGCTCGCGGCCCTCGAGATCGACGTCCCTGTCATCTACGACCCGCCACGGGCGGGGGATGTCCGTCGCCACTGCGGAAGCATCGCGCTCGCCGAGTCACTGTTCGGATACCAACAGCGGACTCCTCTGACCGACGGACTGGCGGAGACCGTCGCCTGGTACCGCGCCTCGATGGCCACGGGAGGGCGATGACGTCGTGGGGCCACGCAGCATCCGGCTCGTCGTCCCCGAGGTCGATCACGACGAGCTCCGGGAGGTCGAGGCCGTCCTGTCTTCTGGGTTCCTGACGCAGGGACCCAAGGTCGCTGAGTTCGAGTCGCTCGTCGCCGGCCTCGTCGGCACACGATATGCGCTTGCGACGGCATCCGCGACGACGGCCCTGCACCTCTCGCTCGTGGCGCTCGGGATCGGCGCAGGCGGCGAGGTGATCGTTCCGGACTTCACCTTCCCGGCGACGGCGAACGTCGTCATCCAGCAGGGCGCTCGCCCTGTTCTCGCGGACATCGATCCGGTGACATTCACGCTCGATTCGCACGACGTGGCGGGCCGCCTCACACCCCGCACGCGAGCCATCATTCCCGTCCATGCGTTCGGACTGTCGGCGGACATGGACCCGATCCTGGCGCTCGTGCGCGACCGCGGGATCAGCGTTATCGAGGATGCAGCCTGCGCAATCGGCGCGACCTATCGCGGGCGGCCGTGCGGGAGCATCGCGGACATCGGCTGCTTCAGCTTCCATCCCCCGGAAGGCGATCACGACGGGAGAGGGCGGGATGGCGACGACCGACGACCCGGCCCTCGCGGATCGGCTGGCGCTCCTGCGCAGTCATGGCGGAGTCCGGACCGAAGGGCGGTTCTCGTTCATCGACGCCGGCTTCAACTACCGGATGAGCGACATTCTCGCGGCGGTCGGGGTGGCGCAGTTTCGGAAGCTCACGCGGATCATCGAGCGCAAGCGCCAGCTGGCTCAGCAGTATCGGAAGCTGCTGGACGAGGTCGATGGCGTCACCGCGCCGGTGGAGCCCGAATGGGGTGGCCACGTGTACCAGTCCTTCGTGGTCACGCTCGACGAGCGGGTCTCGCGCGATGCCGTGATCGCCGCCATGAGGTCTGCCGGGATCGAGACCACGATTGGGACCTACGCGCTGCACCTGGAGCCGTATTTCCGCCGGACCCTTGGCCTGCGGGCCGGCGATCTGCCGGGATCAGAGCACGCATTCCATCGATCGCTGACCCTGCCACTCTTCCCGCGCCTCTCGGACAGCGATCAGGCGTGGATCGTGGACGAGCTCGCCCTCTCCATCGCGAGCGCGCCAGCCGTCGCCTGAAGGCCAAGCGCAACGTCGATCAGGACAGCAGGCGCTCGAGCAGCTCGCGCTCGGGGAAGTTGACAAGCACACCCCGCAGGCGCCCCTGGTAGACGAAGATACTTCCCGCTGCCACAGCTGCCGCGCCAGCGTCGCGGATCGTGCGACCAGATCCTCCCGCGAGCCCGCACCGCCGCAGGCGATCACGGGGATCTCCACCGCCGCCGTCACACGCCGGATCAGGTCAAGGTCGTAGCCGCTCATGGTGCCGTCGCGGTCGATCGCCGTCAGGAGGATCTCGCCAGCGCCCAGCTCTTGGGCGCGCCGCACGTACTCCTCGGGGGACGTACGCAGGGGCCGCGTTGCGCTGTCGACGAACACGTCATAGCGGCCTGATCCCAGGTTGCGAACGTCAACCGCCACGACGACGGCCTGGGCGCCGAAGACGGCGGAGATCGCGGACACCACGTCCGGCGCCTCCGCGGCAATCGTTCCGAGCACGACCTTCTCCACTCCGGCCCCCAGGACCGCACGGGCATCATCGAGACTGCGGATGCCGCCACCGTAGGCGAGAGGAACCCAGCATTCCGATGCGAGACGCTCGATCAGCCCGAACTGGGGCGGATGCCGGTGCCGAGTGGCGCGGATGTCGAGGAGGGCGATCTCGTCTACCTCGAACCGGTTGAACAGGTTGATGATGTTGATCGGGTCGCCGAGATAGGCAGGATCGTCGAACGAGATCGTCTTCACCATGCCGTCCTCATCGAAGAGGAGGCAGGGGATCACCCGCGGGATGGGGCGCCAGTCAGATGCCAAGGAAGTTCCCCAGGACCTTCATTCCAAAACGGTGGCTCTTCTCGGGGTGGAACTGCGCCCCCATCACGTTTCCGCGCTGGATGACCGAGGCGAACTCGTACCCGTAGGACGTGACCGCAGCGATGTCCCGGGGGTCGTCGCACACGACGTGGTACGAGTGCGCAAAGTAGAGAGCGCGGTCGCTCGCCAAGGTCGGCCAGCAGGGACGTGGGCTGGACGATGCGCACGGTGTTCCACCCCATCTGCGGCACGTGGAGATTCCGATCCGTGCCGTCCAAGCGAAACCGCACCGCCCTGCCGGAGATCCATCCCAAGCCGGGCAGGCTGCCTTCCTCGCTCGCATCTGTCAGCAGCTGCATCCCCAGGCACAGACCGAGCGTCGGTACCCCACGTCGGACGACGTGCTCGTTCAGGACCTCGACCAGCCCGAGGCTGCGCAGATGCGACATGGCCGCGTCGAAGGCCCCGACGCCGGGCAGGATCAGCCGATCGGCAAGCGCGATCTGTGCTGGGTCGCTCGTGATGTTGTGGTGGCGCCGAGCCGCTTCAGCATGTTCGGGATGGCGCCCAAGTTCCCGATACCCGAGTCCACAACGGTAACGCTGATCACGGCTGTCCGTCCTGGTCGGTACCCACCTGGGGTGTCCCGGTCGGTGCTCGTCGCGGGCGGAGCAGGGCGAGGGAGGCTCGGATCTCGCCCGATCCGATGAGACCGACGATGACGAACCATGCTGCACACGCCGCAATGAGTCCGAGGCGCGCCACGAACTGCAGCCAGTCAGACCCCCGCGCCAGCTCACCGACGGCGAAGAGGGCGACGGATCCCAGCGCGGCCAACCCGAGAATGCGCCAGTCATGGGGCACGGGATAGAGACGCTGGCTTGCGATCATGGTGGCCCCGAAAATCGCAGCGCTGCTCAGGAAGGTCGCGAGAGCGGCGCCCTGGATGCCCATGGCCGGGACGAGCGCGAGGTTGAGTGTAGTGTTCATGAGCGCGGCTCCGATGTTGATACCAGCGATCACGGCGGTCTTCTTCGCGATGCCGAGCCCTGGCGCGAAGATGTACATGCCGGACAGGAGCATTGCCGGGGCGAGGAGCGGGACGACGGCGGCTCCAGGCACGTACTTGGCGTTGTCAACACGGCGAGGATGTCGCGGGCGAAGAGCGAGAGACTGAGGCAGAAGAGGAGCCCAAGGGCAACGAATACGCGGAAGATCCTGGCCAGCTCACGAGGCGTCGCCGGCTCTCGGTAGTGCGTATACACGAGCGGCGTCAGCGCGCTGACGAAGCCGACCATCAGGAGGTTCGACAGCGAAGCAAGACGATACCCGATGCCGAACAACCCGACGTCGGAAAGGCCCATGAGCTGCCCGATGACGATGCGGTCGATGTACATGGTCACCATGACGGCCACGCTCGAGGGCACGAGGGGGACCGAGAAGCGCAGCATCTCCCGCAGCGAGCCACGGTCGAACTGGAGGTGGTACACGTCCCGCGAGTACCACAGAGCGAGCGAGAGGCCCACCGCGCTGCCGGCGACCAGGCCCCAGATCACACCGATCACGCCCAGCTTCAGGACGGCAACCAGCAGCACGGAGGTCACCATCGAGGTGAAGCTGAAGGCCAGGCTGGCGGCGACATACCGCCGTGGCCTCAGCGAGTACCGGAGCTGGCTCTGCACGAGGTAGAAGAGGCCGCTGAGCCAGGTCACAACTGCCGAGGCCCGGAAGACCCCTGCAAGGGCCTCGTCCCCGAAGAGCCACGCGCTGATTGGCTCTGCGAGGAGGACGGCAACCATCAGGAAGAGCGAGTACGTGAAGACGGAGAACCAGAGCGAGGTCGAGGCATAGAGCGTGGACGCTCCGGGTCGGGCGTGTCCGGGAAGTACCGAGCCACCGCCTGGGCGATCTCGAGGGAGACCGTCACGAGGACGAACGACGTGACCACCGTGAGGATGTCCACGATGCCGTAGTCGGACGGAGCCAGGGCGCGAGTGTAGATCGGCACCAGGAGCAGCGAGATGCTTCTGGTGAGGATGCTTGCCGACCCGTAGAGGGCGCTGTCCCGAAGGAACTGTCGTAGCAACGTCGAATCCCGCCCCGGGCGACGGATCAGCGCCGGGAGGAGCGGGTGCCGCGCGCCGAGGCCAACCGTACCAGGACGGCCTCGTAGGCATCCGCGACCGCGTCCCACGAGTAGACCCGCGAGGCGCGTTCCCGCGCCGCCCGGGCGAGTTCAGCAACCTCCGCCGGCCGCGGCTCGGCGATCGCGCGCCCCAACCCCGCAGCCAGCTCCCCCTCAGTGCGGAAGAGTATGGCGGTCCCGCCGGTCACCTCGACGTTTCGGGCGTGGCATAGGCCAGGACGACATTGCCGGCGCCCATCGCCTCGATCAGAGCCGGATGTGTCCCTCCCACCTCCGTGGCCTGGACGTATGCGCGAGCGGCCCTCTGGAGGTCGCGGTACCCCTCGCCGTAGATGCCTCCCATGAGGCGGACGCGTGCGTCCTCGTGGGCAAGCCTGGCGAGGAGTGCGCCATAGTCCCTAGCGTATGGCGCGGCCCCCACAATCACGAGCGGAAGGTCTCCGGGCACGGACCGGTACGCGGAGACGACCCGATGCGCGTTGTTCTCTGGCTCGAGCCGGCTCACGTAGAGCACGTACCGGTCCGGGGTGAGGTCGAACTGACGCAGGTCCGGCGGCGGATCCCGTTCGAGGATCATGGAGCCGTACGGGATCATGGTGCTCGGTGCGCCGTACCGCTGACGGTAGTAGGCCTCGATGACGTCCGCGTCGCTGATGATCTCGTCGGGCATGATGGTGGCGAGCCGTTCTGAGACGGCGTACCACGCGCGGCCAAGCGGCCCCCACTTCGCCCGCTTGCGCTCGATGCCGTCCACGTTCAGGACCACGGGGATCCCCATGAGCCGGGGGAGCACGGCGAATACGGCGTTGGCGGCATCGACCATCAGGACCGCGTCGAACCTGCGCGGGAGCGCGTCGACAGTCGAGATGCCGGCATGGGAGATGGTCTTGAAGTACTTGCCGGATCATCGGGACGAAGCGCTGCCGGACGCCGGCAGGGGGTTGGCCGTCGGCAACCCGGCCGCGGCGGCAGTAGACGACGACGTCGTGGCCGCGCAGGGCGAGCCGCTGCGACAGCTCTGCCGCCAGCGTCTCGAACCCGCCATATCGGGCGGGCACCCCTCTCGTTCCTATGATCGCGATCTTCATATGCTCCCTCTTCGGACGGCACTCGCCCGCCAAGAAGTCGAGGTCACATCCAGTCAGGCAGGTTCAGCCTTGTCAGGCTGGCAGAGTCGACCGCGAGGGCACAGTATCGCGCCAAGGCCCTAGTATGAAGGCATCGATTGGGATCCCACGGCACCCTGAGGAGAGAGCGTCGTGCCGCCTGCAGTGCCGCTCTCGAAGCCGATGATGAGACCGCGCTTTGGGATCGATGGCCGTTGGCTCACCGGTGGACCTCCGAGTGGAGTCAACTACGTGCGCAACGTCGTCGGCGAGTTGGCCGCTGGTCCTCACGGTGCGAACTATGTCGTGTTTGGCCGAGCGGGATCGGCGGCGCATGTCCCGCCGAACGGTGTCATGCGGGTCCAGGTCCTGCCGGGCGCACCGTCGCTCGTCTTCAATGCGGCGGTCATACCCATGCGCGCTCGGCGGGGTGTCGATGCGGTGCTCTTCCAGAACTTCACGCCCCCGCGCGCGACCATAGCTGCGGTGACTGTGATCCACGACCTGATCTTCATGACGAACCCTTCGCAGTTCACGTGGGCAGAGCGGGCATACTTGGCATTCATCCCCGCGCTCCTCCCCCGCGCCCGCCTGGTTGTCGCCGTATCCGAGCACATCCGGTGCCAGGTTCTCGAGCACTGGCCAGACCGAGACCCAGCGACCGTGGTGGTGGCGCCGAACGCGGTCTCTGAGAAGCTGCTTAAAGCCGCGGCGGCGGGCGTCACCGCCGATGACCGCGCCAGGCGAGCGCGATTGGGTGTTACCGCTCCCTACCTGCTCTACGTCGGTCGTCTCAACCGGCGCAAGAACCTCGCTCGACTGATCGTGCCTTCTCCGCGTCTGGGCTGGCGGACCACGATCTCGTGCTGGCAGGTGCGGCAAGCGGGGCGTCCGAAGACCTCGCGAGCATCGCCCGCCGCGCCGGCGTGCTCGGCCGGGTGCACTTGATTGGGCGCGTCGACGACGATGATCTGCCGGCGCTGTTTCGGGAGGCCGCGGCGTTCGCGTACGTGTCGCTTGATGAAGGGTTCGGCGTGCCGCCACTCGAGGCAATGGCATTTGGGATCCCGGTTGTCTGTTCGGACATCCCTGCGCTCCGAGAGACGGGCGGGGACGGGGGCGCGCTCTTTGCACCCCCACTCGACGAGGGAGCGATCGCGGGAGCACTTGTCCGCGCGGTCACGGATACGACGGTCATCGCGGAAGCCCGGGCTCGAGGACCTGTCCACGCCGGCCGCTACCGCTGGTCGGAGACGACTCGGATCCTGAACCAGACGATGGAGCTTGCCCTCACGTGAGCAGCACCGCCCTGCGCCGCAGCCTCGAACGCCTGATCGGGCGCGTCAAGGACGATCCTGGGTACCGCATCGAGGCCTCCTACGCGACGCTGGATCTCGTCGAGGTGTCGTGGCGTCGCGCCCGCGAGCATTGCGCGGCCTGATCGTTCGCCGGCGCTTCGCCGGGCGACGGGCTTGGTGCTCGTGGGTCGACGCGTCGCTATCCGCCACGGCCGGCATGTCACGGCTGGCCCCGGACTCCTCATCGGCGACGACGTCTTGATCGACGGACTGTCGCTCGAGGGCATCCGACTGGGCAGAAACGTCACCATCGTGCGCGGCGCCGTGCTGGTGTGTACCGGTGTTCTCGCCCGGCCCGGCGTGGGCATCACGATCGGCGACCGCACGGGGATCGGGGACCACAGCTACCTCAGTGGCCAAGGCGGCATCGCAATCGGGGACGACGTGCTCTTGGGGCCTGGCGTGCGGGTCTTCTCGGAGAACCACGAGTTCGGCGATCGCGTCCGGCCGATCCGGACGCAAGGCGAGGTCAGGGCGCCCGTGACGATCGAGTCGGATTGCTGGATCGGGGCTGGGGCGACAATTCTGGCCTCCGTTCGCATTGGCCGGGGCGCCGTGATCGGTGCCGGCTCCGTCGTCACCCGCGACGTGCCCGCGTACGCTGTCGCTGCGGGCAACCCGGCGAAGGTCATTCGGTATCGAGGCGACCCCGCCGGGCCGCGTGGCCAAGAGTGATGCAGGGCAACGGAACCGGGTGTCCGTGCCGGACGTCATTGCCGGAGGACATCGCGACAGCCAGCTGCCGCCATTGCTTCGTGGTCGCCAACCGTCACCGCACCTCCAGGAGGCGCCACACAACTCCGTTGACCCACTGATGATCCCGACGCTCCTCATCCTGGCTGCCTGTGCAGCGCTCTTCGCTGGC
This sequence comes from uncultured Chloroflexia bacterium, assembly GCA_963713285.1. Classification (GTDB taxonomy): domain Bacteria; phylum Chloroflexota; class Limnocylindria; order Limnocylindrales; family CSP1-4; genus CTSoil-043. Next base: position 246,566 of record CAVQLA010000006.1, on the reverse strand, counting down.
GCCGTGGTTCGGCCGTGGGTGGCGCTCGTCCTGCTTCTCGCGCTTCTGCCCTTCAACGGGTTCCTGGTCGACGTGATCGCGGTCCAGATGTCGCTGCCCGCACCAGCGAGTCAGATGCTCGGAGCCTGGCATGACGCATTGGCGGCGGGCATCATCGGCGCGTCGTTGTATGCCTGGCTTCGCAAGGGGCCCAAGCATCTGACCGTCCTCGAAGTGGCGGCCATCATCCTCTTGGCATCGGGTCTCGTCTCGGTTGCCGTCGCGCCTCATCTTGTCACCGCGCTCTACGCCTATCGCACGGTCTTTGAGCCGATCGCACTGGCGACCGCGATCGTGGCGCTTGCCCGCCGGACGGGCCTGCCGCCGTGGGTGCGGAGCCGCGCTGGGGTTGCCATTGTCCTGTCGGGCGTTGCCGCGTCAGCGTTTGCCGTCTGGCAGATATACGGCGGCGGCTATCCGTATCTCCACCAGTTCTATCGACTCCCCGATGGTCAACTGCCAACCGGGTACCTCGCGGCGTTCATTCTCCAGCCTCGTGCAGTCGGAACGTTCCATTCTCCGACGAGTTTGGCGCCTACCTGGTGATCGCGATTGGACTCCTGGCCGCGCCGAGTGTCATCGCTTGGCGCGGCACCATGCACGCGTGGGCCCTGGTGCCCCTCGGACTGGCGCTCCTCCTGACCTTCTCGCGGAGCGCGTGGGTGGGCACAGCAGTTGCCGTGTTCGTCGTCGCGCTGCTCCGGATCGCGAAAGTGCGGAGCTGGCGGGCCTCGGTGTCGCGCCAGAGGGGGCTGTGGTTCGGGTACGCACCGCCGCTGGCTGCGTTCTTGCTGGCCGCCGGAATGATCGTGGCGAGCTCAGGGGCTGTCAGATGGGCGACGGCGACGATCACCGGTGCGGATCCGTCTTCAGCGAGTCGCGTCCAGTCCGTCCAGGACGTGATCACGAGTCTCTTCCCAAGTGCAGCCCCCGACCCGGCCGCAACCACGCCCGGGACGACTCCGCCCACGACGGCGCTTCCCCAGGCTTCCCCCTCGACTGCTGTGGGAGATGGTCTCTTTGGCCGAGGCCTTGGAACGGCAGGGCCCTTGTCGACGAGGTTCGGCGAGACTGGACCGGGGGACTACATCCACAGCGAGATGTGGTATGCGAACTACTTCGTCCAGGCTGGGATCATCGGGTCGGTAGCGCTCGGTGTCTTCGTCCTGATCGCAGCACTCCAGCTCCTGCGCGCCCGACGCCACCCCTGGGCGACTGCAGCGATGGCCGTTGGGGCTGGTCTCGCCGTCGGCGCCCTCGTCATTCCTGTTATCGATTCGCCGGCTGTGGCGATCCCGCTCGCATCGGTCGTCGGACTGGCACTGGCCTCGACCCTCGAGGCTGCCCGGCCCGTGGAAGAGGCGGGCAGCCCAACGGGCTGATTTGAGGTGTCGGACTGGCGACGACCGGGCGCCCTCCGGACTATCGATCCCCCTGCCCGATCCTGGTCGCCGAGTCGAGCGCAGCTGCGACCTGCCGCGCGGTCTCCGCACGCGTATGCCGCGCCAGGACCTCATCCGAGGCGCGCCGTTCCGTCCGCTGGCTCCACTCCTCGTGCAACTGCTCGATCGCCCTCATGATGGCGGTCACATCGTCGGGATCAGCGGCGACGCCAGCACCCGACGAAGCCACCAGCGTGCGTGCCGGGCCCGGGGGAGCCAGCATCAGGATCGGCCTCCGCAGCGCCAGGTACTCGAACAGCTTGCTGGTCAGGGCGGCGCCGCCGGCCTCAGCAGCCGTCGTGATCCCAAGGAGAACGGCCGCGCTACTGGCGCGGGTCAAGGCCTCCCGATGCGAGACCAAGCCGCCGTAGCTGACGCGCTCGGGACCAAGCGTGTTCCTCGCCGCGTCGGTCAGTTCCGAAGGCACATTGCCGAGCAACAGAAGTCGCGCGGTCAAACCGATCTCTGGTCTCGCTCGATCGCCTGCCGGAGGGCCTCGAAGAACGGACGCGGGTCGCGACGTTCGTCGAGGGTCCCGGCATGAACGATCTCGAAGTCGACCGACGGTGGCCCGGGATCCGGAAGGTCGTCAGGGTCGAATCCGTTTGCGGCAACGAAGACCCGATCCGCAATGCCTGGGAACTGCGCGCAGAGCTCTTCCGCCGCCGCCCGACTGACGACGACGATTGCCGAGGCACTCGAATGGAAGTGACGCTCGAGACGAACGTTGAGCCAATGAACGAGCCTGTTGCGCCGGTAGAGCGGGTTGGCTGTCCAGTTGTCCCGGTACTCGGCGACCCACGGGAGACGATGCCGTCGTCGGAGGTACGCTCCGACCAGGTGGGTCGAGAACGGCGGCCCAGTCGTGAGAACCGCATCAACGCTATGCGCCATCCGGGACGCTTTCCTGGCAGCTGGGAGCGCCCACAGGATCGAGCCGTCCGGGATCAGGAGCATGCGCGCGAGCGCCGACCGAACGCGGGTGACCAGCCGCAGCAGTGGGCGCTGTCGAGGAGCGTGCCGTGTCTCGCTCCGCGCGACTCCTGCAGTCGGGTGGGCAACAGTAGCCAGCAGGCGCGATACCCGCACCACGCTGGTGTTGTCGAGGTCGCCCGTGAGTTCGTGGTCCACATACCACGCGTGATCTGCCGGGGAGGTCAGGAGCGTCGGCTGCCAGCCAGAGTCCGGCAGGTACTTCGCCAGCTTGGCGATTCTGATCGGGTGTGGACCGAGCGACGGCGGCTCTCCCTGGAGATGACAAGCACCCGCCTGACGTGCCCGGGCCCATCGCTGCGCACCACGGAACGTGTGGATGGGCCGGTTCGGTGGACCTGTGCGGTCTGCACGGGCCGGGTGGCGAGCCGCGCCGCGACCCTGGCGGCCTTGAGGAGACGGCGACCTTGGTTCGGCTTCGCGCGCCGGTAGGCGAGACCCCTCGCTCCAAGGCCAACGGCGGCGATCGCGGAGCTCATTCGTGCACCAAGTGACCCGTGCTCGCGTGCCATGTAGGCGTCGAATGCCGTGAACCAGCGAGTTGGCTGGCCGGAGTCCTGGGAGCCACCCGTGCGATGGTCCGCGACCGCCGAGGGCTCGTAAGCCACAGACCACCCGCGCGAACGGAGACGTCGGCATAGGTCGACGTCCTCCATGTACAGAAACATTCGCGCATCGAAGCCCCCAACAGACTCGAAGGCGTCCCGCCTCACGATCATCGCCGCTCCGCTGATCCAGTCAGGCCGTGTTGCCCTGTTGCCATCGGGGAGGTGCAGGGGTGGGAACCACGCCCCGATACCGGGAAGCCTGCTCGCGAGAAGGTAGTGCCCGATGACGGATCGAACGGATGGTTCCGCGCCCGCCGCGACCGCTCGTGACTCGCCGCTCGGGTCGACAATCCTCGGTCCCGCAGCGCCGACCGCTGGATCGCGCTGGAGCGCGGCGAGCAGCGCCGCCGATGCTCCCGGATGCAACCGTGCATCAGGGTTCAACAAGAAGAGGTAATCGGCACCCGACGCACGCGCGGCCAGGTTGCAGGCGCCACCGAATCCGAGGTTGGTCGGGCTCCGCAGGACTCGTGGCTTCACCGGATGGGCAGCGGCGATCGAGGCGGAATCGTCGGGGGAGGCATTGTCAACGACGGTTACCGACGCGTTGGCCGGTGCGTCGGCGGCGATCGAACTGAGGCAGGGCGTCAGATCGTGGGCCGACCGAAACGCGACGATGATGTACTCGACCCGCATCTGCTCCCGCTCAGTGGGCGACGTCTGCTCGCGTCAGCCGGACGGGACCGCCCGACACGCCACGGGTTCACGACCCGGCGCACGAAGGATAGCGTGCGAGGACGCGCTCATCATCGCTGCTCCATATCGTCGTCGGGGCGGCACCCGGCACCCTCGTCGATGCCGCTCGAGTCGGCGGCCGTCGGTGGTGTCCCAGGATCCCGGCGCCGCGGCGGACGGCCGTGAGCTGACAGCGGACATGCCAACCTCCCCGTAGGCGGACACGGACTTCCTCGCTGACGGACAGCTGATCTCCCGGTCGGCGGACAGCCGATCTTCACGCCGGGAGTCCACGTCCAAGCCTCGCGATCCCCCCGGTGGGCGACCCTTGCGGTGTACCAACACCCAGGACGTCACCCGTACCGGAGGGACCGTGCAGAAGTCTGACAGGGAGATCATGGAGATCCTCGAGGCCTTCGACCTCACCCGCTGTTCCCATTCCGCGGCCGACCTCGCCGGCTGTGACCCCAAGACCGTGGCCCGGTACGTCGAGACGCGGGATGCCGGCGCCGATCCGCATGCCCGGGCCCGCCGGCCGATGCTCGCCGACCGGTACCGCGCCAAGATCGAGGAGCTCGTGGAGCGCTCGGGCGGCCGGGTCCGGGCGGACGTCGTCCACGAGCGCCTGTGCGCCCTCGATCCCGCGCACCCGTACGCCGCGAGCGAGCGCACGACGAGGCGGGCGGTCCGCTCCGCCAAGGCGGCGTACCGGTCCGGCCGCCGGCGGACGTACCGGCCCTGGATCACCGAGCCGGGCATGTGGCTCCAGTTCGACTGGGGCCAGGGTCCCGTGATCGCCGGCCGACCCACCCTCCTGTTCTGCGCCCGGCTCGCCTGGAGCCGGTTCCGGGTGGTCATCCCCACCTGAGACCGCACCCTCGGGTCCCTGCTCGCCTGTCTCGACGCCACCCTGCGCCAGATCGGCGGGGCCCCGACGTACGCCCTGACCGACAACGAGCGGACGATCACGATCGAGCGGATCGCGGGGATCGGCGTCCGCCACCCTGAGATCGTGGCCGCGGGGCGGCACTACGGGATGGAGGTCAACGCCTGCGTGCCCTTCGATCCCGAGAGCAAGGGCGGCAGCGAGAGCACGGTCAAGGTCGCCAAGGCCGACCTCGTCCCCACCGAGGCGAACCTGCTCGGGGCATACGCGAGCTTCGCCGACCTCGCCGCCGCCTGCGTCGCGTTCTGCGCCACCGTGAATGGCCGGGTCCACCGGGAGACGGGGCGGCGACCGACGACCTGCTCGCGCTCGAGCGCGGCCACCTCCACGTCCTGCCCGCCGAGCCGTACACGGCGGCCCTGGGCGAGACCCGCACGGTGGCCGACGACCAGGCCATCCGCCTGGGCTCGGTCCGCCATTCGGTGCCCCGTGCGTTCGTCGGCGCGGAGGTCTGGGTGCGGGTCGGCGGCGACGAGGTCGTCATCGTCGCCCGGACCGCCACCGGGCTGGCCGAGATCGCCCGCCACCCCCGCTCCACTCCGGGCCGGCCCCGGATCGACGACGCCCACTACGCCGACCATCCCGCAGGGAGGGGCAGCCGGGGAGCGCGGCCGAGACCGATCGACCCGGCCGAGATCGCCTTCCTCGACCTGGGTCCCGGAGCCCAGGCCTGGCTCGTCGAGGCGGCGGCGTCGGGTACCTCCCGGGTCCGGTCCAAGATGGCCCGCGCCGTCGAGCTCGCGGCGCTCGTCGGACGGGATCGGGTCGAGGAGGCCCTCGCCCTTGCGGCCGCCGCGGGGCGCTTCGCCGAGGCCGACCTCGCGTCGATCCTCGACCATCTCGCCGGCGGGACCGCCGAGGGCAGCCTCGCCCGGGCCGACGAGGCGTTCAGTGTCCAGGCGAGCACGGCCGCCTGGGCGAGCTTCGGCCGATGAACCCGCCCGCTCCGCCGCCCCTGCCCCCCGAGCTGACGGCGGTCCTCCACCGACTGCGCCTGCCGTACATCCGCCGGGCCGCCCCCGAGGTCTGCGCGACCGCCCGGGCGCAGCGCTGGGATCCCGCCGAGGTGCTCCGGGTCCTGCTCGCCGAAGAGGCGGCCGGGCGGGACGCGGCGACGACGGCGATGCGCCGCCGGGCGGCCGGCTTCCCCTCGGGCAAGACCCTCGAGAGCTGGCGGGAGGCGGAGTCGGCCATCCCGCTGCCCACCCAGCGCGCCCTGGCCACGCTCGAGTGGCTGGGCCGATCCGAGAACCTCGTCCTCGCCGGCCCGTCCGGCACCGGCAAGACCCACTACCTCGAGGGCCTCGCCGCGGCCGCGATCGACACGGGCCGCCGGGTGGCCTGGTTCAGCCTCGAGTCGCTCACCGCGACGATCGGGCGGGCCAAGGTCGACGGCTCGGTCGGGCGGGTCGTGGCCCGGATCTGCCGGAGCGACCTCATCGTCGTCGACGACATCGGGTGCTCCCGGCCGGCGCCGAGGCGGCCGAGGCCTTCTACCGGGTCGTCGACGCCGCCTACGAGCGGCGCAGCGTGGCCGTCACGTCCAACCTCCACCCGTCGGGCTTCGACACGATCATGCCCAAGACCCTGGCCACGGCCACCGTCGACCGGCTCCTCCACCACGCCCACGTCGTCCTCACCGAGGGCGCCTCCTACCGGCTCGCCGAGGCGACCGCGGGGAAGGGGGTGGTGCCGCTCGGCTGACCACCACGGAGATCCCGTGTCCGCCGACGTGGAGATCACGTGTCCGCCGAGAGGGAGATCTGCTGTCCGCCCAGGAGGAAGTCCCGCTGTCCCTTGACAGTGAGCGACAGTGGCCGTCGCGTCATCCTCGCGTCGTGGAGCAGGCCAACGATGCAGAGGACGCCACGATGGCAGAGGACGGGATCGCGGCGATCGATACGGCGCGCGGAGGGGTCGCGCAGGGTGACCGTGACTGCCGATGTCCAGCGCAATCGACCAGATCGGACGCGAGGAGGACATCTGTGACCACACGTTGACGCTTTCGGCCCCGTGAGCGTCACGCTTGGCGGACAACCCACGTCCATTGCGGTAGCGTTGCACAGAGACACGCTGTCCCAGAACGTTCCGACTGAGAGAAGTCATCGCATGACCCCGCAGCCGACCCACGCGGGCCGCTCCACACGCTCGACACGACGCTCGGCGTCCGTCGCCGTCGTCCTGTCGTTCATCTGGCCCGGGCTCGGGCAGGCCTACCAGCGGCGCTACCGCGCGGCGCTCATCTACGCCGTGCCGGTTGCCCTCGTCCTCGGCTGGGCTGCCTTCGAAGCGATCACGCGCGGCCTCCAGGGCATCGCGCTGGATCTCTTCGACCCCAGCTACGCCCAGACCGCGCTGATCCTCGGCATCATCATGGGGGCCTGGCGCCTGGTCGCGATGATCGACGCGTGGATGTTCGCCCGTCGATCCGGTGGCCGGGTGCTCCTCTCCGCCGGCATCCTGGTGGCGCTCGGCATCTCCGTCGTCGGCGCGCACGGGTACCTCGGCTACGTCACCTGGTCCTTCTACGACGCCGGCAGCCAGATCTTCGTGGGCGGCGGCGGCGACGTGCCGCTGCCGACCACCGACCCGGGCGCATCGCCCGGTGGGTCGCCCGCAGAGCCCACCGACGGGATCGCGGCGGCGACGCCGGTGGAGACGCCCGAGACGATGGACTCCCGGATCACGATCCTGCTGACCGGGATCGACTCCTCCGAGACGCGGACGCACGCCCTGACGGACACGCTCCTCGTCGTGAGCGTCGATCCCGAGGCGAAGACCGGCGTGATGGCCAGCCTCCCGCGCGACCTGGCGCGCTTCCCGCTCTGGAACGGCCGCACGTTCAACGGCAAGATCAACAGCCTCATGTCGTACGCCGGGCGCAACCCCGACGAGTTCCCCGACGGGTCGACCACGACCCTGGTCAAGGAGGTCGGCTACCTGGTCGGGGTCCCGGTCCACTACTACGCGGCCGTCAACCTCGATGGCTTCGTGGACCTCATCGACCTGGTCGGCGGCGTGACGGTCACCAACGAGCGGGCGATCAACGACCCGTCGTACGGCGGCTGGACCGACGGCCGCAAGGTCGGCTTCTACCTGGCAGCCGGCAAGCAGAAGCTCGACGGCCAGGAGGCCCTCGCCTTCGTGCGCTCGCGCAAGGGCGCCGGCGACAACGACTTCACCCGGGCGCGCCGGCAGCAGCAGCTGCTCCTCGCGCTCCAGAAGAAGATGACCGACCCGGCGATGCTCCCCAGGCTGCCCTCGATCCTCGCGGCTGCCGGCAAGACGCTCAAGACGAACTTCCCGGCGGCGCGGCTCTCGGAGATGCTCGATCTCGGCAGGTCGATCGAGGAGACGGCCATCCAGAAGATCGTCCTGGGCCCGCCCTACGCCACCAACCCCGGGAACGCGGGCTCCTACATCCTGGTCCCCGACATGGCGAAGTTCGCCGAGGCGTCGATCCGCCTCTTCGGCGCGGACAGCCGCTTCTACGAGCAGGAGTCCGGGGCCGCGTCGCCCGCCCCGTAGGCGCGCGATCCGTCCTCAGCGCCCCTGGAGCATTGCCGGGACCGTCCGCAGGATGATCTTGAGGTCGAGCCAGAGCGACCAGCGGTCGATGTAGTCGAGGTCGATCCGCACCCAGCGGTCGAAGTCCTCCTCGCGTCGCGCGGAGACCTGCCAGAGGCCGGTGGCCCCGGGCTTCATCGACAGCCGCCGCCGGTGCCAGACGTCGTAGTCGGCGACCTCCTCGGGCAGCGGCGGCCGCGGCCCGACGAGGCTCATCTCCCCGCGGAGGACGTTCCAGAACTGGGGGACCTCGTCCAGGCTGGTCCGGCGCAGGAACCGCCCGACCCGGGTCACGCGGGGATCGTCGGTCAGCTTGAAGGCGTGGCCCCTGATCTCGTTGTGGGCGAGCAGCTCCTCGAGCTGCTCCTCCGCCTCGGGGATCATCGTCCGGAACTTGACCACCTGGAACTGCCGGCCGCGCAGGCCGACGCGGACCTGGCGGAAGAAGATGGGGCCGGGGCCGTCCCGCCGGATCGCGATCGCGGCGCCGACCAGGACGGGTGAGAAGACCACCAGCCCGGCGATCCCGCCCACGATGTCCAGGCCGCGCTTGGCGATCAGCCCGAGCGCTCGGTCGGGGCCGTAGATCAGCGACTGGAGCCGGATGCCCTCGAAGTCCTCCAGGCGTCCCCCGGGGATCGCGGTCCCGCCCTCCAGGAGGGGAACGCGGACCACGAGCCCCTGCTCCTCGCAGAGGCGGGCGATCGGCTCCACGAACTCGCCGTGCTCGGGAGGCAGGCAGATCGCGACCTCGTCGACGACCGTCGAGCGCAGGACCGCCTCGATGTCGCCGATCCGGCCGAGCGTGCCCGCGGGGGCCTTGCGCGGAGCGGGTGGAGCATCGGCGGCCACGGACGCATCGCCGGGGCGCGGATCGTCACGCCGGGGATCCGCGAGGAAGCCCACGACCCGCAGCCCGAGGTAGGCGTTGCGCTCCAGCCTCCCCGCGAAGTCGTGGGCGCCCGGGCCGCTGCCGACGACCAGGACGTAGCGGGCGTTCCGCCCGCTCTCCCGGGCCCGCGCGAACAGGTAGCGCAGGAGGCCGCGCGAGGCGATCGCGACGACGGCCTGCGTGGCGAAGAGCCAGAGGAGGAAGAGGCGGCTGACGTTCGGGAGCTTGACGACGAACAGGAAGGCGAACGTGAGGAAGGCGATGAGGAGGACCGCCCGGAGAAGGTCGGTCCACTCGGTGCGCCACGACCACCGGGCACGCAGCCGGTAGAGGCCCTGGAGCCACAGGATGGACACCCAGCTCGCACCGTACAGGACCGCCAGGAGCGCGGGATCGGCGGCCGCCGCGTCCCAGGCTTCCTGCCAGCCTGGCCCGAAGCGGAACATGCTCACGCCGACGAAGACGATCACGGCCGACAGGAAGTCGACGGCCGCCAGGCTCAGGCGCAGCGCGGTCGCGTGGCGGCGGATCATCGGGGTTCGCGTCGCCCGACCGGAGCCATCCCTTCCGGGACGTGCATGCGCCCTCCCTCTTCATCGCCCCCCCGGCGGTCTCCATCGTACCGTGCGGCTCCACGGCCGGATGTCCCGCCGCGGCGGGACGTTCGTCCCGGGGTGCGGTTGGGTGGGGTGTGCTAGGGTCCCTCGACATGAGCGACCTTCGCACCACGTGGGGCGCGATGCGGCCCGCGAGCCGCGCGCTTGCCGTCGGGGGCCTCGTCGTGGCGGTCGTGGCGGTGGGCGGCCTGGGGCTCGCCCTCGCCGGCGGCCTTGCCGGGCCCGGAGCGACGCCGCAGCCGGTCGCCGACGCCTCCGAGGAACCCGAGCCGACTCCCCAGAGCTTCGCCCCGGGCGAGACCCCGCCCCCGCTGCCGCCGGAGCCGACGCCCGCGGAGAGCGTCGAACCGGAGCCGACGCCCGTCGCCGGCGCCGACAGGCTCCTCGGCACCGACGGGCGCTTCACCGTCCTCCTCCTCGGCTCCGACTATCGCCCCGCGCATCCCGGGAACCGGACCGACGCGATCATGGTCGTGTCGATCGACCCGGCGACCGGGAAGGCGGCCGCCTTCTCCGTCCCGCGCGACACGCTCAACTTCCCGCTGCCCACGGGCGGCGTCTATGCGGGCAAGGCGAACGCTCTCTACCAGCACCTGCTGGCGACCACGAAGAACGGCAACGCCGCGATGGAGCAGGCAGTCGAGAGGGCGTTCGACGTCGAGCTCGACGGGTTCGTGTTCATCGGCTTCGAGGGTGTCCGGCGCATGGTCGACGCGGTGGGCGGCGTGGAGATCACGCTCGAGAAGGCGTACTACGACCCGTACTACTGGGTGAACGCGAAGACGCAGGGCTGGGGCCTCCCGGCCGGGACCAGCAAGCTCGACGGGAAGACGGCCCTGATCTTCGCCCGCAGCCGCAAGGGCGACAACGACTTCGGGCGGGCGCGCCGCCAGCAGCAGCTCGTGATGGCCGCCCTCGAGAAGGTCCGCGACCAGGGGCCGGACATCCTGCCCCGTCTGCTCCGGATCGCAGGCGACACGGTCCGCACCGACCTGCCGTCCGACCAGGTCGCGGAGATCTACGACATCGTGAGCCGGGCGAAGCTCGGCGCCGCGAACAGGGTCGTCTTCGGGCCGCGCACCTACACGGTGGAGCTGGGCGGGTCGTCGTTCGCGCTCGACCTGAAGGTGTGCAAGGCCTGGATCGCGAAGAACTTCCCGCCCGTCCAGCAGGGCGCGACCTGGCCGCCGACCCCCACCGCGGCCCCGTCGGTCACGCCGGCGCCGTAGGGCGTCCCGGCGCCTGCCCCGGGCGCATGCCGTAGCCGGCTTCAGGCCCGCCAGCGGACGACGACGGCCGCGTCGATCGCGAGATCCCGCGCGCCGCCCGCGGCGAGGAGCCGCCAGCCGACGACGAGGGCGACCAGCTGGAGGGCCCCGCTGAGGCCCAGCGCGTGGGTCCGGGCCAGCACGACGACGGCCAGCGCGCCGGCCGCCACGTCGCCGGTCCCCGCCCTCCGCCGGGCGAGGAGCGCCCCGAGTCGCTCCAGGGCGACGCCGAGACCCAGGAAGAGCGCCAGCCCCAGCACGCCGAAGTTGGCCCACGCCTCGCCGATCAGGCCCGGCGCCGCGTAGCCCGGGATCGCCGGGTCCTGGTCGGGGAAGACCTCCGGGTAGATCCAGTAGCCGAGGTTCGGGATCTCCTCGTGGCCGAGCGCCGGGCCGAGCCGCCGGAACCACGTGAGCCCGCCGAAGAACGGCTCCTCCGCGGGAATGACCTCCATCAGCGCGTCGAGCGTCCGCGGCTGGACGAAGATGACCCGCGAGATCGTCCGCTCGATCGCGAAGACGAGCTCGCGGCCGGTCGAGAGCTCGGGCGCGCGGACCACCTGGACGGCGCCGAAGGCCAGCACGACCGCGATCCCGATCGCGGCGACGGCCCGCGCGGGGATCCGGCGTCCGGCCAGGAGCCAGCCCACCACGAGCGCGGCGACCAGCTCCGCGGCGAGGTAGCGGCTCGCGAGCAGGAGCGTGAACGCGACGGCGAGGCCGACCGCGGCGACCGCGATGCCGATCCGCTGGCGTGACGGCGTCCGTGCGGCCGCCAGCACCGCGACGAGGGCCGCCGCCGGCAGGGCGATCCGCAGCGGCTGGACCAGGAACCCGGCCAGCTCGAGACGGGCTCCGGTGGGGTCGTCCGAGAGCAGCGGGAGCCCCGTCGCGAGGAGCCCGGGCGCGATCGCCGCCAGCGCGAGGGCCACGAGGGCCACGACCACCACCGGGCGGGCCGGCGCGGGATCCGCGGCGCCGGCCGCCACCCCCGGACCACGAGCCGCCGGCCCGGCGCCGCGCCGGCGGGCGAGGAGGTCGGACCCGGCGACCCCGAGGCCCACCGCGATGGCGGCGCCCGCCGTGTACCAGGCCGGCCCCGGGGCGATGGCGCCGGCCGCGGCCAGGATCGCCGCCCCCGCGCCGAAGAAGACGGCGTGCAGCACCAGCCAGGCGAGCGCCGGGTGCACGATCCCGAGGCCGGTGCGACGGATCGCCGGGAGCGCCAGCAGCGCGCCGCCGACGAGGGCGATCGCGACGGCGGCACCCGGCGAGGAGGCCGGCCGGCGTCACGGCCTCGGCCTCGGCGGGTTCGCCGGCGCCCGCCTCCTGGGCCATGGCGGCGCGGGCCGTCGCCATGGCCGCCGACGGGCCGCCCTCCGGCAGGCGGGCGCTGAGCCAGGCGTACGAGATGCCGCCGAGGAGGCCGAGCGGCAGCGTGGAGACCAGCCGGTAGCCGAACGCGATGGCGGCCGCGGCGGGCGCAGGCACGCCGAGCGAGGTGAGGAGCCCGGTCAGCACGAGGTCGGCCGCCCCGAGCCCGAACGGGAGGAGGGAGAGGACCCCGACGACGATCGACAGGCCCAGGGCGCCCCAGCAGAGGAGCGGATCGAGCGCGATCCCGACCGACCGGGCGACGAGCCACAGCTGCGCCGAGTAGCACACGAAGACGAGGGTCGTCGTCAGCGCGAAGACGCCGAGATGGCGCGGGTGCGTCACGAGCGTCGCGATCGTGGCGTCCATCCGCCGGAGCCCATCCCCGATCCGCGCCCACCGCTGCATCCCGAGGAGCCCCCCGAAGGGCAGGCGGGCCAGGACCGCGAGCGGCCGCAGGCCCGCCCAGTAGAGGAGGCCCGGCAGGACCACGAGGAGCGCCAGGAGGGCCACCACGACCGGGCCGGGCAGCTCGAGCGGCCGGGCGAACCAGATGATGGCCGCGCTGGCGCCGAGGTAGCCGATGGCCACCAGCCGCTCGATGACGATGACCGCGCCGCCCGTGGCGTACGGCACCCCGTGATGGGCGCGCAGCATCCAGGCTCGCAGCACCTCGCCGGCGGAGCCGGGCGTCAGGTTGTTGATCGTGTTCGCGAAGACCGTCATCGGGATGAGCGGCGCGACGGCCACGGGGCTTCCGGCGGCCCCCAGCAGGTCGGCCGACCGGACGGCCCACAGGACGGCCAGCGCCCCGTTCAGCAGGACCGCGAGGAGGAGCGGCAGCGGGTCGGGTGTGCCGAGGATCTCCCCGGCCTCCCAGACGCGGGAGCGCCACGCGACGAGGCCCAGGAGCGCCCCCGAGACCGGCAGCCAGACGATCGGCCGGCGCAGCCAGCGGGTCACGGGATCCGCTCCAGGACGGTGGCCTCGTCGGTCTCGGTGGCGACCCGCCAGCCGTCCGGCACGTCGGGGCGGGGAGCCCACGCCGCGACCGCCTGCACGACGGCCGGCGTGAGCGCCTCGACGGCGAGGCGCTCGCCCGGCGCGAGGGTCACGGCAGCGCTTCCACGGCGCCAGCTTTCGGTGGTGGCCGGCAGGTCGATGACGGCGAGCGAGCGGCCGGCTCCCGCGCCGTCGGCCCCGGCCGCCGGCCGGTACCGCCACGAGGCGGAGGCTCGCAGCGGGCACCTCCCCACCGCCGAGCCCCGCCACGCGGACGGTCACGTCGAGCGCGCCGGTGGCCCGGGTCGGCAGGACGAGGCGCTCGCCTTCGTCGAGCTCGACGGCATCCCATCCGTTGCCTTCGACGATCCGGGCACCCGGGGCCGCGCCCGGGTCGGTCTCGACGACGGCCGCCACGGCGAGGTCCACGAGCGACCACCGGTCGCCGTCGCGCGGGATCACGATCCGCTGCGCGTCGAAACGGTCGGCCGCCGGGGCCAGCGTCGCGACGTCGCCCGACCACGCCTCGACGAGCCCGGCACGCCGATCCTCCTGCGACGTCCCCGTGAAGACGGCCGGCTCGAACGCGAGCTTGGCGTAGCCGGGCGGCACCAGCGCCACGACCTGCAGGCCCGTCTCGAACCAGGCCAGCGCGGACCAGTCCTCCGGGGCGAGCACGGTCACGCGGGGCCCGCTCCGCCCGAGCAGCGCGTCGAAGTGCGGCACCCGGTCGGCCTCGCGATCGAGCATCGCGTAGACGTCGCGGGTCCACGAGCGAGCCACGAGCGAGGCCGTGGCGTAGGTTGCCGGCACGGACGCCACGAGGGCGACGGCCACGACGGCGGGAACCACCCAGCGCGGCCGCCGGCGGAGCAGCACGTGCTCCGTGGCCGCGACGAGCCCGATCGCCGCCAGGATCGCCAGCGGCTGCGAGGCGATCAGCCAGAGGCGCTGGGGCCGCAGCGCATCCTCGAGCGGCCACGTCGGCTGGTAGAGCACGCCGAGGATGAACGGGAGGGCCCACCACGTGGCGAGGAGGACGCCCCCCTCCCGCAGGCGCGGGCGCCACGGCCCCGGCTCGCCGAGGGGTCGCGGCCCGTCGGGGCGCCGCAGGAAGAGGAGGGCGGCGCCGGCGCCGAGCGCCCCGAAGGGAAGGAGGAGGCCGAACTGGCGCGGGTAGCTCCAGAAGCCGAACTGGGCTGGCTCCAGCTGGTCTGACGAGTCGAGTGCCACCCCGCCGTTCTGGCGGATCGTGTCGGCCGTCTGGACGAGCCACGGTGCCGCAAGGAGGAGAGCCAGGGTGCCGGTGACGGCCAGCACGACCAGCGCGCGACCGCGCCGGGCCGGGTCGCGCACGGCGACCACGAGGGCCGTCGCGGCGAACGCGAACGGGATCGGCAGCAGGAGCTGGACCTGGACCAGCGCCGCACCGCCGAGGAGGAGCCCGCCGGCGGCCGCCCAGGCGAGCCATCGCCGGCCGCCCACGCCGGGCTCGAGGGCCCGGACGAAGGCGTAGGCCGCGAACGGCAGGATCGCGAAGACGAGGTCGCGCGGGTAGGCCGTCCACGCGGCATGCCCGCCCATGAACAGGCTGTTCACCCACTGGCGGCCGGGGTTCAGGTCGTAGGCGCCGCCGAACAGGGTCAGGCCGACCGCCAGGACGGCGACCCACGGCCGGCCCGTCAGGCGGTTGGCCAGCAGGTACGTCCCGACGGGGAGGACCGGGAGGAGCAGGACGAAGATGACGGCGGCCGCCGTCACCGGCGGGATGTCGACGGCGCCGATGAGCCCGCCGAGCAGGGCGTGGTACCCGGGCGGGTAGTAGGCCGGCAGCCCGGCATAGGCACCCTCCATCGGAAGGCCCTCGCGGACGAGGCCGAGCGCCAGGGCCCCGTGGTACAGGAGGTCGCCGCCGGGGTAGGCGGGAGCCAGCAGGCGGAACCCGAAGACGGCGGCGGCGACCGCGAGGAGGCCGGCGAGGACGGCGACCGGGCCGGCCGCCGGGCCAGCGTGCCGTACACTCGGGCGTGGCCGCGCGGCGGGTGGCGTCCCCGGTCGGCCCGCGTCCGCGGTCATCGGCACCACCGGAGGCTCATCACCCTGTCCTCGGATCCCCTCGCCACCGGCGTGCAGCTCGTCCAGGCCGCGCTCGTCCTGGCCCTCCTCTTCGTCCTGCCGGGGCTCGCCTGGGGCCCCGTGCTGGCGCCCGGATCGGGATCGCCCGCCGTCACCGCCGGACGGGCGGCCGCGGCCAGTCTACTGGTGGCCGCCGTGGCCTGCACCGTGCTGGCCAGCCTCGGCGCCCTGACGCCCATCACGATCGTCGTGGCCCTGGCGGCGCTCATCGTCATCCCGTACCTGCTTCCCGGGCGGCGCGCGAGCGCCGCTCGCGCGCTCCGTGCCCTGGGGGGTCGCCGGCGCGGCCGGCATGCCGCGGCCCTGGCGCTCGCCGTCGGGGGGATCGGCGTCGCGCTCGCGCTCGTCGTCCTCCCGTCCCGGGCGGCGGTGGGCGATGCGCTGCTCCCCTTCAGCTCGACGGTCTGGTACTACGCGAACCTGGCCCGCGAGACGGCGCTGCAGGGAGGGTTCCCGGCCCAGCTCCCGGAGTGGGGGACGCTCCGCCCGTTCTCCACGGACTACCTCCCCGTGACGGCCCACACGGCCGCTGCCTTCGCGCTCCTGCCCGACCTGGACATGCGCGTGATCCTGGAGGCGTACCGCCTCGCCGTGCTGGGCGCGGCGTTCGCGGCCGCCGTCCTGCTCCTCCGGCGCTTCGTGTCGACCTGGGTCGCCGTGCTCGGCGCAAGCCTCCTCCTCGCGACCGTGCGCCTCGAGGGCAAGTTCCTGGCCTACCGGCCGGAGACGTGGGCGCTCGTCCCGGCCCTGTTCACGCTCTGGCTGGCCGACCGGGCGATGGTCGAGCGCTCGTGGCGCCTCGCCGGCGCCGCGGTCCTCGCCGCCGCGGTGGTCTGGCTGGCCCACGCGGAGGTCTTCCTCCTCCTCGGGCCGGGCGTGGTGGGCCTTGCCGCCGCCCGCCTGTTCGCGACGCGCGGCCGCCTGGGGCTGCGGATCCCGCCACGGGCCACCCTCGTGCCCGTCGCGGCCGTGGCCGGCGCCGTGCTGGCCGGTGGCCTGCTCGTCGGGGCGGTCGCGTCCTACGGCCTGACCGGCGAGCTCCGGGTGCTGGGCTACGTGGCGGGGGATCGCGAGGCGACCGAGGCGCCGGCACCTCCGCCGGCCGACGAGATGCCGCCCGGCTGGACGTTCACCGACGACCCGACGTGGGACTTCTACGTGGCGGCCGTCGCGCCGGGCCAGCAGGGCCGCGAGCCGCCGAGCTCGTTCACCGACCGGCGCCTCCTGCCGCGCTCGATCCTGCACGTGTGGCCCGGTCTCGATGCCCGGCTTGCCTACTTCCTCGCGGTCCTGGCCGGCCTCCTGCTCGCCCCGCTGCTCGCCTGGCCGATCCTCGACGCCCGGCGCCGGCGTGCCGTCCTGGCGGCCGCGGTCTTCGGGGTGGGCCTGGCCGTGGGCGCCTACGTGCTCTTCGCGATCTCCGACACCTACGTCCCGATGCGCACGGGCCCGCGGCGGCTGATGCCCTACCTGCTGGTCCTGCCGGTGGTCGCAGGCGTGGTGCTGCTCGCGCTCGCCGACCGGCTGCTGCGGCCCGGCTGGCGCGCGCTCCTGCCCCGCGGTGCGCCGCTGGCCTCCGCCCTCGCCCTTCTTGTGCTCACGGTCGGGATGATCGCGCCGGCGCCCGGGGTGGAGCTCGACGAGGACCCGGAGCCCGGTCTCACGGTCGCGGGATACGACGCCTATCGCTGGATCGACGCCAACCTCCCGGCGGACGCCCGGCTCCTGGCGAACGCCTACACCGACGGCTCGGTGGCCGCCCTGGCGCGGCGCACCGGGATCGTCGACGGGCGTGCCGTCTACCTCGAGAACATCGCGTTCCTGGGGGAGTCGACGAACCTCGCCCTCGGCGCACGGCAGGTGTTCCTCGATCCGGAGGGCGAGGGTTCGCGGCGCTACCTCTCCCGTGAGCGGGTCACCCACCTGCTCGTCGCCGCCGACGGCGCCACGGGCGCGGACCTCGGCGGCTACCTCCCGTTCGTGACGGACCTGGAGGCCCTCGATCGGGGCGCGGGCTACACTCTGGTGCGCTCGTTCGACGGTGGGCGCCTGCTCCTCTACGCCGTCGCGGCGCCAGCCGCCATGGGAGGTTGACCGGACCGATGTTCGCGGAGATCAGCCTCCTGCGGATCGTCGGCCTGCTCGTCGGCGTCGTCCTGGTGGCCGGCGGCACGCGCCGGCTGCTGCGGTCGGGCAGCGGGAGCCGCGTCCCGGGGTTCGTCCGGCTGGTCGCCGGGCTCGGCCTGCTGCTCGTCGCGACGTTCCCGGACCTCGTGCGACCCCTGCAGGACTTCCTCGGCCTCGAGGGCGAGCCGCTCGGGCGCCTGATCACGGTGCTGATCGTCGCCGTCGCCCTCTGCTTCCTCCTGATCCTGTACGCCCTGGGTCGCGCCGAGCGAGCCTCGCAGCGGGTCGGGCGGCTCGTCCGGGCTCTCGCCGCCGCACAGATCGCGGCCCCGTTCGGCGAGCGGTGGGGCGGCGTCCTGGTCTGCATCCCGGCCTACAACGAGGCGGAGAGCCTGGCCGCGGTGCTCGCCGAGGTGCCGGCCGACGTGCCGGCGGGAGGCGGCCGCACCCCCGTCCACGTGCTCGTCATCGACGACGGCTCGCGGGACGGGACGGCCGACGTGGCCCGTCAGGCCGGCGTCCACGTCGTGAGCCTCCCCGTCAACAGCGGCCAGGGCGCGGCCCTCCAGGCGGGGTACCTCGTGGCGGAGCGGGTCGGCGCCGACGTGGTGGTGACGATGGACGCCGACGGCCAGCACGATCCCTCCCAGCTGCCGGCGCTGGTCGCGCCGATCCTCGAGGATCGCGCGGACTTCGTCGTCGGGTCGCGCCGGCTGGGCGACTACGAGGCCGACTCGGTGGCGCGCAACGCCGGCATCACCGTCTACACCCGCCTGCTGAATGCCCTCGGGGGAACCGACATCTCCGACATCGCCAACGGCTTCCGGGCGATCCGGGCGAGCATGCTGCCCGCGCTCGCCTTCACCGAGGAGCAGTTCCACAACCCGGAGCTGCTGCTGGGGGCGGCCCGGGCGGGCTTCCGGGTCACCGAGGTTCCCGTGACGATCCGGCGCCGTGCCGCGGGGTCCAGCAAGAAGGGCGGCACGCTGCGCTACGGGGCCGGGTTCCTGCGCGTCATGCTGAAGACATGGCTTCGCTGACGCCCGCCGCCCCCGCCACGCCCTCCGAGGCGACGTCGCCGGGGCCGCTCGCGCTCTACGGCGCCCTCGGGGACGCGCTCGCCGAGCGGGTCCCGCGGCGCCTGTGGCCCGTCGTGGTGGAAGGCGCCTTCGTCGCCGCCTACGTCCTCCTGCGCTTCGCCGACGCGCCCCGCGACCTGCTCGCCCTGTGGGTCGCCGCGGCCGCGATCCTCGCGCTCGTCCACCCGGGCTCCGGCCTGACGGTGTTCGCGGTGATGGCCGTCTTCAGCGAGCCCTTCGTCCTGACCCGCGACCTCGGCGTCAAGCCCGTCATCCTCGCGGCCCTCGCCGTGGGTGTGGCGCTGCGCCTGGTCCGCCGGCCCCGCGACTTCCCGTGGTCCCTCCCGATCGCGCTCGGGATGCTGCTGGCGGCCGGCACCCTGGTGGGCGTCGCGATCACCGCGCTCCGGGCCGACGACGCCCAGGCCACGGCCGCGCTGATCGACTGGGTCGCGGGCCCGGCCACGGTCGCCATCGTGCTCACCACGGCGGCCTGGGCGGCCCGGCGGGGATCGCTGCGCCCGCTGATCGCGGTGACGGTCGCCGGGGTTCTCGCCGGGGCGGTGAGCCTCGCCGACTTCCTGGATGCGACGAGCATCCGCGGCACGCCCCTCGACTGGATGGTCCGGCCCACGCGGTTCGAGCTCCGCCTCTCCGGGGTGATCTCCTCGCCCAACGGCGTCGCGGCGCTCGTCATCGGCCCCTTCGCGGTCGCCGCCGCCGCGGCGATGCTGGGCCGGCGCCTGCCGGTCCCCGTGCGAGCGCTGGCGGCCGGCGGTGCCGGGGTCCTCGCCCTCGCGATGTACTTCACCTACAGCCGGGCGGCCCTCCTGGGCATCTTCGTGGTGGCCGTGGTGATCGCCTGGCGCATCCGCCGCTGGATGGGCGCCGGCCTGCTGGTCGCCGGGATCGTCGCCGGCGGGCTGCTGCTGCCGGGGTACCTCGAGTCCAGGAATGCTGCGGTCGGGGCGGAAGGCAACGTCGACCCCAGTGGGGTGTTGGTGGCGAGCGACATCCTCCGGTTCCGCGCCTGGGCTGCCGCCAGTGCGATCTGGGCGGACAATCCGCTGCTGGGCATCGGCTTCGGGCGGTACGGCGGCGTCGCCGATGCCTACGGGGACGTCGTGCTGAACTCACCTCACAACGAGTGGCTGCGCCTGTTCGCGGAGGGGGGCATCGTCGTCGGCCTCGTCGGGGCCGCGTGGATCGTCGCGACGGTCGTCGCGCTGGCCCGGGTGCCCGGCTGGGTGGGAGCCGGGGCGCTTGCCACGGCCCTCGGGTGGGGTGTTGCCGCGACGTTCAACAACCCGCTCCTCTTCATCCAGGTCTCGACCGTGACGTTCACGATCATCGGCACGGGTCTCGCCCGGGCGAGGGGTTGGCCCATCACCCCCGGCGCCTCGCCGGTCTCGGTCGATGCAGCGCCGGCCGAGGCCGCACGAGGCGACGCGACCGACGCCACGCAGGACGACACCAGGCCTTCACCAACCGGTCCGGGCGGGCAGTCGGCCGCTCCCGCGCCGCCGATGGGCGCCTGACTCAGCGCCCCGAGGCCTCCCACTCCATGCCGCGCCAGGTCTCGATCCGGCGCCGGCGCAGGACGTTGAGCCAGGAGACCGCGAAGGCGGCGTTCACGACGGTGAACGCCCGGGCAAAGGCGAGGATCCGCGGCGGTGTCCGGCCCACGTGCACGAGGAGGTGGGCGAGCCCGGCGGCCAGGAGCCCGGCGAGCGCGGCCGCCGGCACGATCCACGCCGCGGTGGCGCCGCCCACGGCGAGCGCCGTCGCGGCAGCCACCGCGGCGAACCCGAGGAGCGGCGTCGCCCAGCGCAGCAGCTTGTGCGACCAGATCGCCAGGGCGGCCGCCGGGTGGCGCCAGGGAGCCAGGCGGCCGGCCATCGAGAAGTTGGCGCGGATGCCCCGCGTGGCGGTCCGGGAACGGCTCCGGAACTGCTGCCGGAGGCCGCTGATCGGGCGATCGGTCGCGACGGCGTCCGGCACGTAGACCACGAGGCCACCCTGCTCGCGCACGTAGAGCGGCAGGAGGTGGTCCATCGAGGCCTGCGCCGGGACCGGCCGGTAGGAGGTTCGACGGACCGCGAGGAACGCCCCCGTCACGGCCGTGAGCCAGCCGGCGCGACTCTCGAGCTCGCGGACACGGCGCTCGTAGCGCCAGTAGAGGCCCTCGTTGCGGGAGGTCGCGGTCGCGGACTCGTCGCGCCACTCCAGGCGGCCGGTCGCGGCCCCCACGCGCGGATCGGCGAACGGCGCGCCGAGGTGGGCGAGGGCGCCCGGTGCGAAGCGCGTCTCGGCGTCCGTGAGGACGACGACGTCGCCGTGGGCGGCCTCGAACAGCGCCTGCTGGGTCGGCGTCTGGCCCGCCCGCGGGAGCGCGAGGAGACGGACGCGGGGATCGGTGCGCGCGATCGCCTCGACGGTCGCCTCGGTCGCGTCCGTGGAGCCGTCGCTGCCGACGAGCACCTCGAGGACCGGGCTGGCGGGCCCGTCCTGGGCCAGCGCGTCTGCGATGCGCGCCGCCACCTGGGCGGCCTCGTCGTGGACGGCGATCGCGATGCTCAGGGTCGGCGGCGCGCCTCCCGCGAGAGGGCGGACCGGTCGCAGGCGCGCGACGAGCGCCACCAGCGCCGGGTACCCGAGGTAGACCCAGGCGAGGAGCAGCGTGGCCACCCAGAAGGCGACGGCGATGAGCAGCACGACGCACGAAGGGTAGCGGCCCGGCCGCCGGTCACGTCGCGGGACGCCGTCACTGGCCGGAGCCGCCGTGCCGGTCCGCCCGCGACGGCGACAACAGGCCGAATGGACCGGGCAGCGGCGCTGCCGAATGAGTAGAGTCACCGACGGCACCCGCGAGGACGCGGGGCCGTGGAGGGTTCGATGGACGATGAGCGCGCCCCGACGGGCGACCAGACGACGCCCGCGGCGCCGGACGACGACGCGATCGAGACGGCGGGAGGCGTGGCGACGGCCGGCCGCCGGATGATCAACGAGGACTGGGCGGCGACGATCCTGGGGCTCGTCCTCCTGCTGCTGGTGCTCAGCGGCGTCATCGGGAAGGGGCTGGTGCCCTGATGGCGACCCTGGAGCCCACCCTCGAGCGGTCCGAGGCGCGACCTCTCGCACCCATCCTGTGGACCGGGGCGGGGCTGGTCCTGCTGCTTGCCCTGGCGACCCTGACCCGGTACCTGGAGCTCAACGTCCCCGTCTGGCTCAAGGACACGGAGTGGGCCGGCGCCGCGAAGGCGATCGAGTTCCCGATCTACGCGATCCTCCTGGGTCTGGCCGCCAACGGCGTGCTCGCGGCCCTCGGCGTGCGCGAGAAGATGCGCGGCGCCTTCCGCACGGAGTTCTTCATCAAGACCGGCCTCGTTCTCCTGGGCGCCTCGATCAACCTGTCGCTGATCATCTCCGCCGCCGGCCCGGCGATCGTCCAGGCGGTGCTGCTGATCTCGACCGTCTTCCTCTTCACGTGGTGGCTGGGCGGGCTCTTCGGGCTCGACTCGAAGCTCCGGGCGCTCCTCGCGGCGGCGGTCTCCATCTGCGGCGTGAGCGCGGCCATCGCGGCGGCGGGCGCCGTTCAGGCGAAGAAGGAGCAGCTCGCCTACGCGGCGAGCCTGGTCGTGATCTTCGCGATCCCCATGATCTTCATCCAGCCCTGGCTCGCCACGCAGCTGGGGCTCTCCCAGGTGGTCGCCGGCGCCTGGATCGGCGGCAACATCGACACCACTGCCGCGGTGACCGCGGCCGGCACGATCGTGGGCGACGACGCGCTCAAGATCGCCGCCATCGTCAAGGGAACGCAGAACGCGATGATGGGCTTCGTCGCGATCCTCCTGACGCTCTACTTCGTGATGCGCGTCGAGCAGTCGGCGGATGCGAAGCGGCCTGGGATCGGCGAAGTCTGGCGGCGCTTCCCGAAGTTCGTGCTGGGGTTCATCGCGGCGTCGATGATCGCGACGTGGTGGCTGGGGACGGTCCCGGCCGACGATGGCAAGGCCACGATCGCGGTCGCCAACGCCCTGCGCGTCTGGTTCTTCATCCTGGCCTTCGTCAGCATCGGGCTCGAGCTCCGGGTCGTGCACGTCCGGGAGGCCGGGTGGCGGCCCGTCGCCGTGTTCGCCACGGCCACGGTTGCCAACCTGGCGGTGGCCCTGATCCTGGCCTCGATCCTCTTCGCCAACTTCACGGTCTGATGCCGGCTGCAGGGCCGCGTCGCCTGACGCGGCCCTGTTCAGCGAAGGTCGGCGCCTCCTGCGCTCAGCGCCGCCCGGCGCCCTCCGCCGCGACGCGGAGGATCGCGGCGAGGCGCGCGGCCTCCGCGGGCCGCGTGTGCGCGCCCACGAAGGCGCGGCCCGCGGCGCGGAGGGCGCGGGCGCGCACCGGCTCTCCGGCAAGATCCGCCAGGGCGGCCGCCAGCGCCGCCGGATCGCCCGGCGCGACCGGCAGGATCGGGGCGCCCGCGGGGGTGGTGCCGGGATCGGTGAGCTCGGCGAGTCGCCCGGCGGGCACCGCGACCACGGGCAGGCCGGCGGCCATGGCGTCCAGCACGGCCTTTGGGAAGCCCTCGGCCGGCGAGGCGGACACGAAGACATCCGCGGCCGCGAGCGCCTCGAGGTAGGGTGCCCGCCGGGCGAGATGGCCGGCGAAGGCGACGCGCTCTCCGATGCCGAGCGCCGTCGCCCGGCCCTCGAGCAGGCCACGGGCGGGCCCATCGCCGACGAGGTCGAGGCTGACCATGGGCTCCCCGGCGGACGCGAGCCTGGCGACGGCGTCGAGGAGCATCTCGACGCCCTTGCCCTCGGCGAGCCTGCCGGCGTAGGCGATCCGGAGCGCACCCGCCGCGGCCGGCCACGGCTCGCCCCGCCGGTCGCGGATCTCCCCGGGCTCGACCAGGCTGCTCACGACTCCGCCGCGTGCCAGGTCGGCGCCGGAGATCACCGTGGGCGCCCCGAGCGCGGCGAGGCGCGTTGCTCCGTCGTACCCGGCCGCGGCGATCCGCGCCCCCAGCCCGCCGATCCCCCCGCGCTCCTGGCCGGCGACGACCTGGCGGACGCTCCCCACCAGGTAGGCGACCCGCGGCACGCCGCGCGCGACCGCCGCCAGCGCGGCGAGGAGCCCGTTCGAGGCCGGGAGGCGGAGGAGCACCACGTCGGCGCCGGCGACGGCCGTCCGCAGCCGCGGCGCGTTGTGGGCGGTGATCAGCGGGATGCGCCTGACGTAGCCGGCGATGCCGTCGAACGGCTCCGTGGCGACGATCCGGATCCGCTCGTCCACGGGCAGGGTCGACGGGGCGGCCGCCGCCGGACGGACCGGGGCAACCAGCGTGAGGGACGAGATCCCCGGCTCGCCGGCCGCGTCCCGCACGTCCAGGAGGGCGGCGGCGAACCGGTGGAAGGTCGCGTTGGCCGCGTACGTGCGGCCGTCCCACGCCAGGTAGGGCGTGTCGTCGAGGACGACCACTCGCAGCCCGCTCATGGCTCCTCTCCGGGGCCGGGCTCGGCCGCGCCGTCGCCGCCCTTCCGGCCCCGCAGCGATCGAAGGCCCGCCCGGAGGTCGCTCGGGCGGAGCACGAGCGTCTCGGCCAGGCCGCGGCCCGAGAGGCGCAGGAAGAGGGCGACCATCAGCACGGCCGTGACCCCGTACGAGATCGACGAGGAGATCGCGGCCCCCGAGATGCCCAGGGCGGGGATCAGCACGACGTTCGACGCGACGTTCACCGCGAGGCCGAGCAGCATCACGCTGGTGGCGGCGCCGGGCCGGCCCTGGCCGGTGATGTAGCGCGAGAGGATGGCCACGACGCTGTAGGCCACCACCCCCGGCAGGATCCAGCGCAGGGCGGTGCCCGCCCCGGCGAACGCCGAGCCGTACACGACCTCGACGAGCCAGGGGCCCAGGATGAACGCCGGGACCGCGAGGACGATCGTGATCGCCACCGTCGTGCGGGACAGCACGACGGCCGTGCCGGCGGCATCCTCTCCGGGGTCCACGGCGCGGCTGAACATGACGGTCCCGAGGGCGTTCGGGATGTACCAGAGCGTCTCCGCCAGGCCGGCGGTCACGGAGTAGACCCCGGTCGCCCGCACGCCGACGAGGAGGTTGAGCAGGAACGCGTCCGACCGGAGCTGGAGCCGCTCGGCGATGGCGCCGGGCAGCACCCGCGTCCCGAAGCGCAGCTCCTCGGCGAGCAGCGGCGCCGACGGGCGCAGCCCCGCGATCCCCTCCCGGTGGGCGGCGTACACGATCGCGGCCGCGGTCAGCGCCAGGGCGACCAGATTGCAGACGACGGCGACGTCGAGCGAGAGGCGGGCGACGGCCGCGGCACCCACCACGAGGACGAGCAGGGTTGCGCGGCGCAGGAGGCGGATGGCGTTGTACGCGGCGACGAGCCGCCGCCCGAGCAGCGCGAACAGGCCCAGCGCGAAGAACAGCTCGCCGGGGATCGCCAGGGCGGCGTAGACGAACTGGGCGGCGGACAGGTTCGGGATCAGCGCGGCCAGCGGTCCCCGCGGCCGGACGTCGGTGGGGAGCCCGTAGAGCCAGCAGGCCACGACGACCGCCAGGCCGCCCACCACCGCCGACCAGATCACCGCGTTGGCGAACCCCAGCCGCGCATCGTTCTTGTCGCGCCCGGCCACGACGCCGAGCGCTGCGTCCATGCCCCAGCCGACGACGACCGCGGCGAGCTGCGAGAGGAGCAGCACGAGCGTGAAGCGGCCCTTCGCGTCCGGCCCCAGCAGGCGCGCCAGCACGACGTCCGTCCCGAGGATGAGGACGGCGAGCCCGAAGCGAGTGCCGACCGTGAGGACGGCATCCCGGCCGAGCCCGCTCCGGGCCGGGCGGCCCGCCTGCCCGGACGCACCGGCCGCGGTGGTCACGCGACGCTCACTCCGAGCCGGAACGGGCGTCCGGTGCGACCGAGGCGAGGGCCGGGTCCCGGAGCGCGGCGTCGAACCAGGCGGCCGTCTCGCGGAGCCCGTCGGGCAGGGCGATCGTGGCCCGCCAGCCGAGGCGCTCGGCGGCCAGCTCGACGCGACTCGCGTTGCGCAGGACGTCGCCGGCCCGCATCGGCGCGTGCCGGACCGGCAGCGCGCGGCCCACGGCCGCCGCCAGGGCCGCCGCGAGCTCGTTCACCGTCGTCTCGCGGCCCGTGCCCACCTGGAACACGGCCCCGGCCACGTCCTCCTCGCGCGCCGCGAGCGCCGCGACGAGGGCGGCCGCGAGGTCGTCGACGTGCACGAAGTCCCGCGTCTGCTCGCCGTCGCCGTGGATCGTGAGGGAGCCGCCGCCGAGCGCCGCGCGGAGCCAGGCCGCCACGACGCTCTTCTTGTGGAGCGAGCGCGGCCCGTAGGCGTTCGAGAAGCGGAGCGCACAGGCAGCGATCCCGTAGGTGCTCGCATAGGCCTCCACGTACGCCTCGCCCGCCAGCTTGGAGGCGCCATACGGCGACGACGGGCGGGGCAGGACGGTCTCGTCGGCGGGCGGCTCGTGGGGCCCGAGGACCGCATTGGAGCTTGCCAGCACGAAGCGCCGCGCCCCCGCCCGGCGGGCCGCGTCGAGGAGGTGGACGGTCTGGGTCACGTTGGCGTCGAATGTCCCGAGCGGGTCGGACACCGAATCCGGGATGCCGGCGCGGGCCGCGAGGTGGACGACGGCGGCGCACCCCGCGACCGCCGCCTCGACCGCGCGCGCGTCCGCGAGGGAGGCGACGACGAGCTCGACGGGGACGCCGCCGAGGTAGGCGCGCTGCCCGATGGAGAGGTCGTCGAGGACCCGGACCGTCGAGCCCGCGGCAACGAGCCGGCGGACCAGCGCGGAGCCGATGAAGCCGGCTCCCCCGGTGACGAGGACCCGGCCGGCGGTCACCGGGCGGCGGGAGGCGGGGCGCCCGGCTCGCGCTTCGCCGGCGCGTCGGGAACCCACTTCACGCCCTGGAGGATGACGTCCCGGTTCACCCGCTCCTTGTGGTGGTCGATGGTGTCGATCATCGTGTCGATCAGCTCCTCGGAGAGGAAGCGGGGCTGCAGGCCCAGCTCCAGGAGCTTCGTGTGCTTCGCGTTGTAGTAGTGGCGCTCGGCTTCCTTGCGCGGGTTCGGGATGCGCTCGATGACGACCTCGCGGCCGAGGTGCGCCGCGGCGTCGCGGACGCGCTCGGCCAGGTCCATGACCGAGAACAGCTCGGTGAACTGGTTGAAGACGCGCAGCTCGCCGGCGTCGGCCGGGTTCGCGATCGCCAGGCCGACGCACTGGATCGTGTCGCGGATGTTGAGGTAGCCGCGCGTCTGACCCCCTTCGCCGTAGACGGTGAGCGGGTGGCCGACGACCGCCTGCACGACGAAGCGGTTGAGGGCGGTCCCGAAGACCTCGTCGTAGTGGAAGCTCGTGGCCAGCCGCGGGTCGAGGGCCGTCTCGTCGGTCTCGATCCCGTACACCACGCCCTGGTTGAGGTCGGTGGCGCGCAGGCCCCAGATCCGGGTGGCGAAGTGGATGTTGTGGCTGTCGTGGACCTTCGTGAGGTGGTACAGCGAGCCGGGCGTCTTGGGGTAGAGGAAGGTGTGCTCGCGGCCGTTGTGGGTGACGGTGAGGTACCCCTCCTCGATGTCGATGTTGGGCGTCCCGTACTCGCCCATCGTGCCGAGCTTGACGAGGTGGGCCTCGGGGGTGATGTCCCGGATGGCGAACAGGACGTTGAGGTTCCCGACCACGTTGTTCGCCTGCGTGTACGTGGCCGTCCGGACGTCGATCATCGAGTAGGGCGCCGACGGCTGCTCGCCGTAGTGGACGACGGCGTCGGGCCGGAACGAGCGGAAGACCGACTCGACGAAGGCATAGTCGGTCAGGTCGCCGACGTGCAGCTCCATCTCGAGGCCGGTCACCTCGCGCCAGGCGCGCACGCGCTCGTGGAGGGTCGGGATCGGCAGGAGGGGGCGGACGCCGATCTCCAGCTCCCAGCGCCGCTTGGCGAAGTTGTCGACGACCGCGACGCGGTGCCCCTGTCGCGAGAAGGCCATCGCGGTGGGCCACCCGAGGTAGCCGTCGCCGCCGAGGATCAGGATCCGCTGTGCCACCCGGTCTCCTTGGTGTCGGCCCGGGCGAGCGTCAACGCCGGGCGGTTGTTGCTGGTGGGTTCTCGCCCGAGAGTCTAGCGTCGCGCGGGCGCAGGCGTGACGACGCCCCCGGGCGTGGCGACGCCCCCGGCCGCGTGGCCGGGGGCGTCGGGGTGGGGCGTGGACGGCGGCGCGTCGGCCGCCCGCGCTACTTGAGGGTGCCGGTGAAGGTGCCCGACTTCACCTGCCAGGAAAGGGCCGAGATCCAGGCGACCATCTGCGGGTCGCGGAGCTGGTCGCGCGTGTAGTTGGTGTTCCGCCAGGTGTGGAACGCGATCCCCTTGGCGCCCAGGAGCGCGAACCCGTCGCGGACCTGCCGCCACAGCTGCGCCTGGGTGGGGCGCTGCTTCTTGTGCGTCGCCGGCTTCAGGTACTTGTGGGTCTGGACCATGAGCCAGACGGTCTTGCCGGGGGTGACGCGGTTGACGATCGATTTCGCGCGGGGGAACCACTTGGTGGCGCCCGTCAGGTACTTCGAGTTCGTCCCGTTCGTCGTCTCCACCGGGTACCAGTCGAACATCACGATGTTGGCCATGCCCGTGGTGTATGGGTTGCGCCTGGTCCCGAAGCCGGGCATGTCGCCGAAGAGGGCGACCACCGGCTTGGTGGGGTCGGCGGCCCGGAACGCCCGGTACATCGAGCGGATCTCGGTGCCGGTGACCCGGCTCCACGACGGCTCCTTGACGGACAGGTAGCCGAAGGTGGCCGGGTGGCCCTTCACCTTGTTGACCCAGCGGGCCACGCGCGCCGGGTAGACCGTCCCGGTGGCGTAGTTCACGGTCTCCGGGAAGGCGAAGATCACCTTGAGGCCGCACGCCTGGGCCTTGTTGAGGTAGTTGATCGCGTTGAACGTGCCGGCGGCGTTCTTGATCACGTGGGTCGCGCCGGCCGTGCAGATCCCGTGGGTGTTCTGCTCGAGGTCCCAGACCGGGACCTCCTGGATGATCAGCGGGGCCTTCGTCGCGTCGGGGGTGGCGACGACGGCGCCCGCGCCGACCGGGCTCCCCAGCGTGCCGACGAGGAGCGCGCCGAGGACGGCGAGCGCCACGCCGCGCCGCGGCCCGGGGCGGGGGATTCTCATGGCCGTGACTCCGTGGTAGCCGAGGGGCGGATGATGACAGGTGTCATTCTCGGGCGCCCGCGGGCAACCCGGCGATCCCCAACTCGTCCCGGGGGGTCCTGTGCGCGGGCGCAACGGCGCCGCCCGCGAGGCGGCGGGGCGGACGCCGTCAGGCAGCGCCGCCCTGCCGCTTCCGCCGGGCCCGGACCGCCATGCGGGCCACGAGGATGGCCTGGCCCGCGTGGTTCCAGGCGATCCGGCGTCGCCGGCCGGCCACCGGACGGGCGTCGATCGCGATCTCGGCGAGGCGGGCGCCCCGGGCGTGGGCCTCGAGGGCCAGCGATCCGCAGATGCAGCTGCCCGGGATGTCGAGCTGGCGTGCGAGGTCGGCCCGCAGGGCCCGGAAGCCGGTCCCCGAGTCGCCGACCGGGCCGCCCAGGGCGGCGATCGCGGTGACGAGCCGCTCCGAGATCCGGGCGACGTGCGAGCGGTGGCCCTGCACCATCTCGGCCATCCCCCCGGAGATGGGCGCGACGAGCTCCGCGATCCGCTCCACGGGCATCTCCCCGTCGGCGTCCACGGTGACGACGATGCCCCCCGTCGCCGCCGCGAACCCGCGCTTGAGCGACCCGATGTAGCCCAGGCGCCGGTCGTTGCGCACCACCACCGCCCCGGCGCGGGCGGCCAGGGCACCGGTCGCGTCGTCGCTCGCGTCGTCGACGACCACGACCTCGTCCACGTGGCGCGCCAGCTCGCCGATCGTCGCCGCGATCCTGGCGCCCTCGTTCCGCGCCGGGACCACCGCCGAGACGCGCGGGCGCTCCCCGACCTCGTCGTCGCGTGTCGCGTCCATGCCGCGATTCTGCCGGACCCGCCGGCCGACGGTGCGGCGTCCGGTCCCGATATCCTGCCGGAGATGGACGACATGCCGGCACGCCCCCGCGGCGCACTCCGGCTCGCCATGGCCTGGCTGCCGGCCCTCGCGTGGGCCGGGCTGATCTTCGTCCTCTCGGCGCAGCCCGGCCTGCGCGTGGCGCCCGACGAGGAAGTCGACCTCGTCGTCCGCAAGGTCGGGCACATGGCGGTGTTCGGGGTCCTGGCCCTGCTGGCCTGGCATGCCGTCGAACGCACCACCACGCGGCGCCGCCCGTGGGCATGGGCGCTCGGGCTGACCTTCGTGTACGCGCTGACCGACGAGCTGCACCAGGCGTTCGTGGCGGATCGCCAGGCATCCCTGGTCGACGTCGCGATCGACACCGTCGGCGCCCTCGCGGCCGTGGCGGGGCTGGCGTTGGTGCGATCCCGCCGATCTCGTCGCCGGGGCGCCTGAGACCTCAGCGCGCCACCCCGGGGGTACCAGCGGGAGCCCGGCGCGGTACTTCCGCCCGGGCGCGCTGCCGCACCACCGATGGGACGATCCCGGCATGGCCCGCGCAGCGACCTCCGGACGCCCCGATCCGCCGGCACCGGGATCCGGGGACGGCGTTCCGCCGCGCCCGCGGCACGCGCTCGGGCTCCTCCACGAGGCGATCGCCGGCGACCCGGGAGAGGGGCTCCTGGGCCGGCGCGGCCGGCACGTCACGATCGCGGTCACCGCCCTCTACGTCGTGGCGGCGGTCGGCCTCGCCAGCTGGGACGTCGCCGTCCCCTTCGCGATCCTGCCCCTCGTGCTCGCGGCGCTCACGCTGCGGGCCCGGGAGGGGATGGTCGTGGCGGCGGTCACCTTCGCGACCGTCGTGGTTTCCGAGAGAGTGGCGGTCACCACCGCCCTTCATCCCCTCGACGTCATCGAGCTGGCGGGCTTCGCGGCCGTGAGCCTGGCCCTGCGTCTCGTCGTCGTGCGCCTCGTGCGGGGGCAGGCGGAGACGGCACGCACGGCGGCCACCCTCGCGGCAACGCAGGCCCAGGTGGACGAGGCGCGCGAGGCCACCGAGCGCTGGGTCGCGCAGCTGGAGGTGGCCCAGCGTGCGGCCGCCCGGATGGCCGGCCGGCCCTCTGTGCACGACGTCGCCGAGGCGGTCGCCGACGAGATCCGGGCGATCGTCGACTACCACGCCTGCCGCGTCTACGTCCTCGAGGAGCCGGACACGCTGGTGCCGATCGTGGCGGCCGGCGAGAACGGCTACGAGACGATCGCCCTCGAGGACCTCGGCCTGAAGGTTGGCGAGGGGTTCACCGGGTGGGTCGCGGCCAACGGCCGCCCGCTCCTGGTCCCCGACGCGAACGCCGACCCGCGCGGCGTGACGATCCCCGGGACGGACGAGATCGACGAGTCGATGGTCGTCGTCCCGATGCACTACGACGACCGGGTGACCGGCGTCATCACGCTTTCCAAGCTCGGCCTGCGTCAGTTCGACCTGGCCGACGTCCGAATCCTCTCGACGCTGGCCGACCAGGCCGCCACGGCGGTCGAATTCGGCGAAGGCGATCAGTGCCTCGGCGGCCCTCGCCGAGGACCTCCGGCGGCTCGCCGAGATGAGCAGCGCGCTCTCGCGGAGCCTCGACCCGCGCCAGGTGGCCGACCTGATCGCGCAGCACATCGGCCACGCCTTCGACGCCGACGAGTGCGGCATCTCGTTCTGGGACCGGCCGGGCGACCGCCTCCTCACCTGGGGCTACTGGCCGCCGCCGCGGCTGGAGGAGCTCGAGCCGTCCTTCGCGCTGGCCGGCTTCCCCGAGACGCGCCGGGTGCTGGAGACGCAGACGCTCTCGACGATCGACACGGAGGATCCGGCCGCCGATCCGGCGGAGGTGGCGCTCCTGCGGCGCGACGGGCAGCGGACGCTCGTGATGGTGCCGCTCGTCGCCAAGGGCGAGACGATCGGCCTGGTTGAGCTCTGCGGCGTCGGCGTCCTGCGCGTGGACGCCCGGCGGATCGACCTCGCGCGGGCGATGGCCAACGAGGCTGCGATGGCGCTGGCGAACGCGCGCCTCTACGAGACGACGCGGGCGCTGGCCGATCGCGACCCGCTGACCGGCTTCTACAACCACCGCTACCTGCACGAGCGGCTCGGGGAGGAGATCCTGCGGGCCCAGCGGGCGCGGTCGCCGCTCTCGGTGCTCATGATCGACCTGGACGATTTCAAGCTCGTCAACGACACCCTCGGGCACCTGTTCGGGGACGAGGTCCTCCGCTGGGCCGCGCACCAGATCCGCGCGGCGCTCCGCGGATCCGACGTCGCCGCGCGGTACGGCGGCGACGAGTTCGCGATCCTGCTCCCGGACACGCCGGCCGACGGCGCTCGCGAGGTGGGGGAGCGGATCGTGGCGGCGCTGCGCGACAACCCGTACCGGGCCGAGGGTCGTGGGCCGGTGGCCGTCGGCGCGTCTGTCGGCGTCGCCTCGTTCCCGGCGGACGGCCACGTCCCGCAGGCCCTCATCGCCGGCGCCGACGCCGCGCTCTACCGGGTGAAGAGCGGGGGCGGACGCGGCGTCCAGGGCCGCCTGCGCCGCCGCCTCGCCGCTCCCGCTTCGCCAGCCGCGGGCGCCCCCGCCACGCCCGACGTGCCCCCTGCCGCCGAGATCCGCCGAAGCGCCGGGTAGGACAGAGGTACCGGCCGGCATCTCCCCCGGAAGTACCGCCGCGGCGGAGTGGACGCGCCGGGTGCCACGCTCCATGCTGTGGCCAACCGTGGCCGATCCCCTGCCTTCCCGCCCGGCACCACCGGTGGACCCGCTGGACGTGCGGGTCCGCCGGGCGTGGGCCCTCCTGGCGGGTGCGATCGCCATCCTCGCCGTCCTCGTCGCCGCCTGGATCGTCCTCCCGGGTCTGCCGCTCGCGGCCGCCGTCGTCGGCGCCGTCGCCGGCGTGACGGGATCCGCCGCGTTTGCCCGGGCAAGCGTCGAACGGCGTGACGCCGGCCGGCGCGAGGAGGTCGAGAACTTCGCCCGGATCCTCCAGGGCTTCTCCCGCGCGGTCTCCCCGGACGCCATCGTCGACGCGATCATGGGCGAGCTGGGCCCGGGGATGGGCGCCGACCACCTGGTCGTCGTGCGCCGCCGACCGGGCGCCCCGATCCTCGATGCGACGCTCATCCCGACGCGGCCCGGCGCCCCGTCCGCGAGCACCGTCCTGCCGGCCGTCGACCTCGACGACGGAGCTGCCGGCGCCGCGCCGGGCCTCGGGCCCCCCACTCCCGACGACGTCGCCGACCGGGCGGCCGAGCGCATCGCCACCCGCGTCCGCCGTGCGTTCGGGCTTACCAACGTGCTCTCGGCCCCGCTCGTCGCCAACGGCGAGCTCCTGGGGGCCATCGTCATCTCGCGACGCCGCGACACCCCGTGGCCGGACCAGGCCCGCAGGATGCTGGCAGCCGCCGCGACCGAGGCCTCCGCGGCCCTCGCGCGGACGGTCGCCCACCGGGCCGCCGAGACGGCGGCCGCGACGGACGCCCTCACGGGCCTCCCCAACCGGCGCTACTTCCAGGAGTACGTGGGGCTCCTGGGCAAGGGCCGGCGGGCCGACGACACGATCGGGATCCTCATGATCGACGTCGACCGCTTCAAGCTGCTCAACGACCGCCACGGCCACGCCGTCGGCGACGTGGTGCTGCGCGCCGTCGCCCGGACGATCGCCGCGACGGTCCGCGACGTCGACCTGCCGGCCCGCTACGGGGGCGAGGAGTTCGTGGTCCTGCTCCGCGACCCGAGCCGGCAGGTCGCGCTCGAGGTCGGCGAGCGGATCCGCGAGGCCGTGGCACGCATCGACCTGGGCGCCGTGGGCGTGGAGCAGGTCACCGTCTCGGTCGGGGCGACCGTCGGCGGTGGCGGCGCGGAGCGGGTCGAGGACCTCGTGGCTGCCGCGGATCGAGCCCTCTACCGCGCCAAGCGCTTCGGGAGGAACCGGGTCGAGGCCACCTGACCAGCGGCGGGCCGTGCGATACTCCGGCCCGATGGCCGAGCACTCCCCGGTTGCCGCGCCCGCCCCGGCCCCGGCCGGCCCGGACGCTGCGGCACCCCTCCCGACGAACGCCGAGCTCGCCGCGGTCTTCCACGAGATCGGCAGCCTCCTCGAGATCAAGGGCGAGCTCGTCTTCAAGACCGTCGCCTACCACCGGGCCGCCGACGCGATCGCCCACAGCCCGCACGACGTGGCGCGCGCGTACCGCGAGGGTCGCCCGCCCGCGATCCCCGGCGTCGGTGCCGCGATCTCGGACAAGATCGCCGAGCTCGTCGCGACCGGCCACCTCCGCTTCCTCGAGCGCCTCCACGGCGAGCTGCCGCCGACGCTCGTCGAGCTCCTTGAGATCCCGGGGGTGGGCCCCAAGACCGTGCGGCTGCTGTGGGAGCGGCGCGGGATCGAGTCCCTCGAGGACCTCCGCACCGCGCTGCGCGCCGACACGCTGCGCGGCGTCCCGGGGCTCTCGGAGAAGGGGATCGCGAGCCTGCGTGCCGGCCTGGAGGCACGTGACCGGCGCTCCTCGCGGATGACGCTGGGGACGGCCGAGCGCATCGTGAACGGCGTGGCGGCGCTGCTCGCGGATGTGCCGGGCGTCCGCGAGCTTGTCCCGGCCGGCTCCTTCCGGCGGCGCCGCGAGACGATCGGCGACCTCGACCTCCTGGTGGAGACCGACGACCCGGCCGCCGTCGTCGAGCGGTTCACGTCGCTGCCGGGGGTCGAGGCGATCGTGAACGCCGGGTCGCACAAGGCGGCGGTCCGCCTGGCCGGGGGGCCGCAGGTGGACCTCATGGTCATGCCGCCCGGCGAGGCCGGCACCTACCTCGTGCACTTCACGGGGAGCAAGGAGCACAACGTGCGGCTGCGGGCCATCGCCCGCGACCGCGGGTGGAGCCTCTCCGAGAAGGGCTTCGTCCGGCTGGGCGACGACGGGGAGCCGGCCGCGGGGCCAGGTGCGGAGCTGCGCACCTTCGCCACCGAGGCCGAGGCCTACGCCTTCCTGGGGCTCGCCGAGGTGCCGCCCGAGCTGCGCGAGGACCGTGGCGAGGTCGAGGCGGCACGGGACGGGCGCCTGCCGCGCCTGGTCGAGGTCGCCGACCTGCGCGGCGATTGCCACGCCCACTCCGACTGGTCGGACGGGATCCACGCCATCGAGCAGATGGCGGAGACCGCCCGCGCCCGCGGGTACGAGTACCTGGTGCTGACCGACCACTCGCACGGCCTGGCCATCGCCCGCGGGCTGACGCCGGAGCGGGTGGCGGCCCAGCGCGCGGTCATCGCCGCGCTCAACGCCCGCTTCGGCGACGAGGAGGAGGCGGGAACGGCGCCGCCGGCCACCCCTCCCGGCGGCTTCCGGCTGCTCCACGGATGTGAGCTCGAGATCCGCGCCGACGGCTCGCTCGACTTCGAGGACGAGGTCCTCGCGGCATTCGACGTCGTGGTCGCGGCGCTCCACCAGGGCCGGCGCCAGGTGCGCGACCGGCTGACGGAGCGCGTGCTGGGCGCCATCCGGAGTCCCCACGTGGACGTCATCGCGCACCCCGCCGGGCGGATGCTCGGCGAGCGGGCCCGCGACGACCTCGACCTCGCGTGGGACGAGATCTACGCGGCCGCGGCGGCGACCGGGACCTTCCTGGAGATCGACGGGTCGGACCATCGGCTCGACCTGGCGCCCGAGCGGGCGCGACTCGCGGTGGATGCCGGGTGCACGCTCACGATCGACTCCGACGCGCACCGGACCGAGGAGCTGGCGGAGATCGCGTGGGGCGTGGCGCAGGCACGGCGGGCCTGGGTGGGACCCGCCTCCGTGGCGAACACGTGGCCGCGCGACCGGCTGCTGGCCTGGGTCGCCGCCAAGCCGGAGCGGGTCGGATGAGGCAGCGAGCCCGATGAAGCTCACCCCGCCGCGCCTGCACAACCCGTTCCGGCGCGCGGCGACGCCGCTGGCAACGGGGGCACCCGGCCACCCGCTGCCGCCGGCGCCGCGCCGACCCGGCCGGCCCGCGATCCCGGCGGCAGGACTCCACGGCGCGCCCGGCCGGTCCGTCGACTCGACCGCCGGGGCCGGGCGACCGGCGCGCCTCCGCGCCGCGGACCCGGCCTGGGAGCTCGTGACGCTCGCGGTCGTCCTGGCGGCGATCGGCCGCCTGGCAGAGGGCCCGGCGCTGTGGATCGCGGCGATCGCCGCGGGTGTCGCCCTGGGGCTCGCCGCGCTCGAGATCCTCGGCGCGTCCGAGCCGCCCGCCGGCGTGGCCGACCTCGGGGTCCCGGTCGAGGCGCTCCTCCTGCCGGTCGTCACGGGGATCGCGTCGGTCACGGCGATCCAGCTCGTGCCGGTCGGCCTCCTCCTCATCCCGGCGCTCGTGGCCGTGGGGGCGCTCACCGCGGCCGGTGTCGAGATCGAGCGGAGGATCCTCGCCCGCCCCAGCGGTCCGACGGCAGCCGATCGGACGGCGCTCCTCGCCGCCGTCGTGGTGCTGGCCGGCCTGGCGTTCACGGGCATCGCGGGGGCGATCCCGGGAGCGCTCGTCGAGCCCCCTCCCGTCGGGCTCGAGACGCCGCCTCCCGGCCTGCCGCTCGAGGGGCTCGCCCTCCTGGCCGCGCTCGACGGCATGGTCGCCGGGCTCCTGGGCTACCGGCTGGCCGCCCTCCAGGTGAGCACGGTGCGGGGCGCACTGGCGGCCGCCCTCTCGTACGCGGCCGTGGTCGCCATCGCCGCGGCCGCGCTCCGGGCGATGGGGCTGCCCCGCCTCCTCGGCCCGGCGCTCCTGACGCTGGTCTTCTATCTCTGGAGCGCCTACCGCAGCGTGCCCCGCTCGGCTCGCCGGGATGCCCGCTGGATCTGGGAGATCCTCCTGCTCGCCGCCCTCGGGGCGGTCGTCGCGGCCTGGAACCTGCTCGCGCCGGCCTGACCTCGCCCGTCGTTTGACGGGTCGGCGTGCCGGGTGTACAAACATTCGTCGCGCACCGATTCCCGCACCCCGATCCGGCGTGCCCCGCGCCGACCCGAAAGGACCCGCCCTCCGTGACGTTCCCCGAGCTCGAGCAGCAAGCGCCGAGCGCCCCCAGCCTCTCCCGGATCAAGCGGACCCTGACCGAGCAGGCGATTGCCAGCGCCGCCGCCGCCCGCTGGGAGGAGGCCGTCGAGACGAATGAGAAGCTCCTGGAGCACGGTCCCGACGCCGAGGCGGAGAATCGCCTCGCGAAGGCGCTCTGGGAGATGGGCGACCTCGCGGGGGCCCGCGAGCACTACCAGAAGGCGCTCGCGCTCGACCCGACGAACCGGATCGCCGAGCGCAACATCGACCGCCTCAAGCTGCTCCTCGTCGAGGCCGGCGATCGCACGGTCGCGGCGGACCCGACGAGCAAGGCGCCCGTCTCGATCTTCGTCGAGGAGACCGGCAAGACCGGCTTCGCCCACCTCGTGGAGCTGGCGCGCCCGAAGGTCCTGGCCCAGGTCAACCCCGGCGACTACGTCGAGCTCGTCGCCGAGGGCAAGCACCTCATCGCGATCTCGAACGGGATCCGCGTCGGCGTCGTCGAGCCGCGGGTCGCGGCTCGCCTCCTGAAGCTGATCGCCAACGGCAACAAGTACGCCGCCGGCGTCACCTCGCTGGGGTCGCAGGACGTGCGGATCATCATCCGCGAGATCTACCAGGACCCCCGCAACTACGGGAAGGTCAGCTTCCCG
The DNA here is from genome assembly GCA_963713285.1 of uncultured Chloroflexia bacterium. Taxonomy (GTDB): domain Bacteria; phylum Chloroflexota; class Limnocylindria; order Limnocylindrales; family CSP1-4; genus CTSoil-043. The sequence continues at coordinate 209,031 of CAVQLA010000006.1, read as the reverse complement.
ACCGCGGCCAAGTCCTCGGACCTCCGGCCGTACACGAAGGGCACCCTCGTCCGCGAGGACGAGGACCTCGAGGAGGACCTCGAGGACGACGTCGAGGACGAGGAGATCGAGGACCTCGACCGCGTCATCCCGGCCGAGGTCACGCCCGACGAGGCCTTCGAGGAGGAGCCGGACGAGCTCGAGGAGCCGTAGGCCCCCCGCGCGTGATCCCGGCGCCGGACGCGGCACCGGGCCTCTGTCACAATCCCGCCCCATGACGCCCCGGGACATCGCGGGCCGCCCCGCCGAGCCGCTCTCGCTCCCGATCTTCGGCCGCCTGGCGCCGGCGCTGCCGTCGGAGCTCCTCGCGGCGCGCATCGAGGCCGCCACGGCCGCCGATGACGTGGTCATCGACCTGTTCGGGCGGGGCGGCTGGGTCGCCCGGGCGGCCCTGGCCCTCGGGCGCCGCGCGGTCTCGGTGGAGACGTCGCCGCTGACCCGCCTGCTCGCCGACGTCGTCGTCCGCGCGCCCGACCTGCGCCACCTCGACGCCGCGTTCCAGGCCGTCGCCGCCGCCCCGCTCGGGACGACGAGCCTGCGGGCCTGGATCGATGAGCGCTTCGCGACCCCCTGCCCGACCTGCGGCCGGACGCTCGCGCTCGACGAGCTCCTCTGGGAGCCGGGACCCGGCCGGGCGCTGCGGCCGACGCGGCGGTCGTTCCGCTGCCCGGCCTGTCTCGACCGGCGCGGCCGAGGCGGTGAGCTCCGGCACGGGGCCCCCGAGATCTCGGACGTCGAGCTCGCGACGCTGGCGGATTCGGACCCGGTGGCGCGCGAGGAGATCGCCCGCCGCTTCCCGCTGGCCGACGAGCCCGGCGGGCTGCTCGACCAGCTGCTGGGCCTCCATTCGCCGCGCCAGCTGGCTGCCCTGCAGGCAATCCTGGCGCGCGTCGAGGGCGAGCTCCGCGCCTCGCAGGTCACCTCCGCGCTGCGCCTCGCCTTCCTGCACGCGATCCTGCCCGCGAGCCGGCTCAACGGGTACCCCGGCCGGGCGAGCTCGCTTCGGATCGCGGAGGGGCGGGTTCGTCCGCCCGGCGCCCCCGGCTGGCGGGAGCGCAACCCGTGGCGCGCCTTCGAGGAGGGGTACCAGCTCGTGCGCGCGTTCGTCCAGGCGCTCGACGACGGGCCCTACGGCGCCGTGCAGGCGCGCCTCGCGGACCCGCTCGAAGGGGTCCTGGACGGGCCGCCGATGATCTCGCTCCGGGTCGGCGCCGGTGACGCCTTCGAGCGGCTTCGCAGCGAGGCCGACGCGCTCGACGCCGCCCACCGTGCCCGGGTTCGCCTGGTCCTGGCGCAGCCGCTCCCCGAGTGGACGCCGGCGCGCCTTGGCGAGGCGTTCTTCCTCACCGCGTGGGGCCTCGGGAGCGAGGCGGCGCGCCTCCTGCCCTTCGAGCCGCTCCTCGACGCGGGGGTCAGGCCGCCGCGCCGCGCGCCGGCGCTGCGCGAGGCCCTGGAGGCGGTGGCGCCGGCGATGGCGCCCACCGGCATCGCCACGATCCTCCTCGATCCGGACGGCGCCCCCGGGCTTGCCGCCGCGGCCGTGGCCGGCGCGACGGCAGGCTGGCGGGTGGCCGCGGCACGCGTCGCCGAGCCCGGGCGGACGCCGGGCGGGATCGTCGAGCTCGTGCCTCCGGACGGGCAGCTGGGGGAGGGCGCCCGGACCCGCGCGAATCGGCCGCTGCCGCCGGCACGGGGGAGCGCGGGCGACCCGACGCTGATCACGTCCCGCGGGGTGTTCGGCGGCCCCCGGTCCATCGACGGGCGCTTCTCGGTGAGCGAGCTGAACCGCATCGTGACCGAGGCGGCGGTCGCCGCGCTCCAGGCGCGCGGAGAGCCGGCGGACCGGCAGCACCTGGTCGGCGAGCTCCTCGTCGCCCTCGACCGGAGCGGTCAGCTGCGGCGGTTCGCCGTCGCCGCGGCCGCGCAGGCCGGCCGGGCCGGCGGGGGCGCCGCGCCCGCGGCCGTGCAGGCGGGAGCGACCGACGGGAGCAGCGCAGCCGACCAGCCGTCGGGCGACGGCGCAGCCGACCAGCCGGCGGGCGACGGCGCCGCTCCGGACGGCGCAACGCCACCGCGGGCCGCCCCCGGCGAGCTGCTCGCGCTCATCGACGCGGAGCTGTCGCGGCCCGACCAGCGCAAGATCGCCCCGTCCGAAGGCGGCCGGCTCTGGCTCCGGGACCCCCGCGACGAAGCCGCCGCCGCGGCACCTCTCGCCGATCGCCTGGAGTGGGCCGTCTTCAGCCTGCTTGGCACCGGCGCGTCGGTCCCGGAGGCCGCCGTCCGGGCGCGCCTCGACGAGATGTTCCGCGGCGCGGAAGCTCCCGACCCATGGCTCGTCGACGCCTGCCTGGCCAGCTACGGCCTCACGGCGCCCGGTGACGGGAGGCTGGTCGCCCGCGACGACCTCCAGGCGCGATCCCACGAGCACGCGGAGGTGATCGGCCGCCTGGCCGACCTGGGCCACCGCCTGGGTCTCCACGTCTTCATCGCCCCCCGGGAGCAGGCGCGGCGCGTCGACGGCCTGCCCCTGGACGCGAAGCTCCTCCCCGACGAGCGGGAGCCCACCCTGGGGTTCCTCGGGCGCGGCGGCGCCGACGCGCTCGACCAGGTCGACTGCTGCTGGTACGTCCGGCCGCGGTTCGCGTTCCTGTTCGAGGTCGAGTGGACGGCGATGCTCGGCGAGCCGGTGCTGCGGCGCGGCAGGAGCATCCCGCCCGACGAGCGGATCGTCCGGTTCCTCGTCCTTCCTCCGGAGCGGGTCGACCTGCTGCGGCGCAAGCTGGAGGGCTCGCCGGTGCTGCGGGCCGCGCTGGAGACCGGCAACTGGCACGTCCTGCGGACCGACGCCCTGCGCCGCTTCGCCGCCCTGGAGAGCCCCGGCCTGGGCGAGCTGCAGCCCTATCTCGGTCTCGATCCGGTGGTCGATCGGCCCGACCAGCTGCCGCTCTTCGAGGCCTGACGCCGCCGGGTCGGAGCCCGGCAGCCGCAGCCCGCCGCGGCGTACTCTTCATCACATGCCGAATGCCGCCTCCGCCGCCCTTGCCGACCTCTGCGCGCGCACCTGGGAGCGCACGCTCGAGCTGAACCCGACGCTCGCCACCATCTACGGCGACGAGCGCTACGACGACCGCCTCGACGACCCCGGCCCGGTGGGGCGGGCGGCGCGACGCGCCCTGGCGCAGGAGGCGCTGGCCGGCGCGCGGGCCATCGACGCATCCGCGCTCGACGCCGAGGAGCGCATCTCCCGCGACCTTCTCGCGCTCATCGCCGAGCAGCAGATCCTGGAGGACGACCTGCGGGAGGATCTCGTCGCGGCCGTCGAGCCACAGGGCCACCAGTCGCTGCTCCCGGAGCTGGTCCAGATGCAGAAGGTGGACACGTCGGAGCGGATGGAGCGGCTCCTCGCCCGCGTCGCCGCCTACCCCGCGCTGACCGACGCCGTCATCGACCTGGTGGCCGAGGGACGCGCCGTCGGCCTGACCGCGGCGCGCGTGGTCGCCGAACGGGTCGTCGGCCAGCTCGAGCGGATGCTCGAGGCGCCCGCGGCGACGTCGCCGATCGTCACCCTCCCCGCCGTCGCGGACGAGGCCGACCGAGCCCGCATCCTCGACGCGGTGGAACGCCATGTCCGGCCCGCGGACGCGCGCTACCTGGAGGCGCTGCGCGACTACCTGCCCGCGACGCGCCAGGACCCCGGGCTCTGCTTCGTCCCCGACGGGGAGGCCCGCTACGCGGCGAAGGTGCGGGCCTACACGAGCCTCGACGTCACGCCGGACGAGCTCCACCGGGTGGGTCTCGCGGAGCTGGAGGAGATCGAGGAGGAGCGCCGGGCGATCGCCCGCGCTGCCGGCTTCGGCGACGACACCTCCGCCTACCGGATCGCCCTCAATGCCGACCCGGCCGAGATCCCGCCCACGCCGGAGGCGCTCGTCGCGCGCTGCCAGGAGGACGTCGACCGGGCCTTCGCGGCCGCGCCCCGCCTCTTCTCGCGGGTTCCGAAGGCCGGCTGCGAGGTCCGGCGCGTCGAGCCGCTGCTGGAGAAGGACGCCCCCGGGGCCTACTACTACCCGCCCACGATGGACGGCTCGCGGCCCGGCATCTACTTCGTCAACGCCTACGACCTGCCCAGCCGCACCTACTGGACGGCCGCCTCGACGACGTACCACGAGGCCGTGCCCGGCCATCACTTCCAGCTGGCCCTCGAGATGGAGCTCGAGGGGCTCCCCGCGTTCCGGACCCTGGGCTTCTGGCCGCAGGGGACCGCGTACGTGGAGGGCTGGGCCCTCTACACCGAGCGGGTGGCCGACGAGGCGGGGCTCTTCCGCAGCGAGGCCGAGCGCTTCGGCATGCTCGACAGCCAGGCGCTCCGCGCCGTCCGCCTGGTCGTGGACACCGGGCTCCACGCGTTCGGCTGGAGCCGGCAGAAGGCCTTCGAGACGATGGTCGGGGCCGGGATCCACCCGACCGACGCCGGGATCGAGACCGATCGCTACATCGCCTGGCCCGGCCAGGCGCTGGCCTACATGACGGGGCGTCGCGAGATCGAGCAGCTGCGCCGGGAGCGGACGGCCCGCGAGGGCGGGGCCTTCGACATCCGCCGCTTCCACGACGACGTCCTGCGCCACGGCAAGCTCCCGCTGCGCATCCTGCGCGACGCGGTGCTCGCCTGAGCCGTCCGCCCCCGCCCCGTCGCCCCACCCGCAGCCCGCCCGTCCTGGAGGACCCGATGACGCCGCCCGATCACGCCGCCGCCGTCAACGCGCTCGCCGACCGCTTCTGGGAGGTGGTCCTGGAGGAGTCGCCCCTCACGGCGACGGTCTACGGCGACGAGCGCTACGACGACCGCCTGCCGGACATCTCCGCCGCGGGCCGCGCGAAGGCCCGCGCCCACCGCGAGGCGACGCTCGCGGAGCTCGCCGCAATCCCGGTCGACGCCCTCCCGACGGAGGAGCGGATCACCCACGACATGTTGCGGGTCGTGTGCGAGCTCGGCATCCGCGCCGACGACCTGCGGATGGACGTCATCGCCAGCGTCGACCAGGTGGACGGACCGCAGGCGCTGCTCCCCCAGCTCGTGCAGATCCAGCGGGCGGACACGCCGGAGCGGCTGGAGAAGCTGCTGGCCCGCTACGCGGCGTTCCCGGGCTACATCGACGACGCCATCGCGATCATGGAGGAGGGGCGCGCCGACGGGAGCACCGCCGCCCGGCTCGTGGCGGATCGCGTGATCGCCCAGGCGGAGCGGCTCCTCGGAGCTCCCGCCGCCGAGTCCGCGCCCGTCCGGATCCCGCGGCTCGACCCCGGGGCCGAGGCCGAGGGCCGGGCCCGCCTGCAGGCCGCGGTGGAGCGCGACGTCCGGCCGGCTCTCGTCCGCTACCTCGAGGCGGTGCGGGGTCCGTACCTGGCTGCGACGCGTGACGAGCCCGGGCTCTGGTCCGCGCCACGCGGCGAGGAGCGCTACCGGGCGGCCATCCTCCAGTGGACGACGCTGGAGCTCGATCCCGCCGAGGTTCACGAGATCGGCCTCGCAGAGCTCGCGGCGATCCAGGCGGAGCAGCGCGCCATCGCCCGGGCGGCGGGCTTCGGCGAGGACATCGACGCCTACCGGGCGGCGCTCCACGCCGACCCGGCCAACCGGGTGGCGACGAAGGCCGAGCTCGTGGCCCGCGCGACCGAGGACATCGGGCGGGCCTACGAGCAGGCGCCGCGCGCCTTCGGGCGCCTTCCGCGTGCCGGTTGCGAGGTGCGCGCCGTGGAGGAGTTCATGGAGGCGGACGCCCCGTTCGCCTTCTACTACCCGCCGGCGGTCGACGGCTCGCGCCCCGGGATCTACTTCGTGAACGCCGGCGACCTGCCGAGCCGGCACCTCTCGAATCTCGCCACCACGACCTACCACGAGGCCGTCCCGGGCCATCACTTCCAGATCACCCTCGAGATGGAGCACCCGTCGCTGCCCGCGTTCCGGCGTCTCGGCTCGCGGGCCGTCGGGTCCGCCTACGCGGAGGGCTGGGGCCTCTACTCGGAGCGTCTCGCCGACGAGCTGGGCCTCTACCGGAACGAGGGGGAGCGCTTCGGGATGCTGGGTGGCCAGGCGTGGCGGGCGGCCCGCCTCGTGGTGGACACCGGGATCCACGCCCTGCGGAAGGATCGCGCGTGGGGCGTCGACGTCCTGCGGCGGGCCGGGCTCACCGAGACCGACGCCAGCATCGAGACCGACCGCTACGTCGTCTGGCCCGGCCAGGCGCTGACCTACAAGACCGGCCAACGCCAGATCGAGGCCCTGCGGGCCGAGCTGACGGCACGCGACGGAGCCGCCTTCGACCTGCGGACGTTCCACGACGCGCTGCTGGGCCACGGATCGCTCCCGCTGGCGACGCTGGCCCGGGAGCTGCCGCGCTGGGTTGCGCCTGCCGGGTAGGGGAGGCGGGCGGGAGAGGGTGGGACCGGGGCGCGTCGGGGAGTCGGGGGCGCTCACGCGGTCCCGTGCCCGGCCAGCTCAGGCACGCCGCCACACGCCGGCGGCGGCCCCCGGGGCCTCGTTGAGCTGCGCCGTGCCGCATCCACCGATCGGCTGACCCCCGTCCACCGGGGACCCGCCCCGCTGGGCACCGACCGCCCGCTGGGATCGGGCGCCGGGCGGCCAGATGCTGGTCCCGTGCCGCGACAGGGGTCGCGGACCGACGGAGACCCACCCCATGACCACGTTGCTCCCGCTCCCGGCGACCAATACGCACCCGCCGGCGACGATCCACCCGGCACCCTCCGCTGCCCCGGCTCCCGTCCTCGAGCTCCGCGGTGTCACGAAGCGCTACGGTGACCTCGAGGCCCTGCGCGGCGTCGACCTCGCGGTCCGGCGCGGCGAGGTCGTGGCGATCCTCGGCCCGAACGGGGCCGGGAAGACCACGGCCATCTCGATCCTGCTCGGCCTGCGAGCACCGACCTCCGGCACGGTCAGCGTCCTCGGCGGCGCTCCGGGCGACCCGGCGATCCGGGCTCGCGTCGGAGCGATGCTCCAGGAGTCGGGCGTGCCCGGAACCCTCACGGTCGCCGAGCTCGTCGACCTCTTCCGGGGCTACTACCCGGCGCCGCGGCCGCGTGCCGCGCTGCTGGCTGCCGCCGGTCTCTCCGACGTCGCCGACCGACGCGTCCGCACGCTCTCGGGCGGCCAGCGCCAGCGCCTGTACGTCGCCCTCGCGCTGGCCGGCGACCCGGAGATCGTCTTCCTCGACGAGCCGACCACCGGCATGGACGTCGAGAGCCGACGACGCTTCTGGGACGTCATCGGGGCCCTCGCGGCCGAGGGCACGACGGTTCTCTTCGCCACGCACCTCCTCGAGGAGGCCGACGCCCTCGCGACCCGCATCGTCGTCGTCGACCGCGGGAAGATCGTCCGCGACGGCACGCCGGCCGAGGTCAAGGCGCGCGCCGGCGGCGCCACGATCCGCCTCCGCGCCGATGTCGCGCCGGACGTGCTGGCAGCGTGGCCGGGCGTCCTCCGCGTCGGCAGGTCCGGCGCCCGCCTCGAGATCGTCGCCCGCGAGCCGCAGGAGGTCCTGCGCCGGCTCTTCGCCGACGGGATCCACGTGGAGGAGATCAGCATCGAGGAGCACGCCCTCGAAACTGCCTTCCTCGACCTTACCAGCCAGGAGTCCTGAGATGACCGCCACCACGATCGCACTTCCCGCCCGCCGGTTCGCCCCCCGGGGCCTCGGGATCCTCGCCCGCCAGCTCCGCGCCGAGCTGCGCGTCAACGTCCGGGCCCCCGAGTTCGTCGTCCCGGTGCTCGCGCTCCCGATCCTGCTCTACTTCGTCTTCGGCGCCCCGCGGGCCACCGAGCCGATGCCGGCCGGCACCGTCGGCGCCTTCACGATGGTGGGCTTCTCGATCTACGGCGTGCTCAACGTTGTCCTCTTCGCCATCGGCGAGGCGATCGCCGACGAACGCGGACGCGGCTACCTCCGCCTGGTCCGGACGACGCCGCTGCCGGCGTGGGCATACCTCGCCGGCAAGCTGGCCCTCGCCGCGGTCCTGGGCCTGGCCGTGGTCGTCCTGATCGGCGTCGCCGGGACCGTCACCGGTGCCGGCGTGGCGCCGGAGCGCTGGCTGGCCGTGACGGCCGTCCTGGTCCTGGGGGGCCTGGCCATCGCGCCGTTGGGCTTCCTCATCGGGTTCCTGGCCCGGCCGCACGGCGCGAGCGCGATCGCCCTGCTCATCCTCTTCCCGCTCTCGCTGGCGTCGGGCGTCTTCATGCCGGTCGACCAGCTGCCTGGCATCGTGCGTGACGTCTCGATGGTGACGCCCACCTATCACCTCGCGGAGCTCGCCCGTCTCGCGGCCGGGTTCGACGCCAGCGGGCTGCCGGCGACCGGCGCCGGCTGGCAGCATGTCGCGGGGATCGCGGTCTGGTCGCTGGCAGGCTTCGCCGTCGTTGCCCTCAGCTACCGGCGCATGGTCGCCCGCCAGTTCGCCTGAGCATCGGTCTACGATGGGTGCGATGACCGATCGCCGGGCCCCCGCCTCCGCCGGCTCCGCTCACCCGGGGCCGGCGGCCGCGCGTCCCGGTGGCATCGACGTCTGGGAGCGCTGGCTCCCGGCGTGGCACGTGTTCAACTACGCGGTGCTCGGCCTCACATCGGCGATCGCGTTCTCGGAGGGCGAGCCCGACGGCGCCGCGCGGGCCGTGGTGGTGGCCGTCGTGGCGGTGCTGGCCGTCGCCTACTGGGTGACCTGGATCCACCGGTCGATCTGGGACCAGCCGCCGTGGGTCCGCTTCGCGTATGCGGTCCTCCTGCTCTCCGGCTTCGCGATCCTGCTCCTGCTCTCGCCGCCGTTCGTCTTCCTGCAGTTCTCGCTCTACGCCCAGGTCTTCTTCTGCCTCCCGCAGCGCTGGGCGATCGTCGGCGGCCTGTCGATCGGTGGGATCCTGGCCGTGGACACGCTGGTCGACGCGGGCGGGGATCTCGAGGCCGCCGCCGCGGAGATGGTGGTCGAGGTCGCCGCCGCCGCGGCGTTCACGATGCTCTCGGCGTGGATCGGGGCGATCATCGAGCAGAGCGCCGAGCGCTCCATGCTCCTCCAGCAGCTGGCCGCGACGCGCGCCGACCTGGCCGCCGCCGAGCGCGAGGCGGGGACGCTGGAAGAGCGAGGGCGCCTCTCGCGGGAGATCCACGACACGCTGGCCCAGGGGTTCGCGAGCGTCGTCACCCACCTCGAGGCTGCCGACGCCGTCCTCGACGCGGACCCCGGGCGCGCGCGGGAGCACCTGCAGGCCGCCGAGGTCGTCGCCCGCGACAGCCTCGACGAGGCGCGCGGCCTCGTGTGGGCGCTGCGCCCGCCGACGCTCGTCGACGGCGGCCTGCCCGCGGCGGTCGAGCGTGCCGTATCCGCGGCGTCGACAGCCGACGGGCCGGCTGTCGACGTGACGATCTCCGGGGATGCGCGCCCGCTCCACCCGGACGTCGAGGTCACCCTGCTGCGCGCCGCCCAGGAGGGCCTCGCCAATGCCCGGCGCCACGCGGGCGGAGCGCGGATCAGCCTCACCCTGACCTACTTCGACGACGAGGTGGCGCTCGACGTCATCGACGACGGGCGTGGCTTCGACCCCGCGGCCGTGGCGGGCCCGGGCATCGCCGGGGGCCACGGCCTGGCCGGCATGCGCGAGCGCGCAGAACTGCTCGGTGGCCGCCTCGAGATCGAGAGCGCCCCCGGCGAGGGGACCGCCCTGGCGCTCTCGCTCCCGGCCCTCGCACCGCCGGGGCGTCCGGCGGGAGCGCCCGCGTGAGCCCCGACGCGCGCCCCGGCGCGGGGCAGGGTGGGGGCCCGCCCGCGGGGCCGCTGCGGCTCCTGCTGGTCGATGACCACCCCGTGGTGCGCACCGGTCTGCGCGGGATGTTCGAGAGCGACCCCGGCTTCTCCGTCGTCGGCGAGGCCGCCGACGGCGCGACGGGCGCCGAGCAGGCCGCGGCCCTCCGTCCGGACGTCGTCCTGATGGACCTCCAGATGCCTGGGACCGACGGGGTCGAGGGGATCCGGCGGATCCGCGCCCTCCCCGGCGGCCCCCCCGTCCTCGTCCTGACGACCTACGACTCCGACGTCCAGATCCTGCGGGCCATCGAGGCCGGCGCCGCCGGCTACCTGCTGAAGGACTCTCCGCGCGACGCGCTGTTCGCCGCGGTCCGGAGCGCGGCCGCCGGCGGCTCGCCCCTCGCGCCGACGGTCGCGGCGCGGCTCCTGGGCAGGATGACGGCGGGCGGGGGCGGGGGCGGGGGGACCTTGACCCTCCGCGAGCTGGAGGTCGTCCGCCTGGTCGCCCGGGGCGCCTCGAACAGGGAGATCGCCCGTGATCTCCGGATCTCGGAGGCGACGGTCAAGACGCACCTGCTCAAGATCTTCGAGAAGCTCGGTGTTGCCGACCGGACCTCGGCGGTGACGACGGCCCTGGAGCGCGGCCTGATCGAGCTCCCCGGCCGCGACTGACCGCCTCCGCGCGGGCCCGTTCGCCGCACCGGGAGGACGGAGTGGATGCGGCCAGCCAGTCGGGGAGCCGCTCGGGTAGGGCTGACCCATCCCGAGCCGTCGGGGCGCGCCCGCCGTCCGGCGTGGAGTCACGCTCTGCGAACTCGCCCACGCCGACCGGCGATGGGCCCGGACGCGGTGTCCCAGTCCACGGAGCCGCCCCTGCGAGGGGATCCGCGGACCCTGCCCCAGCATCACCGGCCGTGAGCGCCGGGTGAGCCGCCTCAAGGGCGATGTCGTGGACTGACGGTCAACACGCCGCGGGCGTGTTCCGTAGAGCTGCGGCCGTCTTCCGGTCATCCACCATCGGTGGATGGGACTCATCCGAGGACGGGATTCACCGCCCCGCCGCCGCTCACCCGCGGCGCTCCATCACTCGCCAGGCGACGAGGAAGCTGCCGACGCCCCAGGCGCCGAGCAGCAGGAACGCGCCCGCCTCGAGCGGGAACGAGGCCGGCGCCATGGTGCCCCGGATGAGCTCGCCCATCGCCTGGACCGGCAGGACCGCGTGGATGGCCGCCAGCCAGTCGGGGATGCCGCTCGGCCGGGAAGTTGAGCGGGCTGAACATGAGGGTGAAGACGACGAGGACCTGGGAGATGAGCTGTGCCACGAGCGGCGGAAGGACCGACGCGAGCGCGTAGCCGATGCTCGCCGCCGTGAGGGTCGTCAGCGCGAGCGCAGGGACGAGCAGCAGGCTCACGTCGAGGTCCAGCGAGAACCGCAGGCCCCCAGCACGATCGCGAATACGACGCCGGGCAGCACGATGACGAGCCAGACCGAGAGATCGGCCAGGAGGTGGAGGTAGCGGGCGACCGGCAGGGAGCGCATGTACTCGTACGTGCCCTCGGTCCGGGCCTGGGCGACCATCTGCGGCGCCGCCACGAGGCCCATCGTGATGAGCGTGATGGCCGGCGCGCCGGTGGCGAGGTACAGCGTGGTGAGCGGGTCGATCTCGGGGAACAGGAGCGGATAGCCGATGACGATCCCGAGGGCGAACAGCGCCTGGATGACGATCGCCAGGGGCAGGAACCCCTTCAGCCGCAGGCTGTTCCAGTGGACGAGGAGCAGGTAGCTACGCAGCGTGGACATCGCGGGACTCCGACTCCGTGACGACGGCTGGCCGATCGGTGACGGGACGCGCGACCCCGCGGCTGCCCGGGTGCTCAGCCCCGCCGTTGCCGTTGGCGAGGGGATCGGGGCGGCCGACGAGCTCGACGTAGACGTCCTCCAGGGAGGCCGGCCCGAGGCGGTACTCCTCGATGCGGCCTGCCCGCTGGAGCGACTGCGCCCAGGCGACCGCCTGGCCGGCCGCGGCGGCCGGCACCGTCGCCACGTGGCGCTGCCCGTTGCCGACGGCCCCGAGGACGAACGACGGGAGCTCGCCGAGCGCGGCGCCCGGCTCGAGCGCGACCTCGAGGCAGAGGTCGTGGGCGACTCGCTCCTTGAGGTCGGCCGGGGTCCCCTCGACCACGACGCGGCCGTGGTCGAGAATCGCGAGACGGTCGACGGCCCGCTCGGCCTCGACGACGTTGTGCGTCACGAGCAGGACCGCCGCCCCCTCGTCGCCCAGGGCGCGGACCTGCTCCCAGAGCAGCCGGCGGCGGACCGGGTCGACGTCGTTCGTCGGCTCGTCGAGGATGACGAGGCGCCCCGGGACGACGGCCGCCATCGCGAAGCCGACGAGCCGCTTCACGCCCCCGGAGAGCTTCGCGCCGTCGGTGCGGGCCCACTCCGTGAGGTCGAGGGCTGCGAACAGCGCGTCGCGGCGGGCGCGGACCTCGGCGGCACGACCACCGCGGAGACGACCGAGCATCTCGACCGCCTGGTTCGGGGTCAGCCCGTTGATCGGGAGCGTCGCCTGGGGCTGGATCGAGCAGGCCCGCCGCGCGAAGCCCGGGTCGGCGACGACGTCGCGAGCGTCGATGGTGATCGTGCCGGCGTCGGGGCGGAGGAGCCCGACCACCTGGTTGACGAGCGTCGTCTTGCCGGCGCCGTTGTGGCCGAGCAGGCCGTAGACCTCGCCCGCCTCGACGGCCAGGTCGATGCCGGCGTTGGCGCGGGCCCCGCGCCGGTAGGTCTTGGTGAGGCCGGAGATCTCGAGGAGCATCGGGCTCGTTCCCCCTGGGCGCCGCCCCCGCCGTGGGGCCAGTCGCGATACTGTGAAGTATGCAGATGCTCATGAGTATGTCAAGACCCATGAGCATCGTGATACTGCGTGGTATGATCAAGGCATGGAGACGGTCGAGCGCCAGGGACGGCTCACGCGCGACGAGCGCCGCGCCCAGACCCGGGAGCGCCTCCTCGACGCCGCCGCCGACGTGTTCAACCGCCTGGGCTACCACGGGGCCTCGCTGGAGGCCGTCGCCGAGGCGGCCGGCTACACGAAGGGCGCCGTCTACTCGAACTTCGCCTCGAAGGCCGAGCTCTTCGTCGCGCTCGCCGAGCGCAGGGGCGTGAGCTCCGGCCTCGAGGGGACGACCCGGGCGTTCCTCTCGCTGCCGATCGGGGAGTTCATCGACGGCATGGGCGAGATGCTCCGCGCGCAGGCCGCCCGCGACGAGGCCTGGGACGTCCTCACGATCGAGCTCTGGCTGGCCGCGATGCGGGATCCCTCGCTCCGGTCGGTCGTCGCCCACGACTACCGCGAGATGCGCGAGGAGTTCGGTCCGCTCATCGAGCGCAAGCTGGCGGAGGAGGGGATCGCCACGCCGTTCTCCGGGCCGGAGCTTGGGTCGCTCGTCTCCGCCCTGGGCTCGGGGCTGATCCTCCAGTACTACCTGCAGCCCGAGGTCGTCGACCCGGATCTCCTGGCGCGCGCCCTGCGCCGGCTCCTGGGCCTCCCCCAGCGCGCGCCGGGCGTTGCGCCACGGGTCGACGGCGAGACGACGCCCGGCGGCTGACGGGGGCGCATCGCCCGGTGCCGGGGCCGCGATGCCGCGCTACGCCTCGGCGATCACCCCGACGGAGATCTTGAAGCCGGCGCGACGCTGCAGCGACGGCATCAGGGTTCCCTGGCCCGGCGGCGTGTCGCCCGGGAACCAGCGTACCCACTCCTCGTTGAACGTCTCGAACTCGCCGGGGTCGCGCAGCGACCACGTGGCCCAGACGACCTTCTCCAGGGAGCTGCCCTCGCCCTCGAGCTTCGCCTTCAGGTTCTGCAGGCACTGGCGGGCGTGCTCCTTGATCCCGCCGTTGACGACCCGCCCCGTGTCGGGATCGATGGGGCCCATCGACGTGATGTAGACCATCCCGCCGGCCGTGACGGCGCGGCCGTGTCCGACGACGAGCCGCGAGAGATCCGGCGCGGGCTGCTCGCCCGTGATCCAGCGCCCCTTGCCGGGAGGCGTCGGGTGCTCCGGGTCCTCGAGCGGGATGCCGAACTCGCCCTCCGGCAGCTCGATCCCGCGCTGGGTGAAGCGGGGCATGAAGGTCGGCCGGATCCCGGTCGGGACGAGGTTCCCCTCGATCTTGCCCTCGACATATCCGGTCTGCTCGAAGGCGAAGATGTCCTGGAGGAGGATCTCGTCCTCCTCGATCCCGTAGACCTCCGTGATGTTGACGATCTTGCGGGAGCCGTCCTTGAGCCGGGCCGTGTGGACGATGACGTCGACGGCCGAGGCGATCTGCTCGCGGATCGACCGCAGCGGGAGGTCGACGCCGGCCATCAGCACCATCGTCTCGAGGCGGCGGAGCATGTCCGGCGGGCTGTTGGCGTGGCCCGTCGAGAGCGAGCCCTCCTGGCCGACCGTCATCGCCTGGAGCATGTCCAGGGCCTCGCCGGAGCGGCACTCCCCGACGATGATCCGGTCGGGGCGCATGTGCAGAGAGTTGCGCAGCAGGTCGCGGATGGTGATCTCGCCGTGCCCTTCGAGGTTCGACGGCCGCGCCTCCAGCGTGACGACGTGCTTCTGGTCGAGCTGCAGCTCGGCGGCGTCCTCGATGGTGATGATCCGCTCTTCCTCGGGGATGAACGACGAGATGACGTTGAGGGTGGTCGTCTTGCCCGAGCCGGTGCCGCCCGACACGAAGACGTTGAGCTTGGCCTCGACGCAGGCCCGCAGGAACTCGAACATCTCGGCGGTGGCCGTGCCGAACCTGACGAGGTCCTCCACCGTGAACGGCGTGGCCGAGAACTTCCGGATCGTGATCACCGGCCCGACGAGCGAGAGGGGCGCGATGATCGCGTTGACGCGGGAGCCGTCGGGCAGGCGGGCGTCGACCCGCGGGCTCATCATGTCGATGCGCCGTCCGAGGGGGGTGACGATCCTGTCGATGATCCGGAGCACGTGCTCGTCGTTCAGGAACGCGCGGTTGACGCGCTCGATCTTGCCGCGCCGCTCGATGTAGATCCGGTCCGGGCCGTTGACCATGATCTCGGTGATCGTGTCGTCGGCAAGCAGTGGGTCGAGCGGCCCCAGCCCGCCAATCTCACCCGCCAGCTCCTCGATGAGGCGCTGGCGTTCGGCCCCCGTGACGGCGAACGCGCTGGAGTGGACGACTCGGTCGACGATCACCTCGACCCTGGTCCGCACGTCCGCGGACGAGGTGGCCTCGAAGAGCGATCCGGGCGCGTTGCTGACCTCTTCCTGGAGGCGCACTCGGATCGAATGCAGCATCTCGTCCCGTGCCGCGGTCCGCGCGCGGCTCGCCGCAGCCGACGGTGCCGTGGGTGCGACCGGAGCCGGCTCCGGGGCGTCGATGCCCTGCCTCGCCTGCTCGACCCGCCGGAGCAGGGACATGCGCTGCTGCCTCCCTCAGATCCGTTGCACGGCTGCCGATGATTGGGGTGCCCGGCCTCCCGACGGCCGGGTGGCCCAGCCTCGCATGCCGGGCCCATGGAGACAATACCCCGACCCGCGATGTTCGGTGACGCCGGGGACCGGGGGCACCGGTGACGGATCCTATGCGCGCCCGCGATTCCGCGTGGCGAGCCAGCCGGCCAGGGTCACCACGTAGAGCATGCCGCACCCGGCGAAGGCGAGCAGCGTCTCCGGGTCGCGGACGAACAGGGCCGCCCACGCGAGCGGGTAGGCAACGAAGCCGATCGCCGTGGCGCGCCCTGCCCGGCGCAGGAGCGCCCAGCCGACGGCCGCGGCGGCGATCCCGACGGCCGCGGCGGCGGGGTTCATCGCGATCGCCGCCCCGACCGCCGCCCCGATGCCCCGACCCCCGCGCCAGCCCGGCACGATCGGCCGCATCGACCCCGCGACGGCACCCACGCCCGCGGTGACGGCGCCCCAGTAGCCCGCGACAGCCCATCCCAGGAGCGCCGGCAGGAGGGCCTTGGCGACGTCGAGAGCCAGGACGGCAAGGCCCGCCCGGGGGCCCGCCAGGCGCCAGACGTTCGCCGATCCCGGGTTCCGCTCGCCCTCGGCACGCGGATCGACGCCGACGGCGCGCCCCACGATGACGGCGGACGGGAAGCTGCCGGCGACCCAGCCGATGGCAAGGAGCGCCATCGCGAGCAGGGGCGGGACCGCGGACGGATCGCCGCCGGGGACGGGCACGTTCGGTCAGGCTCCGCCGACGAGGGTCCGGAGCACGAGCCACGCCTTCCGGGCTCGCGGCACCACCGCGCGGTGCGGGCGCCGCACGCCCAGGCCATCGCGCTCCACCTGCCGGAGGATCTCCTGGTAGAGGACGGCCGCCGCCCGGATCGAGCGGTGTCCGTGGTGCAGGAGCGGGATCCCGGCGATGCCCGCCGCGTAGGCAGCGTCGGCCAGGGCGATCGCATGGATCAGCAGCGCCCGGCGGTCGCCGGTGGCGAGCGTGGCCGGCGTCAGCCCGTGGCGCGCGAGGGTTTCCGCCGGCAGGTAGATCCGCCCGTTGGCGAGATCCTCGTCGACGTCGCGGATGATGTTGGTCCGTTGCATGGCGATCCCCAGGCTGCGCGCCGCGGCGTCGGCCTCGGGGCCCTCGGCGCCCAGGATCGCCGCCATCAGGCGGCCGACGGTGCCGGCGACGCGGTAGCAGTAGAGGTCCAGGTCCTCCTCGGTGGCGATCCTGGGCCCGGCGAGGTCCTGGCGCATCCCGGCCATGAAGTCCGCAACCGCGTCGCGGGGAAGCGCCGGGTGGCGGCGGGCGAGATCGTCCAGGATGCGGGTCTCGCGGCTCACGCGCGCCGACGCCGCCGCTCCAGCCGACGCCGCCGCTCCGGCCGACGCCGCCGCTCCGGCCGCCCCAACGTGCCGTGCCCACGCCTCCACGGCCGCCAGGCGCGCGTCGGCATCGGCCGCGCGCGGACCGCCGTCCCGCCCTCCCTCAAGGTCGACCAGGTCGTCGAGCGTCCGGAGCACGAGGTAGAGGAGGTCCACGTCCTCGCGGACGGCCCGGGGGAGGAGGCGCGCCGCCAGCGCGAACGTGCGGGCGACGCGCTCGATCGTGGCGCGTGCCTCCGGCAGGAGCGCGGCGACGTCCGGGTCGCGGAGGGTGCTCGAACGGGCCGTCTCCTGCATGCCCGTCATCGTCGCAGCGCCGTCCAGACGGGCGGGCCCGTCAACGCCCCCGGGCGGCGGCGTCCGCGCGGATCACGTTCGCCGTCACCTCGGCGGTGAGGAGTGTGCCGGGCAGCCCGGCCCCCGGGTGGGTGCCGCCCCCGACGTAGTACAGGTTGTCGATCACCCGGTCGCGGTTCGGCTGGCGGAAGTAGGCCGACTGCTGGAGCGTCGGCTCGACGGCGAACGCGTTCCCGTCCGTCGCCCCGAGCTCGTCGCGGAACGTGAGCGGCGTCCAGCTGTGCTCGGTCACGATGGAGGAGCGGAGCCCCGGGAGGCCCCCCGGCCCTTCCAGCCAGTCGAGCAGCCGACCGCGCAGCTCCGGCTCGACGAGGGTCCAGTCGTCGCCCGAGCGAAGGTTCGGGACCGGCAGCAGGATGGCGATCGAATTGCCGCCCTCCGGAGCCATCGCCGGCTCCGTCCGGGTGGGGGCGTGGATGTAGACGGAGAAGCTCGAGGGCATGCGCCGGTCGCGGGTGACCTCGCGGATGAAGCCCCGGTAGTCGTCGCCGACGACCAACGAGTGGTGCAGCAGCCGGTCGAATTGCCGGTTCGTGCCGAGGTAGAGGAGGTACGCGCTCATGGTCGTCCGGAGCGGCCGCAGGCGCCAGGGGAGACGGTCGGGCGCGTCGGGGACGAGGCGCCCGCGGGCGGTCACGTCGCCGTTGTTGACGACGAGGTCGGCGGGGATCTCGAGGCCGGAGTCGGTCACGACGGCGGTCGCTCGCCCGTCGCGGTGCAGCACCCGGGCCACGCCGTCGCCGGTCACGATCCGGCCGCCGCCGCGCGTCACCACGCGGGCCAGCGCCTCGACGATGGAGTAGACGCCGCCCTCGGCGTACCAGCTGCCGCCGGCCACCTGCAGGTAGGCGATGGCGGCGTAGATGGCCGGGACGCGGTCGGGGTCGCCGCCGATGAACAGCGAGTGGAAGTCGTAGACCTGGCGGATCTTGGGGTCCTTGAAGTACTTCGCGACGTAGCTGCCCAGGAAACGGATCGAATCGAGGCCCGCCATCTTCGGCACGAGGCCCGCGAAGTCCCAGGCCCGCAGGAACGGCAGCCGGCCCGCCACCAGGATCCCCTCCTCGTGGATTCGCTTCGTGTCGGCGAGGAAGCGGTCGAGGTTGGCGGCGTCGAAGACGTTGAACGCGGCCATCTGGCTGCGGAGCGAATTGACGTCCGTGGTGAAGTCGAAGTGCCGGGTGTCGTCGGTCCAGTAGATGCGGTACATCGGATCCAGCTCATGGAGCCGGACCTCGGCCGCGAGCGAGCTGCCGCCGAGGCGGAACAGCTCGTCGAAGAGCTCGGGCATCGTGATGAGGGACGGCCCCGTGTCCCAGGTGTAGCCGGCGTCGCGGATCTGCGAGGCCCGCCCGCCGACGGTCGGCCGCCGCTCCACCACCGTCACGTCGTGGCCGTCGGCGAGGAGCCGGATGGCGATCGCGAGACCGCCGAACCCGCCGCCGACGACGACCGCGCGCGGTCGGCGCGGGCCGGGCGACGAGGGCGCGCGGTCGGCCTCGGCCAGCGCGGTCCGCGCGGGAGGAGAGGATGCGGGCGGGAGATCGGTGGTCGCGGGGGTGGTCTCGGTGGTCGCGGGGGCGGTCACGGGTTCGGGTCCTCGTATGGTCGGCCGCGCCAGGTGGCGGGCGTGCCGCGAACGGCATCGACGACGCTCAGCAGCATGGCGCCCAGCGTCGCGATGACGGTGACGGGGTGGAGCAGGATGCTCGCGAGCGGCTGCCGTTCGCGCCATGCCAGCAGCAGGCGGAACGCGGCGAGGAGCCCGAGGGCCGCGAGCCCACCGGTCGTCACCACTGTATCGCGCGAGAGGGCCCCGAGGATGGGGAGGAGCAGCGGCAGGAGCCAGGCGATCACCGTCCCGGCCATGCCGGCGATCGCCACCGCCAGGTTGCCCCCGCCGTAGGCGACGAAGACGCGGCGCCAGGCGCGCAGCGCCCCCGTGCCGTCGGGGTAGTGCCTGGTGGCCGCGAGGTCCGCCGCGTGGACGAGGTGCACCCGCTCGCCGGCACCGACGAACGTCCGAGCCAGCTCGAGATCCTCTCGCTCGCTGCCGGGGACACGCGCATGGCCGCCCGCACGGAGGTAGGCCGCCCGGTCGACGAGGAGGATCGGCCCGTAGGCGAACGCAAGGAAGCGGGGGCGTCCTCCGCTGCGACGGAGCAGCCAGAGCGGGAGGAACCCGAACAGCGTGGCCGGGAAGAGCGGCACCAGCGCCCGCTCGCGCCAGGAGGGCATGGCGTACGCCGTGACACCGCTGACGAGCGCGGCGCCGGACCGGGTGAGCTCCGCCGCGAGGGCCCGCACCGCGTCGGGCCGCGGCAGCGTGTCCGCGTCGAGGAAGAGGACGTGCGGCGTCGCGGTCGCGGCGACGGCCCGATCGCAGGCCCAGCTCTTGCCGGCCCAGCCGGGCGGCTTCGGCGGGACGGCGAGGACGCGGTCGCCGCCCGCCGTCCCGGCCCCCGGGCGGAGCCTGGCCAGGGCGTTCCGTGCCACGTCCGGGCTGCCGTCCGAGGAGGAGTCGTCGGCGACGACGATCGCGAAGTCGGGGTGATCCTGGGCGGCCAGCGCGGCGAGGAGCGCCGGGAGGCGGGCTGCCTCGTCGCGGACGGGGACGACGACCGTCAGCGGCGGCAGCCGGCCGGCGGGCTGCGCACGGGTCTCCCCGGCGTCGGGACGCGGTCGGTCGCGCCGGACCACGAGCTCGGTGAGGACCAGGTTCGCCAGGACCAGGGCCACCGCGCCGACCGAGGCGCCCGTCCAGATCGCGCCGACGGGCTCCGTCGAGAGGCCCCAGTGCCGGAGCAGCAGGAGGGTGACCACGAACCCGGCGATCGGGTTGAGGCCCAGGAAGCTGCGCCATGCCCGGCGCGCCTGCGCCTCGGTTGGCGAGCTCAGCACGGCGATCGGGAGCAGCAGGAAGAGCGCCAGGACGGCGGCCGCGACCGGGCCGTAGGGGAACCCCAGCGAGAGGGCCGCGACCACGGCGACGCCGTACCCGGCGAGGGCGACGAGCGCCGTCTGGCGGGCGCCGATCACGGTCGCGATCGAGCCGATCCCGGCGTCGCGGTCGTAGGCGATGTCCTGGATCGCGCCGAGCGCATGGCTGGCGACGCCCCAGGCGAAGAAGCCCCCGAGGATGCTCCACGGCAGCTCGGCCGGCGGGAGGCCGGCCACGAGGAATCCGGCGATGGCCGGCAGGACGAAGTGCGAGGCGCTGGTGAGCGAGTCGAGGAACGGGCGCTCCTTCGTCCGCAACGGCGGCGCCGAGTAGATCCACGCGGCAACGACCGCCGCGAGGACGGCCGCGGTGCCCGCGGGCGGGGCGACGAGGGCGATCGCCGCGAGCGGCGGGAGGTTCGTGATCGCGATCGCCGACCAGATGAGGCGACGGCGATCGGGCGGCACGAGCGCGCCCTCGACGGACTGCTTGCGGGGGTTCGCGCGGTCGCTCGCGTAGTCGTGGATGTCGTTGACGCCGTACATGAGCAGGTTGAACGGCACCAGGAAGTAGACGAACCCGAGGGCCAGCAGGGGCGTGATCCCGCGTTCGACCTCGAAGGCGGCCGCGAGGAAGGGGAGCGCGGTGTTGACCCAGGAGATCGGTCGGCTCGCCGCGACGACGGTGCGGAGGGCGCTCATCGGGTCCCCGTGGCCGCCCCGTCGCCCATCGGCAGATCCCGCCGCCGGCCGCGCCGCCCGCGCCGCACGAGCTCGTGCGTGGCGATGGCCGTCAGGCAGAGCGCCTGGCCGTAGAGGTAGTCCTCGACCGGGGTCGTCCCCAGCCGGATCCCCGCCAGGTGCCTGTCGTCGTACACCACGATCGGGATGCCGGTGAGGACGGCGTCGAAGACGACGGTGGAGGCCAGGAAGGCGCAGAAGGCGACCCAGGTGCTCCGGCGACGCACGATCCCGGCCGCGCCGGCGAGCGCGAACGCGCCGCCGAGCCAGGCGAGCCCCGCGAGCGTGTACTCGGGCATCACGACGGGTCCTCTCCCGTCCAGCGGCCGGCGAGGCGGTACAGGGCGATCGCCCAGACCGTGATGAACGCGAGCAGCAGAGGCTCCTCCGGCGGGATGCCGGGCGGCCAGTAGGCGATCACCCAGTCGGTGTCGGTGGCGAACCAGCCGCGAGCTGCGCCGAGCAGGTCGAAGGCGAGGAACGCGACCTCGACGACGACGATCGCCGCCAGCGTGGCCCGGCTCGCCAGGCCCAGCCGGAACCGGCGGTCGAGCAGGGCGACGCCGGCGAACGCGCCGACGATCGCAGCGAGGTAGAGGCCGGGCATCGCGCGGAGTGTACGCGGGCCCAGCCCCACGGTCTCCGTGGGCGGGCGGCGAGCCGCGGGCGGGCCACGGCGCAGCCGACAGAAGGAGCTCGGCCCGGCGAGCCGGACGCCCGCGAGCCGGACGCCCGACCCTGCGCCCGTGGACGCCCGGCCATGGGCTCCGTCCACCGAGGCCAGGCTGGCGCCGCCGGGCCAGGATCGCACATGAACGCGTCGGAGGCCCCGTGATTCGCACGCCACGGCCCGATTCCGCGCGAAGATCGTTGACACGAGATCGCGTGACATGGCACGATCGCGCCGTCACCCGTTCCGCCCACCGGAACACCCCGACCACGCCGTGCGGCCCCGCACCGTCCCGCGGTGTGCTGCGGCCGGCCCGGGGGTGAGGCCGCGGGACGATCGAGCCACGGAGGAATCATGGCGCCCGAGTCGGTCTCCAGCCTGAAGCGCGACACCCAGGTGGCGATGTATCAGCGGGCCATCCGGACCCTGCCCGGCGGCACGGATTCCAACTTCCGCGCCTGGGGCGAGGACACCGTCTACATCGATCGCGGCAAGGGAGGCCGCATCTGGGATCTCGACGGCAATGAGTACGTCGACCTGCGGATGGGCTACGGACCCGTGATCCTGGGGCACGCCGACGAGCGTGTCGACGAGTACGTCAACGAGCGGATGCGGCGCGGCGTCAGCTTCTCGCTGACCTCGGAAGACGAGGTCCGGGCGATGGAGATCCTGTGCGAGCTGAACGGCTGGGTCGAGATGGCCCGCATGGCGACGTCCGGCACCGACGCGACGATGCACGCGATGCGCGTCGCCCGCGCGTACACCGGCCGCGACAAGATCGTGAAATTCGAGGGCCAGTACCACGGCATGCACGACTACGCGCTGATCAGCGTGCTGCCGAACGACGTCTCCGACCTGGGCGACGCCGACAACCCGGTCGGCCTGGCGTGGGGTCGTGGGATCCCCGCGCCGGTCGCCGACACGATCATCCCGGCCCGCTACAACAACCTTGACCAGCTGCGCCGCCTCTTCGAGCGCCGGGGCGAGGAGATCGCCGCGATCATCGTCGAGCCGGTCCTCGGAAACGCCCAGGGGATCATGCCGAAGCCCGGCTTCCACCAGGCGATGCGGGCCCTGACCGAGGAGTTCGGGATTCTCCTTATCTTCGACGAGGTGAAGACGGGCTTCCGCTTCGGGCGCGGCGGCGCGGCCGAGTTCTTCGGCATCCGCCCCGACATCGGCACGTACGCGAAGGCGATGGGCAACGGCTACCCGGCGGCCGCGTTCGGCGGACGGCGCGAGATCATGGAGATGCTCCCGAAGAAGGTCAGCCACGGCGGGACGTACGCCGGGAACCGGGTCGCCGCCGCCGCCGCCACGAAGACGCTCGAGATCATCCGGGACACGCCGGTCCTGGAGACGATCAAGGCGACCGGCGAGAAGATCCAGGCGGGCCTCCGCCAGGTGATCGACGCGAAGGGGCTCGCCTACCAGATCACCGGGCATCCCTCGATGTTCGGGATCATGTTCACCGAGAAGGTGCCGAGCGAGTACCGCGACTGGGCGAACACGGACCACGAGCTGTACGACGCCGTGGCGGTCGGGATGCACGCCCGCGGCGCGATGCCCGAGCCCGACAGCCGCGAGCCGTGGTTCGTCTGCGAGGCCCACGCGCAGGGGGACATCGTCGACCGCGTGGTCTCGATCTTCGCCGAGTCCTTCCATGCGGCGCTCGAGCTCCGGGCGCAGCACCAGCCGCCGCCGCTCGAGGGCGAGGCCGTCTCCGGCGCCGCGTCCAGCCCGGCGGCCGGCTGATGGCCCTCGAGATCACGCCCCCGCCAGCGCATGAGCTGCCGGCGGGGGCGCTCGGCGGGCGGCCCGCCCCGCTGGCCCCGATCCCCGGGGCCGCCACGAGCCCCGGCAGGGAGCCGGTTCGCCCGTCGGTGGTGGCGCAGCCGGTGCAGCGCGCGTCCACCACCGATGCCGACAGGGATCTCCTCGACGGCAACGCGGTGCGCTCGGTGGACCGCGCCGCGGCCCTGCTGCTCGCGCTCGGAGAGTGTGCCGGGGAGGCGGGCGTCACGGAGCTTGCCCGCCGGCTCGGGCTGCACAAGAGCACGGCGTCGCGGCTGCTGGCGACCTTGCAGCGTCGGGGCCTCGTCGAGCAGGACGAGGAGACCGGCAAGTACCGTCTCGGGCTCGTCGTGATCCGCCTGGCCGAGCGCGCCGAGCGGACCCTCGACCTGCGGGGCATCGCGCTCCCCGAGCTGGAGCGCCTTGCCCGGGCGACCCGGGAGACCGTCACCCTCGGCATCCTCGAGGGCGACGCGTACCTCACGGTCGCCCAGGTCGACGGCCCGAACATGGTGGCGTGCCCGGACTGGACCGGGCGGACGACGCCCCTCCACTGCGTGGCCTCCGGCAAGGTCCTGCTGGCGGCCATGGCGGAGCGCGACGTGATGCGGCTCGCGCGGCCCGGGCTGGCCGCGCGCACCGAGCGGACGATCACGACGCTCGAGACGCTCATGGAGGAGCTCTCCAAGGTCCGCCGTCGCGGCTATGCGACTGCCTACTCCGAGTGGATCGAGGGCACGAACGGGGTGGCCGTCCCGGTGGCGGATGCCCGGGGGCGGGTGATCGCCTCCATCGGCGTCTGGGGCCCGGCCTATCGGATCACGCCGGCGCGGGTCGCCGAGCTCGTGACCGGCGCGCGGGCCGCGGCGGTCGCGGTGACCACCCGGCTGGGCGGCGTTCCCGCCTGACGCCCTCGCGCGGCCCACGGCTCCACTGCCCGCCGCGGCCGGCGCGGCGCTAGGCTACGCGCGTGCAGGACGTCCTCGACAGCATCGTCGCTCTCGCGCTGGAGCTCGCCGGACGGCTCCTGATCGTCGGGCTGATCGTCGTCGCCCTCGTCGTCGTCTACGTCGTCGCGCTGGCGCTGGTCCGCCGGCTCGCCGTCCATGCGGCCTCGGCGCCGCTGCCTGGCGCGGGCGACCTCTCGCCCGAGGACCGGGCGCTCAAGGAGGCGACGCGGCGGCGACGCCTCGACACGCTGGTCCTCTTCATCTCCCGGCTGGGCCGGGCGATCCTCGCCGTGTTCGGCGTCTTCGCCGGGATCGGGATCCTCGCGCCGGAGGTGATCACCGCCCTCGGGGCGCTGGGCGTGGCGCTCGGCGCGGCCCTCGGCGCCGCCCTGGGCTTCGGCGCCCAGCAGCTCGTCCGCGACTACCTCAACGGGATCCTCATCCTCGGCGAGAACCCGTTCAGCGTCGGCGACGTCATCACGATCGCCGGCGTGACCGGGACGGTCGAGGAGGTCGGCCTGCGGCGGACCGTGCTCCGCGACGTCGACGGAGCGGTCCACTCCGTGCCCAACGGCGAGATCCTCGTCGCCTCGAACTTCACCCGCACGTACGCGCGCGTCCGGGAGCGGTTCGTCATGGCGGCCGGAACCGACATCGGGCAGGCGACCGCGGTCCTCGGCGAGGTCTGCGCCGCGCTGGCCTCGGCGGACGGCTGGAGCGAGCGGTTCATCGAGCCGCCCCGGGTCCTCCGCGTCGACGCTGCTGCCGCGGGAGACCCGGGCATCCCGATCCTCCTCACGGCAACCGTGCGCCCGGGCGAGCAGTGGGAGGTGGCCGGGGAGCTCCGCCGGCGGGTCATGGATGCGCTGCGCCTGGCCGGTCTGGACCTGGCCGCCGGACGCACGCTCGTCGTGGCCCGCGCCCGACCGGCCCCTGCGGCCGACGCGGGGGACGCGGCGGACGCCGAGGGTGGCGCCGACTTCACCTGACCTCGTCCGCCAGCCGCCGTCCCCAGGCGGCCGGGGCTGCGTATGATGCGGCCATCCCGCGGAGCCACGGAGGTGCCCGGCGTGCAGCCCGACCCGACGACGCCCCGGCCCGAGATCGAGGGCCTGCTGCTCGAGCAGCGGACGTTCCCGCCCGATCCCGACTTCGTCGCCCGGGCGAACGCCACGGCCGCGCTCTACGAGGTGGCCGAGCGCGACCCCGAGGCGTTCTGGGCCGCCCTGGCTCGCGAGCGCCTGAGCTGGTTCACGCCGTTCGAGACGACGCTGGAGTGGGAGCTCCCGTTCGCCAAGTGGTTCACCGGCGGCGAGCTCAATGTCGCCTACAACTGCGTCGACCGGCACGTGGAGCGCGGGCTCGGCGACAAGGTCGCCTACCACTGGATCGGCGAGCCGGGCGACACGCAGACGATCACGTATGCGGATCTCCGGGGCCGCGTCAACCGCGCCGCGAACGCCCTCACGGATCTCGGCATCGGCCTCGGCGACCGGGTCGCGATCTACCTGCCGATGATCCCCGAGCTGCCGGTCGCGATGCTCGCCTGCGCGAAGATCGGGGCCCCGTTCACCGTGGTCTTCGGCGGCTTCTCGGCGGAGGCGCTCGCCGACCGCATCAACGACGCCGGGGCGAAGGTCCTCATCACGGCCGACGGCGGCTGGCGGCGCGGCAGGCATGTCGGCCTGAAGCACCATGCCGACGAGGCGATGGCCTCCACGCCCACGATCACGGCCTCTATCGTGGTCGAGCGGCTCGGCGGCGGGGTTCACATGGTGGAGGGCCGCGACCACTGGTGGCACGAGCTCGTCGACCGCCAGTCCGACCGGTGCGACCCGATCCCCGTGCCGTCCGAGCACATGCTCTACCTGCTGTACACGTCGGGGACCACGGCCAAGCCCAAGGGCATCATGCACACGACGGCGGGCTATCTCCTCGGCGCCAGCTTCACTCACGACGCCGTCTTCGACATCAAGCCCGATGACGTCTACTGGTGTGCCGCCGACATCGGCTGGGTGACCGGCCACAGCTACATCGTCTTCGGACCTCTCGCCAACGCGACGACCGGGATCCTGTACGAGGGCGCCCCGGACGCGCCGGCCTGGGACCGCTGGTGGCAGATCGTCGAGGACTACCGCGTCACGATCCTGTACACCGCGCCGACCGCGATCCGCGCCTTCATGAAGCAGGGCGAAGAGCACCCGCGCCGCCACGACCTCTCGTCGCTGCGGCTCCTGGGCTCGGTGGGCGAGCCCATCAACCCCGAGGCGTGGCTCTGGTACCACACCCACGTCGGCGGCGGGCGGGCGCCGATCGTCGACACCTGGTGGCAGACCGAGACCGGCAGCATCCTGATCAGCCCGCTTCCCGGCGTCACGACCACCAAGCCGGGCTCGGCCACGTTCCCGATGCCCGGGATCGGAGCCGAGATCGTGGACGGCGCGGGCAATCCCGTCCCGAGGGGCGGCGGGGGCTACCTGGTCCTGACCCGGCCGTGGCCCTCGATGCTGCGCGGCATCTACGGTGACCCCGAGCGCTACCGCCAGACGTACTGGAGCCGGTTCCCCGGCCTCTACTTCGCCGGCGACGGGGCGAAGCGGGACGAGGACGGCTACTTCTGGCTGCTGGGCCGCGTCGACGACGTGATGAACGTCGCCGGGCACCGCCTGTCGACGATCGAGGTCGAATCCGCCCTCGTCGACCACCCGTCCGTCGCCGAGGCGGCCGTCGTGGGCAAGAGCGACGAGATCACGGGCCAGGCGATCTTCGCGTTCGTCATCCTGCGCGCCGGGCAGGAACCTACCGACGCCCTGGCGGTCCAGCTGCGCGAGCACGTGGCGTACGTGATCGGTCCGATCGCGCGGCCGCGCTACCTGCTGTTCACGCCCGATCTCCCGAAGACACGCTCGGGCAAGATCATGCGGCGGCTCCTGCGCGACATCGCGGAAGGGCGCAGCCTCGGCGACACGACGACGCTCGCCGACGCGACGGTTGTGGATACGATCCGCGAGAGCAGCGGCAAGGCGGAGGACTGAGCGGGTGCCATTCGGGTTCCTCAAGCGCGGGTCGAAGCAGCCGGACGAGCCGGCAGGCGCCGCGTCGGCGCGCGGGTCCGGCCCGGGCGTCCGCGGCATCCCCTTCGACGGCCTCACCGAGGAGTGGCGGCTCGTGGGCCGCATGGAGATCGAGGGGCGCCTCTCCGACGTCCTCAACCGCCGGGAGGCGGTTGCCATCACGGACGTCCGCTGGGGGCCCGCCGACGGCTCGGAGGACCTGAGCCCGGCCCCGGGCCTCGAGAAGATCGACCCGTTCGACCTCATCGCCGTCTTCGCCGGGGCCGGCTCGCTGCCGTCCCTGAGCGAGGCGGAGCGCGCCGCGCACAAGCTCCACAAGGTCCCCTACGACGTGGCCCTCGGGGTCCCCCCGTTCCGCGTGGTCGGCACCGTCTACCTCTTCCCCGGTTCGGAGCCCGAGCGCCTGCTCGACCGGAGCACCGAGCTGTTCATCCCGGTCACGGACGCGGTGGTACTGCTCGGCGAGCACGCGTTGGGTGATCCGGAGGTCGATGTCGTGCTCGTGAACCGCTCCTACCTGCGGGGAGTCGACCAGGTCGAGCGGCGGACCGTCGAGGCGACCCGCGCCCTCATGGGGCGGGCGCCCGGCGGCTGACCGGACCTGCAGATCGCGTCCTCGCCGGCCCGCCGGGGACGGTGAGTCAGGCCCGGATGGTGTCCTTGCGGCGCCCGAACAGGGCCGCGAGGCTCAGGCGCGACGGGGCCTCTGCCTTTGCCCGGGGGGCGCCGACCACGCGCTCGGCGAGGATCTGGAAGTCCTCGGTGACCTTCTCGCGGGGGAACATGTCGATGACCGTGCGTCCCTCGTTGGTCGCCCTCACGAGCTGCAGGCCGGCCGAGCGGACGAGCGCCAGCGACGTCATCCCGATGGTGCGCTCCATGTCGGCGACGGAGACGCCGCTGTTGGCGCGGTTGATCACCATCGCCAGCTTGTCGACGAAGCCCAGCTCGCTCGCCACGTCGCGGAGCTGGACGGCGGCCCGGAGGGCGGGCACGTCGGGCGTGACGGGCACGAGGATCCGGTCGGCCTTCGTGAAGATCGCGCGGTTGAGCGGGTCGTAGTCGGGGTGCAGGTCCACGACGACGACGTCGTGGTGGCGGCGCCCGGTGTCGATCGCAGCGGCGACATGCTCCGGGTCCAGCAGGGAGGTCTTGAGCGGGCCCGACGCGAGCACGAGGACGTGCATCCCTGACGGGTGGGCCGCCAGGAGGTCGTCGAGGGTGGCGGGCGGCTCGACGCCGGCCTCGTGCGCGTCGATCACCTCGTCGACGAGGGTCCGCACGTGCTCGAGCCCCAGCGAGCTCGCGATGTGGCCGGTCACCGTGTCGGCGTCGACGAGGAGGACGCGGCGGCCCATCGCCGTGAGGGCCGCGGCCAGGTTCACGGCGACCGTGGTCTTGCCGACGCCCCCCTTCGGGTTGAAGACCGCGACGAAGGTTCCGTTGCGCGACCAGTCGTCGAGCGTCAGTGGCCCCGTCTGGATGACCGCTCCGCTGCCGTCGTCGACGGCCAGGCGGCGGATCATCATGGCCTCGACGCGCCAGCGGATCGACTCCGGGGCGTAGGGGCGGGTGAAGTACTCGTCCTTCGCGCCCGTGTGCGAGCCGCCGAGGCGATCGAGCGCGCGCGCCGAGAGCACCATCAACGCCGGGATGTCGCGCCCGGCCTCGTGGAGGAGGCCGTAGTACTCGAGGGACGTGTCGAGGTCGGTCTCTCCGTCGAGGATCGCGACCGCGATGTCCCGACCCGCGGCGAGATGGGCCTCGAGCTCCTCGGGCCGATGCACGAGGAGCGGATCGAGGTTCGCCTCCCGCAGCGCGTCGGCCACGGGGCCACGTTCGTCCCGGGGCAGCGCGATCGCGATCGAGGGGCGGGCCATCGCAGCGTCCTTCCTGTGTGACGCGGACGTCAGTCCTGCGGGTCCTGCGCGCTGACGTGGACGATGCCGTCGCCGGCGCCCACGACGCGAGCCCCGAAGCCGGGGAGGGTGGGGATGAGCTCGCGCAGGGAGGACCCCTGCTCGTGCTGCACCGCGAAGAGGAACTCGCCGTCCGGCCCCGAGGAGACGCCCACGTGGGCGACGCCCGCGAGGCGACCGAGGTGGCGCTTGAAGCTGGCGATGCTGGCGACGCTGACCAGCCCGGTCACGATGACCTGCGTGGTGACGGTCTCCGTCGTGGCCGCCGGTGTCTCGCCGGGCACGAGCCCCGCGAGCCGTGCCTCGAGGGCGTCGCCCCCGATCTCGGGCACCTCCTCGTCGTCGACCTCGGCCGCGGCCATCTCGGCGGCGGCCATCTCGGCGGCGGCGAAGTCCGGGGTCAGGCCGAGCATGGCCAGGCGTGGGTCCAGGCCGGGCTCCGGCGTCTCGCTCTCGACGGGCGTCGCAACGGCATCTGCCTCGGCCTCGGCCTCGGGCGCCGGCTCTGCGGCGATCGCCACGTCCGCCGGCTCCGCGGCGGCCTCGGCCGGGTCGGCCGGGGTCTCCGCCATCTCGAACGAGTCGGCCGCCTCGGCGGCGGCCTGGATCGCGGCCATCGCGGCCTCGCGATCGAGCGCGGCTTCGTCGACCGTCGCTGCGTCGGCCTCGACCTCGACCGTCGCTGCGTCGGCCTCGGCAACGGCTTCCGCGGCCATGTCGGCCTCGACCGTCGCTGCGTCGGCCTCGGCACCGGCTTCCGCGGCCATGTCGGCCTCGACCGTCGCTGCGTCGGCCTCGGCACCGGCTTCCGCGGCCACGTCGACGGTGGCCTCGGCCGGCGTCTCGACCAATGCGGCCGCCTCGGCCCCGGCGGCCGCCTCGGCCTCGGCGGCCGGCTCCATCACGGCCGCCACGGCGGGTTCGGGAACGCCGACGCCCGGCTCCTGGAGGAGGGCCGCGACCGCATCGTCGTCGAGGTTCTCGAACGACGGCGGCTCCGGCAGGCTCGCCGCCCGCGCGGCGAAGACCGCCGGGTCCTCCTCGCGGAGGAGGTCGTCGAAGAACGTGCCCATCTCGCTCTCGAACGTCGAGATGCGACCGCGCACCTTCTCGATCTCGTGCTCGATGATCGCGGCATGCCGCTCGAGCTGGCCCTCGAGCTGCTCACGCCGGGACGCAACACGCTGCTCGGTCTCCTCGCGGATCCGGGCGATCTCGGCCTTCGACCAATCCTTGATCGCGGAGACGTCGTCGTCCGCGTGGCGTCGCAGCTCGGTGGCACCGGTCGCGGAACGGGCATGGATCTGCTCGATGACCGTCGTGCCCTCGGCCCGGTACTGCTCCAGGGTGGCGCTGCGCGCCTGCTCGGCCGCCGCCTGCATGGCTCGCGTCAGGTCGGCGAGGAACTTGGTGGGCCGGCGCGCCTGGGCCGTCGCGAGCGCGGGTGCCGGGACCGGGTTCGTCTCGGGCGCGGGGGCGGCGTCGACGGCCTCGCCGGGGGCGCTGGCGGCAGGAATCTCGGGCGCCGGCGATCCGGCCGTCACGGGATGCTGCGCCGTCTCAGGCGCCAGGGTCGTCACGAGAGCCTCCTCCTGTTCCCGGGCGCCGTCCCCGGCCGCGCCCTGGTCGATGGTGTCGCCCGCTCCAGGCGAGAGTGCCCCTGCGGCGTCGGTGTCGGAGGCCGGCGCCGGCGCGGGCGCGACGAGCTCGTCGGCAGGATCGGCCGACGCCTCGCGGGAAGCCGCCCGGTCCGTGCTCCACGGAAGGCGGAACCCGGTTCGGGAATTGGTGGTTGCCATGCTGCTCAGTCCCCTGCTGCGCGGTAGTGCCGGCGCGATTGACGCCTGCGGTGGATGCTAGGAGCAGGGAGCGGTCCGGTGGAGTTGACTGGTGGTACCAGCGGGCACCGCCGGTGGTACCGGAGGGGTCCTGTCGGTGCGGTGGCGCACCGGGCCGGTGCCGGGTCACACCGGGTCGGTGCCGGGCCACACCGGGTCCCCGGGCGCCCTCGCGCGGGCGTGTGCCGACGGACGCGTCTACGATGTGCCGGCCATGAGCGAGGCCCGACCGACCCGCACCGATGCCGCGCCGCTGCCGATCGACCGCCTCGGCCGGCGCATGCACGACCTCCGGATCTCCGTCACGGATCGGTGCAACTTCCGGTGCACCTACTGCATGCCGGTCGAGGTCTTCGGACGCGATCACGCGTTCCTGGCGCGCGACGAGATCCTCACCTTCGAGGAGATCGTCCGCCTCGCCGGCCTGTTCGTCCGGCTCGGCGTCGAGAAGCTCCGGATCACCGGCGGGGAGCCCACCGTGCGGCGCGACCTTCCGGACCTCGTCCGCCGTCTCGCCGGGATCGACGGCGTCCGCGACCTCACCCTGACGACCAACGGCTCGGCGCTCCGGAAGCTCGCCGACCCGCTCGCCGCCGCGGGCCTCCGCCGGATCACGGTCAGCCTGGATTCGCTCGCCGACGACGTGTTCCGCCGGATGACGGGAGCGGACTTCCCGGTCGGCCGGGTCCTGGACGGGATCGCGGCCGCGCGCGAGGCCGGCCTCACGCCGATCAAGGTGAACATGGTGGTCCGGCGCGGCGCGAACGAGGACTCGATCCTCCCGCTTGCGCGCTGGGCGCGCGACGAGGGGCTGATCCTGCGCCTGATCGAGTTCATGGACGTCGGGCGCACCAACGGCTGGCGCATGGACGAGGTCGTCCCGCAGGCGGAGATCCTCGCGCGGATCGATGCCGAGCTGCCCCTCGAGCCGCTGGCGCCGAACTACGCGGGCGAGGTCGCCGGCCGCTTCCGGTATCGCGACGGATCGGGTGAGGTCGGGGTCATCGCCTCGGTCACCCGGCCCTTCTGCGGAACCTGCACGCGGGCGCGGCTCTCCGCCGAGGGGGAGCTCTTCACCTGCCTGTTCGCCGCCGCGGGGGCCGACCTGAAGGCGCCGCTCCGCGCGGGCGCGACCGACGAGGAGCTTGTCGAGCGGATCAGCGCGACCTGGACGCTGCGGGCCGATCGCTACTCCGAGCTGCGGACTGCCGGCACCGCCGACCTCCCGCGGGTCGAGATGTTCGCGATCGGCGGCTGAGGGAGCCGGTGGCGCTCGAGGCCCAGGCGCCGCTCGCGACGCTCTGGCGGCGGCTCGTCGCGTTCTTCCTCGACGGCCTCGTCCTGGCCCCCGTCTACGTCCTGTACGCCGTCGTTCTCGATGCGACGTTCGGCGTGCTCGTGGAGACCGATCCGGGCGGCACGGGCGTGGTGGTCGTGGCGGTCGATCCCCTCCGGGTGGCCCTGGAGCTCGGCCTCACGCTCGTCACCGATGCCGCCTACTACGCGGGCTGCTGGGCGCGCTGGGGGGCGACGCCGGGCCAGCGGATCTTCGGTATCGCGGTCCGCGCCGTCGCGCCGGCAGTCGCGGGCGGGCCGCCGGGCTTCCCCGGGAGGTCGTCGGCGGTGCCATCCGCGCCTCGCGTGCCGCCGGACGCCGGCCGGGTGCCCGCCCCGGTGGCGACGACTCGCTGGGCCATCCTGCAGCTCCTGCCGCTCTGCGCGGCGTCGCTCGCCGGGGCCGGCGCGCTCCCGATCGGGGTCGTGGCGGGGATCAATACGGGCTGGTACCTGTTCCTCTTCCTGACCACCGCTCTGGATCCCCTTCGGCGGGGCTTCCACGACCGCCGCGCCGGCACCGTGGTCGTCGGCCGCGTCCGCCGCCGGTCCGCCTGACGCACCGGTCGGCCTGCCGCCGCCGGTCCGCCTGACGCACCCGTCGGCCCGGCGCACGGTCGAGCCGCCGCATCCGTGCGCGGCCGCGGGACGCTGCCCCGGCTTGTCCACACGTTCTCCACAGCGGGGGAAAACCCGTGGACGCGGGGGCCGGCCCCGCCCGGCAGTTCGTGGATAACCGGGTTGTGGCGCTTCCCGCGGCGGGCGATCATGTGTCTTGCCCGGAGGGGCCGCGAGAGTCGAGACCACGGCGATCACATCAACGAGGTCCGACGAGACGCTCGGGAGCAATCCCGGGGGCTCTCCCTCCGAGTGGCGCTGCGATCACATCAAGGGGCCGCTCGAGTTCTCGGTTCCTCCGGGCGTACTCATGTCCGTACGGACGGGTCGACCTCGTGTCGCCCGCACGCGCGGCGACCGCCCCGGCGGGGACGCGACCGGCATCCCGGTGTCGGTACTCCCCCTCGGGGCGGTTCCGTGTCCGGCGACCCGCCGTCACGACGGCGGGTCGACATCCTCCCGATCGCTGAGCGGATCGGCCGCCGGCGTGCTGCAGACGTAGTAGCGAAGGGTCGTGCGGCCGGTGTTCGTGATGGCGTGCGGCAGGCCCATCTCCACGCGCACGCCCTTGAGGGGCTCGAGCGTCTCCTCGAGCGACCCGACGCGCACCGTCCCGCGGCCCTCGAAGACGACGATCACGTGCTCCGACCGCTGGTGCCGGTGCCACCCGGTGCCGCCGCCCGGCTCGATCTCCACCTCGCCGAGCGAGAAGGCCTCGGTCCCGAAGTCACCCGGCTCGACGAGCACGCGCATGCGGGTGCCGGGGCCGCCCACGACGCGGGCACCCTCGCGACGCCGCACGGGCTCACCCTCGGCGTGCCAGGTCCGCAGGACGTCCCCGGGCCGCTCCGGGGGCACCTCGACGGCGGCGAGGAGCGCCAGGGCGTCGATCGATGACTCGTTCCGCACGAGGTGATACTCGGCGGGCGCCTCGTACAGGACGTCGCCCGCCCGGATGGTGACCCGCCGCCCCAGCTCCGGCCCGTGCTCGAAGACGATCTCGCCCGCGGCCAGGTAGACGAGGGTCTCGACGCCGTGCCGGTGCGGCCCGATCTCCGCCCCGGGGGGGATCCGGTCGAACTGCAGGCGGATGCCCATCGCGTGATCCCCCGGGCCCCTAGCCGCCGTCGACGACCGGGAGCGAGCGCCCGGCAGCCTTCGCGGCCTTGGCCTTCTCGGCCCAGGCGGCGAGCACGGTGTCCTTGTGGGGCCGGATCGGGCAGTGCTCGTCGCGGTTGCCCATCTCGTCGCAGTAGCCGAGCGGCACGCACTTGGGGGCCAGGAAGCTGCCCAGGAAGGGGCTCACCGCGAAGACCTCGTGGCGGATCAGCTGGAAGAGCCGGCGGATCTCCCACTGGGCCATCGTGCAGAGGCGCAGCCCGGCCATGTGGATGAGGGCGCGCAGGTTGGCGGTCATGACGAGGTTCGTGCGCGTCGCGTTCGGGAAGACGAAGCGCGCGTCCTCGCCCGGGATGCCGGCCGCCAGGAGCTCCCCGTACAGGCCGAGCGAGCCGTCGACCTGTTCCTCGTACCGGGCGCGCAGGTCCGGGTCCGCCTCGGCGATGGTGCCGGGCAGCATCGTCGCGGCGCCCTTGAACGAGACGTAGCGCTGGCTCTGCTGGTCGAAGGCGACGCCGGCCCGGTGGCGGACCAGCTGGTGCGACAGGGTGCGGCTCACGCCGCTGATCCCGAAGGTGAAGACGACGTGCTCGATGGTGCTGCCGTGGCCGCTCTCGATGACCCCGCTGATCAGCTTCTGCATCCTGGCCGGGTCGATCTCGCCGCTCTCGGCGCGCCGGAAGATCTCGTCCGGCTCGAGCTCGGAGTAGCAGGTCCGGCAGGCGGTGTAGATGAGGGGGACGTAGTAGCGCTCGACGATCTCCCGGTTCGGGAAGAGGAGCGTCGCCTTCATGCCCAGGTCGTGGCGGCCCGGGTTGCGGGGGATGCCGGTCTTCGCGCGCGACGGGGTCGCGCCCGGGTCGGACGAGGGGACGGGGGACGGCGTCGGCTGCTCGGCCATGGTGTCCTGAGGATAGCGGGCTGGGACGGGCTCGGGGCGGCGTCGGCTCGCGGCGGCGTCCTCCCGGGGGAGGTCCCCGTCCTGGGGACGTCCGGCCGCCGGCGTCCCGTCGCGGGGCGGGGTCAGACCGCGACAGGACCTTCGAGCGCCCGCTGGCGCGTCTCCACGGGATGGAACCAGCGCCAGTAGAGCCAGGTGCCGAGGGAGTAGAGGACGATGATCGTCACGAAGTTGACGGTGTAGCCGGCCTCGAACCCGAGGGTTGCCTGCAGCACGGCGTACCACGTGCCGGCGATGACCCAGCCGAGCGACCAGAGGAGGCTCGCGGTCGCCGCGTACATGGCCCGCTCCGTCGGCCGCAGCTGCTCCATGGCGAACGCGTTGGCGATCGGGTTGCCGGCGTTCATGAGGGAGTTGCGGACCATCATGGCGATGATCACCGTCCACAGGATCGGGCTGAAGCCCAGGACGACCAGGAAGGGGATGCTGACCCCCTGGACCAGCACCACCGAGCTGACCTTCCCGAAGCGCCGGGCGAGGGCCGGCTGGACGAGGATGGCGAGCGTCGTCCCGAGGCTGGTGATCGCGAAGATCACGTTCAGCTGGGCGAGGTCGAGCGCGAACTTGCGCTCGACGAAGACGTTGAGGTAGGGGATCACCTGGCCCGCCCCCAGGGCGATGAGGAACCCGGGGATCAGGAGGCGCCAGAAGGTCCGCGGATCGGCTGGACGGGGGATCCCCAGGCGAGCGCGGCGGGTCGTCACCGGCAGGTCGGCGCGGGCGGCGATCGGCTCGCCGGCCCAGCCGTCGCCTGGCCGCTGCTCCAGCGTGCGCCAGTCGCGGCGGTGCCGCGGGCGGTCGTCGCGGAGCGCCAGGACGGTCGCGGTGGCGGCCGCGGCGGCCACGACCATCACGATCAGGAGGATCCGGTAGACGGAGGGGTCGCTGGCGCCGGTGCCCGTCGTGGTGCCGATCACGGCCGCGATGGCCCCCCCGAGGAGCGCCGCGCCGACGTTCGTGATGTTGGAGATGGCGAACTGCAGCGAGAAGAGCTCGCTGCGATGCTCCGGCCGGCTGCGCTCCATGAGGAAGGGCGACTGGACGACGAAGTACGCCTGGTTCGCCGCGCCCATCGCGGCGGCAAGGAGGAGGATCGCGAGCGGGGACGTCGTGAACAGCAGGCCCGCGACGGCAAGGGTGGCCCCGGCCGTCCCGAGGGCGAGGATCAGCCGTCGCCCGTACCGGTCGGAGAGGATGGCCGCCGGGAAGGCGGCAAGGACGCCCGCTGCCGAGCCGACCGTCCCGCTGATGCCGATGAATGCCGGGTCGAAGTCGAGGGCGGTCAGGTAGAGGTTGAAGTCGACCCACCACAGGCTGAGCGTGACCCCGTACACGAGGGTCGTGAGGAGGAAGATCCGGGCGTCGCGCTCGAAGCCGGTGAAGCTCCGGGCGTAGCGCCGCAGGGCGGTCACGCCTCCGCCGCGGCGCGGCCGGGGTCGGCCTGCAGTGCGGCGTGCGTCGACGATCCCGTGCCGACCCGGGACGGATCAAGGAGCTTCACCTGCCTATCGTAGCCACGGCGAAGGTGGCGCAACGACGGCGGCGGCTCGCGCAGTCGCGTGCCGGCCGACTGCAGATCGGCTCGCTCCGTTGACGGGGCATCGCCGCGGCCCCTACCGTGCGCCGATGATCCCTGCATTCCTGGCCGGCGCGGCGGCGGGCTATGGCATCGCCATCCCCGTCGGCGCGATCGCCATCCTCATCGTCGAGACGGGCCTGCGGCGCGGCTTCCGGCTGGCGGCCGCCGCCGGGACCGGAGCGGCCTCCGCCGACGGGATCTATGCCCTGGTCGCCGCCGCGTTCGGGGCCGCGCTCGCGGGTGTCCTTGGCCCGTTCGAGACGTCGCTCCGGGTGCTTGCCGTCGTGCTCCTCGTCGTCATTGCCCTGCGCGGCCTGCTCGGGCTGCGGACCGCGGGAGCCGCGGCGCCGGGCGCGCCCGCCGAGATCCCGGCCGACGTGGAAGCGGCGGAGCGGCGCGGGTCGGCCCCACGCACGTTCGCCGTCTTCCTGGGCATCACGCTCCTGAACCCGGTGACGGTCACGTACTTCGCGGCCCTCATCCTGGGGCTGACCGCGACCGGCGCAGGGCCGGCCGAGAAGGTCGCCTTCGTGGTGGGTGCGTTCCTCGCGTCGCTCTCGTGGCAGCTGCTGCTCGCGGGCGTGGGGGCCTTCCTGCACCGCCGGCTGTCCCCCGGCCTTCGCGTCGCCGTGATCGTCCTCGGGAACGCGATCATCCTCCTGTTCGCCGCGGTGATCGCCGCGGGCCTGGTCCCCTGAGCTCTCCGCATTGAGCAGCGGAGGGCGGCGACCGGCCCGTCCCCGCCGTGAGCTGACCGCAGACTCGGCCACCGAGCCCGGGCGGTCCAAGCCCGGGCGGTCGGGACCGCGGTCAGGGCTCCGCCGGCGGGTCACCGGCCAGGCCGGCGGCCACCTGCCGCAGGAACCGGCGGATGGCCTCGCGCTCCGCCGGTCCGTGCTCGGCGAGCGCCGCCGCGACGACGTCGCCACGCCACCGGTAGGCCCGCTCGATCTCGGCCAGCGAGCGATCCGTCAGCCGCAGGCGGACCACGCGGCGGTCGTCCGGATCGTCCTCGCGCTCGGCGTGGCCGCGCTCGACGAGCTCCTCGGCGACGCGGCTGGCCCAGCCGCGACTGATGCCGAGGCCCGTCGCGAGCTGGCCCACCGTCCGCTCGCCGTGCTGGTAGAGGTGGATGGCCGCCCGGATCGCGTGGTCCGACGGCGGCGCATCGCGCGAGCCGGTCGGCCCCCGGTCGCCGCTGGTCACGTCGGCTGCCCGGCGGCTCGCGTGGGCCGCGTGGAGCAGCTCCACGACCAGCCGGCTCGTCTCGAAGGCCTCGTCCCGGGAAACCGTCGCGGTCGTGCGGCGCCGCCGGCGGCGGGGCGCGGAGGGGGCCGGTTGCGTGTTCACGCCGACCAGATTATCATCGCCGCGAAACATGTGTGATACGAAACTATCAGCACATGGCGAATGAAGCTCGTCGGCTCACCAACGAGCCGGCGACGACCCCACCCGAACCCCAGGAGCACGCTCTCGCGATGACCACTGCAACGATGCCGGCCCCCGCGCCCGCGATGGCCACCGGTGGCCGCGGGCGGTGGCTGGGGCTCGCGATGCTGAGCCTCGGGGTGTCGATGATCATCGTCGACGCCACGATCGTGAACGTCGCCGTTCCCTCGATCATCCGGGACCTCAACCTCGATTCGACCGCCGCCGAGTGGATCAACGCGATCTACACGCTCGTCTTCGCGGCCCTGCTCGTGACGATGGGGCGGATGGGCGACGTGCTGGGCCGGCGTGCCATGTATCTCGCCGGCCTCGTCATCTTCGTGCTCGCGTCGATGGTCGCCGGCCTCTCGACCAGCGGCGAGATGCTGATCGGCGCCCGCCTGGTCCAGGGGATCGGCGGGGCGATGATCCTGCCCGCCACGCAGTCGATCCTCAACGCGAACTTCCAGGGACGCGACCGCGCCATCGCCTTCGGCATCTGGGGCGCCGTGATCGGCGGCATGGCCGCCATCGGTCCCCTGCTGGGCGGCTGGCTCACGACCAACCTGTCGTGGAACTGGGCCTTCTACATCAACCTGCCGATCGGCATCCTCGCCATCCTCGGCACGCTCCGCTACATCAGGGAGTCGCGTGACGAGCACACGAAGCTCGGCTTCGATCTCCCGGGGTTCCTCCTCATCACGGTCGGCCTCGTCGGCGTCGTGTTCGGCCTGATCGAAGGCCGCTCGTACGGCTGGTGGGCGCCGAACCCGGATCGCGTGTTCGCGATCCTCGGCTGGAGCTGGCCGTCGGAGGCGATCTCCGTCGTGCCGGTCTCGATCGGCATCGGCGTCGTCTCGCTCCTGCTCTTCGCCGCCGTCGAGGTCCGTCGCCAGCGCGTCGGCAAGTTCTACCTGTTCGACTTCTCGCTGTGGCGCTTCCGCGCCTTCCGTTTCGGGAACCTGGCCGGGACGATCGTCAGCCTCGGCGAGTTCGGGCTCCTCTTCGCCCTGCCGCTCTTCCTCCAGGCCGTGGTCGGCTACGACGCCTTCGAGACCGGCCTCATCTTCCTCGCGCTCGCCGTCGGCTCGTTCTTTGCCGCTCCCCTGTCGGCCACTCTCGCGCGCCGATGGGGTCCTCGCCGGGCCGTCACGCTCGGGATGGGGCTCGAGGCCGTGGGCATCTTCTTCACGACGGTCTTCATCAGCCCGTCGACGTCCGGGCTGCTGCTCGCCATTCCGCTGTTCGTGTACGGCATCGGCGTGGGCCTCGCGACGGCCCAGCTCACGAGCATCGTCCTGTCCGACATCCCGCCCGAGCGCTCCGGCCTCGCGTCCGGGACGAACTCGACCATGCGCCAGGTCGGCTCCGCCCTGGGCGTGGCGATCCTCGGGACCGTCCTGTTCGTGACCCTCGTCGGCCAGACCGAGGCGAACCTGGCGACGGCGGTGCCGGACATGCCGGCGACCTGCCAGCGCCTGCTGGTCACGCTGGTGGACGAGTCGGCCGGCCAGATCCTTCCGGCGCTTCGCGATCCGGCGTCGGCCGTGGGGCAGGCCGGCGACTTCGGCGGCTCGCTCTCGCCCGAGCAGGCAGCCTGCTTCGCCGACCCGGCGTTCGTGGCCGCGCTGCCGGCGACCGTCGCGCCGATCGAGGATGCCTTCACGACCGCGGCCCACGTGACCGGCTTCACCGCTCTCGCGTTCGTGATCCTGGGCGTCGTCTTCAGCCTGCTCCTGCCCGACACCCGGCACCGCGAGGAAGAGGTGGAGGTCGACGAGCCGGTGGCCCCGGCGGCCGCCGTGGGCGCCTGACCCGGGCGTTCGCCGCGCGCGCATGCCGGCGCGCCGCCGACCGCGCTCGCCGCCGACCGCGCTCGCCGTCAGGCGAGGCTGTCGGGATCGGCTCCGTCGATGACAGGGCGGGGGCCGGCGACGTGTTCGGGTGTCGGTTCGCCGGCCGGCGGCCTTCCGGCGAGAAGCTGGCGGACGAGCGCGTTCGCGGCCATCCAGGTCGCCACCACCAGGCGCGCCTCATCCGTTCCGAAGGGCGCGAGGAGATCGTCCAGCTCGTTGCCATCCCAGCCCAGGGCGACGAGCGGCGCCGCCTGCTCGACCGGGTCGGGGATGCCGAGCGCCCCGAGGAGCGTGGCCACCGCATCCCGGTGGTCTGCCGCCAGGAGCGGGTCGCGAGGCGGCGGGTCGGTCGCCCGCCGCCCGATCTCCTCCCGGAGCGCATCCAGGAGCTCCCCGGCGAGCGGTGAGCCCGCCGGCCCGCCCGTGCCGGCGAGGGCACCGAGGGCGACGGATGCGCGGTCCAGCAAGTCGAGCGCCTCATCCAGCTGCCCGACGGTGATCCCGCCGGTCTCTGCGATCCCGCCGGACGCGGGGGCACGCCCGCCGACGGCCGTCCCGGGGGGCGCGACGTGCCCCTTCTCCCCGGGAGGAGCCTCCTCGCGCAGCATCGCGTACATCACGGCGTCGACCATGCGCTCCCGGAACGGCAGGTAGCGCCGCAGGATCCCCTCGCGCTCGAAGCCGGCCCGGAGCGCGACGTGCCCGGAGGCGTGGTTGCCGACGAGGGTCGTCAGCTCGAGCCGCTCGAGCAGCGGGTCCTCGAAGGCCCAGGCCGCGACGAGCCGGACCGCGCGCGTCGCGAGGCCGCGCCCCCGCGCCCCGGGGGCCAGCCAGTAGCCGACCGAGGCCCGTCCGGACACCACGCCGCGATCCAGGCCGATCATGCCGGCCAGCTGCGCCGAGGCCCGGTCCTCGATCGCGAACGTGGCGCTGGCGCCGTTCGCCCAGCCGGCGTCGACGATCTCGAGGAACTCCCGCGCGTCGTCGATCGTGTACGGCGTCGGGACCGGGACCCAGCGGGCGATCTCCGGGTCCGTGCAGGCGGCGGCGATCGCCGCCGCGTCGGCGTCGCGAGGGAGCCGGAGGAGCACCGCGTCATCGGCGAGCGGCGGGTCCGGTGGGTTGCGGCCTGCAGGCTGCTGGGGATCGGCCACGGAGGCTCAGCCCCGGCCGAGGCGTTGCTGGACGAGCGGGAGGGCCACGCTGCGCATTCGCTCCCTGCCGGCCGCCGTCGCGTGCCCGCGCGCGAACCGGGCGCCGGCGCCCGCCTAGACTAGCCCACGGCGACCCCGGCGAGCAGAGGGTCGGCCGGGGAGCGTGAGATGGGCGACTCGGGGACGCGGCGCTACATGGTGGACGGACGACCGGTCGGCCACCCGGTGTGCACGGAGCAGGTCCGGATCCCGATGGACGACGGGATCGACCTGGCCGCGACGCTCTACGTCCCCGACGCGCCGGGCGCCGGCCCCTTCCCCGCCGTCCTGGAGTCGATCCCGTATCGCAAGGACGACTGGACGCTGTCGCGCGACTGGCCGCTCCACGGCGCGTTCGCCGCGGCCGGCTACGTGAGCTGCCGGCTCGACGTGCGGGGCACCGGCAGCAGCCGCGGCATCGCCGAGGACGAGTACACGGAGCGCGAGATCCTCGACAACCTGGCCGTCATCGACTGGCTGGCGACGCGGCGGTGGAGCGCCGGGCCGGTGGGGATGTTCGGGATCAGCTGGGGCGGCTTCTCCGCGCTCCAGGCGGCCATGCGCCGGCCGCCGGCGCTCCGGGCGATCATCCCGGCCTGCTTCTCCCACGACCGCTACCACGTCGACGTCCACTGGTGGGGCGGCACCCGCCTCATCGGGGAGAGCGCCTACTGGCCGGTCGAGATGGTCGGCGAGAACGCCCTGCCGCCGGACCCGGAGCGCTTCGGCCCTGGTTGGCGCGACGAATGGCTGCGGCGCCTCGAGGAGACGCCCCAGTGGCCGTTTGCCTCGCTGCGCCACCAGCGCCGCGACGAGCACTGGCGCCACGGCTCGGCCATCGAGGACTGGGGCTCGATTGAGGCGGCCGTCCTGGCCCTCGGCGGCCTCAACGACTCGTATCGCGACAGCGTCCTGGAGGTGGTGGCAAACGTCCGGGCGCCGGCCCGCGGCATCCTGGGCCCGTGGGGCCACGCCTGGCCGCACGGTGGCGCCCCGGCCCCGACGATCGACGGGATCGGCCTCATGACGCGCTGGTGGGACCGGTTCCTCGGGGGTGAGCAGAACGGGATCGACCAGGGCCCCGCCCTGACGGTCTACGCCGTGGAGCCGGATGGCGACGCGCCGTTCCCGGTCGCGGTCGCCCCGGCATCGGTCCCCGGGCGCTGGTGGGCCATCGGCCGCTGGCCGTCCGTGCCCGTCGCGCCGCCGCCGCCGCTCCACCTGGCCGGAGCCGGCGCGGCGGGGCTCGGAACGCTGGGCGACGCGCCACCCCTCGCGCGGGACGACCCCGACACGTGGGCCGGCGGCCCCGCGGCCGCCCTGACGGCGCCGTTCACGTGCACCGGCTGGGAGCCGCAGGGCGGGCCGCTGGACCAGCGCCCGGACGACGCGCTCGCGCTCGTGTACACCGGCGACCCGCTCGCGGAGCCGGTGCTCGTCGTCGGCTTCCCGGAGGTGGACCTGTGGCTCGCGGCCGACCGGCCGGTGGCCCAGGTCGCGGTCCGCCTGGAGGCCGTGGCGCGCGACGGTACCAGCGCCCTCCTGGCACGGGGCCTCCTCAACCTGACCCGCCGCGACTCCTTCGCCATCCCGGAGGCGGTGGTCCCGGGCGAGGTGATGGCCGTGACGGTGCCGCTCACCGCCACCGGCGCGCGCGTGCCGGCCGGGCATCGGCTCCGCGTGGCGGTGGCCGGCGCCGCCTTCCCGATCGCCTGGCCGCCGCCCGCGCCCGTGACGCTGACGCTGTTCCACGACGCGGAGCGGCCCTCGCGCCTGCGACTCCCGACCCCTGCGGGCTGGGAGCCGGCCACCGAGGACCTGGGCACCGGCGTCGTCGACCCCGGTGCGGCCGAGGAGCGACCCGGGATCCCCGAGGCGTGGCGCGTCGAGCGGGACGAGCTGGCGGGCACGACGACGCTGGTGTCCGAGGCGGGCGGGGGCCATCGGTTCCCCGAGCGGGACGGCCTGGTCTTCGGCTCGGAGGAGCGCTACCGGATCGTGGCGGGCGACGACTGGGCGACCTGCGTCGCCGAGGGCCGGACCTTCTACCGGGTGATCTATCCCGACGGGCGGCAGGTCACCGCCGACGGGAGCCTGGTCGTGGGCTCGAACGCGGCCGACTTCGAGGTCCGGATCGACCTGGCGGTTGCCGAGGACGGCTCGCCCGTCTTCGAGCGCACGTGGGAGGAGCGGATCCCGCGCGACCTCGTCTGAGCGGCCGGCCCGGCCGGCGACCCGGGCGCGCCTCCGCCCTACGCGTCGAGGAGCGCCCGGGTGACGGTCACCGCGCCGACGGCGTCCTCGCCGTAGCCGTCGGCGCCGATCTCGTCGGCCCAGGCCCGCGTGACCGGCGCGCCGCCGACGATGACCTTCACCCCGTCGCGCAGG
Organism: uncultured Chloroflexia bacterium; assembly: GCA_963713285.1. Classification (GTDB taxonomy): domain Bacteria; phylum Chloroflexota; class Limnocylindria; order Limnocylindrales; family CSP1-4; genus CTSoil-043. The sequence continues at coordinate 165,558 of CAVQLA010000006.1, read as the reverse complement.
CCGGCCTCGGTGAGCGCGGCGATGACGGCGCGCTGCCCGACCATCGTCGTGGTCAGGAGCGCGGACACCCCGACGACGTTCGCCCCGACCTCGCGGACCTTCTCCACGAAGCGCTCCGGCGGGACGTCCACGCCCAGGTCGTGGACCTCGAAGCCGGTCGCCGTCAGCATCATCCCCACGAGGTTCTTGCCGATCTCGTGGATGTCGCCCTTGGCGGTCCCGATGACCACCCGCCCAAGGACCTTGCGCTGCGAGCCGAGCGGGCCAGCATCTCCGGCTCCAGGATCCCGATCGCCTTCTGCATCGCGCGGGCGGCCAGCATCATGTCGGGCAGGAACATGTCGCCGCAGCGGAACTGCTCGCCGACGTGGTGGATGCCGGGCACGAAGCCCTCGTCGATGGCGGCGAGGGGGTCCATGCCGGCCGCCAGGGACTGCCTGGCCAGGTCGGCTGCCGCGTCGGAATCGCCGTCGATCACGCTCTGGCGCATCGCCGCGAAGAGGTCCTCGGTCATTGCTCGGTCCTCCGGGAGTGGGTGGCGGGAGAGTGGGGCGGGCGGGCGCTGCGCCGGCGAGCGTCGGTCATCCGAGCTCCGCGTCGGCGGCGGCGAGGACGCGGGCCAGCTCGGCCTCGACCGCCTCCGGCAGGGGGTCGACGACGCGGCCCGGCGAGGATCTCGCGCACCTTCTCGCGGGCTCGCCCGTACATGGAGGGCGACCCGAGGTCGCGCCAGGCCTCGTACGAGTGGCGGCCGATGAGCGACGGCGCCAGGAACTCCCGGCTGCGGGAAGCGCGGCGGGTCACGGTGCTGGCCAGGAAGTTGCCGCCGGGGCCGACCTCGGCGACCTCCGCGACGAACTCCGGGTCGGCCGGCTCGCCCACCCCCTCCACGAGTCGCTCGACGTAGTGGGCCAGCTCGTTGTCGACGAGGATCTGCTCCAGGACAAGGGCCTGGTCGCCCTGGACCGCCCCGAACCCGACCTCGATGTCGGCCCCGGCCGACGCCGGGGGGAGCATCGTCACGAGCTTCTCGATCACTGCCTCCGGCCCCGCCTCGGGGGCGTCGGAGGTGCAGCCGGCGGCCGTCGCCGGCAGGCCGTAGAAGCGGCCCATCGTCACGAGCGCCGCGGACATGATCCCCATCTCGGGCGTCCCGCCGAGGAACGCCCCGCTGCGGAAGTCCATGGACCCCGTCGCGCTGCTGTAGATCACCGGGCGGCCCGGGTGGGCGAGCTGGTAGACGACGATCGCGGAGAGCGCCTCGGCGTTGGCCAGCGCCACGTTCGCGAGGAGGCCCGCCGGGCCGGTGGTGCCGGTGACGGGCATCGGCATGATCATCACCGGCAGGTCGAGCGCGCCAAGGTCCAGGTAGGCGTCCAGCATGGGCCCGTCGTGCACGAGCGGGGCGACCGGGCAGTAGATCAGGGACCAGGGGTGGCGCTCCCGGACGGTCGCCGCGCCGCCTCCGGCTACCGTCAGCGCCTCCACCAGGTACGGCACCTGCTCGCGCGTGTGCAGCTCGTGCTGGCCGTGCTTGGACGACCAGCGGATCATCTGCGCGAACTCGTGAAGGGCGCGGGTCCCGGCCGGCGCGTCGGAGGCGGTGACCGGCGCCCAGGCCATCACCCCCATGTCGGCCTGCTGGAAGACGCGAAGCCCCAGCTCCGTGTCCCGGCGCGTGCCGTAGCGCCGCTCGCCGGTGTCGAAGTCGATGGCGAAGGCGGCGGTCCCGTCGATCGCGTAGCGGGTGACGGGAGAGGGAAGGGCGTAGTCGTGGGCCGGGTTGCGAGCGCCCAGCACGAACGAGCGCGGCGCAGACGCCAGGGCCCCCTCCACGAGCGCCCGCGGGATCCGGGCGATGCCCGCCTCGGCATCCACCTGCGCGCCGGCCTCCGCCAGCAGCGGCAGCGCCCGCTCGCCGTGGAACCGGACGCCGGTCCCGGCGAGGATGCGCAGGCTGGCGTCGTGGACCTGCGCGCGCTCCGCCTCGCCGAGGAAGGTCGCCGTGTACCGCATCCCTCACCGTCCCTTCGCTGCGGCGGCATCGGCTCCGGCCGCCCGGTCCACGACCGCGGCCAGCTCGCGGGCCGTCGCCTCGTCCATCGGCAGCGGCCGGTGGGCCGCCAGCGTCTCGTCCACGAGTCGTCGCGCGTCGTCCACGACGTCCGGCCGGCCGGCGGCCTCCCAGCGGTCCCACGCGTCGCGGACGCCCAGCCCGTCGCGGTGCCACTCGCCGCCGTGCACCGCGCGACGGGTGGCGGGGCGGGCCAGGAAGTCGCCGCCGGGTCCGGCCTCGTCCAGGGCGTCCTCGACGGCCTCCTCCAGCGCCCCGTCCATCCCCCGACGGAGGCGGACGCAGCGCCGGAAGACCTCGACATCCAGCAGGAGCTGCTCCAGGGAGAGGACCGTCGAGCCGCCCAGGAGGCCCGGCCCCACCAGCAGGTCGGGCCACGCCAGCGCGGGAAGGAGCCAGCCGACGGCCCGCTCGGCGCCCGCCTGGGCGCCCGGCAGGTGGGCGTCGGTCCCGCCCGCGGACGCCTGGGCCGGCAGCCCGTAGAAACGGGCCATCTCGGTGGTCGCGGCGCCAAGGAGCGCGTGCTCCACGGCGCCGCCGGCGAAGCGCCCGCTGCGCGGCTCCATCACCGAGAGGGCAGGGGCGAAGATGAAGGGCGTGCCGGGCGCGGTCGCCTGGACAAGGCACAGGGTCGCCAGCGCCTCCGCGGTGCCCAGGACGGTCGTCGCGAGGAGGCCGACCGGCGCCGAGAGGCCCATCATCGGCATCGGCATCGCCGCCACCGGGAGGCCCCATTCCGCGGTCGCCAGCCAGGCGTCCGTGTACGGGCCCTCCAGCACGAGCGGCGTCAGCGGGCAGAGCAGGAACGAGAACGGCCGCCGCCGGCGGACCGCTTCGCGGCCGCCGAACACGACGTCGAGGATCTCCAGGAGCCAGGCTGCCTCTGCCGGGTCGGAGGCGGAGTCCTGGACGTGACGCGAGAAGCGGCCGAAGGCCCCGGCCCACGCGCGCACCGTGGCGCCCGGCGGCGGATCGCCGCCGTCCTCGTTGACCATCCGCCAGTAGACGCCGACCTCCTCGACCGCGTCGAGCAGGTCCGTCGAGCGCTCCCAGTCGGTGTGCGTGGCGGGGCGCCGGGTCCCGGTCGCCGGGTCGAGCACCTGGAGCGCCTCGCCGTCCGCGACGAGGCTGCAGCCGGTGCCGTCGAGCGGCAGCTCCCATCCGGGCCGGCGCCCGCCCAGCGTGAAGGTCCGGGGAGCGGCCGCGAGGGCCGCCTCCACGACCGACCGCGGTAGGCGCACCCGCTGGTCGCCCTCGTCCACGGCGGCGCCCGCGGCTCCCAGGAGGGACCTGGCCCGGGCGGACTCCACCCGCAGCCCGGTCCGGGCCAGCACGGCGAGGGCCCGCTCGTGGACCTCGGCCCGCCTGGCCGCCGGCAGGACCTCCACCAGGGTCGTCATCGGCCAGGCCCCGCGGCGAGCCTCTCCGCCTCACGGTCGGCGGCGGCGACGATCCGGGCCATCTCCCGGGCCCGGGCGTCGTCGAGCGGCTCAGGATGGTGCTCGGCCAGGATCCGCGCGGCCTCGGCCCGGGCCGCGTCGACCGGGTCGATCGGCGTCCCGTCCGGCGCGACCTGCCCGGTCAGCGGGGAGAAGCGCCGCCGGCGGAGCTCGTCGCGGGTGTGCCGCTGGTACAGGTAGTGGCCCTTGGGGCCGACGGCCTTGATCACGTCGAGGGCCAGTGCCTCGCGGCTGGTGTCGAACGCCGCCAGCGTGCAGCGGACGCGCTCGTGGAGGTCGCCGTCGAGGACCAGCTGCTCCGGGGTGAACAGGGTGCAGGACTCGAGGAGGCCCATCCCGCTGCCGGTCTCGGCACCGGCGAGGGCGCACAGGGTCAGCGCGACGGCGGCCTCCGCGGCCGACTGCCAGCCCGGCGTCCGGGCGTCCGTGCCGTAGACGCCGGCCAGCGTCGGGACCTCCCAGGCGTGGGCCAGCTCCACGCCCACGACGTACGCGATCTCGTTCTCCCAGGGTGTCGCCAGGTAGGCGCCCGTGCGCGGCTCCATCATCCCGGTCATCAGGGAGTGGAAGACCGGGGCGCCGGGATGGACCAGCTGGACCAGGGTCAACGCCGCGACGATCTCGGCGTCGCCGGCGACGACGGTGCCTGGGATCGTGGCGGGACCCGTGGAGCCGGCCGTCGCCATCGACATGAAGCCGACCGGGATGCCGGCCTCGGCGAGGACCAGGGCCCCCTCCATCCCCTCGTCGTCCTGGGCCAGGGGGGCGATCGTGCAGATGAGGGCCGAGAGCGGCGGCCGTGCCCGCAGCGTGGCGTCGTCGCCGGCGAGGACCCGGGCCATCTCCACCGCGTGGCGCGCCGGCCGGGCACCCATCACCGTCTCGGTCTGGACGTGCTTGACCGTGCTGGGGTACGAGGCCAGGAGCTCGTGCAGCGGCGCGGTCAGCGGGTGGTCCTGGGCGCTCAGCATCGGCCAGTAGAAGCCGACCGCCGGGATCGCGTCGGCCAGGCGGGCCGCGGTCGCCACGTCGGCGGCCGCGGAGGCCCGCCGGGAGCCGTCCGGCTCCAGGACCTCGATCCCGCAGCCGTCGGTGGCAACGTACAGGGCGGTCCCGTCGAGGACGAGGTCGAAGTCGGGGTCGCGCGCCCCCATGACGTAGCCGCGCGGGGCGCGCGCCATCGCCCGCTCCACCAGGTCGGCGGGCAGGCGGACCACCTCGCGCCCCTCGTCGACCAGCGCCCCGTGCTCCGCGTACAGGGCGCGGACGGCCGTCGACGGGCAGTGGACCCCGACCTCCTCGAGGATCTCCAGGCTGGCCGCCCGGAGGTCGGCCAGCTGGCCGTCGTCCAGGAAGCGCGCGTGGTGGGCCGGCCGGATCGGCCGCAGCGGAGGCGTCGCGCTCATGCGCGGGCCCCCGGCTCGCGGTCGGCCGCCGCCAGGATCCGCGTCAGCTCGGCCGCCTTCGCGGGCTCCAGCGGCTGGGGATGGTGGTTCGCCCGGATCCAGGCGACCTTCTCCCGGGCGACCTCGACCGGGTCACGGTAGCCGCCCTCGGGCGCCAGCTCGTGGGTCAGGCCGCGCATGAGCGAGGTCCGCATGTGGGTCCGCGTGTGCTTCTCGGCCAGGAAGTGGCCGCCCGGCCCCACGTTGGCGATGACGTCGAGGGCCAGCGTCTCGTCGCTGATCTCCTCGGCCAGCAGAGCGTGACGGGCCCGCTGGTAGACGTCGCTGTCGAGGATGATGGCCTCGGGGTAGAGCAGGGTGTAGGTCCGGTCCAGGCCCATCCCGGTCACGATCTCGGCACCCGCGAGGCCGCCGAGGAGCGGGTCGAGGGCGACCTCGATGCCGGCCTGCCACGTGCCGGCCGCCGGGGAGTCCGTCCCGAAGCAGGCGGCCATCGCCGGCAGGCCCCAGTGGTGCGCCATCTCGACGGGGGCGTAGCGCGCCCGGCTGTCGACGGAGTAGCCCACGTAGCTGCCGGTCCGCGGGTCGGCCCAGGCCTTCATGATCGAATGGAAGACGGGCGTGCCCGGGAAAGCGAGCTGCAGGAGCACGATCCCGGAGATCACCTCGGCGTCGCCCACGACCAGGGCGCCGGCCGAGGTGGCAGGGGCGGTCGTGCCGAGCGTCGGCATGGCCAGCATCCCCACCGGGAGGCCGGCCGCGGCGAAGGCGAGCGCCGCGTCCAGGCCGTCGTGGTCGTGGGCCAGCGGCGCGATGGAGCAGATGAGGTCCGAGAGCATCGGCCGCTCGCGGAGGGCCTCGCGGCTGCCGGCCAGCACGGTCGCCATCTCGATCGCGCGGCGGGCGAGCTCGCCGCCCTGGACCATGCCCTGGAAGTGCTTGACGGTGTTGTTGACCGCGGCGTCGATCTCGTGGAGCTGGGACGTCGCGCCGTGATCCTGGGCGCTGACGGTCGGCCACATGAAGCCGATCGAGGAGAGGTAGTCGGCGATCCGCGCCATCTCGGCGACGTCGCTCTTGCGGGACGGCCGCTCCACGCGGGTGTCGAAGTCGATCGTCGCGACGCCGCAGCCGTCGGTGGTGAAGTAGCTGACCCCCTCCTCGAGGTGCAGGTCGAAGCGCGGATCCCGCGCCGCCATCGTGAAGGTGCGCGGCGCGTCGGCCAGGGCCCGCCGGACGAGGTCGGGCGGGAAGCGGACGACCTGGGTCGCCTGGTCGACGCGCGCCCCGTGGCCGGCCAGGATCTCCAGGGCGGTCTCGGACGGGAAGCGGACGCCGACCTCCTCGAGGATCCGGAGGGTTGCGTCCTGGAGCCGATCGAGCTGCTCGTCGTCGAGGAACTGCATCCGCCGATGCGAGCGGATCGGCTCCAGCGGCGGCGTCGCGCTGGGGCCGTCCGCCGGCGGGATGCCGCCGGCGTCTCCCGGCCCGGCCATCACCCGAGCTCCCGGTCGGCCGCGGCGAGGATCCGTGCCAGCTCCGCCTGCTGGGCCGTCTCGAGCGGCTCGGGGTGGTGGTTGGCCCGGATCCACGCCACCTTCTCGCGGGCGACCTCGACGGGGTCGCGGTAGCCGCCCTCGGGCGCCGGCTCGTGCGGGAGGCCGCGCCGCAGCGCGGTGCGCATGTGCGTCCGCGTGTGCTGCTCGGCGAGGTAGTGGCCGCCCGGGCCGACCGACGCGACGACGTCGAGGGCAAGGGTCTCCTCGTCCACGTCGAGCGCCATGAGCGCGTACCGCGCCCGCTGGTAGATGTCGTCGTCGAGGATGAGCCCTTCCGGGTACAGGAGGGTGTACGTCCGGTCCAGCCCCATCCCGGTGACGATCTCCGGCGAGGTCAGCCCGGCCAGCACGGGATCGAGGACGACCTCCGCCGCGGCCTGCCAGGTCCCGGCGGCCGGCGAGTCGGTGCCGAAGCAGGCGCCCAGCGAGGGCAGGCCCCAGTGGTGCGCCATCTCGACCGGGGCGTAGCGGGTGCGGCTGTCGACGGAGTACGTCACGTAGTTGCCGCTCCGCGGATCGGCCCAGGCCTGCATGATCGAGTGGAAGACCGGAGTGCCGGGGTAGGCGAGCTGCAGGAGGACCGCCCCGCTGATCACCTCGGCGTCGCCGACCGCGAAGGCGCCGGCCATGGTGGCCGGGGCCGTCGTGCCGAGCGTGGGCATCGCCAGGAAGCCCACCGGGATCCCGGCCTCGGCGAGGACGAGCGCCGACTCGATGCCCGCGTCGTCCTGGACGAGGGGCGCGATCGTGCAGATGAGGTCCGAGAACGGGGGCCGCCGCCGGAGCTCCTCGCGGCTGCCGGCGATCACGGTCGCCATCTCGATGACGTAGCGGGCCGGGACCGCGCCCATCACCGTCTCGGACTGGACGTGCTTGACCGTGTTGTTGAAGGCCGCGTCGACCTCGTGCAGGGGAGCGGACCGCCCGTGGTCCTGGGCGCTCACCATGGGCCAGTAGAACCCGATCGAGGGCAGGTAGTCGGCGACCCGGGCCATCTCGCCGACGTCGCTCTTGCGCGACGGGCGCTGCACCCGGGTGTCGAAGTCGATCGTCTCGATGCCGCAGCCGTCCGTCGTGAACCAGGTCACCCCGTCCGCGAGGTGGAGGTCGTACTCCGGCACGCGCGCCCCCATCGTGAAGTAGCGCGGGGCCGTGGAGAGGGCGCGGCGAACGAGATCCGGCGGGAACCGGACGACCTGGCTTGCCTTGTCGACCTTCGCGCCGTGGCCGGCCAGGATCTCGAGCGCCATCTCCGAGGGGAACTTGACGCCCACGTCCTCCAGGATCTGGAGCGTCGCGGCCTGCAGCTGGTCCAGCTGGTCGTCGGCCAGGAACCGGACGCGGTAGGGCGAGCGGATCGGCTCCAGGGGCGTTCGAGGGGCGTGGATCGCCATGGTCAGCTCCTTTGCGCTGGGGGAGGCGCCTCGACCGCGGGAGCCCGGCGGTTCCCGCGCGCGTTGAACCGCATCGCGACGAGGATGAGGATCGCGGTCCCGGTGACGACGAGCGTGGAGATCGCGTTGATCTCCGGCGTGACGCCGAACCGGATCCGCGAGTAGATGTAGAGCGGCAGGGTGGTCGACCCGACGCCCGCGTTGAACGAGGTGATGATCAGGTCGTCGAACGAGAGGGCGAACGCGATGAGCGCGCCGGCTGCCACCGCCGGGGCGATGAGCGGCAGCGTCACGTGGAAGAACGCGGCGGCCGGCGAGGCGCCGAGGTCGCGGGCGGCCTCCTCCATGCGCGGGTCCAGGGAGACGGCGCGGGCCCGGACGATGATCGCGACGTACGAGATCGAGAAGGCGATGTGGGCGATCGCGATCTGCCAGGTCGACCCGTTGGCGTTGAACAGGAGCGCGAAGAAGAGCAGGAGGCTGATCCCCATCACCACCTCGGGGGTCACCATCGGCAGCAGGATCAGCGTGTCGGCGACGCCCGCCGCGGCCCGGGACCGGAGGCGGGCCAGGCCGAGCCCCAGGAGCGTCCCGAGGATGGTCGTCGCGGCGACCGCGATCACCGCGACCTGGAGGGTCACGCCCAGGGCGTGGAGGAGCGCGTCGTTGCCGAAGAGCTCCGGGTACCACTTCAGGGTGAACCCGCGCCACACGAAGTTCCGCTTCGAGTCGTTGAAGCTGAAGAGGATGAGGACCACGATCGGCGCGAACAGGAACAGGTAGACGGCGACCGCGTACAGCGTGAGCAGGGGGTTCCGCTCGCGGCGCATCAGCCGATGACCTCGCGACGAAGGATCCGCAGCGTCCCCACCACGCCGACGATCGTGGCCGCGATCAGGAGGAAGCCGAGCGCGGCGCCGTAGGGCCAGTCCTTGCTCGACAGGAAGAGGTTCTGGACGACCTTCGCGATCGTGATCGTCTGGGCCCCACCCAGCAGGTCGGGCGTGACGAAGTCGCCGATCGCCGGGATGAAGGTCAGCAACGCCGCGGCGATGATGCCCGGCATGGTCAGCGGAAGGGTCACGTGCCAGAAGGCGGCCCGGCCGCTCGCGTAGAGGTCGCGCGCAGCCGCGACGAGGGCGGGGTCGAGGCGGTCGATCGAGACGTAGAGGGGCAGGATGGCGAAGGGCAGGAAGCCGTAGGTCATTCCCAGCACGACGGCGAAGTCCGTGTTGAGGAGGGCGATCGGGCCGTCGGTGATCCCGAGGCCGGCGAGGATCCCGTTCACCACGCCGTTGTCGCGCAGGATGATCATCCAGGCGTAGGTCCGGATGACCCAGCTGGTCCAGAAGGGGAGCATCACCAGGATCAGCAGGAGGATCTTGCGGCGGCCCCCGTAGCGGCTGATCCAGTACGCGACGGGGTAGGCGATCGCGATCGAGAAGACCGTCGTCAGCAAGGCGTAGCGGAGCGAGTTCGCCACGGTGGGAAGGAAGTCGGGCTCGAGCGCGCGCAGGTAGTTCCAGAAGCCGAGGTCGTCGAGGATCACGCCGCCGAACTGATCGCGCGTCCCCAGGCTGACGACGAAGATGATCGCGAGCGGGACGGCGAAGAAGAGGACCAGCCATGCCAGGCCTGGCAGGAGGAAGATTCCGTCGCGCGTCCGGTTGCGCATCGCCGCCCCTCGTGGTGCGTCCCGCGGCCGGTCAGGCCCCGGCGCGGAGCTTGGTCCAGCGTTCCTGGTACTTCTGCAGGTCGGGGCCGAGGTCGAGCAGCTCCTGGAGGCTCTCCACCACGGCCCTCGCGGGGTTCAGCGTGGGATCGGCGAGGATCTCCGGGTCGATGTACGCCTTGGCGGCCTCGTTCGGGCCCATGTAGTAGACGGCGTTGGTGTTCGCCGCGCTCACCTCCGCGTCCAGCATGTGGTTGATGAAGAGCTGGGCCGCGACCGGATGCGGGGCGTTCGCCAGGAGGACCATCGCGTCGGATCCGCGGATCCCGCCCTCCGCCGGCAACACGTACTTGACCGACTCCAGCTCCGTGGCGACCTGGGAGACGTCGGCGGCCCAGGCGTGGCTCAGCCATACGTCGCCGCTCGAGAGATCGCCGATGTCGTCGGCGGTGTACTTCCGCAGCAGCGGCTTCTGCCGCTGGAGGAGCGCCAGCGCCTCGTCGAGCTCGGCGTCGCTGGTCGTGTTGACGCTGTAGCCGAGGCGGATGAGCGCCACGCCGAAGGTCTCGCGGTAGTCGTCGAGCATCGCCATCTTGCCCTTCCAGCGCTCATCCCAGAGCGCCGACCACTCGGTGAGGTCCTCGGCGATCTTCTGCGTGTCGTACCCGAAGCCCGTGGTCCACCACATGTACGGCACGGAGTGCGCGTTGCCCGGATCGTAGGCGGGGTTCCGCCATTCCTCGCCGAGGTTGACGAGGTTCGGGAGGAGCGAGTGATCGAGCGGCTGGACGAGGCTCCGGGCCAGGAAGCCGGGCACGTCGACGCCGGTCGCGAACGTGACGTCGTACCCGCTGTTCCCGGTCGAGATCTTGGCGGTCATCGTCTCGTACGTGTCGAAGTTGTCGTACGTGACATTGACCCCGTACTTCGCCTCGAACGAGGGAATCGTGTCCTCGCCGATGTAGTCGGTGTAGTTGTAGACGAAGAGCTCGGCCTCCGGGGTGGGAACCGGCGTCGCCTCGGCGCTCGGCGTGAGGCCGCTGGGACCCGGCGTGCCGCTCGGGGGCGGTTCCGTGGGTGACCCGGTCGCGCTGCCGCCGCACGCCGCGAGGAGGGGCACGAGGGCGCCGCCGGCCCCGACGGCCGCCGCCCGGCCGAGGAAGCGCCGCCTCGTCATCCGCTCCTCGGCCAGCCGGCGGGCGAGGATCACGGCAGCAGCGGAACGCGGATCACGGTCGCTCATCGCAGCTCCTCCTTCGGTTCGGCCGACGTCGCCGGGCCGCCGAGGACCAGCGCGTCGTCCGTTCGCCATCGGATGTCGACGGGGAGGCCGGCCGCAAGCCGGCCCTGGGTGCCCGAGACGGTGGCGACGAGGCGCTGGCCGCCGTCCGCCCGGACCTGGTAGCTGATCGACGTCCCGAGGTACGCCGACTGCTCGATCGTGCCGCGGAGCCAGGAGCCGGCGGCCGCCTCGACGTCGGCCGGCGCACCTGCCCCGGTGCGCGCGACCAGCTCCAGCGCCTCCGGCCGCACCGCCACCTCGACGGCGGCGCCCGGGACCAGCCCGTCGGCACCGACGACGCAGCGACCCCCGGCCTCCAGGTCGATCACGGCGCCGCCGGCCGCGACCGACGCCACGCGCCCGGCCAGCAGGTTGGTCGTGCCGATGAAATCGGCCACGAACCGCGTCGCCGGCCGGTCGTAGAGCTCCTCCGGCGTGCCCAGCTGCTCGATCCGCCCCCCGTTCATGACGGCGATGCGGTCGGAGAGCGCGAGGGCCTCCTCCTGGTCGTGGGTCACGTAGACGAAGGTGATCCCCACCTCGACCTGGACGCGCTTGAGCTCGACCTGCAGCTGGCGCCGGAGCTTGAGGTCCAGCGCCCCCAGCGGCTCGTCGAGGAGCAGCACCGTCGGCTCGCAGACCAGGGCCCGGGCCAGCGCCACGCGCTGCTGCTGGCCGCCGGACAGCTCGCTCGGCGAGCGCCGGTCGTAGCCGGTGAGGTGGACCAGCTCGAGGACCTCGCCCACCCGTCTCCGGGTCTCCGGGTCGGGCAGCTTCCGGCGCCGCAGCCCGAACGCGACGTTGTCGAAGACGCACAGGTGCGGGAAGAGCGCGTAGCTCTGGAAGACCATGTTGACCGGCCGCCGCTCCGGCGGATCCTGCGTGACGTCGCGCCCGCGGAGCTCGATCCGCCCGCTCGTGGGGAGCTCGAAGCCCCCGATCATCCGGAGGGTTGTCGTCTTGCCGCAGCCGGACGGCCCCAGGAGCGAGAAGAACTCGCCGGCGCCGATCTCGAGCGAGACGGCGTCGACGGCGACGATCTCCCGGAAGCGCTTGGTCAGGGCGACGAGCCGGACGTCGGGCAGCGCCGCGCGATCGGCGAGGTGGCGATCTGCGTGCATCCCGGGACCCGGAGTCGGCGCGCGGTCACCTCGCAGGTCCGGCGGGTCGCCCGTGTCGCTCGCCACCCGGCACTCCTCCAGCCCGGCCGCCACGTCGCGCGTGCGCCGAGCGGTCGCGACCGCCGGCGTCTCGCCCGAGGATGATGGCCCTACCAGACCGGCGCAAGGGCCATCCGGTGCGGTCGGAGTGTCCCGTCGGCCGTCGGCCGGCTGGCGCGAACGCCGGGGACCGGGGATGATCCCGACATGTCATCCGGCAACGCCTCCCCGCCCACACCCGCCTCCCGGCTGCCCGATCTCGGCCCCCGCGGCGAGGGCTGGGTGGCGATCCAGCTGGTCCTCTTCGTGCTGCTCGCGCTCGCCGGCACGCTCGGGCCGGCGTGGGGCGAGCCGTGGCTGACGGTCGGGCGCGTCCTCGGCATCGCGCACCTCGCGGCTGGGATCGCGGTCGCCGGCCTCGGCCTCGTCGGGCTCCGCGAGAACCTGACGCCGGTGCCGCGGCCGGTTGCCGGCGGCCGCCTCGTCTCCCACGGCGTCTACGCCCTCGTCCGCCACCCGATCTACACCGGCATCATCGCGGCCGCGGTCGGCTGGGGCCTCGTGACCGCGAGCCCCGTTGCCCTCGCCATCGCCGCGCTCCTCGGTGTCTTCTTCGACGTAAAGGCGCGCCGCGAGGAGGCCTGGCTGGTGGCCGCCTACCCGGCCTACGAGGACTACCGGCGGCGCGTCCGCAAGCTGCTGCCCTTCATCTACTAGGCCTGACCGGGCGGCTTGCCGGGGCCGCCCGTCCGCGTGGGTTCACCGGGGCCGCCCGGCGGCTCGCCGGGGCCGGCCGGCGGCTCGCCGGAGAGCGCAGCCCGACGCAGCCGATCCATCACCGCTCGCCCGATGCCCACGGCCCGGACGCGCTGGGCGACGATCCGATCGAGGCCGGCGAGGTCGAGCTCGTGGAGGGCGTCGAACAGGCGAGCCGCGACGGCGACCGGATCGCCGTCCGGCGCGAGGATCTCGACGGCGGCGAAGGGCCCACCCGCGGCCCGGGCCTCGGCCGCCCATGCGGCCGATGCGGCCAGGAGCCCGAGCCGCTCCCCCGGTCGTGCCCGGAGGCGGGGCTGCGCTGCGAGGTCGCCCGGCTCCGCGATCTCGAGCGGGACGCCCGGGGCGTAGTGGCCGCCCCCTCGGCCGGGCGCGAGGGCAGCCGTGCCCGGCTCGTCGTCGGCGAGATGATCCAGCCGGCCGATCTCGGCCTCGATGGCCTCGGCGGGGACGCCGCCGGGCCGCAGCAGCAGCGCCCGTCCCTCTGCGAGGAGGACGACCGTGGACTCGACGCCGATGCGGCAGGGCCCGCCGTCGAGGACGAGGTCGACCCGCGTCCCGAGCCCGCGCGCGACGTGCTCGGCCCGGGTGGGGGAGATCCGGCCGAAGCGGTTGGCCGAAGGCGCCGCGATCGGAACCCCGGCGGCGCGGATGAGCGCGCGCGCGACCGGGTGGTCCGGGACGCGCAGGCCGACCGTCGGCAGGCCGGCCGTCACGATGCCGGGGAGGTGGTCGCGCCGGCGGAGGACGAGCGTGAGGGGACCCGGCCAGAAGCGGGCCGCGAGGCGTCCCACGCGGGGATCGGCGGCGTCGGCCGACACCACGTGGTCGGCCAGCTCCGCGGGATCCGCGAGGTGCACGATCAGGGGGTCGAACGAGGGCCGCTCCTTCGCCGCGAAGATGCGCGCCACCGCCGCCGCGTCGAGGGCATTCGCCCCCAGGCCGTAGACGGTCTCGGTGGGGAAGGCGACCAGCCGGCCCGCCCGCACCAGCGCCGCGGCCTCGGCGATCGCCGCCGGGTCGTCGCCGCGCAGGAGCCGTGGCGCGCCGCGAGCGTGCGCGGCACCGGGCGCCGGCGCGACCCGGCCCCCCTCGTCGCGCCCCGGCGGGTCCGGCTCGGTCACCGGCGACGGAGCGGCGCCGGCGTGCGCGCCGCGGCACCCGGCATCGGTCGCCGGCGCGCACGCCGGCGGGGATCGCCCCCCGCGACCCACGCCGCCTGCCACGTGGCGCACAGGAGCTCCACGACCTCCAGCCGGTCGACGGCCTCGTCGATCGTGCGCCCGACGGTCAGGACCCCGTGGCGGTCCAGGAGGACGGCTCCGACGGCCGGGTCCCCCAGGGCCGCGGCCACGGCCGCGGCGACGGCGGGGCCGCCGAAGGGGAGGGCAGGCACGCAGGCCACCCGCCCCACGACGGCGCGTGCCTCGGGGAGGACCGCCGCGTCCGGAACGAGGCCGGCCAGGAGACAGGCAAGGACGGCCGGCGGATGCGCGTGGGCGATCGCCAGCGCCTCCGGCCGCGCGGTGTAGGCCGCTCGGTGCACGGCGAGGTCGGAGCTGGGCCGGATGCGGGGAGCGCTCCTGGGGGCCTGCTCCTCGTCGAGCGGGACGGCGAGAATGTCCCCCGGCCCCAGCTCGTCCTTGCGGCGACCGGTGGGCGTGATCGCGAGCGCGAAGGGGCCCAGCCGGACCGACAGGTTCCCGTCGCAGCCCGCGATCAGCTGCCGCGCTCCCAGGCGGCGCCCGGCGCTGACGATCGCGGCAGCCGCTGCCTCGAAGGCGGGGTGAGGATGACCGGCTCGTTCCACCGTCTAAGGATCGCGCGTCCGCGCCCGACCCGCAGGCCCGTGGCGACACGCTGCGGCACGCGGGACGCGGGACGCGGACGGGGAACCGGCGGCCCGTCCGCGGCGTCGAAGGGCCAGGCCGCCGGGCGCCGCGTGACGCCCCGGCCGGACACCGCCCGGAGCCCATCGCCGTGCACGGTCCCCGCAGCCGGTTCCGCGCCGGCCGCCCGCTCCCGATCCGCCCGTTCGCCGCCGCCGTCGCCGTCGCGCTGCTCGTCGCCGCCTGCGGGGGTGCGGCCGCCCCGACCCAGGCCCCCGACCCGTCCGGGTCCGCCTCCCCGACGCCGGGCGCGTCGGCGCCGCCGGACGGCGCCGGCTTCGTGATCCACGCCTCGTGGACGCAGGCGCTCCCGCCGCGCGCGATGTTCGGGAACCTGCCCCAGCTGGTGGTGACCGCCGACGGCCGCGTGCTCACCGCGGGCGCGATGATCGAGATCTACCCCGGGCCGCTGGTCGCCCCCCTGGTCGAGCGGCCGATCAGCCCGCAGGGCGTCGCGGCGCTCCTGCAGGCCGCCAAGGACGCCGGGATCCTGCGCCACGACGGCGATTTCACCGGTGCCGGCCTGCCGCCAGGCGCCGCGGCCGGCCGCCTCCGGATCATCGTCGACGGGGTGACCTACGACCTGGTCGGGGACACGAATGCCGCCCTGCCCTGCCCGCCGACCGAGAGCTGCCCCGCGGCCGTCCCCGGCACGCCGGCCGCGTTCGCGACGTTCTGGTACCGGCTTCTCGACATGGCAAGCTGGCTCCAGGTGGAGCTCGGGCCGGAGAAGGAGCACCTCCCCTCCGCCTTCGCGATCATCGTCGGCCCGCCGCCCGAGCCCTGGCAGGGAGCGACGCCCGTCGTCTGGCCCGTGGCGGAGCCCGCGCTCGACGCGTTCGGGCGAGCCGTCCGCGGCGAGCCCGGCACCCGCTGCGGCATCGCCGACGGCGACCTCGCGGCCGTGCTCCGTCCGGTGCTCTCCGAGGCCAGCCAGCTCACGCCGTTCGTCGCCACGGCCTCGGCCGGCGCGACGCACGGCCTGACGGTCCGCCCGCTCCTCCCCGGCGACGAGGATCCCTGCGCGAACATCGTGGAGTAGGGCCGGCAGCGCGGCCGACGCGTGCCGGCCGGCTCGCGCGGGCCGTGCGGACGGCGGGAGCGGCGCTGCTCAGGCGCGCGGCGGGCCGGCGTCGATGCGGGCGCGGATCGCGTCGAGGCCGCCGAGCCAGTCGGAGACGATCTCCTGCCACCACGTCGCGCCGGCGGCCGCGAAGGCGGCGACCGTGTCGAGCGCCGCCGCGGGGTCGGCGGCCGGGGTCGCGCCCGACGCCACCATCTCGTAGGGCGCATCGGCCGCGGCACCCGCCTCGGCGCGAAGCTCGCGCAGGCGCACGACGTCCCGGGCGAACGTCTCCAGGGCGAGGTAGCCGTCCTCGTTTGCCGGCGCGAAGCCGTCCCAGCGGGCGGCCCGGCGCAGCGGCGCGTCGGGCCCCGGCGCGTCGGGCGTGCCCCGGAGCGCCGCGACCCAGACCGGGATCCGCGGCTCCTGGAGCGGGCGCGGCAGGAACGTCGCCTCGCCGACGCGGTAGTGCTCGCCCGAGAAGGAGAACGGCTCGCCGCGCCAGAGCCCGGCCAGGATCGCGAGGCTCTCGTCGAGCATCGCCGCCCGGCGGCGCAGGTCGACCTCGTCGCCGAACCAGCCGAACTCGGCCTCCGAGGGCCAGCCGAGCCCGACGCCGAGGACCAGCCGGCCTCCGCTGAGCCGGTCGAGCGAGGCGGTCTCGCGGGCGAGCTTGGCCGGCCGGCGCCTCGGCAGCGCAGCGACCATCGGGCCCAGCCGAATGCGGGACGTCGCCTGGGCCATCGCCGCGAGGGCGATCCACGGGTCGGCGATCTCCAGCGTCCAGGTGGGGTCGACGAGCAGGTGATCCCAGACGAAGAACCCGTCCCAGCCGGCGTCCTCCGCGCGGCGGGCCAGCTCGACGAGGACCCGGGGATCGCCGAGCGAGCCGAAGTTGGGGGTGTTGACCGCGAACTGCACCGACGACAGCGTACTCTTCGCCGGTGACGACGACGATGGCCCCGCGAGATGACCCGGCCGCGCTGGCGCCGGGGCCGGGCGGGGCCGAGGAGGAGCCGGTCCACCTCGCGCCGGCGGTCGCCACCCCGGAGATCCCCGACGCACCGCTCCGGGGCAACCGCGACTTCTGGGTCGTGCTCGTCGGCCAGGGCGTCAGCTCGTTCGGCGACGCGATCACGAACACCGCGCTCCCCATCCTGGTCCTCGCGCTCACGGGCTCGGGCTTCGCGATGGGCGTCGTGGGGGTCCTCTCGACGCTCCCCGACCTCGTGCTCGGGCTGCCGGCCGGTGCGTACGCCGACCGCTGGGACCGCCGGAAGATGATGTTCGTGGCGGACCTGGGCCGGGCGATCCTCACGGCGCTCATCCCGATCTCGGTTGCGCTCGACGGCCCGACGCTCGCGCTCATCCTGCTGGTGACCTTCCCGCTCAACGTGCTCCGGGTCCTCTGGCTGGCGGCGTTCACGGCGGCCGTCCCCGGCCTCGTCGGGCGCGGCCAGATCGCCCGCGCCAACGCCATCTTCGAGGCCTTCTTCAACATCGGCTGGATCGTCGGCCCGGCGCTGGCCGGCTTCCTCGCGGTTGCGATCGGCCCGGGCCCCACGATCGCGATCGACGCGCTGACCTTCGCGCTCTCCGCCGGCGCGCTGCTGTTCGTGCGGCGCTCGCTCCGACCCGCGGCGCGCAGCGAGCCGACGCACCTCATGACCGACATCCGCGAGGGGATCGCCTTTGTCACCCGGCACCCGACCCTGCGCGCCGTCATCGCCTTCTGGACGACGACGTCGGTGCTCTACGCGGGCCTCACGAGCGGCCTCATCTTCTACATCACCATCGACCGCGACCTCGGCTCCGACGTGGTCGGCTTCGTCCTCTCCGCGTTCGCGGTGGGATCCCTCGGGGGCTCGCTCGTGGCCGCGCGGATGGCGTTCCGGGCCGTCGGGCCGGTCATGCTCCTCGGCAGCGTGGTGATGGGCCTCACGCTCGTCGTCGTCGCGCTCGACGTCCCCGTGCCGGTGCTGGTGGCGTCGGCGTTCGTGGCCGGGATCCTCAACGCGAACGTCCTCGTCTCGTACCTGACCCTGCGCACCCAGCTCTCGCCCGACGCGCTCCTGGGGCGTGTCGGGGCGACCGCCCGCACCCTCTCCGTTGGCATGATGCCGATCGGGGCGCTCGTCGCGGGGGCGCTCCTCGACGCGATCGGCGGCGCGGCGACGCTGACGCTGATGGGCGCCGGCTCGATCGTGGCCGGGTTCGGGTTCGCGCTGGTCCCCACCGTCCGGCACGCCCGCGTGGCGCGGCGCGGGGCGCTGGCATGACCGATCCCACGCGGCCACCTCGCGCGCCCCACGCCGATGCCTGGAGCCTGGACCCCGGCCTCGTCTTCCTGAACCACGGCTCGTTCGGCGCCGTCCCCCGGACCGTTCAGGCGCTCCAGGCCGAGCTGCGCGGCGAGATGGAGGCGAACCCCGTCGCGTTCCTCGGTCGGGGCCTCGAGGCCCGCCTCGACGCCGCCCGCGAGCGCCTCGCGGCCTTCGTGGGCGCGGACGCCGAGGACCTGGCCTTCGTCCCGAACGCCACGCACGGCGTGGCGACGGTCCTGCGGAGCCTCCGCCTTGCCCCGGGCGACGAGATCGTGGCAACGGACCACGAGTACAACGCCGCCCTCAACATGGCGCGCTTCGCCGCCGCGCGCGACGGCGCCCGCCTGGTCGTCGCCCGGCTCCCGCTGCCCGTCGCCGGTCCCGACGACGTGGTGGAGCGCGTGCTGGCGAGCACCTCCGCGAGGACGCGGCTCGTCCTGGTCAGCCACGTCACGAGCCCGACGGCGCTCGTCCTGCCGCTCGAGCGCCTCGTGCCGGCGCTCGAGGGTCGCGGCATCGCGGTGCTGGTGGACGGGGCCCACGGGCCGGGGATGCTGCCGCACGACCTCGCCGCCCTCGGGGCGAGCTTCTACACGGGCAACCTCCACAAGTGGGTCTGTGCGCCCCGCGGGGCCGCGTTCCTCCACGTCCGCCGGGACCGCCAGGGGGCGATCCGGCCGCTGGCGATCAGCCACGGCGCCAACGACCCGCGCCCGACCCGCTCCACGTTCCGCAAGGAGTTCGACTGGACCGGGACGGCGGACCCCACGCCATATCTCGCGGTTCCCGCCGCGCTCGACGCGGTCGGCGGGCTGGTCGCCGGCGGCTGGCCGGCGGTGATGGCCCACAACGCCCGGCTGGTGGCCGAGGCACGCCCGCTCCTCGTCGCGGCGGCCGGCCGACCGGCCATCGCGCCCGAGGCGATGCTCGGCTCGATGGCGGCGATCGAGCTCCCGCCGGACCCCGGCTTCGGCGCGCGGGACGCCGCGGCGCCGGATCCGCTGCAGGAGCGCCTGCTCGACGCGGGGATCGAGGTCCCCGTCCACCCGTGGCCCCGCGACCCGGCCGCGGGCAACCGTCGTCACCGGCTCCTCCGCGTCTCGGCCCACCTGCACAATGACGCCGGCGAGCTCGCCTACCTCGCCGACGTGCTCCGCGGGCTGCTGGCACAGGAGGCACCATGAAGGTCGGCCTGATCCTGCCGATGAGCGACGACGACGGTGCGGGCACCCCGTCCTGGGTCGCCATCCGCGATCTCGCCCGCCTCGCGGAGGCCGGCGGCGCCGACTCCGTGTGGGTCTACGATCACCTCATCTTCCGACTCACCGGCCAGGCCACCGGGATCCACGAGGCGTGGACGCTCCTCGCCGCGGTTGCCGCCTCCACCGAGCACGTCGAGCTCGGGACGATCGTCCTGGCCACGAGCTTCCGCAACCCGGCGCTCCTGGCGAAGATGGCCACCACCCTCGACGCCATCAGCGGCGGCCGGCTCATCCTCGGCGTCGGCTGCGGCTGGCACGAACCCGAGTACCGAGCCTTCGGGTACCCCTTCGACCACCGTGTCGACCGGTTCGCCGAGGCGCTCCAGATCCTGGCACCCCTGCTTCGTGAGGGGGAAGTAACGTTCGCAGGTGCTTACTATCAGGTCGAGGACTGCGTCATCCTCCCGCGCGGGCCCCGGCAGCGCATCCCGCTGCTCGTCGCGGCGAAGGGCCCACGGATGCTGCGCCTGACGGTCGACCACGCCGACGCCTGGAACACGGCCTGGTTCGGGATGCCGGACGACCGGCTGGCCCAGCGCCTGGCGGGCATGCGCGCGGCCTGCACCGACGCCGGCCGCGACCCCGCCACCCTGGAGGTCACGGTGGGCGTCACGGTCCAGGCCGACTCCGACCAGGAGGCGGGACGCCCCGGCGCCCCTGCCGCGCTCCTGGGGCAGCCCGACGTCATCGCCGAGGCGCTCCGCGCGTACGCGGCGCTGGGGGTCGGGCACGTCCAGCTCGACGTGCAGCCTGCGACGCCCGCGACCTTCGAGATGGCCCTCGCCGGGATCGCCCGCTTCCGCACGGGCTGACGTCAGGCCGCCGACCCGGCGTCGGCGGGCGGCCGGAGGCGGTGCCAGACCCGCATGGCCGCGGCCCACAGCACGTCCTCCACGCGGGCCACGATTCCCGTCCTGCGGAGGACGTGGACAACGGCCGTCCAGATGCCGGCCACCACGAGGAGCGTGACGAGGACGTCGGCGGGGAGCGGCGTCAGCTCGTAGAACTCGCGCAGGAACGGCACCTGGACCATCACGACGAAGACCACGAGCATGATCAGCGCGAGGAGCCACGGCCACCAGCGGATGAAGCGGCCGCTGCCGGCCTCGCGGTCGCCGGACGAGATGAGGGGGAGCAGGCCGAGGCCGCAGAAGACGGTGAGCGTGGTGAGCACCGTCTGCGCCTCGGCGATTCCGACCCCGCTCTCGATCATCGACGCGTAGAGCGGCAGGGCGACGATGAAGACGCCGAGCGAGGCCGGGATCGAGACGCGCAGGGTCTCCCCCAGGAGGCTGCGCGGCAGGCGCCGGGGCGGGACCCAGATGGCGAGGACGACGAGCGGGATCCCGACCGTGGCGAAGGCCAGGATCGAGTTCTGCCGCGGCGTCATCGGGAAGGGCAGCTGGAGGAGCGCGGCCCCGGCGATGATCAGCAGGACGTAGAACGTCCGCGACAGGAGCAGGATCAGGGTTGCCTCCATCGCCGCGACGATGCGCTGGCCCTCGATGACCGCCTTCGGCAGGACCCCGAACGCGTCGTCGAGGAGGACGAGGTCGGCCACGCCGCGGGCGGCGGCGCTGCCGGATTCCATCGCGATCCCGAGGTTGGCGCGACGCAGCGACAGGATGTCGTTGACGCCGTCGCCGACCATCGCCACGTACCGGCCGCGCGCCCGGAAGATGGCGACGAGGCGGGCCTTGAGCGCCGGCTCGACGCGGCCGAAGACGCTCGCCCGGTCCGCCGCCTCGCCGACGGCCGCATCGTCGAGGCCGGCGAGGTCGAGGCCGGACACGACGCCCCCGGCCATCGCCAGCCCGACCCGGTGGCCGATCGCCGCGACCGTGGCCGGGTCGTCGCCCGAGATGACCTTGAGGTCCAGGCCCGCCCGCGCGAGGCCGCCGAGGATCTCCTGCACGTCGGAGCGCAGCTCCTCCGTGAAGCCGAGGAGGGCGACGGGCAGGAGGCCCGCGGGAAGGGCCGGGCGGTCGTCGGCGCCGCGAAGGGGGGCGCCGTCGCCCGCGCGCGCCAGCAGGAGGACGCGGACGCCCTCGGCGGCGATCACCTCGATCCGGTCCGCGAGGCCGTCGGGCGTCTCGGAGAGGTGGGGCCAGAGGACGGGCGGGGCACCCATGACGTACGTCCCGCGCGGGGCGAATGCGGCCCCCGGTGCGTCCCCGAACCGGAGGCCCGACCAGCGCCGCTCGGAGGCGAAGGGGATCTCGTCGTCGACGGGCGCCGCCGTGCCGGGGTGCGCGGCGCCCAGCGCGTCGGTCGTCCGGTTGGGCGCCGTCGTGCTGGCGGCCAGGAACCCCAGCAGCTCGGCCAGGGAGCGGGGATCGGCGTCGCCCACGGGCTCGGCGAGGTGGAAGGCGATCCGCTGGGTCGTCAGGGTCCCCGTCTTGTCGACGCACAGCGTGTCGACGCGGGCCATCGACTCGACGGCGTTCTGGCGCTGGACCAGCGCCCCGAGACGGGTGATCCGGAGGGCGCCGGCCGCGTAGGTCACCGTGATCATGATCGCCAGCCCCTGTGGGACCAGCGTCACGAGGACCGCCGCGGCGGTGAGGGTCTCCTTCGAGTCGAAGCCGCCCGGGAGCGCGGCGAGCGCGAGCGCCACCGGGATGGACGTGACGAGGACCAGGGCGGCGACGGCCCAGATGGTTGCCGCGATCTCGCGCTGGAGGGGCGTGCGCTCGTCGCCGAGCTTCTTCGCCTCGGCCAGGAGCTTGTTCGCGAAGCTGTCGGCGCCGACGCGCTCCACCTCGAACACGAGGGTGCCGGAGACGACCGCGCTCCCCGACAGGACGGCGTCGCCGGCGACCTTGCTGACCGCGTCGGACTCGCCCGTCAGGAGGGACTCGTCGACCTCGGCCCGGCCCTCGCCGACGACGCTGCCGTCGAGGAGCACCTGGTCGCCGCGACGGGCGACGAAGAGGTCGCCGAGGACCACCTCGGCGGGGTCGATCTCCTGCTCGGATCCGTCGCGGATCACCCTCGCCAGGGGACGGTTGAGGAGCGCGATCTGGTCGAGCTTGCGCTTCGCCCGGGCCTCCTGGATGACCCCGATCAGGATGTTGGCGATGACCGGTCCGGCGGTCAGGAGCGCCTCGACGTACATGCCGAACGCGACCAGCAGGACCGAGACGCCGATCAGGATCCCGTTGATTCCGAGGTAGGCGTTCTGCCGGAGGATCTCCCAGTAGGTCCGCGAGGTCGGCGGGCGGTACGCGTTGCCCTCGCCGCGCTCCCGGCGGGCCTGCGCCTCCGCGCCCGTCAGGCCCGCGGCGGGCGTGCGCAACGGGGCCGCGATCGCGGGGAGCGGGGGAGCGTCGGGGTGCGCGGCCATCGTCGACGATCATGCCGGATCCCGACGCTCGCGGTCGACCGGTGTAGCCTCCGCAGGTGAGCGTGATCGAGACGACCGGCCTGGCGAAGCACTACGCTCCGACGGGGCTTCGGCGGCTCACCGCCCGCGGGGGCGGAGAGGTCGTCCGGGCGCTCGACGACGTGGCGCTGGCGGTGCGCCCCGGCGAGATCTTTGGCTTCCTCGGGCCCAACGGGGCCGGGAAGAGCACCGCCATCCGCCTCCTCCTCGGCTTCCTCCACCCGACGTCCGGTTCCGCGCGCGTCCTGGGCCTCGACACGACGTCCGACGGCGTCGCCATCCGGGCGCGGGTGGGGTATCTCCCGGGCGGCATCGCCCTGTACGACACGATGACCGGGACCGACCTGCTCGACTTCCTGGGGGCGTTCTACCGCCGGCCGCCGATCCTCAGGCAGCGACTGGTCGACGGCCTGGAGCTCTCCGCGCGCGACCTGGCCCGCCCCGTGCGGGACTACAGCCGCGGGATGCGCCAGAAGGTGGGGATCGTCCAGGCGCTGCAGCACGATCCGGAGCTGGCGATCCTCGACGAGCCGTCGGAGGGCCTCGACCCGCTCATGCAGCAGGCGTTCTACGAGATCCTCGACGAGCTGCGCGCGGCGGGGCGGACGGTCTTCCTCTCGTCGCACATCCTCTCGGAGGTCGAGCGGGTCTGCGATCGGGTCGCCATCGTGCGGCGCGGCCGTCTCGTCGCGCTCGAGGAGATCGGCGCGCTGCTGGCCCGCCGGCGCCGGACGGTGGAGATGCGCATCGACGGTGTGCCTCCGTCCCTTGCCGGCGTCCCCGGCGTGGCGGACATCGTCGTGCTCGACGGGCACGTCAGGTGCACGCTCCAGGGCGACGTCCGCCCGTTCCTCGCGGCCATCGCCGGGTCGGCCGTCACCGACCTCACGATCGAGCCCGCCCGCCTCGAGGACGCCTTCCTCGAGCTGTACGCGGACGACGTGTCCGACGCCGGCGTGGGCGACCCGGCGGGACCTCCCGCGCCCCCGGCCGCGCGGGACGGGAGCGAGGCATGAGCAGGGTCCTCCTCGGCCACACGCTCGGCGCGGCGCGCTGGCGGGTCCTCGCCGTGGCGGCCGGCCTCGCGACCTGGGGCTTCCTGCTGCCCGTCATCTACGCCACGTTCGGTGCCGACTTCCGCCAGCTCATCGAGAGCGGCTACTTCGCGGACCTCTTCGAGGCGTTCACCGCCTTCGGTGGCGGGAGCGTCTTCACCCTGAACGGGTCGGTCGCGCTGGGCTTCCTCCATCCGATTCCCATCGCCCTCGTCGCGGTGCTGGCCATCGGGCATCCGGTCGCCGCGCTCGCGGGGGAGCGCCAGCGCGGCACCCTGGAGGTCCTGCTGGCGCGCCCGGTCTCGCGGCGCCAGGTCTACGGCACGGCGCTCGTCTCCACGCTCGTCTTCGTCGTCCTCGCGCTGGCGGCGAACCTCGCCGGGGTCGTGGCCGGCGCGGCCCTCTTCGGGGTGCTGGACGAGCTGGACGCCGCGCGGCTGCTCCTGGTCTGGGGCAACGCCGTCCTCCTGTTCGCGACCCTCGGCGCGCTGGCGCTGGCGGCCTCGGCCTCGTTCGACCGGCTCGTTCCGGCCCTCGGGGCCGTCCTCGCCTTCGCGATCGTGTCCTACGCGGTCGAGCTGCTGGGTGCGCTCTGGCCCGACATGGCCGGCTGGCGGCCGTGGTCCTTCTTCCACTACTTCCAGCCGGCGGAGATCCTCGCCGGCGACGCCAACGCGACCGACCCGCTCGTCCTTGCCGGGATCATGGTCGCGTCGGTGGCCTACGCCCTCTGGGTCTTCCCGCGCCGCGACCTCGGCGCACCGAGCTGAGGCAGGGCCCCGCGGCGTCGGGCGCTACGGCGCCGGTGATCCCGTGGCCGCCGGGCTGGCCGTCGCGGCCGGCGACGCCTCCGGGGCCGGGCTGCCGGATGCTGAGGGTGCCGGCGAGCCGTCGGGCGACGGGGACGCGGCCGGGGCCACGCGCACGGCCTCGACGGCGTCACGCACGGGCGGCCACGCCTGGCTGAAGCCGGTCAGGACCCGCTCGCCTCCCGGCCCACGCAGGCGCAGGGTGGGCGTCGAGGTGACGCCGACGTTGCGCCCCGCGGTCGTCTCGTCGGCGACGGCCTGGGCGATCGCGGGGTCGGCGAGGCAGGCCTCGAACGCCGCCGCATCGGGGACCCCGGCGATCTCCGCGATCTGGATCAGGTTCTCGCGGACGAAGCGGCCCTGGTTCTCGCCCTGCTGGAACGTGTACAGAGCGTCGTGGAAGCGCAGCTGGGCGGCGGGCTCCTGGGTCCCGGCGCACCTGGCGCCGACGGCGGCATCGGTGGACTCCTGGCCCAGGAAGGCGAAGTCGCGGTAGACGATGCGGGCGATGCCCGGCATGACGTACTCGCGCTCGAGCGCCCTGCCGAACAGGAGGTCCTCGAGGCGGCAGTAGGGGCACTGGTAGTCGGCCCAGACCTCGATCGTCACCGGCGCGTCCGGCCGGCCCACCGCGTTGCCCGCCGGCGCCTCCGACGGGGCCGGGGTTGGCGACGGCGAGGGCGACGCGCCACCCAGCTGGCCGTTCGCCACGGCGAGGGCCCCGGCCCCGATGGCGATTCCGAGGATGGCCACGCCCACGTACCCGAGGATCGCGGCCGGCCGGCGGCCGGCCGGCCGCGCCGGCTCCACGAGCGCGGGCTCGCCCGGCGTCACCGGCTCGACCGGCACGGGTGCCGGCGTCGCCTCGTCCACCGGCGGGGCGGCCGCGGGAGCCTCGACGGGAGGGCTGTCCGCCGCGGGTTCCCGATCGGGGGGCGGAGGGGCGGCCGAGGGATCGCGGTCGGGAGGCGGGGTGGCGGCCGCGGCATCGCGGTCGGGACGGATCGAGTCGGTCATCAGGGTTCCTGCAGGCGGTGCCCGGGGGGCGGGTCAGCGAGTCGCCACAGAGTACCGGGCCACCGCCGAGCGCGCCGCGCGCCTCCCTGTCGCGGACGGGGTCGACCGCTCCGCACCGCACCGCAGCCCACGCTCGGTGACCCGCCGCACCGGAAGATGGTCCACCGGGACCTCGCGGGAGTCCCATTCGCGGCCGGGGCGCGTGTAGAGTGCGACTGCGGTCGTGCGAGCCGCCGGTGGGGGCACCACCGGGCAGAGCGTACGGCCGGGAAGAGCGAAGGAACCTCGTGTCGTCCGACCAGATCACCTACGTCCTGGTTGCCCTCATCGTCACGGGCGTGGCCATCCTCCTCCTGCTCGCGGGCGCGCTCGTCGCGCGTCGCGGCCGGGGTGGGGCAGCCCAGCCCCCACCCGCCCAGGAGCTGGCCGCCCCGGCGACGTTCGGCGCGGCGCCCGCCGCTCCCCCCGTGCCCGCCGTGCTTCCGGCCATGACCGCCCCGGCGGCCGTCGCCGCGCCGCCCGTCGCGACCGGTCCGCCGGTATCGGGACGCGAGCTGCCGGCCGCCGAGACCGGCGCTGCCATGCCCGCGGACGTCGCCGCGCCGCCCCGGTCCGTGGAGGCTCCCCCGGCGCCCATCCCGCACGTCGAGGAGGAGCGCGCGGTCGACGAGGCGGGGGTGACGCCCGCCGACCTCGAGGCGGCCGCCCGTCGAGTGCACGACCCGCGAGAGCAGGACGTGATCGAAGGGTTCCTGTCGATCTCGCCGCGGCGGCGCGAGACCACCCCGTTCGAGGCGCCACGCCGGCCGACCGCCGCCGGGCCCGCCGGCACCGCCGACGAGGCCCCGCCGGCCCCGCCGGCCACCCCGACGGATGCCTTCGTCGACGATGTCACGGGCCTCGACTCGCGGCATGCGTGGGAGCGAGCGCTCGCGGAGGAGAGCGCGAGGTACGTCCGCTACCGACGCCCGGTCGGGGTCATCGTTGCCGAGCTCGACGGGCTCGCGCGCTTCGAGCGCCAGTTCGGGACGGACGCGTCCCGCCGGATCCTCTCCGCCATCGGCGGGGCGATGCGGCTCAGCGCCCGGCGCACGGACCGGGTTGCCCACCTGGGCGGCGGGCGCTTCATGGTGCTGCTTCCCGAGACCGACGAGATCCAGGCCATCAACTACGTGGAGCGCGTGCGCGGCGAGTGCGAGCGATGGCTGGTCGCCGGCGCCGTCGCCCTCCACCTGTCCATTGGCTGGGCGAGCCCCAGCGCGGTCGGCGAGCTCGACACCGCCCTTCGCACGGCCGAGGAGCGGATGTACGCCGAGCGGCGCAGGGCCGCCCGCGCCGGGGTCGGCGACTCCGACGCGTCACGCTGACGAGGGTGCCTGCCGGGCGGCGAGTGCCCCGCCGGCCCGCGGGTGCCCTCGTCGGGCCCCGGCGCGCCCCGGTCAGACGACGGGCGCGGTGAGGAGGACCGGCAGCCCGAGCTTGCTCTCGTAGGTCGGCCGGTAGCGTTCCACGTTGTACGCGCTCTCGAGATCCACGGTCCTGGCCCCGGGCTCGGGGATCGGACAGTAGGCGTAGCGCCCGTCGCGGATCGCCGTCATCTGGCCGGTCTTCCCTTCGACCACGAGCTCCATCGCGACGTTGGCGAAGGTGATCGCGACCATCTGGTCGAAGGCGTCCGGATCGCCCGACCGGAGGTCGTAGGTCAGCTCCGAGTTGACGGTCTCGATCCTCGTCCGGCCCTTGATCTCCTCGGCCAGGAACTCGCCGATGCTGGCCTTGTGGCGATGGCCGTACGCGTCGGCGTCGCCCACCTCCTTGAGCTCCATCCCCTGGGGAAGTGCGCCCTCGGAGGCGATGACGAACGAGTACCGGCTCGGGTTGTTCTGGCGATCCTCGACCAGCAGGTCGACGAGGTGCTGGAGGTCGAAGCGGTACTCCGGGATGACGCAGCGCGCCGACGTGACATAGGCGGTGTAGAGCGCGGTGAAGCCCGCGTTGCGCCCGAAGACGCGGAAGACGCCGATCCGCTCGTGGGAGCCGAGGGTGGTCCGCTGGCGGTTGATGGCGTCCTTGGCCCGGGTGATGGCCGTGGAGAAGCCGATGCAGTACTCGGTGCCCTTGACGTCGTTGTCCATCGTCTTCGGGATCGCGATGATCTGGACGCCGGCGTCGGCGAGGACCTTCGAGTACGAGAGGGTGTCGTCGCCGCCGATCGAGATCAGCGTGTGGACGCCGAGACGCTCGAGGTTCTCGAGGACGACCGGCGTGAAGTCGTAGAGCTCCTCGCCGGCCTGCAGCGCGGGCAGCCGCTCGGCGGGGACGACGGCGGGCAGCCTGCCCGGCCGCATCTTCTTCGGGTTGGTGCGGCTGGAGTGGAGGAACGTGCCGCCGGTCCGGTCGATCGTCCGCGTCGTGATCCGGTCGAGCGGCCGGACGTACTCCGGGTCGAGGTCAGGCCCCGGCCGCATGTGGGTGAGCGATTCCCAGCCGCGGCGCAGGCCGATGACGTCGTAGCCGAGCTCGGTCGAGCGGTAGGTGACGCTCTTGATGACGGAGTTGAGCCCGGGAACGTCGCCGCCCCCGGTGAGAATGCCGATGCGTGGACGGGACATGAACGCGTGCTCCCTCGGGGGTCCCCGCTTCTCGACGGGACGGGCCGGCTGGACGCCTCCAATGGTAGCGAGGCGCGCCACCGGCCACGGCGGCCGGATGCCGCCTCCACGCGGGCCGGACGTCACGTCGCGCCGGCGCGGCCCGGGCTCTCGCGCGCCGGGGCCCCGGCGCCGGATGGCGCCCGCGTCAGCGGCGGTGGTGGACCCGGCTGGCCTTGTGCTGGTGCGAGGGGATCGGCTGCTGGCCACGGGTGTGGACCGGCTGGGGCGGCGTCGCCGGGTCGGGGAGGAAGTCCTCCACGACCTCGACCGGGATGGCGCGGCGGAGGAGGCCCTGGATCGCGCGCAGGAGGTCGACCTCGTCCGGGCAGGCGAGGCTGATCGCGATCCCGCTGGCCCCGGCTCGCCCGGTGCGCCCGATCCGGTGGACGTAATCCTCGGCCTTCGTGGGCAGCTCGTAGTTGACGACCACCGGCAGCTCCTCGATGTCGAGGCCCCGGGACGCGACATCCGTGGCGACGAGGATCTCCACCTCGCCCGACTTGAAATCGGCGAGCGCACGAATGCGCTCGGCCTGGGTCCTGTCGGAGTGGATCGCGGTGGCGGCGAAGCCGTGCCGGTCGAGATCGGAAGCGATCCGCCGGGCCGCCACCTTGGTCCGGGTGAAGACGAGGACCTGGCGCAGGTCATGCTCGACGACGAGGTGCTCGAGGAGGTCGAGCTTCCGCTCGCGATCCACCGGGTAGAGGACCTCGCGCACGGCCGACGCGGTCGCGTTGCGCGCGGCGACCTCCACGACCGCCGGGTTCGTGAGGAACTCCTTCGAGAGCCGCCGGATCTCGTCCGAGAAGGTCGCCGAGAAGAGGAGGGTCTGGCGGCGGTTCGGCAGGAGCTCGAGGATCCGCCGGATGTCGGGGATGAACCCCATGTCCAGCATCCGGTCTCCCTCGTCGAGGACGAGGATCTCGACCTGGCCCAGGTTGGCCGCCCGCTGGCCGACGAGGTCGAGGAGACGGCCCGGCGTCGCCACCAGGAGCTCGACACCGGCGCGCAGCTCCTTGATCTGCGGATCGAGGGGGACGCCGCCGAAGACGACCGCGGACCGCAGGGGCACGTGGCGCCCGTAGGCTGCCGCCATCTCGGCCACCTGCATGGCCAGCTCCCGCGTCGGCGTCAGGACCAGCGCGCGAACCGGGTGGCGCGCCGGGGAGAAGGATGTGTTCGCGTACGGCTTCATCCGCTCGAAGATCGGCAGGACGAAGGCCGCCGTCTTGCCCGTTCCCGTCTGGGCGGCACCCATGAGGTCACGACCCTCGAGCACGAGCGGGATCGCCTGGACCTGGATGGGCGTTGGGGCGGTGTATCCCTGGTCGGACACCGCGCGAAGGAGTTCGGCCGACAGGCCGAGGCGTTCGAAGGTCACGTGCTTCCAGCATAATCGATCCAGCCCAACACACCCGTGGCGCCAAGGAGAGCAGGATGCCCAGGAAGAAGTCGGACCCGACCGCCGAGGAGAAGGGCGCCGCGAGGCCGAGGGCGCGCGTCGGGCGCAACCGCCGGCCGGAGCGGGATGCGCTGCGGATCCCCGCCACGGCGCTCGACGGCGGGCGCGGCACGCCGATCGCCGAGCAGGACGACACGAAGCTGTCGAAGAAGGCCTACGAGGCCGAGCTGCGCCGGCTCGACATCGAGCTCGTGAAGTGGCAGGAGTGGATCAAGGACCAGGGCCTCAAGGTCGTGGCCCTCTTCGAAGGACGCGATGCAGCCGGCAAGGGCGGCTCGATCAAGCGGATCATGGAGCCGCTCAACCCGCGCTCCGCCCGGGTCGTCGCCCTGCCGGCGCCGACCGAGCGCGAGAAGACCCAGTGGTACTTCCAGCGGTACGTCTCGCATCTCCCGGCCGCCGGCGAGATCGTCCTCCTCGACCGCAGCTGGTACAACCGCGCCGGCGTCGAGCGGGTGATGGGCTTCTGCACCGAGGACGAATACCAGGAGTTCCTCCGCTCCTGTCCCGAGTTCGAGCGGATGCTCGTCCGCAGCGGGATCATCCTCCTCAAGTACTGGTTCAGCGTCTCGGATGCGGAGCAGGAGCGGCGCTTTCAGGATCGCCTGGACGACCCGACGAAGCGCTGGAAGCTCTCGCCCATGGACGTCGAGAGCCGGTCCCGCTGGATCGACTACAGCAAGGCGAAGGACGAGATGTTCGCCCACACGGACATCAAGCAGGCCCCCTGGTGGGTGGTCCGGTCCGACAACAAGAGGCGCGCCCGCCTCAACGTGATCAGCCACCTGCTCTCGATCATCCCCTACGAGGACCTCACGCCGGAGCCGATCGTCCTGCCGGAGCGCCAGCACGACACCGGCTACGTGCGGCCGCCGATGGAGGACCAGACCTTCATTCCCGAGCCGTTCTGAATTCGAGCCCGGCCAGGGCCGCCCGCACGTCGGGGAGGCGATCGATCGTCTCCCGGTCCCACGGCGGCCGGAGGACGGCGACGATCTCGTCGACGCCCGCGTTCACCCACGGTCGCAGCGCCGCGGCGACCTCGTCCGGGCTGCCCCCGGCGTGGAGCGGGTCCTCGCCCGGCTGGATGTCGTGGATCGCCCGGACCTCGTCCCACGCGGCGCGGGCGGCCGCTGCGGAGCGGCGGACGACGACGTTCACGTAGACCTGCCGCTCGATGCCGGCGACGTCGCGACCCACGGCGGCCCCATGCGCCGCGAGGATCTCCTCCATCTCGTCGAGCTGCTCCGGCGTGGCACAGGCGTTCCAGATGTCGGCGACGCGGGCGACGGTCCGCAACGTCTTCATGCGGCCCGTGCCGCCGATCAGGATCGGCAGGCGCGCCTGCAGCGGGCGCGGCGCGCAGGCCGCGCCATCCAGGTCGTAGAACCGCCCGTGGTGCGTCACGACCTCCCCGTCGAGCAGCCGGCGCAGCAGCCCCGCGGCCTCGTCGAGGCGGTCCAGCCGGTCGCCGACGCCGGATCCGAAGTCGATCCCGAACGCCTCGTGCTCCCGGGCATGCCATCCTGCGCCGAGCCCGAGGACGAAGCGGCCGCCCGACACGTGATCCAGGGTCGTGGCCATCTTGGCGATGACCCCCAGGTTGCGGAACGTGACGGGGCTGACGAGGTGGCCGAGGCGGACGCGGGTCGTGACGGGCGCCAGGGCGGCCAGGGCGATCCAGCCCTCGAGCCTCGGGTCCAGGTCGTCGCCCTCGTCGCACAGCAGGTGGTCGTCGAGCCAGATGCTGTCCCAGCCGGCCAATTCGGCGGACCCGACGGCGTCGCGCAGCTCGGGCCAGCCGGTCTGGTTGATCCAGAACGCCGCGCCGAACCGCGGGCCGCCGTGGTCCATCGCCTGTCCTCCGCCGCTGCGTGGGGCCGGGCGCGGGCGCCCGCCCGCGCCATTGTCAGCCGCCGGCCGCCCCCGCGGCGTGCCGTTCCCGGCGATCCGCCGTCCCGGCGCGGCCTCACACGGTATTCTCGCGGCGCGCCCCGTCCGGCGCGACCGAGGAGCGGCCAGCGATGTCGAACCACGAACGGGCAGACGATCCGGCAGTCCCGGAGGAGGAGCGGTCCGCGCTCCTCACGGCCTGTGGCCGCCTGCTCGGCACGGTGGGCCTCCTCATCATCGTCGTCCTCCTGCCGGCGACGTTCCTCGTCGTGGCCGCCAACATGGGCCTGGTCGACGCGCCGGGCTGGTCCTCCGGCAACACCACCGTCTTCGGGTTCTTCGTCGTGGTCGTCCCGGCGGGCCTCGCCCTGGCCACGGTCCACTTCCTCCTCGGAGGCCTCGTCCTCGCCCGTCGGTTCTGGCCCCTCGTCGTGGCGGTGCTCCTCGTGTTCGCGGTCGTGACGCTCTTCCCGCTCGGCCTGCGGATCAGCTGGCCGTTCCTGGGGCTGACCCTCCTCTACACGGCGACGCTGCTCCTCGCCGTGGTCCGCCACCGCGAGTTCGAGTGAGCGGTCGCGGCACGCGGGCGATCGACGCCGTCCGCGCCGCCGGCGTGGCGCACGTCGTGCACGAGTACGAGGCGCCCGGCCCCGCGTCAGCGCGGGATCGCGACCGCCGGCCGCAGTACGGCCAGGATGCGGCGGCCGCGCTCGGCCTCGATCCTGCGCGGGTCTTCAAGACGCTCATCGCCTCCGTCGACGGCGAGCTCGCGGCAGCCGTCGTGCCGGTGGCCCACGAGCTGGACCTCAAGGCGTTCGCGGCGGCGCTCGGCGGACGGCGGGCAGCTCTGGCCGACGCCGCCGAGGCGGAGCGAGCGACCGGCTCGGTGGTCGGCGGCATCAGCCCGCTGGGCGGCCGCCGACGCCTCCCGACGGTTCTCGACACCTCGGCCGCGGCGTACCCGACGGTCTTCGTGAGCGCGGGCCGGCGCGGCCTCCAGCTGGAGCTGGCCCCGGGCGACCTGGCCCGGCTCGCCGGGGCGATGGAGGCGCCGATCGCCTGCCGCGACTGACGTGTCCGCAGGCCGCGGAGGGCGTCCTTCCAGGCGGCGCTCACGAGGGTGCCCGCCAGTGGCCCGCCGGTGGCCGGGAGGTCAGGGGACGAGCACCCCCGTCGCGGCAAGGGACCCGGCCGCCAGCCGGCGGAGGACATCGATCCCGGCGGCGAGCGGCAGCACCTCGGTCTCCGTCCGTACCGGGATCGCCGCCGCCAGCTCCAGGAAGGCCCGCGCGTCCTCCCGCGTGGAGTTGGCGACGCTGCGCAGGCCGCGCTCCCACCAGAGATGCTCGTACGCGAACGCCGGGATCCCGTCGAGATGGATGGCGTTGATGGCCACCGTGCCGCCGCGACCCACCGCTCGCAGCGCGGCGACCACGACGCTGCCGACGGGGGCGAAGGTGACGGCGGCGTCCAGCGGGGCCGGCGGCGGGTCGTCGTAGCCGCCGACCGACGCCGCCCCGAGCGCCAGGGCCCGGTCCCGCTCACGGCCGGAGCGGGTGGCGACGTGGACCTCGCAGCCCCAGTGGCGAGCGACCTGGATCGCCAGGCTCGCCGAGGCGCCGAAGCCATACAGTCCCAGCCGGCCGCCGGGCCGGATGCCCGACACGAGAAGCGAGCGGTAGCCGATGACGCCGCCACAGAGCAGGGGTGCCGCGGCGAGGTCGTCGAAGCCGGCCGGGACGCGCAGCGCGACGTCCGCCCCGACAGCCACCAGCTCGGCGAACCCGCCGTCGCGGTCCCAGGCCGTGAAGCGGGCTTCGGCGCAGAGGTTCTCGCGACCGCCCGCGCAGGCCCGGCAGCTCCCGCACGTGCCGGCGAGCCAGCCGACGGCCGCCCGGTCGCCCACGGACCAGCCGGCGACCCTCTCGCCCACGGCCGCCACCCGGCCGACGACCTGGTGGCCGGGGATCGTCGGCAGGCGATGCGCGCCCAGGTCGCCCTCCACGAGCTGGAGATCGGTCCGGCAGACGGCGCAGGCAGCGACGCGCAGGAGCAGCTCGCCGGGTCCGGCGGACGGGTCCGGCACTTCCCGGAGGCGCAGGGGCTCGCCGCGCGCGATGGGCCCGGGTCGCTCCAGGACGAGGGCCCGCATCACGCGATCCTCACCGGACGCTGACGCTCCCGATCCCGCCCCGAACCTCGATCTCGACGCGGTTCGCCGCCGACGCGAAGTCGGGCGACTCCCAGCCGTTGCCGGCGGCGTTCCGCGGGAAGCGGACCAGGTCGACGTCGCTGGAGCCGAGCGCGATCGACGAGCGAACGCGGGCGGCGACCCCGTCCGGGACGCGGAAGCGGATCGACGCGGCGCCTCCCTCGGCGTCGACGCGGGTCAGGCCGGCCGCGGCCGGCAGCGTCACGCTCGTGTCGCTCGCACCCGTGCGCAGGCGCAGCTCGGCAAGGCGCAGGGTCGACAGGTCGAGCTGCGCGTCCGCCGCGCCGGACTCGACCCGCAGGCGGAGGGGGACCTCCGCCGTCACGCCCATGCTCCAGGTGTAGGGAGCCCGGTCCCACGTCCAGCCCGCCGGCGGGCCCGGCGGGGAGAGCCGGACCCGCCCGGGTCCGCCGCCGCGCTCCACCTTCACGCCCCCCGCGTACTCACCGTCCACCAGGAGGCCCGGAGCGGCGGCGCCCAGCCGCAGGTGGCCCGCCCCGAAGGTGACCATGACCTCGGCATCCGCCGCGCCCTCGAGGGGGACGGCGAGCCGTTCCGGGATCCCGGACGTCGAGCCGGCGCCCGGCTCGCCGCGCTGCGTCGCGGCGCCAGCTCCGGCGTCGCCCGCCACGACGGACGGCCGCCGCCACGGGCCGGGAACGAAGGCGCCGAGCAGGATGACGGCTCCCATCCCGACGAGCAGCAGGGGGACGGCCACGTCGGTGAGGTCGTCGAACCGGCCGTCGGAGAGGTCGAGCACGCCCTCGAAGAAGAGGAAGCCGACGAGGAAGATCGCGATCCCGGCGAACAGGGCGCCGAGCCCACCGCGCAGGTCGTCACGTCGGCCCGTGAGGAGGCCGTAGATCACCAGGCCGAGACCGACCCCGCCGGGCGCGACGAGGGCCCAGGCATAGGCCCACGTCTGGTACAGGCCGTACGCCTCCTGCACGGCCAGGACGATCCCGGTCATCGTCACGATCCCCCCGACGCTGGCCATCCCGCTGCCACCGGGGCCGCCGACCGCGACGGCACCCACGATGAGGGCGACGCCCGGGACGATGATCCAGATCGGCCACCCGATCGAGATGCCGCTGACCTGGACGAGCAGTGCCGCGCCGCCGAGGAGGATCAGCGCGATCCCGATGACGATCCCGCCGGGTCGCGGGGATGCCGGTCCGGTCATGTTCACGCCTCCCTCGGCGAGTACGATCCCGTCATGCTCGAGATGATGATGCGGCGCCGCCGGGCGCTCGGGGTCGGGCTCACAGCGTACGGTCTCGTGGGGATCGCCGCGGGCGTCCTCGTGGTCGCGGCAACCGTCGCGGTCGGTCTCGGCCTGGAGCCGGCCATGGAGAGCGTCGACCGCCAGCGTGATGCCGTCGTCGCCTCGCTCGAGAGCGGAGCTGCGTCGCTCGAGAAGACGGCGGGCCTCGTCGACGAGTCCGCCGGCGCGGTCCAGAGCGCGTCCGAGATCGCGTCGGAAGCGGCAAACGTCACCCGCGGCCTGGCCGAGACGTTCTCGCGCCTCGCCGCCACCTTCGGAAGCTTCGAGATCCTCGGCAACCAGCCGTTCGGCCCGTTGGCCTCCGATGCGACGCAGCTGGCCGCGCAGCTGCGCGGCATCGCGCTCGACCTCGACGCCCTCGGGATCCGGCTCGGCAGCATCAGCCGCAGCCTGCCGCCGCTGGCGGAGGACCTCATGGCGACCTCGACCGAGCTGGCCACCCTGGCGACGGAGCTGGCCGCGTTCGGGGTGCCGGAGTCGGCCGGCGCGGCGTTCGCCTGGCTCGTGGTCGGGGTCGTCCTGCTCGTGGCATGGCTCCTGGTGCCGGCGATCGTGGCGCTGGCCACCGGCGTGGCCCTGCTGCGCAGCCCACGCGCGGCCACGACCTGACCCACGGGTTGCTGCCGCCCCGGGCGCCGGTCAGCGCGACCCGTTGGGCACCTCCGCGCCGGCCTCGTCCGCGGCCCGGACCAGCAGGTCGGCCGCGATCGCGCGCGACCATGCCCGGATCCGGGCGAAGTCCCGCCAGTCTCCCGTGAGGCCGGCCGAGGCCATGATCTGCGCCTCGAGCCCGTCGTCGTCCGGGTCGACCCGGCCGCCGAACGTCGTCGCATGGGCGCCGATCTCCTCCGCGAGCGCGCCGACGTCGGCGGGCTGCGGGAGCCGCTCGGGGCGCGCCGTTGCCGGCCCGGTCCCCACCGGCCCCGACGAGAAGAGCCACGTCGGCATCGCCGCGAGCCGCGCCCGCTCGCGGCGCACGAGGTCGAGGGCCGCCTCGTCCCAGCGGCCGAGGTAGATCGCGCTGCCGATGACGGCGGCGTCGTAGGTCGCGATCCCGTCGACGGCCCGCGCCTCGCCGAGCGTCGCGGCGCAGCCGGCTGCATCGAGCTCGCCGGCAATCACGCCGGCGATCTCGGCCGTCGAGGCATGGCGGGTCGCGTAGGCGACGAGCACGCGGGGCTGGCGCATCGAGCCTCCTTGAGGGGATCGTCGAGGACAGGATGGCGGCGCGGGGCCGCCGGACGGCAGAGACGTCCGGCCCGCGGGGGCGGGCCATCCCGCCGGTAGTCGGGGCCGGGTAGGCTTCCACGCGGAGGCTCGATGTCCATCCCCCACGCCCCCGCGCCGTTCCTCATCGTCGCCAGCGGCGCGTCCCGCCTCGCCGATCCGGCGCGCCGGGATGCGCTCGTGGCCGCCACGGCGGCGGCCGTCGAGGCCCGGACCGGCCTCGCCCCGGCGGTGTGCATGACGACGTCCGCCGCCGACGGCCGTGCCACCGCGCAGCGGGCGATCTCCGCCGGCGCACAGCTCGTGGTCGTGGTCGGCGGCGACGGGAGCGTCCGCTCGGCGGCGGCCCTGCTCGCGGGGACGGGGATCGCGCTCGGGATCGTTCCCGGCGGGACCGGGAACCTCCTCGCCGGCGCGCTCGGCATTCCGCGCCGGCCGGAGCGGGCCGCGGCTGCGCTCGTATCCGCACGCGAGCGGCCGATCGACGTGGCGCGCGCAGCGGTCGGCGACCGGCCGAACGCCACGATTCCGTTCCTCGTGGCCGCCGGGGTCGGCTTCGACGCCCGGGTGATGGCCGCGACGACGGATCGGCGCAAGCGGTCGCTCGGGATCGGGGCCTACTTTGCGACCGCCGTGGGCGTGGCGGCCCGCATGCGGCCGTTCGCGGTGCGGCTCGTCGTCGACGGGGTCGTCCACGAGACGGATGCCCTTGCCGTGCTCGTGGCCAACACCGGGGAGCTCATCCCCGGCCTGGTGCGTCCCCGCCTTCCGCTGGTTCCGGACGACGGCCTGCTGGACGTCCTGGTGGCGCGCGGCCGTGGCGCCGTCGGCGGCTCGCGGGCGGCCGTCGAGCTGCTGCTCGGGCGCGGCGTCCACACGGCGGTCGGCCCGTATGCGGCCCGGATGGCAGCCCGGCACGTCGAGATCGAAGCCGCGCCCGGGGAGCCGGTCGAGGTGGACGGCGACGTCGTCGGCGCCGGCCGGCTCGTCGCGGAGGTCGTCCCCGGGTCCCTCCGGGTCCTCGTGCCCGCCTGACGCGTGCCCGGCCGCCGCGCGCTCGGCGGGGCGCGGCACCGGCGGCGCGCTACCATCCTCGCCATGACCACCCCGACGCCCCCCGCCAGCCTGCCGTTCACGGGTGACCCGGAGGCCGACGCGCTCCTGGCCGCCGAACCCCTCGCGCTGCTCATCGGGTTCGTGCTCGACCAGCAGGTGACGGTCCAGAAGGCGTTCGCCGGTCCCCTGGAGCTCCGCCGCCGGGTCGGGACGCTGGATGCGGTGGCGATCGCGGCCACGGATCCCGAGGCCCTCCAGGCGGCCTTCCGCGAGCGCCCGGCGCTCCACCGCTTCCCCGGCGCGATGGCGACGCGGGTGCAGGAGCTGTGCGCCGTGGTCGCCCGCGACTTCGGTGGCGACGCGGCACGGGTCTGGACGGAGGCCGCCAGCGGCGCCGACCTGGAGGCCCGCCTTCGCGCCCTGCCGGGAATCGGCGAGATGAAGGCGAAGACGCTGGTCGGGCTCCTGGCCAGGCGGTTCGGCATTCGTCCTGCCGGCTGGGAGGCCGTTGCGCCGGCGTACTCGACCCTCGCGGACGTCGACTCGGCCGAGGCGCTCGCTCGCTACCAGGAGCAGAAGCGGGCCTGGAAGGCGAGCCAGAAGGTCACGAAGAGCATCTAGCCCCCGCCCGGTCCGGGCTCGTCCGCGAGCGGCGCCGGCGCGGCGGCCGCCGCCGGGGCGTCTGCCGCCGCCAGGGCGTCTGCCGCCGCCAGGGCGTCTGCCGCCGCCGTCGGCACCCGCGCCGCGTGCCAGGCGTCGAAGGCCAGCAGGAACGCGCCCTGGACGACGGCCGCCAGCCCGTGGCCGCGCGCCGCCGGATCGTGGCGGCCGCGCCCGGCCGCGACGGCCAGGCCCCCGGCCACGTAGAGGACGTCGAGGCCGGCGTTCACGGCGAGGAGGCGCCGGATGCCGGCCGCCTCGCGGGCCGTGGCGTCGGCATCCGCCGCCGGGCCGGCGAGGCGTCGGCGCGCCCGCGCGCGGCCCCCGAGCGCCAGGCCGGCGTCGATCGCGCCCCAGCCGATGGTCTGGCTCCCGAAGGCCCGCAGGAAGCGGTCGCCGGTCGCGGCGCCGACGGCCGCCAGCACGGCGCCCCCGGCGACGCTCGCCCCGCCCCAGGCGAGGAGCCGGCGAGAGAGTCGCGCCTCGAAGTCGTAGAGGTCCATGGCGCCATGATGGCGGGTCTGGCGGATCGCGTGGCCTGCGTGGAGGAGATCGCCGAGATTCCGAGCCCGATCCGCAGGAGCGAGATCCCGCGGACGCTCGGTTCGTGCGGCGCTCGGGCCGGCCTAGAGAATGCGGGTGGTCGAACCGCTCTCCCTTGCCGGCGTGGAACATCTGTGTTCCAATAGGCGCATGACTCGTCCACTGCCCGCGCGGCCCTCAACCGCCGACACGCCGGAGCCCGCCCGCGATGCGATCCTCCGTGCCGCCGCCACCGTCCTCGCGGCGGACTCCGGCGCGTCCCTCGCGGAGATCGCCGCCGCGGCGGGCGTGGGCCGAACGACGGTGCACCGCAGCTTCCGGACTCGCGCCGACCTGCTGACCGCGCTGGCTCTCCAGGCCGTGGACCGCCTGCGGGCGGCCGTCGACGGCGCGCGCCTGGACGACGGTCCCGCGCCCCGGGTCCTCGCGCGTGTCGTCGAGGTTGTCCTGCCGCTCGCCGACGAGCTCCGGTTTCTGGACGCCGGCCCGGAGGTGTGGGATCTGCCGCAGCTGCGGGACGCGTGGTGGTCGGTGGCGGCGTCGCTCGATCGACTTGTCCAGCGCGGGCAACGCGAGGGTGACGTCCGGGGCGACGTGCCGGCCGAGGTGATCGTCGAGGCCTTCACCGGGATGCTGTGGGGCGTCTGGAGCGGCGTCCACGACGGGAGGGTGGCTCGCGCCACGGCAGCCCGCCACGTGGTGGCGCTCACGCTCGCTGGCATCGTCCCCGCTCGCCCCCGGCCGTGACCGCCGCCATCGCGGCGCCCCGCTGGCGCCCGTTCCTCGTCCTGGAGTCCACGGCCGTCCTCTCCGGCACGGCCAACGGCATCACCATGGTCGCATTCCCCTGGCTGGTCCTGGAGACGACCGGCGATGCCGGCGCCACGGCCCTCATCGCGGCCGTGACCGCGCTGCCCCTGCTGCTCTCGATGCTGTTCACCGGCACGGTGGTGGACATCCTGGGCCGGCGGGTCGTCTCGGTGGTGAGCGATGTGCTTTCGATGCTGAGCGTGGCCCTGGTGCCGGTGCTGGCCGTCACGGTCGGCCTCGACTTCGGCTTCCTGCTGCTCGCCGCGGCGCTGGGCGCCGTCTTCGACCCGGCCGGCGTCACCGCCCGCGAGACGATGCTCCCCGAGGCCGCGCGCACGGCCGGGATCCCGCTGGAGCGAGCGAACGGCATCCACGAGGGCGCGTACGGCTTCGCGTTCCTGCTCGGCCCCGGCATCGGCGGGGTGCTGATCGGCGTCGTGGGCCCCACGACCACGTTCTGGGCGACCGCGGTCGCCTTCGCCTTCTCGGCCTTGCTGATGGCGCTGGTGCGGATGCCGGGCGGCGGGCGGCCGGCCCATGCCGAGCGACCCCGCGGGCTCTGGGCCGCCACCCGCGAGGGCCTCGTCTTCCTCTGGCGCGACCGGGTGCTGCGCGCGGTGGCCATCCTGACCGCGCTCCTGGTCGGGGCCTGGCTGCCGATCGAGGGCGTGGTGCTCCCTGTCCTCTTCAACGCCGTGGACCAGCCGGCCCAGCTGGGGTTCCTGGTGACGGCGATGAGCGCCGGTGGCGTGGCGGGGGCATTGGGCTACGCGGCGCTGGGGCGGCGCGTCCGGCGACGCACGGCCCTCGTGGTGGCGCTGATCGGGTGTGCCATCCCCATCGTCGGAATGGCGCTCCTGCCGCCGTACCCTGCGATGCTGGCGCTCGGTGCGCTGACCGGGCTGTTCTTCGGTGCCTTCAACCCCATCACGAATCTCGCGATGCAGAACCGCACGCCGGAGGCGCTCCGGGGACGGGTCGTGGGGGCGATGGGGGCTTCGGCGTACGCGGCGGGGCCGCTGGGCTACCTCGTGGCCGGCCCGCTGATCAATGCCTGGGGCGCCCAGCAGGTGTTCATGGCGCTGGGCGTGACGCTCCTGGTGGTCTGCGTCGCCTCGGCGTTCCTCCCGGCGCTCCACGGCCTCGACGATCCGCCGGTGCCCGGCTCGGCCGCGAACCCCCACGTCGATCTCGCGACGATGAACCCTGACGTCCGCCTGGCCGAGGCGGAGCAGGTGCTGGCCGCCGCCACCGGAGAGGCGAACCCCGCAGACGCGGGCGCCTGAGGGGCTTGACGCCCGGAGCTCCGGATCAGCCGAGGCCGTCGCGGAGTTCCTCGCCCCTGACGGCCGGATCGTCATCAACCGGGGTGTGCCCTGGGAGGGGCGGGCCGGCGTCGCCCCGCTGGCGGCCGGCTTCTACGCCGACGTCCCTGACCTGAACCTGGTCTGCGACGGACTGCGCATCGCCGGCGACCACGTCGTCTACCTGTGGACCTTCACGGGGCACCACGCCGCCAGTAGGAACCCCCTTCGTGTCGTCGGGTGGGAGGAGTGGGACGTGGATGCGGACCTCCGCGTGAAGTCGTCCCGGGGTTGGTTCGACGGCGAGGACTATGCGCGACAGAGCAGCGGAGGGTGACGGTCGAACTCGCCGTGGTGCCAGCTCTGCGTCAGGCGAACTCGATCGCAGACGTGGTGTCGCCGTCCGCCGCGACTCCGACCCCGACCGGGCACGCCACCCCGGTGCCATGGTCGGGGCAGTAGCCGTCGGGGACCTTGTGCAGGTACTGCTGGTGGTACTCCTCGGCGTAGTAGAACGGCGGCGCGTCGACGATCTCCGTCGTGATCGTCCCGAAGCCGGCCTTCGCGAGGACCGCCTGATAGGCGTCGCGTGACGCCTCGGCGGCTGCCCGCTGGCCCGCGTCGAAGACGTGGATGGCCGACCGGTACTGCGTCCCCTGGTCGTTGCCCTGGCGCATCCCCTGCGTGGGGTCGTGGTGCTCCCAGAAGATGCGCAGCAGGTCGCCGTACGAGACGACGGCCGGGTCGAAGACCACGCGGACCACCTCGGTGTGGCCGGTCCGGCCCGAGCAGACCTCCTGGTACGTCGGGTTCGGGGTGAAGCCGCCGGCGTAGCCGACGGAGGTCGAGATCACGCCGGGGGTCTGCCAGAGCGTCTTCTCGGCGCCCCAGAAGCAGCCGAGCCCGAAGACCGCGACCTGCGCGCCATCGGGCAGCGGGCCGGCCAGCGGAGTGCCGAGGACCGTGTGACGGGCGGGGATCGCCATCGGCTCCGGCGCGCCCGGGCAGGGCGTCGGCCGGGGAGGGGAGGGCGGTCTTCGCCGGGTCGGCGAACAGGAAGTCGAGGATGCCCATGGGACGTGCTCCGTGCGGGATGTGCACATGGTATTCGCATGACGACAACGTCCCGATGTCGGCGCCGGGCGGAGCCGGGCAGTCGCAACCCGTCAGCACGCCGACTGCAGACGGGCCACGGGGACGACGAACGGCACTTGCCCCGGCGTCGGCGCCGCCTTGACGCTGTCCTCGGTCCGCGGGGCGACAGCGCACGCGTCCGTGCGGTGCGAGATCGCGGATGACGATCCCGGCGACGCGGTCGTCGGAGGGAGGCCGGTCCGTGCTTGGAGCACGCGTCTTCCGGGTCTTCATCTCGTCGACCTTCACGGACATGGTCGCCGAGCGCAACGCCCTCCAGGCGGTGGTGTTCCCGCAACTGCGCGACCACTGTGCGAGCCGCGGCGCAAGCTTCCAGCCGGTGGACCTTCGCTGGGGGATCGGGGAGGAGGCGTCGAGCGGCCACCGCACGATGCGCATCTGCCTCGCCGAGATCGCCCGCTGCAGGGCCGTCTCGCCGCGGCCCAACTTCATCATCCTTCTGGGCAGCAAGTACGGCTGGCGACCGCTGCCAGAGGTTGTCGACGCGGCAGAGCTGGATCTGCTGATACGGCATCTCCCCGCCGCGACCATCGAGGACGTCCGCGGCACGTACCAGCGCGACGAGAATGCCGTCCCCCCGGTGTACGTCCTGCGGCCCCGGTCGGACACGTCGCCCGAAGGGGACGCCGTCCAGCAGCGGCTCCGGCCGGCGCTCGCGGCGGCGGCGGAGGCCGCCGGTCTCGGTGAGAGGGCGTGCGCGAAGTACCGGACCTCCGCGACCGAGCAGGAGATCACCGAGGGCGCGCTGGATGTGCCTGGGGCCGAGGAGCACGTCTTCTGCTTTGTGAGAGAGACGGCCGGCCTCCCCGCGGACGCCGGCGGCTTCCGCGACGTCGCCCCCTCGGGCCTGCCCGACGAGGAGGCTGCCGGCCTGCTCGACACCCTCAAGGATCGCCTGCGGGCGCGACTCCCCGGCCATGTCTTCGAGTACGCGGTCGACTGGCGGGACGGAGCGCCCGGCACGGATCATCTCGAGCGGTTCTGCGGGGACGTGCTGGCATCGCTGCGGGGCATCATTGACGACGAGATCGACCGCCTCGAGGCACTGACCCATCAGGACCAGGAGCGTGAGGCGCACGTGGCATTCGCCCGAGAGCGCTCGGCGACCTTCGTCGGACGAGCTGAGCACCTGGGCCTCGTCGCGCGGTACCTGGACGGGCCCGCTGCCGGGCCGCTCTGCGTCGTCGCGGAGGGCGGGCTCGGCAAGTCGGCGCTCATGGCGACGGCCGCCGCACGGGCGCGAGAGGCCCACCCGGCAGCGGTCGTCGTCGAGCGCCACCTCGGCGTCACGTCGAGCTCGGCCGATCTCCGCTCCCTCCTCCAGGATCTCTGCGCCGAGATCGGGGACGCGTATGCCAGCCGTGCTCCTGTGCCATCGACGCTTGCGGAGCTGGTGCAGGAGCTCCCCCGGCGCCTGGCACTCGCGTCCCGGGGTCAACCCCTAATCGTCTTTCTCGACGCCCTGGACCAGCTGGCCGGCACGGGGTCGCCGGGCGTCCCCTGGCTGCCGTCGGACCTCCCGCGGGATGTCCGCCTGGTGGCGACGACGCGTCCCGGGCCCGCGATGACGGCGCTGCGCGACCGGCTGGCCGAGGGACAGGTGATCGAGCTTGGCCCGATGCCGGTCGATGAGGGTGGCGCCCTGCTCGACGCCTGGTTGCTGACGGATGGCCGGCGGATCACGCCGGGCCAGCGCGACGCGATCCTCGCCCGCTTCGCCGGGAGCGGCTCGCCGCTCTTCCTG
Organism: uncultured Chloroflexia bacterium; assembly: GCA_963713285.1. Lineage (GTDB taxonomy): Bacteria > Chloroflexota > Limnocylindria > Limnocylindrales > CSP1-4 > CTSoil-043. The sequence continues at coordinate 121,965 of CAVQLA010000006.1, read as the reverse complement.
CGGCTCGCCGCCGAGGAGGCGCGGCGGTGGCCGCACACGATCGCGGAGGTCGGGCTCGGCCACGATGTCCACGCCATCGTCGGCGACCTGTTCGACCGTCTCGAACGGGAGCATGGACCGGAGCTGGTCGGCCATGCGCTCGGCTTCCTCGCCTGCACCGCGGAGCGCCTGGGGCTCTCGGAGGACGAGATCCTGGACGCGCTCGCGGCGGACGCCGAGACGTGGGCGGAGTTCACGGCCGCGGCGCACTGGTCGATGTCGACCCGCCATCTCCCAGCCGTCGTGTGGTCCCGTCTCTACTTCGATCTCGCGCCGTACCTGAGCCCGCGATCATCGGAGGGTGCGTCGCTGCTGACGTTCTTCCACCGCGAGCTGTCGGACGTGGCGCGGAGCCGGTACGTGGTGGACGACACCGGGCACCCCAAGCGCGCACAGCACCTGCACGGTGCGCTCGCGGACGTCCTGCGAGCGCTCGCTCGAGGGCAAGGCGACGACAGCCGCGAGTGGGCCGGAAGCGCTCACGCACTGGCCGAGCTCCCGTATCACCTGACCGGTTCGGAGCGGTGGGACGAGCTCGTCGCCACGCTCACCGACTTCACGTTCCTGGAGGAGAAGGCAGCGCGCGCCGCGGTCGTCGTCACCGTGGACCGCGAGGGTCGCGACACGACGGCCCACAACGGCGTGCTGGCGCTGATCGACGATTTCGACCGGGCGCTCGAGAAGCTCCCGGGCGACGACGTGGGGCATGTATCGATGGCCTGACGCTGCAGGTCGTGGCCGGGCCGACCGTGGCCGGCCGATCACGCATCGAGGGAGATCTCGTGGACGTCGGTGGGTTTCTGGCGGCGGCGGCGCTCGAGGAACGACGCTCGAAGGAGGCTCTGGCAGCCTATCGTCGGCTGCGCGCGTCGCAGACACGCTTCGACGGGCGGCTGCTGGTGGCCGGCCCGCTCGCGGCTGGAGGCGCGGCGCTCCTGGGCCTGCTCCTCGCGGCCCTCGTCCCGTCGCTCGGGCGGTACCTCCTCTGCGTGTGCCTCGTGGTCGTCGGACTCGGTGCCGTGTCTGCGCTGGACATCCGGTGGTATCGCGACGCCCTCCGCTCGAAGGCGCGCTTCCGGGGCATGGCGGGCGGAGTCGGCGAGCGGCGACTCGGTCGAGACGAGCTCTTCATCGCTTGGGTCGGCGGGATCGTCGTGGCACCCCTCGCCGGGCTCCTTCAGCTCGCCCTCATCGTGATCGGCGGCGCGATCGTCGCGGCCATCGTCAGCGCGCCGGTCGTCATCGTCCTGATGGCCACCCGCGGGCTCGACTACACCGGTGCGTTGGAGCAGATCCCGACGATGGCCCGGGATGTGCTGTGGACGGTGAGCGCCGTCGTCGTGAGCGGGTTCGTGCTGCTCGACCTCCCCGCCCGACCGGGGCCACTGGTGCTCCGGCAGCTCCACGAGCTTCCCATGGCCGTCGCCCTGTCGTGGCAACGGGTGCTCGTCTTCGCCACGAGCGCGATCCTCGGCGTCGGTCTCATCCTGGTGTGGAGCGGCGAAGGCGGGCAGGCGGCGGTCGCGGCGGCCTGCCTCGGCGCAGTCGGCTACGGCCTGGCCCAGGGCGCAGCCCGCGCCTGGTCGGAGCGGGACAACATCTTCGTGACGCTCTGCCGCCTCGGCGAGGGGCGCTGTCTGCTGGCGATGGGCCGCTGGGGGGCTGCGTCCCGGATCCTCTGGCGTCGTGCCCGGGATCCCGGCGAGCACGTCCCCAAGGTGCTTGAGCATGCCTGCTGGGGGACCCTCGAGATGGCCCACGCGTCGTCGGTCGGACGCAAGGGCCGCGCCGGCCACGTGGCCCAGGCTCGCGAGCGACTCACGGCCGCCCGGATCGCCATGGGCGAGTCAGAGGAGGCCGCGTACCGGGAGCTGGTCGCCGACGCCCTCACGAAGCTCCAGGCGCTCATCCGGTCGATGGAGGCGGGCACCGGCGCGGATCCATCCCGATGACGCGGAGCCGCGTCCTTGCGAGCCTGCGGGATGCCCTCGCCGCCGAGGCCCACGTGATCGCATCCGATCCCGGGCTCCTGCGCCAGCAGGTGTGCAACCGACTGGATCGCCGCGCGCGTGGCGTGGCTGACCTCCGGATGATGCTCGACGCAGAGGAATCGACGCGGCGCGAACCGTGGCTTCGACGGGTCAACGCTCCCCGCGAGTCGGATGAGCTGGCTCGGACCATCCCGGCCGGTCAGGGCGGTGTCGTCGCGGCAGCGCTCTTGTCCCCGGGCCACACCCTGGTGACCCGCGGCCGCGACGGGACCGTCGCGACGTGGGACCTGCGATCGGGCGTCCGGGTCGCCGTGTCGGATGGGCGGCCCGCCGGCCGTCAGCTCGAGCTCGGCGCCGATGGCGCGGACACCGATGATCGGCCCACGCCGTTGAGCTTCGTCGAGTCCCGCACGGGGCGGCGGCTGCAGGTCGCCCGGGACAAGCGAGTCCTCGTGGTCGCACCCGAAGGCGGCGATCTTCGCGGCGACGATGCTGTCTACCTGGCGGGACACGCCGGGCTGGTGACCTGTGCCGCCCTGTACGCCACCGACGACGGGCGGCAGCTCGTGGTGTCCGGCTCGGAGGACGCCACCGTGCGCGCATGGGATCCGTTGCGCGGGGACGAGGTCGCCGTCCTTGTGGGCCACACCTCGGCCATCTCCTTCGTCGCCCAGGTGCCTGCCGGCGCCTGGGGGTCAATCGTGAGCACGTCCACGGACGACACGATCCGCCTGTGGAGGGCTCCGATCGAATCGCCGGGCCACCGGGGGGTCGGGCACCAGGGTGCCGTGACCGCGGCCGCCGTGAGCCCCGACGGTGGCTACGCCGTGACGGGCGGCGAGGACGGTGCCGCCGTCGTGTGGGCGTTCGACGCCGAGACGCCGGCCTGGTCCTCGGCCGGATTCCGCGTCGCGGTCGCCGGGGTGGCCCTCGACACGGGCGGCAAGACGGTCGGGATCGGCCTTGCCGACGGGACCGGAGTTCTGTGGGACGTTGGGCGCGACCTGGAGGTTCAGGGCGGGACGTGGAGCCGACCCGTCTTCGACGGAACCGGGTTCGCGGTGGACACACCGGCCGGCCGTCGACGGCTTGTCGCGCGGCACCGGCTCCTGGGCGGAACGCGGTGGGTCGACGAGGCCGCGTCCGCGCCGGCGGTCGCACCGGCACGGACGGCCGCCGAGGCGCGCGGCACGGTGCTGCACGTCGGTGGGTGCCGGTTCCCATGCTCCGCTCGCGTCACGGCGACCGCCGGCGACGACCGGCTTGGCCGGTTTGTGGCAGGCGACGAGCAGGGCAATGTGTACGTTCTTCAGCTGGTCGCCGCGACCCAGCGTCGGACGCCGATCTCCCCGCTGACGCGGGCGCCGACGCCGACGTCCCCGCCGATCTCCCCGCGGACGTCCGAGCCGCCGGTACGCTCCGTCGGCGACGTCGCGTCGGCGCCTGCCGAGCCGTGGCGGAACACGCCGATCAAGCCGCAGTTCGCGACCCCGGAACCGGCGCCGATCGCCGACTTGTCGTCGGCGGCCCGGATCGCCGATCGGGCCCCGACGTCGCTCGACGCGGGCAGCCCCGCGATCCCCCAGGGGCGTGTCGCGCCGTCCCTGGTGGGGCTCCTCGCCGACAGCGGCCTGGCGTATGGCGAGCTGGAGCCTGGTCGCTACGGCATCCCGTTCGAAGGCCTCCGCGCCAGGCCGCTGGTCGTCCAGGCCATGCGGCTGGCGGGAGAGCTGGCGTACCTGGTGATCCCGCTGCCCGAGCCCGGTCGCCACCAGGCAGACGCGGCCCGTCGGAGCCTGCTCCAGGTCACGCTTCGGGCCGACTACGTCAAGGCGTTCGTGTTCCCAACCGGCGAGCTCGCGGTCGCGTGCGAGCAGCCGCTTGCGCTCCTCACGCCGACGCGCCTCCGGGGTCTCGTCAACGGCCTCGCAGCCCTTGGCGACGTGCAGGGCGCTGACCTCGTCGACGGCGAGGAGTGGGAGCGCCGACTGGACGCCTGTCGGCTGGCTCACGCCCGGATCGGCGTGGAGCCCGAGACGGCCCTGGCGGCGATCCGCGCCGTCGCCGCCGCCGACGGGCTGCCCGTCCGCGAGATCGGGCCCGCCGTCCTCGGCGTGGAGATCGACCCATTCGGAACGGGCCTTCCGCTCACCCTCGTCATCCGCGCCAACGAGCGCGTGGTCTCGCTGGTCGCCTATCTCCCCGGCAGCAGGCCGAAGGGTGACCAGCACGACGCGCTCCACGGCCTGCTGGAGCTCAACCGGGCTGCCGACGTCGCACGCGTCGGCCTCGACACCGACGGCGACGTGGCCCTTCTGTACGAGGTGCCCGACGTGGATCGGGATCTCTTCACCAGGCTCCGCGAGCAGTTCGCGGCACTCCTCGTCGGTGTCGTCCATCTCGGCCTGGGCCGCTGACCGGCGCGTCGCCGGGGACGACTCGCGTGGCGTCCACCGAACCCCCCGACGGGTCGCCGTCGTGAGCGAGCCTCAACGACCCCTGCTATGAGGCGATCCGGCGCACGGACAGTCCCACCTCGGCCAGGACCGCCGGGATCCGGAGCACCGCCTTGCGGTCGATGTCGCGGATCGGCTCGTCCAGGTCCTTCCAGCCGACGAGGTACGGGCTCGTGCGGCGGACCGGGTCACGCTTCTCGCCGAGGGTCCAGCCGGCGAGGAGCCGTTCGAGGGTCCAGCTACCGTGCTCGAGCTCGGCCATCTCCTCGATCTCCGCGGGCGTGAAGATCACCGGCTCGCCCGGGGCGTCGGCGGGGACAGCCGCACACCCGATGCGCCGGAGCTTGGCACCGATGTCGTCGGCCTGCCGGAGGTTGGAGGCGCGGAAGTCCCCCGGCAGGTGCTCCCAGTCCGCCATGGACGGGTCGACGTCCGGGCGCGGAGCCCGCTCCGCCCGAGATTGGGCGTGGATCGACCGGCCCAGCGTCGTGCGCGTCGGCTCCGGGAGGGGCTCCGGAACGGGCGACACGAAGACGCGGATGGTCTCCCGGTCCAGCGGCAGCCGGATCAGCCTCGGCGACGTCCAGCGCTCGTCGCCCAGCAGGCGTCCGGCCTCCCGGCCGCTGTCGGCGACGAGGCCGACGGTTGCGCCCAGGGCGAGCGCGATGCGGTACTCCAGGGCCGCGATCCGCCCGCCGTTGACACCCAGCACCCGGACGCCGGCCACCGGGATGCCCGAGGCGAAGAGGTCGATCCAGTTCTGGAGCGGCTCGAGAGGGCTGAACCCGTGGCCGGCCGTCGTGCGGAGCTCGTCGTAGCTGGGGTCCGGTGGAGCGTCGGCAGGGATCATCGCGGGGAGATACCCGACGGTCCCGATGCGGCCGCCGGACGCCCGGCCGACCCGGCCGACGATCCCGCTGACGCCCGATGACGATCCTCCGGAGAGGATCGTGCCCGCGAAGTCGCGGAACCCGTACTCGAGCAGGTCGGCGTAGCCGCGCATCTGGTCCTCGAGCCGCGGGTCGGTTCCGCCGGCCACGATCATGACCGGTGCGGTCAGGGGGGCGACACCCGGTGTCGCGAGCGCGCGGAGCCGCTCGATCGCCACCTCGGACCCGAAGCGCGACGCGAGGCCCAGCAGGAGCAGCCGCCGGGCCCAGTCGACGCCTGGTCGATCGCCCAGTGACCTGGACACCCGTTCCAGCGAGGCCAGCGCGGTGTCGATCATGAACGCGGCCGTGCTGGTCGCGATCGCCGCGGCGTAGGCGGCCAGGGCTTCGTACGGCTCGTCGAGGAGCAGGTGGAATCGGGCGAGGTCGAAGTGGGCCCACGGCAGGTTGATCCCGACCGCGACGTGGCGCTCGCAGCGCTCGATCCCACCGCGGAGCTGGGGCCCCATGGACCTCAGCACGGCCGGGTCCCGCTCGAGCTCGAGCTCGAGGTAGTTCCCGAGGGGGTACGGGTTGGTCGGATCGAGCTCGTACCCCCGGCGGTAGAGGTCGCGGGCCTGGGCGTCGTCGACGCCTTTCCACGTGCCGGCGAAGGAGCAGATCGCGTCGACGTCGTCGGACGCGCTGGCGAGCTCGAGGAACCGCTGCCCGCGGCGGTAGTCCTCGCCGGCGGGCCGGTCGCGGTGGACGCGGCAGAGCGCCGTGCCCAGGTCACGCAGCACCGGGACCGGGACGGGACTCGCAGCCGCGTCGTCGGCCACGAACGGCGACAGCACCTCGATCACCAGCGGCCAGTCGCCGAGCGACAGGGCGAGGTGCGCGACGCGGGCCGCGAGGCCGCTGTTCGTCGGGACGTGCTCCAGCACGATGCGGAGGTTGCCGATCTCGGCGCGGGCCTCGTCCTCACCCAGGTACCGGCCGTAGTTCGTGGCGTAGGCCCGCAGCCCCTCCTCCACGCGGGAGAAGATCCCGTCGACCTCCTCGAGGGTGGCCGCCGCGCCGGCGAGCTCGCGCTCCCACGTGAGCGGGAGCTGGAAGGCCCCCTTGTAGGTGAGGTCGTGACCGAAGTCGCTGTAGGCATGCTCGGCGACCGTGCGCAGCTGGACCTCCGCCTTGAGGCTCAGCACCGCGTCGGGGATGTCGACGCCGTAGTCGACGTCGGGACGCAGCGAGACGATGTAGTGCACGGAGCGATAGCCGAACTCGCTGGGCCGCAGCCGCTGGCTGGCGTCGACGCTGTTTTCCCAGTCGACCGTGAAGTGGGCCTCGACGTAGTGGCTCAGCGCGTCGACCTCGGACCGGGTGCGGCCGATGATGCGGGCGCCGCACAGGTCGGTGAACATGCGGCAGGGGTCGGTTCGGGTCGCCCGCTTGCGGAGCGCCTTCTCGGCGAAGCTGGCGACGGACTTGGGGCGCGCCTGGACGATCGCCAGGGGCGCGAGGCGACTCGCGGCACCGCGCAGCACCGAGCCCAGCACCCCCGCGTAGAGCTGGTACCGGGGGTAGTCCGCTGCGTAGCAGGCGACCTGGGTCGCCAGCCAGGACCGCAGGTCGCTCGTCGCCTCGTCCGTCATCGTCGTCCCCTGCAGCTGCGGATCATGCACGCGTCAGCTCGTCGCCTCGTATCCCGCGAAGGCCGCGAACGCCTCGACCTGCTCCCGGATCGCCCGGGAGTAGGTCCGGCCCGCGAGGTCGCCCGGGTCCACCCAGGCGTGCTCGACGTGCTCGCTGCTGAGCCGCACGTCGCCCTCGAACGCAGCGCACAGGAAGGTCACGCAGGTGACCCAGAACGGCTCCTTCTCGAAGTGCGCGACGTAGAACGGGCGCGCCCCGTGCACGATCAGCCCGGTCTCCTCGCGCACCTCGCGCGTCAGGGTGTCCACCAGCCGCTCGCCGCGGTCCATCTTCCCGCCGGGCAGGTCCCAGCACCCGGGGTCGGCCTTCGAGGCCGGCGACCGCCGGATGAGGAGCACCGACCCGTCATCCCGCCGGACGATTCCCTTGGCGGCCACGCCGAGCGCGGGGTACGACGGTTCCGTCTTCACGTCCACGTGCGCAGCTCCTTCGAGCTCTTGACTCGGGAGACGCCCGACCGCTTCGCCCTCGTGCCGGCGCGGTGTGGCCAGCCTCCCACATGACACCCGAGTGACGCCTCGTCCGGAAGAGGCGAATGGCCTTCTCTCGCCGTCTTCGTGCCGTTCGACACTGGCGCCCACGGGCTCCCCCGCCCGATCGTTGCCGCGATGCCACCGAGGAGGGTCGTGATGGCCACGGAACGCGCTGCCCAGCACCGCCGACTGGTCTACCGTGAGGCCGGACCGACCGCCGCGGCCTCCAAGTTCACGAACCAGCTTGCGGCTGGTGGCGACCCCGCGCGGCTCTCGCCCCTCGTGAACTCGACCGGTGGGTGGAGGGCCATGCGCGCGAGCGCCCCGGAGAACGCCGTCCTCGGGTGGCTCGCGCCCGACGAGATCGCGGTGGCGATCGCCGACGCGAAGTCGCTTTCATCTCGAGCTCTCGACCAGGAAGGCACGGCGGGGCTCGCGGCACTCGAGAACTCCGGGCGCCCGTTGATCGACGCCGGCACCGACGTGCCGGTCATCGCGATCGCCGCGCTCCTGGAACGGATCCAGGCGGCCCCGGGCGGGCCGGACACTCTGTGACGCCCGCCCGCGGGCCTGCGGGCGGCGCCAGGCCAGCGTCGACGAGAGGAAGGAACGGCCGTGACCATCTCGCTTGACCAGCTCAAGTCCCTCGTGCGAGCCGAAGGGCTCGCGTTCTTCGAGGACCCGAGCCGGCCGGCAATCCTCCTGAACTTCAAGGGCAACAACGGCGCGTTCATGATGGTCATGCTCGTGGAGCTCGACGGGCGGTTCATGCAGTTCCGGACTGTCGGCTACGGGTCGTGCCCTCCCGGCAACCCCAACCTCCCGGCGGTCCTGGCCGTCCTCGGCGAGATGGACTACCGGCTCCGGCTCACGAAGTTCGGCTGGGATCCCTCCGACGGTGAGATCGTGGCCTACGCCGACCTGTGGCTGGAGGATGGAGTCCTCACCCAGCACCAGCTTGCGGCGATGCTGCGCGCCTTCCTGCCGGCAATCGACATCGGGCTCCCCCGGATCATGAAGACGATCGAGACCGGGATCGACCCCGACGGGACGACGGGAGGCGGGGGAGGCCAACCCGTCGTTCGCCAACCCGTCAATCCCATCTCCGTGTAGGGTCCCCGATGGCTCGTCGGCTGCCCTATCTCTCGCCCGAGGCCCAGGAGGCGCTCGACCTCGCCAAGCGCGCCGTGCCCCCGGGATCCACGCTCACGCCCGAGCTGCTGATGGCGGCCGCCTACCACCGCGGCAGGCTCGAGGAGAAGGCGCCCCAGCTCGCCCCCTTCCTGCCGGCCCCGACGCCGCTCGGCGACGACGTGCCGGACGAGGTGATCGTCGCGGAGGAGCTGCGGCCAGTCTTCGGAGAGCTGTCCGAGGCCGACGCCGTGTCGATCGGCCAGCTGCTGGCGGCGGCGGTCACCAGCACGGCCGGCCGCGACTACCTCCTGGCGCGGGGCCTCGCGGAGCCCGACCTCAACGCGGCCGTGGCCGCCCTCGCCGCGGTGGAGGCCGCGGACTGGAAGGGGTCCGCCCAGCGCCGTGAGGCCATGGAGGCGCTTGCGTCGTTCGGGCGCCTGCTGACCGTCGGCGAGCCCCCGAAGAAGGGCGCGATGCGCATGGACCGCTACGTCCGGGCGCTCCAGAAGAACCTCCTGAAGATGCGCCGGCCGAGCGTCATCGTGATCGGCCAGCCGGGGACGGGCAAGACGGCCCTCGTCTACGAGTTCGCCCGGATGATCATCGAGGGAGATCCGGCGATCGTGCCCGGCCTCCGGGACCGGGACGTCTTCGAGCTGTCGCCCTCGTTCCTGCGGGCCGGCGCCTCGATGGTCGGCCAGTACGACGAGCGGGTCGCAGCGCTCCTCAAGGTGCTGGAGGCGAACCCCAAGATCATCCTGTTCGTCGACGAGGTCCACTCGCTGCTCTCGAGCAGCATGCACGAGCGAGGCCCCTTCAGCGAGGCCAACGAGGCGTTCAAGACCGCGGTCGGCAGCGGTCGGATCAGCCTTGTCGGGGCGACGACCCTGGCCGAGTACCGTCACTACATCGCCCCCGACGGCGCCCTCGCACGTCGCTTCGGGCTGATCAAGATCGACCCGCCGACGGTGGACGAGACGATCGAGATCCTCAGGGGCCGCGCGTCGCAGTACCGGCGCCACTACGCCCCACTGGGGATCCCCGACGAGATCCTGGCGAAGACGGTGCGGATGACGGAGGACCTCCTCCCGGAGCGCTTCCAGCCGGACAAGTCCCTCGACCTCCTCGACGAGGCCTGCGCCCTGGTGACGATGACCACCCCGCCGCTCGCCGAAGTCACCGAGGAGGCACTCCTTCAGTCGGTCGAGGACGCCCTGGGACACAGTGTCGTCCAGCCCGGCACGCTGAGCGAGAAGGACGTCAAGGCGAAGCTCCTGGAAGTCATCGTGGACCAGGACCGGCGCATGGCCACCGTCGCCCGCGGCTTCGTGGCCGGGATGTCAGAGGACTGGCTGGAGCACAAGGGGCCACGGCGCATCTTCTTCTTCTGCGGACCGACCGGAGTCGGCAAGACGGAGTCGGCCCGCATCCTCGCGCGGGTCCTGGGCGGCGGCCAACGCGAGGCGCTGCTGCGCATCGATTGCAACACGCTCCAGGGCTCCGGGGCCGAGGAATCCGGGCCGATCCTCAACCGCCTGCTCGGCGTCCCGCCGGGCTATATCGGGTACGCCCGCGGCCAGGGCGGGATGCTCTCGAAGATCCGCGACATGCCCGAGTGCGTCGTGCTGTTCGACGAGATCGAGAAGGCAAGCCCGGCGATCTCCAAGGTCCTCCTCCAGGTGCTCGACGAGGGACGCGTCGAGGACACCGACGGCAACATCCTCGACTTCCGACGCGCGTTCATCATCTTCACGACGAACGCCGGGACGGAGTACGGACCCAAGCACGCCGGCTACGACACGACGAGGATCGGGTTCGACCCGACGCGAGTGTCCGCCCCGCCCGCCACGCCCGTGGGGCTCGCGGCGCCTGCCGCGCCCGCCGCGACCGCCGCGTCACCCGTGCCCGCGGCGACTGCCGCGCCTGCGCTGCTCGCCACGCCGGACCGGGCAGGTGGCTCCGTCCCCCGGGTCTCCGTGGAGGCGGTCAAAGCCGACCTGCTGGCACGCGGCTACGGGGAGGAGTTCTTCGGCCGCCAGATCGACTTCATCGTCTTCGGGGCCATGACGCGCGAAGGCGTCCGGAAGGTCCTCCTCCGGCAGCTTGGGGAGCTCGAGGAAGTGGCCGAGCTGCGCGGCTACGCCCTGTCCTGGGACCCCGAGGTGGTGGACCACGTCCTCAACTCGTGGCAGCCCCGGTTCGCCGCCCGGTGGGCCTACAACATCCTGCGCAACAGGGTGGTCGAGCAGCTCGCGCTTGCCGATGCCCAGGGTGAGCTCAAGGAGAAGGGGGTCGCCAAGGTCACCAGGATCCATATCGTCAAGGGCCCCGTCGTCGTGCCGAAGGAGGGCGAGCCCGAGCTCGCCGGCCTCGCGAGCCGGAAGGTCGAGGGCGACACGTTGATGGTCCTCGTGTCCTGAGCCCGCGGTTCCGGCCGGGCCCGGACGCAGCGAGGAGCGACGATGGGTCTCGACAGCTACGCGTCACGGAGTCCAGGTGACGTCGACCTGACCGTCGGGGACGAGCAGGCGTTCCTCGTGGCCGGCATCACGCTGTGCGGCGGCATCGAGTCGGGCGACGGCGGCTCGTCCTTTCGCGGCAAGGTCTACCTCGACGTCGTGGACCGTGTTGCCGGTGCCAGCCTGATGGAGGAGTGGATCCCGCCCGCGGAGGTCCGCGAGATCGCGGACGCCTTCGAGCGCTGCGACTCGGCCCGCGTGGCCGAGGAGTCGAAGGGCGACCACTACGCGGCGACCGAGGCGGAGATCGAGAGCCTGCGCCGCTTCTTCCGGATCTGCGCCGAGCGTGGCCTCGGCCTGATCGGCTGGTGGTGACGGGACGGTGAGCGGTCGGGGAGCGGGCGGGGAGAGTGGGCCGGTGCTTCCGGCACAGCTCGAGCGACTGCTGCGACAGTTGGGGGACGCCGAACGGCGTCGACTCGCATTCCTGGAACGGCAGTACGGCGCGGGGCGCCGCGTCGATGCCTCGCTTGCCACCCTCGACGAGGAGGAGAAGCTCGATGCGGCGGTCGAGCAGGTGCGAACCCGCCTCAAGGCGTACCTGCGCGAGTACCTGCCGCGGCCGTGGCGCCCTTGGCGCTGAGCGGGGACGGACTGCCGGCGGCACGCTCCCCCGGTGCGAGAATCAGTCGAAGTCGAAGATCCCGCGGCCGGCCGAGAACTGGAGCACGAGCCCGCACCTCTTGCAGATCCTGAGGACGAGCTTGTGGCTCGTGAGGCCCCAGCGCGAGTCCATCCGGCCCTGCTGCTGGTCGAACTGCGTGCCACCGCAGAGCGGGCACTTCAGCACGGGCTTCGCCGATTCCTCGGCTCGCTCCCAGGTCATCTCGCGCTCCTTGCGAGGGCGGTGCAGGACGCCGGGGTCACGTTCGGTCCGTGTCGGGGAGTACCGGCGCGAGCACGAGCGTGGCGAACAAGTGCTCGAGGGTGGCCCCCGGGTCGGCCGTCAGGCCCGTGTGGGCCTCGGACGGCTGGATGATCGTCGACGACGGGGCGACCAGCCAGTGGTAGCGCTCCGCCTGGGAGAGCGCGGCGATCGGGCCACCCGCGGGATCGCCGGCCGCGATTCGCTCGATGGCGGCCAGGTGGTCGCGGACGTCCGCCGGGTCGCAGGTCGGGTCGAGCGCACGGAGCCGGGCGTCGTCGAGGGCGACCCGGGCGCCCAGGAACCGCATCGGCCGGCAGAGCAGCACGATCCCCGCGTTGATCGACTCGCCCCGCTCGACCCGCGGGACGACCCGCACGACCGCGTAGGCGAAGGGGTGGCGCGCGGGATCAGGCGCCGGTACGGGCACGCTCCGCCTCCTCCACGAACGCCCGCGGGGCGGCCAGCCGCCGCCGCAGGTAGTCGACGTACGCCGCCCGATTGTCGTCCACGCAGGCAAACGCCGCGTCGCCGTCGAGCCATGGCGCCGGAACCATCCCGGCAAGCTCCGCCAGCAGGTCGTCCGTGACGAGCGGTGCCAGGTGGCGGTCGGCCTCGAGGATCGACCCGGCGAAGGGCAGCAGGACGTGGTCGCGCACCTGGGCGAACGGCCGCCGGGCGTGGCCCGGGTCGCCGAGGGCGTCGTCCCAGCGATGCTGCATGTAGAGCGCCGCGCCGTGGTCGATCCCGTAGAGCCGCCGGTGCCAGACGAGCAGGTTCGGGTTGCGCGGCGTGCGGTCCACGTTGAGCGTGAGCGCGTCGAGCCAGACGAAGGCAGCCGCGAGGTCGGGGTCCGGCGCCGGGCCGACCGCCGGCGCGAAGCCCAGCGCTCCCGGCAGGAAGTCCACGCCGAGGTTCGTGCCCGGCGAGCGGTCGAGCAGCTCCTTCACCTCCCAGTGCGGCTCGCCGGCGGCCAGCCGCTCGTCGAGCTCCACGAGCACGAGCTCCGGCACCGGAAGCTCGAGCGCACGGGCCAGCTCGCCGACGATCACCTCCGCGACGAGCGCCTTGGGTCCCTGCCCGGCGCCGTGGAACTTCACCACGTACAGGCCGTCGTCGTCGGCCTCGCACAGGCCGGGCAGCGAGCCGCCCTCGCGGAAGGGGGTCACGTAGCGGGTCGCGGCGACGGTGCGAAGCATCGAGGCGAGTGTATCGAGCGACGCGCGGCCCGCGCCGGTGCCGTCGCCCATGCGTCGGCGGCCGCGTGGCGTATAGTTGCATCCGCAACTATCCCTGAGCCAAGCTGGAGACGTCCCATGGAGCCCACCGTCCGCGCCGCCCTCGACCGCGGCGGCATCATCGACATCACCACGACCGGGCGCCGGAGCGGCGAGCCCCGCCGGATCGAGATCGTCTTCCACAACGTCGACGGCCGCATCGTCATCTCCGGCATGCCGATGCGCGACCGGACCCGCGCCTGGATCCACAACCTGGAGGCCGATCCCAGGCTGACGGTCCACCTCAAGCAGGGGGTGGTGGCCGATCTGCCGGGGACGGCCCGCATCGTGACCGACGAGGCGGAGCGCCGCGACCTGCTGGTGCACGTGGCGCGCAACTGGAACCGCACCGACGTCGACGCGATGGTCGCCTGGAGCCCGTTGATCGAGGTGTCGATCCCGGGGTACCCGCACAGCGCGTGACGCCGGCCCGTGGCCCGGACGCGCCAGGCCGGCCGCGATCCCGCAGGGCGCCTGTTTGGTGACTATCAGGCGCTGATATCATGGCCAGCCATGAGAGTCATCACGCCGCTCGACCTGCGGCGCAGCCTCGGGGCGATCCTCGACGCCGCGTCGGCCGGCGAGCGGTTCATCATCGAGCGCGACCACCGTCCTCTCGCCATGCTCGTCTCGGTCGAGGAGGGGCGGCGCCTCGACCCCGATGCGGACGAGCTGCGCCGGCGCCGGCTCGCCGCCCTGGACCGGATCGACGACTTCCGCCGTCGGATGGCGATCGCGCATCCGGTCCGGCCGGGCGATCCGGATGCCGTCGAGCTGATCCGCCAGCTGCGCTCGACGGATGACCCAGGCGGCTACCCGGAGTACGAGGAGGACGATCCGGGGCGGGCCAGGAACTGGCGGGAGCGATACCGCGCGGAGGAGGCGGCGGCCGCCCGCGAGGACCGAGAGCGTCTCGGCGATGGCTGACCGGATCGTCGTCGACGCCTCCGTCGGCCTCGCCTACCTTCGCGACGAGGTTGCCACGGCCGCGGTGGATCGCGCCGTTGAAACCTGGTCCGCCACCGGGGCGCAGATCGTGGTTCCCGCCGTCTTCTGGACCGAGATCGTCAACGTCCTGGGGATGAGGCACCGATATCGCGCGGGCCAGGTGGCCGAGGCCCTGCGCGAGCTCGACGAGCTGGGTCTCGACACGGTCGAGATCGGCCGGCCCGAGCTCCTTCTCGTCGCCGACGCCGTCGAGCGCCACCGGGTGTCAGCGTACGACGCGACCTACGTCGTCCTGGCCCAGCTCCTCGATGCGCCGCTGGCAACCCTGGACCGGCGGCTGGCTGCCGCTGCGGGTCCGCTGGGAATGCTGCTCGACGACGATGGCGGGCACCGGACGCGCGAGTCGGCCGACCCATACGGGTCGCCTGCGGCGGCGCCGCAACCCTCGTCACTGCCCGACTACGCGGGGCTCGGCGCCTACCTCGGGGAGCTGCGCCGGCGCGCGCTGACGGGGACGCCGTAGGCCCGCCGGGCGGCACGCCCGCGACGGCCGTGGATCGCGCCCGCGACGGCCGGGCGGCACGCCCCCGACGGCCGGGCGGCCGCCCCCGACGGCCGCGCGACGCGTCGCTATCCCTTCACCACCCCGAGCGGCGTCAGCCGTCGAACGGGGCGGACCAGGTCCGCCGACGCGGCCATGACCGCCTCGATGTCCTTGTAGGCGAACGCGGCCTCCTCGGCGACCGCGGCGCGATCGCCGGCCAGCAGCAGGACGCCCTCCGCCTCCATCGCGGCGAACACGGTCGCGGCGGCCCGCGCCTTCCGGGCGGCGGTCCGGCTCATCGCCCGCCCGGCCCCGTGCTGGCAGGTGGCGAAGGCGTCGGCGTTGCCCAGGCCCTCGCCGACGTACGACGCGGTCTCCATGCTTCCCGGCACCAGCACGGCCTCTCCCGCGCGCGCCCGCACGGCGCCCTTGCGGTGGACCAGGCCCTCCCGCGGCCGGCCGCCCACGGCGTGCGTCTCCCGCGCGGCGTCGTTGTGGTGGACGTCCACGAGCCGCTCGAAGCGCCGCATCCGCGTGTGAGCCTCGAACGCCTGCTCGACCGCGTCGAGCATGCGGGCCCGGTTCACCTCGGCGAAGCGCCGGGCGTACGTCATCGCCGCCCAGTAGCCGTCGAAATCGGCCGTCCCCTCGCGCAGGTAGGCGAGGTCGCGATGGGGGAGCGGGTCGCGGCGGGCGAGGGTGCCCGCCAGCGCCCGGCGATGGAAGGCGTCGCAGATCGCCTTGCCCAGGCTGCGGGAGCCGGAGTGGAGCATCACGCAGACACGGCCCTCGGCATCCCGCTGGAGCTCGAGGAAGTGGTTGCCCGAGCCCAGCGTGCCCAGCTGGTCGATGCCGCGCTCCCACCAGGCCCGCTCGATCGAGGCCGGCCGCTCCAGGCCGATCTCCGCCTCCGCGCGGCGACGGTCCGCCGGGTGGGCTTGGCTCCGCGTGCCGGTCGGGACCGAGCGCTCGATCCCTTCGAGGACGTCGCGCAGGCCGCGCCGCCCGAGCGACCCGACCGTGAGGTCCGTCTCGACGAACGCGACGCCGCAGCCGATGTCGACGCCGATCGCGTACGGCACGACCGCGGCATCCGCGAAGAGGACGCCGCCGATCGGCATCCCGTAGCCGGCGTGGGCGTCCGGCATGAGTGCCACGTGGTCGATCGCGATGGGAAGGCGGGCCACGTTCATGGCCTGCTCGAGGGCCGACCGCTCGACCGAGGGTGCCCACGAGTGGATCGGCACGCCGCCCGGGACCTCGATCACCTGCATGGCCCGACGGTAGCGCGGAGCGCGGCCGCGGGCGAGAGGCGATCCGCCCGAACGACGGTCGGCGAGCCCGGTGCCGGCTGGCCGGCCTGCGGTGGGTGGGGGCGTGGCGGCTGTTCCTACGCGGGGGGCTCCGGCGTTGCGTCGAGCGATCTCGCGACCTCGAGCCGGCGGACGAGCGCCGCGCGACCGGGCCAGCGGAACGGTGTCGGCGTCGCGTCCTCGAAGCCACCCGCCCTCGCCGCCGCCCCCAGCGGCGGCGCCCTGGTCTCCAGCCGGCCCCAGCGGTCCGGAAGGTCGTAGACGATCGCCCGCCCGCCGGGCCGGAGGACGCGGCGGATCTCCGCGAACCCGGCTGCGGCGTCCGGCCAGTGGTGGACCGAGAACGAGCTGGTGACCAGGTCGAACGAGACGGCGGGGAAGGGGAGCGCCGCGACGTCGCCGACCTGGAAGACGAGGCGGTCCTCGAGCCCCTCGCGCCGGGCGCGGAGCGCTGCCCGCTCCACCATCGCGGGGTCGATGTCCACGCCGGTCAGGCGGACTCCTGCGTGGCGCCGGGCCAGCTCGACGGCGAGCCCGCCCGGCCCCGGCCCGATCTCCAGCACCTCGGGAGCCAGCATCCCTTCGACGGCCTCGGCGAGGTCGCCGGCCATCCGCCGGTAGAGTCCGCCCAGCAGGGCGCCGAACGTGTGGTCGTAGACGAACGCGCTCGGCGCTGAGCAGGTCTCCCACCCGCCCTGCGCGGCCTGGTGCGGGCCTGCGAGCCGGCGGGTCGCCAGGACTCGCCGCCCGACGACGGCTGCCGCCGCCAGGAGCCCGAGCAGGATCAGGACTCCTCGTGGGCCCATGTTCCGCATCGCAGGTGGGCCTGCGTTAGCCCAGGCCCATGATGAGGGCGACCCCGGTCTCGGCGTCGACGTAGATCAAGGCATGGGCGAGCCCGCTGGTCAGCTGGACCGACCAGACCGTGCGCCCCGGCCACCGCGGGTCCCTGCTCACGATGAGCGTGGCCTCGTCGACGGTCGTGCCGGCACCCTGGCCCCACATCGCGACCGCGGCCCGGATCGCGGTGTCGCGGTCGACGAGGACGGCACCCGCGGCCCCCGGCCGGGGACGAGTGTCGGTGAAGCCGAAGACAGCTCCCGTCCGTGGGTTCACGGAGACCTGACGCTCGTCGTCGAGGAGGATCCCGTTCTTGGTCCGCGTCCAGGTGACCCGGTACTCTTTCGCGGTGCCGTGATCGATCAGCTCGACCGCCGCGTCCATGCCGTCGAACGGGATGCCGTGCTCCGTCAGGAAGGCCGCTGCCGCTTCCTGAGCCTGGACAGGGATCTTGCTGACCATCGCGGTGTCGGGGAGGAGATCGAGTCGCAGGACGCCCATCACGAGACCCGTGGTCGCATCGACACCGGCGGAGAAGTTCGTGCCGCTGATCTCGAAGAAGGCCCGCCCCGCGCCGGCGTTCAGCGTGGCGGTGAGCGTCTCCTCTGAGCCGGTCGCGAGGTAGGGCCTGGCGAGCGCGATTGCCATCTCCGCATTCACGGCCGGCGCGGTGGTGCCGGCCGTGGCCGACGGGTTCGACGCCGGCGCGCTTGCTGTCGGGGCAGGAACGTCGACGGCGCAGGCGGCCAGCGCGATCATCAGCAGCCCGAGCGCCGCCAATCGGTGCGCCGTTCGGCTCCACTCATCCGGAGGATTCATGCGTTCCCTGGGGGCTGGGGCGCGTGCACACACCCGAGGCGGGACCGGCCATCACGATGGAGATGGTAATGCCGAGGCGGTCGCGCGCGTCCCGGGAGCCTTGCGGTCGCGTCGTGCCCTTACCCGCGCGCCCGGCAGGTCATCGGAACGCCGCGCGCCGCCGTCAGCCCCTGGGTCGTGGCCCGCCGGCGCGACCGGCGACCTGGGCGACGCGCTGGTGCGACAGCCCGAGGAGGTGCGCGATGTCGCGAACGGTGAGCCCGGCCGAGGCCAGCCGATCGACGGCTGCTCGAAGCTGCTCCGACGCCCTGCGAGCCGCCCGCTCGGCGTCGAGCCGATCGGTCCGCGCCTGCTCGACGAGCCGGGCGGCCTCATCGCCGAGGACCGGCTCGACCGTCACGTCGAAGCTGTCCGGCGCCACGTCACGGACGAGCGCGATCGCGTCCCGCGCCATCGCCTCGACGTCGGCCAGGCGGCGGGCCTGCGAGTACACGCCACGCACTTCGGGAACCCGAATCGCCCACCAGGACCCATCGCGTTCGGCGACGGCGCGATAGACCGGCCTCAGGTCCGCCACCATCGCGGTCCCAGGATCGGCTCCAGGTCGGCCATGATCCGCCGAGCCGTCTTCTCGCCCACCTCGCGGTGGCGCGGGATGGCCACGCCGATCGGTCCGCACTGCCACAGCTCGTGCTCCCTTTCGTCGCGGACGAGACGCCATTCGACGTTGGCCCGACGGGCTGCGGCTCCGATTCGCCGGAGCAGCTCGACGCGCCTCACGGATCCTTGTCTAGGTTGATAGACATGTCAAGTCAAGCGACATAGACAGAGAACGGGGTCCAGCCTGGGCGGCGCCCGGCGATGATCCCGCGCGGCGCTTCACGCGCGCTTACGCGCCGACCTTCGGGTGGGAGACGGTCGGGTCAGGCCGCCACCCGGCGATCAGGCGGGCGTTGCGCTACCCCCCGGCGCGGCGCTCGCCCGGTCGATCTCGGGGAGCTGCTCGCTCAGGCGGGCGGCGGCGCGAGCGGACGCGCCATCAGCCGCGGTCTGGAGCGTCGATCAGCTGCAGCCGCTCGTGGAGCCGCAGTTGAGGCACTTGTAGCAGGAGCCGTTGCGGACCATGATCGAGCCGCAGTCCATGCAGGACGGGGCATCCTCCTGGATCTTGAAGGCGGCGCGCTCGCCGCCGAGCGAGGCCGCGACCGCGCTGGCCGCGGTGCCCCTGCCGCCGGCGTTCCCGTTGCCGTTGGCGTGCCCGTTCCCGTTGCCGTTGGCGTGCCCGTTCCTGGCGGGCTCGACGACCGGCAGGTCCAACTTGGCCGAGGCGGCCGACGGGATCGCCTGGCCCGTGGCCGGCTTCGTGGCCTGGCCCGCCGCCGGGCTGGTGCCCTGGCCCGTGGCGGTGGCGACCGCGGTGGCCGTCGGGGCCGGCGGCTCGTTCGCCTCGTCGATCGCGAGCAGGCCCTCCTCCGCCTCGGGGGCGTAGGAGGAGGCCCCGCCGCCGAAGGAGAACGGCGCGGCCACCACGGACCCGCCGCGCTCCTGGATCCCGAGCGCCGCCCGATCGTCGCCCGCGAGGAAGCGGCTGCCGAGCCAGCGGAAGATGTAGTCCACGATCGACTTCGCGATCGGGATCTCGCTGTTGCCGGTGAAGCCGGACGGCTCGAACCGGACGTGGGCGAACTTGTTCACGAGGTCCCGCAGCGGCACGCCGTACTGCAGGGCCAGGCTGATGGCCGTGGCGTAGGTGTCCATCAGGCCGGAGACCGTGGATCCCTCCTTCGCCATCTTCAGGAAGATCTCGCCGGGCTGGCCGTCCGGGTAGAGGCCGACCGTGATGTAGCCCTCGTGGCCGGCGATGTCGAACTTGTGGGTGACCGCGGTCCGCTCGGACGGGAGCCGGCGGCGGTGCGGCTTGAGGGCCTCCGCCTGCGCGGTGGCCAGCTGCCTGCGGAGCTCGGCGACCACGTCGCCGGCCGCCTTGGTCTCGTCGTCGCTCTTGAGCTTGCTGGTGCTGAGCGGCTGGCTCCGCTTGCTGTTGTCGCGGTAGATCGCGATCGCCTTGAGGCCCAGCTTCCAGCCCTCGAGGTAGATCTGCTCGATCTCCTCGACGGTGGCCGTCTCCGGCATGTTGACGGTCTTGCTGATTGCACCCGAGAGGAACGGCTGGACCGCGGCCATCATCCGGACGTGGCCCATCGGCAGGATGGAGCGGACCCCGTTGCGGGGCCTGAAGGCGCAGTCGAAGACCGTCAGGTGCTCCGGCTTGAGCCCCGGGGCGCCCTCGATCGTCTCGCGGTCGTCGACGTAGGCGACGATCTCCTCGACCTCGGTGGGGCTGTAGCCGAGCTGGCGCAGGGCTCCGGGGACCGTGTTGTTCACGATCTTGAGGTAGCCCTCGCCGACGAGCTTCTTGTACTTGATGAGCGCGATGTCGGGCTCGATGCCGGTCGTGTCGCAGTCCATCATGAAAGCGATGGTGCCCGTGGGCGCTAAGAGACTTGTCTGTGCGTTGCGGTAGCCGTGCTGCTCGCCGAGCTCGTGGGTCTCGTCCCACAGCTCGCGGGCCGTGGCCAGGAGCGGGGCCGGGACGGCGCCGGACGGGATCCGCCGGGCGGCGTCGCGGTGCATGCCGATCACGCGCATGAACGGCTCGCGGTTCTTCTCGAACTCGATGAAGGGCCCCCCGTGGTCGCGGGCGATGACCGCGCTCTGGCGATACGCCTCGGCGGTCATGATCGACGTGAGGGCGGCCGCGTAGGCCTGCCCCTCGGGGGAGTCGTAGGCGAGGCCACGGCTCATGAGGAGGGCACCGAGGTTCGCGTAGCCGAGGCCGAGCGGGCGGAAGCGGTGGCTGTTCTCCTCGATCTTCGGCGTCGGGTAGCTCGCGTTGTCGACGAGGATCTCCTGCGCCGTGATCGTCACGCGGCAGGCGTGCCGGTAGGCGTCGACGTCGATCTCGCCGTCCTCGCCGACGAACTTCATGAGGTTGACCGACGCGAGGTTGCATGAAGAGTCATTGATGAAGGAGTACTCGCTACATGGGTTGGTGGCGTACTGGCGATCCGAGTTGGCGACCGGGTTCCAGTCGTTGATCGTGGTGTCGTACTGGATGCCCGGGTCGCCGCAGACGTGAGCGGCCTCCGCCATGCGGCGAAAGATGTCGGCGGCGCGATGCGTGTCCATGGGGGCGCCGCCGACCACGGCGTGGGTGGTCCACTCGCCGTCGTTCTCGACCGCGCGCATGAACTCGTCGGTCACCCGTACCGAGTGGTTCGCGTTCTGGAAGAAGACGCTGCCGTAGGCTTCGCCGGTGAACGACGCGTCGTAACCCTGCTCGATGAGGGCCCAGGCCTTCTGCTCCTCGAGCTTCTTGGAGTCGACGAAGTCGAGGATGTCGGGATGGCCGGCATCGAGGATGACCATCTTCGCGGCTCGGCGTGTCTTGCCGCCCGACTTCACGACCCCTGCGAAGGCGTCGTAGCCCTTCATGAAGCTCACCGGGCCGGACGCGGTGCCGCCGCCGGCCATCTTCTCCCGCGACGAGCGGATGGAGGACAGGTTGCTCCCGGCGCCGGAGCCGAACTTGAAGAGCATCGCCTCCGTCTTGGCGAGATCCATGATGCTGCTCATGGAGTCCTGCACCGAGTTGATGAAGCACGCCGAGCACTGCGGCTTGGCCTCGATCCCGACGTTGAACCAGACCGGCGAGTTGAAGCTCATCTTCTGGTTCACGAGCAGGTGGGTGAGCTCGGCCTGGAAGGTCGCGAGGTCCTCCGGCGTGGCGAAGTAGCGCTGGGTCTGCCCCCAGGCGGCGATCGCCTGGACGACGCGGTCGATGAGCTGGCGAACGCTGGTCTCGCGCTCCGGGGTGTTGAGGTGGCCGCGGAAGTACTTGCTGACGACGACGTTCGTGGCGAGCTGGCTCCAGGACGCCGGCACCTCGACGTCCTTCTGCTCGAAGACGAGCTTGCCGGACTCGTTGCCGATGGCCGCCGTCCGGATCTCCCAGGCGATCTCGTCGTAAGGGTGGACGCCGGGGCGCGTCCAGCGCCGCTCGAAGGTGAGGCCGGGGGTCCCCTCCCCGGTGAAGCGGAGGGCGTCCATGGCGGCGGCGGCGGCTTCCTCGGCGCGGGCCTGGAGGGCGGCGGCCTCGGCGAAGGCGACGTCGGTGCGCGCGGCGACGGCCTCGGCGCTGCCGGCCGGCAGGGAGGCGTCGGCGCGGGCCGCGGCGGCCGCTGCGGCCCGCTTGCCGCGGGGCTTCGCGGGCTTGGCGTCCTGGGGGACGGCCGGGACGATGTCGTGTACCGCTCGAGCCATGCTGCGCCTGCTCCTCTTCCGGGCCGACGGCTCGCCGGTCCGGTCCCTTCCCCCGGCGTCGTGTGCCGGGCCGTTCTCGTGGCGGTCCGCCCGCCCCTCTATCCGTCCACTTCCCCGGTCGGCGCGCCCCGGGCCATGCCCGTCGTGCCGTCTCCGGTGTAGCTGCGCCGCCGTCGCCCCGAGCGACTTGCTGCGCCGTGGCTGCCCTCCGCCCGGCCCGGTCGCGGCTGCTCCAGGGGGGTTCCCGGGGCGGCCCGCCCGGTCGAAGGCGGTCCCCGTACTGTACCGCGCGCCGCGGGCCGAGTCAACGCCAAACCACAAGATGTTGTGGTGTGATCATCGGTCGCACAACAAGATGTTGTGGCATCGGTCGTCGGCGGACACCGAGCGTGGAGAACCGGCACACACTCCGTGGATGCCGGCCACCGCGCCCGTGGACAAGTGGGCGCGTGCCGTGGACAACGACGGGACAGAAGGTGGAGCACTCGGTGATACCGCACGGGTGTTCGGTTCTGGAGGCCGTCTCCGCCGGCCTCGGCCCGGCCGGCGGCCGCGGGCCCTCGGCGCCCTGGCACGGTCGGCGGCCACGTGGCCCGACCCCGGCAGCGCGGCCGCGGGCCGATCCACGCGGTCTGAGTAGACAGTCCGGTCAGGATCGCCAGTCCTGAACGTGCGGCTCAACGCGAACCCGCACTTCGGCGTGACCTCCGTGCTGGAGGATGGCGCTGGTGAGTAGATAGTCTGGTCAAAGTGAGGACGGCCGGTGCGGGGCACGGGGCCGGCGCGGGGGGCCGGCGCGCGGGTCACGGTGCCGGCGCGGGGCCGGCGTGAAGTCGAGTGCGACCGAGGTGGAGCCGGCGTGCGGCCGAGGCGCGGCCGGCGTGCGGCCAGCGAGGGATGACCGCCGCCGCCGGCGCGCCGTCCGACGGCGACCAGGGTTCCGGTGGCGAGGCCGGCGTGCTGGATCCCGAGGTCGTGCCGACGACGACGGACGGCGTGGAGGTGGCGCTGCCGCTGTCCCGCGGGGGGCGTGCTCCCGCGGCCGCTCGCGACCCGCCTCGTCACACGCGATCTGCTGGCCTCGCTGGCGGCGCTGACCGGCCTCGACCTGTCGATGTCGTCGCCGCTGGAGCACGTCGTCCAGTCGTATGCGATCCCGCTGGCCGACTTCGTCGCCGTGGACGCCTCGTTCGACCCGACCCGCGTCGCCTCGCGTCGATCGCGCTGCGCCTAGATCGCGCGACGCTGCGTGCCCTCTGCCTCGCGGGGCTCGGGATCGCGCCCGGCGGGTAGTCCGCGACGGGGATGCCGCGGACGCCGCCGCGGCGCCCGGCAAGGAGCCCTGCCCCCTACAACCCGCTGTAGCTGTGCAGGCCCGGGAACCAGAGGTTGCCCGAGTAGGTCACGAGCACCATGACGAACCCGACGACCAGCACGAGGGCCGCCGGCCGGCCTCGCCAGCCGCGCTGGTTGCGGAGGTGGAGGTAGACGGCGTAGACCAGCCACGTCACGAGGGCGCTCGTCTCCTTGGGGTCCCAGCCCCAGTAGCGCGACCACGCGATGCTGGCCCACCAGCTGCCGAGCACGATCATCGTGGCGAAGACGGGGAACCCGACGATGACCGCGCGGTAGGCCACGGCGTCGAGGACCTCGCGGGACGGCAGCCACGCGAACCGGTCCACCACGCGTCCGTCCGCGAGGCGCTTCTCCTGGGCGAGGTAGGCGACGCCGGCCGCGAAGCTCATCGCGAGGATCCCGTAGCTCAGCATGGCCAGCCCCACGTGGATCGTCAGCAGCGGCGGGTTCTGGAGGGCGGGAACCAGCGCCTCGATCTCCTTCGGCAGCGTCCAGCTGAACAGGAAGAGGCCGAAGGCGACCCCGAGCGGTAGGAACCCGATGGAGCGGATCGGGTAGCGTCGCTCGAGCACGAGATAGCCGGCGATGATCCCGAAGGCGAACGCGACCGTGAACTCGAACAGGTTGCCCCACGGGCCGCGTCCCACCACGATCCCGCGCGCCAGGAGGGCCAGCCCCAGGGCGGTGCCGGCCGTCCAGGCGAGCCCGATCGCGAACGGCGCGGCGACGCTGCGTGGCCCTGCCCCCGGGTCGTCCCCGGGCGTGGCGGCGACCTCCGCGACGAAGCTGCCGCCGACGGCCCCGGCGAAGGCCGGGCTCGGCCGGGGGTCAGGGAGACCGCCAGGCGTCGGCCGGTGGCCAGCAGCGTGGCGTGGACGACGTGCGCCGCGAAGGCCCCGACGAGCAGGAGCCCGGCGACGACGTACAGGTAGTAGGACGCGGTGGCCATGCAGTCTGCCCCCTCGGCGCGTCGAAGCGCGGCGCCCGCTCAGGCGAGCGCGGCGCCGCCCGGCGGTGGCCCGGCCGGCCGGGCCACCGTGATGCCCCGCTTGACGTTCAGGACGAGGCCGCAGTTCCCGCAGGCCGGGATCTGGGCCGGGCGCTCGACGCGGCACATCGGGCAGATGACCGCCAGGTCCTCGCCGTCGTCGGTGCGCACGATCGCCGGCGGGTAGACGAGCCCCGTGCGCAACGAGAAGGGGAGGCCGACCGGCGCGACCGGCGTGCCCCCGGCGTCGAGCTCCAGCGGCCGGGCGCCCTCCTCCCAGCGGACCTTCGGCCGCGGCTTCGTGATCCCGAAGACGGACCACCCCCCGGTCATCGCCAGGAGGAACAGGAGGACGAGGGGCAGCAGCGCAAGGGGGATCAGGAGCACGAGGGCGCCCCAGTCGGGGATCACGATCTTCGCCAGGAAGTCGAGCACGCTGGTCCACGCCTGCTCGATCTGGGCGCCGATGTCTCCGGTCATGGGCGGCATTCTAGACGGGCGCGGCGCGAGGGGCGATGGGCCTGTCGACACGAGGGGCGATGGGCCCCGGTCGGGCCGCAGCCGCGATGGCGGCAGCTACGCGGTCACGGCACGGGCGCCGCCGAGGGCGGGTTCGCCGCCGTCTTGATGTCGTGGCACAGCAGGCAGGTCGTGTCGGCCCGGAGGGCGTGGTCGATCGGCAGGTTGCCGGCCTCGGCCGCCACGTGGCAGCTCCGGCAGCCGAGGCTGGTGTCGGCCGGGTGCGGGTACTCCGGCGGCGCGATGGCGGCCGGCTTGTGGCACAGCCAGCACTCGTCCTGGTCCCTGCCCACCATGCTCGTGGGCAGGTGGGCATAGCTGCCGTGGCAGTCGAGGCAGTGCTGGTCCTGGAGCCGCGAGTGCGGCTGGGTGATCGCCGGCCCTTCGGGCGGCGGCTTGTGGCAGCTCTGGCACTCCTCCTCGGGGATGCCGTCGTGACCGGGCGCGTTCCGCCCCAGGCGCTCGCCCGTGTGGCAGACCGTGCAGCGCCCCCAGCCCTCGACCGGGTGCCCGATGGCGGGGAGCGGCTTGAGCCCGGCCTCGCCGCCCGTCTCGTGGCACAGGAGGCAGCTGGAGCTCGTCGGGATGTGGGCAAGGCCCATCGGCATCAGCGCCGGAGAGGTCGACGGCTCCGTCCTCGCCTGGGTCGGGTGGCCCCGGACATCGCTGCCGAGGATGTTCACCAGCAGGACGGCCGCCATCGTGCCGACCAGCAACAGGTTGGCGACGATCAGGAGCCGAACGCCGCGATCGATGCCGAGCTTCATGCCGCTGCCTCCGCCGCCGCGCCGGCGGCCTGTCCTGTTCTCGATGTTGTCGTCGTCCCCGCGCGAACGAGTCGCGCCAGCTCGTCGAGCACGGCGGCTGCGGCCCCGGGCAGCGCCGCCTCGACGGGACTGCTGAGGTCGAGGCCGACGTCCAGCACGGCGGGCCGGACCCCCACGAGGGAGACCGCCCCCGGCGAGGCGCCGGCCGCGCGCAGCGCCGCCAGGAGGCCGCGAAGGCCGTCCGCGGCAGGTCCAGCCGCCGAGCCGGGCCACCCGCCCGGCCCCTCGGCCCCGGCGCCTGCCGGCGCCGCCATCCTGTCGATCGCCGCCCCGTCGAGCACCACGATGGTGCCCGGG
Source organism: uncultured Chloroflexia bacterium (assembly GCA_963713285.1). Lineage (GTDB taxonomy): Bacteria > Chloroflexota > Limnocylindria > Limnocylindrales > CSP1-4 > CTSoil-043. Next base: position 95,852 of record CAVQLA010000006.1, on the reverse strand, counting down.
ATCCCCCCGTCGTCCAGGGCGTCGACGACGATCGCCGCGCGGACGCCCGCGAGGAACGGCGCGAGGTCCGCGCCCCGCGTGCCCCCGTCGACCAGCCGGGTGCCGGGCGGGAGCACCGCCTCGCCGGCCCGAACGCGCTGCTCGAGCTCGCGCACGACGTGGACACCCACGCCGTCGTCCGCGAGGAGGACGTTGCCGATCCCCAGGACGACCCAGGTCGCGCCGTCGTCCGTCATTCCGCGCGCTCCAGGATCTCGGGCCCGCCGTCGCGCGATTCGACGATCTCCTCGCGGGTGGGGAACTTGTAGCCGCTGACGATGCTCGAGAGCAGGCCGTTCTTCTCGATGTGGTCCACGAGGATGCAGCTGTAGACGTGGAAGAGGGCGATGGCCAGGATCAGCCACATCGAGAGGTGGTGGATCACCCGCACGAGCTGCGGCCCGAGGAGGTTCACGAGCCAGCCGAATCCCGTGGCCCCCGGCTCCGACCCGAGCAGGCCGTCGAGGGCGAACCCGGTGACGGTCTCGACGAGCAGGAGGAAGAAGAGCACCAGGTAGGCGCTGGCTGCAAGCTGGTTGTGCCCGAGGACCTTCGGGATCTCCTTCCGGACGAACATGTAGAAGCCGGCCTGCCGGAAGACCTCCGTCGCCTGGTATCGGCTCGTCGGGATGAAGGCCGACCAGCGTGCCCAGCGGTTGCCCGCGAGGAGCCAGTACGTGCGGACGACGCCGGAGGCGAGGAAGGTGAACGCGGCGACCATGTGGATCGCCCGGATCGTCGTCATGACCGACCCGCCGGGAGGGATCAGGAAGGGATCGGCGATGTACCCGCCCGTGACGCTCAGGATCACGATGCAGGCGGCCGTGACCCAGTGGGTCAGCCGGACCGGGACCTGCCACACGTAGAGGCGGACGCGCTCCTCCGATGCGTGAGCGGGCTCCCCGCCGCCGGCGATCGGGGCGGCCATGGCTGGCTCGACGACGGCGGTCATCGCGGTCTCCGCTGGATGACGTGGACCTGGACCGGGCTGCCGGCGCGGGGCCCGAAGGCGTGCACGGCGCACGGTGGACACGGATCGAACGAGTGGACGACCCGGAGGACCTCCAGGGGTCGGGCCGGGTCCACGACGGGCGTGCCCACGAGGGCCTCCTCGCAGGCGCCGCGGCGATCGCGCTCGTCGCGGGGCGAGGCGTTCCAGGTGCCGGCGTCGACGACCTGGTACTCGTCGACGAGGCCGTCCTTGATGCTCACCCAGTGCCCGACGGCGCCGCGCGGGGACTCGCCGAACGACCAGCCGCGGGCGACCGCCGGCCACGAGCCGGGGTTCCAGGACGTGGTGTCGGCGATGGCGAGATCCCCGTCGGCGAGGCGACCGGCGAGCTCGGCCCGCCACGCCTCCAGGCGCCCAACGACGACCTGCGCCTCGAGCGCCCGCGCGACGATCCGGCCGAGCGTGCCGAAGAGGACCTCCGGCCCGCCACCGAGAGCCTCGGCGGCACGCCGCACGGCCGTCCGGGCGTCACCGCGGGCCTCCACGTACCCGACGAGCATCCGGGCCAGGGCTCCCACCTCCGCGGGCTCGCCGTCATAGCGGGGGGCCTTGGCCCAGCTGTACCGCGTCGAGCCCTCGAGGGTCGTCACGGGGGGCGGTGGCCCCTGGTAGCTGGGATCGGTGGCGCCGTCCCAGGGGTGCCGCGGGGCGCTGCTCGTGCCCGAGTCGGCGTAGTGGGCATGGGCGATGCTCTCTCCCACGCGCTCCTGCTCCACCGGCTCGACGCGACCCAGGTCCCGCGCGACGATGCGGCCGCGCGGGAGGAGGAGCGCCGGGGCGGCCGCGTCGTCCTCGGGGTAGTCGCCGAACGCGAGGTAGGTGCCGAGGCCCGCGCCCACGGACGCCCACTCCGCGCGGTAGTGGCCGGCGATCAGCAGCGCATCCGGCACGAGCACCTGCTGCACGAAGCGGGTCGCCTCCGCGATCAGCTCGGCCATGAGATCGAGGCCGCGCGGTCCCAGGGCCGAGGGCGATTCGCGCTCCACCTGGGCGGGATGCTCGCCGCCGGTCGTCGTCGTGGGGCCGCCCCATGGCGGGACGAGCGCCATCCCGCCGACGAGGAACGTCTGCGGGTGCGGGCTCTTGCCCCCAAGGAGCGTGTGCATGCGCATGAACCGGCGGTGCCAGTCCCCGGCCTCGAGGGAGTGGGCGACGATCAGGAGGCACGCCTCGGGCGGCAGCGTGAGGGCAGGGTGGCCCCACGGGCCGTTCGCGAGCGGTCCGGGCTGGCCGGCCTGCACGAGGCGGGTGATGCGCTCCTGGACGCCGGCGAAGTACGCCGCGCTCGCCTCCGGCCATGAGCTGATCGACCGGGCGAGGGCTGCGGTCGCCGCGGGTTCCGCGTCGAGGGCTGCGACGACGTCGACCCAGTCGAACGCCTGGCGGTGGTAGAAGCCGAGGACGTGGTCCGCCACGTTCTGGGTCCCGGCGAGGAGGTTCCGGGCGAGCCGGGCGTTGGGCGGGATCGCGATCCCAAGGGCGTTCTCGACGGCGCGCACCGACGCGAGGGCATGGACGCCCGTGCAGGTCCCGCAGATCCGCTGGGCCAGGAGCCAGGCGTCACGGGGATCCCGGCCGCGCAAGACGCGCTCGATGCCGCGGAACATGGTCCCGGCGACCCACGCGTCGCGGACGGCGCCGTCGGCGACGGCGACCTCGAGGCGGAGGTGCCCGCCGACGCGGGTGACGGGATCGACGACGAGGCGGGCCACGTCAGCGCGCCTCCGGGTCGGGGTCCGCACCGGCAGGCCGCGCGGCCTGCTCGAGCACGTCCGGCGGGGGCGCGTCCGGCGCCTCCGCACCTGCGTCCGGCGCCTCCGCACCTGCGTCCGGCGCCTCCGCACCTGCGTCCGGTGTTCCCGCACCTGCATCCGGTTCCGTGTCCGGCGCGGCCGCGCGCCGCTCCGCCCTGCGGGTTCGCCGGCTGCGCACGTAGCTCGCCGTGCCGTGGACAACGGTCACGGCCCCGACCCCGGCGACGAGGAGCTGGCCGGCCTGGTCGACCGTCACCTGCGGGAGGAAGGGCACGGGCGGCGGGAGCCGCAGGTATGCGGCTCCCATCGAGTCCCAGAAGTCGGGCATGGTGCAGGCGATGCAGCCGTGCCCCGCGCGGATCGGCCAGCTCACCTGGTCCGCGTACCGCGCGGTCGGGCAGTTGGCGAACGACTGCGGCCCCTTGCAGCCCAGCTTGTAGAGGCACCAGCCCTTCTGGGCCCCCTCGTCACCCCACGACTGCACGAACTGCCCGAACTCGAAGGAGGCCCGCCGCTCGCACTGGTTGTGGATCAGCCCACCGTAGGCGAAGTAGGGCCGGTGCTGGCCATCCGACGGGGGCGGCTCCTTGAAGGTGAGGTAGTGGACGATCGTGGCGGCCAGGTTGTCGGGGTTCAGCGGGCAGCCGGGCAGGGCGATGAGGCGGGTGTCGGCGATCGCCGCGGCGACGCCCGTCGCGCCGGTCGTGCCGCCCGATGCCGCCGGCGCCCCCCCGTCGAAGGCGCACGAGCCGACCGCGATCGTGATCGCGGCCCCGTCGCAGACCTCGCGGGCGATCTCGCCGAAGGGCCGCCCGCCCACCAGACACGTCACGCCGGCGTCGGCGGTGGGGATCGAGCCCTCCACCACGGCGAGGTACCCGTTCGGGTAGCGCTCCATGACGTCGGCCAGGGACTGCCCGGCGCCCGTGCCCGCGGCCGCCATGAGCGTCTCGTGGTACTCCACCGACAGGACGTCGAGGAGCATCTCCGCGACGGTCGGCTCCGCCGTGCGGAGGAAGGCGGCGGTGTTGCCGCCGCAGGCCTGGCCGTGCAGCCAGACCAGGGGCGTTCGCGGCGCTGCCGCGACGGCTGCCGCGATCCGCGGGGCATAGGCCGCCGGGAGGGCGAGGGTGGCCGCCATGGCGGCCGAGAACTTCAGGAACGACCGCCGCGAGACTCCTCGATCGAGGAGCGCGGCAAGAAGGCCGTCATCAGACCGGGTCATGCGGGACGTCACTCTCGGTTTGGTGGCCGCCGTCGTCGCGCGGGACGCGAGCGCACGGTCGCAGAGCCGGGACGCGCCCCGACTATGCGGGGCGGCGCCGGAGCGCCGGACCGGCCGCAGGTCCCGGAGGCGGGAGCCGAAGGGCCCGAACAGGCCGCGAGCACGTCACGCCCGCCCGCCGGCTCGGCACGACGGAACGGCCGGCCCGGCGCGAACGCACGGCGCCGCCGGACCGGGCGCCGGGCCCTCGATCGGCGTCGCCGGCGTGGGTCAGGACCAGCGCGGCAGGGGACGCAGGAAGTCGGCGACGAGCCGCGCGAGCTCGGCCGGACGCTCCATCCCGATGAGGTGGGCCACGTCCGGCACGATGACGGCCCGTGCGTCGGGGGCGTGCGCCGCGAGGTGGTGGGCCGTCTCGGCAACGTCGCTGACGTCGAGCGCCCCGGCGATCGCCAGGACGGGGCAGCGCAGCTCGCGGAGCCGCTGCGCGGCCGGCGGGTCGAGCACGATCGGTCGCCCGAAGACGTGGTCGGGCGCCGAGAGGAGCAGGCTCGTCGCCCGTACGTGCTCGGTGATCCAGGCCGGCGCCCGTCCGGCGGGCTGGCCCGGCCCGTCGACCCAGGCCTGCACGTTGACCGCGGTGATCGCCTCCACGTCCGAGCCGGTCTCCTCGAGGCGCTCCATCTCGTCGAGGAGCACGATCTCCTCCGGCGTCAGATGGCCGTCGAAGCCGCCGAGGCCCGCGCCCACGCCGACGACGGCGACGGCGCGGTCCGGGAACTCGACGGCCGCGTCGAAGGCGATCTGCCCGCCCCGGCTGTTGCCGACGAACGCGGCGCGGCCGATCCCCAGGGCATCGAGGACGGCCACGAGATCGGCCCGGTTCGAGTAGGCGACGTCCTCCGTCGTCGAGCGGCCCCAGGCGCGGGCGTCGTAGCGGACGACGCGGTAGCCCTGGCCCGCCAGGTGCGGCGCAAGGCCGTCCCAGCTCCGGAGGTCGACGATCCCGGCGTGGAGGAGGACCACCGGCGGGCCGCCCCCCTCGTCCACGACGAACAGCCGGCCGCCGGGCACGTCGACGAAGCGCTCCACGTGTGCTCCCCTTCGTGAAGGTCCCCCGTCTGGGGGGTCAGGCCGGGACATTCGCGCCCGGCTCGCGCTGTGCGGCCAGCGTGCCACGCGGGGCGGGGCGCGGCAGGGCCGTTCTGCCGGGTTGCCAGGGGTCGCTGGTCGCGACCTCAGGCGGGCCGGCGGCCGCGCTTGGGGTTACCCGTCTTCCTGGTCGCACCGCGCCCCGGCTTCCAGCGTTTCGCGGGGTCGTCGCCGTCGGCCGCCCCGGGGGTTCCCGGCGGCGGGGGCGGCGGCGGCTTCGGGCGGCCGATCGCCGGGGCCTCCAGCCGCTGGCGGGAGAGGCGCTCGGCGAGCCAGGAGGTCCGGACCGTGCGGGCACCGGCCGCCCGCAGGCTCGCGGCCAGCGCGTTGTCGTCCGTGACGACGAGCGTCCCGTCCGGGGCGGCAGCCGCGAGGTCGCCGAGCAGTGCGTCCGCGGAGCGGCGTCCCGAGTAGCGCACGTCGATCCCGGACGTGAGGCGGCGGTCCGTGCCGCCGGGCGCGGGGCCGCCGTCGAGCACGAGCGTCACCGTGACGCCCGGCGGAAGGAGGGCCCGGAGACGCCCGGTCACCGCCACGGCCGGCAGCGGCCCGCCCCGCCGGGCCAGGGCATGGAGCAAGTTGGTGCCGTCGATCAGGAGGCGCGTCGCGCCGGCGAGGGGGTCCGGGGTGGGGCGGGGCATGGCCAGATGGTACGGCCCGGCCGTCCCGGCTACGATTCGGCCATGCTCCTTCTCGTCGACCTCGACGGCGTCGTCTACCGGGGCGCCGCCCCCATCCCGGGGATCGCCGCCGCGCTGGCCGACCGCGCGGCCCGCGGCGACATCGTCGTCTACGTGACGAACAACTCGATGCACTACCGCGCCGACTACGTCACGCGCCTGTCCGGCATGGGCGCCCCGGTCACGGCGGACCGGGTCGTCACCTCCGCGCGCGCGACGGCACTCTACCTTGCCGGCGCAGGGCTCGAGCCGGCGTCGCGCCGGGTCCTGGTGGTGGGCGCCGGCGGCCTCGAGCGGGAGTGCCGCGATGCCGGGCTCGAGGTGGTGACCGCTGCCCACGCGGCAACCCGCCAGGCGCAGGAGGGGATCGACGGCTGGGAGGCCGCGGGGCGGCCGGACGCCGTCGTGGTCGGTCTCGACCCCCAGTTCACGTACCAGAAGCTCGCGGTCGCCGTGGACTGCGTGCATCGTGGCGCACGGTTCGTGGCGACGAACCGTGATCCCGTCTTCCCGACGGAGCACGGGACGCGCCCTGGTGCCGGGTCGATCGTCGCGGCCGTGGAGGCAGGATCCCAGGTCGTGCCCGTCTCGATCGGGAAGCCCGCCCCGCTCCTCCTGGAGCTGGCGATCCGGGCGGCCGGGCAGGGGCTGACGCGCCGCGACGCGGTGATGATCGGCGACGGCCTGCTGACCGACTTCGCCGCCGCGAACACCCTCGGGATCCCCTGCGTCCTGATGCTCACCGGCGTGACCACGCGCGAGCAGGCGGAGGCGCTGCCGCCGGCCGAGCGCCCCGTCGCGATGGCCGCCGATGCCGGCGAGCTCGCGGCCGCGCTCGACCTCCTTGCGGCCCGCCCGCGGACGTAGCGGCCGGCGCAGGTGGGCCGCTGCGCCGGAACGCCGGCGAGCCATCCGCCGGCCGGCCGGCAGCGAACCTCCCCGTGAGATGGCCGCACAATGGCGGCATCAGACCTGACCGGCGCGCACGGGGCGCTGCCGGCTTCGCCCGAGGGATACACCGAACCATGTCCACCGTCCTCGTCACCGGGGCCTCCGGCTTCGTCGGCAGCCACGTCATCCCCGAGCTCGTCGGGGGCGGCCATCGCGTGATCGCCCTCGTCCGCTCGCCGAAGGCAGGCGAAGCCGTGATGCGGCGGCTGCCGGCTGCGCTCGCCGCCGACGTCGAGCTGCGCACCGGCGACGTGCTCGCCCCCGACACCCTGGCCTCCGCCCTGGCCGGCGTCGATGCCGTCGTCCACCTGGTCGCCATCCCGCGCGACTGGAACGGCGGCAAGGACCTCCTGCGGGTGAACCTCGGGGGCACGCAGAGCCTGATCGCCGCGATGGAGGTGGCCGGCGTGCGCCGGCTCGTCCACCTCGGCGCGCTCGGCGTCGAGGATCGCGACGACCTGAACTACGCCAAGAGCAAGGCGCGCGCGGAGGCGGCCGTCCGAGCCAGCGCGCTCGACTGGACGATCGTCAAGCCGTCGCTCCTCTTCGGCCCGCGGGACGGCTTCTTCAACATCGTTGCCGACCTGGTGCGCATCCCGGCACCCCTCGTCCCGGTGCCGGGCGACGGGAAGAGCCGCTTCCAGCCGCTCCACGTCGCCGACCTGGCGCTCTGCCTGCGCCTCTCCGTCGAGCGGCCCGAGACGATCGGGCAGGCGTACGAGATCGGTGGCCCGCGGACCTGGACGTACCGCGAGATCACCGAGGAGGTCGCCCGGGCGATCGGCAAGCGGCGCGTCATCGTGCCGATGCCGGTGCCGCTGATCCGGCTCGTCGCCGGCACGATGGAGACGCTCCGCCTCCGCTTCTTCCCCGTCGCGACGGACCAGCTCCGCCAGCTCGCCCTCGACAACGTCGGCCCCCTCGACGGCGTCCATCGTGCGTTCGGCTTCATTCCGCGCAAAATGGAAGGCGAGCTCCTGTACCTCCGGGACCCGAAGAAGAAGCAGGAGCCGGCCCCCGCCGTCCGGGGCGGGTAGACGGGAGGTTCGGTGATCCGCCGCATCTCGCTCGCGATCGCCTGGCTCGCGGCGGCGTTCGTCCTCGCCCTCGGGGCGGCGGGCATCGTGGCCGCGCTGGACCACGACCCCGGTGGTCCGGGCCGGCCCGAGCTGACGTGGTCGGCCGATCGCGCCGTTGCCCCCGGCCTCGACGCCGCCTCGGCGGACCTGCAGGCGCTCGCCGACGCCGTCGGCGTCCTCGGCGAGGACGGGCGGACCGCGCTCGGCGCCCTGGTCGGCCGGGATGCGGCCGCACTCGCGGGGGCGATCGCCGCCGGGTCCTCCCGGCTGGATGCGATCGACGTGCTGGCGGCGACGCTGGCCGCCGACCTCGCCCGGCTCCCCCTCGACGGCCCCGACCGGACGATCCGCTACGCGGCCGCGACCATCACCCGCCACGACGAGCTCGCGGCGGCCCTGGCGGCCGTCGCGCCCCTCCGCCCGGCCTGGGAGCGGCTGGCCGCCGGCGTCGTGCCGGCGGACGAGCTGACCGAGCATCTGCTGGCCCACGACCGGATCGCCGCCGAGGCGATCAAGCTCGGCGGCGCCGGGAAGTACAAGGAGGCGGTCGCGCGGATCGGCAAGGCCGCGGCCGAGCTGGCCGCCGCCCGCGAGATCCGCGACCGGCTCGCCGCCACCGTCGACGTGACGACGCTCGACCAGTGGATCGAGCGCAACGCGGCCTACGACGACGCGCTGCGCGACCTCTGGGATGCGCTGCGCCGCTCCCGGGGCCGCGTCACCGACGCTGTCCGCGACGCGGCGGCGCGCGAGCGTGCCGCGAAGGACCAGCTCCCGCCGGACGCTCGCGCCCTGGTCGTCATCCTCGGCGACGTCGCGCGCGGCGGCCTCAACCAGGCGGTGATCGCCGTCGAGGAGGCGCGCGGCGCGCTGCTCGCCGCGTATGCGCGCGCCAACCCCGTCGCATCGCCGGCAGGCGAGCCTGCTCAGGCGCCGTCGGCGCCCCCGGCGGCTCCATCGCCCGCTCCATCGCCCGCTCCGTCCGCCCCGCTGCCCTGACCGCGGCTAGACTGCGGGCAGTCCCCGGCCGCGGGCCGCCCGCCCGCCGGCCGCCCGCCCGCTCGTCCGCATCCACAGGAGCCAGCATTCGCATGCAGCTGCGTGTCGTCACCGACCTTCCCTGGGACGTCGCCGCCGACGTCCTGGCGATCCCCGTCGCGCCCGATCCCGCGTTCGATGGGCCCCTGGGCGAGCTCGACCGCCGGAGCGGCGGCGAGCTGCACGCCCTGGCCGCCTTCGGCGAGCTCACGGGCAAGCGCCACGCCACCGCCGTCGCCGCGGCCGGCGACCTGCCGGCGGGCCGGCTCCTCGCCGTGGGGACCGGCCCCCTCGCCGAGCTGGACCGGGAGACGGTCGTCCACCTCGGCGCGACGGCCGAGCGGCGCCTGGCCGGCCGCCCGGTGCGGACGCTCGCGATCTGGCTGGGCGACCTCGCGGGGGCGCTCGACGGGGGCGCCCCGGTCGTGGCCGAGCTCCTCGCCCGCGGCGTCGTGGAGGGAGGGTTCGACCCCGCCACGATCTACCGGGCGGCCCCCGAGGCCATGCCGCCGACGCTCCACGAGCTGATCCTCGTGGCGCCCGGGGCGGACGCCGCCGCCGTCGCCGCGGCCGCCGAGCGCGGCGTGATCATCGGGGAGGGGACCAACCTCACCCGCCGGCTGGCGAACCGCGCCGCGAACGACGTGAGCCCCGAGGTCCTGGGCGAGGAGGCGCGCGCGATCGCCGCGGCCCACGGCCTGTGGATCGACGTCATCGACGAGGTCCGCGCGGCGGAACTCGGCATGGGGATGTTCCTCGCGGTCGGCCGCGGCAGCGCCAACCCGCCCCGGATGATCGTCCTCCGCTCCGGCGCCGAGGGCGAGAAGGACGCCCTGGGACGGCATCTCGCCCTGGTGGGGAAGGGCGTCTGCTTCGACTCCGGGGGCATCTCCATCAAGCCGGCCGACCGGATGGAGGAGATGAAGATGGACAAGACGGGGGCCTGCACCGTGCTGGCGGCCGCCGCGACCGTCGCCCGGCTCGCCCCGGGAACGCCGCTCCTCGCCGTCGCCCCGGCCGTGGAGAACATGCCCGGGCCCCATTCCACCCGCCCCGGCGACATCGTGACCGCCCTGAACGGGAAGACCGTCGACGTCATCAACACCGATGCCGAGGGCCGGCTCATCCTGGGCGACGCGATGACGTACGCCGAGCGCCTGGGCGCCACCCACGTCGTGGACGTGGCGACGCTCACCGGCGCCGTCGCCCGCGCGCTCGGCCACCTCGTGGCCGGCGGGTTCGGCGCCCCGCAGGCGTGGTACGACGAGGTGGCCGCGGCCGCCTCGCGGGCCGGCGAGCGCCTCTGGCAGATGCCCCTCGTCGAGGAGTACTGGCCGGAGATGGAGAGCTGGTACGCGGACATGTCGAACACGGGCTCGTCGGCGGAGGGCGGCCTCATCCGCAGCGCCCTCTTCCTGCGCCAGTTCGTGAGCGTGCCGTGGGTTCACCTCGACATCGCCGGGACGGCGTACTTCCGGAAGGCGACGCCGTGGGCCGCCCGCGGCGCCACCGGCGCGTCGACGGCGACGCTCGTCGAGCTGGCCCTGGCGGGCGCTCGCCCGGCCTAGGCGAGCGACCGGCCGGTCATCATGGGCGAGCCAAGCCTCCTGACGGTCGTCCTCGGCGCGGGCGGTGCCGCGTGGGGCCTCGTCGCCGACCGGATCGCGGCTCGCTGGCCTGAGCATGAGGCGGAGGTCGGCGACGATGGGGTCGAGCTGCGGCCGGCAGGCTGGGTGCGCCCCGCCGACTGGCGCACGACGGTCGCGACGATCCTCGGGGCGGCGTCGCTGGCCGGCCTGACCCTGCGCTTCGACGATCCCGTGGCCCTCGCGATCTTCGGGGCCTTCTTCGCGGCGCTGACCCTGCTGCTCGCCACGGATCTCGACCAGCGGCTGCTGCCGGACGTCATCACCCTGCCGGCGATCCCGCTGGCGCTCGTCGTCGGCCTGGCGGGGCTCAACCCGCTGGTGCCGACCGACGCGCTGCCCGGCGCGCTGCTCGCGGCGCTCGTCATCCCGGCGTTCCTGTTCGTCGTGGCCATCCCGTTCGGCGCCGGTGCCATCGGGATGGGAGACCTGAAGCTGCTCGTCTCGGTGGGCCTCCTCGTCGGGCTCGCGCGGGCCGTCGCCGGGGTCGTCGTCGGCGCCCTGGCGGCCGGGGTGGTGCTGGCCCTCCTGCTCGTGGCCCGCCGGATCACCCTGCGCACCTACGTTCCGTTCGGCCCGTTTCTGATCGTCGGCGCGTACTGGGCGGTCCTGGTCGCGCTCTGACCCGGACGTCCGGGTGGCGGGCTCGCGTGCCGGGAGTAGAATGCGGCCCAGCCGGGTCGTCCCGAGGTGTGCCCCTTCGGACGGCGACGCACCGGCGGGAAGGACACCGCCACGGCGCGCCCGGTGCGCGCCCAACGGAGCACCACTCGCACGATGACGACGCCAGCCTGATGCGCCGCCTCGCCGCACCCCGGGCCGCGGGGTGGACGCCGCGTCGCTCGCGCTTCTCCCTCCCGGGCCGTCCCCGGGCCGTGACCGTGCGCCTGCTGGCGCTCGTCCTCGTCCTGCCCCTGCTGGTCGGGCTCGCCGGGCCGCCGTCGGCCCGCGGCGACGAGCTCTCGGATGCCGTCGCCCGCCAGAAGGCGCTCGTGGCGCGGGTCAAGGCGCAGCGCGAGCAGGTCGCCAAGATCCGGGCCCTCCAGGGCGGGCTCGCCCAGGAGATCGCCTCGACCCAGACGGCGCTCAGCGGGATCAACGCGAACCTCAAGCAGACGAAGGCGCGCATCACGAAGATCAGCGCCCAGGTGGAGCAGGTGCGCGCCGTCTACGCCGAGCTCGTCGCCCAGGTCGAGCTGCTGGATCGGCAGGTCGTCGCGATCGAGGAGGACCAGGAGGAGAAGGCGGCCGAGCTGCAGGAGCGCAAGGACCTTCTGGGTGCCCGCCTCCGCGAGGCCTACCGGACCGACCGGACCCCCTTCGTCCAGACCGTGCTGTCGGCGGGCACGTTCACCGACCTCCTGGAGGACGTCGGCTCGTACCTGGAGCTCGGGGAGCAGGATCGCATCCTCGCCGACCGGATCCGGACGGATGCCCGGACCCTCGACTCGCTGCGCGTGCTGCTGGTCGACACCCGGGCCGCCCGCGAGGAGCTGCGCCAGGAAACGCTGGCCCAGAGGGTCCAGCTCGACGCGCGCCTCGCGGACCTCAAGGCGGCGCGGAAGCGCCTCACCGAGCTGCAGAAGGAGACCGCCCGCCAGCTCGCGATCCAGCGCGCCACCTACGCGAAGATGTCGCGGAACAAGGGCGCCCTGGCCGCCGCGCTGGCCCGGAACGTCGCCGCGCAGAAGCGCCTCGCGGGCCAGATCGCGACGCTCGTGGCCCGCCAGCGGAGCCTGGGCAACATCCCGTCCGAGTACAACGGGACGCTGCGCTGGCCGATGGCCGGCACGATCACCCAGGAGTTCGGCTGCACGGGGTTCGCGTGGGAGCCACCGGTCGGCAGCTGCGCCCACTTCCACCAGGGGACCGACCTCGCGGCCCCGATGTACACGCCGATCCGCGCCGCCGGCGACGGGGTCGTCGTCTTCGCCGGCCCGAATCCGTACGACCCCTACCCGAAGGCCTGGATCGTGATCATCGCCCACAGCGAGTCGCTGCAGACGTGGTACGCCCACGTCGACAACGCGGCACGGCCGCCCGAGGTCTCGGCCGGCCAGAGCGTCAAGGCCGGCGACGTGATCGCCTACATCGGCATGACGGGCCGGACCACCGGTCCACACCTCCACTGGGCCGTCATGTTCAACGAGAGCTTCGCCAACCCGCGCCTGTTCGTCTGAGCGGCCGGCGCCCGGCGGCGGCCGGCACGCGCGGGCGCGGCCGGCCCGGTGCCCCCGGCGGGCCCGATCGCGCGTGGTAGCATCGAGCGCGGAGCCAGTCGCCCCCAGCCCGCGCCCCACGTGAGGACGGCCGATGAAGCGAACCTTTGCGGTGATCCTGGCGGGCGGCGAGGGCGCGCGCCTCTCGATCCTGTCGGAGAAGCGGGCCAAGCCCGCGGTCCCCTTCGGCGGCAAGTTCCGGATCATCGACTTCGCGCTGTCGAACTGCGTCAACTCCGACATCGACAACGTGGCCGTCCTGACGCAGTACAACCCGCGCTCCCTCTCCGACCACATCGGGTCGGGGCGGCCGTGGGACCTCGATCGGAGCGTCGGCGGGGTCCGCATCCTGCCGCCCTACATCGGGCGCGGCAAGGCGAGCGAGTGGTACCGCGGCACAGCGGACGCGGTCCTCCAGAACATGTCCGTGGTGGACCAGGCACCCGGCGACGCGGTGGTCGTGCTGGCCGGCGACCACGTGTACAAGATGGACTACTCGCCGTTCGTCGCCTTCCACCGCCAGCGGCATGCCGACGTGACGATCGCGGTCCGGCGCGTCCCGCTCGCCGAGGCGAGCCGGATGGGCATCTTGGCGCTGGACGAGAGCGGCCGGGTCACCGAGTTCCTGGAGAAGCCGAAGCAGCCGAAGTCGGACCTCGCCAGCATGGGCGTCTACGTCTTCAGCAAGCGGGCCTTCCACCGCTGGCTCGACGAGGATCATCCCGACTTCGGCGGCGACGTCATCCCCGCCATGCTGGAGGGCGGCGCCCGGGTCTACGGCTACCGCTTCGACGGCTACTGGCAGGACGTCGGGACGATCCACAGCTACTGGGAGGCCAACATGGCCCTCCTCGAGGACCGCCCCCTCCTCGACCTCTACGACAAGGAGTGGCTGATCCACACGCGGTCCGAGGAGCGCGCGCCGGCCAAGATCGGGGCCACCGCGCAGGTCCACCGCAGCCTCGTCAGCCACGGCTGCCAGGTCGAGGGGATGGTCGTCAACTCGGTCCTCTCGCCGGGCGTCGTGGTCGGCGTGGGGGCCGTTGTGCGCGACTCGATCCTCATGTTCGACACGGTGGTCAGGCCGGGTGCCGTCGTCGACCGGGCGATCCTCGACAAGGAGGTCACGGTGGGGCCCGGCGCGATCGTCGGCGAGGGCGGCGACCTCGGCGTGCCCAACCGCCTCACGCCCAGCCACCTCAACACCGGGATCACGATCGTCGGCAAGCGGGCGGTGATCCCCCGCAGCGTGCGGATCGGGCGCAACGTGCGGATCGACCCGGACGTCCGGGCCACCGACTTCACCGGGAGGACGGTGGCATCCGGCGCGACGGTCACCCGCAGCGACGGCAGGTCGAAGCCGCGTGCCCGCCGGGCGGCCGCGATCGCCGCGGCCGAGGCGCCGGCAGAGGGGTCCGTCGCGGGCACCGGTCGCGCCGGCCGCGACGACGAGTGACCCCGGCGGCCCCGACCCCGGCGACGGTCGAGGGCTGGCTGGCGGAGCTCGACCTCGGCCCTGCGGAGCGCGTGGAGCGTGACTCGGTCGCCTCGTGGGACGTTCGCCTCGACGGGCGGCGACGCTTCGACCTCCGCGTCACGGTGATCGTCGACCCGGCCACCGCCGCCCTGGTGTGGCTCCACCTGGCGCCGCCGATCGGCGACTCGTTCCGCGTCTCCTACCGGCGGCTGCTGCGCTGGAACGACGAGTTCCCGTTCGTCAAGTTCGGCCTGACCGACGACGACCGGCCCGTGCTGACCGCCGAGATCCCGGTGGAGCGCCTCGACCGCGACGAGCTGGGCCTCGCCATCGCCCGCGTGCTCGCCGTCAGCGACCTGCTCCTCGAGGAGACCGCGCCATGGGTGTGGGTCGGCGGACGGGTCCCCGACTGGAGCGGGCGGGTCAGCCGCCAGGTGGGGCTCTTCGCGCGCTACGCCGACCGGCTGGGCGAGCTGGCGGGGCCGCGCTGACGCGCCGCGCCCTGCTACGATCGGCCGATGCGGCTCAAGCCCCACCGGCCCTCGCACGAGATCCTCTCCGGCGAGTCGGCGGACGTCTACTTCGCGCGCGCCACGCGCATCCTGGAGCGCGAGGGCCTGGACCCCATCGTCGCCCTGGAGGTCTTCAGCCGCGGGCAGGGCATCCTGTGCGGGATCGACGAGGCCAAGAACCTCCTGGCCCACGTGCTGGAGCATGCCGACCCCGGCGAGGTCGTCGTGGAGGGTCTCGACGACGGCGACCGCTTCTCGCCCAAGGAGGTCGTCCTCCGGATCCGGGCGCGCTACCGCGCCTTCGGCCTGTACGAGACGGCCATCCTCGGGATGATGGCCCAGGCGACCGGCTGGGCCACCGCCGCCCGGGAGTGCGTCGAGGCGGCCGCCCCGCAGCCCGTGATCAGCTTCGGGGCGCGCCACGTCCACCCCGACGTGACCGACGTCCTCGACTACGCGGCGATCGTCGGCGGATGCGTCGGCGCCTCGACGCCGGCCGGAGCGCGGCTTGCGAACCTCAACCCGACCGGCACGATGCCCCACTCGCTCGTCCTCATCCTGGGCGACACCGTGCGGGCGGCGCAGGCCTTCGACCGCGACCTCGAGCCCGACGTGCCCCGGATCGTCCTGGTGGACACGTTCAAGGACGAGGCCGAGGAGGCCCTGCGGGTCGCCGACGCGCTCGGCGAGCGGCTCTACGGGATCCGCCTCGACACCCCGTCGGAGCGCGGGCGCGTGACGGCCGACCTCGTCACGGAGATCCGGGCCCGCCTCGACCAGGCCGGGCACGACCACGTCCGGATCGTGGTCTCCGGCGGGCTGACGCCCGACCGGATCCGCTCCTTCAAGGAGCAGGGCGCGCCGGCCGACAGCTTCGCCGTCGGGAGCTACATCTCGGGCGCGAGCCCGATCGACTTCACGGGCGACATCAAGGAGATCGACGGCGCGCCGATCGCGAAGCGCGGCCGGATCCCCGGGATCACGCCGAGCCCCAGGCTGCAGCGAGTCGACCTCGCCGCCTGGCGGAGCGGCGCCTGACTGGCGACGCCCGCGCGGACGTCCTGACGCGGGCCGAGGCAGTCGCCCGCGCGGCCAGGGTCGGCCGCGTGACCTACACGCTTGAGCTGGACCTCGGCGCCAACCGGTCGACCTACCGGGGCGTTGCCCGCCTCCGCTTCCCGGTGACCGGGGACGGCGACCTCTTCCTCGACTTCCGAGGGGGTGAGATCGAGCGGCTCGTGGTCAACGGCCGGACGCTCGCCCCCGAGCGCCCCGGCCACCGGATCCTTCTCCCCGCCGCGCACCTGGCGCCGACGACGGAGGTGGAGGTCGCCTACGAGAACGCCTACGACCGGGGCGGTGACGGCTTCCATCACTTCGTCGACCCGGAAGACGGCGAGGAGTACACGTACACGAACTTCGAGCCCTTCGAGGCGCATCGCCTCTTCCCCTGCTTCGACCAGCCGGACGTCAAGGGGACGTTCGCCGTGACGGTGCGGGCGCCCGCCGAGTGGGCGGTGATCGCGAATGCCCCGGCCGCTGCCGTCGTGCCGGCTCCCGACGCGCGCCGCGAGCACCGGTTCGCCCCGACGCCGCCGATATCGACCTATCTCGTGGCCGTGATCGCCGGCCCGTACGTGGGCGTCCGCTCGCTCCATCGCGGCACCCCACTCGGCGTCTGGACGCGCCGATCCCTCGCGCCGTTCCTCGACCCGGAGGAGATCCTGCAGGTCACCCGGCAGGGCCTCGACTACTACGCCGCGCTGTTCGACCACCCGTTCCCGTTCGCCAAGTACGACCAGGTCTTCGTGCCCGAGTTCAACTCCGGGGCGATGGAGAACGTGGGGGCGGTGACCTTCCACGAGAACCACGTCTTCCGCGACCCGCCCACCGACACCCAGCGCCTGGCGCGCGCGGAGACGATCCTCCACGAGCTGGCCCACATGTGGTTCGGCGACCTCGTCACGATGCGCTGGTGGGACGACCTGTGGCTCAACGAGAGCTTCGCGACCTACGTCTCGAACCTCACCCTCGCCGAGGCGACCCGCTTCGACGGGGCCTGGCGCGGCTTCCACGCCGACATGAAGCGCTGGGGCTACCAGGCGGACATGCGGAGCACGACCCACCCGATCTCCGGCGTGGTCCCCGACACCGACGCCACCTTCTACAACTTCGACGGGATCACCTACGGCAAGGGCGCCTCGGTCATCAAGCAGCTCGTGGCCGAGATCGGCCACGAAGCCTTCCGGGCCGGCCTCCGGACCTACTTCCGGCGCCACGCCTGGGGCAACGCCAGCCTGGCCGACTTCCTGGCCGCGCTCGAGGAGGGGGCCGGGCGCTCGCTGCGCGACTGGAGCCGGCGCTGGCTGGAGACGGCGTCGCTCAACACGATCGAGGCGACGTGGACGGCCCGCGACGGAGAGCTGGAGCGCCTCCAGCTCTCCCAGGAGGCGTCCGAGGAGCACCCGACGCTGCGCCCCCACGCCCTCGAGCTGGCCCTCGTGCGGACCGTCGCCGACGGCGCCGCGGAGATCGAGGTCGTGCCGGCCCGCCTCGAGAGCGCCGAAGCCTGGGTGGACGGCGTGGCCGGCCGACCGGCGCCCGAGCTCGTCTTCCCCAACCACGGCGACCACGGCTACGCCCGCGTGATCCTGGACCCGGCGTCGCTCGCCGAGGTCCCGCGCGTGCTGCCGCGGATCGGCGACCCGCTCCTCCGCCAGCTGCTGTGGGGCACGCTGTGGGAGATGGTCCGCGGCGCCCGGTACTCCTCGCTCCAGTTCCTGGAGCTGGTCCGCACCGCCCTCCCCGCGGAGCGCGACGACCAGATCGTCCTCGCCGGCCTCGACGCGGTCCGGGGTGCGCTCATCCGCTACGTGCCGGAAGGGCGGCGGCTCGACGAGGCCCGCCGCTTCGTCGCCACCGCGCTCGCGTCGCTCGGCGATCTTCCCGAGGGCGACCTCCGCACGCTCTGGCTGCGGGCGGCGATCGGCGCCGCCGCCGAAGCCTCCGACGTCGCGACCCTGCTGCAGCTCGTCGATGCCGAGCCGCGCCAGCCGGCCGTCGCGGTCGATCGCGGGATGCGCTGGGCGGTGGCCGCCCTCGCCGTGGCCCACGGCCTGCCCGGCGCGACGGAGCGGGTGGCTGCCGAGCGTGCCGCAGACCCGAACGACCGGGGGGCCCGCGAGGCGCTCCGGGCCGAGACCGGGGCACCGGATCCCGAGGTGAAGGCGGCGGCCTGGGGGCTGATCGTCGGCGAAGGGTACGGGTCGTTCCACCTGACGCAGGCGGCGATGCTGGGCTTCAACCACGCCCACCAGGCCCCCCTTCTCGCGCCGTACGTCGACCGCTTCTTCGAGGTCCTGCCGGCCGTGGCGGCCGAGCGCGATCACCCCTTCGTGCGGGCGTTCGTGACGGCGCTCTTCCCGCACTACCGCCCCGAGGCGGCCCTCGTGGAGCGGGCCCGGGCGCTCGCCGATGCCGAGGCCGCGCGGTCGCCGAGCCTGCGCCGGCTCCTCCTCGAGGCGGCGGACGACATGGAGCGCGCGGTCGTCTGCCGCTCCGTCGCCTCGCTCCGGGCGCGCACGCCCGGCTGACACCCGCCTGACGCTCGCGCCGATCCGTGCGAGGATCGGCACGTGGACGACCAGGTGCCGGCGGGCGATCCAGAGGGCGATCCAGAGGGCGAGCCCCAGGGCGAGCCCGCGCCCGGCGATCCCGAGAGCGCGTACGAGCTCCTCCAGCGCGGCCAGGCGCTCCTCGCGCAGCGGCATCACGCGCAGGCGGCGGTGGTGCTGGCGCGGGCCGCCGCCCTGGAGCCCGGGCGCGGCTCCATCCTCGAGCCGCTGGGCCGGGCCTGGTTCATGTCCGGCCAGCTCGACCGCGCGGTGGAGGCGTTCGAGGCGCTCCTCGCGGTCGACCCGTCGTCCCATTACGGCCATTACGCGCTGGGGCGGGCGCTGGTCCGGCTGGGCCGGGTGCGCGAGGGGCGAACCCACCTGCGACTCGCGGTCGCCCTCGCGCCCGAGAGCCGGCTCTACCGGGGTGGCCTGAACCGCCTGGGCGGCGCCCGCGAGTAGGTCCGGCTCAGCCGGTCGTGGCGCCCTCCATCCGGCGCGCCAGCCAGAAGAGCCCCACCAGCGACTTGGCGTCGCGGATCTCGCCGCGCTCCGCCGCCGCGACGGCCTCCCGCCACGGAAGCCGGACCAGCTGGAGTGTCTCGTCCTCGTCCGGCAGGAGCCGGTCGTCCGTCGCGGCTGCGAGATCGGTCGCGAGGAAGAGGAACATGCGCTCGGTCGCGAACCCGGGCGCCGTCCAGAAGTCGGTGAGCAGCTCCCAGCGGGCGGCGCGCCGGCCGGTCTCCTCCTCGAGCTCGCGGCGCGCGGCGCCCTCGGGATCCTCGGTGGTGCCCGTCACGGGATCGCGCTCGAGGGTCCCGGCGGGGATCTCGAGGAGGACGCGTCCCGCCGGGTGGCGGTACTGGCGCACCAGCAGGACGCGCCCGTCGGGGTCGAGGGCGACGATCGCGACCGCGCCGGGATGGCCGGCTACGTCGCGTCGGGTCCGGCGGCCGTCGGCGCGCTCCACGGTGTCGGCGCGGAACTCCAGGATGCGGCCGCGATGGAGCACCTCGGAGGCGACGAGGCGCTCTGCGAGCGGATCGACGGCCGGGTCCGGCTGCTCCGCCGCGAGGGGGTCGGGAAGGCCGGGGAGGCCGGACGGTGGATCCACGGGCGGGTCTGCGGGAGGCATGCCCCGCATTATCGACGGCCGCGGACGCGAGCGAGCCGGGCCTCGCGGCCCGGCTCGCTCCGGTTCGACGGGGAGGGCGACGCGTCGCCCTGGATCAGGCGGTGACAGTGCGCCGCACGGAGAGCTCGGTCTCGGCGTCGAAGAGGTGCATCTTCTCGAGCGGGATGTGGAGCGTCACGATGTCGCCCGGGCGGACGCGCCGCTCGGAGGAGACCACCGCGACGAGATCCTGGCCCGCCACCTGGATGTGGAGCAGCTCCTCGTTGCCGAGGTACTCCACCACGTCGGCCTTGGCCTGGACGGTGGCGACATCGGTTCCGGTGGGCACGACGTCCCAATGCTCGGGGCGGACCCCCACGATGAAGTTGCGTCCGGAGACCGCCCCGATCCCCTCGCGGAACGCCGCTGCGACCGGGATCTCGACGCCCTCGGACTTGAGCGTCGCGCTGTCGCCGGAACCCTCCAGGGTCATGGGGATGAAGTTCATGGACGGGCTCCCGATGAAGCCGGCCACGAACTTGTTGTTCGGGCGGTCGTACAGGTCCTGGGGGGCACCCACCTGCTGCAGCTTGGCCTGGCTCATGACGGCGATCCGCTGGCCCATCGTCATCGCCTCGACCTGGTCGTGGGTGACGTACACGATCGTCGTCTTGAGGCGCTGGTGGAGGCGGGCGATCTCGGCGCGCGTCTGGACGCGGAGCTTGGCGTCGAGGTTGGAGAGCGGCTCGTCCATCAGGAAGACGGCCGGCTCGCGGACGATCGCCCGGCCCAGCGCGACGCGCTGGCGCTGGCCGCCCGAGAGCTCCTTGGGCTTGCGGTCGAGGTACTTGCCGAGGTCGAGGATCCCGGCGGCGTCCTGGACGCGCTTCTCGATCTCCTTCTTGTCGACCTTGCGGAGCTTGAGGCCGAAGGCGAGGTTGTCGCGCACGGTCATGTGGGGATAGAGCGCGTAGCTCTGGAAGACCATCGCGATGTCGCGATCCTTGGGCGGGATGTCGTTGACGATCTTCTCCCCGATCGCCAGCGAGCCGGCCGTGATGTCCTCGAGGCCGGCGATCATCCGCAGGCTCGTGGTCTTGCCGCAGCCGGACGGCCCGACGAAGACCATGAACTCGCCGTCCTGGATCTCCAAGTTGAAGTCGTCGACGGCGACGACCTCCCCGTACTTCTTGGTGACGTGGTCGAAGGTCACGGTCGCCATGCGCGTCTCCTCTTCCCGGTCGGGTCATCGCGGGCCCTTGCATCACGGCCGCCTGGGCGGCGCGGACGGGCCCCGTACGAGGTGCCGGCTCGGGGTCTGCGCGATCGTAGCACCCGGCCGCAACCTTCTGGACGACCCGGTCGCGCCGGGCGCGTCACCCGGCGGGGAGGATGCGACAGGGGCCGGGCGCGACGCATACTCTGCGCATCGTGAGCACCACGTCGCAGGACCGCGCGATCGCCAGCCTGAGGCCGGCACGGGAGCGTGCGCGTGCCGAGTGGCGGCTGCTCGGCGCGCGGCTCTCCACGCTGACCCCCCAGGCGCTGGGGCGCGGCATCCTCGCGATCACCGTGGTCCTCGTCGCGGGATGGCTGGCGGCCGCGACGTGGCCCTCGCTCCTGCCGTTCGCCATCGGCGGCCTGCTGGCCTACACGATCTACCCGCTCGTCGGGGTCCTGGACCGTGTGATGCCGCGGATCCTCGCGGCGGCGCTGGCCCTGGGCGGGGGCCTCGCGGTCCTGGTGGTCATCACGGCAATCGTCGTCCCCCCGTTCATCGCCGCCTCGATTCAGCTGCTTCGCGACCTGCCCGACTCCACCCAGATCGCCGATCTCCGGGCGCAGCTGGACGCGTACCTGGCGACGCTGCCGGAGGGTGCCCGGGTGCTGGTCATCGGGGTCATCGAACGGGTGGCGTCCATCGTCTCCACCGGCCTCTCGTCGTTCCTGGACTCCATCGCGGAGCTCATCGTCTCCGGCGTCCTCGGGATCTTCGACACCATCGGCTTCGTCGTCGGCCTCGTGCTGCTTCCGCTGTGGGTCCTCTCGGTCGTTCGCGACGGGCGCTCGCTGCGAGGCCAGATCGCGGCCCAGTTCGCGCCGGGCGCGCGGGCCGACGCGATGGCGCTCCTCACGATCGTGCACCGCGCGTTGAGCACCTTCCTGCGGGTGCAGATCGCGGCTGCCCTGGCCGTGGGTGTCGCCGTCTACGTCGGCCTCGAGCTGGTGTTGCGGGCCGACATCGCGTCGTACCCGGGGGCGATCGCGATCGCCGCCTTCATGGGCACCGCGCAGGTGATCCCCCAGCTGGGCGGCCTCGTCGGCAGCCTGCCGATCGTCCTCGTCGCGGTTGCCCGGCAGGATCAGCCCGAGGCCGCGGTGGCCCTCCTGGTCGTCTACGTCGTCGCCATGCAGCTGGTGAAGCTGGCCGTGGGTGGGCGGCTGGGCCGCGACCTGAACGTCCGGCCGGCGCTGGCCCTTCCCGCCTTCGCCGTCATCTCGCAGATCGGCATCGGGTGGCTGCTCCTGTCGGCGCCGATCCTCGTCATCGCCCGCAACACCGTGCGCTACCTCCGGGGGCGCCTGGCGGATCCGCCCCAGCCGGCCGGCGTGCTGCCCTGGGAGCGCCGCCGGCGCTCGGCGGGCGCGCCCGGCTCCGCCGCGGCCCCCGTCCCCTCGATCTACCGCGACCGGGGCCAGGTCCCGGCCGCACCGCGGCCCTCCGCGACCGCGATCTCCGGCCGGCCGGGCATCCCGACCGGCATTCGCCCAGCCCCCGGAGGTGAAGCCCCGTGACCGAGCCGTACGAGGCGCCGGCCGATCTCGAACAAGTCGACGAGGCGCTCGTGGCCGCGCCGTCCTACGTCCAGCTGACGCAGCAGCGGGTCCGCCTGCGCCGGGCGGCCGAGGTCTTCGCCACGCCCGACGACGCGGGGCGCTACCCCATCGTCGTGCTCATCAAGCAAGGCGGGCGCTTCCAGGTGGAGGTCATCCTCGTCGCCGCCGGGGTGGCGGCGGCCGCGTTCCTGCTGCCCCTTGGGCCGATCCTCACGGTCGTGGGCCTCGTGGTGGCGGTCGCCCTCTTCTTCGCCGGGAGCGCGCGGGCCGTCCTGACCCCCGTCCCAGAGGGAACCCAGGCCGTCCTGGCCGAGCGCGGCCGGTTCCTGCGCGTCGTCGGGCCGGGCGTCCAGCGCGTGCCGCCGACCGTGACCGTGACCCACCTCGTGACCACCCGCGAGATCCCGTTCGGATCGCTCGTGCGGGCCATCCCGACGGCCGACGATGTCCGCGTCGACATCGAGGTGCTGTTCACCTTCCGGATCGAAGATCCCGGCAAGTTCGTCTACAACACGACCGCCCCGGACTTCGACGCCGTCTGCCTCGGCTCGGCCCAGGCGACCGTCCGCGAGATCGCCCGGTCCATCAAATCCGAGGGCGTGCTCGACATGGTCGGCCGCGAGTCGGAGATCATCCGGGACGCGCTCTCGTCGGCGCTCGAGCTGTATGGGGTGCGGGTCAGCCGCGTGCTCGTCGTGCGCGTCGACCCGCCGCCCGGCTTCCTCGCGACACGCGAGGCCCGCCGTCTCGCCATGATCCGCACGTCGCAGCAGGAGGAGGAGGCCGGGCTGAACCGGCGGGTCCAGGCCGACCGCGACGCCCTCGCGCGCCAGGAGGCCCAGGCGCGCTTCGAGCGCGAGAAGGAGCGGGCCGAGCTGGCGGCGGCGATCCGGCGCCGGGAGATCGAGCTCGACGCCGACAACGAGGCGCTGCGCCTGGAGAAGCTCCAGGAGCGGCTCGCCCGGTTCCCCGATGCGGTCCGCTGGGACTGGGCCGGCGAGCGCCTCAAGGTCGCCCGCAAGCTGGCCGGCAACAGCAGGGCGATGCTGCAGATCGGCGGCACGGGCGACGTGGCCGACGTCCTCGCCGCGGGCGCGTTCCGGGAGCCGGACTCGCCCGCAGCCGGCGACGGCGCAGCCGGTGCCCCCGACGCGTCCGGGGCCGGCGCGGAGGCGCCGGCGTCCTAGAGCGGGACGGCGAAGGCGAGGACCACGAGGACGGTCGAGGCCACGATCTCGACGATGCCGACGTGGATCGGGCGCAACGGGCGAGACGTGCCGGCACGCCGACGCTCGGCGAGCGGGAGCGCGACCGCCCGGCCGGTGAGGCCCGCGAAGTAGACGGCGTACGGCCAGGCGAGCGCCGCGGCGGCGGCCACGGCCAGCGCCGCGTGGAACCCGACCGAGAGCGCCGCGAAGCCCCGGTTGCCGCGCTGGCGGATGACCGACCGGACCACGAGAACGGTGCCCACGAGATAGCCGGCGGCGACGAGCGTCGCCCGGACCACGACGTCCGTCTCCAGGGCGCCCGAGGTGACGGCCGCCGCCGGCACGAGGACGAGCGCGATCGCGGTCTGGGCGAGGCTGTTGGCGAGGTCGCGCGGCGTGCCCGGTCGGGCTCCGCCCACGACGAGCGCGCCGGCCGGGACGACCACGACGGCGGCCAGCGCCAGCACCGGGAACGCAACGAGCAGCGCGACGCCGGCGGCGGCGAAGACGGCGCCGTACGTCACCAGCGAGGGGACGAACGAGGGCCGCCGCCGCGCCCGGAGCCAGGCCTGGGCCGTGGCGGCCGCGAGGTAGCCGGCGACCGCGGCGACGGCGAGGACCAGCTGCCACGGCGACGGCGCGGTGGCCGCCACGCCGAGGAGGAGTGGGACCGCCAGCATCGCCCACGCGCCGTGCTGGTGGGGGAGCCAGAGGGCGCGGGTGGGGGCGCGGCCGACGACGCCCGGCTCGGGGGTGCTCACGATAGGTACACTAACGCAGTACGCGATTAGCGGAGCGCGAGGGATCGGGCGCCGGGGGCGACGGGGGCGCCGGGGAGCGGCAGGGCTCCCGGGAGCGGCGGCGTGCCGGGAACCGGCAGGGCTCCCGGGTGCGACCCTCAGTGATCGCCCGCGATGAACCGGTAGCCGAGCCCGCGCTCCGTGCGGATGTACCGCGGCTGATCCGGGTCGTCGTGGAGCTTGTCCCGCAGCCGCCGCACGTAGACCCGCAGGTAGTCCACCTCGTCCACGTACTCGCGGCCCCACACCTTGGCCAGGAGCGTGCCGTGCTGGAGGACGTGCCCGGCATTCCGGACCAGGTGGTAGAGGAGCTTGTACTCGGTCGGGGTGAGCTCCAGCCGCTCCCCGTGCAGGCGCGCCTCCTGGGCCGCGAAGTCGACCTCGAGGTCGAGCGACCGGAACGACGGCGCCCGGCTGGTGGGGGGCGGCATCTCGTGGCGGCGCAGGACGGCCCGCACGCGGGCCATGAGCTCGAGGTGGTTGAAGGGCTTGGTGACGTAGTCGTCGGCGCCCAGCTCGAGGCCCTTCACCTTGTCCATCGCGTCGTCGCGGGCGGTCAGCATGAGGACGGGCACGTCCGAGAAGAGGCGGATCTCGCGCAGGACCCCGAAGCCGTCCATGCCCGGCAGGCCGACGTCGAGGAGCACGACATCCGGCCGCTGCGTCTCGACGACGTCGAGCGCCTCCTCGCCGGTCGCGGCCCCCAGGACCTCGACGTCGCGCCACTGGAGCATGAACCCGAGCCGCACGGATTCCACGACGTCGGGAGCGTCGTCGACGACGAGGATCCGCATAGGATCAGCTCCTCACCGGAGCGGAGACAGCGAGGCTGCCCGCCCGGCTAGCGTGGTGGTTGTCAAACATCCGCACACCGGAGAGGCAGCCGCCATGCAGGTTACTCGCGGAATGCGCCGCCAGTCCATGAAGCTGGCCCGGCATCGGGCGATCTTGCCCGTCGACGCCCTGATCGCCGGCGTCGACCTGGCCAAGAAGGAGAGCGTGGTGATCTTTGCCCGGGCCGCCGATCGGGGTCGCCTGGGCAAGCTGACGATCCCGACCGACCGGACGGGTGTCGCGCAGCTGGTGGCCCGGGCCGCCGAGCTGCGCCATCGCCACGGCCTCGGCGAGCTCGTCGTGGCGATGGAGCCGACGAGCCACTTCTGGAAGATCGTCGCTCGCAGCCTCGACGCGGCCGGCGTGCGCTACGTCCTCGTCCAGAGCTTCGTGGTGGCCAAGAGCCGCGAGCTCGACAACCTGACCCGCGACAATGTGGAGCGGGACGGCAGGTCCAGACCGACCGACTCGACCCGCGCCGCGATCGTCGAAGGAGCTTGACAAGGAGCTCATGGGATGATCAGTCGACGTCGTTCGGGCCTTCGCGGGGCACCACCAGCGTGAACAGGCTGCCCTCGCCGGGCGCGCTCTCGACGTCGATCCGGCCGCCGTGCGCCTGGGCGATCGCAAGGGCCGTCGGGAGCCCGAGGCCGACGCCGCGCGGCCCTCCTTCGCGATCGTGCGGTCCGACGAAGAAGCGCTCGAAGAGGTGAACCTGGTCCTCGGGCGAGATGCCCGGCCCGTCGTCCCGCACGGACCACGTGACGAGGTCGTCGGCCGCTCCGACGCGGACCACGATCCGGCCACCCGCCGGCCCGTACTTCACGGCGTTCGAGAGGAGGTTCACGAGGGCCTGCTCGAGGCGCCGGTGGTCGCCGAAGACCCGGATGGCGATGGCGGGTGGGCGCAGCGTGATCTCCTGGTGCCGCTGCCCGGCCAGCGGTGCCACGGACGCGATGGCGCCCCGCGTCAGCTCGAGGGCGTCGAACCGGCGCAGCTGGAGCACGACCTCGCCGGTCCGGAAGCGCGCGATCTCCAGGATGTCGCCCACGACGCGCTGCATGCGATCGGCGTTGCGCTCGATCGTCGCGAGGAGCGTCTCCAGCTCGGCGTCGGTCGGCGACGTCTCCGGGTCGCGGAGGACGCCGACGCACGTCCGGACCGCGGTCAGCGGGGTGCGCAGCTCGTGGGCGATCGTGGACAGGAGATCGGTGCGCAGGCGCTCGAGCTCGGCGAGCTGGTCGGCGATGCCGGCCCCGTCGCCGAACCCGGAGTCGCGGATCTGGTGGCCCAGGCTCGTCAGGACGTGCACCCGGCCATCGCCGTTGTTCCGCGCGACGCGGACCAGCCCGAGGCGGGCGAGCTCGGCGAGCAGGAGCCCTGCCTGCTCGCCGTCGAGGATCGCGCCGGTCCGGCCGAAGCGCTCGACGAGGCCCGCCGGGGTGACGCCCTCCTCGACGAGGCGGAGGGTGGCCGCGGCCAGCGGGGAGGGTGCCGTCCCCGGGGCCGGGGCATCGGTGCGGAACATGACGACCCGAGGATACGCCCGCAGGGCGCTCACGGCGTCGGGGATCCTCGGGTCGGCGTGCCGGCCGGTCGTCGGGACCGGTCGTCAGCGACGCGCGGCCGCCATGGCGGGTGCCGCTCCGGTGGCCGGCACGCGCGTGCGCTCGGGCATCCGGGCCGGGGTCGGCAGGGCGATCGGGGGCGCGGGAGAGGTCGCGACCGGTCCCGGCACCGGCGACGTGGCGACGGCGAGCGCCTCGACGGCGACCAGCGCGGGGGCCTCCACGTCGTACGAGCACATGCACGGGCCGTCGGCCGCGCAGCCGGCACAGCAGAACGCGAGGCCGACGTGGAACGTCGGGTGGTGCGTGATGGGGGCATCGCAGGTGGCGCACATGAAGTCGGGCTGGGTGGCCATGAGGTTCCTCGCTGGCGGGAGGAGCCCGGGCGAGACCGCGGGCTCATCCCTCGTCGAATGGCGGATGCCACGAGCGCATCCTCGGACGGCGCCCTGAACCACGCGGGGAACGTCCATGAACGGATCGTGAACGTTCGCAACCGATCCGCCGTCGAATCGATGCCGTTCCGCAACTATTCACGTGGCGTTCATGCGCGTCCACCCGCCTGTTCGTCCCCGCGCGCGAGGCTTGGGCGAGCGGACCGTGCCGGCATGCGCCGGCCCCGCGAGCGTCACCGGAGCCATCCATGATCGAGACCCCCACGCGGCCGCCCGTCCCCGGCGCGCCGGCACACCCCGGGCGCGGGCGCGCCGGCAACCACCCCGGGCGCGGGTGCGCCAGCCGTCGCAACCACCCCGGGCGCGGGAGCGCTCGCCGCGGCCCGCGCCCAGTTCGACGCGGCGGCCGATCACCTCGAGCTCGACGACGGCATCCGGGAGATCCTCCGCGCGCCGCAGCGCGAGTTCTCGGTCCGCTTCCCGGTCCGGCTCGACAACGGGCGCACGCGCGTCTTCTCGGGGTTTCGGGTCCAGCACAACGTCGCCCGTGGGCCCGCCAAGGGCGGCCTTCGCTACCACCCTGCCACCGACCTCGACGAGGTCCGGGCGCTGGCGATGTGGATGACCTGGAAGTGCGCCCTCGTCAACGTCCCGTTCGGCGGGGCCAAGGGCGGCGTGACGTGCGACCCGCGGGCGATGAGCCCGAGGGAGCTGGAGGCGCTCACCCGGCGCTTCGCCACCGAGCTGCAGCCGATGATCGGTCCGGACTCGGATATCCCGGCCCCGGACGTCGGGACGAACGCCCAGACGATGGCCTGGATCATGGACACCGTGTCCATGCACCGGGGCTACTCGGTGCCCGGCGTCGTCACCGGGAAGCCGGTCGCGATCGGCGGCTCCAACGGCCGGGCCGACGCCACGGGCCAGGGGGTCGTCTACACGATCGAGGACGCCGCCCGGCGAGCCGGCTTCGCGCTCGAAGGTGCCTCGGTCGCCGTGCAGGGCTTCGGCAACGTCGGCGAGGCGACCGCACGCCTCCTCCACGAGGCCGGCGCCCGGGTGGTCGCCGTGACCGACGTCGGCGGCGGCTGCTACCGCGAGAGCGGGCTCGACGTCGAGCTCCTCCGCCGCCTCCTGCGGGAGCAGGGGTCGATCGTCGGAGCCCCGGACACCGAGCCGATCGACAACGAGGACCTCTTCGGCCTCGACGTCGACGTCCTCGTCCTGGCGGCTCTCGAGGGCCAGGTCACCGGCGCCAACGCCGGTCGCGTGCGGGCGCGGATCGTCGCCGAGGGCGCCAACGGCCCCACGACACCGGACGCCGACCCGATCCTGCGCGAGAACGGGGTGATGGTCGTTCCCGACATCCTGTGCAACGCGGGCGGCGTGATCGTCAGCTACTACGAGTGGGTCCAGAACCGGGACGCGCTCTTCTGGGCGCCGAAGATCATCAACGGCAGGCTCCGCGAGGCGATCCTGGGGGCTGCCGCGAACGTGTGGGAGCGCGCCGCCGCCGACGACATCGATTCGCGGCGGGCGGCCCACGCCATCGCCGTCGAGCGCGTCGCCGAGGCATCCGTCCTGCGCGGCCTCTACCCGTAGCCTCCTCTG
Source organism: uncultured Chloroflexia bacterium (assembly GCA_963713285.1). Lineage (GTDB taxonomy): Bacteria > Chloroflexota > Limnocylindria > Limnocylindrales > CSP1-4 > CTSoil-043. The sequence goes on along the minus strand of CAVQLA010000006.1, from coordinate 67,086 downwards.
CCCGGGGGCCCGGTCGTCTCACACCCGGCCGGGCCCCGACTCCCCCTCGTCGCGCGGCGGGCCGCGCTATCGTGATCGCGGGCGGTCGCCGACCGCAGCCGACGGAACCGCGAGGCCCCCGATGACGCAGAGTCCGCGCGCCGGACAGCCGGCCGATCCCTCCGAGCTCGTCGACGTCGACGCTCTCGTGCGGGCCTACCACGAGCTGCGTCCCGACCCGGCGGTGCCGGCCCAGCGCGTCGCCTTCGGGACCTCCGGCCACCGCGGATCGGCGTTCAACGCCGCCTTCAACGAGGCGCACATCCTCGCGACCACCGAGGCGATCTGCCGCTATCGGGCGGCGCAGGGGTACTCCGGGCCGCTCTTCATGGGCCGCGACACGCACGCTCTCTCCGAGCCGGCGTTCCGCACCGCCCTGGAGGTCCTGGTGGCCCGCGGCGTCGACGCGCGCGTGGACGCCGGGGACGGCTTCACCCCGACCCCCGCGATCTCGCACGCGATCCTCGGCGCCAACCGGGGGCGCCGCGACGGCCTGGCCGACGGCATCGTGGTCACGCCCTCGCACAACCCGCCCGAGGACGGCGGCTTCAAGTACAACCCGCCGAACGGCGGCCCGGCCGACACCGACGTCACCCGCGCGATCCAGGACGAGGCGAACAGGATCCTCGAGGCGACCGGCTCCGACGGGCTCGCCGGCATCGCCCGCGTGCCGTTCGAGCGGGCGCGCGCGGCCGCGACCGACCACGACTTCATGGGGATCTACGTCGCGGACCTTCCCGACGTCGTGGATCTCGACGCGATCGCCGCGTCCGGCCTCCGGATCGGCGTCGATCCCCTGGGGGGCGCGGCCGTGGCTTACTGGGGCGCGATCGGCGAGCGCTACGGCCTGGACCTGACCGTCACCAACGACGCCGTCGACCCGCGCTTCGGCTTCATGACCCTCGACTGGGACGGGCGGATCCGGATGGACCCGTCGTCGCCGTTCGCCATGGCCCGCCTCGTGACGCTGCGCGACCGCTTCGACCTCGCGCTCGGCAACGACGCCGACGCCGATCGCCACGGGATCGTCACCCCGGGCGCCGGGCTCATGAACCCGAACCACTTCCTGGCGGCGGCGATCGCCTACCTCTTCGGCGGCGGCCGGGAGTGGGGGAGCGACGTCGCCGTCGGGAAGACCCTCGTCTCGTCGAGCATGATCGACCGCGTGGTCGCCGACCTCGGCCGGCGGCTCGTCGAGGTGCCGGTCGGCTTCAAGTGGTTCGTCGACGGCCTCGTCGACGGCACGATCGGATTCGGGGGCGAGGAGAGCGCCGGCGCCTCGTTCCTGCGTCGCGGCGGCGGCACGTGGACCACCGACAAGGACGGGATCATCGCCTGCCTCCTTGCCGCCGAGATGACGGCCCGGACGGGGCGCAACCCGGCCGAGGCCTACGGCGCGCTGACGGAGCGCTTCGGCAGCCCGGCCTACCGCCGGATCGACGCCCCGGCCACGCCCGAGCAGAAGGCCGCCCTCGGGAAGCTCACGCCGGACGCCGTCCACGCGTCGACGCTCGCCGGCGATCCGATCACCGCGATCCTCACGACGGCGCCCGGCAACGGCGCCGCGATCGGCGGCCTCAAGGTCGTGACCGCCGAGGGCTGGTTCGCCGCCCGTCCGTCGGGGACCGAGAACGTCACCAAGCTCTACGCCGAGAGCTTCCGCGGCGAGGAGCACCTCGGGCGCATCCTCGACGAGGCGCAGGCGCTCGTGACCGCGACCGTCGCCGGCGGAGCGATGTAGCGCGTCGTCCCGGCGCCTGGCCGTCGCTCCGGTCCTTCGGCACTGGGAATCCCGCGCCTGCGGGCGCAGGCTCCCTGCGACAGCACGGGAGGATGACGACATGCTCGGCAGGACACGGTTGCTGGTCGTCGGGGTCATCGCGGCGGGGGCCGCCGGCGGGATGGTTGCCCTGCGTCGGCGGGCCGACGAGGCGGACATGCCGCCGCGCGACTACCTGGCGAGGGGTTTCCGCCACTTCGTCACGTATCGCTTCGACCCGCTCGTCACGCGCCTCGGGCTCGTCGGCGGCCGGGTCAGCCACTGGGCGATGCTCGAGCACGTGGGCCGCGTCAGCGGGACGGTCCGCCGGACACCGGTCCTGCCGCGGCTTTCCCCGACGACCGCGTACATCCCGCTGCCCTACGGCGAGGACGCGCAGTGGGTCCAGAACGTGGTGGCCGCCGGCCACTGCCGGATGCAGCTCCACGAGCGGGTGTACGAGCTCGACGAGCCGCGCATCGTCGGGGCCGGCGAGAACGAGACGCTGCCCGGCTGGGCCCGCGACCTCCGCCGCCGGCGCGGGACGACGTACCTGGCCCTGCACCGGCTCACCGACGTCGTGGGCACCTTCGCCCCGCTCGCCGACGCCACGGGCACGCCGGAGGAGGACTGGCTCATCGCTCCGCTCGAGGAGGCGCCGGGGGTGCCCCTCGAGCTGATTCCCGCCGGCGCCGCGACGTAGCGTTCGGGCGGCGGGAATCACGAAGGCCGGGACCGCGAGGTCCCGGCCTTCAGCGTGAGCTGTCGCGAGGCTACTGCGCCAGGAGCTTCGCCTTGAGCTGCTCGTACTCCGGGACCGAGATCGTGCCGGCGTCGCGGAGCTGGGTCAGCTTCTCGAGCTGGTCGGCGACGGACACCTGCGACGCGGCCTTCTGGGCGGCTGCGGCCTGGGTGGCCATCTCGAGGTCCTGGGCCGTCATCTTCGGGCGGCTGAAGATGTAGATCAGGATGCCGATGAACGGGATCCAGAAGATCACGATGATCCAGATCACCTTCCACACACCGGAGAGGTCGTTGCGCCGGAAGATGTCGACGAAGATGTTGATGACGATCATGATCCACATGATCCAGAAGAAGAAGAAGACCATCCCGAAGATGAGGTCCCAGAACGTCAGGGTGGCTCCACCGACCTGGTTGCATGCGGCGAAGAGGACCGGCACCACGGCGAGGATCGCCAGGGGCAGGGTCCGGCGGCCGAGTGCCGCCTTCAGGGATCCGATCATGTGTGTCCTCCATCCCGGCCATCCACACCCGCATCTCGGGGCGATGGCACACTCACCAACAGTATCGGCGCCGCGGGCGCACGACGCCGGCGCTGATGGTACACGGCTCGGGTGGCATCTCATCACCCGGGATGGGGGATGGCCCGCCGGCGAACCGCCGGGCGCGGCCCGCAGGGTGGGTCCGGGGGCCGTTCGCCTCTCGTCAACCGCCTCGCGGGCGCCTACGCTCCGCACGGCCTCGGCTCCGCGCTAGCCTCCCGCTCCGGCTCCGGCCGGGACGGGGGAGGCGTTAGGCGTCCGAGGCCGTCCCGCGTTCCTCGTGCTCGACACACCCCGCGCTGGGGTACGGGCTGCGAGCATCCCCGGGCGGGGTCTACGTCATCACGGCTGGGGAGGTCGAATGGAAGCTCGCCCTGGACACGAACCGCCTCACCCTGCAGCGCGCCGGGGTCGCCACCGTGGCGCTGCTCGGACCCGAGGGACTCCGTGCGGCGGTCGGCACGATCCACGGGACCCGGCGCAGCGCCGCATGCCTGGGGGGCGGTGGGGTGGCCTACGGGGCTTGAACCCGTAACCTTCGGAGCCACAATCCGATGCTCTGCCGATTGAGCTAAGGCCACCGCGAGAGCGAGATCCGGCGCCAGGCGGTCGAATGACGCCGCCGCTGACACCATATCTGCGCCGCGAGAGTGTACCTGAGGTCGGGCCGATGCCGGGCCGCGACCGCCGCCGGTCGCGCCCCGAGCTTCCGGTCCGCCAGGCCGCGGCCGCTCCGGCCGCTCCGGCTCGCGCCCGCGACCGTGAGACCCGCCGGCGGGTCGCTCGCTCGACCGACGGACCGACCGACCGGGCCCTCCCCGCACGCCTATCATGGTGCTCGACGGGCGTCCCCGCGCAGCTCCAGGAGGCAGTGCCATGAAGGTCCTTCTCGTGGGAGTCGGTGGCGTGGGCGAGGCGATCGCCGTGATCGCCCAGGAGCGGCCCTGGCTGGAGAAGATGGTCCTCGCGGACATCAACCTCGAGCGGGCCGAGGAGGTGCGCCGGCGGCTGCGGGTGCCCGACAGGTTCGTCACCGCGCGCATCGACGCGAGCGATCGGGCCGCCATCGTCGCACTGGCCCGCGAGCACGGGGTCGACCTCGTCCTGAACGCCGTCGAGCCGCTCTTCAACGAGGCGATCTTCGACGCCGCGTACGAGGCGGGCTGCCACTACATGGACATGGCGATGACCCTGTCCAGCCCGCATCCCGAGCGCCCCTTCGAGGAGCCGGGCGTCAAGCTCGGCGACTACCAGTTCGAGCGCGCCGGGCAGTGGGAGCAGAAGGGCCTCCTGGCCCTGGTCGGCATGGGCGTGGAGCCCGGCATGGCGGACGTCTTCGCCCGGTACGCCGAGAAGCACCTCTTCGACCGCATCGACGAGGTCGGCATCCGCGACGGGGCCAATCTCGAGGTCCGCGGCTACGACTTCGCCCCGAACTTCTCGATCTGGACGACGATCGAGGAGTGCCTGAACCCGCCGGTGATCTGGGAGACGGACCGCGGCTGGTACACGACGGAGCCGTTCTCGGAGCCCGAGTTCTTCGACTTCCCCGAGGGCATCGGCCCCCAGGAGTGCGTGAACGTCGAGCACGAGGAGGTCCTCCTCGTCCCGCGCTGGGTGAAGGCCGACCGGGTGACCTTCAAGTACGGCCTGGGCCAGGAGTTCATCGACGTCCTCAAGACGCTCAAGATGCTCGGCCTCGACAACAAGAACAAGATCAGGGTCGGCAAGGTCGAGGTGGCGCCGCGCGACGTCGTGGCCGCCTGCCTGCCCGATCCGGCGCACCTCGGCGACCGGATGTTCGGCAAGACGTGCGCCGGGACCTGGGTGAAGGGCGAGAAGGACGGCCGGCCGCGGGAGGTCTACCTCTACCAGGTTGCCGACAACGAGACGTGCATGGCGCGCTACGGCGTTCAGGCCGTCGTCTGGCAGACCGCGGTCAGCCCCGTGATCGCGCTGGAGCTGCTCGAGACCGGCGTCTGGGGTGGGGCGGGCGTCCTCGGGCCGGAGGCGTTCGACCCGGATCCGTTCATGGAGCTGATGCCGGCGTACGACTTCCCGTACGGGATCAGGGAGACCGCGTAGGCGCCGACCGGCGATCCGCTCTCGCGCCCCTGCCGGCCCACCAGGCGGGATCCGGGCGGAACGGGGCGGCCGGCCGGCCGACGGCGTCGGTGGCGAGCCGGTAGACGAGCCCGGCGCCGGGCTCGGCGCGCCGCTGTTCGTCGCTCCAGCCCTCCGTGGCGGTCGTGACGTAGAGCGCGGACATGCGGGGGCCCCCGAAGGCGCAGCACGTGCTCTGCACGGCGGGGACGGCCAGCACCCGGCGAAGCTCGCCGCTCGGTGCGTACCGGCGAACGCAGCCGCCCCCGTAGACGGCGACCCAGAGGTCGCCGGCGGCGTCCACGGTCAGGCCGTCGGGCGCCCCGACCGCCTCGGGGATCGTGACGAGGACCCGCTCCCCGGAGATCGTGCCCCGCTCGCCGTCGAAGGCGAAGGCGTGGATCACCCCGGGGATGCTGTCCGCGAGGTACATCGTGCGCCCGTCCGGGCTCCAGCCGAGCCCGTTGGAGATCGTCAGGCCGTCGAGGACCTGCTCGATCCGCCCGTCCCGGTCCAGGCGGTACAGCGCCCCGCCGCCCGGGCGGTGATCGTCGGCGAGCGTGCCGGCCCAGAAGCGACCCTGCGGATCGCAGGCGGCGTCGTTCATCCGGGTGCCGGCCGGGGCGACCTCGGCGATCGCCCGCCGGCTGCCGTCCGGCAGCAGGTGGACGAAGCCGCGCCCGGCCGCCAGCAGCCAGCCGTCATCGCCCTCGATCGGGGCGATGGCCCCCACCGTGCCGGGCACCGTGTACGAGCGGACGGGGACCAGGCCGCCGTCGTCGGCGACCCGGTCCCGGTAGACGCGCCCGGCCACGATGTCCACCCGCAGGAGCTCGTCGCGCCGGGCGTCCCAGCGGGCCCCTTCCCCGAGCACGGTCTGCTCGGTGGAGCAGCCGACGGCCGCCCCGGGACCCGGTCCGGCGTGGCTCACGATCCGGTCCCCGGCGCCGTGTCCGGGCACGTCACCCGGCCGAGAGCGTCGCGTGCGACAGCATCCCCCCGGAGATGTTGCGGGCCTGGAAGCCGTTCTGCAGGAGGATCCGCGTCGCGTAGTAGGCCCGCTGGCCGGACCGGCAGATGACGTGGATCTCGCGATCGCGCGGCAGCTCGGCGAGGCGTGCCCGCAGCTCGGGGAGGGGAATGTTGACCACGCCCGGCACCTGCTCGACGGCAAGCTCGGCCGGCTGGCGGACGTCGAGGAGGAACGGGTGCTCGTCGTCCCAGTGGGCCACCGGCATGTCGCCGCGGAGGACGTCGGCGGCGACCATCCCGGCGAAGTTGACCGGCGACTTCGCGCTGCCGAACTGCGGCGCGTAGGTGAGCTCGGCCTCCTCGAGGTCGTACACCGTGGCCCCGAACTGGAGGGCCATCGCGAACGCGTCGATCCGCTTGTCCACGCCGTCGAGGCCGACGGCCTGGGCGCCCAGCAGCCGCCCGTCCGACGTGCGGAAGAGGATCTTCATCGCCAGGTACTGCGCGCCCGGGTAGTACCCGGCGTGCGAGTTCGGGTAGAGGTAGACCTTCTCGTAGTCCGTGTCGCCGATCCGGCGCAGCGTCTTCTCGCTGGCGCCCGTCCAGGCGGCCGCGCCGCCGAACACGCCGATGATCGCCGTTCCCTGGGTGCCCCGGAAGCGCGAATCGCGCCCGGCGATCACCTCGGCGGCGATGCGGCCCTGGCGGTTGGCCGGGCCCGCCAGCGGCACGTGCGACTGGGCGCCGGTGACGTGGTCCCGGACCTCGATGGCGTCGCCCACGGCGAAGATGTCGGGGGCGCTGGTGCGCATCTGGTCGTCGACGAGGATGCCGCCGCGCTCGCCGATCGCCAGGCCGGCCGTCTTCGCCAGCGCGACCTCGGGCCGAACGCCGATGCCCATCACCACGATGTCGGCCGGGATGGCCTTGCCCGACGCGGTGAGCACCTCGAGCGACGATTCGGTCGCCTGGCGGAAGCCCGTCACGTTCTCGCTGAGCGCCAGCTTGACGCCGTTGCGCGCCACGTGGCGCTCGACGTAGCGGGCCATCTCCGGGTCCATCGGCGACATGAGCTGCGCGCCCCGCTGGACCAGGGTGACGTCGAGGCCGAGATGGACCAGGTTCTCGGCCATCTCCAGCCCGATGAAGCCGCCGCCGACCACGACCGCGCGCCGCGCGGGCAGGACCGTCTGGGTGCCCGTGTACGTGTCCAGCCCGGACGGGTCGGCCACGTGGCCCTCCATCCACTCGCGGATGACGTGGACGTCGGGGACCGTCCGGACCTTGAAGATCCCCGGGAGGTCGATCCCGGGCAGGGCCGGCCAGATCGGCGCCGCGCCGGGCGACAGGACCAGCGTGTCGTACGACTCGGTGGTCACCTCGCCGGACGTGACGTCGCGGAGCTGGATCGTCCTGGCCTCGGGCGAGATGGAGACGGCCTCGCACAGGGTGCGGACCTCGACGTTGAGCTGCGCCCGGAACAGCGCCGCATCTGCCAGCACGAGCTTCGACTCGCGCGGGATCAGCCCGCCCACGTAGTACGGCAGGCCGCAGTTGGCGTACGAGATGTACGGGCCGCGCTCCACGACGACGATCTCGGCGCTCTCGTCGAGCCGACGCAGGCGCGCCGCACAGGAGGCGCCGCCCGCGACGCCGCCGACGATGATGACTTTCACGGGATGAACCTCACTTCGGGGATCGCGGGGTGGAAGGTCAGACGGTCCACGGATCGCGCCAGCCGCCGCGGCCGGCCGCGAGCGCGTCAGCTGCCTCGGGGCCCCAGGAGCCCGGGGCGTAGGGCAGGACCGGCGGGGGCGTCTCGACGAGGGGACCGAAGACGCGCCACGCTTCCTCGATGCCGTCCTGGCGGGCGAAGCGGGCGCTCCGCCCCTCCATGGCGGCCAGCAGCAGGACCTCGTACGGGGTCGCTCCCTCGCCGCCGGCCTCGGCAAAGGTCACGTCGAGCGGCACGACGTCGGGCGCCGGGGCGTCGGCCCGCTGGGCGTTGAGAAGGACCTGGACGCCGGTCGAGGGGTCGAGGCGGACGACGAACTGGTCGGGCTGGTCGTGCGCGCTGCGGATGCCGAAGCCGAGCCGCGGCGACTCCCTGAACACGAGCCGCAGCTCCGTCTGGGTCACCGGGAGGCGCTTGCCCGTCCGGATGAGGAACGGGACGCCGGACCAGCGCCAGTTCTCGATCTCCAGCGCCAGCGCCGCGTACGTCTCGGTGGTCGAGGCCGGGTCGACCCCGTCGATCGAGCGGTACCCGTCGTACTGGCCGCGGACGTACCGGGCCGGATCGGCCGTCCTGATCGACTTGAAGACCGTCGTGATGGCGGTGCGGAGGGTCTCCGGGTCGCCGCCGGCGGGCGCCTCCATCGCGGCCATCGCGACGACCTGCATGATGTGGTTGACGACGACGTCGCGCAGGGCGCCGACCGGGTCGTAGAAGCGGCCGCGCATCTCGACGCCGAAGTCCTCGGCCAGCGTGATCTGCACGCACTCGACGAAGTTCCGGTTCCAGACCGGCTCCAGCATCGTGTTCGCGAAGCGCAGGTAGAGGATCTCCTCGAGGCCCATCTTGCCGAGGTAGTGGTCGATCCGGTAGATCTGCGACTCGTCGAGGTGGCGGTGCAGCTCCTCGGCCAGCGCGCGCGCGGAGGCCAGGTCGTTGCCGAACGGCTTCTCCACGATGACCCGCGCGTTCTTCGTGAGCCCGGCGCCGGCGAGGCCCTGCACGACGGTCGCGAAGAGGAACGGTGGAATCTCCAGGTAGTGCACGGGGCTCGTGGCGCCGCCCACGGCCGTGCGAACCCGCTCGTAGGTCGCCGGGTCCTTGAGGTCGCCGCTCACGTACGAGAGCCGCGCGGCAAGACGGGCGAAGACGGCCTCGTCGAGCGGCTCGCCGGTCCCCACGATCGAGTCGCGGGCCCGCTCGACGAGCTGCTCGATCGTCCAGTCGCGGGACGCGACGCCGACGATCGGGCAGGCGAGCAGGCCGCGCCGCTCGAGGCGGTACAGCGAGCGGAAGGTCATCACCCTCGCCAGGTCGCCGGTGATGCCGAAGATCACGAGGACGTCGGCGGGCTGCTGCGCCCGCAAGGCGCGATCGGTAGCTGTCATGGCGTCGTGGGGAGCCTCCCGGTGAGCGTCACGGGCGCGGCACGCGCCGGACCACGGACGCTGGTACTCGCCGAGCCTACCCGTTCACGCGGACCGGCGGCATCCTCCGAACGGGGGGAGCCGCCTGCGGCCGCCCGCGACGTATGCTGCCCGGCGGGAGGACGTTCCTGCACTCGCAGCGAACCGCTCCCGCTCGGGGTCCCATGCGCGCGAACGCACCCGGCACGGTCACGCACCCGCTCATCTACGAGATCGACACCTGGCCCTGGCTGGAGCGCCTCGGGCGCGCGGCCGGCCGGCCGATCGATCTCGCGACCGTCTCGCCCGCGGCGTGGGATGGCCTGGCCGAGCTGGGCGTGGACGCCGTCTGGCTGATGGGAGTGTGGGAACGCAGCCCGGCCGGGACCGCGATCGCGATGGCCGATCCGGCGAACATCGCGGACTTTCGCCGGGCCCTGGCCGACGTCGCGCCCGCCGACGTCGCCGGCTCCCCGTACTGCATCCGCAAGTACGTCGTGGACGAGCACTTGGGCGGGCCGGCGGGCCTCGCCGCGGCACGCCGGGCCCTCGCGGACCGGGGGATGCGCCTGGTCCTCGACTTCGTCCCCAACCATGTCGCGCCCGACCACCCGTGGACCGTCGTGCATCCCGACTTCTTCGTGCCCGGGACCGACGATGACCTCGCCGGCGATCCGCGCTCGTTCGTGCGTGCCGGCGAACGGATCCTCGCCTGCGGGCGCGACCCGTTCTTCCCGGCCTGGTCCGACGTGGTCCAGCTCGACGCGTTCTCGGCGGGGCTTCGCGATGCGGCAGCCGCCACGCTGGCCGGGATCCTCGACCAGTGCGACGGCGTGCGCTGCGACATGGCGATGCTGGTGCTGAACGAGGTGTTCGCCGGGACGTGGGGCGACCGCGTCGGGCCGGCGCCGGCGACCGAGTACTGGACCGACGTCATCGGCGCGGTGCGGGCAACCCATCCCGACGCGTTCCTCATCGCGGAGGCCTACTGGGACCTCGAGTGGCGGCTCCAGCAGCTCGGCTTCGACTACGCCTACGACAAGCGCCTCTACGACCGGCTGGCCCACGGCGAGGCCGAGTCCGTGCGCCTCCACCTCTGCGCGGACCTCGCGTACCAGCAGGGTCTCGTGCGGTTCATCGAGAACCACGACGAGCCCCGCGCCGCTGCGGTCTTCCCCGGCGCCCGGCAGCGGGCCGCGGCCGTCGCGGCGCTGACCCAGCCGGGCGCCCGCCTGCTGCACGACGGGCAGCTCGAGGGCCGCCGGGTCCACCTGCCGGTGTTCCTCGGCCGGGCCCCCGACGAGCCGCCGGACCCGGACCTGGGCCGCTGGTACCGGGCCCTCCTCGGCGTGCTGCGGCAGCCGGCGCTGCGGTCCGGTCGGTGGGAGCTGGGCGGGCGATCGGGCTGGCCCGGCAACGACCGCTGGCCCCAGCTCGTGGCGTGGTGCTGGGAGGGCGCGGCGCCGGAACGCGTGGCGCCGGGGGAGACCGGCGCGAACGCCGACCGCTGGCTGATCGTCGTCAACCTGGGGCCCGACCCCGCCGAGGGACACGTGACCGTCCCGCGGTCATGGGACGGATTGCGGGGGGAGCACGTCCGCCTCGTCGATCCCGTCCACGACACCGCCTTCGACCGTTCGGGCGACGAGCTCCTCGACGGCCTCTACGTCCAGCTCGATCCCTGGGGATCGCACCTGTTCTCGATCCAGCTCGCCGTGCGCGAGCCCGATCGCCGGGAGGAACCATGAGCCCCACGTTCGACACCGCCGAGCACCACCGCCTCGCCGAGGCCACCGGCCGCGCCGAGGACGACCTGTTCGAGGCCAACCCCTGGTACGAGTGGGGGCCCTACCTCGCCGAGCGCGCGTGGGGCACCGTCCGCGAGGACTACAGCGCGGACGGCAACGCGTGGGCCTTCTTCCCGCACGATCATGCCCGGTCCCGCGCGTACCGCTGGAACGAGGACGGGATGGCCGGCATCTCGGACGTCCGCGGGGAGCTGTGCCTGGCCCTGGGCCTCTGGAACGGGGTCGACCCGATCCTCAAGGAGCGGATGTTCGGGCTGTCCGGTCCCGAGGGCAACCACGGGGAGGACGTCAAGGAGTGCTGGTGGTACCTGGAGGGTCTGCCCAGCCACGCCCTCCTCCGCTGGCGCTACCACTATCCCCAGGCGCCGTTCCCCTACGCGGACCTCGTCGCCGAGAACGGCCGGCGCAGCCGCGAGCAGCCCGAGTACGAGCTGCTCGACACCGGCGTCTTCGACGACGGCCGCTTCTGGATCGTGGAGGTCACGTACGCAAAGGCGTCGCCGACCGAGATCCTGTGCCAGGTCGACGTCCGGAACAACGGTCCGGACGAGGCCACCCTCCACGTGCTGCCCACGCTCTGGCTCCGCAACACCTGGCGCTGGGCCGGCTCCGCCGACATCCCCGCGCTGCGCCTGGACGGCGACGCCGTGACCGTCCACCACGCGCGCCTGGACGGCTACCGGCTCGAGGCCGCCCCCGGCCCGGACGGCGCCGCCCCCACGGCCCTCTTCTGCGACAACGAGACGAATGCGACCCGTCTCCACGGCAGGCTCTCGGTCACGCCGTATCCCAAGGACGGCATCAACGACCACCTGGTCGACGGCGCACCGACTGTCAACCCGGCGGCGACCGGGACGAAGGCAGCGTGGTGGTACCGCTGCACCGTCCCCGGCGGCGGCCGGACGCAGCTCCGGCTCCGTCTCCACCGCCCCGCGGCGGCCGGGGAGGATGGCGCGACGATCGCGACGGAGGCGACGACGCTGGCGTCCCGATCGTCGGCGGCATGGGCGGGGACGGCCTTCGCGGAGACGGTCGCGCGGCGCGAGCGCGACGCCGACGAGTTCTACGGTGCCCTGGCCGGCGGCCGGCTGGACGAGGAGCAGATGCAGATCCTCCGGCAGGCCGCGGCGGGCCTCGTGTGGAGCAAGCAGCTCTACCCGTACCGGGTCGGGCAGTGGCTCGACGGCGACCCGGCGCAGCCGGCCCCGCCGCCCGGCCACGCGGCGGGGCGCAACACGGGCTGGCGGCACCTCGATTCCTTCGACATCCTGGCCATGCCCGATCCCTGGGAGTACCCCTGGTTCGCGGCCTGGGACCTCGCCTTCCACGCCGTGGCCTGGGCCCACCTGGACCCCGCGTTCGCCAAGTACCAGCTCATCGTCATGCTGCGCGAGTGGTTCCAGCACCCGAACGGGGCGCTCCCCGCCTACGAGTGGAACTTCGACGACGTCAACCCGCCGGTCCACGCGATCGCCGCCGCGCGGGTCTTCCTGATCGACGGGGGGACGGACACCGACTTCCTGGAGCGGGTCTTCCAGAAGCTCCTGCTGAACTTCACGTGGTGGCTCAACCGCCAGGACCCGGACGGCAAGAACATCTTCGGCGGTGGGTTCCTGGGGCTCGACAACATCAGCCCCGTCGACCGGTCGGCGCTCCCCCCGGGGGCGCGGCTCGACCAGGCGGACGGCACCGCCTGGATGGCTCTCTACGCGCTCAGCATGCTGACCATCGCCCGCCGGCTCGCGGAGACGAAGCCGGTCTACGAGGACATGGTCGTCAAGTTCGTCGAGCAGTACCTGATGATCGTGGACGCCATCGAGGGGGCCGGCCTCCGGGATCCGGAGGACGGCTGGTTCTACGACCGGCTGCAGGGACCCGAGGGCGCCACGCAGATCCGCGTCCAGACCCTCGTGGGCGCCATCCCCCTGCTGCCCGCCGCGGTCCTCCGGGTCGCGGACGCGACGACCGCCCGCCGGCTCCGGCACCGCTTCGACCGCCTCGTCGCCAAGGGTCGCGATTCGGCCGGGGCGCAGTCCCGGCACGTCCGCTACAACGCGGCCGGCGACAAGGTCATGCTCTCTGTCGTCGGTCCCGAGGAGCTGCGGCACGCCCTGGCCTCCCTCTTCGACGAGGCCGCCTTCCTGTCGCCGCACGGGCTCCGCTCCCTCTCGAAGCGCCACGTGGTCCCGTACGAGATCCCCGGCCACCCGGAGGCGACGATCGGCTACGAGCCCGGCGAGGGTCGCACCGCCATGTACGGGGGCAACTCCAACTGGCGCGGCCCGGTCTGGATGCCGCTCAACGTCCTGATCATCCCGGCCCTCGTGCGGTACCAGCGCTTCCTCGGCGACGAGTTCACGGTCGAGTACCCCACCGGGTCGGGCGTGCAGCGGACGCTCGGCGACATCGCCCAGGACCTGGGCGATCGGCTCATCTCGATCTGGCTGCCGGGACCGGACGGCCGCCGGCCGATCTTCGGGGACAGCGAGCTCCTGCAGTCGGACCCGGCCTGGCAGGGGCTGCTCTGGTTCCCCGAGTACTTCCACGGCGACACCGGGGCAGGCCTCGGGGCCATGCACCAGACCGGCTGGACGGCCGAGGTGATCAACCTGCTCCTGGACCCGCCCCGCGACTCCGCCGTCGGCTGACGGGCTCCGGGACTACCTTCGGGATCTCCTGCAGCCAGGGCGTCGGCGGTGCGCGCCCGCGGCCCCGGTGGAGCGTGCCCGGCTCAGGCGGCAGGCGGCGGGTCCTTCATGCCGAAGGCGGCCTTGACCCCGGCCGAGTTGAGGTACAGCAGGCTCACGATCGGCATGAGCGACATCGCGAGGTCCGATCCCCGGAGGCTGGACCTCCTCACGTCGCTCGGGTAGGCTGCCTGCCAATGCTCGAACGACCCGGGTCGCGGCCCACGCTGAATGCCCTCGAGGGGATGCGACCCGCCGATCTCGCTCACGGCGTGGATGCCGCCCGGCCCGGGGAGGCCGCTCCCGCGCCGGCTGCTCGTCCCTCCCCGGCGGCCGGCCTCCTCGAGGCCAAGCTTCGCCCTCCGCGCCTCCATGCCGCGACGATGCGCCGCACCCGGCTGCTGCGCCGGCTTCGCTCCGCCCGGGATCGCCCCGTGATCTGCATCATCGCCCCGCCCGGCTACGGCAAGACGAGCCTCCTCGTCCAGTGGGCGTCCCGGAACCCCACGTCGGTCGCCTGGCTCACGGCAGACGACGGCGACAACGACCCCGTGGTGTTCCTCACCCATCTCGCGGCCGCGATCGACCGGTCCGAACCCCTGGACCCCGACATCTACGACGCGATCGCGTCACCGGCCGTGTCGAACCGGGCCGTGGTCGGCCGCCTGCTGGAGGCCATGTCCGGACGAGCCGAGCCCCTCCACGTCGCCATCGACGACGCGCACCGGATCACCGACCCGGCATGCCTCGACGCGCTCGCCGAGCTCGTCATGTACCTCCCCGCGGGATCGCAGGTGGCCATCGCCGGACGTGAGCCGCCCGCCCTGCCCTTCGCTCGCTGGCGCGCCGCCGGGTCGATGCTCGAGATCGACTCCCGCGACCTCGCCATGGACGAGCACGAGGCGGCAGGGCTGAGCCGCAGGCTTGGGCTCGTGCTCAACGCCGAGACGACGAGCCGGCTGGCCCGGCAGACGGAAGGGTGGCCGGCCCTGCTGGCGCTCGCGGCGCTGGACGCCGGGCGGTCGGCGGGCCGCGAAGCGCGCAGCGAGGGGGCCCGGGAGCGCCTCATCGCCGAGTACCTTCGATCCGAGCTCCTGAAAGGGCGTCCCGACGCGGAGATCGCCTTCCTGACGCGCACGTCGATCCTCGAGCGGCTCGCCGGGCCGATCTGCGATGTCGTGGCGGAGCGGCCGGGATCAGCCGAGATTCTCGCAGGCCTCGCGCGGTCGAACCTCCTCGTGGACGAGTACGGCGGGTCCTATCGCTACCACACCCTCCTGCGCGACTTCCTCCAGGGCGAGCTCGTGGCCCGCGAGCCCGAGCGGATCGCCGGGCTGCACCGGCGCGCCGCTGCCTGGTACGAGGGGAACGACGCCCTCGACCCGGCGGTCGACCATGCGTTCGCGGCCGGCGACCTCGATCGCGCCGCGGGCCTGGCGGGCAAGGGCATGCGTCTCTATCACTGGTCCGGCCGCCGCGCGACGGCCCGGGCGTGGTTCCGGCGCTTCGGCGACGCCGCGCTCGAGGAGCGTCCGTGGCTCGCCGTCCTGGCAGCCTGGGAGGAGCTCGCCATGGGCGAGGTCGCCTCTGCGGTCCGCCTTGCGGACATCGCCGAGCGCGGAACCTTCGCGGGCCGGCCGCCCGATGGCACCGCTTCGTTCGAGTCCGGCCGCGCGATGCTGCGTGCCGGGATGGTCCGGGGGGGCGCGGACGACGCGCTGGCGAATGCCGCCCGAGCGGCCGACCTGGAGGCCGCGGGCGGGCGCTGGGGGGACTTCGCGCTCTGGATGCTTGCGCTTGCCCGGCTCACGAAGGGCGACCGGGAAGGGGCTGATGCGGACCTTGCCGACGCGATCGCCGTCGCGCGCTCGACTCGCAACAATGGGCTCGCCTACTGCCTTCTCGGCCACAGGGCCCTGCTGGCCGTCGACGGGCACGACTGGCGGGCCGCCGCCACGTTGGCCGCGGAGAGCGAGGAGATCGCGGGTTGGTCGACCCTGGAGGGGTACCTCTCGACTGCCCCGGCGACCATCGCCCGCGCCAGGATCGCCACCCAGCGCGGCGACATCCCGGGGGCGCGCCGGGACCTGGCCCGGGCGACAAGCCTCCGGCCCCTGTTCACGATCGCTGCTCCCGCCCTCTCCGTCCTGTCGCTCGTGGGCTTCGCCCGCGCTCACCTGGCCATCGGGGACCCTGCCGGCGCGCGGACCCTCCTGGCGCAGGCAGGCCAGGTGATTCGCCTGTGCCCCGATCTCGGCGTGCTGCCGGGCGAGGTCGCCGCGCTCCGCGCGACGATCACCTCGCAGTCGCCCACGCTCGCCGGCGGCGCCTCGACCCTGACCGCAACCGAGCTCCGCGTGCTGGCGCTGTTGCCGTACTACCTCTCCTTCAAGGAGATCGGGCAGCGACTCGGCGTGAAGGCGACCACGGTCAAGACGCACGCCGTCGCCATCTACGGCAAGCTCGGGGCCTCGTCGCGGAGCGAGGCCGTCGACCTCGCGGTCGAGGCGGGCCTCCTCGAGCGCTTCCTGCCGGGGTCGGCCGTCTCCGCCATCGGGGAGGATGCGATCCATCGCCCGGAGTGAGGGAATGGGGCAGCACCAGTCTCACCCAGCCACGTGCATGCGAGCCACACGGGAGCGAGCTGCCCGATGACCACCAGCGAGGACATGCTCCGGAGGCTGACCATCGCGGACCCGGCGACCTGCCGGGCCCTCCTGGCGACCGAGCTCACGGAGCCAGACTGCGTGCTCGACCTGCGCAGCGTCGCGCTGGTGCAGCTGGGCGCGATGATCGCGACCGGCCCTCATGGTCCGACGTGTCAGCAGGTCGTCGGCCAGGCGCTCGACGCCGGCTTGAGCTTCGACGAGATCGTGGCCTCGTTGGAGATCCTCGCGCCCCGCCTCGGGCTCGAGCGCGTCGTGGCAGCTGCCCCGGGCCTGGCCCGGGCCCTCGGCTACGACGTGGACGCGGCGCTGGAGGAGCTCGACAACGTTGCGGCAACGGCCACGCGGCCGCTGCGGGCAACCGGGACACGGTTCAGGTGATGAGACGTGGTGGGGGCAGGTAAGGTTGCTGCCCCTGTCGGCGGGCCACAAGGCCGACCAGGAGATGGGAAGGGGAAGACGTCATGACCTTGTCAACGAGCCCGTCGGTCGCAGCCCAGGTCGCGCCGGATGTCTCGTGGCACGCGCTGGCGCCGGACGAGGCGCTGGCCGCCCAGGGTGTCGCCATCGACGGCGGGCTGACGTCTGCTGACGCCGATGCCCGGCGTGCGAAGCACGGGAAGAACACGTTCGCCGAGACGAAGAAGGTCTCGCGCTGGCAGCAGTTCACCCGCCAGTACGCGGACCCGATGCAGATCGTCCTGCTCATCGCCGGCATCGTCTGCCTCTTCCTGCCCGGTCAGTTCTACACGGGCGTCTTCCTGATCCTGCTGACCCTCTTCAACGCGTGGATGGCCATGAACCAGGAGGGCAAGGCGGAGGCGAGCGCCTCGGCCCTGCAGGGGATGATGGTCGTCAAGGCGAAGGTGCGGCGCGATGGCGACCTCGTCGAGATCCCGATGGAGGAGCTCGTCCCGGGCGACATCGTCAACATCGAGGCCGGCGACCTCGTCCCCGCGGACGCGCGCATCCTCACCGCGGCGACCCTCGAGATCGACGAGGCCGCGCTCACGGGCGAGAGCATCCCCACGCCCAAGCAGGTGGACGCGGTCGCTGCCGACGCCGCCCTCGGCGACCGGGTGGACATGGCGTTCATGAACACCCAGGTCACCCGCGGAGCCGGCACCATCCTCGTCGTCACCACGGGGATGGCGACCGAGGTCGGCCACATCAGCGGCATGCTCCAGGCCACCGCGGTCGAGAAGACGCCGCTGACGAAGCAGCTCGACGCGCTGACGAACCAGATCCTCGTCATCGCCGGCGTCGCCCTCGTGGTGTCGATCGCCCTCGGCCTGTACCGCAGCGTCGAGGTCCAGGACCTGTTCCTGAGCGCGGTCGCGTTCGCGGTGGCGGCCATCCCCACCGCGCTCCCGGCGGTCGTCACGGCCATCCTGTCCAAGGGCTCCCAGACGCTCGCCGAGGCCGGCGCGATCATGAAGCGCCTCCGCTCGGTGGAGACCCTGGGCTCCACGTCGGCGCTCAACTCCGACAAGACGGGGACCCTCACCCTCAACCAGATGACCGCCACCCAGATGGCGGTCGTCGGTCGGCGCTACGGGGTCACCGGCGAGGGCTACTCGACGATCGGGCAGATCTCCCACGCGGGCGGCCAGCCCGACATCCCGCTGGAGCAGTACCTCCTCCCCATGGCCCTCTGCGCCGACGCCGAGGTCCGGGACGGGGGGCTCGTCGGCGACCCGACCGAGGGCGCGCTCGTCGTCCTCGCCGCGAAGGGCGGGGTCGACCCCGCACTGACCCGCGAGCGCTACCCGCGCGTGGCCACCCTGCCGTTCGACGCGGCCTACAAGATGATGGCCACCTTCCACCGGATGACGGACGCGAGCGGCAAGGACATCGTTCGCTGCTATGTCAAGGGGGCCCCGGACCAGCTCCTCGCGCGCGCTGTGAGCGCGCACGGCGCGGACGGCACGGAGGTCCCGGTCGCCCGGATCCGTGAGGGCTACCTCGCCGAGAACGAGCGCCTCGGGACCCAGGGACTCCGGGTCATGGCGACCGGCCAGAAGGACTTCGACCCGGCCACGTTCGACCCGAACTCGGATCTGCTCGCGGCGCTGGACGGTCTCACGCTCCTCGCGATGGTTGGGATCGTCGATCCGCCACGGCCGGCCGCGAAGGACGCCATCGCGCAGGCGAAGAAGGCCGGGATCCAGGTCCGGATGATCACCGGCGACCACGCGGTCACGGCCGAGGCGATCGCCCGCCAGCTCGGCATCGAGGGGCGCGCGGTCACCGGCGCCGAGTTCCGGGCGATGAGCGACGAGGAGGCGATGCGCCAGATCGACGGGATCGGCGTCATCGCCCGCGTCTCCCCCGAGGACAAGGTCCACCTCGTGGACATCCTCACCAAGAAGGGCCACGTCGTCGGGATGACCGGCGACGGCGTGAACGACGCCCCGGCCCTCAAGAAGGCCGACATCGGCATCGCGATGGGGATCACCGGGACGGAGGTCTCCAAGCAGGCCGCCGTCATGATCCTGACCGACGACAACTTCGGGACGATCCTGAAGGCGGTCGGCCTCGGGCGCGCCGTGTACGACAACATGCTGCGGTTCATCCGCTTCCAGATGGCGGGCCTCTTCGGCTTCATCGCCACGTTCCTCGGCTCGTCGCTCCTCAACATCCTGGGCGGCATCCCGTTCCTCCCGCTCCAGACGATGTGGCTCAACTTCACCGTCAACGTCTTCCAGGCGATCGGCCTCGGCTACGGCAAGCCGCGGGAGGGCCTCATGGAGGTCCCGCCGCGGCCCAAGGAGCAGCGGATCATGCCGCGCCGCCTGACGACCTGGCTCGTGTTCGTCGGGCTCGTCATGGCCGCGGGCACGCTCGGGGTGCTCGCGTGGGCGAACGAAAGCTACGGCGACGTGGTCGCCCGCACGATGGGCATCACCACGTTCTCGCTCTTCCGCCTCTTCTCCTCTCTCGAGACGGCGGACGAGGACGAGTCGCTCTTCGGCGGGTCCATCCTCGCGAACAAGCCGCTGCTGGTGGCGACGGGGCTGTCGCTGCTCACGATCGTGCTGGCGACCGAGTTCGGCTTCTTCCAGCGGCTCCTCGGGACCGCCAGCCTGTCGGTCGACCAGTGGCTCGTCTGCATCGGCGTGTCGGTGTCGCTCATCGTGGTGGAGGAGATCAGGAAGCTGCTCAAGATCCGGACGGGTGACGAGCCGGCCGGGTCACAGGCGGCTCCGGTCGCCGCCGCGGCGTAGCCCGCGAAGCCAGAAAGGACCAGTTCCGTGGCGAAGAAGAAGGACCAGAAGGTCGAGAAGGGCCGGGCGCGCCGGGACGACGGGGCCGCCCGGTCCCCGGCGACGCCGGCCGAGCCAGCGGCAAAGCTGAGCACCAAGGAGTACGAGCGCGAGATGCGCCGTCTCCACGGCGAGCTCGTGGCGATGCAGGAGTGGGTGAAGGCGACCGGCGCCAAGGTCTGCATCGTGTTCGAGGGCCGGGACACGGCCGGCAAGGGCGGCACGATCAAGCGGATCACCGAGCGGGTCAGCCCGCGCGTGTTCAAGGTCGTCGCCCTCTCCGCCCCGACCGAGCGCGAGAAGTCGCAGATGTACGTCCAGCGGTACATGGCGCACTTCCCGGCCGCCGGCGAGGTCGTGATCTTCGACCGGAGCTGGTACAACCGCGCCGGTGTCGAGCGGGTCATGGGCTTCTGCACGCCCGAGCAGACGGAGCGGTTCCTCGAGCAGGTGCCGGCGGTCGAGAAGGCCATGGTGGAGAACGGCATCATCCTCATCAAGTACTGGCTCGAGGTCAGCCCCGAGGAGCAGACGCGCCGCCTCGAGGGGCGCATCCACGACCCGCGCAAGATCTGGAAGCTGACCGACATGGACCTCAAGTCGTACGGTCGCTGGGACGACTACTCGCGGGCCCGGGACGCGATGTTCGCCGCGACGGACACGCCCTGGGCGCCGTGGTGGATCGCCCGCACGGACGACAAGGAGCGCGGCCGGCTCAACATCATCAGCCACCTGCTCAACCAGGTGCCCTACGCGTCCGTCGAGCCGCAGGACATCGAGCTGCCGAAGCGCAGGGTGTCCACCAAGCACCGGGCGCCGAACCTGACCTTGAACTACATCCCGACGCCGTTCTGACGGGCGGGATCCGCGCAAGCCGGGGGTGATCCGATCGCGATGGACGGCACGACGCCGGACTCGGTCGAATCCGAGGCGGGTGCGAGCGAGCCCGGGTCCCCGGTGACCGAGACCGACGTGGCCGAGTCGCCCGGGCGCGACGCGGCGACGCCCATCCCTCCGGAGGTGGTCGTCCTGGCGGCGGCGCGCCTTGCGGACGGCAGGACCCCCGGCCTCCGGGTCGACGATCCGTGGGCGGAAGCCGGGCGCAAGGTCCTGCGCTTCCACCTGGCGAAGATGCTCGCGCGCGTGCCCGGCGTCATGGCCGGCGAGGACGCCGAGGAGGTTCACGCGATGCGGGTCGCGGCGCGGCGGATGCGCGCCGCGTGGCGGGTCTTCGGCGACGGGTTCGAGCGCGACGCGAGGCGGCGCTATCGCAACGAGCTTCGCAGCATCGGGGCCCGGCTGGGCGACGTCCGCGACCTCGACGTCCTCATCGAGAACCTCGTGGCCTATGGCGAGCAGCGGAGCGCCCGCCAGCGCGCCGGCCTCCAGCCGCTCCTCGCGACGTGGCGCGCGGAGCGGGAGGCCCGCCGTGTCGATCTCGTCGCGGCGCTCGGCTCGGAGAGCTTCGCGCAGTTCATCGGCGACTACGAGATGTTCGCCGGGACTCCGGGGCACGCCGCCCTCGCCGTCCCACCGCACGCCCCGGGGCTCGTGCGGAACCGGATGCCGGCGACGATCTGGAGCGCCTACCAGGCCGTCTGGGCGTTCGACAGTGACATCGGGGCGGCCGATCTCGCGACGCTCCACGAGCTCCGGATCGCGGCCAAGTGGCTGCGCTACACGCTGGAGTTCGTCCGCGAGCCGCTGGAGCCGCAGGCGACGGCGCTCATCCGGCCGGTCGTCGCGCTCCAGGACCACCTCGGGGACCAGCACGATCAGCACGTCGCCGGGCTGCTCGCCCGTGCGTTCGCGGCTTCCACCACCCTGACCGACGGGCAGGCGAAGGCGATCGCGAGGTTCGTCGCGGATCTCGATCGAGGCGTCGAGCGCCTCGGCCGTTCGTTCGGCACCACGTGGCGACCCATCGTCGCCCCGAGCTACCGGCGCGGCCTGGGCCGGGCCATCGCCCGGCTGTGAGCCGCACGAAGGATGCAGGCGGCACCGCCCGGAGCAGCTAGCCTGCTCATCACGCAGGGTCAGGAGGCGCCAGCGTGAAGACGGAGGTGGCGGCGAGCCCCCGGCTCGCGCGGATCGAGCATTGGGTGCCCGGCGTGCGGGTCGTCCGCACGTACGAACGAGCGTGGCTGTCGCGTGACCTGATCGCCGCCGTCGTCCTCGTGACCCTGCTCGTCCCGCAGGGGATGGCCTACGCGGAGCTGGCCGGCCTGCCCGCGATCACCGGGCTCTACACGACGGTGATCTGCCTCGTGGCCTACGCCCTCGTCGGGCCGTCGCCGATCCTCGTCCTCGGGCCGGACTCGTCGCTGGGCCCGATGATCGCCGCCACGATCCTGCCGCTCGCAGCCGGAAGCGAGGAGATGGCGATCGCGCTCGCCGGGATGCTCGCCCTCCTCGTCGGGGTCGTCACGATCGGCGCCGGCGTGGCCAAGCTCGGCTTCGTCGCCGATCTGCTCTCGAACCCGGTGCGGACCGGCTATCTGGCCGGCCTCGCGATCGTCATCTTCATCGGCCAGCTGCCCAAGCTGTTCGGGTTCTCCACGGACGCCGACGGCCTCGTCGCGGAGAGCCAGGCATTCGTCCAGGGCCTCCGGGAGGGCCTGACGAACCCCTGGGCGCTGGGCATCGGCCTGCTCAGCCTGGCCATCATCCTGGGCCTCAAGCGGATGTCGCCGCGGACGCCCGGCATCCTCATCGCGGTCGTCGTCGCGATCGTGATCTCGGTCGTGCTCGACCTCGCCGCCCGCGACGTCTCGGTGGTCGGCATGCTGCCCCAGGGCTTCCCGGTCCCGAGCTTCCCGGCGGTCCCGGTCGAGGACATCCCGCTGCTGTTCGCCGCGGCGGTGGGGATCTCGCTCGTCGCCATCGGCGACACGATCTCCGTCTCCGGGGGCTTCGCGGCTCGGGCCGGGTACGAGGTGGACGGCAACCAGGAGCTCGCCGGGATCGGCACGGCCAACCTCGCGGCCGGCCTCTTCTCCGGTTTCGCCGTGAGCACGAGCGGCTCGCGGACGGCCGTGGCCTTCCAGTCAGGGGCGAAGACCCAGCTGACCGGCCTCGTGGCGGCGGCGCTCGTGCTCGCGATGCTGCTCGTCGTGCCGGGCCTCGTCCAGGCGATGCCCCAGCCGGTCCTCGCCGCCGTCGTCATCGCGGCGTCGATCAGCCTCTTCGACGTCGCCGAGCTGCGGCGCCTCTTCCGCGTCCGCAAGACCGAGTTCGCGCTCGCCGTCGCCTGCGCGCTGGGCGTCATGTTCGTGGGCGTCCTCCAGGGGATCGTCATCGCGGTCGCGCTGTCGGTGGCCTACATCTTCAAGCGCGCCTGGGCCCCCTACTCGACCGTCCTCGGGAAGTCCCCGGACGTCCCCGGCTGGCACGACATCCGGCGCTATCCCGACGCGGAGCAGGTCCCGGGGCTGCTCATCGTCCGCTGGTCCGCCCCGCTCTTCTTCGCGAACGCCAACCAGTTCCGCGACCGGATCCGAGAGCTCGTGAAGGCCTCCACGCCGCCGCCGCAGTGGGTCCTCGTCGCGGCGGAGCCGATCACCGACATCGACACGACGGCCGGGGCGATGCTCGTGGACCTCGACCTCGAGCTGAACACGTCCGGGATCCACCTCGCGTTCGCGGAGCTCCAGTCGGAGGTACGCGCCACGATCGTGCGGTACGGGCTCCTCCAGACCATCGACGCGGGGCATCTGTACGGCTCGGTGAAGGAGGGGGTCGAGGCGTTCGAACTCGAGACGGCTCGTGGCGGTGCCGGCGAGGGGGACGCGAACCCGGGGAGCTCCGAGACGCGAGCGTCGCCGACCTGACGGCCGGCGCCGGGACGGCCCGGCCCCCCTGCCTCGGTGGCGTCCCCGTCAGGCGTGCGGGTCCGCCTCCTGCGTGCGGCCGTTGATCGCGTCGTCCCAGGCCCAGGCGTCGAGGCTCGGCGGCTCGTAGCCCAGGATCGTCAGGGCGTGGCGGACCTGCGTCCGGTGCTCGCAGCCGTGGTCGAGCGCCTGGGCGAAGATCACGATGGCCGGCAGCGTGACGGGCGCTCCCCGGAACGTCGTGTCGAGGATGGCGTCCGGCGCGTAGGACGCGGCGAGCTCGACGAGCGCGGCGCTGCTCGCCTGGGCGCGGCGGCGGAGGACGCGCACCGAGGGCGCGAGCGCCTCCGGCGGCATCGGCGGGTCGGGCTCGTTCGGCGCGGGCCCGGGCCGCTCGGCGTCCCCGCGGAGGCGCGAGACGAAGCGCTCCTCGGCCTCGACCAGATGGCGCAGGGTGGCCCCGAGCCCACCGTAGGTCCCCTGGGTGACCCACTCGAGGTGGTCGGGCGGGAGGCCTTCGCACGCGGCGAGCAGCTGGTCGGTGGCCCACGCGTGGTGGCGGAAGAGGGCGACGAATCCGGCATCCATGGGTCGATGGTACGCCGCCGGCGGAGGCGCGGTGGCCCGTTCGTCCGCCGGCCGGCTCTGCCCGGCGGCGGACGGTCTCGGCCGGTGCGCGGCCGGTTCGTCCGCCGGGTGCGACAATCCGCCGCGTGTCCGACCTGGCGCCCCGCGCCCGCTTCCGCGCTCGCCTGCTCGATCGCCCGCTGCTGGCCGACGGGGGGATGGGCACGCTCCTCTTCAGCCGCGGCGTGCCCCAGCGCGCCTGCCTCGACGAGCTGGCGGCGACGCGCCCCGAGCTGGTCGGGGGTGCCCACCGGGAGTACCTGGAGGCCGGCGCCGAGCTCATCGTGACCCTGTCGCTGGGCGCCAACCGCCACCGCCTGGAGAGCTTCGGGCTGGGCGACCGGGTGACGAGGCTCAACCGGCGGGCCGCCTCGGTCGCCCGCGAGGCGCGCGACGTGGCCGGGCGCGACGCCCTCGTGGGCGGTTCGATCGGCCCCCTCGGGATCCCGACGCACGAGCTGGGCGGCATGGGCGAGGCCCGCGCCCGTGCCGTCTTCCGGGAGCAGATCGACGGCCTGCTCGAAGGCGGCATCGACCTCTTCGTCCTCGAGACGCATCCCGACCTCGCGGCCCTCCTGTGGGCCGTCGACGAGGCGCGACGCGCGGCCGACCTGCCGATCCTCGCCTCGCTGACGTTCGGCGAGGACCTGACGCTGCCCGACGGGACGAGCCCGGGCGACGCCGCGGCCGCGCTGGCCGCGGCCGGCGTCGACGCGCTCGGCGTCAACTGCGGGGGCGGGCCGGTCGCCTGCCTCGACGCCCTGCAGGCGCTGGGGGAGCCGGCTCCCGGCGGGCCGCCCCGCTCGATCATGCCGAACGCCGGCCTTCCCCAGCGCCTGGCGGGCCGCTTCGTCTACGCCGCCGGGGCCGACTACTTCGCCGAGATGACGCCCGCCATGCTGGCGGCCGGTGCCCGGATCGTCGGCGGCTGCTGCGGCACCACGCCGGCCCACGTCGCGGCGATGCGAGCGGTCCTCGACGCCCGTGCCGCCGCGCCGGGGCCTGCGGCCGCGACCCCGGCTGTCGCCGGCGCGAGCGGGCCGCGCTCCGCCGACGGCACCGGGGCGCCGCCGCAGCCCCGGTCCGCGGCCGTCGAGCCCGCAGCCCAGGGCGTGGGGGATGCCCCGCCCTCCACCCGGCTGGCCGCGGCGCTGGCCGCGGGGCGCTTCGTGGTCTCCGTGGAGATCGACCCGCCGCGCTCGGTCCGGATCGACCGGACGCTCGAGGCGGCCCGGGCCCTGCAGGCGGCCGGCGTCGACGTCGTGAACATCAGCGACTCGGCGATGGCGCGCGTGCGGATGGGCGCGATGGCCGTGGCGTTCGGGATCCAGCACGACCTGGACCTGGAGTGCGTCGTCCACCTGACGACGCGGGACCGCACGCTCATGGCGCTCGAGTCCGAGCTGCTCGGCGCCCACGCGCTGGGCGTGCGCAACGTCCTGGCGCTGACCGGGGATCCGCCCAGGGTGGGGGACTACCCGACCGGGACGGGGGTCTGGGACATCGACTCGATCGGGCTCGTCTCCGTCCTGGCCCGGCTCAATCGCGGCGAGGACCAGGCCGGCTCGCCGATCGGGCAGCGGGCGGGGTTCACCATCGCCTGCGCGCTGGATCCGACCGCGGCCGACGCGGCGACCGAGTGGGAGCGCCTGGAGCGGAAGCTCGAGGCCGGCGCGCACGTCGTGATGACCCAGCCGCTGTACGCGGTCGAGCAGGTGGAGGCGATGCTGGCGGAGGCGCGTCGCCGGTTCGGGCCGCGCGGCTTCCCGGTCCCCGTGCTCCTCGGCGTGCTGCCGCTCGTCTCGGCCCGGCACGCGGAGTTCCTCCACCACGAGGTGCCCGGGATCGTGATCCCCGACGAGGCGCGGGCCGCGATGCACGCGGCCGGCGAGCGCGGCTCCGAGGTGGGGATCGAGATGGCCGACGCGCTCCTCGCGGCCGTCGAGGACGAGGTGGCCGGCACGTACATCATGCCCAGCTTCGGGCGCTACGAGCAGTGCGCGGGCCTGGTCCGGCGGGTGCGCGAGCGCCATGCGGCCGTGGGCGCGTCGTGAGCATCTCGTGAGCGCCCCCGGGACGACGGCCACGACCTCCGCGACGCTCGCGGCTGCCCGCTCCCCCGCCCGGCTCGCGCGCCTCGCGCGCCTCGAGTCCGAGCTTGCCCGCCGGATCCTCGTCCTGGACGGGGCGATGGGCACCCTCCTGCAGGGGCACCGCTTCGGCGAGGCGGACTTCCGGGGCGCCAGGTTCGCCGGCCACGTCAGCGACCTGCGGGGCGACAACGACCTCCTCTGCCTCACCCAGCCGGACGCCGTCCGGGAGGTCCACGCCGCGTACCTCGCGGCGGGCGCCGACATCCTCAGCACCAACTCGTTTACCGCGACGCGGATCGCGCAGGCCGACTACGGCCTGGGGCCCGACGTGGTCGTCGAGATGAACGTCGCCGCAGCCCGCCTCGCCCGCGAGGCGGCGGACGCTGCCGAGCGTGCCGACCCGTCCCGCCCGCGCTACGTCGCGGGCTCCCTGGGACCCACCAACCGGACCGCCTCGATCTCCCCGGACGTCGAGGACCCGGCCGCCCGCAACGTCTCGTGGGAGGAGCTCGAGGTCGCCTACCGGGAGGCCGCGGCAGGGCTGCTGGAGGGCGGTGCGGACCTGCTCCTCGTCGAGACGGTCTTCGACACGCTCAACGCCAAGGCCGCGATCTTCGCCGTCCGCGCGCTCGCCGACGAGCTGGGCGTGCCGGTCCCGCTCGCGATCTCCGGGACGATCGTCGATGCGTCCGGCCGGACGCTCTCGGGCCAGACCGTCGAGGCGTTCTGGCACAGCGTCCGCCACGCCGACCCGGTCTTCGTGGGCCTCAACTGCGCCCTGGGCCCCGCCCAGCTCCGCGAGCACCTCGACGTCCTGGGGCGCGTCGCCGACCGGCCGGTTTCGGCGTACCCGAATGCCGGGTTGCCCAACGACCTCGGCGGCTACGACGAGACGCCCGAGGCGATGGCCGCGGCGATGGGCGAGTGGGCCGGGCACGGCCTGCTCAACGTGGCCGGCGGCTGCTGCGGGACGACGCCGGCCCACGTCGCGGCGATCGCCGCGACGGTTGCCGGGCTGCCGCCCCGGACGGTGCCGGCGATCCCGCCGGCGACCCGCCTCGCCGGCCTGCTGCCCGTGGAGATCCCGCCCCCCGGCAACGCCTTCGTCAACGTGGGCGAACGGACCAACGTGACCGGCTCGCGGAAGTTCGCCCGCCTGGTCGCCGAGGGGCGCGAGGACGAGGCCGTCGCGATCGCCCGCGAGCAGGTGGCCAACGGCGCGCAGCTGATCGACGTGAACATGGACGAGGCGATGCTCGACGGCGTCGCCGCCATGACCCGCTTCCTGCGCCGGATCGCCGTCGAGCCGGACATCGCGTCGGTCCCGGTGATGGTCGACAGCTCGAAGTGGAGCGTGCTGGAGGCCGGCCTGCGCCAGCTGCAGGGCAAGGGGGTCGTCAACTCGATCTCGCTCAAGGAGGGCGAGGCCGAGTTCCTGCGCCAGGCCCGCCTGTGCCGCTTGTACGGCGCCGCCGTCGTGGTCATGGCCTTCGACGAGCGGGGCCAGGCCGACACGGTGGAGCGACGGGTGGCGGTCTGCACGCGCGCCTACCGCCTCCTGACCGAGACCGTCGGCTTCGCCCCCGAGGACGTCATCCTCGACCCCAACATCTTCGCGATCGCGACCGGCATCGAGGAGCACAACCGCTACGCCATCGACTTCATCGAGGCGGTCCGGCGCCTGAAGGCCGAGTTGCCCCGCGCACGCACCTCCGGCGGCGTCTCGAACGTCTCGTTCGCCTTCCGAGGCAACGACCGGGTCCGCGAGGCGATCCACGCGGTCTTCCTGTACCACGCGATCCGGGCCGGGCTCGACATGGCGATCGTCAACGCCGGCGTGCTGCCGGTCCTCGACGACATCGAGCCGGAGCTGCGGGAGCGGGTGGAGGACGTGGTCCTCGACCGGCGCCCGGATGCCGCGGACCGCCTCCTGGAGATCGCCGTGCGCTACGCGGCGCAGGGCGGCATGGAGCGGGCGGCCGAGGACCTCGCCTGGCGCGAGCTGCCGGTCGAGGCGCGGCTCACCCACGCCCTCGTCGAGGGGATCGACACCTGGATCGCGGACGACACGGAGGAGGCGCGGCTGCGCGCGAGCCGGCCGCTCGACGTCATCGAGGGCCCGCTCATGGCCGGCATGAACGTGGTCGGCGACCTGTTCGGCGCCGGCCGGATGTTCCTGCCTCAGGTCGTCAAGAGCGCCCGGGTCATGAAGAAGGCCGTGGCCGTCCTGGTGCCGTTTCTGGAGGCCGAGCGGACGGGCGCCGCGCGCAACGCGGGGACGATCGTCACGGCCACGGTGAAGGGCGACGTCCACGACATCGGCAAGAACATCGTGGGCGTCGTGCTGGGCTGCAACGACTACGGGGTGGACGACCTCGGGGTGATGGTCCCGGCGGCGCGCATCCTCGAGCGGGCCCGCGAGATCGAGGCCGACCTCGTCGGGCTGTCCGGGCTGATCACGCCGTCGCTGGACGAGATGGTCCACGTCGCATCGGAGATGGAGCGCCAGGGCTTCACGATCCCGCTCCTCATCGGCGGCGCGACCACCTCGCGGGCCCACACGGCGCTGCGGATCGCCCCCGCCTACTCGGGGCCGGTGGTCCACGTCCATGACGCCTCCCGCGCGGTCGGCGTCACGCGGGCCCTCCTCGACCCGGCGCAGCGCGAGGGATTCGTGGCCGGCGTCCGCGCCGAGTACGAGGAGATTCGCCGCGAGCGCGGCGAGCGCCGCGGCGCGGACCAGCGCCTCTCCCTCGCCGACGCGCGGGCGAACCGGCTGCGCGTCGACTGGGCGGGTGTCGTGCCGCCGCGCCCCTCCTTCCTGGGCGTCCGGACGTTCCGTGCGTATCCGCTGACCGAGTTGGTCGACCGGATCGACTGGGGTCCGTTCTTCGCGGCCTGGGAGCTGCGCGGGTCGTATCCCGCGATCCTCGACGACCCGGCGGTGGGCGCGGCGGCCCGCGACCTCCATCGCGACGCCGTGGAGATGCTGGGCCGGCTCGTGTCCGGCGGCCGGCTGCGGGCCGACGCCGTGGTGGGCTTCTGGCCGGCGAACTCCGTCGGCGACGACATCGTCGCCTGGCGCGATCCGGGGCGGACCGAGGCCCTCGCGACGTTCCGGACGCTCCGCCAGCAGATGGCGAAGCGGGACGGCAGGCCGAACCTCGCCCTGGCGGACTTCGTGGCGCCGCGCGCGACCGGCGTCGAGGACTTCGTGGGTGCCTTCGCGGTCACGACGGGGCACGGCCTCGACGAGATCGTGGCGGAGTTCGAGGCCGCCCACGACGACTACTCGGCGATCCTCGCCAAGGCGCTCGCCGACCGCCTTGCGGAGGCCTTCGCCGAGCGGCTCCACGAGCGGGTCCGGCGCGAGCTGTGGGGCTACGCCCCCGGCGAGGCGCTCTCGAACGCGGACCTGCTCGCCGAGCGCTACCAGGGCATCCGCCCGGCGCCCGGCTACCCGGCCTGCCCGGACCACTCCGAGAAGCAGACCCTCTTCGCGGTCCTGCAGGCCGAGGAGCGCGCCGGGATCCGGCTCACCGAGTCGTGGGCGATGCTGCCCGGGGCATCGGTCTCGGGCTACTACTTCTGGCACCCGCAGAGCGCCTACTTCGGCCTCGGCCGGATCGGGCGGGACCAGCTGCAGGACTATGCCCGGCGGGCCGGGATCCCGGCGGCCGAGGCCGTCCGCATCCTGCGCCCGAACCTGGCCGAGGACGCCCTCGCCTGACGCACCCCGGACCACCGTCCGGTCCCCGGTCGGGACCTTCGCGCGACGGACGCCGGCCGGGCCGCCCGGTAGGGTCGGGAGGTGAGCCAGCCGCCTCCGCATCGCACGCCGCTCGCGCGCCTCGCGGTGCTCGTGGCGAGCGCTTTCCTGGCCGTCACGGTCGGTGTCTTCGCCCTCCCGGCCCCGGCCGCCGCGTGGAGCGTCGAGGAGTTCAGCGGCGCCTCCGAGTCGGAGCTGGTCCAGCTGACCAACCAGGCGCGCGCCAGCGCCGGGCTGCGTGCCCTCACGGTGGACTCGACGCTGACCTCGGTCGCCCGCTGGCGCAGCAAGGACATGATCCAGCGCGACTACTTCAGCCACACGATCCCCGGCTCGGGCAGCGTCTTCGACGTCCTCCAGGCCAAGGGCTACTGTTTCAAGGTCGCCGGCGAGAACATCGGCTGGAACTCGTATCCCGACGACGTCGCCACGCAGGCGGTCCACCTCCAGTTCATGGACTCCTCGGGCCACCGCGCCAACATCCTCGGCAAGGCCTGGGACGTCGTCGGCGTCGGCGCCTACAAGGGCGCGACTGGCAAGAAGATGTGGACGGTCCTGTTCGCCGACAAGTGCGGCGGGACGGCAGCCGCCACGCCCAAGCCGGCGCCGAAGCCCACCCCCAGGCCGGCGCCCAAGCCGACGCCCAAGCCGACGGTGAAGCCGAGGCCGGCGGTCGCCACCCCGAAGCCCACCCCGAGGCCGACCCCGCGCCCCGTGCCGGTCGCGACCCCGGAGCCGACCCCGGCGCCCACCCCGACGCCCACGCCCACCCCGACGCCCACGCCCGTGCCGACGCCCGCGCCGGCCGACCGGAGCGAACCCGACGACGACGCCCCGCGGGGCCTCGGCAACGGGCCCGGCGGCACCGGCACCGGCACCGGCAGCGGCGCGGCCAATGGCAACGGCGGGCAGAGCGGCGGCGGGCCGCCGCCCGGCCGGTCGTACCGCATCGACGACCCCGCCGCGATCCCGTCTCCCGCCCCGGGGCTGCTGGACGGCCTCGGCGGCGCGATCCTCCAGTTCCTCTTCGGCGCGTGACGCCGGCCGCCCCGCCGGCGGTCGTCCGCGACCCGGACCGGCGCTACACTCGCCCCGCCGCGGTGCGTCCTCGCACCGTGGGGATCGAAGGAGCCGCCTGATGCCGCCCATCCTCGAGGCGCGCGACCTCACCCGGACCTACCGGATGGGCGGAGCGGACGTCGCCGCCGTCCGCGGCGTGTCGCTCGCAGTGGAGCCCGGGGAGTTCGTGGCCGTCATGGGCCCGTCCGGGTCCGGGAAGAGCACGCTCCTCCACCTTCTCGGCGGCCTGGACCGGCCGACGTCGGGCGAGGTCGTCCTCGACGGCGCCGTGGTGAGCCGCCTCGGCGACGACGCCGCCACGAAGCTGCGCCGCCAGAAGACCGGGTTCGTCTTCCAGTTCTTCAACCTCGTTCCGATCCTCTCGGTCCGGGAGAACGTCGCCCTCCCGTTCATCGTCGCCGGCCGCGACCCCGGGGGCCGCGACGAGACGGCGGCGATCCGCGAGGTGCTCGCGGCCGTGGACCTCCCCGACCGCGAGAGGCACCGCCCGGACGAGCTCTCGGCCGGGGAGCAGCAGCGCGTCGCGCTGGCGCGGGCGCTCGTCCACCGGCCGGCGCTCCTCCTCGCGGACGAGCCGACGGGGAACCTCGACTTCGCGACCGGGACCGAGATCCTCGACATGCTCTGGCGGCTGTGCGCCGATCGCGGCCAGACGGTGGTCCTGGTGACCCACGACGCGAAGGCGGCCGCCTACGCCGACCGGGTGCTCGTGCTGCGCGACGGCACCGTCCTCGACGAGATCACCCTCGGGCGGCGCGAGGATCACGCCGCGGGCCCGCTCATCGTCCGCCTCGCCGCGCTGGGGCTCTAGCGGTGCGCGCCGCGAATGCGCTGGCCCGGCGGAGCCTCGTCGCCCGGCCGCTGCGCACGGGCCTCACCGTCGTCGGCATCGCGCTCGGCGTCGGGGTCCTGGTGGCCGCGCTCATCGTGAACGCGGCTCTCGACACGGCGGTCGACCGGAGCGTCCGCGACCTCCTCGGCCGGGCCGACCTCCGGGTGGCGGCCTTCGAGGAGCAGGGACTCTCGGGGGCCACCGTGCTCACCGTCGCGACGACGCCCGGCATCGCCACCGTGGCCCCGATGCTGGAGCGCCGGACGTACCCGCTGCCGGCCGCCGCAGCCACGCCGCTGCCGGCGCCCGTCACGGTCGTCGGCATCGAGCGCGCCGCCGATCCGGCCATCCACGATCGGCCGCTCTCGGCCGGGTCCCCCCTGGGCACCGGCGACGAGCGCGGGGCGCTCGTCTCGGCCGATCTCGCCCGCCAGGACGGGCTCGGGGTTGGAGCCACGATCACGCTGCTCGGCGACCCCGCGGTGGCGCCCACGGAGTTCGAGGTCGTCGGCGTCCTCGCCCCGACGCCGGGCGATCCGGACCCGGCCGGCCGGAGCATCGTCGTGCCGCTCGCCGCGGCGCAGGCGCTCTTCGGGACGGATCGCGTGACCGCGGTGGACGTCCTGCTCGCCGACGGCACCGACGCGACCGCGGCGACCGCCGCGCTGGAGGAGCGCCTGACGAGCGAGCCGTACACGCTCAGCACGCCCGCCGACGTGGCCGCGGCGCTGGAGGCCTCGACCGCGGAGATCCGCGTCGCCATCGCCCTCGTCGCGGCCGTGGCCCTCTTCGGCGGGGCCTTCCTCATCTTCAACACCCTGTCGATGACCGTGGCCGAGCGCGCCCGCGACGTCGGGCTGCTGCGCGCGGCAGGGATGACGCGGCGCCAGGTGACGTCCATGGTGCTGCTCTCCGCGGTGCATCTCGGCGTCGCGGGGGTCGCGGCCGGCCTCCTCGTGGGGATCGCGCTCGCGGCGGGCGCGGTCGTGCTGCTCGGGGGAGGTGGCGGCGGGTCGCTCGATGAGCTGTCCCTGCCGCCCGGCGCGCTGCTGCTGGGCGCCGTCCTCGGCTTCCTCGTGACGCTGGCGGCGGCCGTCGAGCCGGCGCTCCGGGCCGGCGGGATCTCGCCCGTGGCCGCCCTCCGCCTCCGCCTCGACCAGGGGGCCATCCTGCGGGCCCGCCTGCGCTGGCTCCTCCTCGTGTTCGCCGTGGTCGGGCTCGTGGGGCTCGCCCTCTGGCCCGGCGTCGTGACGGGGCGTCCGGGCCTCGTCCGCCCGCTGGCCGTCTTCGCGATCCTCCTCGGGGTGGCCCTCGTCGCGCCCTTCGTGGCCGGCCCGCTCGGGCGGGCCGTCGGCCTCCTCGCCGCGCCCTTCCTGCCGGCGGAGGAGCGCCTGACCCGGGGCTCGCTCACTCGCGACCGCAGCCGCACGGCGCTGACGGTGGGCGCGCTGGCGGTCTCGCTCGCCGTCCTCGTCGCGCTGGCCGGCGTCGCCGGCTCGACCCGCGAGGCGGCGACGGCGTGGCTCGAGGAGGTCATTCCCGGGGAGCTGCTGCTGACCTCCATCCGGCCCGTCGGCGCGGACGAGCCGGCGGCCGCGGAGATCGCCGCGCTGCCGGGCGTCGCCCGCGTGAGCCCGCTGGGCCGGTTCTCCGTCGCGCTCGGCGGCGCCCGGACGGACGCGGCGGCGGTGGTCGGCGCCGACCTCCTCGCGGACGGGCGCCTTGCCTTCGTGACGGGCGATCCGGCCACGGCGCTCCCGGCGCTCGACGCGGGGGGTGCCGCGATCGTGCCGCGGAGCCTCGCGGAGCGCGGCGGGATCACGGTGGGGTCCCGGCTTTCGCTCCTGTCCGGCACCGGCACCGTGGAGCTGGACGTCGTCGCGATCGTCGAACGGACGATCCCGGGCACGGTCGCGGAGGCGGTCCTCGTCGGCTGGCCGGACGCCACCGGCCGGCTGGGCGTGCTGGGAGCCGACGCCTTCGCCGTCCGGTTCGAGCCGGGCCAGGAGACGTCCGCCCTCGCCGGCGTGGAGGACGCCGCCCGGGGCTATGCGCTCGAGCCCGCGACGCTCGACGAGGCGGCCGGGGCGATCGGCGCGACCGTCGATCGCCGGGCGGCGCTCTTTGCCGCGCTTGCGGCGGTCGCCGTCATGGTCGCGGTGCTGGGGATCGTGAACACGCTGGCGATGAACGTCCTCGAGCGGGTCCGCGAGCTGGCCCTGCTGCGGGCCACCGGCCTCACGCGGCGCCAGGCCTGGCGCCTCGTGGTGCTCGAGGCCGCGATCCTCGGGCTCGTCGGCGCTCTCCTCGGCGCTCTCGCGGGGCTGGCCGCCGGCGCCGCGCTCGTGCTG
Source organism: uncultured Chloroflexia bacterium (assembly GCA_963713285.1). Taxonomy (GTDB): domain Bacteria; phylum Chloroflexota; class Limnocylindria; order Limnocylindrales; family CSP1-4; genus CTSoil-043. Next base: position 32,780 of record CAVQLA010000006.1, on the reverse strand, counting down.
CTGGCCGGGGGCGCCGCGACCGCGTTCCAGCCGCCGTGGGTCGTGGCCGGCGCGGCGCTCGTCGGCGGGGTCGTCGTCGCGGTCCTGGCCTCGCTCTACCCCGCCCGGCTTGCCTCCCGGGTGGAGATCGTCGGGGCCCTGGCGCGCGACTGAGCCGGGGCGCCTCGCGGCCCCCGCCAGGCGGCTCCCCGGCCTCCCGGCTCCCCGGCCTCCCGGCTCCCCGCGCCGCGCTGGTAGACTCCCGGGAACCGCGGCCGCGGGCCGCCCGACGGGGAGACAGCCCACCGATGACCCTCGCGACCGAGCGCCTCAACCGGCTGCCCGCCGCGGAGCGGGGCATCACGATCGGCGACTTCCTGGTCCCGGTCGCCGTCGGGGAGCGACTCAGCACCCGGGCCCGGCACGTCGCCCTGATCGTCGCCGGCGCGCTCGTCATCGCCCTGACCGCGAACCTCCAGCTCGTGCTGGAGGGCCAGACGATCGTCCTCCCCGGCGACGTCCGCGTGACGCTGCCCACGTCGCCCGTCCCGATCACCGCCCAGACGTTCTCCGTCCTGCTCGTGGGCGGTGCGCTCGGGTTCCGCCGCGGGATCCTCGCCGTCGCGCTCTACCTGGCGGTGGGCCTCCTCCTGCCGGTCTACGCCGGCAACGCGTCGGGCCTCGACACGTACCTTGCCCGCGAGGAGGGCCGCTGGGTCCTCGGCGCCACCGGCGGCTACCTCCTCGGCTTCCTCCTCGCGGCGGCGATCGTGGGGCGGCTGGCGGAGCTGGGCTGGGATCGCCACGTGGGCGGCGCCGTCGTGGCGATGCTGCTCGGCAACCTCGTGATCTACGTCGTCGGGGTGCCGTGGCTCATGGCGGCCACCGGCTTCGACCTCGCGACCGGCATCGCCAAGGGCTTCCTGCCGTTCGTCTTCGGCGACGTCTTCAAGCTCGCGCTCGCGGGGATCGCGTTTCCGGTCGCCTGGTGGGTGGTCGGCCGCCGCACGGCCGAGCGGTAGGGCAGGGCTACAGGATCCGCGGGAACCGCGCCCGCAGCGTCGACGCCAGGTCGGCCGGGTCGATCGCGTCGAGCGCGGCCAGGAGCTCCCGCGTCGAGCCCATCCCGTTGCGGTGCTCGGCCAGGTAGCCCCGCAGGGCCCGGAAGAAGGCCGGGCTCCCGGCGCGCCGCCGGATCGCCTCGAGCACCTGGCTCCCCTGGACGTAGACGACCTCGAAGTAGCAGCCGGCCGAGTAGCCGTAGATCGAGCGGTCCAGCGTGTCGCGGGCGCAGCGGCTCGCGCGCTGCGTGCCGGTGACGTGGCGGGCCAGGAAGTCGGCCGGCGCCTCGTCGGCGAACGGCTGGAGCGCCTGGTCGCTCCCGACCAGGCCGTAGAACCACTGGTGCGCGACCTCGTGCGCCACCAGCCACGGCAGGCGAGCCGTCGCCGCCCCGCGCGGGATCCAGATCGCGCCCGGCGACTCCACGGCGTACCCGCCGGCCGTCTCCGCGACCGTCAGGGTGGGCCAGGGGTACGGCCCGAGGAGAGCCTCGAGGCGCGCCAGGGCCCGGGACGCCTCGCGCAGGAGCGCGGTCCGGCGGGCCGGCGTCCGGCCGTGGACGATGACCCGCGTGTCGCCGACGGCGGCCGACGTGGTCCGGAAGAGCGGGTCCGCGACGAACGTGAAGTCCCGCACGTCGGCCGCCGCGAAGACCTGGGTCAGCCCGTCGGCGGCGACCCGGCGGCCGCTGGTGGCGATCCGCACGGGACGGTCGGTCGTCACCGCCAGCCGAACCGACGGGCTCGAGGCGGTCACGAAGGGGTCGCCGTGGTTGGCGCGGGCGAAGCGGCGTGCCGCGCTCACCCACGGGAGCCAGCGGTAGGCGGCCCAGCTGCCGTCGACGCGCGAGAAGAGCCAGCGGCTCGTGTCGAGCCGGCTCCCGGCCCGGGCCGAGAACGTGAGCCGCAGGTCGGCGCCGGCGCCGTCGGCGAGGGTTCCGCCGAGCGGGAAGAGGATCGTCTGGTCCGCAACGCTCGGGGTGACCGGCACCCCGTCCACCGTCGCCGAGGTGATCCGCAGGGCGCCGATCCGCGGCAGCACGCTGTTAAGCTCCAGGTGGTCGATCGGCCCGCCGGAACGGTTCGTGATCGCGATCCGCTCGACGACCGACATCCTGCCCGTCGTCAGCCCGAGCCTCACGCGGACGTCGTAGCGCGCCTCGACGTCGAGGCTCGTCCGGTCCACGGCTCCCGGGACGACGGCCGAGGCGGAGGCTGCCGGATCCGCCGCGCGCACCGGGGCGGCCGCGCCCGGCGCCGCCGTCCCGGCCCCGGCAAGGAGGACGGCCGCCAGCACGGCCGGGGCGAGGCGGCGGATGGTCCACGGGCCGTCCATGCGGCAGAGTGTGCCCCCGATCGGTTCGGCCGCGCCAGCGGGTCGTTCGTACCGGCCGGCCGGCCGTATCATCCGGGGCCATGACGGCCGCCTTCCTCGATGCCCTGCGGGCGGCGCTCCCGGGGCTGCGCCTCACCGACGACCCGGTCGATCTCGAGGCCCACCGGCGCGACGAGACGCCGTACCTCGAGCCCCCGGCCCCGCTGGCGGTGGCGTTCCCGGCGTCGACCGCGGAGGTTGCCGGGATCGCGCGGCTCGCGGCCGCCCACCGCGTGCCCCTCGTCCCGCGCGGCGCCGCGACCGGCCTCTCCGGTGGCTCGATCGCGGTCGCCGGCGGGCTGACCGTCTCGCTCGTGCGGATGGCCCGGATCCTCGAGATCGACGAGGAGAATCGCGTCGCCGTCGTCCAGCCGGGCGTCGTGAACCTCGACCTGCGGACGGCCGTCGCCGAGCACGGCCTCTTCTACGCGCCCGACCCGGCGAGCTACGAGACCTGCACGATCGGCGGCAACCTGGCGACGAACGCCGGCGGCCTGTGCTGCGTGAAGTACGGGATGACGCGGGACGCGGTGCTGGGCCTGGAGGTCGTGCTGGCAGACGGGGCGGTGATCCGGACGGGCGGGCGCAACGTCAAGGACGTCGCCGGCTACGACCTGGCGGGGCTGTTCGTCGGGAGCATGGGGACCCTCGGCATCATCACCGAGGCGACGCTGCGCCTCGTCCCGATGCCGGCGCCGAAGCGGACGCTGCTCGCGTTCTTCCCCACGATCGAGGCGTCGGGCGAGGCGGTGGCCGGGATGGTCCGCGACGGCCTCCGGCCGTGCACGCTCGAGCTGATGGATGCCTTCACGATCCATGCCGTCAACAGCGCGTATGGGCTGGGTCTCGACGAGGGTGCCGCGGCGATGCTGCTCGTGGAGTCGGATCTCGCGGGGGCTGCCGGGAGCGAGGAGCTGGACCGGGCGGAGCGGGCCTGCGCGCGGGCCGGCAGCGGGCTCATGGTGCGCGCCCAGGACGCCGCCGAGGCGGACATGCTCCGCCAGGGCCGCCGAATGGCGCACCGGGCGCTCGAGGCGATGGGCGTCAGCCGGATGGAGGACGTGGTGGTGCCGCGCAGCCGCGTGCCGGACCTGCTCCGCGCCATCCACGCGATCGGCGAGCGGCGGGGCATGCGGATCGGGGTCTTCGGGCATGCGGGCGACGGCAACCTCCACCCGTGCTTCGTCTTCGACCGCGAGGATCCGGCCGCGTCCGCGCGGCTCCGCGAGGCCCGGGACGACCTCCTGCGGGCCGCGCTGGATCTCGGCGGCTCCGTGACGGGGGAGCACGGGATCGGGGTCGTCAAGAAGGACTACCTGGAGGCGACCCGCGGCCCGGACGCGGTCCGCGCCATGCGCGCCATCAAGGCGGCGCTCGACCCGCTCGGGATCCTCAATCCCGGCAAGGTCCTGTAGCGCGATCGCAGGCCGCGCGACAGGGCGGGTGCGCGACGCCTACCATTCGGCCTCGTGACCGCCGATCCCCGCGTCCTCGTCGCCGTCGACCTCGGCACCTCCGCCGTCAAGGCCGGTGTCGTCTCTCCGCACGGGCGCCTCCGGGGCTTCGCGCGCGTCCCGTATGCGCTCCTGCTCGACGGCGCACCCGGCCGCGCGGAGCAGCGCCCCGACGCGTGGTGGACGGCCCTCGTCCGCGGGATCGGGATCGCCTGTGCGCAGGCGGCCGTCGACGGCCCGGTCGAGCCCGTCGCCGTGTGCGTCGTCGGCCAGGGGCCGACCCTGGTCGCGACCGCCGCCGACGGGCGTGCCCTGGCACCCGCGATCACGTGGCTCGACCGGCGCGCCGCCGACGAGACCGCCGCCGTCGCCGCTGCGATCGGTCGCCAGGGCTGGGTCGTCGGCCTGCTCGGCCGGGCCCGGCTGCTGGCGACGCTGCGGCCCGAGGCGGTCGAGGGGGCCGCCTGGCTGCTCGCCGCCTGGGACCACGTCGCGTTCCGGCTCACCGGCGTCGCGGCCGCGGCGCTCCAGGATCCCGGGGACTCGATCACCCCGGCCGAGGCCCGGGCCGCGGGGCTCGACGAGCGGATCGCCCCGCCGCCTGCGCGGTCGGGCACGGTGATCGGCCTCCTCCGCGCGGGGCCCGCGGCCGAGCTCGGCCTCCCGCTCGATCTCCCCGTCGTCGCCGGCGCGAACGACGCCATCGCGACGTTCCTCGGTGCCGGGCTGACCGCGCCCGGCCAGGCGATCGACACCGGCGGGACCTCGGGCGGCTTCGGCCTGTACGTCGACAGGCCGGTCTCGGCGCCGCCGCTCTGGACCGGCCCCGCCCCGCTGCCGGGCCTCCACTACGTGGGTGGAGCGATGGCCGGCACGGGCAAGGCGCTCGACTGGCTCGTCGCCGATGCCCTGGACGGGTCGGCGACCCTGCCCGAGCTGCTTGCCGAGGCAGCCTCCGCGCCGGCCGGCGCCGGCGGGCTCCTCTTCCTGCCGTACCTCGCCGGCGAGCGCTGGCCGCTCCACGACCCGGCGGCCCGGGGCGCCTTCGTCGGCCTCACGCTGCGCCACCGGCGGGCGCACCTGGTGCGGGCGGTGCTCGAGGCGGCCGCCTTCGCCCTGCGCCACGTGGCCGCGCCGGCCGTGGCCGCGGGGCTGCCGTTCACCGAGCTGCGGGTCACCGGCGGAACCGCGGCCAGCGGCCTCTGGAACCAGGTCAAGGCCGACGTCGTGGGTGTCGAGGTCGTCGTGCCGCGCGTGGCCGAGGCCTCGATCGCCGGAGCCGCCATCCTCGCCGCCACGGGGATCGGGCTCGTCGACGACGAACGGGCCGGGATCGATGCCCTGGTGAGCGTCGCCGAGCGGCTGGCCCCGGACCCTGCGGCGCACGCGGTCTACGACCGGATGGCCCCGGTGTACGAGGAGCTCCACGCCCAGCTGCGGTCCACGAACGCCGTCCTGGGCGACCTGGAGGACGCCGCCCACCGCTGAGCCGCGCTCCGCGCCCGGCCGCCGGCCCTCTGCCGCGGCCCGGCCCGATCACCCGCCCGGCCGCCCGATCACCCGCCCGGCGGCCCGCTGCCCGGCGATCCCGTATCCTTGCCCTCGGCCGGCATCGCGCCCGTCCCGAGCGGCACCGCCGCCGGCCCCGACCCCGTCCGACCGGAGGATCACCCCGTGCCCAACCTGCGCCCGTCGTCGCCGCGTCGCACCGGCCGCGTCGTCGCGCTCCTCGCCGTCGCCGCCCTCGTCGCCGCGTGCGTGCCGTCCCAGGGCGAGGCCGCCTCGCCGACTCCCACGCTGGCACCCACCCCGACGCCCTCCGCCAACCCCTTCGACGGCGTGGCCGAGGGGGCGGGCAAAGGTGTCAAGATCGGCTACCTGTCGTTCGGCGAGGCCGTGCCCTTCGTGTTCGAGATCTCGGAAGGGATCCGCGCCCAGGCGGCGCTCGCGGGCGCGGAGCTCGAGGAGTGCGACGCGAGGCTGGATGCGAACAACGTCTCGAGCTGCATGAAGACGCTCTCGGAGGCCGGCATCCAGGGGCTGATCCAGTTCCAGGCGACCCTCGCCGATCCGGTGACGATCTGCCAGGAGACCCCCGCCGGCGTGGCCGTCCTCGGCGTCGAGTTCTCGCAGGCGCCCTGCGCCACGACGCTCCTCTCGGCGGACGACCTGCGTGCCGGCCAGATCGCCGGGACCGCGGTCGGCGAATGGGTGAAGGAGACGTGGGACTGCACCTACGACGCGTACGTCTCCTTCGAGTCGACCGCGGCCGCCGCGAAGAGCCGCCTTCGGATGGAGGGCTACCGGCAGGGCTTCTCGGCCGTCTGCCCGATCACGAACGAGCAGATCGGCCCGGCGGTCGACACGCGCCCGGCCGCGAAGTCCGCGATGACCGGCCTCCTGGAGACGCTCCCCGGCAAGTCGCGGATCGTCGTCGTGGGGATCAACGGCGACGCGGCCCTCGGCGCGCTCGACGCCGCGGTCGCCGCGGGACGCGAAGGCGACGTGTGGGCCTCCGGCCAGGGCGGCGAGGCCCCCGCGCGGGACGCGATCCGCACCAACGAGCACTACCTCGGCGACGCGGCGTACTTCCCCGAGCGGTACGGCATGACGGCCGTGCCGGCGATCCTCGACCTCGTCGCGGGCAAGACCGTCCAGCCGCTCCTCCTCATCGAGCCGGCCTGGATCGACGCCTCGAACATCGACGAGTACTACCCGGAGTAGGGCCGCCGCACCCTTACGGCCGAGGCGCCCGAAGCGCCTCGGCGGCCGCCGCGATCGCGGCCGCGAACGCCTGCAGCGCCGCCCCGACGGGTGCGCTGAGCGGCGTCCCGACGTCCCACGCCGAGCCGCCGATCCCGACGAACGTGCCCTCGGGCGGCGCCGCCCGCAGCGTGGCTGCGAGGGCGAGCACCTGCTCGAGCGGCAGCTCGTGGGAGGAGCGCGGCTGCGGCGCGCGGCCGCCCTCGGCCAGCGCGTGGGCCCGGTCGACGAGGGCGGCCAGCGGCCGGACCCAGATCTCGCCGGGCGGGAGGCCGGCCACCGCGTCGACCACCAGGCACGGCTCGTCGGCGGGCAGGTCCAGCAGCAGGAGCACGTCGAGCTGGCCGGCCGCCACGATCTCGACGCGGTCGCGGACGGCCGGGGGCAGGAGCTCCACCGCCGCGAGGCCCGCGGCGTCGTCGCCGCGGGCCGGCTCGCCGCACACGAAGACCTTCAGGCGTCGGGTGACGGGGGCGCGACGAGACATCGGGACGCTCCGCTGGCCGGGATGGGACGGGCCGAGCGCCCGCCGCGAGGCGCGCGCTCAGGCCTCCTCGATGGTGAGGTCCAGGAAGTGGGTCGCGCAGCTGATGCACGGGTCGTAGCTGCGGATCATCTGCTCCAGGCGATGCGTGGCGGCCTCGTGCGAGAGGTCGAGGACCTCCTTCGCCGCCACCACGAGGTCGGTCTCGATGGCGGCCTGGTTCTGGCTGGTCGGGGGGACGATCTGGGCGCTCTTGATCCGGCCGGCCCCGTCGACCTCGTAGCGGTGGAAGAGGAGGCCGCGGGGCGCCTCCGTGGCCCAGGCCGCCACGCCGGGCCGGCTCTGCCAGGCGACGAGCGGCTCGGCGGGGGGTCGGTAGGCGTCGATGATGTCGATCGCCTCGGCGAACGCGTGGACCAGCTCCACGGCGCGGGCCACGATCGAGGCGTACATGTTCGTCCGGATCGGCTCGGCGAAGCCCGAGGCGTCGAGCGCCTCCTTCGCGAGCGGGTGCAGCTGGTCGACGGCGAGCGTCACGCGGGCCGCCGGGCCCACGAGGTAGGCGCCCTTGCCGTCGCGCGAGCGGGCGTGGAGGGCGTTGGAACCCTCGACCTGGAACTCCTCGAAGGCGTCGCGCCAGGCCGACGGGGCCAGGTCGATGCCGTCGGACGAGACGATCCGGCCGTCGCTGAAGGGGTATTCCGCGGCGTGCTTCAGGCTGACGAATCGCGGCTCGCGGGCGAAGGCCGGCATCGCGAAGCCGGAGACGACCTTGACCGTCTCGATGGCGAAGGCCAGGCCCTCGTCGAGGGCCGCCCGGTGCTGCCGGAGCTCGGCGACGCGGGGCGCGCGGCTCCAGCCGCCGACCCGCACGCTGACCGGGTGGATCGGCCGGCCGCCCAGGATCGTGACGAGCTGGTTGCCCGCCTTCTTCATGCGCAGCGCCTGCTCGACGAGCGGCCGGTGGTCGGCCGCCATCGCGATCCCGCTCGGGTAGCCCAGGAAGTCGGGGGCGTGGAGGAAGTAGATGTGGAGGGCGTGGCTCTCGATCCACTCGCCGCAGTAGAAGAGGCGGCGGAGGGCGCGCGACGAGGGGTCGATCCGTACGCCGAAGAGGTCCTCGAACGCGTGGGACGCGCTCATCTGGTAGGCCACCGGGCAGATCCCGCAGATGCGGGCCACCATGTCGATGACCTCGTCGGGCGTGCGCCCGACGACGAGCTGCTCGAAATAGCGGGGAGTCTCGAAGATGCCGAGGCGGGCCTCGATCACCTCGCCGTCGCGGACGCGCAGGCGGAGCGAGCCCTCGCCCTCGACGCGGGTGAGCTCGCCGACCTCGTAGAGGCGCTCGTCCACCGCTTTCTTCGTCGCCGTGCTCATGCCTTGCCTCCCGTCGTCGGAGCCGCGTCGCCGGCCGGGTCGGCCCGACCGGTCCGCACCCCACCCAGCTCCGTGACCATGCTCCGGAACGGCTCGTTGTAGGCCGTGAACCCGGCGAAGAGCCGACCGACCTCCTCGCGCGGCCGGTCGCCGGCCATCTGCAGGTGGCGGGTGAGCCCGGCGGCGTTGGCCTGCTCGCGCGGGCCGAAGCAGCCGTAGCAGCCCCGGCCGAAGCGCGGGCAGATCGCCCCGCAGCCCGTCTGGGTGACCTGCCCGAGGCAGGGGATCCCCTTGCTGACCATCACGCAGACCACGCCGCGCCGCTTGCACTCCATGCAGACGGCCTCGTCGCGGAGCTGCGGCCGGCGGCCCGTGGTGAGCGCCGTCAGCAGCTCGACCAGCTGCCCGGGGTCGATCGGGCAGCCGCGCAGCTCCGCGTCCACCGTGACGTGCTCGGCGATGGGCGTGGAGCGGGCGAGCGAGTGGATGAACTCGGGGTGGGCGTACACGCCGGCCCGGAAGGCGTCGTGGTCGCCCCAGTTGCGGAGCGCCTGGATGCCGCCGGCGGTGGCGCACGCCCCGATCGTCACGAGGGTGCGGGTGTGCCGGCGCAGCTCGACGATCCGCTCGAGATGGGCGGGCTCCGAGACGGAGCCCTCCACGAAGAGGACGTCGTAGGGTCCGGCGGAGCGGGTCGACGACGCCTCGGGGAAGTCGACGATCTCGAAGTGCTCCACGACCGAGAGGAGCACGTCCTCCAGGTCGAGGAGGGTGAGCTGGCATCCATCGCAGGAGGCGAACTTGACGACGCCGACGCGGGGCCGCGCGGCGACGGGGGCGTGGCTGGCCATCAGATCCCCTCCCGGCCGAAGATGTCGCCGAGCTGCCCGATCGAGAAGACGGGGCCGTCGCGGCACACGAAGTACTTCCCCATCTGGCAGTGGCCGCAGAGGCCGATCCCGCACTCCATGTGCCGCTCCAGCGTCACGTAGATGCGGGACGCGGTGACGCCGCGGCCGGCCAGCGTGGTGGCCGTCGCCTGCATCATCCGCTCGGGGCCGCAGACGAAGGCGATCATGTTGGCGCCGTCCCAGGCCGCCTGGTCGAAGAGGTGGGTCACGATGCCCACCCGTCCCGTCCAGTCGGGCCCGGCGCGGTCGACGGTCAGGCTCACGTCGATCCCGTGGCGCGCGCCCCACCGGTCGAGCTCGTCGCGGTAGAGGAGGTCGGCCGGGGTGCGGGCGCCGTAGAAGAGCTTCACGTCGCCGAACCGGCGCCGGTCGGCCACGATCGCGTGGAGGACCGGCCGCAGGGGCGCCAGCCCGATGCCGCCGGTGACGATGACGAGGTCGCGCCCGACGGCGCGGTCGAGCGGCCAGTTGTTGCCCAGCGGTCCCCGGAGGCCGAGCTGCTCGCCGACCTGCAGCGCGCACATCGCCTTGGTGGCGGGGCCGGCGCCGCGGATCGTGAGCTCGATCCCGTCGGGGAGGAAGCGGCTGATGGAGATCGGGAGGGGCGGGAAGCCCGGCAGCGCGACCATCGCGAACTGGCCGGTGTTGCCCTTGGCGAAGGCCGGGTCGATCCCCGTGAGCGTCAGGGTCGTGGTGTCGGCCGTCTCCTGGCGGCTGGCGACGACGCGCGCCGTGACGAAGTCGTTGGGGGTCGCGGCGACCGGCTCGACGACCGGCGTCTCCGGGACGAGCGGGACCGCCGGGGCGATCGCGTTGAGCTCGTCGCGGACGTCGATCCCGACCGGGCACCAGGTGATGCAGCGGCCGCAGCCGACGCAGCCGGACTGGCCGAACTGGTCCCACCAGGTGCCGAACTTGTGGGTCAGCCACTGGCGGTAGCGGTCGCGCGGACGGGAGCGGAAGCTGCCGCCGGCGACCTTGGCGAAGCCCGGGCTGAAGCAGCTGTCCCAGCTGCGGTGCATGACCGCCTCGGAGCCGGTCAGGTCCGTCGCCTGGGTGAGCGTCGTGCAGAAGCACGTCGGGCAGGCCAGGGTGCAGTTGCCGCAGGTGATGCAGCGCTCGGCGACCTGGGCCCAGCGGGGGTGGTCGAGCTGGGCGAGGAGGCGGTCGGGGAGGCCGGCCGCGGGGACGGGGTCGCCGATCCGGGCGCGGACCGCGGCCACGGTGGCCGCGGCGCCGTACTGCTCGGCCGCGGAGGCGGGCCGCAGCGGGAGCCGGTCGAGCAGCGCGCGGCCGGCCGACGAGTCGGCCTCCACCAGGAACCCGTTGTCGAGCTCGGTCAGGAGCACGTCGTGGCCGCTCTCGACCTCCGGGCCCGTGCCCATCGAGGTGCAGAAGCAGGTCGACGCGGCGGTCGTGCACTGGACGGCGACGATGAAGACCTGGGCCCGCCGCGCGACGTAGTCCGGGTCCACGAACGCCGTGCCGGTGAAGACCCCGTCCTGGACGCCGATAGCCGCCAGGTCGCAGGCCCGGGCGCCCAGGAAGGCGACCGGCCGGGCGTCCGTCGCCTCCGGCGTGAACTCGACCTTGTGGCCCTCCCTGGTCGCCCGCGTGAGAGGCACGAGGGCCGGGAAGGTCCACTTCTTCCAGGCGGTGGGGCCGACGACGTAGCCGAAGAGGTGCTCGTCGCCACGGCGACGGAGCCGGTAGCGGCCGGGCGCCTGCTCGTCGCCGATGCCACGCGGCAGATCGTCGAGCGAGGTGATCTCGTCGAAGACGATCGCCCCGTCCGAGACCGTCGGGCCGAGCACGGTGCGACCGTCCTCGCGGAGGAGGTCGATGAGGACCTGGAGGTCGGCGCGGGCCAGGAAGCCCGGGCCCTCCAGGGCCGGCCGATGGCCCCGCAGCTGGGTGGTCTTCATCACCATTCCTTCACCTGCTCGGTGGCGAAGAGGTCCAGCATCTGGAGCCGCGTGGCGTGCAGGCGGCGGGCCACGGCGACCAGGACGCGTGGGTAAAGCGCCTGGGCGAGCTCGCAGTCCTCGCGGAGCGCGGCGCGGAGGGCCGACCCGTCGAAGACGATCGCCTCGATCGGCTCGATGGCGGTGCCGGTCGACGAGGCGCGGAACGGCGGCACGAGGGCCGACCACAGGTAGACGTCGCCGGGCTCCACGGTGAGGATCGTGACGTCGCCCCGCTCGGGGACGAGGGTGCGCAGCGCGACCCGACCGTGGACCAGGATTCCGAAGGTGTCGCTTGTCTCTCCTTCTCGGAAGAGCTCCGTCCCCGGCTCGGCGGTGAACCGGCGGCCAAGCTCCGCCAGGCGTGTCTGGGCCTTCTCGCTGAGGCCCGATGAGAACCACGACGTGTTCAGGGCAGCGATGAGCGCGGCGGTCTCGTTCATGGCGCCAGTCTCCGGGGCCGGGGGGGCCAGCGGCAGAGCCGAGCGACCCGGACCGGCGGGCCGCTCGTCGTCAGGGGAGCCGGTCGTCCGCCCGGGCCACGACCCGCACCACGGCCTCGACGACCGCGGGCAGCGCCGCGGCCACGCCCGGGGAGAGTGCCTCGCCCAGGCCCATGTCGGCGACGCCGACGCTGACGACGTGGGTCGCCGGGGTCGCCCCGTACAGGTCGCGGGTCAGCGCCAGGAGGACGCCCGGGTCCACGTGGTGCGAGGTCGGGCCCACGCCGCCACGCGCGCCGCCCCCGCCGCCCGCCCCGGCCGCGTCGACGGCCTCCACCCGCCGGACGACGACCGCGCCCGGCGGGGCCTCCGTCGTCGCGTCGACGAGCACGACGAGCGTGGCGGAGCGCATGTCGTCCGCCAGCTCCGGGGAGAGCTGGTGGCAGGCCGTCACGGTCGCCCCGGCGAGGCGCGGATCGCCGGCGAGGAGCTCCGCGACCCGCGGCCCCACGCCGTCGTCGGTCCGCAGCGCGTTGCCGTAGCCGATCACGAGGACGCCCCCGGCGGGACCGCCGGGGGCGTCGGAGCGGGTCGCGGGATCGCTCACCGGGCCAGCTCGGCCAGCACCTTCCCGTCGGGCGCCAGCAGCTGGATCTGCAGCGCCATCTGGCCCAGGGCGTGGGTCGAGCAGGAGAGGCACGGGTCGTAGCAGCGGATGACCGCCTCCACCCGGTTGAGCATCGGCTCGGTGATCGTCTCGCCCTTCACGTGGTGGCGGGCCACCTGCAGCACGGCGCGGTTCATCGCCATGTTGTTGTGGCCCGTGGCGATGACCAGGTTCGCCCACTCCACGATGCCGTCGTCGTCCACCTTGTAGTGGTGCATCAGCGTCCCGCGGGGGGCCTCGGAGACGCCGATCCCCTCGTTCCGGTTGATGCCGGCGAAGGACCGCACGTGCTTGTCGAGGATGTCGGGATCCCGCAGGAGCTCCTCGATCTTCTCGATGGCGTGGAGCGTGTCGATGAGGCGCGCGTAGTGGTAGTGGAACGAGGAGCCGGCCACGCGGCCCACCCGCCAGCGGAACTTCTCGAGCTCCTCGTCGGCGCGTGGCGTGCCCGTGCGCTCGGCGACGTTGAGCCGCGCCAGCGGGCCGACCCGGTAGATCCCGTCCGGGTAGCCCATCGCCTTCCAGTAGGTCGACTTGAGGTAGGACCAGGGCTCGACGGCCTCGCCGATGTAGTCGTTGAAGAGCTTCGGATCGACCTTGTCGGCGAGGTACTTGCCGTCCGCGTCGACGACCCGCAGCCAGCCGCCGTAATGGTCGACGTTGCCCTGGCGATCCACGAGGCCCATGAACGCCGAGCGGAAGTTGCCGAAGGTGGCGGCCTCCTCCTCCCAGCGCATCATGTCCGACTTGTACCAGGCGATGGCCCGCTCCACGGCGGCGATCGCCTCTGGCACGCCGGCCAGGATCCGGTCGCGCACCTCGGCGGTCAGCGGCCAGGCGACCCCGCCCGGGACGATCCCCTCGGGATGGATCCGCTTGCCGGCCACCCACTCGATGATCTGCTGGCCCCACTTGCGCAGCTCGATGCCGTCCCGGGCGAGCCCCGGGTTCTTCTGGGCCACGCCGATGATGTTGCGGATCGCGGGGTCGGCGTCGAAGCCGAACAGGAGGTCGGGCGAGGAGAGGTGGAAGAACGAGAGGGCGTTGGACTGGACGATCTGGCCCAGGTTGATGACCCGTCGCAGGTCCGCCCCGGTCGGCGTCGGCTCCACGGCCATGATGTCGTCGACCGCCTTGGCCGAGGCGACGAGGTGGCTGACCGGGCAGATCCCGCAGATGCGGGCCATCAGCGCCGGCATCTCGTGGACCGGGCGGCCCTGCGTGATGCGCTCGAAGCCGCGGAACTGGGTGACGTGGAAGTGGGCGTCGGCGACCTCGCCCCGGTCGTCGAGCTGGATGGTGATCTTCGAGTGGCCCTCGATTCGGGTGACCGGATCGATCACGATGGTGCGGGTCATGGTCGGTCCCCCGTCAGCGACCGAACCGGGACCCGGCCGCGTCGGGGACGCGCCCGGCCAGCAGGTCATCGAGCATGGTGAAGATGAGGTCCGCGTGGGGCGGGCAGCCGGGCAGGAAGACGTCGACGTCGACGAACTTGTGCACGGGCTGCGAGGTCGGCAGGAGCTTCGGGATGACGTCCGTCGGCATCTGCGGGTTGATGGTGACGTTCTCGCGGTAGGCGCGGTCCATGAGCGGGGCGACCCCGATCGGGTTCCGCATCCCCGGGACGTTGGAGGTCACGGCACAGTCGCCGAAGGCCACCAGCGTCTTCGTCCGCTCCCGGACCATCTTGATCTTGTGGAGGTCCTCCTCGCTGGAGACGGCGCCCTCCACGAGGCAGACGTCGACGTTCTCCGGGAACTCCTTGATGTCGACGAGCGGCCCGTACACGAGGTCGGCCCGCCCGAAGATGTCGAGGATCCGCTCGTCGAGGTCGATGAGGGACATGTGGCAGCCCGAGCAGCCGTCGAGCCAGACTGTTGCGACGCGCGGCTTGCTCACAGTCCACGCTCCTCGGCGACGACCTTCATCCAGGGCAGGAACGGGCGGCGGGTCTTGCTGCCGCGTGCGACGGCGCGACCCTTCTCGAAGAGCGCCCCGGTCGGGCAGACCTGGACGCACTTCCCGCAGCTCGTGCAGGTGGTGGACTCGCCCCACGGGATCCCCATGTCCGTCTGGACCCGGGTCTCGAGGCCGCGATGCATGATGTCCCAGGTGTGGGCGCCCTCGATCTCGTCGCAGACGCGGACGCAGCGCAGGCAGAGGATGCACCGGTTGTGGTCGATGGCGAACAGCCGGTGGCTGGCGTCGATGTCGACCTTCGGGCTGATCCGCGGCAGGTCGAAGTGGGTGATCCCCAGCTCCTCGGCCGTGTCCTGCAGCTCGCAGTGGTTGTTGGCCACGCAGACGGCGCAGACGTGGTTGCGCTCGACGAACAGCATCTCGGTGATGGCGCGGCGGTACTCGAGCAGGCGCTCGGAGTGGGCCGTGACCTCCATCCCCTCGACGATCCTCGTCATGCAGGCCGCCGCGAGCTTGTTCGAGCCGGCGATCTCGACCATGCACAGGCGGCAGGCGCCGCGCGGGGAGATCCCCTCCAGGTGGCAGAGCGTCGGGATGTCGATCCCGTTCTCCCGCGCCACCTCCAGGACAGATGCGCCCTCGGAGCCGGCGACGTCCTTGCCGTCGATCCGCAGGGTGTAGACGGTGGTCATGCCATCACCTCGGCCGGCTGCTCGATCGTGCAGACGCCGGCGGGACAGACCCGGTCCACGATGTGGGCCAGGTACTCGTCCCGGAAGTAGCGCAGCGTGCTGAAGATCGGGTTCGGCGCTCCCTGGCCCAGGCCGCACAGCGCCGTCCGCTGGACGATGCCGGCCAGGCTCTCGAGCGTGGCCAGGTCGTCCATCGTCGCGACGCCCCGCGTGATCTGGTCGAGGAGCATCCACATCTGGGTTGTGCCGACGCGGCAGGGCGTGCACTTGCCGCACGACTCGTCGCGGCAGAAGTCCTGGAAGTACTTGGCGACGTCGACCATGCAGGACGTGTCGTCCATGACGATCAGGCCGCCGGAGCCGATGAACGAGCCGACCTCGATGAGCGACTCGTAGTCGACCGGCATGTCCAGGAACTGGGCCGGGATGCAGCCGCCGGACGGGCCGCCCGTCTGGACGGCCTTGAACGGCCGGCCGTCGAGGATTCCGCCGCCGATGTCGTACACGATCTCGCGGAGGGTCATCCCCATCGGGACCTCGACGAGGCCCGTGTTCACGATCCGGCCGGCCAGGGCGAAGACCTTCGTGCCGCGGCTCTTGCCGTGGCCGATCTCCGCGAACCACTCGGGCCCGCGGCGCAGGATCGTCGGGACGTTGGCGAACGACTCGACGTTGTTGATGAGCGTGGGCTGGCCCCACAGGCCGCTCACGGCCGGGTAGGGGGGGCGCGGCCGCGGCGTGCCGCGCCGGCCCTCGACGGAGGCAATGAGCGCCGTCTCCTCGCCGCAGACGAAGGCGCCGGCGCCGAGCCGGACCTGGACGTCGAAGCTGAAGGCGGTCTCGGCGATCGCCGGGCCGAGGAAGCCGGCCCGCTGGGCCTGCCGGATCGCGTTCCGCAGGCGCGCCACGGCGAGCGGATACTCGGCGCGGCAGTAGATGTAGCCCTCGCTGGCGTGGACCGCGAAGGCCGCGATCGCCATCCCCTCGAGGACCCGGTAGGGATCGCTCTCGAGGACGCTGCGGTCCATGAACGCCCCGGGGTCGCCCTCGTCGGCGTTGCAGATGACGTACTTGGGGCTGCCCTGGGCCTTGGCGACGGTCGTCCACTTGAGGCCGGTGGGGTAGCCGGCGCCGCCGCGGCCGCGCAGGCCGCTGCGGGTGATCTCGTCGCGCACCTCCGCCGAGGTCATCTCGGAGAGGACCCGGCGCAGGGCCTCGTAGCCGCCGCGCTCGACATAGTCGTCCAGGCTCTCGGGGTCGACGAGGCCGAAGTTCTCGGTCGCGGAGCGAACCTGCTTGGAGAAGAAGGGAACCTGCGGCTTGAGCTTGTCGGTCGGCTTGACCTTCTTGAGCGTCGCGATGATCGGCTCGACGGCGTCGGGCCGGACGTGCTCGAAGAGCTGGCCCGTCTCGGGGATCTGGACGAGCGGGCCGGCGGCGCACAGGCCCAGGCAGCCGACGCGCTTGACGACGACGTCGGACAGGCCGGCCTCACTGGCCAGCTCGCCGAGGCGCACCGTGATGTCGTGGGCCTGGGCCGACATGCAGCTGGCCGCCTCGCAGACGTAGGCGGACGCGCGGGTGGGGCCCTCGAGGACCTCCTCGGTGATCACGCGGCGGCGGATGGGCCGCGCCGCGGCAGGCATCTCGCTCACATCGCCTCCAGTTGCGCAATCAGCTCGTCGGCCTTCACCTTGCCCGAGATGTCGCCGTCGACGATGACGGCCGGGGCCAGGCTGCAGGCACCGATGCAGCGCGCCGTCAGGAGCGAGACCTTGCCGTCGGCGGTGGTCTCGCGCGGCTTGATGCCGAGCCGGCGGTCGAGGCCGCCCAGGATCTCCTTGGCGCCGTTGATGTAGCAGGCGGTGCCGGTGCACACGACGCACGTGTGCTCGCCCTGCGGCTTCAGCGTGAAGAACGAGTAGAAGGTCGCCACGCCGTAGACCCGGGAGTGGGGGACGCCCAGCGTGTCGCCGATGTATCCCAGGGCGTCCGTGTCGAGGAAGCCGAACGCCTCCTGGGCGGCGTGGAGGGCTTCGATCAGGGCCTGGGGCCGATCGCCCAGGCGCCGCATCCGCGTCTCGACGATCTTCCAGCGCTTGTCGTCGCTGGGGGCGGGCGGCTTCGTGTACGGGATGGGCATCGGCCCCCTCCGTGCGGTCGAGGAAGGAGGCGCCGGGCGGGGCTGCCGTCCGGCGCACCGGTCACATGGTCGGGCGAGGTCCTGCGACCCCGCGACCTGATCTTACGCAGCCCGCCCTGCCGCGCCGGGTGCCGCATCGCCCGACTCTGGTGGGCCACTTCGCCCGGATCCTCCGCGGTCAGGCGCGGCGGCGTCGCTCGCCGTCGGCGAGGACCAGGTCGGCCGTGATCTGGCCGGACAGGAGCACGAGCGGGATCCCGCCGCCGGGCTGCGTGCCGCCCCCGACGAAGTAGGCGTTGGCGAGGTCGGGCGAGCGGTTCGGGGGTCGGAAGAAGGCGCTCTGGCGGTAGGTGGCCGCCAGCGCGAAAATCGAGCCCAGGTGGGCGTTGTGGGCTGCCGCGAACTCGGGCGGGCCCCAGTCGGCCCAGGTCTCGATCGCCTCGGGCCGCAGCCCGACCAGGCCGCCCAGCCGCTCCAGGATTCCCGCCCGGTACGCGTCGCGGTTCGCGTCCCACCACGCCGGGTCGTGGAGCGGGGGGGTCGGCGTGAGCACGAAGAGCGCCGTCCGCGGCGTGCCGTCGGCCGCCGGCGCCATCCGCGCCGTGGGGTCCGTCGCCGCGGGGTGGTAGACGTAGATCGTGGGGTCGGAGCGCGGAACCCGGTCGGCCATGATCGAGCGCAGCTCGTCCTCGTAGGTCGGGGCGTGCCAGACGTTGTGGTGGTGGAGGCCCGGGAACGCCTGGCGCACGCCGAGATGGAGGATGTAGGCGGAGCTCGACGGCTTCACCGCCTCGAACCGCTTCCGCGTCCGCGCGGGCAGGGCGTCCCAGCCGAGCAGGTCGCGGTGGGCGTGGACGACGTCCGCGTTGAAGACGACCGCGTCGGCCGGGTGGGAGCCCTGGCCGGTCCGCACCTCGGTCGCCCGCCGCTCGCGGACCACGGTCGCGCTGGCCGCCTCCCCGTAGCGCAGGTCGACGCCGAGCCGGCGGGCGAGCCCGTCGAGCGCGAGCGGCACGGCGTGCATCCCGCCCTCCGGATGCCAGACGCCGAAGCGGGTCTCGAGGTAGGGGATCGAGAGGAAGCTCGCCGGGACGCTCTGCGGCGTGGAGCCCAGGTAGATCGACTTGTAGCGCAGGACGTGGCGCAGGTGTGGGTCGTGGAAGAGCCCGTCGATGCGCCGGGCGTAGGTGGTCCCGGCGTCGAGGCGCATCCCCGCCCGGATCACGCGCGGGTCCAGCAGGTCGCGGGGCGTCCAGCTGCGCCGGAAGAAGGAGGTGTCCAGCTCGTGCCAGATGCGCTCGCCGCGCCGCATGAAGTCCGGGATCGCGGCCGCGTCGCGCGGGTCCAGGCGGGCCCACATCGCGCGGAGGCGCTGCAGGTCGGAGGAGGTCTCGACGACCGTCCCGTCGGGGAACCGCACGTGGCTGGCGGGCTCCACGGGGAGGAACGTCACGTGCGCATCGGCGTCCTCCCCCGCGACCGCGAACAGCTCGCGGACCAGGTTCGGGAGGGTGAAGATCGTCGGGCCGGCGTCGAAGACGTAGTCGCCGAGCACGCGCCGGCCCATCTTGCCGCCGGGCGCGGCGTTCTTCTCGAGGAGCGTCACCTGCCAGCCGGCGGCGGCCAGGCGGATCGCTGCGGCCAGCCCGCCCAGGCCGGCCCCGACGACGACGGCGCGCGGGTCGCTCATCGCCCGGCCTCCGCGGTGTCGGCGTCCCGGCCGTGCCGGCGAGCCACCACCGCCCGCCCGATGCTCGGGAGGAGTCCCGCCATGGTCACGAGTGTCGCGAAGACCCCGACGTAGAGCGCCTGGGCGACGCCGAGCGGCAGGATGACGGCCAGCGTCACCGTCGCCCCGAGGGTCACGTTGAGGGCCAGGAACCAGCGGTAGAGGAGGCGCCCGCCCTCGCCCTCCGCGTTGCGGCCTGCCACGGACAGGGCGACGTAGGGCAGGAGCGGGACGGCGGCGACGGGGCTCCGCCGCCAGCGCACGGCCAGCAGGGCCGACACGAGGAACCAGGCGCCGGCGAAGCCGGCCGTGGCGCCCTTGCCCAGCTTCACGCCGATCGTGACGACGCCGGCCGCGGCGTCCTCGGCGATGTCGGTGATCGTCGTGAGCGCGTGGGCGGCGATGCCCCACGTGGCGAAGACCTTCACCGGCTCGTCGATCGCCCTCGTCGAGCCCATCGCGTGCATGCCGACCTGGAGGGGGATCGCGTAGAGCACGTTGGTGAGCGAGTCGGCGACGGGGCGACCCTTCAGGCGCAGCGGCGGCGCGTTGTAGGCCATCGAGAGGCCGAGAAGGGCGAGCAGGCTCGCGGTCGCGCGCCAGGGGAGCTTCGCGACGCTCAGCAGGACGAACGGGACCATGAGGAGCGTGCTCGCGATTGCGTGCAGGCGCAGCTCCTCTTTCGGCGCCAGCGCCCCCTCCACGCCGCCCTTGCGGGGGTTCCGCTGGTCGGTCTCGAAGTCGAAGAGGTCGTTGACGGCGTGGAGGTAGTAGTTGTACGGGAACGTGAAGAAGGCGAGGAAGGCGAGGTCGAGGGGCCGGAACCGCCGGCGCCCGCGCGCGAGAGCCCACAGGAACGGCATGCTCGTGTTGAGCCACAGGAGCGGCCGGGAGATCTGGATCGCCCAGCGCACGTGTCGCACCGTGGGCCTCCTCGTGAGCACCGCCGGACCGGCATCGCGGCCCGTCGGCGCGATGACGGCGGCCGAGGCGGGGTCGCGGCCGCCAGAGATCGGGGGGTCGTTCTCGGACGGCCGCGACGCTACCACTTCGAGAGGCCTCGCGGGGCGGATTGCGGCACGGCCCTACAGGCGAGGCAGCTCCTGGCCCGGCCCCAGCGCGGGCGCGAAGAGGTCGCCGCGCTCGGCGATGCGCGCCAGGATCGTCCGGATCGTCCAGCGGTCGGGCCGCAGGGCCGGGTCGTCGAGCTCGTCCCAGGTGATCGGCGCCGAGACCGGGAGCCCCGGCGCGGGACGCGGCGAGTACGGCCCGACGAGCGTCCGGTTGCGCCAGTTCTGGGTGAAGTCGAGACGCGCCCGGCCGTCGCGGCGGTCCTTCGACCACTCCCAGCTCACCAGCTCCGGCACGGCACCGCCGACGGCGCGCGAGATCTGCTCGACCCAGGCGCGCGTCTCCTCGAACGTGTAGCCCGGCCGCAGGGGCACGAAGACCTGGATGCCGCGCTTGCCGGAGACCTTCGGGACGCCCAGGATGCCAAGGTGCTCGAAGGCCCGCCGATAGAGCCGGGCCAGCACGAGCGTCTCGTCCCAGGTGGTCCGCGGCCCGGGATCGATGTCGACCAGCGCCCAGCGGGGCTCGGCCGGGGCCTCGATCGGCGACGTCCACGGGTGGAGCTCGACGGCCGCCTGGTTGCCGAGCCAGGCGAGCGTCGGCAGCCCGTCGGCGACGACATAGGCGTGCGGTCGCCGGTCCGGCGGGTCGGGCTCGCGCCAGCGGGTCACCCAGTCCGGCGTTCCCCGGGCGGCGTCCTTCTGCCAGAACGACTCGTCGTCGATGCCGCCCGGGAAGCGCACGAGGTTGAGGGCTCGGCCCGCCAGGTGGGGGAGCATGACCGGGCCGACCCGTACGAGGTAGCGGACGAGATCGCGCTTCGTCACGGGCGGCGCGCCGTCCGCGGCGCCCGGGGCGAGGACCCGGTCGAGGTTCGTGAGCCTGACCTCGCGGCCACCGACCTGCCACGCGCCGCCTCGGCCCGGCAGCGCGTCGAGCGCGGCGAGCTCGGCCTCGGACGCCGGCTCCACCGCGGGCGGCGCCGGGGCGGGATCCGGGGTCCGCGTCTCGGCGCCCTGCTTCGGCCCCCGGACCACCACTTCATCCTTCGACAAACGCGAACCATTCCGGTTGATCGAACGATGCGGCGTCTGGGCGGCCCTGGACCTCGTTCGGCCGATGCCGGCCTTCGCGAGCGCGCGCGCCGCCGCCTCGGGCCCGACCGACTCCTGGCGCTCGACCGTCGCCGGGTCGACCTCGGGCGCCTCCTGTACGAAGGTCGCCTGGCGCACGATCCCGTCGCGCGACCAGCCGCCGATCTCGGCGCGGATCACGAGGTCGGGCGTCGCCCACCTGGGGTCGGGCGTCGCGCCGAGGTCCGCCGGCGCGTCGTCGAACGGGTGACCCGCGAGTGCCCGCGCGTCCAGCACCTCCCGGAGGCGTGCCCGCGTCGCCGTGTCGATCCCGCTGCCGACCCGCCCGGCATACCGCAACCGCCCGTGCTCCATCACCCCGACAAGCAGCGCGCCCAGGTCGCGGTGGCTGCCCTTGCCGGGGACGTAGCCCCCCACCACCAGCTCCTGCGTGGGGCGCACCTTCAGCTTCAGCCACGCCGTCGAGCGACGGCCGGCTTCGTACCGGCTGCGCCGGTGCTTGGCCATCGCGCCCTCCAGGCCCTGCGCGGCCGCGGCGGCGTAGAACGCCACACCGTCGCGGGCGACGTGCCCGCCGTACTGCACGCGCGGGTGCTCGCGCAGGACGAGGCGGAGGATCTCCTTGCGCTCCTCGAGCGGCACGTCCAGGTACGAGCGACCGGCGCACCACGGCAGGTCGAAGGCCATGAAGACGAGTGGCGCGGCTAGGCCGGCCTCGCGTGCCGATGGGCTCGCCGGCAGGTCCGACCGGGAGAAGCCCCCGCCCAGGCGCGCCTGGAGCAGCCCGAAGTCCGGCCGCCCGTCCTCGCCGAGGGCGACGACCTCTCCGTCGACGATCGCGTCGGGCGCCGCGAGCCAGGCGGGCGGCCCCAGCAGCTCCGGGAAGTAGCGGCCGGCGTCGTTGCGGTTGCGCGTCCGGAGGCTCACCCTCCCGTCGGCGACGATCGCCTGCACCCGGTAGCCGTCCCACTTGGGCTCGAAGAGCCAGTCCTCGTCGTCGAACGGCGCGGTTCCGGGCGTCGCCAGCATCGGCTCGACGAAGGCGGGCTGGGTGAGCGCCCGCGCGCCCGGGGGATCCAGGGTCGGCAGTGGCGCCGGCGGCTGGTGATCGGCCCGTGGCTCCTCGCCGGCAGCCACCTCGTCGTTGGTCCGGCCGGTCTTGACCGATGCTGGGTGATCCTCGGGATCCCAGCCCGGGATCGCGTCCGCGCCGGCCTTCGCGATCAGGAGCCAGGACTCGCCTTCGTCCTCGCGCCCGGGCCCGCCGCCGCTCGCGCGTCCGCCGCGCCCCCCGGCCCCGCGCCCCCCGGCCTCGCGTCCCCCGGCCTCGCGCCCGCCCGTGCGCACCAGCGTGAACCGCCCGGCCAGCTTCTCGCCGCGCAGCCGGAGCTTGAGCTCGCCGGCGCGGACGGCAGCCCCCGGGTCCCATGTCAGCTCCGGCTCGAAGGTGCCCCAGTCCCAGCAGATCGAGTCGCCGCCGCCGTACTCGCCCTTGGGGATCACGCCCTCGAAGTCGAGGTACTCGACCGGGTGATCCTCGGTCCGAGCGGCGAAGCGGCGCTGCTCCGGGTCGCGGGTCGGGCCCTTCGGCAGGGCCCACGAGGCGAGCACGCCGTCGATCTCGAGGCGGAGGTCGTAGTGGAGGCGGCCGGCGCGGTGGCGATGGACGACGAAGCGGCCGCATCCGCCCGGCGCCGCGCCGGGGCGACCGTCCGCCGCGCCGGGGCGACCGTCCGCCGCGCCGGGGCGGGGCTCGGGCGTCTTCGCGAAGTCGCGCTTGGCGCGGTAGCGATCGAGCGGCATCCCCGTGACCTCGCTTCTCGTCCGTTCGTCTGCGCTTACAGCGGCAGACGGCGAAAGACGGCGAGGAGCGGCGGCAGCTCGCGTGGCGCCGCGACCACCGGCACGCGGTACCAGGCATCGCCGGCCGCGCCGGCGCGGAGGTGCGCGTCCAGCCGTCGTGCGGAGAGGGCGCGAAACCCGAGGGCGCCGAGCGCCTCCGCGACGGTGGTCCCGTCCCCGACGAACCCCCGCCCGGCCAGGCACCACGGGGACGGCGCCAGCAGGGCTGCCAGCTCGCCGCGCCGTTCCCCGAACGGTCGCCCGGCAAGGCTCGCGCCGTCCAGGTACAGCAGATCCGCCGCGACGAGCGCCGCCGTGCCGCCCTCGCCCCCACGCAGCCGGCGCTCCAGGAGCGTGCGGCTGGGTCGACCACGCGCATCGAGCACCATCAGGGTCGAGTCCAGGACGACGCCATCGTTCCGCACGAGGTCGGCGACGCCGGCCAGCTCCGGGAAGAAGGGTGTCGGGTCGGTAAGTGCCTCTGCACGAAGGCGGACGATGCCGGCCTCGACCAGGACGAAGGCGCGGATGCCGGGCCACCAGGGCTCGAAGAAGTACCGGGGGTCGTCGAAGGGTCCCTCCCCGTCGCTCGGGCGCATCGGGGTGATCCGACCGGGCAGTCTCGACGGGGCGGGCGCGAACTTGAGGGGGAGCGGCTCAGCGGGCAGCGCGCCGGGCGGGAGACGGGTCATGGGGCGGATTGTCGGGCGGTGGCGGGGACGATGCACGGAGCGCACCGCGCCCGGGCGTGTCCCGGGCTCAGGCCGTCTTGCGGCGGGCGACCTTGCGCGCCGGCGTGTCGCGCTCCTCCACCTCGTCGATCGGGACGACGGTCTTCTTCGGTCGGCGAGCCTTCGAGCCGCCGGTCGCCCGCCTCGTCGCGAGCCCCGTCCCGTCGGCGTCCGCCTCGGCTTCCGCCTCGGCCTCGGCCTCTGCGGCTGCCTCGACCTCGCGGTTCGACTTCGTCGTCCGGGCCGCGTTCACGCTGGCTTCGAGCATCGCCATGAGGTCGACCAGCTGGCCACCGGCGACAGGCGCCTCGGGCTCGACGATCTCGCGCCCGTCGACCTTGGCGTCGATGACCTGCTCCAGCGCGGCGCGGTACTCGTCGCGGTACTCGGCCGGGTCAAACGCGCCGGTCATCGCCGCGATCAGCTGGGCCGCCATGGCCCGCTCGGCGGGCTTGACCTCGATGTCGTCGCCCGGGAGGTCGAGCTCGTCGGTTGCCCGGATCTCGTCGGGCCAGTGGAGCGTCTCGAGGACCATCGCGCTGCCGTGCGGATTCAGCGCGGCCAGGACCTCGCGGTCCTTGATCACGACCTTGCACACTGCGGCCAGGTCCTGCTCTGCAAGCACCTCGCGCAGGAGGGCATAGGCCTTCTTGCCGATCGCTTCGGGTTCGACGTAGTAGGCCTGCTTCACGAAGCGCGTCGGCTCGTCCTCGGCCGGCGTTGCCGGGACGAACTTCTCGATCTCGATGGAGCGCACGGTCTTCAGCGGGACGCTGGCGAGGTCCTCGTCGGTGATGACGACGTACTGGTCCTTCGCGTACTCGTATCCCTTGACGGTGTCGCCCCGCGAGATGACCTCGTCGTGATGCGGGCAGTACACCTTCATCTGGATCCGGTTCAGGCAGCTCTCGTGGAGCATGTTGAACGAGATCCCCCGCGATTCGGTCGCCAGGTAGAGCCGTACGGGGATGGTCACCAGGCCGAACTGGATGGCCCCCCGCCACATCGAGCGCGCCATGATCGGTTGCGTGCCTCTGCTCGGCCGGCGGGGTGGTCGTGCTTCCCGGTGCGCGCCCACCCGTCCGGGAGCCGAGTGTACGACGCGTGCGCAAGGGCACCCACCCTCAGCCCACCTTGACCAGATCATCTACTCACGGACGCGGTCGGGAGCGGGGAGCGCTTGTTGATGGCGGCTCGGGTCCGGTCGCGCCATTCCGACTGGCATCTGCCCCGTGATGCCACCCAGCCTGGCACGGTTGGCGCGAGGCCGGTCGTGTGCCAGCCACACTGGCATGGACGCCGGCGTTCGTGCTCACGTCGCCACCCGAACCTCGGGTTGGGCCGGCGACGTGAGCGTGGAGCTCCCCGATCCTGCCAGCCAGGCTGGCGCCGACCCCCGCAGCGACCGGCCCGCGTCAGTCGGCCTGGCAATCCGCGCGAGATGTCAACGGAACTGGAACGAAGCGAAGGGCGACACTCGAGACGTCAGCGTCCGGTCGTCACCGCCATGAAGTCCGCGTACGACCGATACGGCGCCGGGGCGCGACGGCCGTCGAGCCTCGTCGCGGCCCACACGCGGTCGCCGCGCCGCCTCGGATCGATCATGGCGAGCGCCCAGCCGCCGGGTGGGCTCACCGTCTCGCTGCCAACGAGGATCGCGATCGCGGCCCGGCCGCGCACCTCAAACGCCTTCATGATCGAGTCGCGATGAGTCAGTAGCGCAGAGTCGTTGGCGTCTGTGGCGAGGAAGACGGCGACGGCGACGGTGTCGCGAGCCTGCCATCCGCGGCTCCTCGCGATGGCGGGAGCGGCCCGCCGGTACCAGCCGAGCTGGCGCTGGAGCCCGCCGACGTCGCGGAGCTCCGTCTTGACCTCGATGACCAGCAGGCGCCCGCTCACGGGGTTGAACGCCAGGAGGTCGATCCACCCACGCAGACGGCCGTCGGCGATCTCGCACTCGACGGCGCACAGGAAGCCGCGGCGCTCGAGGGCCCGGCGAGCGGCGGCGACGCATCGCGCGTGGGCTGCGTCGGCCTGCTCAGATCGCCCGATGACGGTCGGGAGCCGGAGCTCGACGATGAGGTCGGCGTCGAGGGCCTTCGCCAAGCACTCCAGTGTCGGGATGCCCACGCCGACGGCGCCCGTCTCGATCGCACTGATCAGCGACCGCGACACGCCGGCGCGGCCGCCGAGATCAGCCTGGGTCCATCCCCGGGCGCGGCGTCCCTGGAGGATCTGCCGTCCGAGAGCGGTGCGTGGGCTTGGAGTCATGGCCGGATCACACCACACGCCGCTTGCTTGCCGCTGCACCGCCGCTTGCTTGCCGCTGCACCGCCGCTTCACCACCGTCTGACCGGCGATCAGCCCTTTGGGTGGGGGGCCTCGGTGGGCGTCCGCGGTCCCGGCGTCCGGCCGGCGTCGCGGAGGGCGCAGCGCAGCAGGAATTCGACCTGGCCGTTGACCGAGCGGAGGTCGTCCGCGGCCCAGCGCTGGAGGGCCGCGAACGTCTCCGGGTCGAGGCGGAGGAGGAACGACTTCCGTTCGGCCATCGGTCAGGCCCCGGAGGAGGGGGGCGGAGGAGCGTCCGCCGTCAGCGCCGACATCTCCGCCGCCCTCGCCATCATCTACCCGCCGTAGAGCGTGCCGGCGTTGAGCACCGGCTGCGCTTCGTGCTCCGAGCAGAGGACGACGAGCAGGTTGCTGACCATCGCGGCCTTGCGCTCCTCGTCGAGGGTCACCACCTGCTTCTCGGAGAGCTGGGCCAGCGCCATCTCGACCATGCCGACCGCGCCCTCGACGATCCGGGTGCGCGCCGCGATGACGGCGTTCGCCTGCTGGCGGCGGAGCATCGCGTTGGCGATCTCGGGCGCGTAGGCGAGGTGGCTGATCCGGGCCTCGATCACCTCGACGCCGGCCTTCTCCAGGCGGTCCTGGATCTCGGTTCGAAGCTGGGCCGAGATCTCGACCGGGTTGGAGCGCAGGGCCACGTCGCCCTCGCGGTGCGCGTCGTACGGGTGCACGGTGGCCAGGTTGCGCAGCGCCGACTCCGCCTGGACCTGGACGAAGTTCTCGTAGTCGTCGACCTCGAAGAGCGCCTCGGCGGTGTCGGTCACCTTCCAGACGACGATGGCCGCGATCTCGATCGGGTTGCCGTCGTGGTCGTTGACCTTGAGCTTGGAAGTCTCGAAGTTGCGGACCTTGACCGAGATCCGCCGGCGCTGGGTGAAGGGGTTGACGTACTGGAGGCCCTGCGTGCGCACCGTGCCGGAGTAGTGGCCGAACAGGACCAGGGCCCGTGCCTCGTTCGGGTTGACCGGCGTGAGGCCGGTGAACAGGAAGAGGCCGGCGAGGATCGCCAGGATCAGCACGATGATCCCGCCGATCTCGACGCCGCCGGCGGTGCCGCCGTCGACGGCCGGGATGAGCACGCCGATGAGCCACCACGCGAAGGCGGCGACCAGGGCGACGTTGACGACGAGGAGGAGGAGGAAGGTCGGGATCCCCGGGAGGGTGCGGGCGTTGCGTTCCTTGTTCATCGCGGTGCGACGGCTCCTTCTGCGCGACATCCGGTCGAGCGATCATAATGATATCACCAAGATACTGCCCGGCAAGATGCCGTTGGTCACATTCGCGTGGCGTCCTCCAGCAGAACGGGCCGCTCGACTCTGGCGGGACCCGGCCGGGCGGTCGGAACCTGACCGCCTCGGCGGCGCGTCCCGCGCCCGGCCGACACCTCCGGGAGGTGCGCACGCGATGGCTGGCTTCGACGGCGGCACGAACGGCGACGGCGGCACGAACCGCGGCGGCGGCACAAATGCGGCGGGCCCCGGCATGCCCGGCGACCACGGCCTCCGCCCCCAGGTGGCGCGCGAAGAGGCGGCTCGCTGCCTCTTCTGCTTCGATGCCCCGTGCGTGACCGCCTGCCCGACCGGCATCGACGTGCCGGGATTCATCCGGGCGATCGCGACCGGCAACCCGCACGGCGCCGCCCGCACGATCCTCGCGGAGAACCCTCTCGGGGGCACCTGCGCGCGCGTCTGCCCGGTGGAGCGCCTGTGCGAGGGCGCCTGCGTGCGCACGGCGCTGGACCGGCCGGTCCCGATCGCGGCGCTGCAGCAGTTCGCCGTGGACGCGTACCGGGACGCCGGCAGGCCCTTCATCGTCCCCGGGTCGCAGCAGCCCGGCCGCGTGGCGGTCGTCGGGGCGGGGCCGGCGGGACTCGCCTGCGCGGCCGAGCTGCGTCGGCTGGGCATCGCCGTCACCGTCTTCGAGGCGCGGGACCAGGCCGGCGGGCTGTGTGCCTACGGCATCGTCCCGTGGCGGCATGCCCGCGAGATGACCGCCCACGAGGTGGCGGAGATCGCGCGCGCCGGCGCCGACCTCCGCCTGGGGACGCGCGTCGGCGAGGTGGGCGCAATGGCCGGCACCGGGGCCGCCGGGATCACGCCGACCACCCTCATGACCGGCTTCGACGCCGTCTTCCTGGGCCCGGGCCTCGGCCGCAGCCGCCGCCTCGGCATCCCCGGCGAAGGGCTCGACGGCGTGCTGGACGCCCTCACCGTGCTCGAGCCGGTGGTGACCGGCGAGGGATCGCCGCCGATCGTCGGGGGTCGGGTCGGCGTCATCGGGGGCGGGAGCACGGCGATGGATGCCGCGGCCGCGGCCGTCCGCCTCGGGGCGGACGAGGTCACGGTCTTCTACCGGCGGAGCGAGGCCGAGGCGCCGGCGCATCCGCACGCGATCGGCCTGGCCCGCGAGCTGGGCGTCCGCCTGCGCTGGCTGGCGGCCCCCGTGGAGATCAGCGGCTCCGACGGCCGGGTCGTCGGCGCGGTGTTCGACACGATGCGCCTCGGCGCACCCGACCGGACCGGCCGCCCGTCGCCGCACCGCGTTCCCGGCGCCCGCTTCACCGTGGAGCTCGACACGATCATCACGGCCACCGGCCAGGAGGCGCTGGAGCGCCTGGTCGACGACTTCGCCGTCGGGATGCGCGGCGGGCGCGTGGGCGTGGATCCGGCCACCGGCCGGACGGACAACCCTCGGGTGTGGGCCGGCGGCGACCTGGTCAACGGCGGCCGCGAGGTGGTCCACGCCGTGCAGGACGGGAAGGTCGCCGCGCGCTCGATGGCGGCCGTGCTGGGGGCTCGTGCCGGCGGCCGAACGGCGACCCACGCGGCGGTGCAGGCCTCGGTCGGCGCGCCGCCGCGGGAGCCGGTGCCCGGCGTCAGCCTGGCGGTCGAGATGGCCGGCATCCACAGCCCGAACCCCTTCTGGCTGGCGAGCGGCCCGCCCACGAACACCGGCGAGATGGTCGCCCGCGCCTTCGAGGCCGGCTGGGGCGGCGCCGTCTGGAAGACGGTCGGGGACCCGATCACGAACGTCAGCGCGCGCCTCGGCTCGCTCGACGTCGACGGCCGGCGGATGGTCGGCATCTCGAACATCGAGCTCATCAGCGACCGCGCGATCGAGGTCAACCTGGCCGAGATCCGCGAGGTCAAGCGCCGCTTCCCCGACCGGGCCGTCGTCGTCTCCCTCATGGTCGAGTCGAAGCCGGAGGCGTGGCACGACATCGTGCGCCGGGTCAACGACACCGGCGCCGACGGCATCGAGCTGAACTGCGGCTGCCCGCACGGGATGGCCGAGCGCGGGATGGGCTCGGCGGTGGGCCAGGTGCCCGAGTACCTGCGGATGATCGTCGAGTGGGCGAAGGAGGTCGCGGAGGTCCCCGTCCTCGTGAAGCTCACGCCGAACGTCACCGACATCACGGTCGCGGCGCGCGCCGCGCGCGAGGGCGGCGCCGACGGGATCGCCCTCATCAACACCATCAACTCGCTGGTCGGGCTGGACCTCGCCAGCTGGGAGCCGCGCCCGGCGGTCCGGGGTCGCGGGTCCCACGGCGGCTACTCCGGGCCGGCGGTCAAGCCGATCGCGCTCCACATGGTCAACTCGTGCGCCCGCGACCCGCGGATCGGCATCCCGATCTCCGGCGTGGGCGGCATCGACGACTGGCGCGACGCCGCGGAGTTCCTGCTCCTCGGCGCCACCACGGTCCAGGTCTGCACCGCGGTGATGCACCACGGGTACCGGATCGTGGACGGGATGATCGATGGGCTGGCGGCGTACCTGGCGGCCCGCGGGCTGGCCTCGCCGGCGGACCTGGCGGGGCGGGCGCTGCCGGCGATCGGCGACTGGGGCCAGCTCGACCTGACCTACCAGGTGAAGGCGCGCATCGACGCCGAGCGCTGCATCCACTGCAACCTCTGCCACCGGGCCTGCGAGGACGGCGCCCACCAGGCGATCCGCCTGGAGCGGACGAACGGCGGCGCTGGCCGCCCTGCCGGCACGATGCCGGTCGTCGACGACGCCGAATGCGTCGGCTGTCGCCTCTGCGAGTACGTCTGCCCGGTGCAGGGCTGCATCTCGATGGTCGAGGTGGAGGCGCCCGTGCCGGTCGCGCACGGGTAGGGGAGCGGCGGGGCTCAGTACGCGGGACGCAGCCCTGAGAACATCGGGAAGTGGCGGACGTTCCTGGTGAGGAGGTGGGCCCCGAACCGCTCGGCCGCTGCGGCCAGGAGGAGGTCGACGATCTCGATCCCCGCGTGCGACTGGCGGTACATCCGCCCGAGATCCCCCGCGCGATCCGCGAGATCGACGTCGACCACGATCCACTCGAGACGGCTGAGGAGTCCGTACGTCACGGCCTCCTCGCCACGGCGCATGCCACGGAGGATCTCGACGCGCACCGGCGTGACGCTCATCATCCGCTCGCCGCGGCGCCTCGCGCCGTTCACGGCATCTCGCGCCTCATCCACGCCCCGCAGGATCCCGATCAGCACGTCTGCGTCAACGATGGTGCTCATCGATCTCCGCCGGGGCCTTCCCGACGCAGCCGCTCCAGGTACCGCTGCTTGGCGAGGTCGGCGCGCCGCAAGTCCTTCAGGTACGCGGACCGGTCTTCCCCGGGCTCTTCCTTCCATGCGCCGAACGCCGCGTTCACGCCGGCGATGAACTCCTCGAGTGAGGGCGAGGGTCTGTACGTCGCATCGATCGCCTCGCGGATCAGCTGCGATTTCGTCTTCCCCGTGGCAATCGAGGCGCGCTCCAGGGCGGCGCTCTCCTCGGGGGTGAGGTAGATCTGCGTGCGGTCCACGATGTATGTATACATCCCATCCGATCGTACTGTCGAGCGCTTCACGGCGGCTTACCGGACGGCGGGCGACCGGGCGGGCATCTGGGTCCGGAGCGGCGCCCGTTGACCCCGGACTCGATCTGACCTGGCGCCAGTCTCGTTGACATCTCGCGCGGATTGCCAGGCCGACTGACGCGGGCCGGTCGCTGCGGGGGTCGGCGCCAGCCTGGCTGGCAGGATCGGGGAGCTCCACGCTCACGTCGCCGGCCCAACCCGAGGTTCGGGCGGCGACGTGAGCACGAACGCCGGCGTCCATGCCAGTGTGGCTGGCACACGACCGGCCTCGCGCCAACCGTGCCAGTCTGGGTGGCATCACGGGCCAGATGTCAGGCTGGCTGGCGGGATCGAGCCGGGCCGGCATGGTGGCCGCGCGGCGCGGCGCGGCGAGAACGTGCGACGCCACACCGGCTGCGACGCCACACGGCTGCGAGCCGCGATCAGGGCGCGGGCGCGCCTCGAAGCTCCTCGAGCGTCGGACATGGGTCGATCGCGTAGGTGGCGCACTCGGACGCGGTCAGGCCGCGCGTGAGCGACCCACGAAGCGCGGCCACGAGCTCGGCCGGGTCGATCGTCATGAGGAGGAGGCCGCCTTCGCGCGGCAAGGCGGCGAGCCGGTGATCGTCGACGAACGCCAGCCCCTGCACCTGTCGCCCGCCGATCGAGAGCTGCTGCAGCAGCTCGCCGGTCGCGGAGTCCCACACCTTGATCTTCCCGTCGGACGCGCCCGTCGCGAAGGTCGACCGGTCCGGGCTGATCGCGAATGACTTCGGCGACCCGAGGTGGGCGTCGGGGATGCTCCGCACGATCTGGAGCGTCTCGGCGTCGAGGCCGAACACCGCGGCGCCCCCGTCGCCGTTCTGGTCGCCGACGGCGAGGATCGTCTTGCCGTCCGGCGTGTGCCCGATGAGCCGCAGCTGGGCGATGCCGAACACGTCGGGGTCGAGCGCGGTCGACTGCAGCACCGCAAGACCATCGACCGAGAGGCGCGCGATCCGTCCGCTGCCGTTCTCCGTGAGAAGGAGCTCACGGGAGTCAGGAGTGAAGGCGATCGATTGGAAAGAGGCATCCTCGCCGAGCTCGTGCGTGGCCCGCAGCCGGCCGTCGGCGGCCGACCACAGGGCGACCTGGGGGCCTTCGGCCATCGCGATGAGCGCGCCGTCGGGCGACCAGCGGAGCTCGGCGGCCCACATCGGGAACGGCGGCTCCGGGAAGGTCCGGCACCCGGGACCGGGATCCTTGCCCCCGTCAGGGAGCCAGTCCCACGAGCAGAGCCCCTCGAGCGTGCGCACGACCGAGCCCGTCACCGGGTCGACGAGCCGGACCGGTCCCTGGCCGGTCATGCTCGTCTGCTCCTGCGCGGCGATGAGCGCGCCGTCCGGTGAGATCGCCATTCGCTGGGCCCCCCAGCCCAGGTGCGACGCGACCTGTCGAAGCGAGGCCAGGTCGACGACCTCGATCCGCCCGCCTCGCTCCAGGTCGCCACAGTCGCTCATGAACGCCGCCCGGCCCGCCCCGACGACGAGGCTGCCCGCGGGGACGAAGCCTTCGCACGTGGCCACGCCGCCGAGCTCGCCCCGCGGCCCCACGTCGAGGAGAGCCGCGCTGGCGTCGATCGTCGACCCGACAAGGAGCGTGCGCCCGTCGGCGGCATCGAACACCCGCCCGTTCCCGGCGGCCGGCCACGCGCTGATCTCCTCCGCCGTGCGCGGGTCCCAGGCGCGGAGCGTGCCGTCGCGGGCGGTCGTGTAGACCACCTCGCCACTCGCGTCGAACGTCGCGAAGTAGCCTTCGCCGCCGGGGCTCGGCGGCTCGGCGATCGGCTCGGCCGGGCCGCGGGCGACATCGTAGACGAGGATCGGGCGGTCGCCGAAGAGGAGGATCGACC
>CAVQLA010000005.1:0-28725 GCA_963713285.1 uncultured Chloroflexia bacterium | reverse complement strand
CGACCAGGCCCAGCTGCTCGACACGTTCTCGTCCGTGACCGGCCTGCTGACCCTGCTCCTGGCGGGGATCGCCTCGATCTCGCTCGTCGTCGGCGGCATCGGGATCATGAACATCATGCTCGTCAGCGTCCGGGAGCGGACGCGGGAGATCGGGATCCGCAAGGCGATCGGCGCCCGCGGGTCCGACATCCTCCTCCAGTTCCTCGTCGAGGCCCTGGTCCTCTCGCTGCTGGGCGGCCTGATCGGGATCGCCGTCGGCGTCGTCGCCTCCGCGGTGATCGGCGCCATCGCCGGCTGGGGTCTCATCTTCAACCCGCTGACCGTCGTCATCGCCGTCGGCTTCAGCCTTGCCGTCGGCGTCGTGTTCGGTGTCTGGCCGGCCCGCCAGGCAGCCCGCCTCGACCCCATCACCGCCCTCCGCTACGAGTAAGGAGTCCCCCGTGACCGACGCCGAACGCCACGCCCGCGAGGCCGCGGGCCCCGGTACGATCCGGCGACCGACCTGGCCCCCACCGAGCCGGTCGCGCCGGTTCCCACCGAGCCGGTCGCCCCGGCGCCGACCCGACCCGTCGCGTCCGCCGACGCGGCGCCTGCGCCCGGGCCCGGATCGCGGCCCACCGCGGCCCCCCTCGCGAGCGTCGTCGCCAGGCCGAAGAGCACCTCCGGGCGCGGAACGTCGCTCCTCCTGGGCCTCGCCGCGGCGATCGCCATCGGCGGGCTGGCGTTCGCGGCCGGGCGCCTCACGGCACCGGCGGCCACCGCGTCCACCGGCAGGCCCGGCACGGGCCAGCTCCCCGGCAACGGCCAGCTCCCCGGCAACGGCCAGCTCCCCGGCAACGGCCAGCTCCCCGGCAACGGGCAGGGGTTCCCGGGCCGTGGCGAGGCGATGGGCGGCATCACGCTGAGCGGCACCGTGACGGGGATCTCGGCCGACTCCATCACCCTGGAGCTGGCGTCGGGGACATCGATCACGATCCCGCTCGACGCCGACACGGCCTACCGGGCGGCGACCGCGGCGTCGGCCGACGAGGTCACCGTCGGCAGCGCGGTGACGGTGACGCCGGGTGGCCGCGTGGCGAACCCGGACGCCTCCGGCGATCCGGACGCCAGCCCCGGCATGGGCCTGGGTGGGCTCTCGTTCGGTGCCGCCACGGACGTGACGGTGATCGAGCCGTAGGAGCGCGTCCACCCGTGCCACGGTCGGGAAGCGCCGGGCGCTGCATCGTCCGTTCGGCTACGCGTTCTCCAGCTCGCGCGCGATCGCACGGAGGATGAACCGGGCAGCCTCGGCGGACTTGCCGCCGAGCTTCTCGCCGGCGCCGTGATCCGCGTCCAGCACGACGTCGAGGTCGCGGAGCATCTGGTCGAGCGCGGGGGTCCGCACCAGGGCGCCGGCGGCGAACGCCGCCTCGAGCTCCGCGGCCGCAGCCCGCGCGCTCTCCACGACGTGGCCTTTCGCATCGAGATGAGCGCCGAACGCGGCGCGCGCCTCCTCGGCCGCCGCGCCGGGGCTCGCCATCAGCGGGCTTCGGCCGGGGGACCGGCCGGGCTCGCGCGCGGCGGGGAGCCCCGGGAAGCCCCGACAGTCTCCGTTCTCCCGTCGCCGCGGCAGGCTCCAGGCCCAGGACCCGGCCGCGGATCGTGCGCCACTCGTCCTCGAGGACGCTCATCTGGATCTCGTCGTGGAACCGGCCATCGCGCCAGATCGCCTCGCGCGCCCGACCCTCCACGACGAACCCGACCTTCCGATAGGAGCTGATCGCCCGCTCGTTGAACGCGAAGACCGCCAGGCCCACGCGGTGGATCCCGAGCGTGCTGAACGCGTGATCGAGCATGAGCGCGGTGGCCTCGGTCCCGTAGCCGTGGCCCCAGCAGTCGGGCTCGCCGATCGTGATGTGGAAGAGCGCCGAGCCGTTGTCGCCGTCGAGCTGGCTGAAGGCGCACGTGCCGATCAGGCGGTCGGACCCTCGCAGGTGGATCGCGAGCGCCAGCGAGCCCGCGCCGGCGACCCTCACCTCGAAGAAGCGCCGGATCTCGTCGGGGCGCATCGGGCCGTCCTGGTAGCGGGTCAGGCGGACCACCTCGGGGTCGGTGTACCAGCGCGTGAACGCCGTCACGTTGCGGGCGGCGTGCCGCCGCAGGACGACCGTCCGCCCTTCGATCGCGTCGGGAAACCAGCTCCGGGACCCCATCGGGTCGAGCGTATACCATCCCGCGCATGCGCCGGTGGAGCGAGGTCGCCGAGCGGATCGCCGCCACGACGCGGACCTCGGAGAAGACACAGCTCCTGGCCGCCTACCTGGCGACGGTCGATCCCGAGGCCCTGGCACCGGCGGTCGTCTTCTTCTCCGGGCGTGCCTTCGCGGAGGCCGACGGGCGCGCCCTGGGGCTCGGCTGGGCAACCCTCGCCGACTCGGTCACCCGCGTCGCCGGCATCTCCCGCGCGGACCTGGGGGCCGCCTACGACCGCCACTCGGACCTGGGTCGGGCGGTCGGGGACGTCCTGGCGGCGCGCGACGCGGCCGGCGACGACGGCACGGGACGCAGGGGCGCCCGGCCCGGCGTGCCTCCCGGCCCGACGGTCCCGGAGGTGGCCGCGACCTTCGGTGCGATCGAGGCAGCGCGGGGCCCGCCGCCAAGGCCGCGCTCTTCGAGGAGCTCCTGCGCCGGTGCGATCCGCTGACCGCCACCTACGTCGTCAAGATCCTGGGCGGGGAGCTCCGGATCGGGCTTCGCGAGGGGCTGGTGGAGGCGGCGATCGCGCGGTCATTCGGCCGGCCGGCCCCCGACGTTGCGCGTGCCGTGATGCTGACCGGCGACGTCGGCGAGACCGCGCGCCTGGCCCGGGACGACCGCCTGCCCGCCGCGCGCCTGCGCCTGTTCCATCCGCTGCGCTTCATGCTCGCGTCGCCCGCCGAGAACGCTGCCGAGATCGTCGCCCGCCTCGGGCCGGAGGTCTGGACCGAGGACAAGTACGACGGCATCCGCGCCCAGCTGCACCGGCAGGGCGACGACGTACGCCTCTTCTCGCGCGATCTCCACGACGTGTCCGGGCAGTTCCCGGAGGTCCTGGAGGCCGCCCGGGGCCTGGCGTGGGACGGCATCCTGGACGGTGAGCTGCTGGCCGTGCGCGAGGGTGTCGTCCTGCCGTTCCTTGCGCTCCAGAAGCGGCTGGGCCGGAAGGCACCGTCGGCCGTGGTGCTGGCGGAGGTCCCCGTGGCCTTCATCGCCTTCGACGTGCTGGCCCTCGGACCGCGCGACGGCGCGGTGGAATTGCTCCTCGAGATACCCCTGCGCGAGCGGCGGGCGCGCCTCGAGAGCCTCGATCTCCTCGCGGCGGCCCCGGGACGGCTCGCGCTGAGCCGCCTGGCGACCGCGACCTCGACCGACGACCTCGAGCGGCTCTTCGCCGAGGCCCGCGCCCGCCGGAACGAGGGGCTCATGGTCAAGGACCCGGCCAGCGCCTACTCCCCGGGACGCCGGGGCTACGGCTGGCTGAAGATGAAGAAGGCCCTCGCCTCGCTCGACTGCGTGGTGACCGGCGTGGAGGTCGGGCACGGGAAGCGCCATGCCGTCCTGTCGGACTATACGTTCGCGGTCCGCGACGAGGCGACCGGGGCTCGTCACGATCGGCAAGGCCTACTCGGGGCTGACCGACGCGGAGATCGCGGAGATGACCCGCTGGTTCGAGGCGCACACGATCTCGCGCCACGGCCGCTTCCGCGCGGTGGAGCCGGCCATCGTGGTGGAGGTCGCCTTCGACGTGCTCATGCGTTCCGCGCGCCACCGGTCCGGGTATGCGCTGCGCTTCCCGCGCATCGTCCGCATCCGGGACGACAAGACCGCCGCCGAGATCGACACGCTGGCGACCGTGACGCGGCTCTGGCGGGAGCTCCAGCACGACGCCGACGACCTGGTCACCCAGGGTGCGGCACGCGACCGCGAGGGATCGTAGGCGGCGGCCGCGGCGCCTGGCCGACCACCCGGCGCCGCTGTGCGCGGCCCCACGGTGCACGACGGCCCCGCGAACGTACGACTGCCCGTTGGCGGACGCGATCCGCGTGTCTAGACTGCGCCCATGAGCATGCTGTTCGATCCTCCCGGCAACACCCGCGCGGTGCCGATGACGCTGTACACGGAGCAGCTGATCGTCCGGGGCACGATCCAGACGTCGCAGCACCGGGTGACCGACATCCTCAACCAGGCCCAGCAGCCACACCTGGTGCTGGAGGCCGTCACGCTCGAGGAATACGGCTCGACCGACACACCGCTGCGTGCCGAGTTTGCCCTGGTGAACCTTGCCTCCGTCCTCTTCGCCGTCTCGCTGACCACCGTGGAGCCGATGCGCGAGCTGCGGACCCCGAAGGTGAGCGAACGGGCGCTGATCTCGGTGCCGCCGTTCCGCATCGTCGGCCACGTCCACCTCCTGCCCGACCGGGGGCTCCGGGCCAGCCTGGGAGAGCTGCACGGCGCCTTCCTCCCCGTGACCGATGCGACCTTCTGGGCCGAGCGGGTCGGCGAGGCGCGCCAGACGGTGGCGTTCGTCGCCATCAACCACGCGCGCGCACAGGTCTTCGCCCCGTTCCACGAGGTGGATCCCTGGGCGGGCGTCGCCCGCGCGCCGGCCCGGCCGTCTGCCAGGCCGGCGGGCGAGCCGCCGAGGGAACCCCCGCCGGCGGGCTGAAGCCCGGACGGCGCCCGACGGCCCCGCCGCGGGGCCGGCTCCTGGCCGTCGACTACGGCGCCTGCCCAGCGGCGGCCGGTCCCGTCGCGACGAGGGGCCAGCGGATCCCCGCCGGCGCGGCTCCCGGGAGCCCCGTGATGAAGGGCGAGGTCACCGGCAGGACCGGCTGCTCGTGGCAGCGGGCACAGTAGACGGGCTGGTGGCAATAGGCGCAGGCCGTGTTGCCCTGGTCCCGGATCACCTGGGCGTGGTTGGTCATCATCGTGTCGTGGTCCACCGTGACCGCGCCCGTCTGGTGGCAGTTGAGGCAGTAGTCGCGGGCGTGGCACATGCCGCAGGACTGGCCGCCGGGATCCACCGAGGTCGCCACGTCCTTGTGGCCGAACACGTAGAGCGGGTCGTCGTGGGTCACCGGCGGCTCGCCCAGGGGCAGGCTGGCAACCGCCTCGCCGATCTGCGGATACGTATGGCACGTGTCGCAGGTGGCCGGGATGACCTCCTTCGTGGCGACCCCGTCCTTGACCAGGAAGTGGCCGCCGTCGTGGCAGCGGAAGCACCCCGGGAAGTCGAGGTGGCCCATGAAGTCCGGGTAGGACGCCGCGGTGACCTTCATCTCCGGCATCGCGGTCAGGCGGTAGAGGACCTTGACCTGGGCGATCGCCTCGTCGATCTCGGCCGCCATCGTGGCCGCGGTCTCGGGGTACTCGAGCTCGTAGAAGCCGGAGAGCTTGTCGATCTCGGCGAAGGCGGTCTCCTCGTCAGGGTAGCTGGACCACAGGACCCGCATCCCCTCGCGCTTGATGTACTCGAGGTCCGTGCTGATGAGCTTCTCCGTCATGTCGAAGTCCAGGCCCCTGCGCGGGTTCGGGATCGGGTGGCCGACGCGGTTGTGGCACTGGATGCAGTCCATCACCCGCTCCTTCTCGGCCGCCTTGATCGCGTCGATCTCGGGCTGGACATCCTCGGCGATCTCGATCTTGTCCTGGGCGATGAACTCCTTGGTGGTGCCGTCCAGGGTGGTCGCCGCGACGTAGTCGATCGACTCGGCGTCCTCGTCGGGCGTCCGGTACTCCACCCGCCGCAGGACGTGCCAGTGGACGCTCCGGTCGACGTCGAAGATGTCGCCGGACCCGGGCCGGATCATCAGCCCGACGAACGAGCGCGTGTTGTCGACGTCCTCGGCGAACGAGGTGCGGGTCACCAGCGTCCCCGTCGCCAGCCGGTCCATGGAGTGGCACTTCAGGCAGGTGTCCTGCACGGACGGGAGCGCGCTGTGGTCGGGGGGCGGGATCGGTTGCGGGTACGTGCCGGTGATGACCTGGAGGAGCTGGCGCGTGCCGTTCATCTTGGCCTTGATCCAGCCGCTCACGCCGGGCTCGACGTGGCACTCGCCGCAGGTGACGTCGCGGTGGGGGCCGGATTCGTAGGCGACGAGCTCGGGGCCCATCTGGTGGCAGCGGCCGCAGAAGTCGGCGGTCTCCGTCCAGTGGATGAGGGTGACGCTGGTCCAGATCCCGGCGAACGCGAAGGCACCGACGACGAGGAGGAGCGCGAAGATCCCGCGCCGCGTGCGGGGGAGGCGGAACCGGACGTCGACGACGCGCCCGCGCAGGCCCTTCGCCGGCTCGGCGTCGGCGGCCTCGACATGCTCGGTCGGTTCGGCCGCGTTGGCGGCGTCGACCGCCTCGGCCGCGTCGACCGCCTCGGCCGCCTCGGCCGCGGCGTCGGTCGCCTCGGGACGGCGTCCGACCGGCTCGTCGGCGGGGCCGCGCGTTCCGGGCTCGCTCATGCGTGGGACTCCGTCAGCCGTTGACGAGCTGCTGGGCCACCTGCTCCATGTCGTCCGGCGTCAGGCGGCCGATCCGGACATCCTGGATCGTGCCGTCGCGCCCGACGAAGAAGTGGATGGGGATGCCGTAGGTCCGGTACAGGTCGGCGATCCTGCCCTGCGGATCCGAGACCAGCGGGAAGGTGAAGCCGACCCGCTTCGCGTAGTCCGCCGCGGCAGACTCGGGCTCGTCGATGAAGACCCCCAGGACGACCAGCCCCTGGGGTGCGTATTTCGCGTAGGTCGCCTGCAGATCTGTTGCCTCGGCCCGGCAGTCCGGGCACCAGCTCGCCCCGAAGGTCAGCCAGGTGGGCTGGCCCGCGAGTGCCGCCATCGAGACCGCCGTCCCGTCGATCGTCGTCGCCTCGAAGTCCGGTGGCGTGTCGCCGATCCGCGGGGCCTCGCCGGCCGGCGCCTCGCCGGCCCGCACGGTCACGTCCCCGGACGGCTGGCCCAGGACCCAGGCCGCGGCGATCACGAGGACGGCGACCACGCCCAGGACCAGGATCGTCCGCAGCCGGCCCGCGCCGACGCCCGTCGGCCGCGACGCGGGAACCTGCAGGGCATCCATGGCGATCTCCCGTCGAGCGTGCGGTCGGGGCTCAGCCCAGGCCGGAGTAGCTGTGGAGCCCGCCGAAGAACAGGTTCCCGAAGTACGTGAGGAGCGTGGCGCCGAAGCCGACGATCAGGAGGATCGCCGCCCTGCGGCCGCGCCAGCCGCGCATCACGCGCGCGTGAAGATAGGCACCGTAGATGAACCACGTCACGAGCGACGCGGTCTCCTTCGGGTCCCAGCCCCAGTAGCGGCCCCAGGCCACGTCGGCCCACAGGGCGCCGAGGACGATGACGAGGGTCAGGAACGGGAAGCCGACCACGATGGCGCGGTAGCCGATCTCGTCGAGGACCGCCGGCTTGGGAAGGCCCCAGCGGCCGGTCTCGGGCTGGGCCAGGAAGAGGACGGCGGCGGCGAAGGCCACCGTGAAGGAGCCGTAGGCGACGATCGCCGTGGCGACGTGGACCGACAGGAGCAGGTTGTTCTGGAGGGCCGGGACGAGCGGCTCGATGTCGGCCGGGATGGTGGAGGCGTACAGGAGCATCCCCAGCGCGACCGGGAGGGCCAGGAGGCCCAGCATCCGCTGGTGGTACTTGTGCTCGAACCAGTAGTAGGCACCCAGGATTCCCCACGCGAAGGCGATGGAGAACTCGTACATGTTGGAGAACGGCCCGTGGCCGGTGGCGAGCGCCCGGAAGACGAGGCTGGCGCCGATGAGGGCGAAGCCCAGCCAGCCGAGGAGCGTGGCGTAATGCCCGATCGAGGCGGTGCGCGGCCCCGAGACGAAGCCGACCCGGCCGGTCGTCATGGGCGCACCCGCGGTGGCCATGCGGGCCGCCCGCACGCCGGAGATCGCGTAGAAGACGTAGGCGATCAGGGCGAGGAACGTGCTCAGCGTCCCCCCGATGAAGGCGTACATCGCCATCTTGTCCATTGCCCGCTCCTCAGCTCTTCGCCTGGGCCGTCAGGGCCTGGCGGATGTCGGTGACGATCGTGGTGAACTCCTCGTCGAAGCCAGTGTCCTTGCGCCCGACCGCGGCGATGGAGAGCGAGCTCCCCCGTCGGGTCGTGGCGTCAGGCGGCCCCAGACGCGCCGGTAGGGGACGTACAGGCGGACCGCGAAGCCCGCGACCAGCAGGAAGCAGCCCAGCCAGACGAGCGGCGTGCCCGGGTCGGAAGCGACGCTGAGGCCGGTGTACTTGGCCTCGCGCTCGAAGGTGTAGGTGAGGCCGTCGATCGTCGTCGCGACGCCCTGGTCGATCGACTGCTGGGTGATCGGATCGCCGGTGTCGGCGGCGTAGGTCTCGATCGCGATCTGGCCCGGCTTGACGCTCGGGTCGTTCGGCCCGGTCGTCGCGACGACCCAGACCGCGAGGTTCTTGTCTGGCAGGGTGAACGAGCCGACCTTGTTGCCGCCGTTGCTCGATTCCCAGGCCAGCGGCACGCCCTCGGAGCGAAGGACCGTGCCCTTGTCGTCCGTCACGGTCACGACCGCCGCCGGCCCGAAGAAGGCCTGGTAGAAGGAGATGCCGCCGTAGCGCAACGGCTCGTTGACCCGGACCTCCTGGCTGAGGACTACCTTCCCGTCCTGCGTGACGGTCACGTCGCTCACGTAGTCCAGGGGAGCCCCGGTCGTCGTGTTGTAGGTGTCCTTGAAGGAGTTCAGCGTGATCGTGGCGCCGGCCAGCCGCGGGATGGCGGACGTCGCGCCCTCGGCCAGCATGAACTGCGAGTCGCGGAAGCCCAGCATGGAGCCGACCATCGCGCCGGCCAGGATCACGACGACGCTGATGTGCGCGACGAGGCCGCCCCAGGGGGCCCACCGGTTGCGGTCGAAGTAGAGGTGGACCGTCCCGTCGTCCTCGGTCAGCGCCCGGTAGTGACGGCGCCTGAAGACGGCCTGGGCGGTCGCGAGGACCTCGTCGGGCGAGCGGTGGAAGGTCATCGCCTCGTGCTGGGGCGCGTGCTCGAAGAACGCCGGTCCCACGTTCACGTGCGGGCTTCTCATCGTCCGCCAGGTGCCCGGGATCCGCGCCACGGTGCAGGCGATGAGCGACGCGGCCAGCAGGGCGCCGATCGCCCGCAGCCAGATCGAGGTGAAGATCGTGAAGACCTGGAGGCGATCCAGCAGGTCCGTCCAGCCGCCGAAGCGAGGCCGGATCCCGGCGAGCCACTCGGCCCTAGCCTGGGGATCATCCATGACCCCCGGAGGCGCCTGGATGACGAGCGCGCCGAGCAGCGTCAGCGCCGCGAAGGCGAGCATCAGGATGAGTGCCAGCTTCATCGACGTGAGGAAGTGCCAGAGGCGCTCCAGCGCCGAATCGACGCTGCCGGGGCGCTCGACGGCGACGGGCGCTGCGCCCGCCCCCATCTTCTCGGTGTGCGTGGTCTGGGTCATCGTGCGCCTCCGTCAGACGCCGAGCGGCGCGGTGAGCACCGCGAGACGCGCGAGCAGGTTGGTAGCCATCAGGAAGCCGAGGACGACGAGAAGCGTCCCGCTCACGAGCGAGACGGCGCGGTGGTGGCGCCCGACCCAACCGAGCCGGTGGGCCACCCACGTCGCACCCATCGCGACGGCGAGGAACGGCACGGCGAGGCCGGCCGCGTAGGCGAGGAGGAGGACCGTCCCCGAGGCGACGCTGGCCGTGGCCGTGGCCAGGCCGATGATCCCGCCGAGGATCGGGCCGATGCAGGGGCTCCACCCGGCGGCGAAGACGACGCCGAAGCCGAGCGAGCGCCCGTAGCCGGGCTGGGCGACGGTCCCACCGGGGCCGCCGAGGGCCACCGAGCCGCCGCCGGCGACCGCGGCACCCATCGAGCCGTTCATGGCCGCGTTCATGCCGGTGCTCATGCCCGAGCCCATGCCGGTGCCCATCCCGGTGCCGCCGAAGGCCGGCATCGGACGGGTGTCTCGCCAGAGGGCGCGGACGTTGATCACGCCGGCCACCTGCAGACCGAGGACGATCAGGATGGCGCCGCCGATCACCCGCATGTACTGCATGGCGTCGGCGAAGACGTAGCCGATCAGGCCGATGGATGCCCAGAAGGCCACGAACACCAGGGTGAAACCGGTGACGAACGCGAGCCCGTGCAGGAAGCTCCGGCGGCGCTCGAGCTCGCCGGTGGCGCCCACCATGTACCCGATGTAGGCGGGCACGAGCGGCAGGCAGCAGGGCGACGCGAAGGAGACCACGCCGGCGAAGAACGCCACGGCGAGCCCGATCCCGAGCCCTGCGTCGAGGGTCATGGCTGCGGGCTCCCGGCCGGGGCGGGCGAGCCCGCGGGGGCCGTCGACGGAGCCGCGGAGGGGGCGGAGGATGCGGGAGCCCCGCTGGCCGCCGGGGACGCGGCGGGGGACGCTGCGGGACTCTCCGCGGGGGCGCCGGAGGGAGCCGGGGAGCCGGGGTCGAAGCTCGAGAGGGCGGTCAGGTGGGCCTTCACGGTCCCGGCGATCTCGCTGTCGGGATCGAGCTCCACGACCCTGCCCCACTCGCGCTGCACCCCGGCCATGTCGGCGGGCTGCTGGTTGAGGTAGAGGAAGCCGAGGTCGTAGTGCGCCTCGACGTTCGTGTCGTCGATCACGACGGCCTGCTTCCAGGCCTTCTCGGCGGTCGCCAGGTCGCCCTGGTTGAAGGCGGTGGCGCCGAGGGCCAGGAAGCCGCGCACGTTCGTCGGCTCGACCTCGGTGACCTTGGTGAACCAGTTGCCGGCCGTCACGAAGTCGCCGACCTTGTAGTACTCGTCGCCGAGGGCCATGAGGCTGTCGGCGTCCTTCGGGTCGGCCTGGATCTTGGTCATCAGCTCGCCGACGTCGGCCTGGTCGAGGACCGGCGCGGCGCTGGCGGCGGGCGAGGGGCTGTTGGCCGCGCCGATGCCCTGGGGACCGTTGCCGTTCGCGCCGAACGCGCCCACGATCGCGATGCCGACGACGACGGCGCCGACGAGGGCGACGTTGCGGAAGGCGTTGGACCCCAGCAGGGCGCCGATCCGGCTGCTCCGCGGGGCTTCGGCCGGGACGACGTCGGCCAGGCGCTGCTGCGTGGCGGCGCGCTGCTCGGGCGTGCCCACGATCTCGGGGTTGGCGTAGGGATCCACCTCGGCGAGCAGGGCGTCGATCTCGTCGTCGCTGACGATCCGCTTGCCGTTCCCGTCGACGCGGGGCTTCGCCGCGGCGAGGGCCGGGGTGAAGGCCGGGACAGCCGCCGCGGTGGGGGGAACCGCGGCGGCCGCCGGCATGGGGGTGTCCCGGTGGGCCGGAGGTGTCGCCGGCCCACCGGGAAGGACGGCCGGCCGTGCGCTCGCGCCGACGAGGGCGACGGCG
This sequence comes from uncultured Chloroflexia bacterium, assembly GCA_963713285.1. GTDB lineage: Bacteria > Chloroflexota > Limnocylindria > Limnocylindrales > CSP1-4 > CTSoil-043. Next base: position 17,339 of record CAVQLA010000005.1, on the reverse strand, counting down.
CGAGCAAACGCGGCCGGGTCCGTAAGAAGTGCGTACGCCTCGTCGGCGCCGGCCGCCTGGGTCCGGGCCCAGGAGCGCAGGTCGCGCGGCGCGGCCGCGAGGTACGCGGTCACCGTCTCGTGGGCGGTGGCGAGGTCCTCGGGCGAGGCGGACGGGTCGAGCCCGAGACGCGCCAGGAGCTCGCGCTCCAGCTTCTCGGGGCTCGTGGACTTGCCGGCGGGGGTCGGCGCGGTCATCGCTCCGCTCCCGCCGGGCGCGCCTCGGGGGCGCGCGCTCGTGCTGCTGTCATTCCGATTGCCCTCGTTGCGAGGCCCGGGTCCATGCCCGGCCTGTGACACCTGCCGTGAAGTGTCGTCACGAGGGCGGCCTGATCCCATCCTCCGGGCGGCACAAATGCGCGCGCGTGCATGCGTTCGGGAGATACGGGCGCGCTCCCCGGGGTGTATCCACCGGTACAGGGGGAGAGGGAAACGCCAATCGGCGTCAGGCAAGGAGCGCGAGGAGGTACGGCCGCGCTTCGATGCTGATTCGGCCAGGACCTCCTGGACCCAGGGAGCGTCGGGTCAGTAGGTCTCGTTCTCGTGAGCCTTGCCGTGGCAGGTCAGGGTGCAGCTCCCGTTCGTCGTGGCTCCCATCGGCACGAACTTCAGCACCCCTTCCCACGCAGTGACGTTCGGGGCGAAGTTGACGAGCCGCGCGTTCGTCCGGTCGCTCTCGTTGTATGCCAGCGCGGTTCCGTGAGTCCGGTAGTGGCACTCGGCGCAGATCGCGTTCCCCTGGCCCGCCCCCGGCGTGTCGATGTCGGTGCTGGTGCCGCTGCCCTTGTTCGCCAACCGGGAGACGTGCTTGTCGTGGTCGAGGAAGTTGGTGCCGGCAAACGTGCTGTTGCGGAACGGAGCCTCCGCGTGGCAGACGTAGCACAGGGCGAAGTCCGCGGCGGCGTAGGCGTCGAAACGTCCCTTCAGCTCGCGGTCGCGGTAGTTCTGGATGAGCAGGCCGCGGAACTGGCTGGTGTGCGGCGCCAGGTCGGAGCCGGCGGCCGGTGCGGCTGTCGCGCTCAGCTTCCGCGGGTCGCCGTGACAGTTCACGCACCGCACGGTCCCGTCCGTCGTGAAGTTCCACTGCTTGTACGGCGACGTCCCGGACAGGCTGCCCGCCATTGCGGCCGTTGCGTTCGTGCCGGCCGCTTGGATGGGGTGGTACGAGGAGGTCGCGGGATTGAGCTCGATCGCCTTGTCCAGCGCCTGGCGGGAGGGCGGCTGGCCGGTCGTATCCGGAAGCGTCGTGAAACCGGAGTGGCACTTCAGGCAGATCTGGTACTCGCGGGTCGGCTGCGATCCGACGGTCCCGCCCAGGAAGGTGTAGGTCGGAGCCGTGCCTGCAGCACCGTTGACGACCGAGACCCCGGAAATCGACGTCTGGCGGCCCGAGATTGACCAGCCGTCGCTGAACTGCGTGGGGGCCTGGGTTGTGGCGATGTGCGAGTTGTGACAGTCGGCGCACTCGCTGTGCCGGTTCGAGACACCGCCGAACTCGTCGTTCGTGGCCAGCGTGTGGGTGTTCGGAACGACCGGGGCCGTGGCGGCATCGTGCCGGTAGTAGCTCCGGGTCGTCGGGTCGTTGGCCGGCACCGCCGTGTCCGTGTACTGCGACTTGGTGTCGAGGTTGGAGCCGGAGCCATCGTGGCAGGTGAAGCACAGCGTCGCCTGCGGCTCCGCCTCCGAGAGGAGGCTCGAATTCGGTGCCGCGTGCGTGCCGTGGCACGCCGCGCACGTGTCCGAGACCAGCGACGTGTCCGGGGTATGGGGGGAGGTGAAGGGCGCGCCGGGCGCCTGCGGCGCCGTGGGCATCGCGGGGACGGCCACGGCCAGCCGGTACCTCGTCGTCCCGCCGGACTCCGGCCAGGCGGCGGCGATGGCTGCGGGGGTCACGAGCGGGAAGTCGACCTCGCTGAGCCCTGCCGGCTTGACGTCCGCCGGGGGTCCAACCCGCAGGCCGTTGCGCTGGCCCGGCGAGAGCTCGAGGGGCCCGCGCGACCCGGTCTGGACGACGGCCACGGCCGCCGCCCGGATCGGCCGGCCCATATCCACGAGCCGGAGCTGGAACGTCTCCGCGAACGGGAGATCCAGCGATGCCCGCACCGTGAACTCGATCTCGGTGTAGGAGTCGCCCGAGATGGTCAACGTCGGCGCGTCCGCTTCACCCATCAGCCGCTTGCCGGGGATCGGCAGCTGCGTCGGATCGTCGGTATCGTCCTCGCGGATCTCCCGGATCGGGATCGGCTCGACGTCGGGGCCGGGCAGCGTTCCCCGGCCGTCGCCCACCCGTCGCCACTCGACACCGAGATAGAACGGGGCGTCCGTCCGCGGACCTCCCACCGGGAGATCTGCGTATGCGTCCGTGCCGAAGATCCGGTACTGGAGGCCCGGCAAGAGCGTCGTGGACAGGACGTCGGCGTTCCGGACCTGGAAGCGCACCCGGAACGTGTCGTAGATCTCGATGCCATCGAGCTCCTCCTCGGACGCGAGGTAGGTCGGGACCTGGCTGACGTCGTCGACGCGGGCGAGGGTGACGTGCTCGACGACCAGCTCGGGAGCGACCCGCACGGTCGTCGCGGCAGACGCCGCGATGCCGCCGGCGTGCTCCAGGCGAGCCCCGAACCGTGCGTCGAAGGCGGGATCGCCGCCGGGGGACCGGCCAGGGGCCCGCAGGCGCAGCTCGGAGACGACCCTGGCACCCGCCGCGATGGACCCGAGCTCTCCACGTGGCACGTCCGGTCATCGGCTCCACGGCGGCACCGCCGGCGTCGATGACGCCCCAGCCGGCCGGCAGGTCGACGAGGAGCCGGGCGTCGCGGACGGCATCGTCGAGGCGCGCAACGAGGGTGACGGCCAGGGTGGATCCGGGGTCGACCCGGTGGCGACCCGCGGCCGGTGCGTCTGTCGCGATGTCGAGGGTCGCGGGGGCAATCGACGGTGGGGTCGGCGCCGTGGGGCTCGGCACGGGAGTTGGCGTGGGCTCCGTCCCGGAACTCGGTGTCGGAGCCGGCGTGGGATCGGGCGTCGGCGTGGGTCCGCCCTGGACCGGGTGTCGGACCCGGCGTGGGATCGGGCGTCGGAGCCGGCGTGGGATCGGGCGTCGGACCCGGCGTCGGATCGGGGTCGGCGCGGGCGTCGGATCGGGCGTCGGCGCGGGGGTCGCCGGCTCGGGCGTGACCTCGGCCGGCGGCGAGGAAGTAGGGTCGATGGCGCCGACAGGCTCGACGATCGGCGTGAACGCGAGCACGCCGACCACCACCAGCAGGACGGCCCCGAAGAGGGGTCCTGCGCCGTGGCGGTGGGTCGTGGTGGTCGCTCTCATGGTTCAGGACGCTCACGTGGTTCGTCGGTGGTGACCGAGGTGTGACCCCCGGTCACCACGGGACGGGTTGGCCAGGCCGGCTAGGGGACCAGTGGCACCGGCACAGGCCCGGACGAAGAACTCGCCGGGAACGTGCCCGTGGGGTCGTGGCATGCCTGGCAGGTGCCGCGATTGTCGATCTTGAGCAGGCGGCTTGATGGCGACAGGATGCTGCCGCCCGGGTACGGGAAGCGGCTCGTGTTGGGCCCTGCTCATCGCCGCGTTCGAGCCGTGCGAGACGTGACACGTCGTGCAGGCACGATTGCTCTGCGTGTTGTGCTGGTACTTGTAGATCGCGTCGCCGCTCGCGTTCGTGCCGTCGTCGCTGGTGAAGTACCGCGTGTGGCACGCCGAGCACCACTGGGTGATCTGGTCGTTGAACGAGGTGCCGGTTCCGCCGGGAATGCCGTTGGGCGCGTCGTTGTTGAGGCGGGTGTCCCAGGGCACGCCGCGGTGGAAGTAGTCGCCGGCCGTCGGGGGGTACCCGCCGGCCGCGACCTGGCTCGCAAGGAGCAGGAAGGTGCCGTTGGGCGGTCCCGGCGTCTGGATGACGGTGTAGTTGCGGGCGTCCCCGGCGGGCGGTAGCGCCGCGTCGGTCACCGTCACGCCCGGGGCGGCAACGGCCGTGATGCCGGTTGCCGATGGGATCTTGTTGAGGATGCGGAACTGCCCGTTCCCGTGGGGGTTGTGGCAGGACGCGCAGCTCAGCCGTGGTCGGCCTGGTCCGGCGCCGCTGTCGATGGGCGCCGTTGCCCCAGGCGATGCCCGGGCAGCACGTGGCCGTTCTCGCGGCATCGGGATGTGCGTCGAGCTCATGGCAGCCGGAGTCGTCCGCGACCGGGACCTTCGCGCACTGGTTGGCCGAGGCGACGAAACGTCTGAAACGATAGACGCGGGCGGGTCGCCCGAGCTGATGCGCGCCTGGTCGAAGCCGCCGTTGCGCAGGGCACCCAGCTGGGTGCTGCGGGTCCCGCCTCGTTGGCGGCGGTCGCCGTCGCCAACGCCGCACGTACTGCATGCCGGTCATGACGTCCGTGGTGGCGCCCGTGACCGGCCGCGCCGTGGCACGTCAGGCAGAGGGCCTCGTCGGACGGGGCCGTTGAGGAGCATCGGCCCGATGGCGGTGTGGGCCCGGTGGCATCCGGCGCAGTTGTCGGCCGTGAGGCTCGACGCGCCGCTGTTCGTCGCTGCCACGTGAGGTCCACCATCCGCCAGGGCCGGAATCGCGGCAAGGAACAGCCAGAGCGCGGCCCCTGCAAGCAGGAGTGTCCATCGCCTCACGCTGTCCTCACCTCCTTTCTCGGTCTCTGCGGGTGTTGCGTTCCTGCATCTCGGCGGACCTGGCGGTCGCCCGTGTCGGGGACCGCCAGGTCCGACCGGCTGTCTACGGAGTACCGGGGAGGGTCGGTCCGGATATTGGGCGCCGGCCACGGTCGTGTTCGTCGGGTCGTGACAGAGCTGGCACGTCCCGCGGTTCCCGACCTTCAGGAGCCGGCTGGAGGCCGACGCCGTCGTGTTCGGATACGTGAACGCGGAGCTGGCGGCGCCGTCCATCGCTGCGTTGGACCCGTGCGACACGTGGCACGTGGTGCATGCGGCGGTGGTGCCGTTCGTCGGGTGCTGGTACATGTACGCGCCTTCGAGCGGACGCGCAGTGCGGAACGAGTTGTCGATCGTCCCATTGGCGGGGTTCGTCGTGGGCTGCCGTCGCGCGGCGTACCGCGTGTGGCAGGAGCTGCACCAGACGGTCATCTGCTCCGCGAATGCGGGGGCATTGGCCGTCTGGGACGGATTGCCGTTGGGGGCGTCGGCGTTGGGAACGGTGCCGTTGAGGGCGCCACCGCCGTTCCACGGCACCTGGCGGTGCCAGTAGTCACCCGTCGTCGCGTCGCCGGCAGCGGGGACCTCGCTCGCGAGGAGCGTGTAGGCCACCGAGCCCGCCGTCTGGATGACGGTGTAGTTGCGGGTTGCGTTCGTGGCGTTGGGCGCGTCCCAGACCTTCACGCCGCCGTTGCGGATGACGGTGCCACCCGTGCCGGGTGCGGCCACGGTGATGCCCGTGATGGTGAACTGGTTGCTGCTGCTGCCGGAGGTGCTCACCCAGTTGACGACGCCGGTGACGTTCGCCGACGCTTCGCTGTTCCCCGCCACGGTGACGTTGTCACCGATGAGCAGGAAATGGGTGTCCGCGGTGCGGAAGATGCTGAGCCCGGCGGGAGGAAGGTTAGTGGTACCTGTGTAGGTGGCCACGCCGACGTCGACGATGTTCTTGACCCACGCGTTGGCCGAGGCTGGCGATGCCGGCAGCGGGTTGAGGATGCGGTACTGCCCGTTCCCGTGGGGGTTGTGGCAGGAGCCGCAGCTCAGGCTGACGGCGGGGCCGATGCCAGTGCCGTTGGCCCCGTTGCCCCAGGCGATGCCGGGCTGCGTGAGGCCGCCGAGGGCGGGGATGTGCGACGAGGTCACGTCGGCGGCAGCACCGACGCTGACCTTGCCATAGAAGTTGGTCATCCCTGTGCCGTACCGGTATCGCGCGGGCACACCGATCCGTGCCTGGTCGAAGCCGCCGTTGCGCAGGGCACCCAGCTGGGTGTCGGTGCGGGTGCCGGCCTCGTTGGCGGCGGTCGCCGGATCGTCGACGGCCGGCACGTACTGCATGCCGGTCATGACGTCCGTCGTGGCGCCGGTGACCGACGCGCCGTGGCACGTCAGGCAGAGGGCCTCGTCGGACGGGGCGTTGAGGAGCATTGGCCCGATGGCGGTGTGGGCCCGGTGGCATCCGGCGCAGCTGTCGGCCGTGAGGCTCGACGCGCCGCTGTTCGTCGCTGCCACGTGAGGTCCACCATCCGCCAGGGCCGGAATCGCGGCAAGGAACAGCCAGAGCGCGGCCCCTGCAAGCAGGAGTGTCCATCGCCTCACTGTCCTCACCTCCTTTCAGGCTTTGCGGGTGTTGATGGTCGATGGGCCGCCACGTTCGGCGGCGAGCATTGGGCCGGGTACCACCTCCCTTTCCCTCTCGGTCGAGCTCAGTAGCTCCAGAGTTGGATGCGGTCGTTGATCGTGTCCGCGACGTAGACACGGCCACGTCGGTCCACGGCAACGCCGTTGGGATATTCGAATTGGCCCTCGCCGACGCCGACGCCGCCGAAGAAGCCGATGAAGTCCAGGCGGCGGTTGTCATCGGTGGGAGCGCGGTAGACAAAGACCCCCTGGCCTGTCGCGTCGCCAACGAACACGCGACCCTGGTCGTCCACGGCAACGCCGCGCGGAAGCCCCAGATTGCCCTCGCCGGACCCGCGGCCAACCTGCGCCCGCACGGTCCCGTCGGTGCCGTACACGAGCAGGCGACCGTTGTTGCTGTCCGCCAGGTAGACGTTGCCGTCCTTGTCGACGGCCAGGCCGTTGGGGAAGGAGAGCTTGTCGGTCTCGCCAAGCGTGCGCACGACGACGGCGGTCCGGTCGATCACCTGCACCTTCGGCGCAGCGCCGCCGAGATCGACCACGTAGAGGAGGCCTTCCTTGTCGAACGCGATGCCCACGGGCTGCCAGCCCGGGATCGGCTTCGCCAGGGTGAGCGTCCGCTGGTAGGTCCCGTCCTGGTCGTAGATGTACACGTCGCCGGTCGGCCGGTCGGTCACGTAGACCTCGGAGGTCTGCGGATCGATGGCGACCCAGACGGGCACGTGCTCCGTGCCGGTCGTCTCGGGCGGCTTCGCCGTCGCGACGAGGTTGCCGCCGGCGTCGAATACGCGGACCACCCGCTCGCCCTCGGTGTCGGCGACGTAGATCCGGCCGCCATCGGGGCTGACCGCGATCCCGATCGGGTTGTTCGTGCCGTAGGTGCTCATCGAGTACGCGGGCAGGCGCGACTCGGGAATGACCGGGAGTGGCGGCGTGATCGGCTGGCGGAAGATGAGGTACCAGATCGCGATCGTGACCAGGAAGGCGAGCAGTCCAAGGAGGAACAACAGGAGGAGTGCCTTCCGGCGTCGCCGCTTCTCCTCGGGCGCGCCCTCGGCAGCAGGCTCGCCCTCGTCTGCGACCGGAGGGACCGGGAGGTCGTTGGCGGTCATCTCGGTGGTCATCCGTCGTTCGCTCCGCCGGGCGCGCCCGGCGTCGGCAGAGCCGGCAGGGACGTGGCGGTCGGGCCTACGCGGCTCATGCCCAGGCGGGCGGCGGCGTTCTCGGGATCCTCCGCGAGGGCCTTGCCGTACCACTGGGCCGCGGTGGCGGTGTCGCCCCGCGTCTCGTACAGGATGCCGAGGCCGATCGCGACGTCGAGGCCGGCATCGCTGTCGACGATCGCGAGGAGGCGCGGCTCGGCGAGCTCGGGCCTACCCGCGGCGAGGTCGGCCATGGCGCCGGCCCACTCGGCCATGGCCGTCCTGCCGGCCTTCGTGAACGCGTCGGCCATCGCCGCATACGGCTCGCTCCACCCGATCGGCACGAAGGCGACCGAGGCGCGGAGGGCAGTCTCGGCCTTGTCGGTCTCACCCGTGGCCGCATAGGCCGTCCCGATCAGGTACAGGGCATCCGCATCCGAGCGCTTGATCGCGAGGGCCTTCTCGAGGAAGGGGATTGCCTCCGCGGGCTTGGCCTGCTTCATCGCGATGCTGCCGAGGCTGTAGTAGCTAGCCTGCAGCATTGGGTCGACGTTGGCCATCTCGCCGTCCTTGGCGATCTCGACGACCCGCGCGTAGTCCTTCGCCGCGAGGTCGTACTGCTCCAGGCCCACGTAGGCGCCCGCGCGCCCGTAGGTCGCCAGCTCCTCTTCCTTGCCGGTCTCGAGGATCAGGTTGTACTGGACGATCGCGTCGTCGAAGCGGCCCTTCGCCACGTACGTGTCGGCGAGCGTTCCGCGCGAGACGATGTCCTCGGGGTTGTCGCGGACCGCCTGCTCCAGCGCGGAGAGACGCCGATCGACGATCGGCTCCGTGGCCGGTCGCCAGCGATCGAGCGCGTAGAAGCCGACGAACAGGACGGTGCCGGCGACGAGCAGCAGCGCGAGGCGCTTGATCCACCTGTTGAGCTGCCGATCATCCATCTTGGTCAGGGACGTGACCCGGAACATGTTTCGCACCTTCGGTTACGACCTGTTTGCGACGCATTGCGGCCAGGGGCGCGCGCCATGGCGCACCCCGCCGTCGTGAATGGTCGTTCCCGCGTGTGCGCGTTCCTATCCGCCGGGGGGTAGAAGATGGATACAGGGGGGCGCTCGTGACCCTCCGCCCGGTCTATATCGGCCGGACGATGGATCTCACGGGTGCCACCTGCCGCGGGGTTGTGTGCTCGCCTGCCGGGGTGCCGCGCCCCGGTCAGTCCTCGGGGCGCGGCGTCGAGAAGTCGGAGGGCATGTAGAGCTCGATCCGGCCGTCGACCTCGCGCACGCGGAACTCGTCGAGCGGATGCGGTGGCGGGCCGGACAGGACGTTCCCGTCCAGGTCGAAGAACGCCTCGTGGCAGAGGCACGAGAAGCGCTTGTCGTCGGTCAGCTCGTAGGCACACCGTGCGTGGGGGCACTTGGGGTCGAAGGCGACCAGCTCGCCGGCCTCGCGCAGGACCAGCCACGCGGAGCCGCTGACGGAGATCCCGGCCACCGACCCGGTGAAACGGACGGGGACGGGCTGGTCCACCTGGAGGGTCTCCGGGTCGACGTCCGCCTGGACCCAGCCACGCGCCGGCGGCGTGGCGCCGGAGCCGCAGGCCTCGAGGAACGCGGCGGCGGCGACGGAGGTGCCGATGACGGCGAGGGCCTGCCGTCGACCCATCGGGGCGGCCAGCAGCGACGGGGACGCCGGCGACGATGTCGCGGGCGACGAGGCCACCGGCGAGGTGGGACGGGGCTCGATCGTGTCAGCCATGCCCAGATCGTACGCCGAGGCCGCACCGGCTCGCAGGGGACGCTGGTCGCATGCGACACGGAACGCCGGATGTGGGACAGGGCGCGGGTTCGCCGGGCGGCGGTCAGCCGACCGCGGGAGCCGGTGCCCGGCGATCGCTCAGGCAGGCGCCGACGATCCGGTCGATGAGCGACTCCGGGTCGGGGGCGATCTCCTCGCGGCGGATCGTCCAGGCCTGCGACGTGGAGATGCTCACGTCGACGATCGCGCGGGCGCGACTCTGGCGCAGGAGGTCCACCAGCCCGACCGGCCCGCCCTCCTCGAGGATCACGACGTCGGCGTCGTAGGCGAGCGCCCGCTCCATCGCGTCCGGGTCGCCCATGGCGACGCGCTCCACGGAGAGGTCGGGCACGGACGCCATGAGGGCGCTCAGCCCCTCCCCGAGGAGCGGGTGGTCGTAGAGGACGAGAACCCGGACCGGGTCCGACATGGGCGTCGGGCTCCTGCGCAGGAAGGCGGGAGCCAAGCTGGCCCCGCTGGTCGCCGATGCTACGGGAGCGCTCCGAGCCGCCGCCATCCGCCCGTGGGCACAATTCGCCACCCGGGGCGTCTATCGAACGGCACCGCACGAATGGTGCCTGCGGGCACCGGAATCAGCGCGCCGGCGCGGCAGTGCCCCCGGTACCCGGGTCGTACTCCCCGGAGCGCGGCGCCTCGCTCGCTACTCCCCGGAGCGCGGCGCCTCGGAGCGCGGGAGCGCGAGCCCCTGGGCCACCGTGTAGGCGGCCGCCTGGGTGCGGTTCGAGAGGTGCAGCTTCTCCAGCGAGTTGTGGACGTGGTTCTTGACCGTGCCCTCGGTGATCACCAGCTGCGCGGCGATCTCTTTGTTGGAGAGGCCGGCCGCGACGAGCTGCAGGATCTCAGTCTCGCGGCGGGTGAGGGCCACGTCGCCCTCGCGCGGGGCGGCGGGCGCGTGCGACCGCGGCGGACCGTCGCGCAGCGCGTCCAGCAGCTTGTGGGCGATCCCCGGCGCGATCGGCGCCTCGCCGCGCATGACTCCGCGCAGGTCGTCGAACAGGACCTCCGGCCGGATGTTCTTGAGGAGATAGCCGTTGGCCCCGGCGCGGATCGCGTCGAACAGGTCGTCGTCGTCCTCGGACACCGTGAGCATCACGATCTTCGTCGCGTACCCGGCGCCTCGGATCGCGCGCACCCCGTCCACGCCGCCGGAACCCGGCATGTTCACGTCCATGACGACGAGGTCGGGGGCCAGCTCGCGCACCCGGTCGAGCGCCGCCAGCCCGTTGTCGGCCTCGCCGACGACGGTCATGTCGAGCTGGGCGTTGACGAGGCCGGCGAGCGCCTTGCGGAACAGCGGCTGGTCGTCAACCAGCAGCACGCGGAGCGCCGGGGGCGTGTGCGGCACGCGACTCCTCCTGCTGGAGCTGGACCACGACGCGGGTCCCCATGCCCGGCGCGGTATGCACCGCGAGGGTACCGCCGATCTGCTCCACTCGCTCGCGCATCGACGCCATCCCGAAGCCGTGGTCGAACGACTCCTCGAGGCGTCCCGGATCGAAGCCCACGCCGTCGTCCATCACCGCCAGGGTCACGACCCCGTCGTCCTCGTTCAGGCTCACCGCGACGTGCTTCGCGCCGGCGTGCTTCCGGACGTTCGTCAGCGCCTCCTGGACGACGCGGAGCAGCTGGACCTCGCTGCGCGGCGTCAGGGCGCGCCGGGCCGCTCCGTCGCAGTGGATCGAGGACTTGATGCCGGTCTGCCGCGAGTACTTGCGCAGGTACTCGCCGAGCGCCCCCTCGAGGCCGTTGGCGGAGGTGATCGACTCCCGGAGGCCCAGGATCGCCTCGCGGACGTCCTTGTAGGCCTCGTCGGCGATCTCGGCCAGGTCGGCAATCTCGGTGGCCACGCCGTTCCCGGGCACGTCGTGCACCTCGGGCTCCAGGCTCCGCAGGCGGAGGTGGATGACGCCCAGGACCTGGGCCAGGCTGTCGTGCAGCTCGCGGGCGATCCGGTCGCGCTCGGCGACGATGGTGTACTGCTGCTCGGCCTCGCGGAGTCGGGCCGTCCCGACGGCGATCGCCGCCATGTCGGCCATCGCGCCCAGCAGCTCGCGGTCGCGCTCCGTGAAGGGCACGCCGTTGGTGCGCATCACACACAGCTCGCCGAGGAACCCGTCGGCGCCACGGAGGGGCCGCTCCAGGATCTCCGCCCGAGGCCCGTCGTGCTGGATCGGGCAGGCCGGGTTGTGATGCTCCGAACCGCCCTCGGCGGGGGGGTGGGCGAGGAGGCAGGTCCGCCCGTCGTCGGCCACCGCGAGCCGGTTCGCCCAGTCGTAGCCGTGCCCGTCGGCGCGAGGATCCGCCAGGCAGGCGACGGAGCGCTCGGCGCCGAGCAGCTCGCGGGCGTGCCGGGTGATGAGGTCCAGGAGCTCGCGCAGCTCGGCCCGTCCGGTCAGCTGCAGCGCGACGCCGTACAGCGCGGAGCGCTCGTGCTCCTCGCGGCGCAGGTCGGCGAGCGACGTGGCCAGGCCGGCCGCGGCGCCGATCTTCTCGCCGAGGTCCGCGAGCGCGGCCGTGCCGATCCGCAGGTCGCCGCCCGGGTGGACCAGGAGGCGCATCGCTCCTACCGTCGCCGCCGTGCTGCGGAGAGGCACGTCGATCGTCGTGGCGTCGACACCGGGGAGGTCCTCGCGCACGGCGTCTGCCAGGATCGACGGGGCGCCACCCAGGATCGACTCGACCCATTGCAGGCCGGGGCCCAGCTCGGCCGGGCGCTGCACGACGAGGGGCCGGCCGCCGGGGCCGGCAACGTGAAGCGCGCCCGCGAGGGCGCCGGTGTGCTCCAGGACGCGGTCGAGGGTGGCCGCGAGCGTCGTCTCGAGGTCCTCGTCACCCTGCAGCGCCGACGCGATCGCGTGGGCTGCGGCGAGGTCCTGGTTCGACTCGACGAGGCGGCGCTGGGCGCGGTCGAGGACGGCGAACAGGCCGAGCCCGAAGAGGACGGCCGCGCCGCTCATCACGAGCCCGGCGAAGACGTGCGCGGAGTCCGCCGGCACGGATGGCTCGACCACCCACCAGCGGACGACCTCGAAGCCCCAGATGAAGGCGATCGGGAGGAGGACGCCCACCCACTTCGCGCGCGTGAGCAGGCGGACGTCGCGCTCGGCATTCACGCGGCGAACCATACCCCAGCGGCATGTATCGAATGGCAGGGCCAAGCGGCCTTATGCGACTGTGCGCATCGGTCCAATTGCGCATGTGTGATGCTTCGGCGGTGCGCGCACGCACCACGATTCCGCGGAGGTGCGGCGTTCGGGACCGGGGCCGGGGTGCGCCAGGACCGTGGGCCGGGGTGAGCCAGGACCGCGGCCCGGGCAAGCCACGACCGTGGCCGGTCAGCGCTCGATCGGCAGGTCGAGGCGGTTGCCCCATTCGGCCCAGCCGCCGTCGTAGACCGCGACGTCCTCGTGCCCCATGAGGGCGAGCACGAAGGCGAGCTTGGCCGCGCCGACACCCGCCCCGTCGTAGCAGACGATGCGCCGGTCGCGCGTCACGCCGGCCTCCGCCAGGAGCCGCCGCAGGTCGGCGCCGTCCAGGAACCGTCCGGTGCCGGGCTCCGTGGTCGCGGCGACGGGGAGGTTGACCGCCCCCGGGATGTGGCCGAGGCGCTTGCCGCCGCCGGCAAAGCCGCGGTACTCGGCCGGCGTGCGGGCGTCGAGGATCAGGGCGTCGGGCGACCCGACGAGCGACTTCACGTCGCTCGCCATCAGCCGCAGCCGGAGCTGGGACCGCGGCGTGAACCCGCCGCGCGCCGGCTCCGGCACCGCGTGCGAGACCGGGCGCCCGGATTCGCTCCATGCCCCGAACCCGCCGTCAAGGATCCGGACCGAGTCGAGCCCGCAGGCCCGCAGGCTCCACCACGTGCGCGCCGCGTAGAGGCTCGCCGCGTCGTCGTACACCACGACCGTGGTCCCGCTGCCGATCCCGGCACTCGCGAGGGCGGCCGCGACCTGGTCGGGTGGGGCGAGGTGGAGCGCCCCGTCGGGGGCGTCGTGGTCGGTGAGCGCGTCGCGCCAGTCCAGGTGCAGCGCGCCGGGGACGTGCCCCTCGGAGAAGACGACGCGCCCGGCGCCGTCGGGGCGCCAGCGCACGTCGAGGATGCGCACCTCCGGGCGGCCGAGGTTCTCGGCAAGCCAGTCGGGAGACGCGAGCAGCTCGGGTCGCGCGTGGGCACCGGACATCGCTCCGTATCATACGGAGCCGATGAGCACACCCACTCCCTCCGACGGCGATCGCCTCGCCGCGCTCCGCGCCGGCCTGCCGGCAACGCGGGCCGGCATCTACCTGAACACGGGCACGGCCGGGCCGATCCCCGCCGAGGCGGCCGCGGCGATGGCGGAGGTCGCCGAGCGGGAGCTCGCGGTCGGGCGGGCGACGCGCGAGTCCTACGAGGAGCTCCTCGCCCGAATGGACGAGGCGCGCGCCGTCGTCGCGGCGGTCCTCGGCACGGAGATCGACCTGGTCGCGCTGACCCACTCCACGACCGAAGGGGTGAACCTGGCCCTCGGTACGATCGACTGGCGCCCGGGCGACCGGGTCGTGACGACCTCGCTGGAGCACCCGGGGGTCACGGGGCCGCTGGCCCTCCTCCGCGATCGGCTGGGCGTCGAGGTCGTGGAGGCGGAGATCGGCGATGGCGGCGACGACGAACGCACGCTTGCCGCGCTGCGGGCCGCGGCGGCCGGCGGGGGCGGGGCCGCGGCCGGGAGGGGGACGCGCGCGGGACCGGGTGGACCCGCGCGGGCGATCGTCGCCTCGCACGTGGCGTGGTCGACGGGCGCGGTGCTGCCCGCCGGGCCGATCGCCGCGCTGGCTCGTGAGCTGGGGGCGGTGAGCGTGCTCGACGGCGCCCAGTCGGCGGGGGCGATCCCGCTCGCCGTCGACGCGATCGGCGCCGACTTCTACGCCGCCAGCGGTCAGAAGTGGATGCTGGGCCCCGAGGGCACCGGCGCGCTGGTGGTCCGCCGTGGAATTGTCGCCGAGGTGCTGCCGCCCGTCGGCGGCTTCTTCGCGGCGTCGACGCCGTACGCGGTTGGGCGGGATGCGCTCTGGCGCGACGCCCGGCGCTTCGAGACGGCGGGGATCCACAAGGCGTCGATCGTCGGGCTTGCGCGGAGCGCCGGCTGGCTGAGCATGTTCGTCGGCCTGCCGTGGGCCCACGAGCGGGCGGCCCGGCTCGCGCACGCGGCGGCCGGTCGACTCGCCTCGACGGCGGGGGTCACGCTGGTGACGCCGCGCGACCGGATGGGGACGCTCGTCTCCTTCCGGGTGGCGGGCTGGACCGGCGACGAGGTCGCCGAAGCGCTCGGGCGCCGGGTCCACGCGATCGTCCGCTCCATCCCGGGCCTGGACGCGGTCCGTCTCAGCGTCGCGTTCTTCACGACGGAGACCGAGCTGGGACGGGTTCTCGATGGAGTGGAGGAGATCGCTGCGCACACGCCGGCGACGCTGCCGGCGCGGCCGGGGATCGAGTTCCTGGAGCTCGCGGGGGAGTGACGGCCGACGACGACTCGCCGGAGGTCCGAGCGGCGAAGCCCGGACCGCCGAAGGGCCGAACCCCGGAGGTCCGACCCCCGGAGGTCCGCGAGCGCGGCTGGTTCGACGTCCGCTGGCGCCAGTTCCGTCGCGCCCCGACGCCGGTGGTCCGGGCGGTCATCAGCAGCGTCGCCGTCGCGGCCGTGCTCGGCATCCTGTTCCTGGCCTACGACCTGGCGCTCGATGCCGGGGCTGACCTGCCGGGCGGCGATCTCCGCGTCCTCGCGGGCTTCCTCTTCGTGGCCGCGGTTGCGATCCTGGGATCGTGGCTGACGTACCTCGTGGTACCCCAGCCCGGCCGTCCCGGTGTCCGCAGCAGGTGGAGCGCGGCCCTCGGGCTCTTCGCCGCCCTGCCCATCGCCTACCTGGCGCTGGTCGTCCTGTTCCAGATCGTGAAGCCGCTCCTCGCGGGATCGGGTGGCTGAAGGCGGCGTGTGCCGCACGCCGCGCCTCGCACGTCGCGTGGCGGGACCGCGCCGTGGGCCGGGACCGCGCCCCGCGGAGGGTGGTGCGCGCACGCGCCACGGACTGCCCGCGGGGGTCTGGTCCCGCACGCTCGGGGTGGAGTACGCTCCCGCCGACATCATCTGGCCGGCTTTGATTTGCATGCCGGCCGTCGTTGGTTGGAAGATATGACCGTGGCTGCGGATCCCGATCCGTACTTCGCGCTCCCGATGCTCTACGGCGCGCCTGCCTACGCGCGCCCGCCGAAGGTGGTCCCCGAGTCCGAGCGCCCGCTCGATCCCGACGACCTCCCGATCGCCGCGGAGCAGTCGGACGACGAACGCGCCCTGACGGAGACCCTCCAGGCGTCAGGGGCCTACCTGTCGGGTGCGGTGCTGGGCTCGACCGGTGCTCCGTACGGCTCGCTGGCGGGCTTCCGCGGGGCGAGCAGCACCCCCGATTCGAATGGCCAGGGCGGGGACAAATCCGGCATCGGCGGTCGGCGCTTCAGCCTTCGCGCCCTCACGGATCGCCTGGGACCACGCCCGAAGTAGCTCGTCTGCCCCCGGCCCGGCTTCTCGCGTTGCACGTCATCGGCTGACGGACAGGGCGGGGTCGCGCTCCGCCCGGCGGCCCGGGGTCGGCGCAGCTGCCTGCGATGTTCGAGCCTCGCCGGTCGCTCAGCCCGCGGGTGGCGGCGGGCAGTCCCAGGTGAAGCGCGCCCGGACCTCCAGCGGGTCCTCCGGCGTCGATTCGAGATCCACCTGGAGGAGGACCAGGTCGAGGACGCCGCTGCGGTCGCCCTCTCCCCGGGGCGGGGCGTCGGGCGGCGAGACGAACGCGTCGTTGCCCACCGCGACGAGGGTGGATCCGTCGCCGTCGGAGAGGCTCATCGTCTTGCGCAGGAAGTCGAGCGCGAGCTCGGGCGGCGGCACGAACCCGTCGATCGGGCTCGCTCGCAGCGCGCCGATCTTCCAGCGGCCGTTCGCCCACTCGCACTCGAGGTCCCCCTCGCTCGTCGGCAGGCCGGCCGGGACCGACGGCACGAACGAGAAGGTGCCCGTCACCACGACGGCCGACGGCACGGTCGGACCGACCGAGAGCCCGATCGTCGCCCCCGCGACCGCGAAGAACGCCGCGAGCGCAACGCGGTCCACCTCGAACCCGCGGAACAGGAGCACGAGCGCGATCGCGAGGACGAAGACGAAACCCCCACCGACCTTGAGGACGAAGCCGATGAAGCCGGCGTCGACCGGCAGGCTGTCGGCGAACCGGACCGCGGCGCCCCAGGCGATCCCGCCCACGAAGAGCGCGGCAGCCCGGGTCAGCGTGCGGCGCGAGATCAGCGGGGGCCGGGGCTCTTCCTCGAGATCCTCGATGCCGAGCGGCGTGGGAGGCGGCGACGGCGGCGGGCGGCGGAACATCCGCGGGATCGTCGCACACCCGCGTGGAGGGAGCGCAGCGACGCTCGCGCTCGGGCGCCGATCGCCCGGCGGCACGAGTGCGTGGGCTGGCGGCGCGGCGGTGTACGCTCGCAGCACACGGGGCCAGTCCCGCGCCGGCGGGGGAGTAGCTCAGCGGTTAGAGCAGGCGTCTTATACACGCCACGTCGGTGGTTCGAGTCCACCCTCCCCTACCAGGACCGCCCACCGAATGTCGACCGCAGGGGTGCTCTCGGCTGGGGCGGAGCAGATTTGCAGGGCGCACCTCGGAACCGCCGATCGCGCTCATTGCCCTCCGCTCCGGGGCTGCGGCGAAGGTCGTAGCGGTGTGCGGGAGGCGGTGGGCGGCGGCGTGAGTTCACCCGCGATCTCCCGGAATTGCTCCGCGGCACCGGGCTCGATCGAGTAGTAGACCCCCTGTCCACGGCGTTCCGCACGGACCCAGCCCGCTTCGCGCAGCACCCGGAGGTGGTGCGAGACCGTCGGCTGACGCACGTCGCAGCAGTCGAAGTCGCAGGCGGCGACCGATCCATCGCCCAGCAGCCGGCGGAGGATCGCGAGGCGGCGCGGGTCAGCCACCCCGCGAAGGAGTCGCATG
>CAVQLA010000004.1:0-72844 GCA_963713285.1 uncultured Chloroflexia bacterium | reverse complement strand
CTACGTAACCCGACCTATTGAGTCGCCACGGCGAGGTCGCCCACAATCCGGCAACGGCCCCCGGCGCCGCAACGGGGCGCTCCGCTCACTCTCAGGCTGGTCCGGATGACCGGACGCGACAGTAGCCCGGGATGGGACGGGACGCGCCCCGGGCGTTCGGGGGTCGTAGTGTGTCCGTCGTGAAGGTGGCGCCTCGCGGAAGGGAGGCGGCCGACACTGGCAGGAGGGAACCCGAGATGGTGGAGAAGCCGGCGCCCGAGGGCACGCCGCCGGCGCCGGACGGTGTCCGGCGCATCAGGAGCGAGCTGGCCGATGCCGCCATCGCGGCGCGGCGCACGCTCGAACGTCTCCGCCTGGCGCGCGTGGTCATCGCGGCCGTGGCGCAGGTCGTCATCGCGTTCGTCGCCTGGCGGATCTGGGTGTGGCGTGCTCGGCGCCGCCGGCGGTGACCGAGAGCTGCGCCCCTGGCCCTGGAGCTCCGGTGGCGCACCGGACGTACCACTCGGCACGCAGGAGGCCGGATGGGTCGCCCAGCCCGGGGTGGCCTGCGAGAATGGGGCGGAGCGAGCCGGCGAGGCGACGATGCCCTCGCGCTCGTGCCGAGGAGTGACGCAATGCGGAGGATTCTGCTCGGAGCGGCGGCGATCCTCGTCGTCGGCCTGCTCGCGATCCAGCTCGTGCCGTACGGCCGGGATCACACGAACCCTCCCGTCACCGGCGAGCCGCCGTGGGACTCGGCCGCAACGCGGGAGACTGCCGTGGCTGCCTGCTTCGACTGCCACAGCAACGAGACCCGGTGGCCCTGGTACTCCAACATCGCCCCGATCTCGTGGCGCCTGCAGAGCCACGTCGACGAGGGGCGTGCGAAGCTGAACTTCTCGGAGTGGGGCACCGGCGAGCAGGAGGCGGACGAGATCGTCGAGGTGGTCCGCGACGGCGAGATGCCGCCCTGGGACTACCTGCTGCATCCACCCCGAGGCCAGGCTGTCCGACGCGGACGAGCAGCTGTTCGTCGACGGGCTCACGCGGACCTTCGGCGGCGGCGAGTCGGGCGAAGACGCAGACGACTGAGGAGCCCGCGCCTCGCGGCGCGATGCCCGTGGATCAGTCCGTCGCCGGTCGGCGGGCCGGCGCGAGGCCGGGGAAGGGCTCGAGCAGGCCGATCTCGATGGCGCGCTCGACCGCCTCGCTGCGACTCGATGCCCCGAGCTTGCCGTAGATCGAGATGGCCTGCGACTTGACCGTGTGCGGCGAGAGGAAGACACGCTGGCCGATCTCCCTGAACGACAGGGGCGTCGACAGGATGGGGAGCAGTCGAAGCTCCGCGGTGGTGAGGGACGACGCCCCGGCAAGGGTGCTCGCCGCATCACGCAGCCGCCGCCGCATCTCAGCGAGCCTCGCATCGAGGGTCCCCAGCGCAGGCCGCCTGCGGGCGATCGTCTCCGCCTCCGCGACGACGTTCCGGGCGCCCGCCGGATCGGCGATGCCCAGGTAGGCCTGGGCCAGCTCGAGAAGGGCGGCGACCGAGAACCATGGTGCCGCGTAGGACGCGAGCGGGCGGACCAGCTGGGCGCGGACGAGCTCCTCGCGCGCACGTGCCAGGTCGCCGTGATGGATCGCGATTCGTGCCGTCACTGCGTAGGTCATGAGCGACGGAACGATGTTGCCGAGCTGCGCGTCCGCGAGGATCTCACGACTCTCCCGGGTGAACCGTTCGGCGCTGGTCCAGTCTCGCCTGGCCATCGCGAGACTGGCTCGGGTGGCCCAGGCGACCATTGCCCCGGCCTTCGCTCCCGCCTCGACGGCTTCGACGAGCGCTTCGTCGGCCGCCGCGTCGTCGGCGAGCAACATGCGCGCCGACCCGAGCATCAGGAGCGCGTTCGTCCGCCAGGGACTCCCCGGGGGTTCCGCGGACACGGCGAACGAGGCGTTCGCGAGCATGTCGTCGGGCCCGCCCCGCGCCATGACCGCTCGCAGCAGCGACCTCGACGACTCGTACGACGCCGAGCCGTCGCCCGGATCCCCGATGAACGTCGAGCCCTCCGCGATGTCTGCCAGGTGCTCGGCGGCCTCCGGTCTGCCATTCAGCAGGTGGACCCAGGCACCGACGACCGCAAGCGGCGGGTGCCGCCTGAACGCCGCCTCGTCGAAGCTTCGGAGCCAGCGGTCAAGCTTGTCTGCGTTGCCGCCGTACAGCTCCGGCAGGAGCGCGGCCGTGACGAGCGCCGCAGCTGCGTCGACATCGTGGCTTCGAAGCGCGTGCTCGACGGCGAGCTCCGTGCGCCCAGCGGCCGCATACCACGTCGCTGCCCGGCGATGCAGGTGGGGAATGGCCCCCTCTTCGCGTCGCTCGAGCTCGGCCTGGAGGAACCCGCGCAGGAGGTTGTGATACCGGTAGGCCCGGTGTCTTCCGCCGAACTCGACGATGAGCTGGTTCGAGTGCGCGAGCGACCGCAGTCGAGCGGCCGCATCGGGCAGGCCGGTGACCGCCTCGGCGACGTCCGGCTCCACGACCTCGAGGATGGAGGTCCTCGTGAGGAACGCCACGTCGTCAGCGGCGAGCGTCGGCAGGATCTCGGACCGCAGGTAGTCGTCGATGTAGTCGTCCCGCCCGGAGAACGAGGTGCCCGCGCCCGCGGGCCGGTCCGACCCGCCGAGGGTGATCGTCGCCAGGTAGATGCCGGCGGCCCATCCCTCGGTGCGCTCAAGAAGCACTCGAGCCTCCTCCCGGCTGACCGACCGCCCGGCTGCCGATGCCAGCGCCTCGGTCTCGGCGAGGTCGAGGGCAAGGTCGCGCTGCGTGATCTCGAGCAGGTCCCGCCCTGCCCGGAACCGTCCGAGGGGCAGATCCGGCGCGGACCGCGCCGCCATCGCGACCTGGAACGCGGGCGGGAGATGATCCAGGAGCGCGGTCAGGGCGTCGAGGCAGGTTCGATCGACGAGGCGGTGCACGTCGTCGAGCACCAGCAGGGCCGGCCGCCCGACGCGGTGCAGCTCGGCCGCCAGGCGGGGCACCGCGGCGGCGAGGATCCGCGATCCGGGCGCAGCGATGGCGGACCGGATCGACCCGTCGATCGGCTCGATGCGATCGATGGCGGCGGCGAGGTAGGTGAGGAAGACGCTGGCGACGTTGTCGAAGTCGTCGAGGGTCAGCCAGGCGACGGGTCGTTCCTCGCGGGCCGCCCACTCGGCGAGCAGCACGGTCTTGCCGTACCCGGGCGGCGCGATGAGCGATACGACGGCGGGGCGCGGCTCGCCGGTCAGCCGCCGCCACAACCGATCGCGCGGGACCATCCCCGGGTGCGACGCGGGCGGGTGGAGCTTCGCCTCGACGAGCGGGAGGGAGGGCGTGAAGCGCGCCCGCGCTTCGTCGTTCGGTCGCCTGCCCGGATCAGGTCGCGGCGCGCGGATCTCGCCGACGGTAGGGGTCCTCCACGTGGAGATGGGCTGTCATCGACCCGGACAACCTACCATCCACCCGGGGGCCCGCGTGGGGATGCAGGGCAGGCGGAGGCCCATCACCCCAGCGGCGCGCCCTCCTACGGCGCCGACACCGACCCTGCCACCTCGTGGTCGTATGGGTCGTTCAGCTCGAGGGCAGTCTCGATGTCGTAGCCGGCGGCCAGCGCGATCCGGGGCGCGGCTGCGATGACCCGGACGGACCCCACCGCTCCTGCGATCGCGACGAGGACGGCGAGGACATCCTCGAGGTCGGCACCGGCCCGCTGGGCGGCGCCGACCTCGGCCTGGTAGGACGACTGCGGCGCGTCGAGCGCGACCAGGGCACCGATCCGGAGGAGGGACTCCGTGCGGTCGTCGAGCCGATGAAGGCCGGGGTCTCGATGGCCCGGGTCCCCGATCGCCCCGATCAGCTTGGGATCCCCGATCGCAAGCCGGCGGAACGTCATCTCCGCGGGCGACGTCACGCGACCCTCCCTTCCTTGGCTTCGCGGCGGGGCGATGACGCCCTACATCCCCTCGTGGTGCTCCGCGAGCGGCAGGCCTGCCGCCTTCCAGGCGGTGATCCCCCCGTCGAGGTTGGCGACGTCCGCGAACCCCAGGGTCTTCAGCGTGACGCCGGCCAGCACGGCCCTCGCGCCCGATCGGCAGTACACGATCACGCGGCGGGCCGGATCGAGCTCCGGCCTGTGACGCGGGCTCGTCGGGTCGGCGGCGAACTCGAGCATCCCCCGCGGCACCTGAACGGCACCCGCGATGTGGTCCTCCCACTCCACGGGCTCGCGGACGTCGAGCGCGATCGATCGACCCGCTGCGATCTCGGCGAGCGCATCCTTCGGTGACACGTTCTCGATCTTCGCCCTGGCCTCGGTGACCATCTGGGCGGCTGTCATTGCCATGGGGATCTCCTCGCCCGGGCCGCCGCGACGCGGGCACGATGCTGTGCAGGCATTCAGTCCGGTGGGCGGCGGGGCCGGCATGGAGGCCGGGCCGCCCAGTGCGAGACGGCTAGCCGAGCCGCGTGCCCTCCACCTCGAGCCCCCCGCCCGCCGGGAGCTTGCTCCAGCTCCTTCTCTGCCACTCTTCCTTGAGGACTTCGGTCGCCGCCTGCTCGAGGAACTCCGGGCGAGCCCACGCGTCCACGTCGAAGTCGTTCTTGATGTAACCGTGGCTGAACATGAAGTCCTTGCCGATCTTGATGCACTGCATGTTCTGGGCACTGAGGCTCGGCACCATGTCCACGTCCTTGATGCCCTTGTACGTGTCCTCGGCATCGAGGTAGAACGTCTGCCGGTTCAGGATGGCTCCCGCGGCGTGCTTGTTCTCGTTGGCCCAGCGGCCGACCTTGATCATGGCCTTCATGTAGGCGATGACCAGCTCGGGGTGCTCGTCGGCCATCACGTCGGTGCAGGTGATGACGGCGGGCGTGTTGGCCACCTGGATCGTCCAGTCCGGGTACTTCGACAGGTCCTCGATCATCTTGAGCTGGCCGGTTGCCTCCTGGAGATGCTGGAAGACCTTGCTCTGGGTGTAGATGGCATCGACGGTTCCGGCGAGGAGCGCCTTCTCGAGTGGGCGGAAGGCGTAGTCGTGCTTGTGGTCGCGACGCATCCACAGCTCGGACGGGTTGTTCATCTGGACCTGGAGCATCTCGGGCTTGTCGTACCAGTCGTCCGGGTAGGGGAACTCGACGAGCTCGATGTCGTCCATGGTCATGTCGTTGAGCATGAGCATGTTCTCGATGCCCATGTGCTCCTGGATCCGCCACCAGTCGTTCTTGATGGTGTTCAGGCTCTTGCTGATGCCGATCTTCTTGCCCTTCAGATCAGGCATCCGGAAGATCTTGTCGCGGGCGCGCACGGCCATGCATCCGCCCTCGTAGACCCACGTCGCCCCCAGCAGCACCGTGCGGCGGATGTCGGCGTTGACGTGGATCGGCGGGTAGAGGCCCCCGAAGCGGATCAGGTTGTCCAGGTTGTGGATGTAGTGGGGGTACCAGTTGTTCTCGGGGGCGTGGCGGAAGTAGGCGTACTCGACGCCGATCTTCTTGAACTCCTCGCGGCACCACCCCAGCTCCTGGTCCACGTTGTTGGCGGACACCATGGGGCAGTTGGTGAACCAGACCTCGTTCCAGTTGAGCGGGACGGTGGTGGAAACCCTTTTGACCTCGACCATGTTGGCCACTCCTCGTGCTGGATGAGTCATCTCGTCAGCCGAGGCCTTCCTGCCCGTGTCTGTTCGGGAGTCCAGGCCTCGCGTGACGTCCTGCCCGGAGTCTGGTCGCGGCGCCGCTCCTGCGCATCACCTGAAACGGGCCATTCGTGCCACCGATGGCCGCGTGTTCCGGCACGTCCGCAGCCGGTACCCTTGAGCGACCATGCCACCCGAGTTCATCTACACGTCGTACAGGCTGGCCCGGCACTACCCGCCGGATCGGACGGTTCTCGAGGACATCTCCATCTCGTTCTACCCGGGCGCCAAGATCGGCGTCATCGGCCCGAACGGGGCCGGCAAGACCAGTCTCCTGCGGATCATGGCCGGGCTCGACGACGGGTTCGTCGGCGAAGCGCGACTCACCCCCGGCTTCACGGTCGGCTACCTCAGCCAGGAGCCACAGCTCGACCCGGGCAAGGACGTCAAGGGCAACGTGATGGACGGCGTCCGCGAGATGCAGGGGCTCATCGACCAGTACAACGCCGTCATGGCCAGGTGGTCCGACCCGGACGCCGACTACGAGGCCATCGGAGCCGCGCAGGCCACCCTCGAAGACCGGATCGCCGCCGCGGACGCGTGGAACCTCGAGCGCAACGTCGACATTGCCATGGACGCCCTGCGCTGCCCGCCGGACGACGCCGACGTCGGGACCCTTTCCGGCGGCGAGAAGCGGCGGGTGGCGCTCTGCCGGCTGCTGCTCCAGCACCCCGACCTGCTTCTGCTCGACGAGCCGACGAACCACCTCGACGCCGAGTCGGTCGAGTGGCTGGAGCGGTTCCTCTCGGAGTACGCGGGCACCGTCGTCGCGATCACCCACGACCGCTACTTCCTCGACAACGTCGCGAAGTGGATCCTGGAGCTGGACCGCGGCCGGGGGATCCCCTTCGCCGGCAACTACTCGAGCTGGCTCGAGCAGAAGCTGGAACGCCTGTCGCGCGAGCAGAAGACCGCTGACGCCCGGCAGCGCACTCTCGCGCGCGAGCTCGAGTGGGTCCGCCTGTCGCCCCGGGCGCGGCAGGCCAAGGGCAAGGCCCGCCTGGGCGCCTACGAGCACCTGCTCGCCGAGGCGCAGGACGCGAAGGGCAGCGCGCGCGAGCTCGAGATCGCCATCCCCCCCGGCCCGCGCCTCGGCGACACCGTCATCGAGGTGAAGGATCTGCGGAAGGGGTACGGCGACCGCCTGCTCATCGAGGACCTGACGTTCTCGCTTCCGCGGGCCGGGATCGTCGGCATCATCGGCGCCAACGGCGCGGGCAAGACGACGCTCTTCCGGATGCTCGTCGGCCAGGAGATGCCCGACGACGGCACCATCACCATCGGCGACACCGTCCGGCTCGCCTACGTCGACCAGGGCCGCGACGACCTGCGCGCCGAGAAGACGGTCTTCGAGGAGATCACCCAGGGCGTCGAGGTCGTCAGGGTCGGCCAGCGGGAGATCCCCGCCCGGGCGTACGTGTCCAGCTTCAACTTCCGGGGCAGCGACCAGCAGAAGCTGGTCGGCGCGCTCTCCGGCGGGGAGCGCAACCGGGTCCACCTGGCCAGGCTGCTCCAGGCGGGCGGCAACGTCCTGCTCCTGGACGAGCCGACGAACGACCTGGACGTGGACACGCTGCGCGCGCTGGAGGCCGGCCTGGAGTCCTTCGCCGGCTGCGTCGTGGTCATCAGCCACGACCGCTGGTTCCTCGACCGCATCGCCACCCACATCCTGGCCTTCGAAGGCGACAGCCAGGTGCGCTGGTTCGAGGGCAACGTGAGCGACTACGAGGCCTTCCGCCACCGCGAGCTGGGTGCCGCGGCCGACCAGCCGCACCGCATCCGGTACAAGCGGCTCGGGGGCTGACGGCGCCGACGATCCCCGCCCGAGTCCCAGGCGCCCTGCGATGCGTGGCGGATCTAGAAGTCGGCGCTGCCCGGGGTGCGCGGGAAGGGGATGACGTCGCGGATGTTCGCCATCCCCGTGGCGTAGGCAACCGAGCGATCGAACCCGAGCCCGAAGCCCGCATGCGGCACCGTGCCGTAGCGCCGGAGGTCGCGATACCACCAGTAGGCCGCCGGATCGAAGCCCATCTCGCTCATGCGCGCGTCGAGGACGTCGAGGCGCTCCTCGCGCTGGCTGCCGCCGACGATCTCGCCGATGCCGGGCGCCAGCACGTCCATCGCCGCCACCGTGCGCTCGTCGTCGTTGAGGCGCATGTAGAACGCCTTGATCTCCTTCGGGTAGTTGACCACCACGACCGGGCGCTTCGCGTACTCCTCGCAGAGGTACCGCTCGTGCTCGGCCTGCAGGGCCAGCCCCCACGCCACCGGGAACTCGAAGGAGCGGCCGGAGCGCTGCAGGACCTCGATCGCCTCCGTGTACTCCATCCGGGCGAAGCTGGAGGTGACGAGGTCCTCGAGCCGGGAGATCGCCGACGTGTCGATCCGCTCGGCGAAGAAGGCCATGTCGTCCGGACGCTCGTCGAGCAGGGCCCGGAACGTGTGCTTGAGGAGATCCTCGGCCAGGTCGGCGTTGTCGGAAAGGTCGGCGAAGGCGATCTCGGGTTCGACCATCCAGAACTCGGAGAGATGGCGGCTGGTGTTGGAGTTCTCGGCGCGGAAGGTGGGCCCGAACGTGTAGACGTTCGTGAGCGCGAGGCAATAGCACTCGATGTTGAGCTGGCCGGAGACGGTGAGGAAGGCCGGCCGGCCGAAGAAATCCTGGGAGAAGTCGATCTCGCCCTGCGGGGTGCGGGGGAGGTTGGCCAGGTCGAGCGTCGAGACGCGGAAGAGCTCGCCGGCGCCCTCCGCGTCGCTCGCGGTCACGATCGGCGTGTGCACCCAGTAGAACCCACGCTCGTCGAAGAAGCGATGGATGGCCATGGCGAGGGTGTGCCGAACCCGCGCGACCGCGCCGATGGTGTTGGTCCGCACCCGCAGGTGCCCCACCTCGCGCAGGTACTCGAAGGTGTGCCGCTTCGGCTGGATCGGGTACGTCTCCGGCTCGTCCACCCAGCCGACCACGACGACCGACTCGGCGAGCACCTCCACGGCCTGGCCCTGGCCCTGCGAGGGAGCCACGCTGCCGGTGACGGTGACGGCGCAGCCGGCGGTGAGGCGCAGGACCTCGTCCTCGTAGTTCGGCAGGGAGGCGGGGGCCACGACCTGGAGCGCATCGAAGCAGGACCCGTCGTGCAGGTGCACGAACGAGAGCCCGGCCTTGGAATCGCGACGCGTGCGGATCCAGCCCTGGACCGTCACCCGTGCGCCGGCCGGCAGCCGGCCCGCGAGGACATCAGCGATTCGGTGCGCCTGCGCCATTCGGACCTCCATCTCCCGTGGAGGGTAGCGCGTCCGGTGGTGGGGCGCGACCGCGCGCGAGGGGCCGGCCCGCCGCGCGCGGGCGCCCCGCCGTGTCCCCCGGATCGGGGGATGGGATCGGGCGCCGCCGCGCTAGCATTGGGAGGACGTCCGGGTGGACCAGTGCCGGACCCGAGGGAGCGCGACATGCCGACGATCATCCCGCGCTGGGAGTGGCGGACGTTCGGGGCCCGGTTCGGGGCCGCCGAGGCGCACTTCGCGGCGCTGGCACCGGGTGCCGTCCAGGAGAGCGACGAGCTCTACCTCCTGTCCGGCGAGGGCGACAACGTCAAGGTCCGTGACGACCTCATGGACATCAAGGTCTTCCGCGAGGTCAACGCCGACGGCCTCGAGCGCTGGGAGCCGGTCATGAAGGCGGGCTTCCCGCTCGCGGCCACCGACGTCGCCCGCGTCCTCGGGGCGCTGCGGCTCGCGGTGCCGCCGCTCGCCCGGGAGAGCTACACGCTCGACCAGTTCGTCGAGGAGCTGGCCCGGCCGGCCGGCGTTCGCCCCGTCGCCGTCCACAAGCGGCGCGTCCGCTACACCGTCGGGGGCTGCACGGCCGAGGTGAGCGACGTCCTCGCCGATGGCAGGCCGATCCGGACGATCGCGATCGAGTCGGAGGACGCGGCCGCCGTCATCGCGGCGGTGCGCTCCGTCGGCCTGGGCGACTACTTCAACACCAGCTACCCGCGCGGCCTGGCGGCGGTGCTCGCCGGCGCGCCCGAGCGCTACGCCGTGATCGACGTCGGGACCAACTCGGTCAAGTTCCACGTCGGCGAGCGAGACACGGCCGGCGGATGGCGCGCCGTCGCCGACCGGGCCGAGATCACGCGCCTCGGGGAGGGTCTCGAGGCGAGCGGCGAGATCGCGCCGGCGGCGCTCGAGCGGACGGCCGAGGCCATTGCCGGCATGGCCGCGGAGGCGAAGCGCGGGGGAGCCGTCGCGATCGCGGCCGTGGGAACCGCCGGCCTCCGGGTCGCCCGGAACGGCGACGCGGTGGTCGCCGTGATCCGGGCGCGCACCGGCGTCACCGTCGACGTGATCCCGGGCGACGAGGAGAGCCGCCTCGCCTTTCTCGCGGCCGCTGCCGGCCTCGGGCTCGGCGACGAGCCGCTCGTCGTGTTCGACACAGGAGGAGGCAGCACGCAGTTCACGTTCGGTCGCGGCGGGCACGTCGATGAGCGGTTCAGCCTCGAGGTCGGCGCCGTGCGTTACACGGAGCGCTTCGGGCTCGGGGATGTCGTGACGTCGGAGATCCTCGGGGAGGCCATGGCGGCGATCTCCGCCGACCTGGCGCGCATCGAGGGCCGGCCCGCGCCCGAGGCGCTCGCCGCGATGGGCGGCGCGGTGACGAACATGGCTGCGGTTCGGCACGGGATGGCGACGTACGACCCGGACGTCGTCCAGGGAACCGTCCTCGACCGGGCCGAGATCGACCGCCAGATCGAGCTCTACCGGACCCGCGGCGTCGAGGCCCGCCGGGCGATCGTGGGTCTCCAGCCGAAGCGGGCCGACGTGATCCTGGCGGGGGCCTGCATCGTCCGCACGGTGATGGACAAGCTCGGCCAGGACGCGCTGACGGTGAGCGATCGGGGTCTGCGCCACGGGCTCCTGGTCGAGCGCTTCGGCGCATGAGTGCCAGCAGGGCATCGCGGCCCGCCGCCGCGGAGAGGAGCGAGATCGTGGACACCGACATCGACACCGCCATCGCGGCCCCGAGCATCCCGGCCAGCGAGATGGGGCGCCTGCTCGAGCTGATCCGGGGCGCCGACAGCGTCGAGCTCAAGCTCACCGTCCCCGCCTCGGACCAGCGGGCGTCCATCGCCAGGCTGCCGATGGACCCCGTCGAGGCCCAGCCGCGCCAGGTCTTCTTCTTCGACACGCCCGACCTCGCCCTCAACCAGGCCGGGGTCGTCGTCCGGGCCCGGCGCCGGCAGGGTGGTCGGGGCGACACCGTCGTGAAGCTGCGGCCGGTGGTGCCCTCCGAGCTCCCTGCGGCCATTCGTCGCTCACCCGCCTTCAACGTCGAGGTCGACGCCCTGCCCGGGGGCTTCGTCTGCTCCGGGTCGATGAAGGGCCGGGTGACCGGCCAGGAGGTCCGCGACGCCGTCGCCGGGGCGCTCCCGTTGCGGAAGATCTTCTCGAGGGAGCAGCGCGCCTTCTTCAAGGAGCATGCCCCCGCCGGGATCGAGTTCGAGTCGCTGGTGACGCTCGGGCCCACGTTCATCCTGAAGGCGGTCTTCGAGCCGAAGGCCCTCGGCCGGCCGCTCGTCGCGGAGATGTGGCTCTACCCGGACGGATCGCGGCTCCTCGAGCTGTCCACCAAGTGCCTTCCGGAGGAGGCGTTCCAGGTCGCGGCGGAGGCGCGCGCCTACCTGGGCAGTCGGGGCGTCCCCATCAGCGGCCACCAGCAGACGAAGACGAAGACGGCCCTCGAGTTCTTCGCCGCCGAGCTTCGGCCCACGGAAGAGCCGCCGACGCCGGCGGCGAGGACGCGGGGTCCCCGCGGCCGCTTCGTCAAGGCCGGCGACGCGCCCGGCTACCTGAGACCTCGGCCGCAGGCCCGGGCGGGCTCGCCGCACCGCCCATCCTGCGGCCGCGCCCAGAAGAGGCGGTCCGGCTCTTGTCGGGCCGGCCGTGCGGCGGGACGGTTCGGGCGTCGTGATGGCCAGCGTGGGGCGCAGCCCCTGGCGAGCGGTCGGCTCCCTCCTGGTGGTCGTGGTCGGCCTGCCGGTGGTGGCGTGGGCGTTCCCCGAGTCGGCCTGGGCCTGGGCCCTCTGGGTCGTGGTCGGCCTGGCGGCCGGCGCCATCGCCGGCCGAGCCGGTCTCGTCTGGCTCGCCTGGCTCGGCGTCGCTGCGTCGTTCGCCCTGGAGCTGCTCGTCGGCGAGCCGCGCACCGGCCCGCTGTGGGTCGTGTGGGCCGTCGTCGACGCCGTCGCCGTGGCCGCCCTGATGAGTGCCGCGTTCGTCGTCGGCACCGCGATCGGCTGGCGTCGGGATCCGTGGGCCGCCGCGCGCGCTGCCTGGCGCGGGATGTCGCCAGGGCGGCGGCGGCTGTTTGCGGGCGCCGTCGTGGTCGCATGCCTCGCCCTCGTCGGCTACACGGGCGTTGCCGCCGTGATCGGCTCCTCGCAGCTCCTCGGCTCGTCCGAGGTCCAGGCCGGGTGCGAGACGCCGGGCACCCGGTTCGGCTGGGAGTACGAGGCGATCAACTACGACCAGGCCGACGACCTGCGTCTCGCTGCCCAGAACCCGGACCTGGAGAGCTGCGGCTCGCAGGGCGCGACGGCGGGCGGCGAGGTCCTCTCGTCCGACGCGATCCCCATCGCCGGCTGGTACATCCCGGCCGCGAACGGGGTCGGCCCGACCGGCCCGACGGTGCTGATCGTGCACGGCGGCAAGACGAACAAGAGCGGCGTCCTGAAGTACGCGCCGCCGTTCCACGAGGCCTACAACCTCGTGCTCCTCGACCTGCGCAACAGCGGCCGGAGCGGCGCCGCGGATTCGACCTGGGGCCTTCGCGAGCAGCTGGACCTCCGGGCCATGATCGACTGGCTCGTCCGGGCCAAGGGGCCGGCCTGGATCGGCGTGATGGGGAACTCGAACGGCGCCGCGACGGCGCTCGCCGAGGCCGGTGACGACCCGCGCGTCCGGGCCCTCGTCCTCGATTCGATGCACGCCGAGGTGGCCGCCCAGCTCCGGCGCGTACCTCGAGACCGAGGCAGACCCTTCCTCCGTGGCCGACGGCGTGGGCAATGATCACGGGCGCATCGCTGAGGCTCGGGGCCGACATCGCCAGTGTCGATCCCGTCCGCACCATCACCCGCGTCGGAGATCGGCCGGTCCTGCTGATCCACGGCTCGGCCGACATCGTGGACCGACCCGGCGAGAGCGCCGAGCGCAACCTCCACGCCGCCATGGAGGCCGGCGTGACCGTCGGGCTCCAGGTCTGCCCGGGTGCGAAGCACGGCAAGGTGATCGACACGTGTCCGGAGGCGTGGGCGCGCTGGGCCGTCGAATTCATGAACGCCGCGCAGGCCGATTGACCATCGCCGCCGCGACGGCGCAGGACCCCGGGCCGCGCGGTAGGGTAGGGGGCGCCCGGCCGGGCGAGGCCGACGGACATGCCCCTCGCCTTCGGCGGCGCCCTGGAGACCGCGCATGACCGGCACCTCGACCGTCGTGATCACGCTTGCCCTCGTCTTCTACTCGATCGGGGTGTGGAGCGAGCGCTTCTCGGGACGGCTGAAGCCGTGGCACCTGGTCTTCTTCTGGCTGGGCCTGGTGTGCGACACGATCGGGACCGGGATGATGTTCGAGATGGCCGGCGGCCTGACGTTCGACGTCCACGGCCTGACCGGCCTGCTGGCGATCGTGCTCATGGCGGTGCATGCGACCTGGGCGACGGTGGTCCTGGTGCGGCGCGACGAGCGGATGATCACGCGCTTCCACCGGTTCAGCGTCGTCGTGTGGGCGATCTGGCTCGTGCCCTACTTCAGCCCCATGTTCCTGGCCATCGGCGGGTAGCGTCGGCCCGCCATGTGACAGATGCCCCTAGCCACCCGGGGGATCTGCGCCCATGGTGGCTGCGCCACGGGGGGCGATGACGCGCGGTCCAGATCCGAGTCGCCGGGGCCGCGCCGAGCCACTGGCGAGACCGACCCGAGGAGGACGTCCCGGGGAGGGCGTGCCATGAGGGCATGGGTCATCGTCATCATCGCGATCGCGGCGGGGGTCGTCGGCGCGTGGGCCGGGTACTGGATCGGCCACGCGCTGGGCTGGACCACGAACGCCGTGTGGCCGCTCCAGGTCGGCGGGGGCGATCGCGCGATCCTCCTCTCGATTGCCCTGTCGTTCCTCAGCGTCATGGCCGTGGCGGGGTGGTTCGTCGCGCGTCCCCTGCAGCGGGAGCGTCGCCTGCTGGCGACCGGCCGGCAGGCGCACGCGACGGTCCTGAGGGTGTGGCGCACCGGCCTCTCCGCGCGGGATGCGGAGGGGAGGTCCCGGAAGCAGCTGGGGTTCGAGCTGGAGATGCATCCGGATGGCGGCGCCGCCTACACGGTGCGCACCGCCGACATGCTGGCGGCGAGCGAGCTCGACGCGTTCGCCCCCGGTGTCGAGGTCAACGTGCGCTACGACCCGGCGCACCGGACGCGTGTGGCGGTAGAGAGCGTGGTGTCGCCGGCACCCGCGTGAGGGCGGGGTCGCTCGTCACGCTCGTGATTGGGGACGGCAGACGGCATCGAGTGGAGGCGGCAGCTTCTCACCGAAGCATGCCGCTCGACGATCGTGCCGCGGTCAGAGCTGCGCGAGCGACCCCACGGCCATCAGGACCATCGCGAGCAGTGCCAGGCCCAGCATCGCGGGGCCTCCCCAGCGTCCGAGCGTCCAGTCGGGGACCGCGACCGGGCCTGCGCGGCGTGCGGCGCGGTACATCGGGATCGTGATCAGGGCGACCACGATGGCGGTCGCGCCGCCGGCGAGGCGCAGCCAGTCCAGGAACTGCCAGACGCCAAGCCAGAGCACGAGCAGCGACGGCAGCGTGGCAAGCAGCCAGGCCAGTCGCACGGGGATCGCCGTCCGCTCGCGGAGGATGTCGGCGAGGGCGAGCGAGACGGACCAGTAGCTCGTGATAAGCGCGGCGACGATGAAGAGCGAGCCCACGACGCCGGCCCAATCGCCCAGCCGATCGGCGATCCCGATGATCGCCACCTCCGTGACCGGGTTCGAGACGCCGAGAGCGACGACCGCGATCGCGGCCGTCAGCACGCCGTTGAGCGCCAGCCCCAGGAGGACCGCGCGGACGGCGCCGCGATGGTCGGCGCCCATTCCGGCCACGACCTGCGGCACGCTGTAGAAGGTCCAGTACGCGTACATCACCATGCCGTAGAGGGCCAGCCACTCCGCGGGCGTCCCCGACGGACCCGGCTCCGGCTCCAGGGGGATCCCGGTGACGCCCGCGGCCAGGACGGCGACGCAGCCGAAGAGGGCCAGGGCACCGAAGCGCTCGGCGATCCCGACCGCCCGAAGGCCGAAGAAGACGACGCCGGCGGAGACCACGTAGACGAGGAGCTCGGCCGGGCGTCGGTCGATCCCGGCGAGGTCCGCCAGGATCTCACCCGCGCCCGAGACGTAGGCCGCAAGGTTCGCGAGGAACGCCACGCTGAGGAGCGCGAAGACCGCCCAGAGGAGCCAGCGGCCCAGCCTGCCGCGCAGGACGTAGAGGTGCATGAGCTCGACGACCTGCAGATCGCGGCCCGTCCGGAACAGGACCTCCGCGAGCATCAGGTGGACGAGCGCGCTGGCGGCCCATGCCACCGGGAGGATCACCGCCAGCCCGACCAACCCCACGCGCTCCGCGAGGTAGGGGACGGCCATGATGCCGGCGCCGACCCCGGCGCCGACCATCAGCGATGTCGCGCTCCAGAAGCCGAGCCGGCGGTCAGGCATGGTCGCCTCCCATCAGAGGGTCGCGATCTCGATGTACGGGACGCGCCCATCGGGAACCGGCACGTGGGCGCCGTCCCAGGCGAGCGTGAACAGGTCGCTGCGATAGCCGACGTGGAGCCAGCGGCGCGCGACGGGGAGCAGCGGGTCCGCGTCGGCGAGGCCGAGCATCAGGAAGGCCTTGCCGCGGCGTCGCGCGCGCTCGGCACACGCGGCGATGAGCACCCGCATGACGACGGGGTCGTCGCCGGCGACCGCCGTGCAGGCGGCGAAGTCGAGCGGGATGGCCTGCCCGGGGGCCGTGAGCGGCTGCGCGCCCAGCAGGCGCGCCAGCGCGTCGTAGGCGGGCCGGAGCCGGCGCAGCATGGGCCCGTAGCCGGCTGCGACGTCCTGCTTGTACGCGGCCTGGTCCCACGCCGCCATCACCCCCACGATCTCCTCGCCGCGCCGGGCCACGGCCACGTCCTCGGGCCCCAGGTCCCGGAGGACGCGGCCGCCGGTGAAGTCCTCCACCGTGTAGGCCGGGAAGAGCTGGCGGCGCGCACCTTCCCGCCGCAGGAATGCGACGATCTCGGGGATGCTCCCCGTCGAGCCCTGCTCCACGTCGACACCCGCGATCCGGGGGGCGCGGCGCGGGCGGAGCAGGATGGCGCAGGTCGTGAGGCCCGCGAGGCGCGTGCGCACGGGCGCCCCGGGCGCACGGCCCCCCACGAGCAGCTCGCGCGCCCGGGGGTTCTCGCGGGCGACGACACCGCAGTACAGGAGGTCGGCGTGGCCGCTCTCGCGCAGCCAGGCCATCGCGCGCTGCACCAGCCAGCGTCCCCGACAGCCCTCGGCCGCCCGGATCTGGCCGATGTAGCCGATCCGCTCCTCGCGCCCGTTCACGAAGACCCGCCTCTCGGCGCGGCAGCCGAACCCGGCGAGGCGCCCTGTCCCTCGCTCCCGGACGACGACCACGTCGCAGGGGTCGCCCATGATCGTCGCGCCCAGGAAGTAGTCCGGCTCGCGCGCGAACCGCACCGCCACGGCGCCGGGCATCGGCGTCGCGCCGACGAGGGCGCGGATCTCCGGCTCGTCCGCCCGCGCTGCGAGGCGCACCTCGAAGGCGTCGGCACCGTGCGGCGTCGTCATCGGAGGCCCAGGCGAAGGCCCTGGCGCTTGAGCGCCTCGCGGCGGTAGAGCGGGTTGTAGGCGCAGTAGAGCGCGAAGCGGAACGGCGAGCTCATGTTGGTCCGCAGGTCGAGCGCGCGCCGGACGATGGAGCCCGGGCTGCTCCAGCGCCGGCGGCAGGCCCACGTCGCCTCGGTCAGCTCGTCGGCCGTCATCCGCGCGGGCCGGAAGGCGGCGCTGTTGAACCGGTAGGCCGGGTGCAGCCACCAGCGGCCGTCGTAGAGGAGCCGTCCCTCGCCGGCCAGGCGGTCGTAGAGCGGCGTCCCGGGGTATGGCATCAGCACGTTGAAGGCCGCGAACGTGAAGCGGTTCGCGATCGCCCATTCGACGGTCCCCAGGACCGAATTGACGGTGTCGTGGTCGTAGCCGAGGGCGAACGCCGCCCAGGTCTGGAGGCCGTGGGCGCGCAGGGTCGCGGTCGCGCCGGCGTAGCGGTCGAAGCCCGCGAGGTTGGGCCCTTTGTGCATCTGGCGCAGGTTCGCGGGGTCTAGGCTCTCGAAGCCGATGACGTTGCCCAGGCAGCCACTCTCCACCATGAGCCGCATCAGCTCCGGGTCGCCGACCTGGTCGACGCTCGCCTGCGAGACCCAGCGGATCCGCAGGGGCACCAGCGCGCGGAACAGGGCCTTC
Organism: uncultured Chloroflexia bacterium; assembly: GCA_963713285.1. Taxonomy (GTDB): domain Bacteria; phylum Chloroflexota; class Limnocylindria; order Limnocylindrales; family CSP1-4; genus CTSoil-043. The sequence goes on along the minus strand of CAVQLA010000004.1, from coordinate 55,585 downwards.
GCAGCGTCCGGGTCGGCGACGAGGTTGTCGTCGACGAAGAAGAGGTTGCGCCGCGGCTGGGCCCCGATCTCGGCGACGACCTCGACGACCGGCCGCGTGTGGACATGGTGGTCGAAGTACGCCCCGACGGCGCAGAACTCGCAGCGGTACCGGCAGCCGCGGCCGAACTGCAGGAGCGTCAGCGGCAGGTACCCCTTGCCGGCGAGGAGGTCGCGGCGGGGCATCACCCCGCCAGCCTGGGGCGGACCCGGTGGCGCGTGGTAGCGCGGCCGGAGCCTCCCGACGTGGGCGTCGGCGACGACCTGGGCCCAGAGCGTCTCGGCATCGCCGGTGAAGACCGCGTCGGCGTGCTCGGCCACCTCGTCCGGGATCAGCGTCGCGTGCATGCCGCCCATGACGACCGGTACGCCTCGGGCGCGGTACTCGGCGGCGATCTCGTAGGCGCGACGAGCGGTGAACGATTCGACCGTGATCGCCACGAGGTCGGTCGGCTCGTCGTAGTCGATCCGGTCGATCCGGTCGTCGATGAGCTCGACGTCCACCCCCGCGGGGGTCAGGCCCGCGAGCAGCGCCAGCTGCAGCGGCTCCATCCGGGCGTCGTCGACGAACGGTGCGCCGTCGCCCAGGCGCCCCAGGGTCGGCTTGACGAACGTGACCCGCACGCGTCGCCTCCCGCAGCCGGCCCGCGCGCTCCCGCGCGTCGCCGCCGGCAGTCATGACGATGGGCGTCGACGGGACCGTGGGCAAGAGCCGGTGGGCCCCAGCTGGGACCGGGGTCAGCCGCCCGCGTTGTCCAGCAGGCGGAGCCAGACGGCGTCGGCATGCAGCCCGCCGGCGACCGTGGCGAGGAGATGCTGCTGCTGGCGCCAGGCGATCCGCGCCTCCGCGACGTCCTCCGGGGCCAGGCGCAGGGCATCACCGGGCCGGAGCTGGCCGAGCCGGGGAAGCTCCGCGCGGGGAACGACGCCGGCGACGGGGTAGCCGCCGATGGTCGGGCCGTCGACGAGGAGCACGAGCGGCTGGCCGCTGCCCGGGAGCTGGATGGCGCCGGGGACGACCGGGTGCGACAGGATCTCCGTGCCGGGAGAGAGCGCCGGTCCATCGAGGCGGATGCCCATCCGGTCGCTGGCCCGGCCGACGGTCCAGGTGGCCGCCGCGAGCGACTCGGCCGTCGAGGGCGGCAGGTGCCGCAGGTCGGGGCCGGCGACGAAGCGGATCGGGCCGGGAGCTGCGGCGGGATGGGGCGCCCTTCGCGTGGGCCAGGCCCGCCCGGCGCTGCCCAGGTCGCCGCGACGGACCGGCACCAGGAGGTCTCCGGCGCGCAGCGCTCGCCCGTCGAGGCCTCCCAGCCCGCCCTGCAGGCTGGTCGCGGCAGAGCCGAGGACCATCTCGGCCACGATGCCCCCTGCGAGGCCGAGGTAGGCGCGCATGCCGGTCGCGGATCCCGCGAAGCGGAGCCGGGATCCGGCCGGCAGGCGGTGGACGGCGCCGGCCTGCAGCGCCCGCCCGTCGTCGCGCTCGGCCCCGAGGTCCGCCCCCGCGAGGGCGACGGCACAGGTCTCGACGGCAAGAAGCTCGGCTCCTCCCAGCGTGGCCTCGACGGCGATCCCGTCAGGCGGTGCCCCGGCAAGCAGGTTGACCACAGCGAGCCCCCATGGGTCGCACGCCCCCGACTGAGGGATCCCCAGGTGGGCGTAGCCGGGCCGGCCACGGTCCTGGAGCGTCAGGAGCAGGCCCGGGTCGACGACCTCCAGCACGGGTCAGCCCGGGATGAAGCGCACGCGGTCACCGGGCGCGAGCAGGGTCGGCGGATCGCGCCGCGGATCCCAGAGCGGCGCGTCCGTGCGACCCAGGAGGTGCCAGCCGCCGGGCGTGGCGAAGGGGTAGATGCCGGTCTGGCGTCCCGCGATGGCGACGCTCCCCGCAGGCACGCGGACCCGCGGCGTCGGGCGACGAGGCAGGTCGAGGACCTTCGGCACCTCCCCGAGGTAGGGGAAGCCCGGCACGAACCCGAGCACGAGCACGCGGTACTCGACGCCGGCGTGACGGCGGACCACCTCCGCCTCCGACAGGCCGGTCCGCATGGCAACCTCGGGCAGGTCGGGGCCGTCGACGCCCCCATAGCTGACGCCGACGTGGTGGAGCGGCCCGTCCGGGTGCGCGCCGGACGCCGCGGCCTCCGCCATGACCTCCGCCAGGAGCCGCCGGACCGCGTCCTCCCGGCAGGCGTCGGGATCGAACGGCACGAGCACGCTGGCGTGACCCGGGACCGCGACCCCGAGCCCGGCATCCGTCCTTCTGCGCAGGACCAGTCCCTCGGCGATCCGGTGCGCCCATGCGTTCGCGCCCATGTCGAGGGCCTCGCCGAGGGTGACCAGGAGGGCGGCGTCGCCCATGCGGTCCACGCGCGGACCCGCCGAGGCCTCCCGGTCAGCCATCCGCGGCCCGCACCTCGATGCCGGCGCCGGCGAGACCCTGGCGGACCGCGGCGGCGATCACGGCCGCGCCGGGCGTGTCGCCGTGGACGCACAGGGTGTCGGCCCCCAGGACGACCAGCGAGCCGTCTGCGGCCGTGACGCGGCCGTCGCGGGCGATCGAGACGGCCTGGGCGGCGGCAGCGGCGGGGCTCTCGCGGAGGGCGCCCGGGAGATCCCGTGATCGCAGCTGGCCGTCGGCCTCGTAGACGCGGTCCGCGAAGCCCTCGACGAGGACGCGGAGGCCGACGTCGGCGGCCACGGCCAGCATCGCTGCGCCCGGGGGCGCCACGATCCGAAGCCGCGGGTCGAGGCGCATCACCGCCCGGGCGAGCGCGACGGCGGCCGCGTGATCCGCGGCGACGCGGTGGTAGAGCGCCCCGTGCGGCTTCACGTGGCTCAGCCGCCCGCCCTCCGCGGCGACGATGCCCGCCAGCGCCGCCACCTGGTAGAGGATCGCGGCCTCGAGCTCGTCGGGCGCCATCGCCATCGCGCGGCGGCCGAAGCCGACCAGGTCCGGGTAGCCGGGGTGGGCTCCGACCGCAGCCCCGGCGTCGAGCGCCAGCCGCACGGTCCGGCGGATCGTGAGCGGGTCGCCGGCGTGGAACCCGCAGGCGACGTTGACCGAGGTCACGTGGGGGATGAGCGCGGCATCGGCGCCCATCGGCCACGGCCCGAGGCTCTCGCCGACGTCGGCGTTCAGGTCGATCCGGACGGCCACTCCGCCATCCTACGCGCCACGGGGGGTCTCCCGGGCGCCGCGACGGCGGTCGGTCCGGGGAGACGGCGGGGCGCCTGTCCCCAGCTTCAGGCGCCCCGTCCACGTGTTCGCGTCGGGCGTGGCCCCGGCGTCAGCCGCGGCCACCCGGGATCAGATCAGCGGCCCTCCCGCTCCGCGGCGCGGAACTCGACCAGCGCCTTCCACTCCGGGTAGGCCTCGCTGGCCGCCCAGTCGGCCCGCTCGTAGGCCCGATACTCGATCAGGCTGCGCTGCTCATCGGTCATCGACGAATTGAACCGGAACGTCCCCGTCGGCGCCAGGAGGAGGGCCCCGACCGCGAGGATCACGGCCGCCACGATCGCCGTCCAGGCGAGGTAGTGGTGATGGACCTGCGGCGACACCGCGCCGCTGGGGTGCGCAGGTGCGTGGAGCGTCATGACGACGTCCCCCTCGTCTACACCTGCGGGCCGGGCTCGCCAGTGGCTCGGCGCGGGCCCGGCGGCCGCCGTATGGCCCGCGTGTCGTCGCCTCCCGCGTGACAGGACAGAGTCTCACCCGCGCGCGCACGGTCCTGGCAAGGGTCCTCCGGCCCCTCCGCGCGGCGCCGGGTCGGGCCCGCGCGGCTCCCAGACCACGCCCGGCTGCGACCGCTACGATCGCGCGGTGAACCCCGTGGCCGACGAGTACCAGCTCCTCGACGCCGGCGCCGGCCGCCGGCTGGAGCGGTTCGGCGCGCTGGTTCTCGACCGGCCGGCGCCGGGAACGGCCGGGATCCCGAAGCGCGACCCTGTGGCCTGGGGGCGCGCGACGGCCCGCTTCGGGCGCCCGCCGGGTTCGGCCGCCGGCCGCTGGGAGCCGGCGGCCGCGCTCCCCGAGCGCTGGACGATCCTCGTCGCCGGGCTGCCGATGGAGCTTCGCGCGACGCCGGCCGGCCAGGTGGGTCTCTTCCCGGAGCACCTGGCGGTCGCCGAATGGGCGGTCGCGCAGGCCGCGAGCGCGCCGGGCGTGGACGTCGGTCGACCTGCCGTGCTGAACCTGTTCGCGCACACGGGCCTTGCCACGCTCCTCCTTGCCCGCGCCGGGGCTTCCGTCACCCACGTGGATGCGTCGCGGCCTGCAGTGGCCTGGGCCAGGCGGAACGCCGAGCTGGCGGGACTGGCCGATCGCCCGGTGCGCTGGCTCGTGGAGGACGCCGCCCGGTTCGTGGCCCGCGAGGGCCGCCGCGGGCGTCGATACGACGGCGTGATCCTGGACCCGCCGACCTACGGCCACGGCCCGGCGGGAGCCCCGTGGCGCCTGGAGACCGACCTCGCGGCGCTCCTGGCCGGCATCCGCCCGCTCCTGGAGGGCGGGGCCTCGTTCGTCGCCTGCACCGTGCACGCGACGGGCGTCGATGCGCCGGCCCTGGAGCGCGTCGTGCGCGACGAGCTCGGCGTCGGCGATCTCCCGATCGTGGTGCGCGAGCTGGCGCTCGTGGCCGTGAGCGGCGCGCGCCTGGCGACCGGATGGGCGGTCCTCGTCGGCGCCGGCGGCGCGGAGGCGGCGAGGTGAGCTCGCCGGGAGGGCCCGGGGGCGTGATCACGAGCGCCGCCAACTCGCGGGTGCGGGCGGCGCTCGAGCTGCGCGACCGGCGGGGGCGTGACCTCGCCCGCAGGCTCCTCGTCGACGGGGTCCGAGAGGTCGGCCGGGCCCTGGACGCGGGCTGCCGGATCATGGAGGCGTTCGTCACGGCCGAGCCCGGCGATGAGGCGGGGGCCCTCATCGAGCGCCTCGCCGGCGCGGGCGTGCCCCTGGTCCCCGTGGCCGGTCCGGCGGAGGCGCGCCTGGCCTACGGCGATCGGCACAGCGAGATCGTCGCGGTCGTGGGGATGCCTGCCACCGACCTGGCGAGCCTGGCCGCCTCGCTGGCCGCCGTCCCCGCCCCGCTGCTGATCGTGGTCGAGGATGCCGAGAAGCCGGGCAACCTCGGGGCGATCGCGAGGAGCGCCGACGGCGCGGGTGCGGCAGGGCTCATCGCGGCGACCGACCGGGGACCCGCGGGCGACCCCTGGAACCCCAACGCCGTGCGCGCCAGCGTGGGGACGGTGCTCAGCCTGCCGATCGCCGTGGCCCCGACGCCGGATGTGCTCGCATGGCTGCGCGAGCGCGGCAGCGGCATCGTCGCGGCACGCGTGCAGGCCACCGCCGACTATCACACCCTCGACCTCGGTGGGCCGGTGGCGATCGTGGTCGGGTCGGAGGCGCGCGGCCTCGGGCCGGCCTGGCTGGCCGACGACGTCGTCCCCGTCCGCCTGCCCATGCGCGGGCGGGCGGACTCCCTGAACGTCGCGGCGGCGGCGGCGATCCTCCTGTACGAGGCCCGTCGCCAGCGGGACGCGACCGACGCCGCGGACCGATCGGGAGAATGCCCTGACGAAACGCCGCGCGGGTCGTTCTGAGGTCAGAGGCTTCCGCGCACGACATCGTTCCCCCGGCGGTGTGATCACGCGGAGGCCTCGTTCCCTGCCCGCCCCTCGGCTTCAGATCCCTGCCCGACGGGGCTCGCGGCGACCTCGACCTATACTCGCGCCATGACCCCCCTCGTCGCGTCGCGCCCCCGGCTCGCGCCGGTCGCTGCCAGTCTCCTGGCGCTCGCCGCTGCCGTCGTGGCGCTCGTCGGGGTGGGACTCGTCGCGTGCGTCCCCGGAGTCGCGGCCGACCGGCCCGCGCGGATCTTCATGGGTGAGCCGGCGACCCTGGACCCGGCCGCCGCCGGCGACGCGGGAAGTGCCGCGGTCATCGCGCAGCTCTTCGAGGGGCTCACCGCGATCGACGCGTCGCTCGCTCCGCGGCCGGCTCTTGCCGAGAGCTGGGAGCTCGGTGCCGACGGGCGCACGATCACGTTCACGCTCCGCGACGGCCTGACCTTCTCCGACGGCAGCCCGCTCACCGCCCCGGATGTGCGGCGCAGCTGGCTGCGGGTCATCAATCCGGCGACCCCCTCGCCCCTCGCGTCGCTGCTCTACGACGTCGAAGGGGCGCGCGCCTACGCGACGGGCAGCGGCAGCGCCGACGGGGTCGGGATCCGGGCCGACGGCCGCACCCTCGAGGTGCGGCTCACCCGGCCGGCGGGCGACTTCCCCGCGATCGCCGCCAGCCCGACACTCTCGGTCGTCCCGCCCGGAATGGGAACCGGCACGGAGGCACCCAGCGACGACTTCGTCGCGTCGGGCGGCTACCGGCTCGTCGGCACGGCGTCTGACGGCTTCACGCTGCGGGCGAACCCGCGCTACTGGGCGGGCGAGCCCGCGATCACCGACATCACGCTCGTGTCGGACATCGGGGGCCGCAGCACGGTGGACGTCTTCGCCGCCGGCGAGCTCGACTGGGCTCCCGTCGCCGAGTTCGATGCATCGTGGCTCGCCTACGACCCCGATCTCGGCTCCAGCCTCCGGGGCTGGACGGACCTCTCGGTGACCTACTACGGCTTCGAGACCCGCCGGGCCCCCTTCGACGACCCGCGCGTCCGGCGGGCATTCGCGAGCGCGGTCGACTGGTCGCGCGTGGTCGCGCTCACCGACGGCACGTCGGCACCGGCGGCGTCGTCGATGGTGCCGCCCGGGATCCCGGGGCGCTCCGACGAGCGATTCCTGCCGGACTTCGACCCCGCGGCGGCACGGCAGCTCCTCGCGGAGGCCGGCTTCGGTGATCCCGCCTCGTTCCCGACGGTGACCCTCGTCACGGCGGGGACGGCCTACGACGAGGCGCTCGTGGAGCAGCTCCGCGAGAACCTGGGGGTGACGATCGCCTACGAGAGTCTCGACTTCGCGACGTTGTTCGCGCGGCTGGGCGGCGACGACTCGCCCGACCTCTGGGCCCTCTCGTGGATCGCCGACTACCCGTCGCCGAACGACTTCCTGGGGATCCTGCTGGGCACGGACCAGCCCAACAACTACGGCGGCTGGTCGAGCACCGCGTTCGACGACGCGATCGCGCGGGCGGTCGGCACGACCGATCCCGCGCAGGTGCGCGCCGGCTATGACGATGCGGAGCGGGTCCTCGCCGAGGAGGTCCCGGTGGTCCCGGTCAGCTACGGGACGTCGGCCGCGCTGGCGCGCGAGGGGCTGCTGGGCGCGACGACGAATGGCCTCGGCGTCATGCGCCTGGCCGGGCTCGCGTGGGCCGACGAGTGAGCCGCCTGCTGCGTGCCGCCGCGGCGGCCCTCCTCGTTCTCGGGCTGCTGCCGGGTGCCACCGCGGCGGCGTCGCCGACGTTCGAGACACCCACCGCCACCGCGACGTTCGGGACGGGGATCACCTTCGCGCAGGCGTTCGAGAGCCCGGTCCCCCTGGCCCGGGTCGAGGTGCTCCTCAGCTTCCCCGACAGCCTGGGGCCGTTCGTGGCCGGGGCGGCCGGGGCCACCGCCGCCGGGGCCCGCGAGCTCACGTTCCGCTGGTCCCTCGGCGAGGACGGCCATCTCGTCCCGAACACGCCGATCACCGCCCGCTGGCGGCTCGTCCCGGCGGACCGGGGCGTCGCGCCGTTCGTCGGCCCCCCGGTCCGCGTCGTCTACGCCGACACGCGGTTCGAATGGCGGACCGTTTCGGGGGATCTCGTCCGCCTGCACTGGTACGAAGGGTCGGACGCATTCGCACGGCGCGCGCTGGCGATCGGCGAGCAGGCCGTCGCGGAGGCATCTGCATTCCTCGGCGTGACGGAGACGGACCCGATCGACTTCTACGTGTACGCCGAGCAGGACGACTTCTACGATGCCCTGGGCCCCGGCACCCGCGAGAACGTCGGCGGGCAGGCCCACTCCGACATCCGGACGATGTTCGCGCTCATCGGGCCCAACGACGTCACGGACCCATGGGTCGCGATCGTCATTCCCCATGAGTTGACTCACCTCGTCTTCGACACCGCCGTGCGCAACCCGTACCACTTCCCGCCCCGTTGGCTCAACGAGGGCGTCGCGACGTACCTGTCGGAGGGCTACACGGGGTCCGATCGCGGGGCGACGGAGGCGGCCGCCGCGGACGGGCGGCTCATGCCGCTCCGGGCCCTCGGCGGCCAGTTTCCGACGTCGGCCGAGCGCTTCTTCCTCGCCTACGCGGAGAGCGTCTCGGCGGTCGACTTCCTGGTCCGCGAGAAGGGCACCGACGCGCTCGTCTCCCTCGTGAACAGCTATGCCGACGGGGTCACCGACGACGAAGCCTTCACGGCCGCCATCGGCACCGATCTCGCCGGGTTCGAGGCGGCATGGCTCGCCGACCTCGGCGCGGCGACGCCGGTGCAGCACGGACCCCAGCCGGCGCCCGCGGGGCCGCTGCCGCAGGGGTGGGATGCGGGAGCCAGCCCGGCCCCCGCCCCGTCATCCACACCCGGCTCGACTCCCGGGGCGTCCTCGGCCCCGGAGCCCGGCGAGGGCACGACCGACAGCTCGCCCCTGCGCGAGGGTTGGGTCCTGGGCGGTGCGGCGCTCGCGGGCCTGCTGGTCGGTGGCTCGCTGGCGTACGTGCGCCGCCGCCGGGCCGGGTCCGGGCCGGGTGCCGCTGGTGCGCTCGACCCGGCCGCCGATCTGCCACCGGCCGCCGAGCCGCCGCCGGGTGCCGAGCCGCCGCGCCCGCGCGGCGACGGGCCGGACGCCCCGCTCTCGTGAGCACCCTCGGGGCGCGCGTGCGGGCCACTCCCACCTGGCAGGTGACCCTCTTCGTCGCCCTCGTGGCCCTGGGCTTCCTCATGGCCGCCCAGGCGCGCAGCGAGGCGCCACGGGTTCGGTACACGACCCAGGAGCGCGCTCCGCTGGTGGAGACGGTGCTCGCGCTGCAGGCGCAGCAGGATGCCCTGAAGGAGGAGATCCTGGTCCTGCGCTCCCGCATCACGGCGGCGGAGGAGGGGACCGCCGGGAGCACCCGGCAAGTCCGCGACATCAACGATGCCCTCCTTGCGGCCCGGCTCGCGGCCGGCATCGTCGCCCTCGAGGGCCCCGGCCTGGTCCTGCAGCTCGAGGACTCGCAGGTGCCCATCCCGCCCGGCGCCTCGGCGGCCGACTACCGTGTCGGCGCGCGCGACCTGCGGAGCGTCGTCGAGGAGCTGTGGCTCGCCGGCGCCGAGGCCATCTCCGTCAACGGGGAGCGGATCGTGCCCTCGGCCGCGATCATCGACATCGGCGGGTCCGTGCTCGTGAACTCCGCCTACCTGGCCCCGCCGTACCAGGTCGCCGCGATCGGGCCGGCCGACCTCTACGACGTCCTGGCGGCCTCGGCCGGGTTCGTCGACCTCGTCCAGGCAAGGGTGGAGCGCTACGGCATCCGGGTCTCCTTCGCCCAGCCGGATACCGTGACGGTGCCCGCCTACGCGGGCGCCGTCACGCTGCGCTACGCGCGGACGCCCGTGGCCAGCCCGTCGCCGGCTCCCTGACCATGCGGCAGCCGCGGAGCCAGATCGCCCTCGCCGCCGTGGCCCTCCTGCTCGGCCTGCTCGTCGTCGTCCAGCTCCGTGCCCAGCAGGCGGGAACCGGGCTCGAGACGCAGTCGTCGCAGGACCTGACCCTGCTGATCGCGAACCTCACCACCCGCAATGACCAGCTCCGCGGCGATGCGGCGGATCTCGAGCGCCAGCTGGACGGCATCATCGCCGCCCGAGCCGGAGGCGAGACGGCGCTCGGGCAGCTCCGGGACGACCTGGTGCGCGTCCGGCTCTGGTCCGGGATCGACTCGGCGTCGGGATCGGGGATCCGCGTCCTGCTGCGGGGTGAGCTGCCGGCGGTCGCGGTGTCCGATCTGCTCAACGAGCTGCGCAACGCCGGGTCCGAGGCGATCAGCATCGGCGGTGTCCGCGTGGTGGCCGGGACGGTGGTGGCCGGCCCCGCCGGCGCCCTCTCGGTGGAGAACACCGCCCTCGGGCCGCGGATCGAGATCCTCGCGATCGGGAACCCCGCCGCGCTGACCGGTGCGCTCACGCGCGTCGGCGGCATCGCGGCGCAGCTGGGGGCGACCTACTCGGCCGAGGTCGAGGTGACGCCGCTCGACAGCGTGGTGGTTCCCGCGACCGAGCGGATCCTCGTGCCCACGCTCGGGAAGCCGCGCCCCTAGGCCGGCCGCCGCCGGCTCCGCACGAGTGCTACCCTCGCGCCCGATGGACGTCCCTCCGCGCGCATGACCGACCCCGTTCCCTTCCGACTCGGCGACCGTCTCGAGCTCCGCCGTCCGCATCCGTGCGGCGGCCGGACGTGGGACGTGGACCGGCTCGGCGCCGACCTCGGGCTCCGCTGCACGACGTGCGGCCGGCGCGTGCTCGTGGTGCGGCGGACCGTCGAGCGGCGCCTCGTCGCCTTCGTCCACCGCGGCCCAGAGGTGCTTCCGGCGTGACGGGCCACGAGGGGGCGATCCCCGGCGCCGAGGGCAGTGCCGCCGCCGTCTTCCGGAACCGGCCGTTCCTGCTCCTGTGGCTCTCGCAGCTCGCCACGCAGGTCGGCGGGAACATGGTCCTGTACGGGCTCACGGTCCTGGTGTTCGACGAGACGGGGTCGAACAGCGCCGTCTCCCTGCTCATCCTGACCTTCCTGGTGCCGGCCGTGCTGTTCAGCGCGCTGGCCGGCGTCTACGTGGACCGGTTCGACCGCCGCAAGGTGCTGGTCGCCACGAACCTGATCCGGGCCGGCCTGTTCCTGCTGCTTGCGTTCTTCGACACCAACATCCTCGTGCTCTACACCCTGAACATCGCGATCTCGATCGCCACGACGTTCTTCGCCCCGGCCGAGCTGTCGATGATCCCGCGGGTCGTTCCGAGGTCGCAGCTGACCGCGGCGAACGGCATCTTCCTGCTCACCCTCAACGCCGCGTTCGCCCTCGGCTTCGCTCTGCTCGGGCCGCTGCTCGTGATCCTGGCGGGCCCGACGATCCTCATCGGGGTGGTGGCAGCCCTCTACCTGGTCGCCGCGGGCTTCTGCTGGACGCTCCCGTCGGCCCCTGCTGCCGGCGCCGTGCACGAGGGGGCGGTCCACGAGGCGGAGGAGGCGGCCGGCACGTTCATCGAGCAGCTTCGCGAGGGCATCGCATACGTCCGCGCCAACCCCGTGGTCAGCTGGGCGCTCCTCTACCTGGGCGTCGCCGCCTCGATCGTCGGCGTCCTCGGCGTGCTCGGGCCGGCGTTCGCCAGGGACGTCCTCGGCCTGCGGACCCAGGACTTCGTCATCATCGTGGCGCCGCTCGGCGTCGGGGCGGTGATCGGGGCACTGGGCGTCAATGCCGTCCAGGGCCAGGTGTCGCGGCGCCGGCTCATCGAGACGGGCCTCGTCGTCCTGGGGATCTGCCTGGCCCTGATCTCCATCGCGGGCCCGATCGCGCAGTTCCTTCGCGACGTGGACGACCGGGTGCCGGGGCCGGACGTGTCGGCGTTCGTCAGCATCATCTCGGTCGTCGTCGCGATCGCGCTCGTGGCGGGGATCGCCTACACCGCGACCGCGATCCCGGCCCAGACCGAGCTCCAGGAGGAGATCCCCCCGGCCGTCCGCGGCCGCGTGTTCGGGATCCTCAACATGCTCGTGTCCGTCGGCAGCTTCCTGCCCATCATCCTTGTCGGGTACATCTCCGACCGGGTGGGCACCATGCCCGTCCTGCTCGGAGCCGCGGTGCTGATCCTCGTCGTCGGGATCGCCTCGATGATCGCTCGAAGCAGTCCGCCGCCCGGGTCCCTCTCCGACGAGACGACGCCCGAATCCGTGGACGTGCCCCCGCCCGGCGTGCCGGGGGGCAGCTCCGCGGCCGGGGTCGGCGACCCCGTCGCCGTCCCCGCGCCGTCTCCCGACGAGCCGTGAGCCGCCGACCGCGCGTCGCGGTGGTGTTCACGGGGGGCACGATCAGCATGACCGTGGATCGTGCCGCCGGCGGCGCGGTGCCGACCCTCGCCGGCGCCGAGCTGCTGGTCGCGGCACCCGGCGTCGCCGAGGTGGCAGAGGTGGTCGCGGTCGACCTCGGCCGCACGCCCGCCAGCCACTTCTCGTTCGCCGACGTGCTGCGGATCCGCCGGGTCATCGATGACGCGCTGGGTGACGCGCGGGTTCGCGGCGTGGTCGTCGTCCAGGGCACCGACACGATGGAGGAGACGGCGCTCGCCTGGGATCTGTGCCATCGGGACCCGCGGCCCGTCGTCGTGACCGGCGCGATGCGCAACGCCAGCGAGGCGGACGGGGACGGCCCGGGGAACCTCCGCGACGCCGTCCGGATCGCCGCGGCCGCCGGGGCGCGGGGGGCGGGCGTGGTCGTCGCCTTTGCCGGGCGCGTCCATGCGGCCGACGCCGTGGCGAAGCGGCACGCCTCCGCGCTCGACGCGTTCGCCACGCGCGAGGGTCCGCCGCTGGGGCGAGTGGGGGAGCGGTCGGTCCGCCTGCGCGCGCGCGGTCCGCGACGCGTCCTGCCGGTCACCCCGGGCGCGGCCGTCCTGCCGGTCCCGATCGTCGTCGCCGCCCTCGAGACCGACGGCGGGCCGCTGGACGCGGCCGTCCGGGACGGGGCGCGGGGGATCGTCGTGGCCGCCACCGGCTCGGGGAACACGCACCCCGACATCCTCCGGGCGGCAGTCGACGCGCAGGCCGCGGGCGTCCCGGTGGTCGTCGTGTCCCGGACCGGAGCCGGGACGGTCGGAACCGCCTACGCCTTCCCCGGGGGCAGCGGGACCTGGGCCCGGGCGGGAATCCTGCTCGGGGGCAACCTGACGCCGGTGCAGGCGCGCGTGGCGCTGGCGCTGGCCCTGGGCGCCGGCCTGCACGGCGACGTGCTGCGCACCTTCATCGCGGGCAAGGCCACCGGCTGACCAGCGGGCCCACGAGGTCGCTATCCTTGCCCGCAGGAGCGCCCGCCAGAACGGAGGACCCGGTCGATGACGATGCCGCAGGATGCACGGAAGCAGGGGCTGAACAAGCAGCTCGAAACCGTGAGCTGGGGCCTGTTCCTGATCATGATCGGCGGCTTCGCCCTCGTGAAGGGCGTGCCGGAGGGAACGTGGCTGATCGGCGTCGGCGTCATCATGCTCGGCCTGAACGCCGTGCGGCTGGTGGTCGGGATCCGCGCCAGCTGGTTCACCGTGATCCTGGGCACGATCGCGCTGCTCTCCGGCATCAGCGAGGTCCTCGGCGTCGACATCCCGGTCGGCCCGCTCCTGATCATCCTGATCGGCCTCGCGATCATCGTGCGTGCCCTTCAGCCGCGCTGGTAGCCGCGCTCACGGCCGCCGCGGCCGGCGTGCCGGCGGCTGCACCGGCGACCCCCTGGTGCTAGACTTCCGCCTCGCAACGGGCGGTTAGCTCAGTTGGTTAGAGCGCATGCTTGACATGCATGAGGTCAGAGGTTCAAGTCCTCTACCGCCCACCAGATCGCGAACGCGTCGAACGGGACGCGCCGCGCCGGCACCGGAGCACCAGAGAGCGGCGGGCATCGGCTGAGACCCGCGGCGGCCACCGGCGGGGCGGCACCGCCCGCGAGCGGCCGGCGAACCGGCCCGGGATCCGCCCGTTAGCGCGGCCACGAGAGCGCCTGCCGGCAGCGCCGGACCGGGCGAAAGCGGGTGGAACCGCGGGAGGCATCGGCCCCTCGTCCTGCGCGGACGAGGGGTTTCGCATGTTTCGGGACAGGAGGCGATGACGGTGGCCGACGAGCAGGCGATCGAGGTCCAGGAGGCGCTCGACGCGCCCGAGCGCGGGTCGGCAGAGGAGCTCCTCGACGCGGGTGCCCATGCCCCGATCGACGCGATGCGCCACTCGGCGGCGCACGTCATGGCCGAGGCGGTCCTCGCGCTGTTCCCCGGGGCGAGGCTGGGCATCGGCCCCGCGATCGAGAACGGCTTCTACTACGACTTCGACCTGTCGCGTCCACTGACCCCCGACGACCTGGCCGCGATCGAGGAGCGCATGGCGGCAAGCGTGGCGGCAGCGCATCCGTTCGTGCGCCTCGAGATCCCCTTCGGCGAGGCTCGTGCCGCCGCCGAAGCCGGCGGCCAGCCCTACAAGGTCGAGATCCTCGACGACCTCGCCACTCGTGCGGCAACGGCGGGAGAGCCCGCTCCGGTGACGACCTTGTACGAGCACGGTGCGTTCAGCGACCTGTGCAAGGGGCCCCACGTGGCCTCCACCGCCGAGATCGGTCCCTTCCGGCTGCTGTCGGTCGCCGGGGCGTACTGGCGCGGCGACGAGAAGCGCCCGATGCTCCAGCGGATCTACGGGACGGTGTGGCCCTCCCAGGAGGAGCTGGACCAGTTCCTGTGGCGCCGCGAGGAGGCGAAGAAGCGCGACCACCGCAGGCTGGGCGTGCGGCTCGACCTGTTCAGCTTCCACGACGTCAGCCCCGGGGCGGCCTTCTGGCACCCGAAGGGCTGGCGCCTCTACCGCACGCTGCAGGAGGCGATGCGCGAGCTCCAGGACCGCCGCGGCTACGACGAGGTCTACACGCCTCCGCTCGTCCACCAGAAGCTGTGGGAGCAGTCCGGCCACTGGGACCACTACCGCAACAACATGTTCCTCGTCGAGGCCGAGGAGCAGACGTTCAGCCTCAAGCCGATGAACTGCCCCGAGTCGTCCTTCATCTACCGGAGCCGGCTGCGCTCATACCGCGACCTGCCCCTGCGGCTGGCGGAGTACGGCGTGCTGCACCGCAACGAGCTCTCGGGCGTCCTGTCCGGCCTGACGCGCGTCCGTCACTTCGTCACCGACGACGCCCACATCTTCGTCCGCCCGGACCAGATCGGGGCAGAGATCGAGGGCCTGATGGGAGAGATCCGCGAGGCGTACTCGTGGTTCGGGCTGACCCCGACGCTCACCTTCGGCACGCGGCCCGACAAGGCCCTCGGCGACCCCGCCATCTGGGAGGAGACCGAGGCCATCATGCGGGCCGAGCTCGAGCGCTCGGGCCTCGCGTACCGGGTGAAGCCGAAGGACGGCGCGTTCTACGCCCCGAAGATCGACATCCAGATCACCGACGCGCTGGGCCGTGAGTGGCAGACGGCCACGATCCAGGTCGACCGGGTCATGCTCCCCGAGCGCTTCGATCTCTGGTACATCGACGAGGCCGGGCGACAGCAGCGCCCGGTGGCGATCCACCGAGCGATCTACGGCTCGCTGGAGCGGTTCATCGGCGTCCTCACCGAGCACTTCGCCGGGGCCTTCCCGCTGTGGTGCGCGCCGGTGCAGGCCGTCGTGATCCCGATCGCCGATCGCCACCTCGAGCCCGCCCGCGAGCTGGCCGCCGTCCTGCGCTCGCGCCGCCTGCGCGTCGAGGTGGATGACTCTGACGCGCGGATGCAGAACAAGATCCGGGTGGCCCAGGAGCAGAAGGTGCCCTACATGCTCGTCCTCGGGGACCGCGAGGTGGAGGCCCGCACCGCCGCCCCGCGGACACGCGCGGGGGAGCAGCAGCCGCCCGAGCCCTGGGACGCACTCGCGGATCGTCTCGCCGCGGCCGCCGCGGCGCGCCGCCCGGACTGATCCTGCCCCGGTCCCTTGCCCTGCGCCGTCGTTGCTCCGTGACTCTGTCAGCTCACCTGCTCAGTGAATCTGTCAGGGCCAGCCGACTGGGGGCCCTGGGCCCCGGCCGGTTCCAGGGGTGGTCAGGCTTCGGACGATAGCCGGGTCGGTCGGGAGCCGCAGCGGACGGCGGCCCGGCCGGGTCGAGGACCCGGACCTCGCGCAGGCGGCGGGGCTCGGGCGGGGCCGGCACTGCGGCGAGGAGGCGGCCGTCGGCAAGCACGAGCAGGCGGCCGTCGAGCCGCAGCTCGACCTCGACCCGGCGCCCGGCGAGCGAGCGCCCGCCGGGCCCGGGCGGGAGCTGGAGCAGGGCACCCTCGAGACGGACCGTGCTGTCGTTGCCGACCGCGCGCCGCCAGCGGAAGGCGCAGATCCGGGCGAGGTCGAGCTCGGGCGGCACCGGGCGCCAGGCCGGGACGTCGCTCGCCGCCGGCACGGCGAAGCGGCGGTTGAAGCGGGGCAGGAAGTCGCGCAGGACCGCGTTCGCGCTCGCCCGGTCGACGGCTCCCGCCCGCCGGAGCTCGGACACGAGGCGGTCCTGGAATGTCCCCCACAGGCGCTCGACCCGGCCCTTGGCCTGGGCCGACCCGGCCAGGATCGAGGCGATCCCGAGCTCGGCGAGGGCCCGCCCGACCTGGGTCGCCTCGTCGCGCTGTGCCGCGCCCGGGGCGTTGGGCGCGAAGATCGTCGAGCCGTCGCGATAGATCGCCGCCGGCAGCCCGAACCGACGGGCCATGTCGCGCAGGACCGTGAGGTAGCCGACCCCATCCTCGGCATCGCGGAAGGTCGCCCCGACGACGACGCCGGTCGCGTCGTCGATCCCACCCACCAGGGTGAGGCAGGGCCCACGGCCCTCGAGCCAGTCGTGCCGGCTGCCGTCGACCTGGACGAGCAGCCCCGCCTGGGCCATCCGCTCCCGCCGGCTCCGGTACCGCGGGGGCCGACGCTTGCGGGGCGAGGGGAGCCCGTCGGCCCGCAGCAGGCGCCGCAGGGCGGGCCGGCTGATGACGATCCCCTCGTCCTCCGCGAGCGCCTCGGCGAGGTGGGTGTCGTTGTACCCGCGGTACGTCGTGCGGGCGAGCTCGCAGATCCGGGCCCGGGCAGGCTCGGGCAGCCGGCGCGGCGAGGCCCGGCCCCGGTTGCCGTGGGCCAGGCCGGCGGCCCCCTCCGCGAGCATAGCGGCCCGCAGGCGCCAGGCCGTCCGCTCGCTGCAGCCGAGCAGGGCGACCGCCTCGGGGGTCGTCAGGATCCCGGCCAGCCAGCGGCTCACGACCTCGGTCCGCTGTTGCTCTCGCGTGGTCAACGTCAGGTTCTCCCTCATGGGGTGAGACTGACAAGGTCACTGAGCAGTTGGCCCTGACAGATTCGTTGAGCAGGGACATCCCTTGCCCTGCGCCGGGGCGATTGTGCTATCCTCCGCCGGCGAACCGCGCCCGGTTCGCGCGTGCGCTTGCACGCCGTTCGCGGGCGCTCGGTGAGTTCGATAGCGCGAAGGGGCCGACCATAAGCCGAGAGCTGCGTGTCAACCAGATGATCCGGATCCCACAGGTCCGGGTGATCGACGAGGATGGGAACCAGATGGGCGTCATGTCCACGCTGGATGCCCTCCGCCTGGCACAGGAGCGCGGCTACGACCTCGTCGAGGTTGCTCCGACGGCCTCGCCGCCCGTGACCCGACTTCTCGACTACGGCCAGTACAAGTACGAGCTGGCCAAGCGCGAGAAGGAGGCGAAGCGGAAGTCCCGGTCCGTGGAGTTCAAGGAGATCCGCCTCAAGCCGAAGATCGGCCAGGGCGACTTCGACACGAAGGTGCGCCGGGCGATCGAGTTCCTCGAGGAGGGCGACCGCATCAAGGTTGCCGTCCAGTTCCGCGGTCGCGAGCTGACGCACCCGCACCTCGGGCGGGAGCTCCTGACGAAGTTCGCGGACGAGATCAAGGACCACGGGGTCCTCGAGCGGGCACCGCTCCTCGAGGGCAAGTCGATGCACATCACGATCGCGTCGACCCACAAGCCGAAGCCGCGCGAGGCCGGGGTGGGGGAGAAGCCCCCCACCGAGAAGGCCCCGCCGGATCTGGTGGAGGGTGCCGCTCCGGCGGCCGCGGTCGACGCGACGGGCCTTGTGCCCGCGAGCACGGGAGAGTGAGGCCGGCGTGCCGAAGATGAAGTCCCACAAGGGCAGCCAGAAGCGGATCGGCGTGACCGGCAGCGGGAAGGCGATCCGCGTCAAGTCCTGGCGGGGCCACCACCTCGAGCTGAAGTCGTCGCGGCGCCGACGGCGCTACGCCGGCAAGGCGCTCATCGGGCCCGAGCACGCCGACCAGGTCGCGCGGCTCCTGCCGTATCTCAAGAAGGGCTGATCGATGGCACGCGTCAAGCGGGGCGTCACGTCCCACCGCCGCCACAAGCGGCTCCTGAACGCGGCCGAGGGTCGCAAGGGCACCCGCAGCAGGCTCGTCAAGCCGGCGCGCGAGGCGCTCCTCCACGCGCTCGCCTATGCCACCCGCGACCGCAAGGTGCGCAAGCGCCAGCTGCGCCAGCTGTGGATCGTGCGGATCAATGCCGCCTCGCGCGCCCACGGCCTGACGTATCGCGAGTTCGTCGCCGGCCTGAAGAAGGCCGACGTGGCCCTCGACCGGAAGATCCTCGCCGACATCGCGGTCCGCGACGACGCGACGTTCGGACGCATCGTCGAGGTCGCCCGCGGCGCCTGACGGCGAGGCCGGGCCGGCGCCCGGCCGACGACCACCGCAGCGGGACCCTCGCGCGCCCAGGCGCCGCGAGGGTCCGTGATTCCCGGCCCAGCACTGGAGGCGGCGATCCCCATCGTGGACCTCGCGACCCTCACCGCCCAGCTTCGCGCCCTCGGCGACGAGGCCCTGCCGCGGATCGCCGCGGCGCCCGACCTGGCTGCCCTCGAGGAGCTCGACCTCGAGTACCTCGGGCGCAAGAGCGGGGCGCTGTCGGTCCTCATGCGGGGCATCGGCGGGCTTCCGGTCGAGGACCGGCCGCGCGTCGGCGCCGTCGTCAACGAGGTGCGGTCCGCCGTCGAGGCCGCGCTGGCGGAGGCGCGAGCCCGGGCCGGGAGCGCCGCGCTCGCCGGACGCCTTGCCGCCGAGACGGTCGACGTCACCGCGCCGGCGCGGGTGGTCCCGCGAGGGGCTCTGCACCCGGTCCTCGAGACGATCGGGCGCATCGAGGAGATCTTCGGCCAGTTCGGGTTCGTCTCGTACGAGGGGCCGGAGGTCGAATTGGACGTCACCAACTTCCGCATGCTGAACATCCCGCCCGACCACCCGGCGCGGGACCTGTGGGACACGCTCTACGTCGACCTCGAGGGGGGCCTCCTGCGGACCCACACGTCGCCCGGCCAGATCCGGGTCATGCACACCGAGCGGCCGCCGATCCGGGCACTGCTCCCCGGGCGCTGCTTCCGCTACGAGGCCACCGACGCCTCGCACGCCTCCGAGTTCTTCCAGGTCGAAGGCCTCATGGTGGACGAGGGCACGAACCTGGCCGATCTCAAGGGCCAGCTCGTCGAGTTTGCCCACGCCATGTTCGGCGAGGCCACGTCGACTCGGTTCCGGCCGGGCTACTACCCCTTCACGGAGCCCTCGGTCGCCTTCGACATCGGCTGCCTCGTGTGCGGCGGCCCGGGCTGCCCGGCCTGCGGGCGGACCGGCTGGATGACCATCCTCGGCGCGGGGATGGTCCACCCGGTGGTCCTCCAGTACGGCGGGATCGACCCGGAGCGCTACCAGGGCTTCGCCTTCGGGATGGGCGTCGACCGGATCGCCATGCTCCGCCACGGAATCCCCGACGTCCGGGTCTTCCTCGACAGCGACCTCCGCTTCCTGGAGCAGTTCCGATGAGAGTGCCGCTGTCCTGGTTGCGCGACTACGTCGACGTCGACCTTGCGCCCGAGCGGCTGGCCGACCGCCTCACCCTCCTCGGGATGGAGGTGAAGGGCCTCGAGCGCTGGGGTGCCGACTGGCGCAACGTCGTCACCGGCGAGCTCCTGGAGGTCGCGAAGCACCCCCGGGCGGACCGCCTCTCGCTCACGAAGGTCCGCGTCCGCGACGAGGTTCTCGAGATCGTCTGCGGCGCCACGAACATCGCCCCGGGCCAGCGCGTGCCCGTGGCCCTGCCGGGGGCGGTCCTGCCGGGCAACCGCGCGATCGAGCGGACCGAGAAGCTCGGCGTCGTCAGCAACGGGATGCTCTGCTCGGGGGACGAGCTTCGCCTGACCGGCGACGCCGACGGCATCCTCATCCTCCCCGCCGACACGCCCCTGGGAGTGGCGCTCGCCGACCTGTATGGCGACATCGTCCTCGACGTCGACGTCAAGCCCAACCGGGGCGATGCCCTCTCCCTCGTCGGGCTGGCGCGCGAGGTCGCCGCGATCACCGGCGCGCCCGTCCGCTTCCCAGAGGCGCGCCTCGCGGAGGGCGGCGGCACGGCGACCGCCGAGCGCCTGGCGGTTGCCGTGGACGATCCCGCGCTCTGCCCGCGCTTCGTCGGCCGCTGGGTGGCCGGCGTGTCCGTGCGCCCGTCGCCGGACCACGTCCAGATGCGGCTCCTGGCGGCCGGCATGCGTCCCGTGAGCAACGTCGTCGATGCGACGAACTACGTGATGCTCGAGCTCGGGAAGCCGACCCACGCCTTCGACGCGGCGGCCGTCGCGCGCGACGGCGCGGGCCGGGCGGCGCTCCGGGTGCGGCTCGCGGACCCAGGCGAGCGTCTCGAGACGCTCGACCACGTGGAGCGCGAGCTCACGCCGGAGACCCTCCTCATCGCCGACGCGCGGCGAGCCCTCGCGATCGCGGGGGTCATGGGCGGGGCGACCTCGGAGGTCTCGGAGTCCACCACCGACGTCGTCATCGAGTCCGCGGTCTTCGACCCCGTGAGCATCCGCCGGACGGCATTCCATT
Organism: uncultured Chloroflexia bacterium; assembly: GCA_963713285.1. Taxonomy (GTDB): domain Bacteria; phylum Chloroflexota; class Limnocylindria; order Limnocylindrales; family CSP1-4; genus CTSoil-043. The sequence goes on along the minus strand of CAVQLA010000004.1, from coordinate 34,967 downwards.
TCGCCCTCCGCTCGGAGGCGAGCCTCCGCTTCGAGAAGGGCCAGGAGGCGCGTCTCGCCCGGATCGGCGCGGACCGCGTCGGCGAGCTGATCGCCGCCTGGGCCGGGGGGACGGCTGCCGCGGGGCGCATCGACACGGCGCCCGAGGAGCCCCGCCCCGGGCGGGTGGCGTTCCGGCCGGGTCGCGTCAACCGGCTCCTCGGCACCTCGCTCCCCGAGGTCGAGCAGGCGGCGCTGCTCGAGCGGGTCGGCATCGGCCTCGAGCCCGCCGCGCCCGGCACGGCCGTCGCCGTCGCACGCGGGGAGAAGCCCCTCACCGTCGTGGCCGTCGAGCCGGCCCTCGTGGCGATCGTGCCGACGTGGAGGCGCGACCTCCACATCGAGGCGGACGTCGCCGAGGAGATCGCGCGGGTCGCGGGCTACGACACGGTCCCCACGAAGACCCCCGACACGCCCATGCCGCACTACCGTCCAGGCCCGGTCGAGGCCCGCAACGCGATCCGGCGCGCGCTCGTCGGGGCCGGGATCACGGAGGTCGTCTCCCCGGCGCTGGTCCCCCAGGGACAGGCGGCTCGCCTCGGCTGGCCGGCCGCGGCGGCCGACGGCGTCCCCGGCCAGGACGCGGTCGCCGGCGCCACGATCCGGGTCCGCAACCCGCTCTCCGAGCGCCACGCCGTCCTCCGCTCCGGGCTCGTCGCGAGCCTCCTCGACGCCCTCGCGCTCAACGAGCGCCACGGCCGTGGCGACGTGGCGATCTTCGAGATCGGGAAAGGCTACGCCGCCGATCCGAGCGGCACCGCCGCTGAATGGTGGCGCCTCGGCTTCCTGCTGACGGGTGACGCGGTCCCGGCAACCTGGAGTCTCCCCGGACGCGCGTGGGACGTCGAGGACGCCAAGGCGGTCGCGGGGCTCGTCGCGCACGTCGTCGGCGGACCCGCGCCCGCGTTCCGGGCCTGGCAGGCCGGTCCGCCGCTCCATCCGGGCCGGGCCGCGACGGTGACCGTGCCGGGCCGCCTCGCGGGGCTCCTCGGGGAGATGCATCCCGAGATCCTGGCCGCGTGGGATCTCCGCGCCGAGCGGGTCCTCGTGGGCGAGCTGGCCGTCGAGGGCCTCGGTGGGGGACAGCTCGCGCCGATCCGGGTGGCGCCCGTCGGCCGCCACGCCGCCACGGAGCGCGACCTGGCGCTCGTCGTGGCGGACGCGGTGCCCGCCGGCGAGGTGGCCGCGACCCTTGGCCGGGCGGGTGGCGACCTGGTGCGGTCCGTGGTCCTGTTCGACGTCTACCGGGGCGCCCCCCTCGGCGCGTCGGAGAAGAGCCTCGCCTGGCGCCTTGAGCTGCGGAGCGACGAACGCGCCCTCGAGGAGGGCGAGGTGGACGCGCTCCTGGCGCGCCTGGTCGAGGCCGTGGCCGCCGCGCACGGTGGCCGCCTGCGGGCGTGATCGACGGCGGTCGCCTGCGCGCGTGACCGCACGACGCGGTGCGGCGACGCGCCGCGTCCAGTTGATGCGACGGTGAGCGGCAGCGTACAGTGATCGCCAGTCGCCGGGGGAGTGCGGCGAATCGGAGCGATGGGCGTCCCTGGCGCCCGGAACCGGAGGGTGCGTGGACGTCGTCGAGTTCATCGAGGGGCTCAACCTCTTCGACCTCCTGGTCGTCTTCTTCGTGGCCGGCTTCTTCGTCGTCGGCTACATCCAGGGCACGCTCCGTCGCCTGCTCGGGCTGGCCATCACGCTCGTCTCGCTGCTGCTGGCCATGAACCTTCGCGATCCCCTCGGGGCCTGGCTGGCGCAGTACTGGACGCAGCTCCCAGAGGCGTACGTCTACATGCTGGCCTTCGGGGTCAGCTTCCTCGTCATCTACATCGCGGGTTCGGTCACCGTCCAGACGTTCTACAAGCGGACGCCGCTCTTCGCCAAGGCGACGGTGCTCGACGAGCTGATCGGCGGCATCCTGGGAGCGGTGCAGGCCCTGGTGATGGTGGGCGCCCTGATCCTCGTCCTCGACTCCTACTACTCGCTGTCGGGCATCCCGGCGGACCCGGACGAGATCGGCCTCCTGCGCGACATCTACAACTTCTACGACACGTCCCAGGTCGCAGGGCTCTTCCGCGACTCGCTGATCCCGCTCTTCTTCGCCCTGTTCGGCTGGATCGTCCCGTCCGAGCTGGCCGAGCTCTACGACTGAGCCACCATCCCGGCCTGCGGGCCCTCCTCGAAGGCTCCGTCGTCGACGCGGCCCGGGGCCTGCTGGGCGCCCGGCTCGTGCGCGATGCGGCGGGAGGCCGGCGGGTGGGCCGAATTGTCGAGGTCGAGGCCTACGCGGGCCCGGAGGACGGCGCGTCGCACGCGCGGTTCGGGCCCCGGTCGCGTGCCCGCTCGATGTTCGGGGCGCCGGGGCTCGCCTACGTGTACGGTGTCTACGGCATGCACACCTGCCTGAACGTCGTCGTGGGCCCGCCGGGCGGCCCGGGCGCGATCCTCCTGCGCGCGGCGGTCCCGCTGGGCGGCGCACCGGCGATGCGCGAGGCGCGCCTGGCGCGCGCGATCTCGACGCGCGCCGCCGACCGGCGGGACCCGGGGGCGGCGGCGGCACGCGTGGCGCGCGTGCCCGACGCTCGGCTTGCCGTGGGCCCCGGCAACCTGGCCGCGGCCTTCGACGTCTCGCTCGCGGACGACGGTGCGGACCTGCTCGACCCGGCTGCGCCCCTGCGCCTCGAGCCGGGTCCCGACGACGAGCGCGGGTTCGCCGTCTCGGCGTCGCCGCGGGTCGGGGTCGCCTACGCCGGGCCCGGCTGGGCCGACCGGCCGTGGCGCTTCACCGCCCTCCCGGGCCCCGGGAGGCGAGCCGGAGGCTGATGGACGCCAAGTCGATCACCCTGCTCGAGTTCCCGCTCGTCCGCGAGCGGCTGGCGAACGCCACGGGCTTCCCGCCGGGGCGCCGCCTGGCGGAGGAGCTGGCCCCGGTCGCCGACCCCGTCCTCGTGGAGATCGGCCTCGAGGAGACGAGCCAGGTGCGGGCCCTCCTCGCCGAGCATCCCAGCGCCGGCATCGGGGGCGCCCACGACATCGGACCGGCGGTCGTGCGGGCGGCGCGCGGCGGCCGCCTGGACGCCGCGCAGTTCGCCTCCATCGCCCAGACGATCGAGGCCGCGTCGCGCCTCCGCGACACCCTCGCCGGGGACCGCCGGCCCCTCCTCGACGACCTCGCGCGGAGCCTCCACCCGCTCCCTGCCCTCCGCTCCACCCTGGAGCGCAGCTTCGATCCCAGCGGGGAGCTCCTCGACACGGCCTCCCCGCGGCTGGGGGCGCTGCGCCGCGCCACGCGCATCGCGTACGAACGCCTCCGCTCGCGCCTGGAGCAGCTCGTCCACTCGAGCGAGGTTGGCCCAGCCCTGCAGGACCCGATCGTCACGCTGCGCAACGGCCGCTACGTGGTGCCCGTGCGGGCGGATGCCCGGAGCCGCGTCAAGGGGATCGTGCACGACGCGTCCGGCAGCGGCCAGACGCTCTTCGTGGAACCGCTCATCGCGGTCGAGCTCGGCAATGCCTGGCGCGAGGCGCAGCTGGCCGAGGCAGCCGAGATCGAGCGGATCCTCGACGAGCTGTCCGCCCTCGTCGGCAGCCAGGCCGAGGCGCTCCGCGAGACCCTGGACGCCCTGGCCCGGTTCGACCTCTGGAGCGCCAAGGCACGCCTGGCGGAGGAGATGGACGCCGTGCGCGCCGAGACGGCCACCCGCCCGGAGATCAGCCTCAAGGGAGCCCGGCATCCGGGGCTTTCCGGGCGCGTCGTCCCGATCGACGTCGAGCTGGGGGCCGACTTCCGCGCGATCCTCGTCACCGGGCCCAACACGGGCGGCAAGACCGTCACCCTCCGCACGCTCGGCCTGCTCGTGCTCATGCACCAGGCCGGTCTCCACGTGCCGGCCGAACCCGGCAGCCGCCTCCCCGTCCTCCGCGACGTCTTCGCCGACATCGGGGACGAGCAGTCCGTTGCCCAGAGCCTCTCCACCTTCTCCGGCCACCTGCGCTCGATCGTCCGGATCGCGGCGGCGGCCGGCCCTTCCACGCTCGTCCTCCTCGACGAGCTGGGCGCCGGGACGGACCCGACGGAGGGATCGGCCCTCGCGCAGGCGCTCCTCGACCACTTCCTGCGGGCCGGCGCGCTCGTCGCGGCCACGACGCACTACGCGGAGCTGAAGGTCTATGCCCACACGACGCCCGAGGTCACCAACGCGTCGGTGGAGTTCGACCTCGAGACGCTCTCGCCGACCTTCCACCTGCGGATCGGCCTGCCCGGCGGGAGCCAGGCCTTCGCCATCGCCGAGCGGCTCGGCCTGCCGGCGCCGATCGTCGCCGACGCCCGCTCGCGCCTTTCCGAGGGCCAGCAGGCCTTCGAGGAGACGCTGGCGTCGATCCGGGCGGCCGACCTGGCGGCGCGCGAGGCGCTCGACCGCGCCCGCGCCGCCGAGGAACGGGCCGCCGAGGCCAGGCGGAGCGCCGACGAGGAGCGGCGCCGGGCTCGACGCGAGCGCGACGAATCGGTTGCCGTCGCCCGCGCCGACGCCGAGCGGCTCGTCGAGGACCTGCGGTCGGAGATCCGCGGCGCGCGGCGGCGGCTGGAGCGAGAGACGGTGACCGCTCCCGCCCTGGACGAGCTGGTCGGGCGGGCGGAGGAGCGCCTCGGACGCCTGCCGGCCCCGGCGCCGGTTGCCCCTGCCGCCGCGATCGAGCCCGTCGCCTGGCGCGTCGGCGCGCGCGCACGCAGCCGCACCGGTGGCTGGGAGGGGCGCATCGTGGCTCTCGAGCGGGGCGGGAAGCGAGCAACGCTCGAGGTCGGCGGGATGCGCGTGACGGCGTCCGTCGACGAGCTCGAGCCGGCGGGTGCCCCGCCCGGCGAGCAGGGCCGGTCGGCCCGAACCCGCGCCTCCGAGGAGGCGGCGTCCGGGATCGGCCGCCTGCGCCTCGAGCGAGCGCGGACGATCGCGTCCTCGCTCGACGTCCGCGGCGCCCGCGTCGAGGAGGCGCTGGAGATCGTGGGACGCTACCTCGAGGATGCCTCGCTGGCCGGCCTCGAGCGGGCGATGATCATCCACGGGCTGGGCACCGGGGCGCTGCGCGACGCCGTCCGCGGGGCGGCCACCGCCCATCCGCTCGTTCGCGACGTGCGTGCCGGCGAGCGTGGGGAGGGCGGCGACGGCGTGACGGTCGTCGGCTTCTAGGGCGTGACGCCCTCGGGGGGCGGCACGGGCTCCCCGGACGGGAAGGGCTCCCCGGACGGGAAGGGCTCCCCGGACGGCAGGGGCGACGGCGTCGCCACCGGGATCTCGCAGGTCTCCTTCGGCCTGAAGGGAGCGCCCCAGGACTTCCCGAACGGGGTCCATCCGCCGGCCTGGTAGAAGTACGTCGTCCGCGTTCTCTCCGGCCCGCCGGCCACCCCGGAACCCCTGGCCGCCCGGGCGATCCAGCCCCGGTTGTACTTGGTCCACTGCCCGAACTCGGCCTCGACGCCGGACAGGTCGAGGACGCCGATGACCTTCTTGGGCCCCGCGCACCCCTCCTGCCAGAGATCACCGGTGGCCTCGTCGATCTCGACCGGGACCTTCGTGTTGTCGACCTGCGTGGGCACCTTGCCCTCGATGAACCACTCCTTCACGGTCCTGCTCGTGAACGGCCCGGGGAGCATCCCGCTGTGGGCATCGACGGACATCCGGACGACGCCCGGCGGCTTCGGGAACGTCGCGATGGGCGTTCCCCGGCTCGCCTGCGTCAGGAAGGACTGCCATAGCGACGCCGCCGACTCCAACGCCACGACCGCGTTCGCGGGCACGGAGTTGTCGCTGTTGCCCATCCACGCCCCGACCACCAGGGCCGGCGCGGCGGGATCCTCCGGCGGGGCCAGGAACCCGACCGCCGTCAGGTCCTGGGTCAGATCGGTCGTGCCGGTCTTGAGGGCGGCCGGCCGACGCTTGCTGCCGTCGGTGATCTTGCGAGCGCTCCAGAACGGGTTCTGGGCCGGATCCGTGTTGGAGGCGAGGATGTCGGTCATGACGAACGCTGCCTGGGGGCTGATGACGCGCTCGCCGGCCGGCGCCGCGCCCTCCAGCGGCCAGATCTTCTCGCCGGAGGTGTTGCGCACCTCCAGGATCGTGGTCCGCGGCATCAGGACGCCGCTGTTGGCGATCGCGCCGTAGGCGCTGATGAGGTCGATCATGTGGACCACCTCGGTGCCGATCGCGATCGATGCGCCGGGGTTGGATGCGTTCTGGAAGCGGATCCCGAAGTCCTTCGACCGCTCGAAGACTCGATCGGGCGAGATGCGGATGGCCGCCTTGATCGCCGGGATGTTGAGGGACACCTGGAGCGCCTGCCGCAGGCGGAGGGGGCCGCGCTCGAGCCGGTCGGCGTCGACCGGCGTCCAACCGCCGAAGTCGGTCACGACGTCCATGAAGAGCGAGGCGGCGGTCAGCGTGCCGTCCTCCATCCCGATCGCGTAGTTGATCGGCTTGAAGGCGGAGCCCGGCTGGCGCCAGCCGTCCTCGAGGACGTCGAACTGGGGCTGGAACTTGCGGTTCCCCTTCAGGTAGAAGCCGGCGCTGCCCGTGTACGCGTGCACCTGGCCCGTGCGGTAGTCGACGGCGGCAAGGGCGCCGTTGTGGATGCCCCGGCCCTTCATGTTCTTGATCCAGGCCTGGTAGGGGATGCCGAGGCGCTTGAGGTAGGCCTCCGTGGCCTTGTTGTTCGGGGCCCGCGTGCCCGCCTCGACCCACTTCTCGGCCACGCGCTGGAGGCGCCAGTCGAGGGTGGTCACGACCTTGAAGCCGCCCGTGTCGACCGCCGGGCAGTCGTCTGCCGCCGCCTCGCCGCACAGGATCTGGCCCAGCTCGCGGCGGACCTGGAGGACGAAGTGGGGTGCCAGCATCCGCCGGCTCGCCGGCGGCGTCAGCACGACGGGCTCTTCCATCGCCGCGTCGTAGTCCGCGGCCGAGTACTCGCCCACGGTGAGGACGGAGCGGGTCTTCATCAGCTCGAGGACCCGGTTGCGCCGCTGGACCACCGGCGAGTCGGCGGGCACGACGAGGCGAGTCGTGCCGTCGGGCAACTCCTCCTCGACGGCGTTGCGCATCAGGTCGTACGTGCCGGGCGACTGGAAGAGCGCCGCCAGGATGGCGGCCTGGGCGAGCGTCACGTCGGCGAGGGCGACGTTCCAGTAGCCGCGCGCGGCCGCCGCGATGCCGTAGCTGTTGTTCCCGAAGAAGTTGTCGTTGAGGTAGGCCGCCATGATCTGCTTCTTGCCCTCCTCGCCCGGGAATGCCTGGGTGAGGCGGATCGACTGGATGATCTCGCGGAACTTGCGCTCGAAGGTCGGCCCGGCCTTGAGCTCCTCGGGGAGCAGCCGGTTGCGGACCAGCTGCTGGGTGATCGTGGAGGCGCCGCGGGCGTTGCCCGACAACGTGTCCACCGCGGCCGAGAGGATGCCGGCCGGGTCGAACCCGGCGTTCTCCCAGAAGGTCTTGTCCTCGATCGAGGTCGTCGCGTCGATGACGACCGGCGGGATCTCGTCGAACGAGACGACGTCGCGCTTCTCGCGAGCGAAGGTGGCCAGCTGGGTCTTGGCCTCCCGGTCATAGATCCGGGTCTCCTCGGCGAAGTCGAGGTTCTCGAAGTACTCCTTGGGGTCGGGGAGGCCCTGGCTGTAATACGAGAACGCGCTCACCGCCCCGCCGAACCCCACGAGGCCGGCGATGAGGAAGGAGCCGAAGAGGAAGAGCGGGACGGCGATCGCGACGCCAGCGACGGCGCGCTTGCCGTTCGAAGGCCGCTGGCCGCCGTTGCGCCGACGGCGTTGCCGTCGCGCGAGGCTGGTCTGCATGGCGTCGGTCACGATAGCATAGAGGTCATGGATTCCCGTTCGGTGCCCCCGGGTTGCTTCGACGTGTGCACCCCGCCGCGTGTGACGCGGTGAGCGCGACGCGTCTCGCGGATCTCCTCGCCGACCTGCGCTGGCGGGGCCTCGTCCACGACGTCACCGAGGGCCTCGAGGCGCGCCTCGCGACGAACGAGCCGATCCGCGCCTACAACGGCTTCGACCCGACGTTCCGGTCCCTGCACGTGGGGCACCTCGTGCCGGTCTACGGCCTGGTCCGCCTCCAGCGCGCCGGGGGCAGGCCGATCGCCCTCGTCGGCGGGGCCACCGGGCTGATCGGCGATCCATCCGGACGCAGCAGCGAGCGTCCGCTGCTGGATCGGGCCGCCGTGCAGGCGAACGTCCATGCGATCCGCGACCAGCTCGCCCGGTACCTCGACTTCGCGCCGGGCGCAGCCCAGGCGCTCGTGGTGAACAACCTGGACTGGCTCGGCGAGGTCCGCCTGCTCGACTTCCTGCGCGACGTGGGGAAGCACTTCACCGTCCCGTACATGCTCGACAAGGACTCCGTGCAGACCCGGATGAGCAAGGGCCTGTCCTTCACGGAGTTCAGCTACATGCTTCTCCAGGCTGCCGACTTCGCCCACCTCCAGCGCTCCCACGGGGTCGAGCTGCAGTGCGGCGGGGCCGACCAGTGGGGCAACATCACCGCTGGCCTCGAGCTGATCCGGCGCACCGCCCGGCGGACGGCCGCGAACCACGAGCCGGCGCACGGGCTGGCCTACCCGCTCCTCCTGTCGCCGTCGGGCGCCAAGTTCGGGAAGAGCGAGGACGGCGAGTCGATCTGGCTCGACCCCGGCCTCACCTCGCCGTATCGCTTCTACCAGTACTGGGTGGACGCGGACGACCGTGACGTGGGCATCTACCTGCGCTGGTTCACGCTGTTCGACCGCGGTCGGATCACCGAGCTCGAGGCCGAGCATGCCGCCGCTCCCGAGCGGAGGGTTGCCCAGCACGCCCTGGCCCGCGACATCACCGAGCTCACGCACGGGCGTGGCGCGGCCGAACGGGTCGTCCGCGTCAGCCACATCCTCTTCGGCGGCGACCCGGCGGCGGCGGACGCGCAGACGCTCGCCGATCTCGCCGCGGAGATCCCGTCGGCACCCTGGCCCGAGGGCGAGGCGGCCGTGGACGTCGCGACGACCCTGGTGGCGACGGGCGCGGCGTCGTCGCGCGGCGAGGCACGCCGCCTGGTCGAGCAGGGCGGCGTCCACGTCAACGGCGTCGCGGTCCGCGATCCCGCGGCGTCGTTCTCGGCCGACGACCTCCTCGCCGGCCGCTACCTGCTTGTACGGCGAGGCAAGCGCGACCAGCGCATGCTTGTGCGGGGGCTCGGGAGGTGACGGTGGCGACGCGCGGGCATGTCGAGGTGATCTCCGGCTGCATGTTCAGCGGCAAGACCGACGAGCTGCTGCGCCTCCTCCGCCGGGCGGAGATCGCGCGTCGCAGGATCCTGCTGGTCCGACCGTCGATCGACGACCGCACGGAGCTCGAGGTCGTGCGCAGCCGGTCCGGGGCCGCCTTCCAGTCGAAGGTGGTCACGGATCCCGCCGACATCGAGACGCTGGCCAAGGACGCCTGGGCGGACGTCATCGCCGTCGAGGAGGCGCAGTTCTTCCCGGCCACCCTCGTGGACGTCGTGGAGCGCCTGGCCGGGGCCGGCCGGACCGTCGTCTGCTGTGGGCTGAACACCGACTTCCGGGGCCGACCCTTCGGCCCGATGCCGCAGCTCATGGCGATCGCCGACGGGATCACCTCGCTCTCGGCGATCTGCACGGTCTGCGGCGAGGAGGCGACCCGGACGCAGCGCCTGATCGACGGCCGCCCCGCGGGTGCGGACGAGCCAGTCGTCGTGGTGGGCGGCCTGGCGTCCCATGCGCCCACCCCGCGCCGCGAGACGTACGAGGCCCGCTGCCGGGCGCATCACGAGCTGCCGTAGCCCGCGCCGGCGAAGGGCGGAACGTCGTCCGGCCGCCGCCGCGGCCCCGCGGGGGGCGGCCGGTCAGCGGCCGTGGCGCTCGCGCAGCCGCTCGATGACCCCGGCCGGCGGCAACCCCCGCTCCGCGAGCACGACGAGGACGTGGTAGAGGAGGTCGGCGGCCTCGCCCGCGAGGGCGTCGCGCGTCGCGGCCCGGTCGGTGCCGGCGATCTCGGCGACGGCGTCGTCCTTGGCCGCCATGAGGACCTCCGTCGCCTCCTCGGCCACCTTGCGCGCGGGAGCGTCGACGCCGGCCGCCAGGAGCCTGGCCGTGTAGGAGCCCTCGGGGCGCAGCGCCGCCCGCTCCACGATGGTCCCCCAGAGCGTCTCGAGCCAGGCGAAGCCCTGGTCCGAGGCCACCCCGCGTCCGTCGGCCTCGCGGGCGCCGTCCGCATCGAAGCAGCTCCGCTCGCCCCGGTGACAGGTCGGCCCGGCCGGCTCCACCCGGGCGAGCAGCGCATCACCGTCGCAGTCGAGCTCCAGCGCGACCAGGCGGAGCGTGTTCCCGCTGCTCTCGCCCTTCCGCCAGAGGACCCCCCGCGAGCGCGAGTGGAAATGAACCTCGCCGGTCGCCAGCGTCGCCGCCAGCGCCTCCGCGTCCATCCAGGCCAGCATCAGGACGCGCCCGTCGGCGACGCCCTGGACGACGACCGGGACCAGCCCCGTGGCGTCGTAGCGGATGCTGCCGGCATCGCCGTCGAGGAGGCGCCCGGCGGGGGAGGGGAGGCGCGGCTCGCTCACGCCGCGGCCTCCGGGACCGGGCGAACCGGGATGCCGGCCTCTGCCATCGCCCGCTTGACGGCCGCGATCGAGTGCTGGCGGCGGTGGAAGATCGAGGCAGCGAGGACCGCCGACGCGCCGCCGTCGCGCACGGCCGCCACGAAGTCCGCCGGCCCTGCCGCTCCGCCCGAGGCGACGACCGGCACGGGCACGCGTTCCACGATCGCCCGCAGGAGCGCCGTGTCGTAGCCGGACTGGGTCCCGTCGCGGTCGATCGAGGTGACGAGCAGCTCGCCGGCGCCGAGGTCGACCGCGCGTCGAGCCCAGGTCACGGCGTCGAGGCCCGTTCCTTCCCGGCCGCCCTTGACGACCACCTCCCAGGCCGGGGGCGCGCCGGCGGACCCCGGCACGCGACGAGCGTCGATGGCGACGACGACGGCCTGCGACCCGAAGCGCCGCGCGCAGCGGCGCACGAGGTCGGGCGCCGCGACGGCCGCCGTGTTCAGCGAGACCTTGTCGGCACCGGCCCGCAGGACGTCGTGCATCTCGCCCACGGTGCGGACGCCGCCACCGACCGTGAGCGGGACGAAGGCACGCCGCGCCGTGCGCTCCACGATCGCGCGCAGGGTTCCACGTCCCTCGGGGGCCGCCGTGATGTCGAGGAAGACGATCTCGTCGGCGCCCTCCCGGGCGTACCGCTCGGCGAGCTCCGGCGGGTCGCCCTCGTCGACGAGATCGACGAAGCGGGTCCCCTTGACGACCCGCCCGTTCGCGACGTCGAGACACGGGATCACGCGAACGGCCAGCATCAGGCGGCGCTCCCCGCGGCGATGCCCCCGCCCGCCCGCGGCCGCTCGCCCGCCGCGAGGGCGACGAAGCTCGCCAGCAGCCGCAGGCCGTCGAGCCCGCTGCGCTCGGGGTGGAACTGGACGCCGGCGAGCCGACCCCGCGCGACCGCGCTCACGAAGTCCGCCCCGTGGTCCGTCCGGGCGAGGATCGCTCGCTCGGCATCGGGGCCGGCGGGGTGCGGCGCGAACGAGTGGACGAAGTAGAACGGTGCGTCGACCGCAACCCCGTCGAACAGGGCGTGGTCGCGCGTGCGTCGCACCGCGTTCCACCCGATGTGCGGTAGCCGGGGCGCGTCGACCAGGCGCACGGTGCGACCCGGCAAAATCGCGAGCGTCTCCGCCCCGTCCTCATCGCTCCCCTCGAAGAGGAGCTGCATCCCGAGGCAGATCCCGAGGAACGGCCGATCGGCCGCGGCCCAGTCGCGGATCGGGCGGACGAGGTCGCGCCGGGCGAGGCGGGCCATCGCGGGCGCTGCGGCGCCGACGCCCGGCACGATCAGGCCATCGGCGCCGGCCAGGTCCGCCCCGCGCCGCGCGACGAGCACGTCGGCGCCGGCGAACCGGAGCGCCTGGTCGATGCTGACGAGGTTGCCGGCGCCATAGTCGACGACGGCGATGCGGGTCACCCGAGACTGCCCTTCGTGGAGGCGACGCCCGTCCGGCGGGGATCCGGCGCCACGGCGACGCGCAACGCGCGGGCGAGCGCCTTGAACGCGGCCTCGGCCACGTGGTGATCGTTGCGCCCCGTCGCCCGCAGGTGGAGCGTGACCCCGCCGGCCCGCGCGAAGGCTTCGAGGGCGTGGTCGACGAGCTGCGTCGGGAGGGCGCCCACCCGTTCGCCCCGGAACGGGATGTCGAGGACGGCGTACGGGCGACCGCCGACGTCGACGACGGCCGTCGCGAGCGCCTCGTCCATGGGGACCGACGCCTCCCCGAAGCGAGCGATCCCCGCCCGGTCGCCGAGCGCCTCGGCCAGGGCAGCGCCGAGCACCAGCGCGACGTCCTCGACGGTGTGGTGCTCGTCCACGGCCAGGTCGCCGGCCGCGCGAACCTCGAGGTCGAAGAGCCCGTGGTGGGCAAGCGAGGTCAGGAGGTGGTCGAAGAAGCCCACGCCGGTCTCGACGGCGGACGTCCCGCGGCCATCGAGATCGAGGGTGACCGAGATGTCCGTCTCGCGGGTGGTCCGGGTCAGGCTCACGCGGCGCCCGTCCCGGGCGTCGACGGCGAGGGTGCCGAGGGGTGTCGTCATGGCATGGTCTCCAGGCCGGGGGTGGCGGGACGAGCGGTCCCGGAGAGAGTCGGGGCCAGGTCGGCAAGCGCCGCGAGAAGGAGGTCGTCCTGCGCCTCGTCGCGGACGGTGAAGCGGAGGTGTCCGGCGAGCGGGTGACCCGCGCCGAACGTCCTCGGCACGAGGCCGTGCGCCATCAAGCCCTCGGCGACCTCGTGCGCCCGCCGGGGGTCGCCGAGGTCGACAAGCAGGAAGTTCGTCACGGACGGCCGCGGCGCCAGGCCGAGGCCGGCCAGGGCGGCGGCCAGGCGCGCCCGCTCGCGGGTCACGCGCGCGAGGTTGGCCGCGAGGGCGTCGGGGTCCCGCAGGGCGGCGGTCACGACCGCGACCGACGGGATCGCGACCGAGCCGGGCGGCCGGTACGGCTCGACCTCGCCCAGCACCTCGCGGCGGGCGAGGGCGAATCCGACGCGCATCCCGGCGAGGGCATACGCCTTGGAGGCGGTGCGCACCACGACGAGCCGTGGGTAGGCGGCCCGGAGCGCCACGAGCGACCGCCCGGCGAACTCGGCATAGGCCTCGTCGAGGACGACGACGGGCGCGCGTCGCCCGTCCGCCGCGGCGTCCGCGAGAAGGCCTGCCAGCAGGCGTTCCACGGCGCCGTCGGGCTCGGGGAGCCCCGTGGGGTTGTTCGGGCTGCAGAGCCAGACAAGGGCGGCCGCCCGGGCCGCGGCGACGACCTCCGGGACGTCGATGGCGTAGCCCTCCGCCGCCGGGCGCCGGGGGACGACGAGCGGGACGGCGCCGCGCTGCTCCGTGAGGACCCGGTACATGGCATAGGTCGGGGCCGGGACGACCGCCGTCCCGCCCGGCGGGATGAAGGCCTTCGCGACGAGGTCCAGGACCTCGTCGGCGCCCGCGCCGACGAGGATCTCGTCCGTCGCGACGCCGTAGCGGGCGGCGGCGGCGGCGACGAGGTCGCGGTAGTCGGAGGGCGGGTACTCGGAGATCGCGCGCCCGTAGACTCCGCCGCGCAGGAGGCGAAGGGCCAGGTCGGGCGGGGCGGGCGACGTGTTGAGGTCGAAGCGGACGATCCGCTCGACGGGAAGCCGGTACCGCTCGGCGACCTGCTCGTCCGTCGCCTCCCACGCATAGGCCGTCGGCGGGGTCGGAGCCGGGCCGGCCGCGGGCGTCGGGCTCATGCGACGAGCTTCTCGATGGGAAGCACGAGGATGCCCGAGGCGCCGGCGGCTTTCAGGCGCGGCAGGAGGCCCCAGACGTCGTCGGCCCCGACGACGGCGTGGATCGCGATCATCCCGGCGTGCGCGAGCGGGATCACCGAGGGGCTCTCGAGGCCGGGAAGGAGCCCCTCGAGCTCGGCGAGCCGCTCGACCGGGGCGTTCATCATCACGTACTTTCGCCGGCGGCCCTCGAGGACGGCGCCGAGCATCGTCGCCAGCTGGTCGATGTCCTCGGCGCGGTCGCCGAGCGCGGCCGGGTTGCCGACGAGGATCGCCTCCGAGGCCAGGAGGTCGCCGATCGGGCGCAGCCCGTTGGTGGCGAGGGTTGCCCCGGAGGAGACGAGGTCGATGATCGCCTCGGCGAGACCGAGCCGAGGGGCGACCTCGACCGCTCCCGAGAGGGTGATCACCTCGACGTCGATCGCTCGCTCCTTGAACCAGGCGCGGGTTGCCCGCGGGTGCGAGGTGGCGACGCGCAGCCCCGCCAGCTCCTCGACGCGTTGCTGGGGGGCGTCCTTCGGGACAGCTGCCGCGAGCCGGCAGCGGCCGTAGCCGAGGCGGCGCACCGTCGGCAGGTCGACATCTGCCTCGGCGAGCAGGTCGCCGCCGGTGATCCCGAGGTCGGCCACGGCGTCGCGAACGAACTCGACGACGTCGTTGGTGCGGACGAAGAGGATGTCGAGATCGACGTTCTCGACCCGGCTCACGAGGCTTCGGTCGCGCTCCTCGAAGACAAGGCCCGCGTCGTGGAGCAGGCGGAGCGTCGGCTCGACGAGCCGTCCCTTGTTCGGAACGGCCAGCGTCATGCGGCGTTCGCTCATGGTCGGCCGGCGGGCTGGTGCGCCGGGGCCTCCGGGTAGACCGTCCCGCGAGCCCTGGCTTTCTCGAGCGCCTGCGCGTATCCGCCCTCCCCGTGATGGAGCCACGAGGCGATCCGGGTGATGGTCGCCGTGCTGGCGCCGGTCCGGCGTGAGATCTCGGAGTAGTGGAGGCCGTCCGCGAGGAGTCGGACGACGGCCCAGCGCTGGGCGAGGTCGCGCAGCTCGCCGAGGGTGCACAGGTCGCGCAGGAAGGCGGCCGCCTCGTCGCGCTCGTCGAGGTCCAGGAGCGCGTCGAGGAGCGCCTCGGTGTCCGGGCTGCGCCAATCGTCGGGTCGGGACTGCATGGGTGGAAGCCTCATCACGGGACGTGGTGGCGTATTAGTGTGCTACAACGCTATCATGCTGACATGACAACACGCAACCGTGCTGCGGGTAGCTCGTTCGACCTGCTGCCGGCCATCGACCTGCGGGGTGGCCGGGTCGTACGGCTGCTGCGCGGCGACTTCGGCCGCGAGACGGTGTACGGTGACGACCCCGTGGCGGTGGCTGTGCGCTTCGTCGAGGAGGGGGCGCGATGGCTCCACGTCGTGGACCTCGATGGCGCCCGCGATCCGGCGGCTCGACAGCTCGGCGTGGTCGCGGCGATCGTGGCCGGGGTGGGGAGCCGGGCGCGCGTCGAGGTGGGCGGCGGCCTCCGCACCGACGCGGCGGTTGCCGAGGCGCTTCGGGCGGGCGCGGCGCGAGCCGTCGTCGGCACCGCCGCCCTCACCGAGCTCGAACTCGCCGGTCGGCTGGTGAAGGCCCACGGCGCCGACCGGATCGCTGTCGCGCTGGACGTGCGCAACAACCTCGCTGTCGGGCACGGGTGGCGACGCGGAGCGCCCGGGGTCCCGGTCGAGTCCGCGCTGAGCCGCCTCGCGGACGCCGGCGTGACCACGTTCGAGGTGACGGGGGTCGACCGCGACGGGACCCTCGAGGGGCCAGATCTCGCCCTGCTGCGTCGCCTGGTCGCGCTGGGCCGCGGCGACATCGTCGCCTCGGCCGGCATCTCGTCGCTCGCTGACCTGCGCGCCGTGCGCGACATGGGCTGCGTCGGCGCGATTGTCGGGCGCGCGCTCTACGAGGGACGACTCGGCCTGCGGGAGGCCCTCACGGAAGCAGCGGGGTCAGGGGACGGTGTCAGCTGAGGCTTCCAGGGCATTCGCCGATCCCCCGTGCGGTGCGGCAGCGTCGGCACCGGGTGATCCGACGTTGTCAGGACAGATCCTGGCGCAGAGCCAGATGCCGAACGGGATGACGGCCGTCCGCTCGACGTCCTCGATCCGGTAGGTCACGTCGAGTTCCGTGCCCCCGGACACGTCGCCTGATGCCCAGGACACCTGGACGGCGAACTCGTCCAGCGTGGATTCGAAGGTCGGGTCAGCCACGTGCGCTTCGGTCGGGCAGACCATGCTCACCCTCTGGATCCCTACCGGGTCGAACCCACCGCCGATCTCGGCGAGCGGTCTCAGATCCGTGCCGACCGCGTTCAGCCCGCGGGCAGAAGGGTCGGGCCTGACCGCGAAGGCCTCGACACGAATGTCGCCCGACCGCTGGTGCAGGTCAACCCGCGTGATCGTGGCTACTCCTGGCGAGGTCAGACAGAGCTGCATCGAGCCAACGCTGCGCGGCTCGCCGTAGGCAACGTTGCTCATGGCAACGCTCGCTGTGGCGTCGGTCGGCATGCGAAGCGCAGGTTCCGCCCGACCGCACGCTGCGGAACCCAGCCCGCTGAGCAGGACGAGCAAGACGAGGCTTCTCATCTCTCGGGTCCGCACGCGCCTCGCGGCGGGCAATCGGGTCCTGCCCCCACGTCGCGCAGCCTGAGACGCTCCGATCGCGGTGACGGGAGCAGCCCCCGCAATCGGAGCACTCCTCAATGGCCGGCCGCCTCGAGCTCCTTCTTGTGCGCCTCGATCACCTTCTCGGCGATGTGCGACGGCACGTCCTCGTAGTGGTCGAGCGTCGCGGTGAACGTGCCCCGGCCGCCGGTCAGCGAGCGCAGCTCCGTGGCATAGCTGAAGAGCTCGGCCTGGGGAACCTGGGCCGAGATCACCTGCATCCCCTCGCCGATGACATCCATCCCGAGCACGCGGCCGCGCCGCCCGTTGAGGTCGCGGTTGACATCGCCCATGAACCGCTCAGGAACGCGGATCTCCACGTTCATGATCGGCTCCTGGAGAACCGGCTTGCAGTCCATGACGCCCTTCTTGAGGGCCAGCGACGCCGCCAGCTGGAACGACAGGTCGTTCGAGTCGACGGTGTGGAACGAGCCGTCGTAGAGGGTCGCCTTGAAGTCGATGAGCGGATAGCCGGCGAGGATCCCCTCCGCCGCGGCGGCGCGGACGCCCTTCTCCACGCCCGGGAAGAAGTTCCTCGGCACCGTGCCGCCGACGACCTTCTCCGCGAACGCGACGCCCCCATCGGGGTTGGGCTCGATCGTCAGCCACACGTGGCCGAACATGCCATGGCCGCCGGTCTGCTTCTTGTACTTGCCCTCGACCTGCGTCTTGCCGCGGATCGTCTCGCGGTAGGGGATGCGGGGCGTGTGAGTGGCGATCGCGGAGCCGAACTTGCGCTTGAGGCGCTCCGTGATGACCGCGATCTGGGTCTCGCCCATCGTCACGAGGAGCTGCTCGCCCGTCGCGCTCCGCTCGAGCCGGACCGACGGCTCCTCCTCGAGCATCCGCTGCAGCGCCGGCCCCATCTTGTCGAGGTCCGCCTTCGTCTGCGGCTCGATGGCGACCACGAGGGTCGGGTTCGGGTAGTCGGGGCGGTCGAGAACGAGCGGTCGCTCCTTCGTCGAGAGCGTGTCGCCCGTCGCCGTCGCCGCCAGCTTGGCGACGGCGCCGATCTCGCCGGCCTTCAGCTCGCCGACCGGCTCCTGCTCCTTGCCGCGGAGGCGGAGCAGCTGGCCGATCCGCTCGTCCTCGCCCTTCTCGGCATTCCAGGCGTGGGTCTGGCTGCGCAGCGTCCCGGACAGGACGCGGAGGTAGGTGAGGCGGCCGACGAACGGGTCCGCGGTCGTCTTGAAGACGCGCACCAGGAGCGGGCCGCTCGCGTCGGGCGCCACCTCGACGGGATCTGCGGACTTCGGCTCGCGCGCGCTGGTCGGCGGCTCCTCGGCGGGCGTGGGGAGGTAGCGCACGATCGCATCGAGCAGACCCCGGAGCCCGATCCCCCTGGTCGCGCTCGCGACCATGACGGGCGCCAGGATCGAATCCCGGACGCCGCGATGCAGGCACGCGTCGAGCTCGGCGTCGGTGATCTCCTCGCCCTCGAGGTACTTGGTGAGGACGTCGTCGTCGGCCTCGGCCGCAGCTTCGAGAAGCTGCTCGCGGCCCGCCGCGACCTCGGCCTCCATCTCGGCCGGGATCGCGACCTCGACCTCCTGCCGGCCATCCCACGTGTAGGCCTTGCGATGGACGAGATCGACATAGCCCTTGAACGTGTCGGCCTTCCCGATGGCGAGCTGGAGCGGCGCGATCTTGGTCCCGAAGGCGTCCCGGAGAGCGTCGAGGACGGCCGCGGGGTCGGCGTTCTCGCGGTCGCACTTGTTGATCACGAAGAGGGCCGCGGTGCGGTTGGCGCGGCCGAACGCGATGGCGTTCTCCGTCCCCGCCTCCACGCCGCCGGTGGCGTCTACGCAGATGAGCGCGGAGTCCACCGCCTGGTAGCCGGCGACGACCTCCGCGACGAAGTCCGGGTAACCGGGGGTGTCGATGATCGAGACCAGGTTGCCCTCGTCGTCGAGCGAGGCCACCGCGAGCGAGAGCGACATGTGCCGCTTCTGCTCCTCGGGCTCGAAGTCCAGCGTGGTCGTCCCGTCCTCGACCCGACCCTGGCGGTTGATGGTGCCGGTCCGGTAGAGAAGCGCCTCGGCCAGCGTCGTCTTGCCGGCACCGGCGTGGCCGGCCAGAACGACGCTGCGGAGGTGGCGGGTATCGACGCTCTTCGTGGTCATCGGCTCGACTGGACCTCGGTAGGCAGGCTGGGTGGCCCGCGGCGGGACGTGGCCAAACCGGGCCCAGCGGCGCTTCCGATCGAGCCGGGCCCGGCGTTCTGAGCATGATAGTCCGCTATACTCCCCGGCGATGTCCGGTCACTCCAAGTGGTCCCAGATCAAGCGCCAGAAGGGCGCCAACGACGTCAAGCGCGGCGCCATCTTCACGAAGATGGGACGCGAGATCGCCGTCGCCGCGCGCGCCGGCGGTGGCGATCCCGACGGCAACTTCCGCCTTCGTCTCGCGATCGAGAAGGCCCGCGCCGCCAACATGCCGGCCGACACGATCAAGCGCGCCATCGAGAAGGCGACCGGCGGCGGCGACGCGGTGCAGTACGAGGAGATCCTGTACGAGGGCTACGGCCCCGGCGGCGTCGCCCTTCTCGTCGAGGTTGCGACCGACAACCGGAACCGCTCGGCCGCGGAGGTCCGCTCGATCCTCACCAAGGCCGGTGGCCAGCTGGCGGGCTCGGGCGCCGTCGCCTGGCAGTTCGAGCAGCGCGGCGTCATCTCCGTGCCGCGCGCCGGCGCGGATCCCGACGAGGTCGCGCTCCTGGCCATCGACGCGGGTGCCAGCGACGTCGAGACGACCACCGACCCGGTGGAGATCTACACCGAGCCCGGGGACCTGGAGGACGTCCAGCGGGCCCTGCGGTCCGCCGGCATCGCCATCGACTCGGGCGACGTCGCGATGATCGCCAAGCAGACCGTCGCGGTCGACGCCTCGAGGGCGCGCCAGAACCTGCGCCTCGTCGAGCACCTCGAGGACCTCGAGGACGTCCAGCGCGTCACCAGCAACCTCGAGCTGACGGACGAGATCCTGGCCGAGGTCGCCGGGTGATCGTCCTCGGGATCGACCCGGGGACTGCCTCGCTGGGCTACGGGCTCGTCGACCGGACCGGCAGCCGCCTGCGCGCGATCGACTTCGGCGTCTTTCACACCGGCGCGGACCTGCCGCTGCCGGACCGCCTCCTCGCCATCCACACCTTCCTGCAGGACCTGATCGAGCTGCACGGCCCGACCTACCTCGGCGTCGAGCGGATCTTCCATTCGCGCAACGTCCAGACGGCCCTCGCCGTGGGTCATGCGCGCGGGGTCGTGCTCCTCGCCGCGGCGGCCCACGCGCTCCAGGTCCGCGAGGCGACGCCGTCGGAGGTGAAGATCGCGGTCACCGGGTACGGCGCCGCCGACAAGGGGCAGGTCGCCCGCATGGTGCAGGCGATCCTCGGCCTGCCCGAGCCGCCGCACCCGGACGACGCGGCCGACGCGCTCGCGATCGCGATCTGGACGGCGAACCGCGAGCGGGCCGGCGAACGGATCAACGCCGGGCTCCTGGACCGGGCCGCCGTCGCTCCGCGGCGTGCCGGCGAGACCCCGTACGAGCGCGCGGTTCGTGACGCCCTCGCCCGCGAGGAGCGGATGCTGGAGGAGTGGGACGGCACGCCGTTCAGCACCGGCCCGACCCGCGGCGCCCGCCCCGCTGGCCGGCGCTCGCGCGCCGCGGCCCGGCCCGAACGCGCCGGATGATCGCCTCCGTCGAGGGCACTGTCGCGGCCGTCGCCGCGGACAGCCTCGTCCTCGAGGCCGGCGGGATCGGCTACCGCATCTACGCCTCCCCGGCCGTGCTGGCCGCGGCCGAGCCGGGGAAGCGCCTCAAGCTCCACACGCACCACCTCGTCCGCGAGGACGTGCAGGCGCTGTACGGCTTCCGCAGCGTCGACGAGCTCGGCTTCTTCGGGCTCCTCCTGACGGTCACCGGCGTGGGCCCGAAGGTCGCCCTGGCGATCCTCGGCAGCCGCCCCGTCGCGGAGCTGCAGCTCGCCATCCTCGCGGGCGACGAGGCGGCGCTCACCTCGATCAGCGGGGTGGGGAAGCGCCTGGCCGGCCGGATCATCCTCGAGCTGAAGGAGAAGGTTGCCGCGGCCGGGACCGCTGCGGCCGGCGTCGGCGGCGCGCCCCGGGGCGTCGGCGGGCCGACGGAGAGCGACGTCGTCGCGGCCCTCCAGGCCCTCGGCTACACGCCGGCGGAGGCCCGCGAGGCGGCCCGCGCGGCTGGCGCGGCCGCTCCCGGGGCCACGCTGGAGGACCGCGTCAAGGCGGCCCTGCGCGCCATCTCCCGTGGCGCCGGCTGACGCTCGGCGACCGGCTGACGCTCCCGCCCGGCGATCGAACATCCGTGCGAAACATGCAGCGGGCATGCTAGACTTCCGCCGATGACCGACGCCTCCGGCTTCCTCGCGGCCGACCTCGTCGACGAGACGGAGGTCGTGGTCGAGCGCTCCCTGCGGCCCCGCAGCCTCGACGAATACCTCGGCCAGCGAGAGGTGAAGGCCGGGCTCTCGGTGCTCCTCACCGCGGCCCGCCAGCGCGAAGAGGCCGCCGACCACGTCCTGCTCCACGGCCCGCCCGGCCTGGGCAAGACGACCCTGGCCACGATCATCGCCCGGGAGCTCGGCGTGAACATCCGCTACACGTCGGGTCCGGCGATCGAGCGGGCGGGGGACCTGGCCGCCATTCTCACCTCGCTCGACGAGCGCGACGTCCTGTTCATCGACGAGATCCACCGGCTCAACCACGCCGTCGAGGAGATCCTGTACCCGGCGATGGAGGACTTCGCCCTCGACGTGATGATCGGGAAGGGCCCCTCGGCCCGATCGCTGCGGCTGACGCTGCGGCCGTTCACGATCATCGGGGCGACGACCCGCGCGGGCCGGATCAGCGGGCCGCTCCGCGACCGCTTCGGGGCCGTCTACCGCCTGGACTTCTACGCCGACGAGGACCTGGTCGCCATCGTCCGGCGCTCCGCCCGGATCCTCGGCATCGAGATGAGCGACGACGCGGCGGTCGCCATCGCCGGCCGCGGCCGCGCCACGCCGCGGATCGTGAACCGGCTCCTCCGCCGCGTCCGCGACCATGCCGAGGTCCACGGGGACGGGCGGATCACCCTGGCCGCGGTCGAGGAGGCGATGGGCGTCCTCGAGATCGACGCGATCGGCCTCGACGCCACGGACCGCCGGCTCCTCGCGGCGATCGTCCAGAAGTTCGGGGGCGGGCCGGTGGGTGTCGCGGCGCTGGGAGCCGTCCTCGCCGAGGAGGTCGAGACGGTCGAGGACGTCTACGAGCCGTTCCTCCTTCGGATCGGGTTCCTCGACCGGACGCCCCAGGGCCGCGTCGCCACGGACGGCGCCCGCGCCCACCTGGCGAGCCTCGGCTACGACCTGCCGCCGAAGCGCGCCGACCGGGAGCCGTCCCTCTGGGAGGCCGCGCAGGCGACGGACCCCGCGGGGGCCGGGGATCCGGCACGGGACGCCGCGCTCGGCCTCCCGGGGGACTGAGCTCGCCCGTGCCGGGCGCCGCCCGCTTCGACGTCCTCGTCCCGCCCCCCGCCGACGGCTCCACGCGGGCGCGGGTCGGGCGCCTCGAGCTGCCGCACGGCACGGTGGACACGCCGATCTTCATGCCCGTGGGCACGAATGCCACCGTGAAGGCGCTCCACCCCGACGACCTCGACGAGGTCGGGGCCCAGATCATCCTCGCGAACACGTACCACCTGTACCTGCGGCCCGGCCACGCACGGATCGAGCGGCTCGGAGGGCTCCACCGCTTCATGGGCTGGGACCGGCCGATCCTCACCGACTCGGGCGGGTTCCAGGTCGTCTCCCTCGGCGACCTGAACGCGATCGACGACGACGGCGTCACGTTCCGGAGCCATCACGACGGCTCGCCGCACCGGTTCACCCCGGAGCTCTCGATGACCATCCAGGAGGCGCTCGGGCCCGACGTCGCCGTCGCCTTCGACCAGCCGGTGCCGCCCTCGTCGACGGATCCGCGGGACGTGGCGATCGCGACCGAGCGGACGCATCGCTGGGCCGAGCGCTCGCTGGCCGCGCACCGGCGGCCGGACCAGGCCCTCTTCGGCGTCATCCAGGGTGGCCTCGACCCCGAGCTGCGGCGCCGTTCCACGGCGTTCATCGCGGGGCTCCCGTTCGACGGCCTCAACATCGGCGGCCTCGCCGGCGACGAGACGCCGGCCGAGCGGGGCGCCGTCCTCGACGTCGTGGTCCCGCTCCTGGCGGACGACCCTCGGGTCCGCTACCTGATGGGCCTCGGATCGCCGCTCGACCTCCTGGAGGCTGTCCACCAGGGCGTCGACCTGTTCGACTCGGTCCTGCCGGCGCGCGTCGCCCGCAACGCCCAGGTCTGGGTGCCGGGTGGCCGCCTCAACCTCCGCAACGAGCAGTTCCGGGAGGATCCCCGTCCCGTCCAGGACGGCTGCCCATGCCTCGCCTGCCGGCGCTTCTCGCGGGCCTACCTCGCCCACCTCTTCCGGGCCGGCGAGCTGCTGGCGTACCGCCTGGCGACTTGTCACAACCTGACCTTCACCCTAGACTTCATGGCCGAGATCCGGGCGGCCCTGCGCGCCGGGATCTTCCCTCAGCGTCTTCCGGAGCTGCGCGCGCTGGCGAGCCGGCGAAGCCGCGATGAAGCGGCAGTGCAATCCGCGTGAAGGCCGTGGCGTTACGCTCGAGTTCCGCGGAGGCGTTCGACGATGGGATCCCGAGACCGACCGCACCGGGAAGGCAAGAAGAAGGCGAAGGCGGCCGAACCGAAGCCGAAGCTGTCGCCGTACCTCGAGCCTCCGCAGAGCGTGGAGGTCATCAAGCCGAAGCGCAAGCCGCGGACCGTCGTCGAGGACGAGGCCGAGGGCTGACACCCGGGACGGGCGTGACGTCGTCCGATCTGCCCGGGCCGTGGGCACGGACAGGAGCATGACGAGATGGCGTTGACGGGCGACCGGCGGGTCGAGCAGCCGAGCGAGAAGGCCGCGGGTGCCGAGCGGAGCAAGGCCGTCGAGGCCGCGATCCTCTCGATCGAGAAGCAGTTCGGGCGGGGCTCGATCATGCGCCTCGGGTCGGCCGAGCGGCAGGCCGTCGATTCCATCCCGACGGGCTCCATCGCCCTGGACCTGGCGCTGGGCGTGGGAGGAATCCCGCGCGGCCGCATTACCGAGATCTTCGGACCCGAATCCTCGGGCAAAACCACCGTCTGCCAGCACATCATCGCCGAGGCCCAGCGCCGCGGCGGCGTGGCGGCGTTCATCGACGTGGAGCACGCGCTGGATCCCGGCTATGCCCGGTCCTGCGGCGTCAACGTGGACGAGCTCCTCGTCTCCCAGCCGGACACCGGCGAGCAGGCCCTCGAGATCACCGAGACGCTCATCCGCTCGGGCGGGATCGACGTCGTCGTGGTCGACTCCGTCGCGGCGCTGGTGCCGCGCGCCGAGATCGAGGGCGAAATGGGCGACTCGTTCGTCGGCATCCAGGCCCGCCTGATGAGCCAGGCGCTCCGGAAGCTCACCGGGGCGGTCAGCCGCTCGAACACGTCGCTGGTCTTCACCAACCAGCTCCGCGAGAAGATCGGGGTCATGTTCGGGAACCCCGAGGTGACCCCCGGCGGGCGCGCCCTCAAGTTCTACGCCTCGGTGCGCCTCGAGATCCGCCGCGTCGAGACGATCAAGACGGGAACCGAATTGGTCGGCAACCGCGTGCGCGTGAAGGTGGTCAAGAACAAGGTCGCGCCGCCGTTCCGCGTCGCGGAGTTCGACGTGATGTACGGCGAGGGCATCAGCCGGGAGGGCGGCCTGCTCGACGTCGGCGTGGCGATGGACGTGGTCACCAAGACCGGCGCCTGGTTCACGTACGGCGAGACGCGCCTGGGCCAGGGCCGCGAGGCGGCCAAGGTCTTCCTCCGCGAGAATCCCGCGATCGCCACGGATGTCGAGGGCCGGATCCGCGCCGGCATGTCCAGCGCGGAGATCCCCGTCGAAGGGATCGAAGAGGCCGAGTAGCGCGACCCCGGCCCGCCGGTCGTGCCGCGCAGGCGACGCGAGACGTCCGCCGAGGCGCGCGCCCGACGGTCCGCCGTCGACGACCCGGCCACGGTCCTCGACGCCGCCGCGCGCTTCCTGGAGGTCCGGCCGCGCTCGGTGGAGGAGGTCCGCCGGCGCCTGCGGGAGGCCGGCTACCGCCCGGATCTCGTCGAAGGCGCCGTCGACCGGATGACGGTCCTCGGCTACCTGGACGACGCCGCGTTCGCCCGGTCGTGGGTGGAATCGCGCGACCGGGCCCGGCCCCGCGGCGCCCGCGCGCTCCGCGACGAGCTGCGCCGCAAGGGGGTGGCGGCGGCCGACATCGAGGCCGCCCTCGTCGCCCGAGAGACAGCCGCCCGGGGCACCGACGAGGGCGAGCCGTCCGGTCTTCCGGGGGACGGAGAGCGCGCCGTGTCGCGCACCTCCGACGAGGATGCCGCCGTCCGGCTCCTCGCCCGGCGCGGAGGGCCGGTCCTGCGCGAGCCCGACCCCCGGAAGCGCCGGGCGAAGGCATACGCGCTGCTCGCCCGCAACGGCTTCGATCCCGACGTGTGTGCGGCGGTCGCAGCCGCCTGGCTGGCCGGCCCGGACCCCGACCTCCCGTGACGAGCATCCCGCCGGGCCACTCCCGTGCCCGTCGGA
This sequence comes from uncultured Chloroflexia bacterium, assembly GCA_963713285.1. GTDB lineage: Bacteria > Chloroflexota > Limnocylindria > Limnocylindrales > CSP1-4 > CTSoil-043. The sequence continues at coordinate 9,655 of CAVQLA010000004.1, read as the reverse complement.
CGAAGGCCGTTTGACCCTCCCGGCCCCCGGCCGTACCCTACGCGCAACCCGGTCGCGCAGGCGGCCGGTCGCAACGCACCTTCCATTCCGGCGAGCCCACGCCGGCACCCGGCCCTTGCCGCTCCCGAGATGGCGTCGAGGCCGACCCGGCGTTCGCCGATTCCGCGACAGACCCGCGGCCGCGCCCCGGCCGCACGGGAGGCGAGAGCACACCATGGACAACCCCGTCGTCGTGGCGGTGGCCCTCGTGGCGGCCATCGCCGGCGGCCTTGCCGTCGGATTCTTCGTCCGCGGTCGCTGGGCCAGCCAGTCGATGCGCACCGCCCAGGAGAAGGCGGCGCGGATCGTCGCCGAGGCCCGGACCCAGCAGAAGGAGCTGATCCTCGAGGCCAAGGACGAGAAGCTCAAGCTCCAGCGGGAGGCCGAGGACGAGGCGCGCGCCAAGCGCAGCGAGCTGTCCGCCCTCGAGCGCCGCCTGCTGACCCGCGACGAGCAGCTCGACCAGCGCACCGACATGCTGGAGCAGCGGGACAAGAAGCTCCTCGAGAAGGAGCGCGAGATGGAGCGCATCCGGGAGGAGCTCGCGCAAGGGCGCGCCGAGCAGGTGGCGGTCCTCGAGCGGATCTCCGGGATGACGGCCGAGGACGCCAAGGCCCAGCTGCTCGACGCCGTGCGAGCCGAGGCCGAGAACGACGCCGTCCGCCTGGCCCGCTCGATCGAGCGCAAGGCTCGCGACGAGGCCCAGGAGAAGGCCCGCGAGGTCATCGTGACCGCCATCCAGCGCGTCGCCGCCGACCACACCGCCGAGCACACCGTGTCGGTCGTCCACCTCCCGTCGGACGAGATGAAGGGCCGGATCATCGGCCGCGAGGGCCGCAACATCCGGGCCCTGGAGCAGGCGACCGGCGTCGACCTGATCATCGACGACACGCCCGAGACGGTGGTCCTGTCCGGCTTCGACCCGGTCCGCCGCGAAGTCGCCCGGATCGCCCTCACCAAGCTCATGGCGGATGGGCGGATCCATCCCGGCCGCATCGAGGAGGTCGTCGCCAAGGCCCGCGCCGAGGTCGACCTCGTGATTCGCCAGGCCGGCGAGACGGCCGCCTACGACGCCGGCGTGCCGGGTCTCCCGACCGAGATCCTGCGGCTTCTCGGGCGCCTCAAGTACCGCACGAGCTACGGCCAGAACGTTCTCAACCACTCGGTCGAGACCAGCCGGCTGGCGGCGGTCATGGCCGCCGAGCTCGGGGCCGACGTCCAGGCCTGCAAGACCGGCGGGCTCCTGCACGACATCGGGAAGGCGATCGACCACGAGGTCGAGGGCGGCCACGCCGGCATCGGTGCCCAGGTCGCCCAGCGCCACAACCTCTCTTTCAAGGTCGTGAACTCGATCGCGGCCCACCACCAGGAGGTCGAGTACGCCTGCCTGGAGGCGCCGATCGTGCTGTGCGCCGACGCCATCAGCGCCTCCCGCCCGGGTGCCCGCGGTGAATCCGTCGAGATGTACGTCAAGCGCCTCGAGGACCTCCAGGCGATCGCCGGCAGCTTCCCGGGCGTCGACCGGTCGTTCGCCGTGCAGGCGGGCCGCGAGGTCCGGATCCTCGTCCGTCCCGAGGAGATCGACGACCTGTCGGCGACGCGGCTCGCGCGCGACATCGTGCGCAAGATCGAGGAGTCGCTGACCTACCCGGGCCAGATCAAGGTGACGGTGATCCGCGAGACGCGGTCCGTCGAGTACGCGAAGTAGGGGAGGGGTGACCGCCCCTCGCGCCCCCCGGCCGTGCCGGATCCTGATGGTCGGTGACGTCATCGGGAAGCCCGGCCGGGAGGCCCTCGAGCGGATCCTGCCCGACCTCCGGGAAGCCGACGGGATCGACCTCGTGGTCGCCAACGGGGAGAACCTCGCCGGGGGCATGGGCCTCACCACGGGGACGGCGGCAGGCCTCTTCGCGACCGGCGTGGACGTCATCACGTCGGGCAACCACGTCTGGGACAAGCGCGAGATCTACCCGGCGCTCGAGTCCGACGAGCGGATCCTGCGTCCGCACAACTACGGCACCGACGGCATCCCGGGACGTGGCTGGGGCATCTTCCAGGCTGCCGACGGCACGGACGTCGCCGTCCTCAACTTCCAGGGCCGCACGTACATGATCCCGATCGAGAACCCATTCACGGACGCGGATCGCCTTCTCGACGAGGGCGCCGACACGCTGCCGCCGGTGCGGGTCGTCGACTTCCACTGCGAGGTGACGAGCGAGAAGAACGCCTTCGGCATCCACCTCGACGGGCGGGTGAGCGCGGTCGTCGGAACGCATACCCACGTCCCCACCGCCGACGAGCGGATCCTGCCCAAGGGGACGGCCTACCAGAGCGACTTGGGGATGACCGGGCCGCTGCACTCCGTGATCGGGTTCGACCCCGCCACCGTCCTGCCGCGCTTCATGAACGGCCTGCCGACGCGCTTCGAAGTCGGCGGCTGGCCCGTCGTCTTCAACGCCCTGCGGATCGACGTCGACCCGGCCACCGGGCGCGCCCTCGCGATCGAGCGCCTCCGACAGGTCCTGGAGCACCCCTGATGCCGCGCGGCCGCCGGGCCCCGCTCGAGGGCCGGCTCGTCCCGCCGACGCCGACCCGCGCCGACTTCCACGCTCACACCGTCCGCTCCGACGGGCTCCTGCTCCCGGCCGACCTCGCCGCGCAGGCAGCGGCGGCGGGGGTGCGGGCGCTCGCGATCGCCGACCACGACACCCTGGCCGGCTACCGCGAGCTCGTCGCGCCCGGCGCGGCACCGCTGCCGCCCGGGCTGACCGTGATCCCCGCCGTCGAGATCAACGCGACGGCACGCGACACCCCGGACCTCCCCGACGACGAGCTTCACTTCGTCGGGATCGGGGTGGACCCGGCCGACGGCGCGCTCGACGCCCTTCTCGACCGCCAGCGGGGGGCGCGGCGGCGCCGGTTCGAGCGCATGCTCGGGCAGCTGCGGGCGATCGGGATGCCGGTCGATGCCCAGCTCGAGGGTCTCGACCGCTCGGACGAAGAGTCGCTGGGTCGGCCCACGATCGCCCGGGCGCTCGTCGCCGCCGGGTTCGCCACCAGCGTCCAGGATGCGTTCGCCCGCATCGTCGGGCACGGCATGCCGGGCTACGTGCGACGCGAGGGGATGGGACCGGTCGAGGCGTTGGCCGCGATCCGCGAGGCGGGCGGCCTGCCCGTGCTGGCCCATTTCCCAACCGCGCCGCGCCTGCCCGGGATCGTCGACGAGCTGATCGCCTGCGGGCTGCGCGGGATCGAGGTCCATCACCGCAGCTTCGACGCCCCGACGGTGGAGGCAATGGGGCTCGTCGCCGAACGCCACCGGCTCGTGGCGTCGGGCGGCACCGACTTCCACGGTGACGAGGGCTCGTACGCGGAGGCGCTCGCCGAGACGTGGGTTCCCGACGACGTCGCCGAGCGGCTCCTGGCGCTCCTGGCCGCCGGCCGACCCCTTGCGCGGGCGTCCGCGTGACCCTCCGCGAGCTCTCCGTCCTCGAGATCCTCCCGCCGGCACCGGCGGTGGACGGCCCCCGGCCGCCGATGTCGCCCGGCGACGAGCGGGTCGTCGAGTTCCGGCCGGAGGACCAGGCCCTGCCGCGCTTCTGGGTCTGGACGCTCGGCTGCCAGATGAACAAGAGCGATTCGGAGGAGATGGCCGGGCGGCTGCTCGCGGCGGGGTGTGCCGAGGCGTCCTCCATGGAAGCCGCCGATCTCGTGGTCATCAACACGTGCGCCATCCGCGAGGCGGCCGAGGCGAAGGTGATCGGGCGGCAGGGGATCCTGCGGGCGCTCAAGGGCGCCAACCCCGCCCTGCGCATCGTGCTCACCGGCTGTGCCGTGCGCGAGCGCGACCGGGCAGGCCTGGCCCGCAGGTTCCCGGCGGTCGACCTCTTCCTGCGCCCGGACGAGGAGCCCGAGCTCGTCGAGCGCCTGGGGCTCGCGTCGGCCCAGGGCCCGGTCGGCCTGGCCTCGGCCGCGGGTGCGGCGACGGCCGCCGGGGTGCAGGCGGCCGCCGGGGCGCAGGTGGCCATGCGTGCACCTGCGACGACGGCAGCCACGACGGTCGTGCAGGGCGTGCCGGTCTCCTCGGCCGACCACCTGCCCGGCTCGCGCGCCGCGGCGGTCCGTGCCGGGACGGTGCGCCGCGAGTCCGACGTCGCGGCGTGGCTGCCGATCATCTACGGCTGCGACAAGACCTGCACCTACTGCATCGTGCCGTTCAGCCGCGGACCCGAGCGGAGCCGGCCCTTCGACGAAGTGGTGGCCGAGGCCCGGGCGCTCGCCGCGGGTGGCTACCGCGAGATCACCCTTCTCGGCCAGAACGTCAACAGCTACGGCCACGACCTGCCGCCGGAGGCTCGGTTCGCCCACGCCGCCGAGGTGCGCCGCGCCGGCCGCCGGCTCGATCGCGCCGGGCGTCCCGACCTCGCCGAGCTGATCCGCGCCATCGATGCGATCCACGATGACGACGGGCGACCGGCCATCCCGCGCCTCCGGTTCATCACGTCGCACCCGTGGGACCTCTCCGACCGGCTCATCGACGCCATGGCGGCCTGCCCGTCGGTGTGCGAGGCGCTCCACCTCCCGGTCCAGTCCGGAGACGACGCGGTGCTGCGGCGGATGGGTCGCCAGTACACGATCGCCCACTACCGGGAGCGCCTCGACCGGATCCGCGCGGCGGTCCCGGGGATCGCCGTCAGCACCGACGTGATCGTCGGCTTCTGCGGCGAGACGGACGTCCAGTACGCCGCGACGCTCGACCTGCTGCATGCCGTGCGCTACGACCAGGTCTTCGCCGCGGCGTACTCGCCGCGGCCGGGCACGCCCGCGTCGCGCCTCCCGGACGACGTCCCCGCCGCCGTGAAGCGCGAGCGCCTCAACCGGCTCCTCGCCGCCCAGGAGGAGATCGGGTTCGCGCGGAACCGCGAGCGGATCGGGAGCTCCGCCTCCGTGCTCGTGGATGCCGTCGCGCGGGCGCGAGCCCACGACCACGATGCGGCAGACGGCGAGCCCTCCGCGCGGCTGCTCACGCTGGTGGGCGAGGACCCCTTCGCCGGCCCGCTGCCGGCAGGCTCCGTCCGCCTCTTCGGGCGCTCGCGGGAGAACAGGCTCGTCCACCTGCCCGGTCCTCCCGAGCTCGTGGGGCGGATCGTGGACGTGCGGATCGTCGGGGCCGGCCCGTACAGCCTGCGCGGCATCCCGGCGTAGGGGAGGGGAGGGCCACGGACTCTTCGCGTGCCTCGTTCGCCCGCCCGCCGCTCGTCGTTGTCGGCGGTCCCACCGCCACGGGGAAGACCGACCTCGGCATCGAGGTCGCCCTCGCCATCGCCGCGACGGGCCGCCCCACGGAGGTCATCTCCGCCGACTCGCGCCAGGTCTACACGTGGGATGGACATCGGGACGGCGAAGCCGGCGCCGGCCGCGCGCCGAGGGGTCATCCACCACGGGCTCGACCTGGTCGATCCCGACGCCGCGTTCTCGGTGGCCGACTTCGCCGCCCACGTGGACGGCGTCCTGGCGGACCTTGCCGCGCGGGGGGCGTGGCACTCCTCGTCGGCGGCACCGGCTTCTGGATTCGCGCCATCGCCGGCGGGCTGCCCCTCGACGACCTCCCCTGGGACCCCGCGCTTCGCGCGACGCTGGAGGCCGAGGTCGCGCGGGACGGACCTGGCCTCCCTCGTGGTCCGGCTGCGGGCGATCGCCCCGGCCCTCGCAGCCACCACCGACCTGCGCAACCCGCGGCGCGTCGTGCGGGCGCTCGAGATCGCGACGCTCCGCGGCGACGGGCCGCTGCCGTCTCCGCGGGGCTACCCGGGCCCGCTCCTGCGCATCGGCCTCGACGTCGGCGACCACGCCGTCCACCGGGCGTGGATCGAGCGCCGGGCGGAGGCGCAGCTCGACGGCGGGATCCTGCCCGAGGCCGCCGGACTGCGGGCCCGCTTCGACCCGTCGCTGCCGGCGTTCTCGGCGATCGGCTACCGGGAGGCATGGGATCTCCTCGACGGCCGCCTCGATCGGGCCGGCTACCTGGCGGTCAACGTGCGCCGCAACGTGGCGTTCGCCCGTCGCCAGCGCACCTGGTTCCGACGGGAGCCCGTCGATCTCGCCCTCGACGCCTCCGACCCCGCCTCCATGCCGCGGGCCGTCGCCGCCGCGCTCGCGCTCATCGGCCGCTGACGTCCGCGGTGGAGCGGCGGGGTATCCTCCACCCATGCCCCGCATGACCACGATCGACCTCGCGCCACCCATCGAGCGGGTCTTCCTGGTCGCCGTCGACACCGGCGACGATCCGGGCTGGAACGCCCAGGACAGCCTCGCCGAGCTCGCCTCGCTGGCCGACACGGCCGGCGCCGACATCGTGGGCGCCGAGTGGCAGAACCGCCGCCACGTCGACCCGAACTGGTACGTCGGCAAGGGAAAGGCGGAGGAGCTCCTCTCCGCGAAGGCCGAGACCGGCTTCACGGTCCTGATCGCCGACGACGAGCTCTCGCCCGGCCAGCAGCGCGCGCTCGAGGAGCTGCTCAAGGTCAAGGTCATCGACCGCAGCCGGCTCATCCTCGACATCTTCGCCCAGCACGCCCGGACCCACGAGGGCCGCCTCCAGGTGGAGCTGGCCCAGCTCGAGTACCAGCTGCCGCGCCTCACCCGGATGTGGACCCACCTGTCGCGCACCGGCGGCGGGATCGGGACGCGGGGTCCCGGCGAGACGCAGCTCGAGACCGACCGGCGCCTCATCCGCGAGCGGATCAAGAAGATGAAGGAGCGCGTCGACGACGTGCGCCAGCAGCGGGCGACGGCCGCCCGCGGCCGGGATCGGCGCCTGATGCCCACCGTCTCGATCGTGGGCTACACGAACGCCGGCAAGTCGACCCTCCTCAACGCGCTCGTCGGGAGCGAGGTGGCGCTCGCGGAGGACAAGCTCTTCGCCACGCTGGACCCGACGAGCCGCCAGGTGAAGCTGGGCGACGGCCAGACCGCGATCCTCACCGACACGGTCGGCTTCATCCACAAGCTGCCGCACCAGCTCGTGGATGCCTTCCGGGCCACCCTGGAGGAGGTCACGCGGGCTGACGTCCTAGTCGAGATCGTCGACGCGTCCGATGCCCACTTCGCCGAGCACCGGGCGACCGTCCAGACGGTCCTCGACGAGCTCGGCGCCGGTGACAAGCCGCGCCTCGTGGCGTTCAACAAGGCCGACCTCCTCGGCGCGGACGGCGGGGACGACGCGCACGCGCCGATCGTCGCGGGGAGCGTCCTGGTCTCGGCGCTGACCGGGTTCGGGCTCGACGCCCTGCGCACGGAGCTGGGGGCTCTCCTGGCCTCGCTGTGGGAGGACGTCGACGTCGCCGTGCCGTATGCGGCCGGCGAGCTCCTCGCCCGCGTCCGCGAGCGCGGGGCGGTCGAGCTCGAGTACGGCGAGCGTGACGTTCACGTGCGCGGTCGCGTCGCGCCCGCCATCGCGGGGGAGCTGCGCGCCGCGGCCGCCCGCTGGGAGGATACGCTCCGCGAGGCCGAGACGACGTGACCTGCCGGCCCGAGGCGCTGGACCCGCGCCTCCCGGGCCCGTTCCGGGCGCTCGCCGTCGCGCGCCGCGTCGTCGTGGCCAAGCGCAAGCACGGCGACCGCCGTGACCGCTGGCGCTGGGAGGGCGATCTCGTCGGGACCGCCGGCCGGGGGTGGCGGGTCGTGCGCCACTTCCGCGCGGTCGACGTTCGCATCGGCGCCGACGACGAGGAGACCCTGCCGGACTCCGAGATCACGCTCCGCTGGCTCGGCAGCCGCGCGCCCGCGACCATCGTCGTCAAGCTCGACGCCGCCGCTGCGATCCTCGAGGTGAAGGTCGACGCGGCGCTCCCGGTTCCCTTCCGAAACGGGCGCTTCCTGTTCGTCGACCTCGACGTCGACGTCGTGCGGGATGCCGACGGCGGCGTGGGCGTGCGCGACTGGGACACCTTCGAGTCACGGGTCGACGCCTTCGGCTACACGGACGCCTCCCGGGCGGTGGCGAACGCGGGGGAGGCCTTCGGCTTCCGGCTGCTGGCGGCCTGGGAGCCGACGCTCGAGGCGGACGTGGCGGCGATCGTCGCGGCCGCCCCAGCCCGGGTCACACGGTGATGACGGTTAAACGGAGCCGCGACAGCCGGACCTGGCTGCGTCGGGCCGGCCGGCTCGACGGAGGGGGAGGGGAGACGCTCCTCTGGTCGGTGGCCGAGGGCCGCCGCGGTCGGCGGTGGCGATCGGTCCGGTGCGACGCCTCCCGCAGGATCGTCGCCGACCTGCTCCTCGAGGTCGACCCCGCCGGACGCTGGACGCGCCTCGAGCTCGCGACCGCGGCCGGGCTCCTCACGCTGCACCCGGAGCCCGATGGGGGAGCGGTGCACGGGAACGCGGTGACTGGGGCAGGGATGCGCCATCTCGCACTCCCCTGGAGGAGCGGCCACCGTCTCGTGGTCGAGGCCGAGCCCGTCGCTGTCTGCGCCCTCGTCGCGACGAACGCGCCCGCCGCCGGCCCGGGCCTCCTGGTCACGTCAGACCTCGAGGTCGCGGCCCGGTCGGATCTCGTCGCACCTCGCCCTGCCCGGCCGGACGGACTCCCGGGGCCGTCCTGGCCGCTGGAGGCCGACGCGGAGATGGTCGTCGGGACGCCCGAACGCTGATCGCCGACGTCCGTCCCTGGCGGCCCAGCCGCGTGCCCCTTCAGGGGGCGGCGAGGAACCACACGTCGTCGAGGCCCTGGCCGGTGACGTCGCCGGCCTTCGTGTCGCCCTGGACGGGGCTCCTCGAGGCGGCGCGCATCACGTGAGGGACCACCGGGGACCCTGGGTGGCTGATCGGATCGAGATGTTGTGGTATACTACAACATCCTGAGGCGCGCATCCTGCGAGGCTGAGAGGGAAGACGATGACGCTCACCGTGCCGGAGGCGGCTCGCCGCGTCGGGCGGAACCCGGAGACGATCCGCCGCTGGATCAGGGAAGGGAAGCTCCCGTCCCGCAAGATCGGCACCCAGCACCTCATCGAGGAACGCGACCTCGACGCCGCGCTCGCGCCCGAGACGGACCGCCTGGAGCTGCCCCCGGCGTGGCGGACAACGTTCTGGGGCGAACCCATGCCGGACTGGGTCGCGATCCTGCGGACCCAGAGGGACGAGCATTGACGCCGGTCGTACTCGACGCCGGCGCCGCGCTCCACCTCGCCGCCGCGAGCCGGCCCGTGGCGAACCCGCCCGTGCTCCACGCACCCCGGCTGCTGAGATCGGAGGTGCTCTCGGCGCTCCACGCCCAGGTCTGGCGCGGGGTGGTGCCGCAGGACGCCGCGCGGGAGATGCTGCGCCGCCTGGGAGAGCTCCAGCTCACCCTGTACGACGACGAGCGCCGCCTCCACGATCGCGCGTGGTCCATCGCCGACGAGCTCGGCTGGGCGAAGACCTACGACGCCGAGTACGTGGCGCTCGCGCAACTCCTCGACATCCCGCTCCTCACGGTCGACGGCCGCCTTGCGCGCGGAGTAGAGCACCTCGTCACGACCATCGGACCCCTCGACCTCGGCTTGTAGCTCGCGACGCGAGGCGCCGTCGCTGGGCGGCTCCGCTACTTCCGATAATACAAGTTATGTTTGTT
>CAVQLA010000003.1:0-83108 GCA_963713285.1 uncultured Chloroflexia bacterium | reverse complement strand
CTGCTGACCTCGCTGGAAGGCCGCAGGTGACGGGTCGGACGAGCTGGCGCGCCCTGGCATCAGTGGCGACGGCGCAGCCGCGCTCCGGGCTCGAACTCGCGTGCGAGCCAGCGCACGAGGAAGCCGGCATGGCGCACGTAGGTGTCGACGGCCGCCTGGCTGAGGCCGGCGCCGGCGAGCCATTGCGCGTAGGCCGCGACATCGGCGCGCAGGTCGCCGACGCCGAGCGTGCGCATCGGGACCGGGCGAGGCGCCCCGCTCCGTGGGTAGATGCCCTCGCGCCAGGCCAGGAACCGCCGCGCGTGGTCCCAGTACGAGTGCACCGCGCCGGGCCGCATGCCGGCAGCCGAGCACGTCTCGCGGTACCGCTCGAGCTCGTCGCGCAGATCCTGCTCGTTCCATGTCCGGGCCTGAGCGGGCGCGTAGGACGGGCGTGACTCCGACAGCCGGCGGCCCGGAGCGAGGAACGGGTTCTCGATGCGGACACCGGCGATGACCGCACCGTCGGCCAGGTCCTCCGTGACGAGGCGTGCACATCCGCCTGCACGCGCCGTCGCGATGATCAGGGCGTCCCAGTAGCTCAGCGAATGCTGGCGGAGGAGCTCGAGGGCTGCCATCACGTGGTCGGCTTCGAGTGGCACCACCGTGAACCGACGCAGCGCATCGACGGCGCGTGCCGCGTGATCGGCCGACGCCGAGCGAGCCCCGAGACGGGCCAGCGTGACGTACAGCTCCCCCATCACCTGCGGCGAGACGACGATCGTGGCGGGATCCTGCCTGATCAGGTCGAGCGCGGCGGTCTGCTTCGCCGGATCCCCGCGATCCAGCGCGTACACCCAGATGTTGGTGTCAACGAAGGTGCGCACGGTCGTGGAGGGCTTCCCGCGTCCAGGAGATCCCCTCGGCCCCGAGCGAGAACTCGGACCGCTCGGCGAGGTCGAGCAGGATCGCGACGCCGATGTCCGCGTCCGACGGCCCGACGTAGGCCTCCAGGTGCTCGCGAACGAGGGCATTGACCGAGGTCCCCTGCTCCGCCGCCTTCGTGCGCGCGCGGCGGATGAGGTCGGCGTCGAGCGTCAGGGTGAGGTTCGCCATTCCACCAGCCTCCGTGTACCACGGGTCACTATATACACGTGGACCCCGAGAGTCAAGGAGCGTGGGTGATGTGAGGCATGCGCTCTGCGCGGGGTCGGTACCACTCGCATCTCGACCACCGCTCGCGTTGGGAGGGACGCTCGATACATCCTCACCTTCAACCCGGGCTGGGACCAGGGCGCCCAGCCGGTCGACTCGTTCACGGACATCCGTGAGCTGCAGGCCCGGCTGAAGGCTGCCGGCGCAACCAACGAGCCGGAGGTGGACGAGGCCTCCACCGGGCCGGCGAGCTTCGTCATCAGCGACCCCGACGGCAACCCGATCCTCGTCGACCAACACCGCGGAGGAGGTCGTCGCCCAGGCGCCGGCGGTCGCGGCGACCACGCACGCTTCGGCGCGGCGGCAAGGCGCGCCCGCCAGGATCGGGCGTCCCCTACTCCACCGTGGAGCGCGTGAACGTGATCGAACGGCCCAGGAAGAAGATCCCGGGGTGGGTCTTGAACCCGTCGCCGGTGTTGGCTTCGCAGGACCGAGTCGACGATCTCGACACTTCCGCTGCGATCGTTGCTCACGAAGAAGATGGCGCTGCCGCCCTCGCCGTTGGACGTGTTGCCCTCGATGCGCGTCCCCTCGACGTGCAGGGTCATCGTGTTGCCGTCGTTGTAGATCGCACCGCCGTTGCCGCCGCCCGGCGTGCCCGGCTTGGGCGGGTTGGCGCCCTCGCCGACGGCGTCGTTGCCGGTGAACACGCTGTTGAGGATCGTCCAGGAGACGCCGATCGAGCTCACGCCCCCGCCGTTCGAGCACGCGTTGCGCCGCCCGCCCAAGCCGCCGAACGTGCTGTCGACCACGTAGACCGGCCGGCCCTCGTGCTGCGAGAAGACCTGGATCGCGGCGCCGCCGATGTCCGGCCCGGTGCTCGTGCAGCGGTTGCCGTAGAAGCCGCTGTTGACCACCCGGAAGCGGCCACCCCGGACGAAGACCGCTCCCCCGCCGTCCATCGTCTCGCTGCCGAACGAGCGGCCGTTGACGAAGGCGAGGTTCTGGACGACGAGCGTCGGATGGTCCTGGTTCTGGCAGTGCGACGTGGTCCAGACGAGGTCCCGGTCGCACGTGTTCATGTACAGGATCCGGCGGGCGCCCTGGCCGTCGAGGGTGACCTTCCCTCCCCCATCGATGACGACGTCGGGCTTGTTGTTGAACACGCGGGCGGTCGCGGCCATCTTGATCGTCACGGGGTCGGGACCACAGTGGAACGTGATCACGCCGCCGGCGGCGACGGCGTTGACGACCGCCTGCGAGGTGCAGCTTGCCGGCGTGCCGCGGCCGACGACGTGGTCCGGCGTGGAGGTGTCGGCCAGGCCGGCGCCCGCAGGGATGGAGGCTGTGCCGTCAGGGTTTCCGGGGTCGGGCTGGGCGGGCGTCACCCGGGTGACGCCGATGACCTTCGCCAGGAAGCCTGCGGTCTCGGCGCGGGTGATGGCGCGCTCGGGGCAGTACCTGCCGGCGCCGCAGCTGATGGCGAGGCCGGCGGTGGCAAGCCGGTTGATCACGGTCGCGAACCGGGTGCTCGACGTGACGTCGCGGTACGGCATCCGGCCGGTCGCGGTCAGCGCGAGGGCCCGGCTCAGGTACGACGCCATGCGGCCGCGGCTGACCTTCGCGTCGGGGCAGAACCGCTTCCTCTCGCACGGGGTGGCGATGCCGGCGGTCACGACCTTGTCGACCACGATCGTCCGGCTGCTCGGCACGTCGCGGAAGCGCACACCGCTCGTCCTGGTGAGACGCAGAGCCCGGACGAGGAACACGGCCATGTCGCCGCGCGTGACCTCGGTGCCAGGGCAGAACCGGTTGTTCGCAGGTGGGTTGCAGGGCTTCATGATCCCCGCCGCGGCCACGGTCTCGATCGCGCTCTCGAACCGCGAGCCGTCGTCGTCGCGGAAGCGCCCGTCCGCCGACACCGGGGCCGGCGCGGCGATCGCGAGCAGGACGGCACCCGAAAGCAGGATCAGTCGCAGGCGCCCGGTGCTCGGCACCCGACCACCGTACGACGGCACGGCGGCCGGCTCAACGACCCATCCGTACCCCGCACGTCCCGGCGCGTGGGTACTGGCGCTCCCACATCCCCGGTGGGTTCGTCACTGCGTCGGCGCCAGCACCTCGAGCCCGGCCGCCCGGGCGGCGCGGCGGCCGAGGCTTCGCCTCGCCTCCGCTGACCCGGCATGGCCGACCGCGAGCCAGGGATTCCCGTGGATCAGCCGGCGGGGCTCTCCCGCCGGCTCTGGTCGTCTCGTCGCGGCAGGTGCCAGAGCCTTGACTCTGCCATCGTGTCAGGGTCCAGAGTGTGGCCATGACGAGCACCGAACCACCCCGCACACCTCCCGGCATGCTGCCGATCGGGCAGTTCTCGCGGTTCGTCGGGCTCAGCGTCCGGATGCTCCGTCACTACGACGAGCACGGGGTGCTGAGCCCTGCCCGCGTTGACCCCGGCACGGGATACCGCTACTACACGGTGGCCCAGATGTACGAGGCGGCGCGGATCCGGGAGCTCCGCGACGTGGGGATGTCCGTGGCGGCCATCGCGGCGCTGGTCCGGAGCGCCGGCGACCCCGCGGCCCTGGCCCATGCCCTCGAGGCGCAGCGGGCTCAGCTCGTCGTCGACGCGGCCAGGGCCGAGCGACGGCTGGCCGACGTCGATCGACTCATCCGGTCGCTCGCGGAGGTTTCCATGGCCAGCAGCACGACAACGCTCACCAGGCGAACGATCCCGGCCCACACCATCGTCGCCCTGCGCACCACTATCCCGACCTACGCGGACGAGGGACCGCTCTGGGGCCGCCTCATGCCGTCCGTCATGGCTGCCGGTGCCCAGCCGATGGGCGCCGGGGTGACGTACCACGACACGGAGTACCGGGAGGCGGACTGTGACGTGGAGATCTGGCTCCAGGTCGCCGCCCCGATTGCCGTTGCGCCGCCGCTCGCTTGCCGGCAGGTTCCCGAGCAGACGGTCGCCCTGACCACGCTGCGCGGTGACTACGCAGGTTTCGGCGCGGCGGCGATGGCCCTCGGCGAGGCGATGGTCGAAGAGGACCTGGCGGAGACCGGCCCGATGTTCAGCCGGTACGTCGTCGGCCCTGCGCAGGCGCAGGATCCGGCGGACTTCGTGACGGAGATCTGCATCCCGATCTCAGCGGTCGCGCCGGAGATGCCATGAGAGACTGCCAGCGATGTATGGTAGCATGGGTGGCATGGAGAAGACAACCGTCTACCTCACCAGCCAGCAGAAGGCCGCGCTCGCGCGCGCCGCGCACGCGGATGGTCGCAGCGAGGCGCGCCTGATCCGCGACGGGATCGACGCGGAGCTGGCACGGCGCGGCGTCGTCGAGGCGGCGGCGCCATACGGCGACGGAGTCGCGGCGAGGAGGGAGGCGGACGACGAAGCGCCTCGCCAGCCTCGCTGGATCGGCCGCGATGAGTTCGTGCGCCGATTCGTCGCCTGGCCCGCGGACGGCGCGCTGCGAGGTGAGCTCCGGGAGCTGGCGCCCGAAACGACCGACGAGCTGCCCGACGGATGACCGACGGGATCGCAGACACGAGCGTCTTCATCGCGCAGGAGAGCGGACGACCGCTGCGAATCGACGCCCTCCCCGATCGGCTGGCCGTGTCGGTCATCACCATCGGCGAGCTGCGTGCGGGCGTGCTTGCGGCCGCGGATGTCCTGTCGCGCGACCGGCGCCTGGCGACGCTCACGGCGGCGCTTGCGCTCGACCCGGTTCCGGTGGACAAGAACGTCGCCGCCGCCTGGGCCCGGCTGTGCGTGCTCCTGCGGGAGCGGGGCCAGCGGATGCCCGTCAACGACTCGTGGATCGCCGCCACCGCGATGGCGCTCGGCGTCGCCATCGTGACGCAGGACGACGACTACGTGGATGTGCCGGGGTTGACCGTCCTCCACGTCTGACGACGGTTCGCTCCGGGCCCGGCGGCCGCTCGGTCAGGGTGCCGCGCGCAGCACGAGGCCGACACCCCCCGCGTCGAGCGTCAGCGCGTCCGCTTCGATCGCGTAGGCCACCTGGCCGCGCAGCACCGCGGTCACCGCCTGCTCGACCACCCAGGCGTCGCCCGCACAGGCCATCTCGGTCAGCGCGATCGGCCCGAAGGTCAGTGTCCCGTCGTCGATGGCGACCGGTCCCGCACCCGTGTTGCAGCCCGCCTCGACCTCGACTCTGTCGGCGTCGAAGATGAGCGCTGCGATGACGCCGGCGGGCACGCTCGACACCGCGTCAACGGACACCAGGCCGTCGACGACCCAGCGCGTGCCGGTCAGCGGCCGGTCCGGGTCCGCCACCTCGCGGTCGAGCAGGGTCAGCCGGACGCCGTCGGCGGCAAGAGTGAGCGTGTCGCCGTCGAGGCCGATCGTCGCGCCTCCCAGGAGGCTCGCCAGCCACTGGTCCTGCTCCATCAGCGGGGGGTCACAGGCCATCTCGGTCGTGGCAAGCTGGCGAGCCACGAGGAGGTCGCCGTCGATGGCGTAGGCGCCCCCCATCGAGTTGCAGCCGGCGCTCGCGCCGATGCGGCCGGCCTCGAACGAGAGGCGCACCTGCGATCCGGGGACCAGCGTGCGGCCCTGGATGGCGGTGGAGAGGAACGTGCGCCCCTCGAGGCCCTGGCGGCCGGATGCTCCGGGTGGCCCGTCGGTCGGCACCGGGGTCGCGCTGGCCCCTGCGCCGGTGCAGGCAGCGAGAAGGAGGGCGGCGAGGATCACGGGGGTGGCCCGAAGTCGGATGTTCATGCCCACCTGACGGGGCCGTCGGTCTCTCGGTTCCGGGCCTCCCGGTTCCGCTCCCCTACTCCGCCGTGGGTGGGGCCGGGCAGGCAAGGGCGTCGATGACGGCGATGCCATCCAGTGTGCGCAGGATCGACGGGGGCGCGATCACCTTCCAGCTGCGGCTGCCGCCGCCGAGGATGATCCGCTCACGGGCCATGACCGCCGCGTCGACGAGGATGGGCAGCCCGGCTGGCAGGCCGAAGACGGTCACGCCGCCGATCTCGTGGCCGGTGATGGCCCTGGTCTCCTCGGGCGAGGCGAACGATGCCTTCCGCGTGCCGAGCCGGCTCCGGACCGCCCGGTTCACGTCGAGGCGGTGCGTCGCGAGGACGACGCAGGCGGCGAAGACGGGCGGATTTGCCTTCCCCGCCACGACGATCGTGTTCGCGGAGTCAGCCAGGTCGAAGCCGTAGGCGGCGCAGAAGGCGGCGGTGTCCGCCAGGGCGGGGTCGCACGGGAAGAGCTCGTACGGTCCGCGTCCCACGAGGAGCTGCTCGAGGGCGAGGCGACCGGGTTCGTCCGTCATCGGCGCGAACGGTAGCGGATCCACCCCTCCCGCGTCTTCGGGCGGAGCTCGTCGCCCGCCGCACCGGGCTCGCCTGGCGCGAACGAACCCCGGGTTCGACCGACACCTGGACCTCGAATGGGCCGGGGTCACCTGCGCAGGCCGACGACGCCCGCGACGCCGGGGGCCGAACCGCCGGGTGGCGCGCTTCGCGTGGCCCGGAGTGCGCCGCGACACCACCAGCGCGGCCCGTGCGCGGATGCCGCTCGCATTCTGCGCCCGAAGCGAGTATCCTCATGCGGCTCGCCGTACGTTGACGGCGAGGGACCACGCTCGGCCCAGGCTCGCACCTCTCCACGACCGCCCATCCGCGGTCGCCGGAGTCCGGTTCCGCTCCTCGCCGACAAGAGCTCGAAGGAGCGACCACGACCATGGCCGACCAGGTCATCACCTGCACCGATTGCGGGCAGGAATTCGTCTTCACGGAGAGCGAGCAGGCGTTCTACGCCGATCGCGGCTTCACCACCCCTCGCCGCTGCGCGGCGTGCCGCGCGGCCAAGAAGGCCGCCCGCGGCGACTCCGGCGGCGGCTCGTACGCCGGCGGCAGCTCCTACGGGAGCGGCGGCGGCTACGGCGGCGGCGGCTCGCGCGGCCCGCGCGAGATGTTCACCGCGACCTGCAGCTCCTGCGGCAACGTCGCGTCCGTCCCGTTCCGGCCGTCCGGCGCCAAGCCGGTCTACTGCTCCGACTGCTTCAGCCGGCGCTAGCCACCCTCCGCACTGCACCGAAGACCGCCGCGGCGCCTGCGCCCGGCGGTCTTCGTGATTCCCGGGTGCGGGGTGCCGGCGCGGCGCCGGCGCGGCGCCGGGCGCGGCGGGCGATCCCGGGGCCACGCTGGCACGGGGCGTCAGCCGCGCGCGCGCTCGCCCAGGCGGCTCACCAGCCGATCCGCGATGACGTAGCTCCGGCCGCCGCCCATCACGAGGACGACATCGCCCGGCGCCACGCGATCCGCCAGCCAGTCGGCCGTCTCTTCCACGGTGCCGGGCGCCCACGCCGGCGTGACCCCGCGCGCCGTGATCGCACCGGCGAGGGCCGCCGCGGACGTGATCGTCGTGTCGGGGTCGCGGCCGGCGTGGATCTCCGCCACGACGGCGCGATCTGCCGTCTCGAGGATCTCCGCGAAGGCGTCCAGCATCGCCGCCGTGCGGTGGTACGTCAGGGGCTCGTAGACGGCCCACAGCCGGCGCCCCGGGTAGCGCTCCCGGACGGCGACGAACGTCGCCGCCATCGCCGTCGGGTGGTGGCCGTAGTCATCGAGCACCACGACCCCGGCGATGTCACCAGCCAGCTCGAGCCGGCGCCCGACGCCGGGGAACGTCGCCAGGCCCTCCAGGATCGCCTCCGGGGCGGCCCCCGCCGCCAGGGCGACCCCGGCGGCCACCAGGCCGTTCTCGGCGTTGTGGCGCCCGGGCAGCGCGAGGTGGGCCGACCGGAGTGCCCCATCGTCCAGCCCGCAGAGCTCGAGGCTCCCCTCCCCCGCCGCATGCCGCCACCGGCCGACGAGGGTGGCTGCCCGGCCGGCGGCCGTCGCGTGCGCGGCCTCGAGCACGCTCCGCTCGACGGCGGGATCCGCCTCCTCGCCGACGACCTTCACCACGAGCAGACGCCCGCTCCAGCGGCGGAGCCGGGCGAGCACCTCGCACACCCCGGGGTCGCCGGCATTCGCGACGAGGACCGGGGGCTCCCCTCCCCCGGCGAAGCCGAGGACCCAGGCGGCGAAGCTGGCGATCACCGCCCCCCGGTCGGCGAAGACGTCGGGGTGGTCCCAGTCCGCGTTCGTCAGGCCGCCGATCACCGGGTGGTACGGGTCGAAGTTGCCGGCATACTCGTCCGCCTCGACCACGAAGTGCGCTCCTCCGCCGACGCGCACGGTCGAACGGTGGAGGCCTCCGACGAGCTCCGCGGGCAGCAGCGCCCCGACGAAGGCGGACGGATCCAGGCCGGCGATGGCCATGAGGTGGACCGCCCAGCCGGTGGTTGTGGACTTACCGTGCGTGCCCGCTAACCCTACAAGCGCCTGGCGCCGGGTCCACGCGGCGTCGGCGATCAGCTGCTGGACGCTGGTGAGCGGGATTCCGAGGGAGCGTGCGACGACGAGCTCGGGATGATCGGGTGACACCGCGGTGAGCGCCTTCGTCACCGCGATCCGCTCCACGCATGGACGACCATCCAGGGTGACGTGCGCCGGGCCATGCTCCCAGGCGAGGGGGATCCCGGCGTCCACGAGGGGCGGCGTGTATGGTGATGGTCCGCCGGCATCGCAGCCCGAGGCGGCGGCGCCGGCGTGATGCGCGTGGAGCGCCGCGGCTGCCGCGGCTGCCCCCGCCGCGCCGATGACGTGGACTCGCTCACCCGGCGAGAGGGCTCGCGCCGCCCGGGCGGGCTCCAGGCCGGCCCCGATCTCCGCGGCGGTGCGGTGAATCACGCCTCGGCCGGAGCCTCGGCCGGAGCGAGGGCATCGGGGCCCGCCGCCCCGGGCCCGTCATCCCGGGGCGCCTCGGGGGGTGGCTCCTCGCCGGCGGGGGCGGCGTCCTCGGTGGGAGTCACGTCCTCGGTGGGAGTCACGTCCTCGGTGGGAGTCACGTCCTCGGTGGGAGTCACGTCCTCGGTGGGAGTCACGTCCTCGGTGGGAGTCACGTCCTCGGTGGGAGTCACGTCCTCGGTGGGAGTCACGTCCTCGGTGGGAGTCACGTCCTCGGTGGGAGTCAGCGCCTCCTCCGCGGGCACACGCTCGACCGGCGGCTCGACCGCGGAGAGGCTGTCGTCCACCCGGTCCACGCTCACCCATCGGCGATCGACCAGCAGGTGCAGGACGGTCGGGCGGCGCGAGCCGAGGGCGGCCCGCAGCGCCGGCTCGAACGCCGCGTCGCTCTCCACCCGGACACCCGTTGCCCCGAACGCCTCGGCCACCGCCGCCCAGTCCACCTGCCCGAGATCGGTCGCGACCGGCTGCATGTCGCGCCGGACCTGGTGATCGTGGATCGTTCCGTAGCGGGCATTGTCGAACACGAGGACGACCGGACGGGCGCCCTCCCGGACGGCAGTCTCCAGCTCGGCGGCCGTCATCCCGAGGCCGCCGTCGCCGACGAGCGCGACGACCGGCCGGCCCGGCGCCGCCAGGGACGCCGCGATGGCCGCCGGGAGCCCGTACCCCATCGCGCCGGCGGTCGGCCCGAGGTACGTTCCCGGACGGCGCATCCACAGCCCACGCGCCGCCCAGCCGCCGAAGTGGCCCGCATCGGTCGTCACGATGGCGTCGGGGGGCAGCGTCCGGCCCAGCGTGGAGACCACGCGTCCGGGATGGACCCCGGGTCCGTCCCACGGGTCCCCGTCGACCTGCCGGGCCTCCTCGTACGCGACCCGGTCGGCGGCATTCGCCGCGCGCCGGCGCTCCAGCGACGCCATCTCGAGGACGCAGCCGCCGAGGACCCGGCGCGCCTCGCGCACGAACGTGCGCGCATCCGAGACCAGCGCGATCGTGGGAGCCCCCAGCCCGCTCCGGGCTCCGAGGGGCTCGAGGTCGACGTGGGCCCAGCCGGCGCCGGCGGCGGGCACCGTCCAGCCGTGCGACGCGACCTCGTTGAGGCGACAGCCGAGCACGAGGACGGCGTCGGCTTCGAGCAGGCGCGGGTGGACGGTCGGCGCGGCGAAGTAGCCGCTCATCCCGAGGTAGAGCGCGTGGTCATTGGGAAAGACGTCCGGACGCCGCCACGCAGCGACGACGGGGACGTCGACGAGCTCCACGAGCCGCACGAGGTCGGCGGTCGCCCGCGAGCGGAGGACGCCGGCCCCCGCGAGGACCACCGGCCGCTCGGCGTCGAGGAGCAGGTGCAGGATCCTCTTCACCGTGACCGGGTCCGGCTCCGGCGCGCGGGGTGGCCCGAGCACCGTGGCCGTCGCGATCCGCCCCGGGTCGGCAGGCGCAGGCTCGTCGAGCAGATCCTCGGGGAGGCTCAGGAGGACCGGCCCGGGCCTGCCGGTCGTCGCCTTGCGAAGCGCTTCGTCCAGGGCGCCGGGCAGCGATGCGATGTCCCGCACCTCCCTCGCCCACCGGCAGAGGCTCCCGAACGTCGTGACGACGTCCGCCTCCTGGAACGACTCCCGGCCGCGGGACGAACGATCCACCTGCCCGACGAGCGCCACGAGCGGCACCGAATCCGCGTGGGCGGCGTGGAGCGCGATCGCCAGGTTGGCCGCCCCCACCGCCCGCGTGACGAGGACCGCTGCCGGTCGCCCCGTGAGCGCCCCGTGCGCCGTCGCCATGAACCCGGCTCCACCCTCGTGGCGCGCCGCCACGACGCGGATGCCGGCGGCTCCGAGGCTGTCGAGCAGCGGGAGGAAGCTCTCGCCGGGAACCGTGTACGCGACGCGGATCCCCGCGCCCGCGAGCGCGTCGGCGATGAAACGGCCGGCGGTTCCGTCGGATGCGCTCATCTCAGTTCGCCGGGGGCGGAAACGACGTCACCACGAGCCCGGCGACGACGAGGATGACCACGAGCACGAGGATCAGCCGGACCATCGGCGACCGGGTGGACACCGTCGTCTTCCCTCCCCTAGCGGTAGTTGGTGAACTGCAGCGGGACGGCTTCGTCCAGCTCGCGCAGGCGGGCGATCACCTTCTGCAGGTCGTCCTTGCTCTTCGCGGACACCCGGACGGCGTCGCCCTGGATCTGGCTCTTGGCCTTCGGGAACTCGTCCCGGATGAGCTTCGTGATCTTGCGGGCCAGCTCGTCGGAGAGGCCCCGGCGCAGGTCAACGCGCTGGCGGACGGTCATCCCGCCGGCCTGCTCAATCGGCCCCCACTCGAAGATCTTGAGCGAGAGGCTGCGGCGGATGGCCTTGGACTCCACGAGATCCCGGATCGCCTTCGCCCGGAGCTCGCTGTCGGTGTGGATCTCGAGGGCGTCCTTCTCCTGCGTGATGTCCGCGAGGGCGCCCTTGAAGTCGAACCGCGTGGCGATCTCACGCCGAGCCTGGTCGAGGGCGTTGCGCAGCTCCTGCGCATCGAAGTCGGAGACCACGTCGAACGAGAACTCGCCAGCCATCGAATCCTCCGTGCGGGCCGCGGGGGCCGTCTGCGCTCGCCTGCAGTATGCCGCCCGCCGCCGTTGCGCGTGGCGGCGGGCGCTCAGGCCCCGCCGCGCTCGCTCGCGCGGGCCTCCGCCCGCTCGAGGAGCAGCTCCAGTGCCGCCCGCGTGCTGGCGGCCTTGTTCGCCTCGCGGTCGCCCGCCCACGCCAGCCGGCGGACGGCGCTGCCGGCTGCATCGGCGGCGGCCACGTAGGCAAGGCCGACCGGCTTCGCCGGCGTCCCGCCGCCCGGGCCGGCAATGCCCGTCACGGCCACCGCGATGTCGGCCGCCAGCCGCCCGCGGACACCCTCCGCCATGGCGACCGCCACCTGGGCGCTCACGGCGCCGTGCGCGTCGAGGATGGCCCGCGGCACGCCGAGCAGCGCCTCCTTCGCCGCGTCCGCGTAGGCGATGATCCCGCCGGCAACGTACGCCGATGCGCCGGGGAGATCGGTCAGCGCGTCGCCGACGCGGCCGCCCGTGCAGGATTCGGCGACGGCGACGCGGAGCCCAGCCTCGATGCACACCGCCTGGAGGCGTTCGGCAAGCGGGTGAAGCGCCGGATCCGCCACGACGGCCCTCAGTCGGCGGCCCGGGGCGGCACGCCGGGCTCCAGGACGAAGGACCCGGGGTTGGCGCTCGTCCCGAGCGCGCCGTAGGCCGTGCCGTTGACGCTCACGTACGTCGTGCTCATCTTCCCGGTCCGGATCTCGACGATGCGCTCGCCCTTGAAGGTGAGCGTCTTGCCCGCCGCGAACACCTTGCCGCCGGCACCGGTGACGGGCGAGACGGCGCCGTCGACCCACACCTTGAGCCAGGTGCGCGAGTCCTTGATCTCCACCACCACCGAGATGCCCTGGTAGACGACGGTGACCGCCCGGCTGAGGGTCGTCGACTTGCCCTCCTGGCCGGCCGCGGTCACGGTGACCGTCCAGCTCCCCTCGGTGAGGTCCACGGCGGTCGAGAAGCTTCCATCCTCGGCGAGCTCCACCGTCGCCGCGGGGATCGACGCAGGGGTCGGCGATGGCGCGGCGTCCTGCCCGGGAGGAGGTCCCACGTAGGCGGCGGCGACCGTCACGGACGTCGCATCGGTCGTGGTGCCGCGGACGGGGATCGCCCCGTTCTCCACGCTGAGGCCTTCCTCGGGGGAGGTGAGCTCGAGGGTCGGCGCGGCGACCTGCGCGAACGGGACGGTGATCACGATCTCCACGGGTGCCTCGGCGGCCTTTCCCGTGCTCGGGTCGGTCGCCGAGACGACGAACCGGTTCTCGCCGCGCCGCAGGTCGACGACACTCCGCCAGGTGCCGTCGCTGGCGGCGAGCAGCTGCAGGGCCTCGCGCCCGGGGGCCTCGACCGTCACCTCGCCGTTCGCGACGGTGGTGCCGCGGAGGGTGTAGGAGGTCGTGTCCTCGGCCACCTCGGTGACGGCCGTCGGCGGGTCGGTGACGGCGAGGGGCGGCGGCTCGGAGAAGCGCAGGAGCTGGAAGCCGATGTACGCGATGATCCCGAGGGCGGCGACGGTCACGAGCGCCGCGACGATGATGCCCGGGCCCAGCACGATCCCGCGGCGGGGCGCCTCGATGGCCCGCGGGACGACGATCGCGGGCTCCACGGGGATCTCGCCGCGCTCGCGGCTCCAGGTCGTCAGCACCTCGTCGGGATCGAGCCCGAGGTAGATCGCGTAGTTCCGCAGGAACCCGCGGGCGTAGACGCCCGCCGGGAGCTCCTCCCACGCGCCGCGCTCCATCGCGGACAGGTACTGCCGGCGGATCTTCGTCTCCCGCTCGGCCCGCAGGAGGTCCACGCCCTTGGCCTCGCGCGCGGCGCTCAGGCGATCGGCCAGCCCCTCACCGGGCGGCGGCGTCCGCGGCTCCCGGCCGCCGTCACCGTCGCCGCCGCGGCCCCGCAGCCCCAGCGGCCGAGCATGCTCGCGTGGCGTCACTCGTCGTCCCCGTCATCCGCGTCGACGTCCCGGGCGCGGCCCGCCCCGCCGCCGTCGCGGCGCAGGACCTGGCGCGCATTCGAGCCGTCGAACGCCCCGATGTACCCGCGCTCCTCGAGCTGGTCGATGATCCGTGCCGCGCGGGCATAGCCGATCTTGAGGCGCCGCTGCAGGAGCGACGCCGAGGCGCGATCGTACTCCTGGATCACCGCGACGGCATCCGGCAGGAGCCGGTCGGCATCCTCGTCGGCAAGATCGTCGACCGTACCGCTGGACTCCTCCTCGTCCTCGATGATGGAGAGGTCGTAGTGCGGCTCCGCCTCGGCCCGCCAGTGCGAGGTGATCGCCCGGACCTCCTTGTCCGAGACGAAGACGCCCTGAAGGCGGATCGGGCGCGGCAGATCGGACGGCTGGAAGAGCATGTCGCCGCGCCCGATGAGGTCCTCCGCGCCCGGCGCGTCGAGGATCGTCCGCGAGTCGATCTGGGAGGCCATCGCGAAGGCGATCCGGCTCGGGAAGTTCGCCTTGATCAGGCCGGTCACCACGTTGACCGACGGGCGCTGCGTCGCGAGCACGAGGTGGATTCCGGTGGCGCGGGCCTTCTGGGCGAGGCGGACGATCGGATCCTCGACCGTCCTGCCGTCGCGCATCATCAGGTCCGCCAGCTCGTCGATGATGATCACCAGGTACGAAAGCCGGTCGGCGGGATCGGCCCGCGTCTCGTTGTACGCCGTGATGTTCCGCGCGCTGGCGCCGGCGAAGCGGCGGTAGCG
This sequence comes from uncultured Chloroflexia bacterium, assembly GCA_963713285.1. Lineage (GTDB taxonomy): Bacteria > Chloroflexota > Limnocylindria > Limnocylindrales > CSP1-4 > CTSoil-043. Next base: position 68,836 of record CAVQLA010000003.1, on the reverse strand, counting down.
GTTCTCCATCTCCGCGACCGCCCACTTGAGCGCCGCCTTGGCACGCTCCGACTCGGTGATCACGGGCACCATCAGGTGCGGGATCCCGTTGTAGTCCGCGAGCTCGACCCGCTTCGGGTCGACGAGGATCAGGCGGACCTCGTCGGGCGTCGCGCGCATCAGCAGGCTCGCGATCAGCGCGTTCACCATGACGCTCTTGCCTGAGCCGGTGGCACCGGCGATGAGGAGGTGCGGCATCCTGGCGAGATCGGCGGCCCGCGCGTGGCCGGCCACGTCGCGCCCCAGCGCGAAGGCGATCCGCGACGGGATCGCGACCACCTCGGGATCTTCGAGGATCCGCCGGATCGCAACGACGTTGAAGTCCATGTTCGGGATCTCGATCCCGACGACCGACTTGCCCGGGATCGGTGCCTCGATGCGGATCGTGCGCGCGGCGAGGGCCATGGCAAGGTCGTCGGCAAGGCCCTCGATCCGGCTCACCTTGACCGACGGGTCGGGTTCGACTTCGTACTGCGTGACGACGGGGCCCGCGTTCCACTTCACGACGCGGCTGGGCATGTTGAAGCTGGCGAGCTTGCCGACGATGATCGCCGAGTTCCGCTCGTGATCCATGCCCCGGTCCGAGCTGCGGGCCGCGACGTCCTCGAGGAGCGTCATCGGCGGCAGGCGGTACTCGCGCGGCACGCGCGGAGAGGGCGCGTCGGAGGCATCCGTCACGTCGTCCTCGCCGCGCGGCTCGCCTCCGCGCGACGCTGCCCGGTCCGCCCCCTCCTCGCCGGCGGCGACCGCCACCACGGCCGCGGCGGTCGCGGGCGTCATGCCGCTGCCCGAGAAGACCGACGAGACCTGGGCCGGCCCGGGCAGTGGTGTCGGGATCTCGGGCCGCGCGGCCGCCTCGCGGGCACCCCGTCCGTTGCGGGCCGTGGCGCCGTCGTCCGGCGCGGGTGCCTTCTCGCGGCGCGTCGCCTCGGTGCCCTTCGCCGCCGCGCCGGCGGCCGGCGTGGCGAGCGCGGCGCCGATCTCGCGGGCTCCGCGGCCGACGGGCGCGACCAGCTCGCGCACCGGACGGTCGACGGCGATGACGACGCCGACCACGAGGAATCCAAGGAGGACGACGAAGGCGCCGGGCTCGCTGACCAGGCCCGCGAGCGGACCGGCGATGGCGTCGCCGATCCGGCCGCCGCTCCGGCCCCCGAGGAAGCCCGTCTGCTCGAGAAGGCTGATCAGCCCGAGGAGGGCGATGTAGGCGATCGTCGTCCCGATCACGATTTGGCCCCACCCCGCCCGCGGGCCCTTCGCCCGCTCGATGACGATGCCGAGCCCGATGAGCAGGACCGGCAGGAGCCAGCGTCCCGAGCCGAACCAGGGCGCGATCACGTTGAGGATCCAGTCGGTGAGCGCGCCCTTCCCGGGCAGGAGCAGGCCGACGAGGATCACCACCCCCAGGACGAGGAGCACGACGGCGACGATCGAGCGCGTCACGTCGGCGTTCAGGCGCGGCATCGACGGGCCCGACGGGCCCTTCCGGCTGGTGCGGCGCGGTCGGGCCGGCTGGGCCCTGCGACGGGTCGCCATCTAGACCTCCACGACGACCGGGAACACCATCGGACGTCGCTTCGTCTGCTCGTAGAGATACCGCGAGACGCCGTCCTTGATCTGGCTCTTGAGGAGGCCGACCTCGCTGATGTGGTCGCCGGGGTTCTCGATGGACGCCACGACCCGGCGGACCGCCTCCGCCATGATCGGGTCGTTCTCGTTGAGATGCACGAAGCCGCGGGTGACGATCTCCGGGCTGCCGACGATCGTGCCGGTCTGCTTGTCGACCGTCACGACCACCATGAACATCCCGTCGTTGGCGAGCGCGCGCCGGTCGCGCAGGACGATCTCCCCGACGTCGCCGACGGAGAGGCCGTCGACGTACACGTAGCCCGCGGTCACCGGCTGGGCGCGCCGTGCGGACCCGTCGGCGAAGAACTCGATCGGCTGGCCGTTCTCCAGGATCAGCACGTTCTCCGGCGCGACGCCGGTCTCCATCGCGAGGCGCCCGTGCTGGACCATCATCCGGAACTCGCCGTGCATCGGGATGACGTACTTCGGCCGGGTCAGGACGAGCATCAGCTTGAGCTCCTCCTGGCTGGCGTGGCCCGAGACGTGGGCGCGCTTGATGGTGTGGTAGAACACGTTGGCGCCGGCCTTGAAGAGGTTGTCGATCGTCCGGCCGACGTACTCCTCGTTGCCGGGGATCGGGCTGGCGGAGACGATCACCGTGTCGCCGGGCTGGATCTCGACGAACCGGTGGTCGCGGTTGGCCATCCGGGCGAGCCCGGCCATCGGCTCGCCCTGCGCCCCGGTCGTGCAGATCACGAGCTTGTCCGCGGGCACGTCCCCCAGGCGATCCTTCGCGACGATCGCCTCGGGCTTGTAGGTCAGGTAGCCGAGGTCGCTGGCGATCCGAAAGTTCTGCTCCATCGAGCGCCCGATGACGGCCGTCCGGCGGTCGAACGTGGCGGCGGCGTCGAGGACCTGCTGGACCCGGGCGATGTTGCTGGCGAAGGTGGCCACGATGACCCGCCCGTCGAGGGGCTCCATGATCTCGCGGAACGCCTCGCCGACCGTTCGCTCGGAGGGCGTGTAGCCGGGGTTCTCGGCGCGCGTGGAGTCCGACAGCAGGCAGATGACACCTTCGGCACCGAGCTTGGCGAGGATGGCGAAGTCGGAGGGCTTGCCGTCGACGGGCGTGTGGTCGAACTTGAAGTCGCCGGTGTGGACGACCGTCCCGACCGGCGTGCGGATCCCGAGCCCCATGGCGTCCGGGATGGAGTGGCCGATGCGGAACGGCATCACCGTGAAGGGCCCGATCTCGAGCTCGTCGCCCGGGTCGAGCGGCAGGAGCGGGTTGTTGTGAAGCTTGTGCTCCTTGACCTTCGTGCCCAGGAGGCCGCGGGCGAGGGTCGACGCGTAGACCGGGACGCCGGGGAACTCGGGCAGGATGTAGGGCAGGCCTCCGACGTGGTCCTCGTGGGCGTGGGTGATGAGGAACGCCTTCACCATCTCGCGCCGCTCGCGGAGGTACGTGACGTCGGGGATGACGAGGTCGATGCCGAACATCTCCTCGTCGGGGAACATCAGGCCGCAGTCGACGACGACGATCGAATCCGCGTACTCGAAGACGTACATGTTCTTGCCGATCTCCCCCACCCCGCCCAGCGGGATGATGCGGAGCGGCGTGCCGAGGTCGGTGGAGCGTGGAGCGGTCATCGGGTCACCGGAAGAGGGTCAGCTGGTCCACGGCCGGGGAGTCCGGCTCGGGGCGGTCGGGGGGCGTGGGAGCGGCCGGCGACGGGACGGCGGCGGCCGTCGACGTGGCCGGCGCGGGGACGGCAGGGCCGGAGCCGGACCGGCGGGCGCGCGCGTCGTGAAGCGCGGCGGGGATCCGCGCCACGTCGGCGTAGCTCGCCTGCTCGATCGCCGGCGTGCGAAGGGCGGCCGCGGGGTGGTACATCGCGAAGACGAGCGCGTCGCGCGCGCCCGTGCCCGGATCGGCGGGCGCGACGCTCCCGTGGGCCCGGCTGATCGTGGTGCCCGGCATGAACCGGCCCATGGAGTGCCGTCCCAGCGTCACGACGAGGGCCGGGTCCAGCACCTCCAGCTGGCGCCGGAGGTACGGCGCGCACGCCGCCACCTCGTCCGGCTCCGGGTCCCGGTTCTCCGGCGGGCGGCACTTGACGATGTTGGTGATGAAGACGTCCTCGCGCCGCCAGCCGATCGATGCGAGCAGCTGCACCAGGAGGTCGCCGGCTCGACCGACGAAAGGCCGTCCCTGGCGGTCCTCGTTCATGCCGGGGCCTTCGCCCACGAGAACGACCTCCGTGCTCGGATGCCCTTCGCCGGGGACCGCCCTGGAGCGACCCTCGTGGAGACGGCAGCGCGTGCAGGCTCGGACCTCCGCCGCGATCGCCTCGAGCGCCGCGCGGCGTTCGGCCTCGGTCACGCGGGTGAGGCCTCCGCGGCACGCCGCGACGCGGCGCGGACCCAGCCGCGCTCGACGAGCACCTCGGCGATCTCCACGGCGTTCGAGGCGGCGCCCTTGCGGACGTTGTCGGAGACGACCCAGAAGGCCAGGCCGCGGCCGCCCGCGATCGACGGATCGGTCCGCACGCGCCCGACATAGATCTCGTCGTGGCCGGCGGCGTCGGTGGCCAGCGGGTAGACGTGGGCGGCGGGGTCGTCACGCACGACGACGCCCGGGATCGCCGCGAACAGCACGCGGGCACGGTCCGGGGTGATCGGCTCGCGGGTCTCGACGTGGACGGCCTCGGAGTGGCTCACGAAGACCGGGACGCGGACGGCCGTGCAGGAGACGCGCAGGTCCGGGAGGTGGAGGATCTTGCGCGACTCGGTGACGACCTTCCACTCCTCCTTCGTGTAGCCGTTCTCCAGGAACGCGTCGATCTCGGGCAGGGCGTTGAAGGCGATCGGGTGCGGGTAGACGCGCGGCTCCTTGGGGGCGCCGGCGACGTGGGCCCGGATCTGCGTCTCGAGCTCGGCGATCGCCTTGCCGCCGGTGCCGGAGACCGCCTGGTACGTGTCGACCACGACGCGCTCGAGGCCGACGGCGTCGCGCAGGGCCATGAGCGGCGGGGCGAGCTGCATCGTGCTGCAGTTCGGGTTGGCGATGATCCCCTCGTGCGCCTCCAGGTCGTCGGGGTTCACCTGGCTGACGACGAGGGGGATGCCCGGCTCCATGCGCCAGGCGCTCGAGTTGTCGACGACCGTGCAGCCGCGGGCGGCTGCCTGCGGCGCCAGCTCGCGGGAGGTTGCGCCGCCGGCCGAGAACAGGGCGATGTCGACTCCCTCGAAGGCCTCGGGCAATGCCTCCAGCACCTCGACCTGGCGGCCGCCGAACGGGAGGGTCGACCCCGCGGACCGCGCCGAGGCGAGGAGCCGGATCTCCCCGATCGGGAAGCCGCGCTCGAGGAGGACGGCGGCCATCGTGCGCCCGACGACGCCGGTGGCGCCGACGACGGCGACGGTGAGGGGGCGGGGGGAGTGTCCGGACATGGCTCCGCTTTCAGGGCGCGAGAAGAGGCGCGGGCACGGGACGGAGTATAGCAGCGCCCCCGGGGCTCTCCCGGGGGCGCTGCTGCGTGCGGTGCCGCGGCGACGCGGCAGCGCTGGCCTAGCCCTTGGCCAGGTGGCGCTGCATCGCGGCCTTGCGGGACAGGTTGACGCGGCCCTGGCGGTCGACCTCGGTCACGACGACCATCACCTCGTCGCCGACGGACACGACGTCCTCGACGGAGGGCACGTGGTAGTCGGCGAGCTCGCCGATGCGGACGAGGCCCTCCTTGCCCGGCAGGATCTCGACGAAGGCGCCGAAGCCCATGATCCGGGTCACGGTGCCAAGGTAGAGGGCCCCGATCTCGACTTCGCGGGTGAGGCTCTCGATCCAGTGGATCGCCTTGCGGGCGTTCTCGCCCTGGACGGCCGCGATCTCCACCGTCCCATCGTCCTCGACGTTGATCTCGGTGCCGGTCTCCTCCTGGATCTTGCGGATCATGGAGCCGCCCTTGCCGATGATGTCGCGGATCTTCTCCGGGTTGATCTTGATCTTGGTGATGCGCGGCGCGAAGTCGCTCATCGTCTCGCGGGCGGTCGGGAGGACCTGGGTCATCGCGTCGAGGATCGTCATGCGCGCGGAGTGGGCCTTGGCCAGCCCCTCGCGGATGATCGCCTCGTTGATGCCCTTGACCTTGATGTCCATCTGGAGGGCGGTGATGCCGTCGCGGGTCCCGGTGACCTTGAAGTCCATGTCGCCGAAGGCATCCTCCTTGCCGAGGATGTCGGTCAGGACGACGAAGCTGCCGTCGGGCTCGGACATGAGGCCCATGGCCGCGCCGGCGACGGGTGCCGAGATCGGCACGCCGGCGTCCATGAGGGCGAGCGTGGAACCGCAGGTCGACGCCATCGACGTCGAGCCGTTGGAGGTCACGCACTCCGACACGAGCCGGATGACGTACGGGAAGTCGTCCTTCGACGGCAGCACCGGGATGAGCGCCCGCTCGGCCAGGATGCCGTGCCCGATCTCGCGGCGACCGGGACCGCGCATGAACTTGTTCTCGCCGGTGCTGTACGGCGGCATGTTGTAGTGGTGGAGATAGCGCTTCTCGAGCTCGGGGCTGATCGTGTCGATCCGCTGGACGTCCGAGGACGGTCCGAGCGTGGCGACGGTCAGCGCCTGCGTCTCGCCGCGGGTGAAGAGGCCGGAGCCGTGGGCGCGCGGCACGAGGCCGACCTCCACGGTGATCGGGCGGATCTCGTCGAGCCCGCGGCCGTCCATCCGGATCCCCTCGCCGAGGGTCAGCTTCCGGGCGGTCTTCTTGTGGACGAGGCCGAAGAGGCCCTTGCTCACGCGGGCGGCCCGGCGGGCGGCGTCCAGCTTCGCCTTCGCCTCGTCCTTCGACGAACGCTGGGCGCGGATGGAGTCGGCAATGCCCTCGGCGAGCGCATCGAGGCGACCCGGGAGCTCCTTGGCGATGGTGACGAGCAGCTCGGCCGTGGCCTCCGCGTCCGGCAGGGCGCGATGGGCCTGCTGGAGCTGGATCCCGAAGAACTTCGAGAGCTCCCCGAGCGTGTAGCTGGGAAGATCCGGGTAGCCGTCGCGGGCCAGCGTCAGCGTGTCCAGGTAGCGGCCCTTCTCGATCCGCGTCCCGTCGCCGAGCGCGGCCTCGAGGAACGCGATGTCGAAGCCGACCGAGTGGCCGACGATCGTGGCGTCGCCCACGAAGTCGAGGGCCCTCCTGGCGGCCTCGGCCGGGGTCGGGGCGCCCTTGACGTCCTTGTCCGTGATGCCGTGCATCTGGTTGCCGAAGATCGGCCGGCCCGGGTTGACGAAGGTCGACCAGCGGTCGGTGACCTTGCCGCCCTTGACGCGGACGGCCGCGACCTCGACGAGGTCGGCCATCTCCGGGTTGGTCCCGGTGGTCTCGACGTCGACGACGACGAACTCGGCGCCGGCCCTGGCCCTGGCCGCGAAGTCGAGGACCGACTCCGTGCCCGCGTCGAGGAACGGCACGCGCTTCGGCTTGCCGACGAGCTTCTGCAGCTCGAGCTGGAGGTCGATGAGAGGCTCGAGCGCGCGATGGGCGAACAGGATCGCCTCGGCCATCACGTCCTCGGAGAGGATCTTCGCCCCGGCCTCGACCATCATGATCGCGTCCCGGGTGCCCGAGACGACGAGGTCGAGCTCACTGTCCTCGAGCTGCGGCATCGTCGGGTTGATGACGAACTCGCCGTCGATCCGCCCCAGGCGGATGGCGGCGATGGGGCCCTGGAACGGGATCTCGCTGATCGTCAGCGCGGCCGATGCGGCGATCGTGCCGAGGATGTCGGGGTCGTTCTCCTGGTCGGTGGAGAGGACCGTGATGACGCACTGCACGTCGTCCTTGTAGCCCTCGGGGAAGAGCGGCCGGATCGGGCGATCGGTCAGGCGGCAGGCGAGGATCGCCGCCTCGGACGGGCGCGACTCGCGCTTGATGAAGCCGCCGGGGATCTTGCCGGCGGCGTACATCCGCTCCTCGAAGTCGATCGTGAGCGGGAAGAAGTCGAGGCCGGGCCGCGGATCGGCGCGGTTCGCGGTGCCGAGCACGACGGTGTCGCCGTAGCGCACGGTGACGGCGCCGCCGGCGAGGCGGGCCATGCGGCCGGTCTCGATGGTCAGCGTGCGACCACCGAACTCGACGGAGAGGGACTGAGACACGAGCTACTCCTTGCTCGTGCCGGCACGGGACCGAGGGCCGAGCGTGGTTGACGCCCGGGCCGGATGCACGAGACCCGGGGCGGCGCCCCGGGTCCTCGATGCGCGGGTGCTAGCGGCGCAGGCCCAGCCGGGCGATGACGGCCCGGTACCGGGAGGCGTCCTTCTTCACGAGGTACGCGAGAAGGCGCCGGCGCTGCCCGACAAGCTTGAGGAGGCCGCGGCGGGAGTGATTGTCCTTGGGGAACTGCTTGAGATGCTCCGTCAGGTCCTTGATCCGCTCCGTGAGCAGCGCGATCTGGACCTCCGGGGAGCCGGTGTCACCGGGCTTGGCGCCGTACTCGGCGACGATCCGGTCCTTGGTTTCCCGCACGAGCGGCACTCGGTCCTCCGACACGATTGACTTCTACTGCCGTTACTTCAACCCGCGGAGAGTAGCAGGGGGATCGCTTCCGCGCAAACGCTCACGCCCCACGCGGGGCCGTGGCAACGCCCGCTGACGCGGAGGCGGGCCCGGCCGACCCGGACCCCGGTACTCTTCCAGGATGAGCGACCTCCCTCCGACCTGCGTGCTGGCGCTGATCCCGGCTCACGACGAGGCGCCGCGGATCGCGGCCGTCGTGCGCGGCGTGGCCACCCACCTGCCCGTGCTCGTCGTGGACGACGGCTCGTCCGACGCCACCGCCCGGGTCGCCCGCGAGGCCGGCGCCGAGGTGCTCGAGCAGCGCCCGAACGCCGGCAAGGGCGCCGCGCTGCGGGCGGGGTTCCGGGCCGCTCTCGAGCGCGGCTACGAGGGTGCGCTCACCCTCGACGGCGACGGCCAGCACGATCCGGCGGAGATCCCGGCCTTCCTGGCCGCGTTCGGCGCCGGCTGGTCGCCCGAGCGCCACGGCGGTCCCGTGCGCCTCGACCTCGTCGTCGGGCGGCGCGACTTCGAGCACATGCCGCTGCCCCGTCGCGTCGCCAACACCGTCGGGGGCGCCGCCTTCTCCTGGGCGGTCGGCGAGCACGTGCCCGACAACCAGTCTGGCTACCGCCTTATCGGGCGCCGGCTCATGGAAGCGTCGCTCGCCAGCGAGGAGCGGGGCTTCGAGTTCGAGGTCGAGATGCTTGCGACGTGCATCGCCCGGGGCTGGCCGATCGCCTGGGTCCCGATCCGCACGATCTACACCGGTGGGCCGAGCCACATCCGCCCGGCGGCACACGTCCGCCACTTCTTCCGGGCGGTGGCCGCCGCCCGGCGCACGGTGCGGACGACCCGCTCCTAGCCGGCCCGCTCGGCCGCCTCGCGGAGCCAGCCCACGACCTCCGTGTCGATCTCGGCGAGGTCGCGCACCTCGAGATGGTGCATCCAGTGCCGCCTCGAGACCTGGCTGACCTGCTTCAACCGCGCTGACGTGGCGTCCCTCCCGAGGGCGAAGGACAGGACGACGGCAGCCCCCGGCCGCGCGAGGTAGCGGTCCGGCCGCCAGAGCCAGGCGAAGCCGCGGCGACGACGGAGAGCGACCTGGCTTCTCGAGGTCCGGACCTCGAGCGGCTCCGCGTCGGCGATTGCCTCGCGCACGCGTGCCAGCACCGCCGTTCCGAGCGGGACGCCGGCGACGAGCTCCTCGGGCGTCGCCGGGTCCGGCGCCTGGGCCGCTCGCCGCGTCATCCGGTGAAGGCGACCCGCAGCCGGTCGTGGCGGAGCGCCCCGCGGGACGCTCGCACGATGATCGATCCGTCCGTCTCCACCTCGACCGCGGCGTGGCGCGCCGGCCCCGGCCGGACGCCGGGCGCCCAGGCCGCCGACACCGTGGCCGCGTACGCTCCGGGCGGCGGCAACGCCACGGGAAGTGGGAACCGCAGGGCGACCTCGCGGCCGTCATCGCTCCACTCCGCGGCGATCCCCGTCACGGCGACCCGCCGGCCGAGCAGCGCCCGGGCGGCGGCCAGATCACCCACCGCGATCGCGGCCCGGATCTCGGTGCTGCGCACGGGCCGTCCGTCCAGGTCGAACGGCGGCACCACCACCACGCCGAACCCGCCGCCCTCGCCGAGCGCGGCCAGGGTCTGCGGCGTCCCGCGGCGCTCGTGCCCGAAGGCCGCATCGGGGGTCATCAGGAACCCGGCCAGCCGTGTGCGGGCCTGGATCCGCGCCACGAAGGCGTCGTACGGCGTTCGCCGCAGCGCCTCGTCAAAGTGCTCCACGATCGTGACGGACACCCCGTCGCGCTCGAGGCGCGCCAGCCGTTCGTCCGGGTCGCACAGGAGCGGCGGCGCCGCCCCGGCAAGGATCTCGTCGGGGTGGTGGTCGAAGGTCAGGACGGCCGGATGGGCGCCGAGCCGGCGGGCCGCTCTCCGGAGCTCGCGCAGGAGGTACAGGTGGCCGCGATGCAGGCCGTCGAAGACACCGACGGCGACGAGGAGCGGCCCGTCGGCCGTACGGAGGGCATCGATCCCCGGCAGCGCGTCATGCATCGTCGCGCCCCGCGGGAGCCGGCCCCGCCTCCCGGTCGAGGAGGACCTTGTCGGTGACGAGCCGCCCGTCGGGCTGGGAGCGCGCGATGGCAGCCAGCGCGCCCGACGGCGCGAGCAGCCGGACCGGCCGGCCGGGCGCCATCCCCTCCCCCGCCACCCCGAGGCGCTCCACCCGCCCGGTCCAGCCGCCGTGCGCCACCGCGTGGAGCTCGCCGGCCGCGAGGACGAGGGCCGGCAGGTCGTCGAGGCCGCTGCCGACGGGCAGGAGCAGGTCCGCCAGGCGCTCGGCCGCCGCCGCCGCGCGGACCTCGTCGAGCGGATGGGCGTCGGCCAGCCCGAACGGGCCCGACGCGGTGCGCCGCAGCGCCCCGAGGTAGCCCGCGCTGCCCACGGCCTCGCCGAGGTCGCGCGCCAGGGCCCGGACGTACGTCCCCGCCGTGCAGACCACGTCGACGACGGCCGTCGGGTGAGCCGGGTCGGCGTCATCCCACGCCACGAGGTCGAGGGCGTGGAACGTGACCTCGCGGGGCTTGAGCTCCGGCGTCTCGCCGCGGCGGGCAAGCGCGTAGGCGCGCCGGCCGCCGACCTTGCGGGCGGAGAAGGCCGGCGGACGCTGCTCGTGGGTGCCGAGGAAGCCCGCAAGCGCGGTTGCCACGGCCTCGCGCGCCGGGGCGGGCCCCGCGGCGGCCGTCAGCTCCCCTTCCAGGTCGTCCGTCGTGGAGCCGGAACCGAAGACCACGGTGGCCCGGTACGCCTTTCGGGCACCCAGGTGAAACTCGACGACGCGGGTCCCGAGGCCGAGGTACAGCGGCAGCACGCCCGAGGCGAAGGGATCCAGGGTGCCGCCGTGCCCGATCTTGCGCGTGCCGGCGAGCCGCCGCACCAGCGCGACCACGTCGTGGGAGGTCGGCCCAACCGGCTTGTCGACCACCAGGATCCCGTCCACGCGGGCGTCCTGCCGGGTCATCGGACGACGGCTCGCGCCAGGCGCTCCGCGACGGGCAGGACGGCGGCCTTCGCTTCGGCCAGCGGCAGCGGGAGGGAGGCCCCGGAGGCACGGGCATGGCCGCCGCCGCCCCAGGTCCCGCAGAGCAGCGTCGCGTCCACGCCGCCCGGCTTCGTCCGCACCGACAGCCTCGTCTCGGGCCCCTTCTCCTTGAGGACAAGCGCCACCTCGGCGGTCTCGGCCTGCGCCAGGAGGTCGATGATCCCCTCCGAGTGCTCCGAGAGCGCCCCGGTGGCGGCGAGATCGGCGAGCTCGACCGTCGAGGCGACCACGAGGCCGTCGGCGTGGCGCTCGAGCCGGGCCAGCACGCGTCCGAAGAGCGCCAGCTGGGCGTCGGGCTTCGTGCGGTAGAGCCGCCGGCTGATGTCGGAAAGGGGCGCGCCGGCCTCCACGAGGGACGCCGCAACCCGCAGCGTCCGCGGGGTGGCGTTCGGATGGGCGAAGGTCGCCGTGTCCATCACGATCCCCGCGGTCAGGGCCGCCGCGAGGGTACCGTCGCCCGCCGTGAGCGGGATCCCGAGCCGGACGGCGACGAGCGCCAGCATCTCGCAGGTGGCGGCGGCGTCCGGATCGATCCACGCGAGGTCGCCGGTGCCGTCGTTGCTGGCGTGATGATCGATCGTGAGCAGCGGCGTCGCCGCGAAGAGGTCCGCGTTGCGCTCGAGGATCGCGCCGGCGCGCGAGAGGTCGCCGCAGTCGCACAGGACGACGAGGTCGTAGGCCACCCCGGGCTCCGGATCGGTGCGCACGGCGTTCGTGCCGGGCAGGAAGCGGTAGAGCGCCGGGACCCCGTCGCTCACGGCCACGGTGGCCCGTCCGCCGCGGGCTTCCACGAGCATGCCGACGGCGAGGGCCGCGCCCAGCGCATCGGCATCGGGGTTCTCGTGACCGACGGCCAGGACGGAGCGAGCGGCCCCGAGCCGTTCCACGACGCCGTCGGGGACGGCGGCGGCCAGGGCCGCCAGGTCGCCGTCGGCCATCACGCACCGCCCCGGTGATCGTTCCCGCCGCGGCGATGGGCGCCGGAATGACCCGCACGCCGCGCACCCCGCGGCGCGCGGGACGATCGGTGGGTCGCTCCGGCCCCGGCGCCCGGCGCAGCCACCTCCGCGGCGGGGATCCCGAGCTCGGCGGGTTCCTCCGCGTCGCCCTCGCGTCGGACGCGCGCGACCGGCGTCGGCAGCGACTCGGCGAGCGGCGCGTCGGCCAGCGCCTCCCCGGCCTCGTCGTGGCCCTGCTCGAGCTCCTCGAGGATCTGCAGCACCCGGGTCCCCCGCTCCGCCGAATCGTCGAGCGCCACGTGGAGCGCGGGGATCCGCCGGAGCCGGAGGCGGGCCCCCAGCTCGTGGCGCACGTAGCCCATCGCCCGCTCGAGGGCGGCCAGGGCCTGGGCCCGCTCCGGGGCTCCGCCGATCACGCTGACCCGGACCTTCGCGTGGCGCAGGTCGGGGGTCGTCTCGACGTCGGTCACGGTCGCGAAGCCGATGTGCGGGTCCTGGACGTCCTTCGCCAGGATCCGCCCGATCTCCTGGCGCAGGAGCTCGTCGACGCGGTCGGTGCGCTGGCTCATGGCCGGCCGGTCAGCGGGCCGCGATGCGACTCATCGCCTGCTGGGTGAACGCCTCGATGACGTCGCCCTCGACGAGGTCGTGGAACCCGGCGAGGCCGATCCCGCACTCGTAGCCCTGGGCCACCTCGCGGACGTCGTCGCGGAAACGCCGCAGCGAATCGATCCGGTCGGTCGTGATCACCTTGCCGCCCCGGTAGACGCGGGCGCCGGCGTTGCGCACGATCCGGCCGTCGGTGACGAAGCTGCCCGCGATGACCGTGCTCTTGCCGACCCGGAAGATCTGGCGGACCTCGGCCCGGCCCTCGATGACCTCGACGATCTCCGGCTCGAGCATCCCCTTGAGGGCCGCGTCGATGTCGTCGGTGAGCTTGTAGATGATGTCGTACAGGCGGACGTCGACCTTCTCGGCCTCCGCCGTCCGGCGCGCCTGCGGGTCGAGCTTCGTGTTGAAGCCGACCACGATCGCGTTGGACGCCGAGGCGAGCAGGATGTCGGTGTCCGTGATGTCGCCCGTACCTTCGTGGAGGACGCTGATCCGGACCTCGTCGGACTGGATCTGCTCCAGGGCGTGGGTGATGGCGCCGAGCGACCCGGAGACGTCCGACTTCAGGATGATCCGGAGCTCCTTCGCCTGGCCCTCCTTGAACTGCTCGAAGAGGTCCTCGAGGGTCGCCTTCTGGCTCGTCCCCGTGGTCGACGCGGCGGCCGCGCGGGCACCCTCGACGAGGGTACGAGCGATCTTCTCGTCGGCGACCGCGCGCAGGATGTCGCCGGCCTCCGGGACCTCGGCGAGGCCGAGGACGACGGCGGCCGAGGACGGGCCGACCTTCTGGGTCCGCTTCCCGGCGGCGTTCTCCAGGGCCCGAACCTTGCCGTAGGTCTTGCCGACCACCACGACGTCGCCGATGCGCAGGGTGCCGGTCTGGACCACCACGGACGCCACCGGGCCGCGGCCCTTGTCGAGCTCGGCCTCGATGATCGTGCCGACGGCGGGGCGCTTCGGGTTGGCCTTCAGCTCCTGTAGGTCGGCGACGAGGAGGATCATCTCGAGGAGCTCCTCGAGGCCGGTCCGCGCCTTGGCCGAGACCGGGACGAGCGGCACGTCGCCGCCGTACTCCTCGACGACGACGTTCGCCTCGGCGAGCTCGGTCTTGACCCGATCCGGGTTCGCATCCGGCTTGTCGATCTTGTTGAGGGCGATGACGATCGGCACCTTCGCGGCCCGCGCGTGGCTGATCGCCTCCAGCGTCTGGGGCATCACGCCGTCGTCCGCGGCCACCACGATCACCGCGATGTCGGTGACCCGCGCCCCCCGGGCGCGCATGGCCGTGAACGCCTCGTGGCCCGGGGTGTCGAGGAAGACGACCTTCTTGCCGTCCTTCGTGACCTCGGACGCGCCGATGTGCTGGGTGATCCCGCCTCGCTCGCCCGCGGCCACCGTCGTGCTGCGGATCGCGTCGAGAAGGCTCGTCTTGCCGTGGTCGACGTGGCCCATCACGGTCACGATCGGGGCACGTGCCTGGAGCAGCGACGGGTCGTCCTCGCCCAGCAGCGTGGGGTCCTTCGTCGCCGGGGCGGCGACCTCGACACCCTCCTCGCCTTCCTCGACGGCGGCCTCCTCGGCCTCGGCGACCTCGTAGCCGAGCTCGGTGGCGACGAGCGACGCCGTGTCGCGGTCGATCAGCTGGTTGATCGTCGCGAAGATGCCGCTCTTGATGAGCTCGCGGATGACGTCCGCGGGGTTCACGTCCAGGAGCTCGGCGAGCTCCTTGACGGTGATCGTCGCCGGCAGCGTGACGGCGGCGCGATCCCGCGGATCGGCCACGGAGACCGGCGAGAAGCCGCCCTCGCGCCGCTGGGGCTTGCGGGGGCCGCGACGTCCGCGGGTCCCGCTCCTGCTCCTGGCCATCAGGACCCTCCTTCGTGGTCGGTGATGAAGTCGTCGATGGGTGCCCCGGGGGCCGGCGGGGGTCCGAAGAGCCCGGCCGGGATCGGGACCTCGAGGGCCCGACGGAGGGCCCCCCGGGTGATCGCATTCTGCTGGCACGCCGGGTCGGCGCACACGTACGCACCGCGCCCGGCGGCCTTGCCGGTCGGGTCCACGAGGACCTCCCCGGCGGGATCCCGGACGACCCGCAGGAGCTCGCGCTTCTGGCGGGGAGTCCGGCACGCGACGCAGGTCCGGGTCGGGTACCGCCGTGCGGGCGGGCCGGCCGTCGCGCCGCGGGCTACGACGCCACCTCGTTCGCGGGCTCGCCCTCGGCGTCCGGGGCGACCGCGGCGGGAGCCGGCGCAGGCTCCTGGGCCTGCGCGTCGCTCCGGATGTTGATGCGCCAGCCGGTGAGCTTCGCCGCGAGGCTGGCGTTCTGCCCGCCGCGTCCGATCGCGAGCGAGAGCATCTTCTCGGGGACCGTCACGTTGGCGACCCGGTTCTCCTCGTCGATCACGACCCCGTCGACCTGGGCCGGCGAGAGGGCCTTCGCGACGAAGACCGCGGGGTCCTCGTGCCACTCGATGACGTCGATCTTCTCGCCGGCGAGCTCCGCGACCACCGCCTGGACGCGGGCACCGCGCTGGCCGACGGTGGCGCCGACCGGGTCGAGACCCTCCTGGCGCGAGGCGACCGCCACCTTGCTCCGGCTGCCCGGGTCCCGCGAGATCGCCTTGATCTCGACGGTCCCGGCGTGGATCTCGGGGACCTCGAGCTCGAACAGGCGGCGCAGGAACCCCTTGTGCGTGCGGCTCACGAGCACCTGCGGACCCTTGGGCGTCCGCCGCACCTCGAGGACGAAGGCCTTGACGTTCTGGCCGATCCGGTAGTGCTCCACCGGCGACTGCTCGGACGTCCCGAGGATGGCCTCCGCCTTGCCGAGGTCGAGGATGATCGCGCGCGGCTCCACCCGGTTCACCGTGCCGGTGATGAGCTCGCCCTCCCGGCTCGCGAACTGGTCGTAGACCACGTCGCGCTCCGCCTCGCGGAGGCGCTGCAGGACCACCTGCTTGGCCGTCTGCGCCCCGATGCGGCCGAACGCGTCCTGGCCGAGCTGCTCGGTCACGACGACGTCGCCCGGCTGTGCGTCGGCCTTGAGGGCGCGCGCCTCTTCGACCGTCAGCTGCGTGAGCTCGTCCTCGACCTCCTCGACGACGAGACGCTCGCGGGTGACCATCATCTCGCCGCGCTCGGGGTCGATGCGAACCCGGACGTCCTCGTTGCCGGCGATCCGCCGGTAGGCGGACTCGATCGCATCCTCGATCGTCCGGATGAGCTGCTCCCGCGGCACGCCCTTCTCCGCGTTGAGCTGGAGGAGGGCGCCGACGAAGTCACGGCTCATGCGCGCACCTCCCTGTTGCAGCTGTCGGCGTCCGACGCCCGCCGCGCCCGCCGGACCGAAAGAAAAACGTGGCGGTCAGCCACGTCATGGGAGCGGCGCGGTCGTGTTGGGCCGAAGTATAGCGCGCCGCACCAACCCCGGCCCGCGCCCCTGTCCGCCCGCCCGGGCGGATCGGGTGTCCGGCGGCAGCTCGACCGCGGGAGCGGCGCGATGGGGCGCAGCGGCCCCAGAACGGATCCTCAGGTCGCGGCGTCGACCCCTGCGCCGGACCCCGCGCCGGGGAAGCGGCGGGCCACGTACTCCTCCAGGAGGGCCACGAAGCGCTCCACGATGTCGTCGCCGCGGAACGTCGCGTGCAGCTTCCCGTCGACGAAGACCGGCGCGACCGGCTCCTCGAACGTCCCGGGCAGGCTGATGCCGATGTCGGCGTGCTTGCTCTCGCCCGGCCCGTTGACGACGCAGCCCATCACGGCGACGCGGAGCTCCTCCACCCCGGGATGCGTCTCGCGCCACTCGGGCATGCGGTCCTTGAGATACTGCTGGATGTCGCGGGCCATCTCCTGGAAGAACGTGGAGGTCGTGCGCCCGCAGCCGGGACAGGCCGAGACCTGCGGCATGAAGCTGCGCAGGCCCAGCGACTGCAGCACCTGCTGGGCGACCTCGACCTCCAGCTCGCGCCCGGCGCCGGGCTCCGGCGTCAGCGAGACCCGGATCGTGTCCCCGATCCCCTCGGCCAGCAGGATCGAGAGGCCGGCGGTGGACGCCACGATGCCTTTCATGCCCATGCCCGCCTCGGTGAGGCCGAGGTGGAGCGGGTAGTCGCAACGGGCGGCGAGCAGGCGGTAGACGTCGACGAGGTCCCGGACGCCCGACACCTTCGCGCTGACGATGATCCGGTCGTGGCGCAGGCCGGTCTCCTCGGCCAGCTCCGCCGAGCGCAGCGCCGACTCGAGCATCGCCTCGATCATGACCTCGCGCGCGTCGCGCGGCTCGGGCAGGCTGGCGTTGGCGGCCATGAGCTCGGTCAGGAGCTGCTGGTCGAGGGAGCCCCAGTTGACCCCGATCCGCACGGGCTTGTCGTTGTCGATCGCGGCCCGCACGATCGTCTGGAAGTTCTCGTCGCGGCGCTTGCCACCGACGTTGCCGGGGTTGATCCGGTACTTCGCGAGCAGCCGGGCCGTCTCCGGGAACTCCACGAGCAGCTGGTGGCCGTTGTAGTGGAAGTCCCCCACGATCGGCGTCTCGAAGCCGAGGTCGCGGACCTTGCGGGTCATCTCCGGGACGGCCGCGGCGGCCGCCTCGTTGTTCACGGTCACCCGCACGAGCTGCGAGCCGGCCTGGGCGAGACGGACGACCTGCAGGGCGGTGGCGTCCGCGTCCGCGGTGTCCGTGTTGGTCATCGACTGCACGACGACCGGGTGGGCGCTGCCCACGAGCACCCCGCCCACGTCGACCGAGGGCGTCGGCCGGCGCCGCGGCCGAAGGGCGTCGGGGGTGCTCACGGCGCGCCGCCGCCCACCTGGCGGGCAATGTCGAAGTAGGTGATCCAGATGAGGAAGCCGAAGAGGAAGACGAAGCCAACGAGGTAGGTCAGGCGCTCGACACCCAGGGTGGTCTCCGCGGAGGGGCCGCTGACCCGGATCCCGACGGTGCGCAGGGCCCGCCCGCCGCCGGACAGGAGCGCCTTGAGGACGAGGACGAGCATGCGCCCGCCGTCGAGCGGCGGGAACGGCAGGATGTTGACCAGGGCGAGGTTCGCCGAGAGGAGGCCGGCCAGGTAGAGCGTGAAGATCGGGCCGAGCTGCCAGAAGACATCCCCGACCTGGACCGCGATCCCGACGGGGCCGGAGACCGGCGGCGCCTGGGAGGGGTTCGAGACGATCGAGGCGAGGAGGTCGGCCAGGCCGTTCAGGATCAGGGTGAACGCCGCCACGGTCCACGCCGCCCCGGCGGCGATCGCCGAGACGATGTCCCGCCCCTGGTACTCGCCGGTGAAGACCAGCTGGGCTCCCCGGATCCCGAGCGCGCCCTTCTCCTCGGCTACGGCGGCCGGGCGAAGCGTCACGTCCACCTCGCGGGTCGCGCCGTCGGCGCCTTCCACGGTCAGCGTGACCGTCTCGCCGGCCCTGTCGCGGAGGGCTGCGATCGCCGCCCGGCCGGCATCGGGGCTGGGGAAGAGGTCGAACGTCTCGCCGTCGATCGCCAGAATGGTGTCGCCCGCCTCGAGCCCAGCGGCCTCCGCCGGCGAGCCGGCCTGCACCTCCGAGAACGTCAGGCCGCCCTGCGGCGTGGCAAGCCAGGCGATGCCGAAGAAGATCACGAACGCCAGGAGCAGGTTCATGGCGACGCCGGCGACGAGGACGACCAGCTTCTTCCAGAGGCGCTGCACCGCGAAGGAGCGCGGGTCGTCGGAGTCGCCATCCTCGCCGTCAAGCCGGACGAAGCCGCCGATCGGCAGCCAGTTCAGCGTGTAGACGGTCTCGCCCTTCGCCCGCAGGACCTTGGCCTTCGGCGGGAACCCGATCCCGAACTCGAGGACGCGGATCCCGAAGACACGGGCCATGACGAAGTGGCCCACCTCGTGGATCACCACGAGGCCGCCGAGGATGAGGATGAAGAGGACGATCGTGATCGCGCCCTGGAAGATGGCCATGCTCTCCTCTACGCTGCCGGACCCGGCGCGGTTCCCCGCGCGGCGCCCGGCGCCGCGAACGCCGCCCGCACCTCGCCCTCGAGGTCGACGAGATCGTCGACCCCGGGCGCCTGGTCCGGCCCGGACCCATAGCGTGCCACGGCTTGCTCCAGAAGGCGCGGGATGCCGGGGAAGTCCAGGCTCCCGCCCAGGAACCGGGCCACGGCGACCTCGTCGGCGGCGATGAGCGCGGCCGTGGCTCGCGAGCCGATGGCGCCCGCCTCGCGCGCGATCCGGAGGGCCGGGAAGCGACCCTCGTCCGGGGCGCGGAAGTCGAGGTGCCCGGCAGCGACCAGGTCCGGTGGCGCGGCCGGCGACCGGCGTCGTCGCGGGTGGGTGATCGCGTACTGGATCGGCAGGCGCATGTCGGGGGTCCCCAGCTGCGCCTTCAGCGAGCCGTCCGCGAAGACGACCGCGGAGTGGACCACCGACTGCGGGTGGACGACCACGTCGATGCGGTCGTAGGACATGCCGTACAGCCAGTGGGCCTCGATGATCTCGAGGCCCTTGTTGACGAGGGTGGCAGAGTCGATCGTGATCTTGGCACCCATCGTCCAGGTCGGGTGGCGGAGCGCATCCGCCGGCGTGATGGCGGTGAACGCCTCGGCCGGGGTGTCGAGGAAGGGACCGCCCGAGGCGGTGAGCAGCAGGCGGGCCACGTCATCCAGCTCTTCGCCCACGAGGCACTGCCAGATCGCGGAGTGCTCCGAGTCGATCGGGCGGAGCCATCCCAGCGCGGTGGCGAGCGGGTGGCGGGGGTCCCGGGTCGCGCGCTCGGCCGCCCGCGCCCGCGCCTCGGCCATCACGAGGTGCCCCCCGGCGACCAGCGTCTCCTTGTTGGCCGTCGCAACGACCTTGCCGGCCCGCAGCGCCGCGAGGACCGGCCGCAGGCTCACGACCCCGCCTGTGCCGACCACGACGAGGTCCACGTCGGCGCGCGTCGCGAGGGCCTCGAGCGCGTCCGGGCCCCTGACCTGCGTGCAGCCGGCCGGCAGGTCGAGGGCCGCGTCCGTGCCGAGCGCGGCGGCCACCGGCCGCACGCGGCGCGCCTGCTCCTCCAGCAGGCTGGCCTGCGACCCCGTGGCCAGCGCCACGACGCGCCAGTCCGGGGCGAGGCCAGCCAGGACGTCGACGGCCTGCGTGCCGATCGAGCCGCCCGAGCCGAGGAGGGCGACCCCGACCGGCGGGTGCTCCGCCGGCCGCGGCTCAGCCATGGACGAGGGCAACCCAGGCGGCCAGCACGGGGGCCGCGAAGAGGATCGAGTCGACGCGGTCGAGGATCCCGCCATGCCCCGGCAGGAGCGTGCCGGAGTCCTTGACGCCCGCGGCGCGCTTGAGGAGCGATTCTGCGAGGTCGCCGGACTGGGCCACGATGCCGAGGAGCGGTCCGAGGACGAGGGCCTCCAGGGGCGAGCTGCCGCTGATCGCGAGGACGACCGCGACGACCAGGGTGGCCACCACGAGGCCGCCGAGGACCCCCTCGAGTGTCTTCTTCGGGGAGATCCAGGGCAGGAACGGGCGCCGCCCGATCGCACGGCCGACGAGGTATGCGCCGGTGTCGAAGCTCCAGACGCCGGCGAGGAGCACGAGAACCCAGCGCCGCTCGGGCCACAGCGCCCCGTCGGTCGCTGCGTCACCCGTCCACTGCGTCGTCAGGATCGCCACCGCGCCGAGGAGCCCGATGTAGACGGCCCCGAAGACGGTCGCCGACCATGCGGCGAACCCGTCGGCCGGGTCCCGGCGGGCAAAGGCGATCATCGCCAGGGCGACGGCCACGACGCCCATCAGCGCCACGCCGTCGATCGCGGCCACGCGGACCGCGAGGTCCCGGACGGCCGCCTGCTCGCCGAGCAGCCTGCTCCCGAGGATGGCGGGAATCGCCGCGGTGGCCACGAGCACCAGCGCGCCGCCGCCGACGCCGTTGCGGATGACCGGCCGGCCCGCCGCCGGCAGCAGGCGCTCCGCCTCGCGCGCGGCGAGCGCCGCGAGCACCAGCACCAGGATCCCGATCCCCACGCCGCCCGCCGCGATCGCGAGCACGACGACGGGGACGATGAGGAGCGCGCTGAGGGTTCGTTCGCGCACGGGGCCTCCCTACGTTCCGAAGCGACGGGATCGCCGGGTGAAGGCCTCGAGCGCCTCGTCGTACGTCGTCGCATCGAAATCCGGCCACAGGACGTCGGAGGTCCAGAACTCCGCGTACGCGCTCTGCCAGATCAGGAAGTTGGAGAGGCGCTGCTCGCCGCCGGTGCGGATCACCAGGTCAGGGTCAGGCATGCCGCTCGTGTAGAGGCGCTCGGCGACCGTCGCCTCGTCGATGTCGTCGGGTGCGACCCCCGCCTCGACGATCGCCCGGATGGCGTCGACGAGCTCGGTGCGCCCGGCGTAGTTGAACGCCACGGCGAGCGTCAGGCGGGAGCCCCCGTCGGTCGCCGCCAGCGCGTCGCGGATGGAGAGGCGCAGGTCGTCGGGCAGCTCCTCCAGGCGTCCCAGGAGCCGAACCCGGACTCCCTGCCGCACGAGCTCCGGCGTCTCGGCCCGGATCGCCTGCTCCAGCAGGCGGAAGAGCCCGATCACCTCGTCGTCGGGACGCGCCCAGTTCTCGCGGCTGAAGGCGTAGAGGGAGAGGTAGCCGATCCCGCGCTGCAGGGTGTGCTCGACGAGCCAGCGGATCTTCTCGACGCCGGCCGCGTGGCCGTCCAGCTCGTCGAGGCCGCGCTCGCGGGCCCAGCGCCGGTTGCCGTCCATGATGATCGCCACGTGGACGGGGCGGACGCCCGCCTCGGCGCCGGGGCCGGCGTCGGGTGTCGCGGCGACGTCCCCGTCCGCGAGGGCCGCGTGGGCGACGGGCGGGGCGTCGGTCGGGCGCGCGAGGTGGGCCCGGGCCACTAGACCTCCATCACCTCGCGCTCCTTGGCGCCGCCGACCGTGTCGACGTCCGCGACGTGGCGGTCGGTGACCTTCTGGAGCTGCTCCAGCTCACGATGCGCGTCGTCGGTGCCGGTGACACCCTCGCGCTCCTCGCGCTTGATCGCCTCGGCGGCCTCGCGCCGGAGGTTGCGGATCTCGACCCTCGCCTCCTCCATGCGCCGGTGGACCACCTTGACGAGATCGCGCCGGCGCTCCTCGGTGAGGGGCGGGATGTTGAGCCGGACCACCGTCCCGTCGACGTTCGGCACGAGGCCGATGTCGCTCTTGAGGATGGCCTTCTCGATGGCGCCCAGGACTCCCCGGTCCCAGGGCTGGATCACGATCTGGTGCGGCTCGGGGACGCTGATGCCGGCGAGCTGGTTGAGCGCCGTCGGGGTGCCGTAGTACTCGACGTGGATGCGCTCCACGAGCGAGGTGGAGGCGCGTCCCGTCCGGATGCCCTGGAGATCGCGCTCCAGGACCTCGACGGCGCGCGCCATCTTCGGCTCGATGGTCGCGAGGACCTGGCTGGTCATGCGGGGGAACCTCCGGAGATGCGGGTCCCGATCTGCTCCCCCATCGCGGCCCGCCGGACGTTGTCCGCCCGGTTGAGGTCGAAGACGATGATGGGAAGGTCATTCTCCATGCACAGCGACACTGCCGTCGCGTCGAGAACCGCGAGGCGGTCGGCGAGGACGTCGGCGTAGGTGAGCTCGGTGAAGCGCCGGGCCCCCGGGTGGGTCATCGGGTCGGCGTCGTACACGCCGTCGACCTTGGTGGCCTTGAGCAGCACGGATGCGCCGATCTCGACGGCCCGGAGCGCGGCCGCGGTGTCGGTCGTGAAGTACGGGTTGCCGGTGCCCGCCACGAAGATGGTGACGCGGCCCTTCTCGAGATGGCGGATCGCCCGCCGGCGGATGTACGGCTCGGCGATCTCGTTCATCGCGATCGCCGTCATCACCCGGGTCGGCACGCCGACCCGCTCCAGCGCGTCCTGGAGCGCCAGCCCGTTCATCACGGTGGCCAGCATCCCCATGTAGTCGCCGGTCGCCCGGTCCATGCCCCGCGCGGCGGCGGCGAGGCCACGGAAGATGTTGCCGCCACCGACGACGAGCCCCACCTGGACGCCCGCCTCCTGCGCGGCCGCGACCTGCGTCGCGATGAACGTGCAGAAGCCCGGGTCCACGCCGTAGGGGCGGTCGCCGAGGAGCGCCTCTCCGGAGATCTTGAGCAGGACCCGCCCGTAGCGCACCGCCGGCGCCGTGACGGTCCCGTCGGGGGCGCCGGCGCTCTCGCTCACAGCTCCTCGCCGAGGGCGTACCGGGTGAAGCGGCGGACCCGGATGTTCTCGCCGATCGTCGCGACGGCGGCCGTCACCAGGTCGCGCACCGTCTGGTCCGTGTCGCGGAAGGGCTGCTCGAGGAGGCAGACCTCCGCGAACCACTTCCGGAGCTGGCCCTCGACGATCTGGGGCCGGATGTGCTCGGGCTTCTTCTGGACGGCCTCGTCGGCGAGGAGGGCCGCCTTCTTCGCCTCGAGCTCGGCCTCGGGGATCCGGTCGATGTCGACGTAGACGGGCGCGAGGCCGGCGACCTGCATCGCCAGGTCGCGGACAAGCTTCTGGAACTGTTCGGTCCGGGCGACGAAGTCGGTCTCGCAGTTGACCTCGATCAGGACGCCGACGCGCCCACCGGGATGGATGTAGCTGGCCACGGTGCCCTCGCGGGCCTCCCGGCCTGCCTTCTTGGCGGCGGCCGCGAGGCCCCGCTCGCGCAGCAGGACGACGGCCTTCTCGACGTTGCCGTCGGCCTCCTCGAGGGCATGCTTGCAGTCCATCATCCCGGCGCCGGTGCGCTCGCGTAGCTCCTTGACGTCGGCGGCGGAGAAGTTCGCCATGGCGGGGTGCGTCTCCTGTTGTCAACCCGGCAGGCCGGGGTTTCGCCCGGGGCGGCGACCACGGCCGCCGCCGGAGGTTCGATTACTCGGCGGAGGCCTCGGCGACCGGGGCCTCCGGGAGGAGCTCCTCGGCGTCGGGCTCGAAGGTGAGGGCGCCGCCGGCGGCCGCGAGCTGGGCGACGAGGTCGTCGGCGGAGGCGATCTCTTCCGGCTCGAAGGTGGTCACGATCTCCGGCTCGGGCTCCGGCTCGCGCTCGCTGCGCGACGCCCGCTCGCGGCTGCCCTCGATCGCGGCGTCGGCGACCAGCCGGCACAGCAGCCGGATCGCGCGGATCGCGTCGTCGTTGGCCGGGATGATGTAGTCGAGCTCGTCGGGGTCGACGTTCGTGTCCCCGGTGCCGACGAGGGGGATCTCGAGCTTGCGCGCCTCGGTGACGGCGATGCGCTCGCGCGCCGGGTCGACGACGAAGACGGCGCCCGGGACGCGCTTCATCTTGCGGATCCCGCCGAGGGTCAGGCGGAGCTTGCGGAGCTCCTCCATGTAGCGGGCGGCTTCTTTCTTCGGCATCCGCTCGAAGTCGCCGTTGGCGAGGCGCGCCTCGAGCTGCTCGAGCAGGCCGAGCCGCTTCTTGATGGTGACGAAGTTCGTGAGCATGCCGCCCAGCCAGCGCTGGTTGACGTACGGCTGGCCGGCGCGATCCGCCTCCTCGGCGATCGGCTCCTGGGCCTGCTTCTTGGTCCCCACGAAGAGGACCGCCTCGCCGCGCGCCGTGGTCTCCCGGACGGCATCGAGGGCGAGGTCGAGCCGCTGGACGGTCTGGGCGAGATCGATGATGTGGATCCCGTTGCGCTCCGCAAAGATGAACGGGCGCATCTTGGGATTCCAGCGGCGCGTCTGGTGGCCGAAATGGACGCCGGCCTCGAGCAGCTGCCGCATGGAGACGGTGGGCACGCGTGGTCCTCCTGTTCGGTTGCTACCTCCGCGGGCCCCGTCCCGGACCGGGGGCTCGAGCTCAGGGCTCGGCTCCCGGCACCGCCCGGGTTCGGTGGCGGCACCGCGTGTGTTCTCGTCGCCGCGACGCGGCGACGGCGGCTGGCGGAACGGCCCGACAGCCCGGCGGAGTCTACCACAGGGTCCCGCCGCGACCTCCCTCCCCGACCGCGCGGTGATGCCGGACCCGCAGCCGTCCCGCCGGGCCGGGCTCCACCGCGACGACGTCGAGGCGCACGGGGACCGGCGGGAGCGGCGTGCCGTCCGGCAACCGGCCGTTCGCGACCAGCGCGCCGGCCGCCCGCCGCAGGCGGGCGACCTTTCGGCCGTCCACGGTCTCCTCCGGCAGTCCGAAGGCGCGCGAGCGACGCCAGCGCACCTCCAGGACGACGAGCGCCGCCGGGGGTCCAGGGTCGAGAGCCACGAGGTCGAGCTCCAGGTGCCCGATGCGCGCGCGGCGGGCCAGGATCGTCCAGCCGCCGGCGCCGAGCGCCCGGGCCACGGCAGCCTCTGCTGCGTCGCCTGCCCGCTGCGCCGGCGTCCGGTTGCCGCCGGGTGGTTGCGGCGCCGTCATCTCCCCATGCTCGCCGGCGGCGTCCTCCCCGCGCTTATCCCGGGATCACCTCCACCTGCGCGCCGTCGGTGTCCGCCTCCCAGGCCGCGAGCAGGTCGTCGCCGAGGGCGGAGCGCGCGTCGGTCGCGTCGCCGGGATCCGTCGCGCGGCCGGGACCCAGCGCCACGAGGTCGAAGCCGAGCTGCTCGACGCCCTCGATCGCGCGCCGCGTCGTGATGAACGAGCGCCGGTGGAAGGGCGTCACGCCCAGCGTGGCCATCGCGGCGCGGTGCTCGAGCGTCGCGTACCCGGCGTTGCGCTCCCACCCGTAGCCGGGATGGCGGGCGGCCAGGCGGGTCATGAGACGGTCGCGCACGACCTTCGCCACGACGGACGCGCAGGCGATCGTGTAGACGAGCGCGTCCCCGTCGACGATGGCGTCGTAGGGACCCACGTCGTCCTCGAAGCCGGCGATCCGGAGGCCGTCGACGAGGACGTGGTCGTGCCCGCCGAGGCGCGCGAGGGCACGCCGCATCGCGAGGTGCGTCGCGTGGTAGATGTTGAGGCGATCGATCTCCGCCACCGAGGCAGCACCGACGCCGACCGCGACCGCCCGCCGGCGGATCTCCGGGACGAGCGCCTCGCGCTGGGCGGCCGAGAGCGTCTTCGAGTCGCGGACGCCCGGGATGGGGCGGGCGTTGGGGCGGAAGATCACCGCGGCGGCCACCACCGGGCCGCACGCCGGGGCCACCCCGACCTCGTCGATGCCCGCCACGCGGGTCGCGCCGGCGCGCCAGAGGGCGCGCTCGCGGCGGAGGGTGGGCACGGTCGGGGCCATCACGCCGAAGCCTACCGGGAATCGACGCGGCCCCGTCACCTGGCGGGGCCGCCTCGCGATCACCGGGACGGCGGAGCGCCGCCGCGGGGCTAGCTCGTGCGTCGCTCGCGGAGCGTCGCGGCCTTGCCGACGCGCTTGCGGAGGAAGTAGAGCTTGGCCCGGCGCGCGACGCCGTGGCGCACGACTTCGATCCGCTCGATCCGCGGGCTGTTGATCTTGAAGGTCCGCTCGACGCCGACCCCCGACGCGATGCGCCGGACGGTCACGGAACGCGTGATCCCGCCGCCGGTCAGGCGGAGAATGGTTCCCTCGAAGACCTGGATGCGCTCCCGGTTGCCCTCGACGACCTTGGCGGCCACCTTGACGGTGTCGCCCGGCGCGAGCTCCGGGATGTCGCTGCGAAGCTGGTCCTTGACGATCTCGTCGAGCACGTTCACGGGAGTCCCCTGCGTTCTCTGGGAGCGGCCGGGTGATTCCGCGTGCCGCGTCGAGGGCGTGGTGAGATGGTCGCGGGGGTGCGACCGACGGCGGAGTATAGCACGGGGCTCGCCGGCGTCAGCCCTGGGCTGTCCCTGCGCGATGAGGCTGCCAGCGCAGCTGCTCCGCGACACTGTCGGTCGGCGCTCGTGGAGCGTGCCGGTGGCTGGCACGCGTCGCCCGCGGGTGCTGGGGCGCGGCCCGCCGGCTCGGCGCCACGCGCCCGGCGCGGCGCGGCCGGCTCTGCCCGCGGCGCGGCCGGTTCCGCCGGCAGCGATGGTCGCCGGCTGCGGCGTGGCGACCCTGGCGGTCTGAACAGATAGTCTGGTCAGGATCGGCGGGCCCGAGCGTGCGACCCGGCCCGGACCAGCACTTCGGCGTGACTCCCGTGCTTACGGACGGCGTCGCTGAACAGATAGTCTGTTCAGGCGAGGATCGGCGGCGCGCGGCGGGCCTGGGGTGAGCACGTCCAGGGGGCGGGCGCGGATGCCGGGCAGGTGGCGTGGGTTCGATCGGCCTGCCGACCGTCAGCGCCATCGTCTCCCTCGTCGGCGGAGGCTGACGATGTCACCGAGCAGCTGGCGCTGCGCGATTCGCGGGGCAACGACCCTGGCGTCAGCCGGGGTCGTCCGGGCTCGCCGGCGTCAGCCGGGGCCGCCCGGGCTCGCCGGCGACGCCGCCTCCGGCTCCGGGCCGCCGTCGGCATCCGCGCGCACCTCCGCGAGCAGGCGCCGCTCCTCGGGTGTCCACGGGCGCTGCTCGAGAAGGTCGGGGCGGCGCACGAGGGTGCGCCGGATCGATTCCCGGAGCCGCCAGCGCCGGACGGCGCCGTGATCGCCGGACACGAGGACCTCGGGGACGCCGCGCCCCGCGAAGACCGCCGGTCGCGTGTACTGCGGGTACTCGAGCAGCCCGTGGGCGAAGGACTCGTCCTCGAGCGAGGCCGCCTCGATGGCACCCGGAAGGAGCCGGAGCACGGCGTCGACGACCACGAGGGCCGCCAGCTCGCCGCCGGTCAGCACGTAGTCCCCGACCGACAGCTCGAGGTCGACGAGATCCCGCACGCGGTCGTCCACGCCCTCGTAGCGCGGGCACAGGAGCACGAGGTGCGGCCGCCGGGCCAGGTCCTCGGCGCGGGCCTGGCGGAACGGCTCGCCGGCGGGATCGAGGAGGATGACGGTCGAGTCGGGACGCCGGAGCGCGGCGAGGGCGCCGGCGACGGGCTCGGGGCGCAGCACCATGCCCGCCCCGCCGCCGTAGGGCGCGTCGTCGACGCTGCGGTGACGGCCCAGGCCCCAGGCTCGCAGGTCGTGGACCCGGACGATCGCGAGGCCCCGCTCCTGGATCCGGCCCGGGATGCTTGCCGCGAGGGGGCCGGCGACCATGTCGGGAAAGAGCGTGAGGAGGTCGACCTCCAGCGCCACGGCTCAGGTCTCCGGCGCCGGGGCGGGGTCGCCCGCGACGTCGTCCCGCGGCCGGCCGTCGACCGGGGAGTCGTTGCGCGGCCCGGTCTCGCCCGCGAGATCGTCGGGGGCCGGGCGAGGCGCCATCGGCACGGCAGGGCGACGGCGCGTCGCCCGGCGCGGGCGCGGCGGCCGCGGAGGGCGCGGCGCGAGGATCGCGGCGGGCGCGGGCAGGTCGAGGGCCTCCGGGTCGGCGACGATCTCGCCCCGGCGCGGCGCGAGGATCCGGACGAAGGGGCGGATGATGGGCAGGTCGAAGTCGCCGCGCGGCCCCCCCACGACCTCGAGGATGTCGGCGCCCCCGGCCCGGTACACGTCGCGCACGGTACCGAGCTCCCCGCCCTCGGCGTCGCGGACCGTGACCCCGACCATCTCGTGCCAGAAGTACGCGCCGCGGGGCAGGGCGTCGCCCGGCCCGGCCTCCACCTCGAGGTAGACGAGGCGGAGCGTCTCGGCCGCTTCGCGCGTCGGGACCTCCCGGAAACGCAGGATCCAGCCGGGGTTGGCCGGACGCGCCTCTGCGATCGTGAGCGCGTCGGCACCGCCCTCGGCGAAGAGCCGTGCGCCGACAATGAAGCGCTCGTCGGGCCGGTCGGTCAGGACCTCGACCCGCATCGCGCCGTGGATGCCGTGGAGCCCCCGGACGAGCGCGACGACGAGCCGGCCGTCCGGGGCATCCTCCGGTTCGATCAGACGATCTCCAGCTGGAACTGCTCGCCGTCGCGGGCCGAGACGACCTTGAGGAGCGTCCGCAGCGCCTTGGCGACGCTGCCGTTCCGGCCGATCACCTTGCCCATGTCATCGTCGGCGACGCGGAGCTCGATCACGGTCGCGCCCGCCTCCTGGCTGACCGTGACCTCGACCTGCTCCGGGTGATCGACGAGCGACTTGGCGACATACTCGACGAGCTGGGGGGCGGCCATGGCAGGCCCCTTCCTACTTGACGGCCGGCAGGACGCCGGCATTGCGCAGGAGACGCTCGACCGTCTCGCTCGGCAGCGCGCCCTTGTCGAGCCAGGCCTTCGTCTTCTCGACGTCGACGGCGAACTCGACGGGCTCGGTCCGCGGGTTGTAGTGCCCGAGGATCTCGATGGCGCGGCCGTCGCGGGCCGACCGGCTGTCGGCCACGACGACGCGGTACGCCGGCTGCTTCTTCGCGCCGACGCGTGTGAGGCGAATGCGGACTGCCATCTGGGTGCGGGAACCTCCTGTGCTCGGGATGCCGGACTCGTGGGCCGGCCCTCCGGTGCTCCTACTTCGTGAACGTGATGACGGCGCGCGACGTGGTCGTCGTGCCGGGCGCCTCGGCGACCGAGGCGAAGGCCTCGAACGGCTCGAGGAAGGGCTTGACCTCGGTCTCGTACTGGGCCTTCTCGCCGGCCGGGATCATGGACTCGGCGGCCGCGCGGACGGCGGCGAGGTCCACGAAGACGTCGCTCACGCCGTCGCCGCCCGCGAGCGAGATCGCCCGCTCGTAGGTGTCGAGCTGGGCCAGCGACGTGCCGGCCGTCGTGTCGACGACATGCTTCACGAAGTCGAGCGTCCCGAGGACGAAGACGCCGTCCTGGACGGTGACCGCGATCTCCGGGGCATCCTCGGCCAGCATCTCCACGTCGGCCGGGAGGGTGACGACGAGCAGCTCGCCGTCGCCGTAGGGCTCCTCGCGGACGTCGATCCCGGCGTCGGACCCGGCGAGGGCGAGCAGCGCCTGGACTTGGTCGAGCGTGCGGCCGGCGGCCGCCTCGTCGGTGACGATGGCGGCGAGGCCGCCCCCGAAGGCGCCATCGCCGAACTCCACGGCGATCGCGGTGTCGCCGGCCCAGCCGATGAGGGCCTCGGGGCCACCCGCGGCGGTCAGCGCCTGCTCGAGCTGCTCGATCATGTCGGCGGTCGACGGGTCACACGCGAGAGCCTCCTTGAGGGTCTCGACGCCGGCGACGAGACTGGGGCCGAGATCGCGGACCTCGACGGCGGCGATCGTGGTCGCCGGCAGGCGCGACGCGACGGCGCTGGCGCTGCCCTTGGCGGTCGACGCGACATCCCCGGCCGCGGGCATGGTCGTCTCGAAGACGAGCGCGTCGTCCGCGGCCCGCGCCGAGCCGGCGGCCCACGCGGGGACCATCCCGACGACCTGGTCGAGGCACGCCTTCGGCAGGTCGGCCTGGTCGCCCGCGGCGCCGAGCGACGCGTCGACGAACGCCTTGAGGTCGGCGTAGCCGAAGCCGAGGTACGCCGTCGGCAGGGTCTCGCGAGCGGCGGCGAAGGAGTCGGACGTCGCCACCGGGCTCGAGCCGTTGGTGTCGAGCGCGGCCTTGACGGTCTTCTCCGGCCCGAGGACCAGGACGTTGCCCCGGACGGCGAAGGCCAGGTTGTTCTTGAGGGGGCCGGCGACGAGCGTGATCTCTCCCCCGGCGTAGGTCTCGGTCGTCTGCGTGCCGCCGAGCTGCTTGGCGATCCAGGCCTCCGCGGCTGCGGCATCCTTCACCGCGATGAGGGCGACCGCCCCGTCGTCGGGGGCCTTGCCGAGATCCGGCCCGTCCAGCCCCTCGAGCCCGCCCGAGCCGAGGTCGGACAGCGACGCGACGTCGAACGCCGCCGACGTGACGGCGAGGCCCACCTCGCCGCCGAGCCACGGCTTGACATCGCTCGTCCAGCTGACGCCGGAGCCCTCCAGGACACGATCGAGCGCCTCGTCGATCTTGGCGTCGAGGGACGCCTGGTCGGCGAAGCCCGGGAACTTGGCGATGATGTCACCGACCTTCGCGCGCTGGTCGCCGGGCAGGTCGGCGCGGACCTCGAGGTAGGCCACGGTCGTGGCCGGGAGCCACCCCTGCACGATCGACGAGGTCGCGCCCGCGGCGAGCATCACCGCGGCGATGGAGACGACCCCCACCATCACGGCGACCCCCAGGAGCGCGACGCCCCACCGGACGAGGCCCTTCGGCCGCTCGGGCGCACCTGTGGCGGTGGCGGCGCCACCTCCCACCGGTACCGTCGCAACGGACGCGGGCTCCCCCGGGCGCGGCCCGCCGGGAGCCCCCGTCGGCCCGGACATCGGCTCGATCTCGGCCATGTCGTTTCCTCCCGGCCTCAGCGGCCGAACATCCCGGGGATTCGTCGACCCCCGCGGAGCTGCTTCATGAGCTTCTGCATGTCGCTGAACTGCTTGACCAGCCGGTTGACCTCGGCGATCGAGGTGCCGGACCCGGCGGCGATGCGTCGCCGACGGCTTGCATTGAGGACGTCGGGGTCGCGCCGCTCGCCGGGCGTCATCGAGCGGATGATCGCCTCGGTGCGGGAGAGGTCGCCCCGGTTGACGGATTCCTCGGCCTCCTTGGCCATGCCCGAGAGGCCCGGGATCATCCCCACGAGCTGGTCGAGGGGGCCCATCTTCTTGACCTGCTGGAGCTGCTCGAGCATGTCCTCCAGCGTGAAGCTCCCCGCCTGGAACTTCGCGGCGGCCTTCTCGGCTTCCTTCTGGTCGAAGGCGTCCTGGGCGCGCTCGATGAGCGTCATGACGTCGCCCATGCCGAGGATGCGGCCGGCGAGGCGGTCGGGGTGGAACGGCTCGAGGGCGTCGGTCTTCTCGCCGGTCCCGAGGAACTTGACCGGCAGGCCGGTGACCGCGCTGATGGAGAGGGCGGCACCGCCGCGGGCGTCGCCGTCGATCTTCGTGAGGACCAGGCCGGTGAGCGGCACCGCGGCGGCGAAGGCCTGGGCGACACCCACCGCCTCCTGGCCGGCCATCGCGTCCACCACCAGGAGCGTCTCCACGGGCCGCACCCCGAGGGTCAGCTCGGTGATCTCCGCCATCAGGACCTCATCGACGGAGAGCCGGCCGGCCGTGTCGAGGATCACGGTGTCGCGGACCTCGCGCCGGGCCGCCTCGATGCCGAGGCGCCCGATCTCCGGGACCGGCGTCCCCGCCGGCGCGGCGAAGACGGGGATGTCGAGCCCGGCGCCGAGCGTCTTCAGCTGGTCGACCGCGGCCGGCCGGTACGGGTCGGCGGCGACGAGGAGCGGCCGGCGGCCGAGCTTCACGACGTGGCGCGCCAGCTTGGCGGCGGACGTCGTCTTGCCCGATCCCTGCAGGCCGACGAGGGCGATGACGGCCGGGTTGCCGGCGAGGTGGAAGGTCCGGTCGCCCGCCGAGAGGAGCGCGGTCAGCTCCTCGTTGACGATCTTGACGACCTGCTGCCCGGCGTTCAGCGATTCCAGGACCTCGGCCCCCACGGCGCGCTCCCGGACGCGGGCCGTGAACTCCTTCACGACCTTGAAGTTGACGTCGGCCTCCAGGAGGGCGAGGCGCACTTCGCGCATGGCGGCGTCGACATCGGCCTCGGTGACGCGGCCGCGCCCGGTGAGGGCGCCGAGGGTCTTGCGAAGGCGATCCGAGAGGGCGTCGAACATGCGCGGGCAGGGGCTCCAGTGGACCGGGTCCCGCGGAGCGCGGCTGCGCTCCGGAGGTGGTGCGCGGGTTCTGGCGACACCGAGGTGCCCAGATTCTACCCCAACACCGTCCGGGCGCCGCCCGACGACCGTCCCGGCGATTCCGCCGATCGGGTGGTGCGCCCGCGCACCCGCCGGCCGGTCAGGCGAAGAGCGCCGCCACGAACGCATCCGGGTCGAAGACGAGAAGGTCGCCGACCTTCTCCCCCACCCCGACGAAGCGAACCGGCACCCCGAGCGCGTGCTCGATGGCGAAGACGATCCCGCCCTTCGACGTGGAGTCCAGCTTGGTCAGGACGATCCCGGTCAGGCCGGTGGCATCGTGGAAGGCCTTCGCCTGGGCCAGGCCATTCTGGCCGGTGGTGGCGTCGAGGACGAAGAGCACCTCGGGACGGGCGCCCGGAAGGCGGCGGTCGATGACGCGCCGCATCTTCGCGAGCTCGTCCATCAGGTTCGACTTCGTGTGGAGCCGGCCGGCGGTGTCCGCGATGAGGACGTCGACACGGCGGGCGATCGCCGCGTCGAGGGCGTCGTAGACGACGGCCGCCGGGTCGGCGCCCGGGGCGTGGGCCACGACCGGCGCCGCCGCGCGTTCCCCCCACAGGCGGAGCTGGTCGATGGCCGCAGCCCGGAACGTGTCGCCGGCGGCAAGGAGGACGCTGCGGCCCGCGGCCCGCTCCCGCGCCGCGATCTTGCCGATCGTGGTGGTCTTCCCGGTCCCGTTCACCCCCACGACCAGGACGACCGCGGGCCCGCCGGGCGCCGCCGGCTCGAAGGCCCAGCCCCCGGCACGGGGCGCGAGGAGGCCGGCCAGCTCGTCGCGAACGGCGGCCTCCGGCCCGCCGGGATGCCGGCGCGCCCGGGCGCGATCCACGACCTCGATCGCGAGGGTCGCGCCCACGTCGCCGGAGATCAGGGTCTCCTCCACCTCCTCCCAGGTGGCGGCGTCCAGGTCGCCCAGCCCGAGGATGCCCCGCAACCGGGACATGAAGCCGCCCCGGCTCCTGGCGACGCCCGCGGCGAGGTCCCCGTCGACGATCGGCTCCGGCTCCAGCTCCGGTCCCGCCTCCGCGTCGGCCTCCCAGGGCCGGGGAGCGCCCAGCAGGTCCGGCTCGACGGCGGTCCCGGCGGCCGCGGCCTCGATCGTCGCGGCGTCGGACGCGGCGAGCTCGGCCTCGAGCTGGGCCTCGATCTCGGCGTCGGAGACGGGCGCCTCGTCGGCCGCGTCGCTCTCGTCCCTGGGCTTGCGTCGCCAGAACATGCGTCCTCCGTGGGGCCAATCGTGCCCGGCGGCCCGGGTCCGCCGGTCAGGCCAATGGTGCCCGGCGGCCCGCGTCAGCCGGCGGGGAGCGGCTCGGCCGGCCCGCCGGCGCGACTCCCGCGCACGCCGTCGGCGATCGACCGGGCCTCCTCGATGCGCAGGCTGACGACGCGGCTCACCGCGTCCTCGCCGACCGTCACGCCGTAGAGGGCGTCGGCCGCCTCGATGGTGCCCCGATTGTGGGTGATCACGATGAACTGCGTCGTCTCGGCCAGCCCGCGCAGCGCCTCCACGAAGCGACCGACGTTGGCCTCGTCGAGGGCGGCGTCGACCTCGTCGAGGACGCAGAACGGGACGGGGCGCACCTCGAGCATCGCAAACAGGAGCGCGACCGCCGTCAGCGCTCGCTCGCCGCCCGAGAGCATCGCCAGCGCCTGGGCCTTCTTCCCGGGAGGGCGCGCGACGATCTCGACGCCGGTCTGCGCCAGGTCGGAGGGGTCGGTCAGGCTGAGCCGCGCGAACCCGCCGCCGAACAGCTGCTGGAACTGGCGGTCGAAGGCAGTCTCGAGGGCCGCGAAGGTCGCCCGGAACTGGCGAGTGATGAGCGCGTCGAGCTCCGCGATCATGGCCCTCGTCTTCTCGATCGCGCCGACGAGGTCGCCGCGCTGCGCCTCGAGACCGTCCACCCGCGCCCGCAGCTCCGCATGCTCGTCGGCGGCGAACGGGTTGGCGGCCCCCAGCTCGTGGAACCGGCGCCGCAGGCCGGCGAGCCGTCCCGGCGCCACGGGCTCGCCCGGTGGCGCGGCGATCGTCCACGCCACGCCGGCCCGGGCCAGCGCGCCCGCCAGGGCCGCCCCCTCGTCCTCGACCGCGTCGGCAGCGGCGGCCGGATCGAGCGCGCCAAGTCCCACGACCCCCAGGCCCGCGAACTCCACGAGCGCCTGCTCGCGCACCGCGTCGAGCGCGAGGCGTGCCTCGAGCTCGTGGACCTCGGCGACGCGGTGCGCCTCCTCGGTCCGGCGCAGGGCCTCGCGAGCCGCGGCCACCTCGACCTCGGCGGCGCGCAGGCGGTCGCGGCCCGCCAGGTCGGCCGCCCGGACGAGGTCGAGCGCCTCCCGCGCGGCGGCTGCGCGAGCCGCGGCTTCGGCGCGCGCAGCGTCGCGGGTGGCCCGCGCGGCGTCGAGCGCCGCGTGGCGCTGCGCGAGCTCCTGCGCCTCGGTCTCGGCGCGCTGGATCCGCTCTTCGGCGATCTGGGCGGCGACCTCGGCGCGTGCCCGCCGGGCCTCCGCGGCGCGCCGCTCGGCGTCCCGGACGGCCCGGGCGGCCGCGAGGGCCTCACGTCGCCCCGCCAGCTCCCCGGCCCGCGCCTCCCATGCTGCCAGGGCCGCGGCGACGCCGTCCGCCATCTCGACGCCCGCGGAGGGCTCCGGCGGCGGCGCTGCAGCGAGCCCATCCGCGTCCAGGGCGGCCAGGCGCGCCGCGAGAGGTCCGCGCTCCGAGTCGAGCGATGCCCGGCGGGCGTCGGCCCAGGCGGCCTCGCGCGCCGCCTGCTCGGCGGCGCGCCCGGCCTGGCGCTCCACTTCCTCCGCGCCCCGCCGCCGGCCGGTCGCGTCGGCTTCCTCGCGGCGCGCCGTCTCGAGGGCGGTCCGCGCCCCCGCCGCACGCGCCTCCGCGGCACGAGCCTGCTCGTCGAGAGCCGCGACCTCGGCCTCCGCGGCCGCCAGGCCGGCCTCGGTGGCGTCGAGCTCCGTGCGGCGCTCCAGCGGCGCGTCGACGGCGCCCAGCGTCACGACGCCTTCCGCGGCGACGAGGCCCCCGTCGCGCGCGGCGACACGCCAGCCGGGCGGCAGCGCGGCCACCAGGTCGACGGCATCGGCGAGCGACGGCGCCCAGGCCCAGCGCGCCAGGAGGCGACGCGCCACGCCGCCCGGGTCGGCCCGCACGGCGTCGGCCAGCAGCCCACCCCCGTGGCGGGCGGCGCGACCGCGCGCGGCGTCCATCTCCGGCCCGGCCGGCACCCGGGCACCCGCGCCGTCCACGTCGCCGAGGACGACGACCCCCCGCTGACCCGCCAGCTGCGGCAGCGCGCCCCGGGAGACGACGAAGCTCCGCCCGAGCTCGCCGAGAGCGGCCGCCACGAGCGGACGCTGGGCCGGATCGATCTCGAGGTCGGCGACGAGGGCCCGCCCGCCCGCCCGCCGCGCGGACGGCGCGATCCCGCGCCCCTCGTCCTCGGCCAGGCGTGCCCGCAGCGCCTGCGCGCGGCCGAGCAGCGTGGCGCGCCGCGCGCGCGCCGCGCCCGCGGCCTCCGCCGCCGCCTGGCGGGCCGCCTCCACCTCCGTGAGGGCGAGGCGCGCCGCCTCCCGCGCCTCGCGGGTGATCTCCTCCCCGCGCCGGGCCTCGAGCAGGCCTTCGCGCGCGGTCTCGAGGGCCGCGGCCGCGGTGGCGGCCCGAGCCCGGGCCAGGTCCGCCTCCTCCCCCGCCGCCGCCAGGGCCTCCTGGGCGCCGGCCAGCCGGCGGCGCAGGGCATCGAGCTCATCCGCGCGGGCTGCGGCGGCGCGCCGCAGCGCCGTCTCCGCCTCCGAGCGGCGTGCCGACGCCGCTCGGAGCGCCCCGGCCTCCGCGCGCGCCTCGGCAAGGGCTCGATCCACGTCGAGCAGGTCGCCGTCGAGGGTCGCGTCCGGGCTCGCCACGGGCAGGGCCAGCTCGCGCCGCCGCTCCGCCAGCTCGGCCTCCGCCGCGGACCGCTCGCCGGCGACGCGCGCCCGGTCGCGCGCGATCGCGGCTGCCTCCGCCGTGGCCGTCGCGGCGTCGAGGTCGATCGCGGCGAGCGCGGCGCGGGCAAGCTCGTGCGAGTCGCGGCGCTGTTCCTCGACGGCGATGTGCGCCGCGAGGTCGGCGGACGCGGCGGCGGCCAGGTTCTCCGCCGCCTGCAGCGTCTCCAGCGCGGTCGCGGCCGCCTGCCGGGCAGCGCCGAGCGTCGCGTCGGCGTCTCCCGCCGCCCGCGCCGCCTCGTGCCACCGGGCGCCGAAGACGCCGACGAGCGAGAGGGCCAGCTCATCGCCCGCCCGCGCGCGGGATGCCTGCTGCTCGGCCTGCGCAGCGAGGCGGCGCACCTGCGGCCGCAGCTCGGCCAGGATGTCCTCGACGCGCGCGAGGTTGCCGGTCGCCTCCTCGAGCTGCGCCTCCGAGCGCCGCCGGCGTCGCTCGTGGCGACGGACGCCGGCCACCTCCTCGAAGAGCGGGCGGCGCTCCTCGGGCCGAAGCGCCAGCGCCTGGTCGACCATCCCCTGCCCGATGAAGAGGAAGGCGTTGTCGGCGAGGTGCGCGGCGTCCAGCAGCTCCACGAGGTCCTTGAGGCGGACGCGCTGGCGGTTGACGAGGTAGTCGTTCTCGCCGGAGCGGAAGAGGCGCCGGCCCACCTCGACCACGGCATAGTCGACGGGGACGAGGCCATCGGCGTTGTCGAGGACCAGCGCGACGTCCGCCATGCCGAGGGCCGAGCGGCGCTCGGAGCCGGCGAAGACGACGTCCTCCGCGCGCCGCGAGCGCAGGGCACGGCCCTGCTCGCCCAGCGCCCAGCGCAGGGCGTCGGCGAGGTTGCTCTTGCCCGACCCGTTCGGCCCGATGACGGCGTTGATGCCGGGCACGAACTCGACGACGGTCCGCTCGGCGAACGACTTGAAGCCCTGGAGGCGAAGCGCCTGGAGGCGCGCCGGGCCGCTCACGCCGACCGCTCCGGGCGAGGCGCGTCCGCGTCCGCGGCCGCGGCGGCGGCCGGTGCGCCGGGCTTCGCGCCGGCACGCTCCGCGGCGAGGGTCTCGAGCGCGGCCGCCGCCGCCGCCGTCTCGGCGCTCCGCCGGGAGCCGCCCTCCCCGGCGCCGACGGGGCGGCCGCCGACGGAGACCTCGACGGCGAAGCGCCGCTGGTGATCGGGCCCGGTGACGTCCGCGAGCCGGTACTGGGGACGCTCGCCCGACCCCCGCTGCGTGAGCTCCTGGAGGCGGCTCTTGGGGCTCTTGAGCGTCCCGGGCGGGGCGTCGGCCGTGAGCTCGGGGCCGGCAAGCTCGGCGAGCCACGTCCGCGCGGCATCCCAGCCGCAGTCGAGGAAGACGGCGGCCGCGACCGCCTCGAGGGCCGAGGCCAGGAGGACCGGCCTGCCGCGACCCCCGCGCTGGTCCTCCCCCTCGCCGAGGAGCAGGTAGCTGCCCAGGTCGATGCGCCGCGCCAGTCGGGCCAGCCCGTGGGTGCTCACGATCGCCGCCCGGCGCGCGGACAGGACGCCCTCGTCGTCGTCCGGCCGATGCGCGTGGAGCGCCTCCGAGATCACCAGGCTGACGACGGCGTCGCCGAGGAACTCGAGGCGCTCGTTGTGACCGCTCGCCTCGTCCGGGTGCTCGTGGAGCCACGAGCCATGGACGAGGGCGCGCGCGAGGAGGTCCGGGTCTCGGAACGTCAGCCCGAGTCGCTCGGCGAGCTCGGCTCCAGGGCGCGGCGGGCGCGCTGCCTCCCCCGGCAGGGACCGGGGCGTGGTCAGCTCGCGTGCTCGTCGATGTAGTCGGCGGCGTCCTGGACGGTGCGGATCTTCTCGGCCTCTTCGTCCGAGATCTCCATCCCGAACTCTTCCTCGAGGCTCATGATGAGCTCAACGAGATCGAGCGAGTCGGCGTTGAGATCGTCGACGAACGAGGCCTCGGGGGTCACCTCCGCCTCGTCGACGCCGAGCTGCTCGACGACGATCTTCTTCAGCCGCTCGTAGGTTGTCGCCACTGGCTCCGTCCTCCCTGGGGTGTCATTCCTGCGCGTCGGGGACTGCGGTGCTGCGCGGAGCCGGTTGGGGCTCGGCTGGAGCGCTCCCGGCGTCCCGGGCCACGCGGCCCAGGACCCCGTTGACGAGGCGCCTGGCCGGGTCTCCTCCATAGACCCGCGCGAGCTCGACCCACTCGGCGATCGCCACCCGGGCCGGCGTCGCGGGCGAGTGTAGCACCTCGCAGATGCCCGCACGGAGGAGAACGCGGTCCATCCGCGCGAGCGTGACGACCGGGTACTGGGGCGCGGCCGCCTCGATCCGGGCGTCGATCTCCGCGCGGTGCTCCACTGCCGCCGCGACCATGAGGCGGGCGTAGCGCGCCGTCTCCGGGTCGCCCTCGATCTCGGCCACGTGCCGCTCCAGGACGGCCGGCGCCGTCCGCTGGCCGAACTCGGCCTCGAACAGCGATGCCAGGATCAGCCGGCGCGCCGCCCTCCGGCTGCGGACCAGGTCGCCGCCGCCGCGCCCTGCGCGTCCGCTCACGCGGTCAGCCGCCGACGCCGTCGATGCGGACGGTCACCTCGCCGAGCTCCAGGCCCAGCAGGCGCTCGATGGCGGCGGCGACCGCGGTCCGGACGTCGGCCGAGAGGACCGCCAGCGGCTGCCCGGGTCGGGCGATCACGACGACGCGCGCCTCGACGACACCTCGCCGGACGCGGACCGCGACCGGCCGGCCCGCGAGCAGGCGCCGCAGCGGTCCACCGGCCCACCCCACGCGGAGCACGCCCGGGACCTCCATTGCGGCAAGTCGCACGAGATCGCGGATCACCGGGCGGCTGACGGCAAGCGTCGGGTGCGTCACGTGGATTCCTCCGGGCCGGCCGGGGCATCGGCCCCCGGTGCGCCGTCGTTCGGCCGGCCGGCGCCGGGCGGCGCCGGCCGGCCGAACGTCTCGCCGATCAGCTCCGGCAGCCGGACCCGCGCCGCCACGGCGCCGACCCCGATCGCGTGCTTGATCATGCGCCGCCTGGCCCGGCCGTGGGTGATGATGACCGTGCCCCGGACTCCCAGGAGCGGAGATCCCCCCAGCACCTCGTAGTCGAAGGTGCGCCGGATCCGCCCGATGCCGGGGCGCATGAGGAGGTACGCGACCTTCCCACGAAGCCCGCTCCGGAACTCCTTCGACCACTGGTCGAAGATGAAGGTGGCGAGGCCCTCGAAGAACTTGATCGTCACGTTGCCGAGCACCGCGTCGCAGACGACCACGTCGGCCGGGTGGTGGACGAGGTCCTTGCCCTCGACGTTGCCCGAGAAGTTGAGCTCCGTCTCGTCGAGCAGCTCCGTGGCGCGCTGGATGCGCGCGTCTCCCTTGCCCTTCTCCTCGCCGATGGAGAGGAGCGCGACGCGCGGGTTCGCCACCCCGAGCGTCCGCTCCGCGAAGAGCGACCCCATGTGGGCGTACTGGACCAGGTTCTCGGGCGTGGAGTCCGGGTTCGCGCCGATGTCGAGCAGCACCAGCGGCCCGGTCTCGGTCACCATCTGGATCGCGAGGGCCGGGCGGTCGACGCCTTGCACGCGGCCCAGCCGCAGGACCGCCGCCGCCATCGCGGCCCCGGTGTGCCCCGCCGTCACGACCGCATCCGCCCGCCCGCGCTTCACCAGCTCGCAGGCGACGAGGATCGAGGCGTCCTTCTTCTCGCGGAGGGCCAGCGCCGGATGCTCGTGCATCTCGATCACCTGGGAGGCCGCGTGGATCGTGACGTTCGGCGGCAGCGCGGCGCCGGCGACACTCCGGATCCGCTCGGGGATCCCGACCAGGATCACCTCGTCGGCAGGGTTCTCCTCGGCATAGAGGAGGGCGCCGGCGACGACCTCGGCCGGCGCGTGGTCGCCGCCCATCGCATCCACGGCGAGCCGGACCTTGCGGCCATGCTCGATCCCCCGGACGGTCGCAAGATCCATCGGATGCGGTGGCTGGCGGCTCGAGGGCGCGCGACGGTCAGGAGGCCGTCTCGCCGCCCTTCTTCTTGAGCGCGACGGCCTGCCGGCCGTCGTAGTAGCCGCAGCTCGGGCAGACGTGGTGCGAGCGCTTCATGGCGTGGCAGTGGCTGCACTCGACGAGGCTGGGCAGGCTCAACGCGTGATGCGAGCGCCGGTCGCCCTGCCGGGCGTGCGAGACCTTCCGCTTCGGGAGACCCATCGGGGTTGCTGCTCCTGTCGTTGCTGGGCGGCGCCGCACGGGCGCGCGAGGCCGCCGGTTCGTCGTGCGTGGGGCGTGGCGGCGCGCCGGCGCCGTCGGGCCGAACGGGGAGTGTAGCCGGTTTCCGGGCTAGCCGCCGGCCCGGAACTCGCGGAGCTTCTCGAGGCGCGGATCGACCGGCGCCTCCTCGTGGGCATGCGGGCCGGCGTTGAGGTCCGTCCCGCACTCGGGGCACAGGCCGCGGCAGTCGGGCCGGCAGACCGGCGCGATGGGCGCGGCGAGCAGGACCGCCTCACGGGCGAGGGGCTCCAGGTCGAGCTCGTGGTGATCGGAGAGCCGGAAGGCCTCGGGCTCCGCGCTCGTGTCGACGGCCATCCCCGACTGGAGGTCGATGGTCGGCAGCACCTCTTCGTCGATGGGGGCGTCGACCGGCAGCACGACGGCGACCAGGCAGCGTCCGCAGGTGTCCGCCAGGCTCGTGACGACGCGCCCGTTGACGACCACGCCGCGGTTCGTCCGCCCGACGCGCACCCGCAGGGCCAGCGGACCCGCCTGCCGGAGGCCCTCGCCGAGCTCCAGGGTCACGCCGTCGACCGCGATCTCACGGTGGGACCCGGGCGGCTCGCCGAGCAGGCCGGCGACGTTGACGACCAGGGCGTCCGCGGGGGACGTCGTCATCCCGCGACAGGCTCGGCGGGCTCCTCGTCGGCCTCCTCGGCCGGCGCCTCGGGCTCGTCGCGAACGTGGAGCGCATCGATGCCGCGCTCGATCTGGCCCAGGATCCGCGAGACCTCGGTCTCGAGGCCCAGGAGCACCTCGGCCGCGTACTCGTCGGCGCCCCGGCGCGTCTCCACGGCGTCCGCGTCGGCCTCGCCGATGATCCGGCGACCCTCGGCCTCGGCCGCCTCCGTGAGGCCCTGCTCGTCGATGAGGTAGGCCGCCTGCTCGTTCGCGCGGGCGACGATCCGCTCCGCCTCCTGCCCGGCGCGCTCGAGGATCCGCTCGCCCTCGGCGTTGATCCGGCGCGCCGCCTGCACCTCTTCCGGGATGGCATGCCGCAGCTCGTCGATGAGCTCCAGCGCCGCGGCCTGGTCCACGATGACGTTCGACGTCAGCGGCAGCTTCTTGCCGTTGGCGAGCATCCCCTCGAGGCGCTCGACGAAGAACATGATGTCGATGAGAAGGGCCCTCCTCGGCGCCGGGCGGTGGTGGCCCGATTATAGACGCGGGGCCTCCGGGCCGGACGAGCGCAGCCGGGCCGCGACGCTGGGCGGGACCATCGCCGAGACGTCGCCCCCGAAGCGCGCGATCTCCTGGACCAGGCTCGACGACAGGTACCCGTACTCCAGCGCCGTCATGAAGAAGACCGTGTCGATCTCGGGGGCCAGCCGGTGGTTCATGTGGGCCATCTGGAGCTCCGCCTCGAAGTCCGAGACCGCCCGCAGCCCGCGCACGACGTGGCGCGCCCCCACGGCGCGACACGCGTCGACCGTCAGCCCGTCGAACGTGGTGACGTCGATGCGGCCGGCCAGCTCCGGGAGGGTCTCGAGGATCGCCTCGCGGATCGCCGTCGCGCGTCCCTCGGCCTCCGCGACGGGAGCCTTGCGCGGGTTGACCAGCACCGCGACGACGACGCGGTCGAAGACGCCGGCGGCGCGCCGCAGCACGTCGACGTGCCCCAGGGTGATCGGGTCGAACGATCCGGGGTAGACCGCGGTGCGCATCCGGCCTCCGATCAGTCCGCGCCCGCGGCCCCGCCGGCCTCGTGCCGGTAGATGGTCACCGCGGTCTCGCCGAAGCGGCGGACCCGCGTGGATCGTAGCAGCCCGATCTCCACCGGCGGGGGCTCCCGCCAGTGGGACGTCGCGAGGACCAGCGCCCCGTCGCGGAGCGGCCCGTCGGCGGCGCCCAGCGCGGTCAGGAGCGCGTCGCGCAGCGACGTCTCCGCGTAGGGCGGGTCCACGACGGCGAGGTCGAACCGCGCCCCCTTCGCGGCGAGGTCCCGGACGGCCGCGACGGCGTCGCGGCGGACCACCCGGGCCGGCCCCGCGAGGCCGGTCCGCCGGAGGTTCTCCTCGATGACGCGGACGGCGGCGTGGTCCCGCTCGACGAGCACCGCGCTGGCCGCCCCGCGGGAGAGCGCCTCGATGGCGCCCGCCCCCGTGCCCGCGCACAGGTCGAGGACCGCGGCGCCGTCGAGCATCGGCTCGAGCGACCCGAAGAGCGCCTGCTTCACCCGGTCGGCCAGGGGCCGCGTCCCCGGGCCCGCGGCCGCGAGCTGGATCCCGCCGGCCGTCCCGGCCACGACGCGGCCCGCGCCCGCCATCGCCGCTACGCTCCCGACGCCGGCTCGCCGGCGAAGACGCGGGCCAGCCAGCCGGCCGCCAGCTCCGCCGCGAGCGGGGCGCCGGCCTGTCGGAACCCGCCGTCGTGGTCGAGCAGCGCCTCCGCGTGCCGCCGCGCCGCGACGGCGAGGGCGCGATGGTCCGCGCGGCCCAGCGTCGCGACCCGCAGGCGGGGCAGGCCGCTCTGGGCCAGCCCCAGGACGTCGCCCTCGCGGCGGAGCGCGAAGTCGGTCTCGGCCAGCTCGAAGCCGTCGCTCGTCCGCTCCACCGCGGCGAGCCGGTCAGCGGCCGGCGTGCTCGCGTCGGCATCGGCGACCAGCACGCAGTACGAGGCGGCCGTGCCGCGTCCGACGCGTCCGCGGAGCTGGTGGAGCTGCGCCAGGCCGAAGCGGTCGGCGCCCTCGATCACCATCACCGAAGCCTCCGGCACGTCGACGCCGACCTCGACCACCGTCGTGCCCACGAGGACGTCCAGCGCCCCGTCGCGGAAGCGTGCCATCTCCTCGTCGCGCGCGACCGCCTTCATCCGCCCGTGGACGAGGCCCACGCGCAGGGGCGCGAGGACCTCCCGCAGGCGAACCGCCTCGGCCTCGGCGGCCGCCACGTCCTCGCCGTCCGCGTCCTCGACCTCGTCGATGCGAGGGACGACGACGAAGGTGCGCCGTCCCTCGCGCGCCTCGCCGCGCACGAACTCCCAGAGCCGGCCGAGGTCATCGGGACGCCGGATCGTCGTCCGGATCGCGACGCGCCCGGCCG
The DNA here is from genome assembly GCA_963713285.1 of uncultured Chloroflexia bacterium. Taxonomy (GTDB): domain Bacteria; phylum Chloroflexota; class Limnocylindria; order Limnocylindrales; family CSP1-4; genus CTSoil-043. The sequence continues at coordinate 25,131 of CAVQLA010000003.1, read as the reverse complement.
GCACCGTGCGCAGGTCCGACACGTCCAGGTCGGCATACAGCACCTGCCCCAGCGTCCGTGGGATCGGGGTCGCGGTCATCAGCAGGACGTGCGCCGCGCCGCCGGTCGTCTTGGCCTCGAGGGCGCCGCGCTGCTCGACCCCGAAGCGGTGCTGCTCGTCCACCACCACGAGCCCGAGCCGCGCGTAGCGGACGCGCTCCGAGAACAGGGCGTGGGTCCCGACGACCACGGCGGCGCGTCCGTCCGCGATCGCGTCGAGCGCCGTGGCCGCGCCGGGGCCCGCCAGCGATCCCGTCAGGAGGGTGACCGGGATCCCCAGCGGCGCCAGCAGGTCGCCGACCGTCGCCGCGTGCTGGCGCGCCAGGAGGTCGGTCGGGGCCAGCAGGGCGCCCTGGAACCCGGCCTCCGCCGCGAGGGCCAGCGCGTAGGCCGCCACCGCCGTCTTCCCGGAGCCGACGTCGCCCTGCAGCAGGCGCAGCATCGGGTGGACGCCGGCTACGTCGCGGCGCACCTCGTCCATCGCGCGCGCCTGGTCGCGCGTCAGCTCGACCGGCCGGTCGAGCCGGGCGGCGAGGGCCTCGGCGAGGGCCGCCCGGATGGCCCCGTCGCGGGCTTCGTCGAGCGCCACGCTGACCGCGGCGGCCACGGCGCGCTGGCGGCGCCGCGCGACCATGCCGACCTGGAGGGCGAGGAGCTCGTCGAACGCCAGCCGCCGCAGGGCGGCGTCCCGGCGCTCGAAATCGTCGGGGAAGTGGGCCTGCTCGATCGCCGTCGCGATCCCCTCCAGACGCTCGGCGCCCAGCAGGTCCCCGGGCAGGTACTCCGGGTACGCCGGATACCGATCGAGCGCGGCGCGGATGGCGGCCCGGAGCGACTTCAGGGCGAGGCCGGCGGTGAGCGCGTAGGTCGGGACGATCCGGCCGACGTGCAGCAGGTCGCCGTCTGGCGCCTGGAAGGCCGGGTTGTCGACCAGGAGGCCGAAGCCGCGCTTCTTGAGCTTCCCCGAGAAGAGGTACTCCTGGCCGGGGACGAGCCGCCGCTGGACGAACTGGCGGCCGTACCATTGCGCCTCGGCGGCCCCGGTCGCGTCCGCGAGGGTGGCGGTCACGACCGGCGTGCGGCGGCGGGCGGTTCGCCCTTCGCGGATCGCCACGACGCGCGCCCGGAGGCTGACCACGGTGTCGGGCTCCACGAAACGGAGCGACCCGATGTCGTGGACGGTCCGCAGGTCGTCGTACCGGCGGGGCAGCCACAGGAGGAGGTCGCGCACCGTTCGCAGGCCGACGCGGCCCCCGACCCGCCCGAGCGCCGCGGCGCCGGGGAGGCCGCTGGCGCGGAGGGGCGTGGCGAGGACGTCCGCGGGCGGGACGGCAGGAACGGGCTTCGCGCGCGAGCCCCGGGTCGCCACCGCCGCTCCCCTACTCCACGCTGACGAGATACCGGTAGTGCGGCTGGCCCCCGTGGCGGACCTCGACCTCCTCCACCGCCGGCCAGGCCTGCTGGACGAGGCGGGCCAGCCGCTCGGCGTCGGCGAGGTCGGCGCCGTCGCCGTACCAGAGGGTGACGAGGCTGAAGCCCGGCTGCAGGGCCTCGAGGCCGGCGAGGACGGCCCGGTCGCGGTCGTCGGACGCCGCGAGCAGCCCGTCGTCGGGGTCGAGCGCCATGGTCTGGCCGCGCTTGACCTTCGTCCCCGACACCACTGCATCCCGAACCGCCTCGGTCACGAGAAGCGTCTGGAGTGCCCGGCTCGCCTCCCACATCGTCTCGGCGTTGCCGCTCGCGCCGACCCCCGGGTCCACCTCGAGCAGCGCCGCGATCCCCTCCGCCACGTTGCGGGTCGGAACGACGCGCACCGGCCGGTCGGCCATCTCGGCTGCCTGGCCCGCGGCCAGCTTCACGTTCGGGTTGTTGGGCAGGATCACGACCTCCTCGCCGGGCGAGGCGGTCACCGCGGCGAGGATCTCCCCGGCGCTGGGGTTCTCGGCCTGGCCCCCGCGGACGATCGAGACGTGCAGCCGCTCGTCGGCGATGCCGAAGGCCGCGAGCGCCTCCGCCAGGCCGTCTCCCGGCGCGACCGCGACGATCCCCAGGGGAACGCGATACTCACCCTGCTCCGGCTGCGCGCCGGGCCGCGCGGACTCCCCCGCCCCGGCGCGGGCACCGCGGACCTCGGCGGCCTGGTGGTCGAGGTCCGTGATCGAGGCGTTCACGATGCGGCCCAGCTGGAGCGCCTGGCGCAGGACGAGGTCGGGCCGCCCGTTGTGGACGTGGATCTTGGCCGCCTTCGGATCGCCGGCCACGTTGACGGACTCGCCCGTCCGCACGAGGTAGCTGCGGATCCGGTCGAGGTCCAGGAGCTGGCCGGGGAACGGGTGGATCAGGTAGACGGTCTCGTACCCGTGACCCGCCTCGACGTGCACGTAGTCGGCGGGCGTCGGGCTCGGCATGCGCGGGGCCCGGACCGGGGCCGGCAGGACGACCTCCCCGCGAACGTACGCCAGGGCGCCCTCGAACAGGCGCAGGAGGCCGGCGCCGCCCGAGTCGACCACCCCGGCCTCGCGGAGGACCGCCAGGAGGCTCGGCGTCTTGTCGAGCGCGCGCGCCGCGGCGTGCGTCGCCGACCAGAGGACGGCCTCGAGGTCGTTGGACCGCTCGGCGGTCTCGACCGCCACCGCCGAGGCCTCCCGGATCACCGTCAGCATCGTGCCCTCGACCGGTCGCGGGACCGCGCCGTAGGCCGCCGTCGAGGCGAGGGCGAGGGCGTGGGCGAGGTCGAGCCCGTTGAAGCGTCGCTTCCCCGCGAAGCCCTCCGCCATGCCCCGGACGATCTGGCTCAGGATCACCCCGGAGTTGCCGCGGGCTCCGAAGAGGGCGCCTTCGCGGAGCCGCTCGGCGACCGCCTCGACGCTCGCGTCGTCGCGCACGTAGTCGAGCATCTCGCGGCAGGTCGCAACCATGTTGGAGCCGGTGTCCCCGTCCGGAACGGGGAAGACGTTGAGGGCGTTGATCTCGTCGACATGGGCCTCGAGGTTGGCGACGGCCGCGCGGACCGCCTCGAGGAGCCCCGCGCCGTCGCAGGCCAGCCGCACCACCTACGTGGCGTCCTCGCCGGGATCGCCCGGCGCGGCGTCGGCCTTCGCCGGGGCGGCGACGCCCGTGGTCGTGAACGGCCCGGCCGCGAGACCCTCGACGTGGATGGTCACGGCGCTGACGTCGCGCCCCAGCGCCCGGCGCAGGGCATAGCGCACCGCGGAGTCGACCTGGCGGGCGACCTCCGCGACCGGGAGCCCGTACGCGATCGTCAGGCGCACGTCCACGGTGACCTCCGGGCGGAGGCCCACCCGGATCGGCGGCCGGCCCAGCCCGAGCCGGCTGAGAAACGACTGGTCGAGGCCCATGACGCCGTAGCTTCCGAGCACCGCCGTCCGCACGATCTCGACGAGGGCACGGCGCGTCACCAGCGCCTGGCCCGGGACGGCGGGACGCGGCGGCGCATCGGGCATGCGGGTCGGACCTCCGGTCTGGGCGGGCGGCGACGGAACGATGTGCTAGCATACAGCCTCCCCGGGGGCGCTCCGGCGGCGCTTCGGCGTGCCGGCCTCCCGAGCGGCGGGCGGCGCCCGTCCCGAGACCACGTCACCGCACCCTGAGGAACCTGATGGCCCGTAGCTGCGCGATCTGCGGCAAGGTCGCGATGAGCGGCTTCAACCCGCAGTCGAGCGGGATGAACCGCGTCCGTGCCCACCGGCGCTACCAGCCCAACCTCCAGACGCTCGCCGTCGTCGAGGGTGGCGTGGTGACCCGCAAGCTGGTGTGCACCCGCTGCAAGCGGACCCAGACGAAGAAGTCCCGCTGACGAGCGCCGGGTCCGCACCCGGCACCCCGCCTCCACCGGCCCGGTCCGCGATCCGCGACCGGGCCGTCGCATGTCCGGCGCCCGTCGACCGCGGGCGACGCGCCCCCGAGCGTCAGCGATCGGCGGAGTCGAGCCAGATGGTGAACGGCCCGTCGTTGACGAGCTCGACCTCCATCGCGCGGCCGAACCGCCCGCGGGCCGTCACCACGCCCAGCTCCTCCACGGCCGCGCAGAAGCGCTCGTAGATCGCCTCGGCATGGCCCGGCTCGGCCGCCCCCGTGAAGCCGGGGCGCCGCCCGCGCCGCGTGTCCGCGTACAGCGTGAACTGGCTCACCGCGAGGACCGCGCCGCCCACGTCGCCGAGGGCCAGGTTCGTTCGCCCGTCGGCATCCTCGTGGATCCGCAGCTCCACGATCCGCCGCGCCATCGCGTCGGCGACCGCGGGTCGGTCGTCGGGGGCGACGCCCAGCAGGACGAGGAGGCCGCGCCCGATCGACCCGACCACCTCGCCGTCGACGCGCACCTCGGCCCGCGCGACGCGCTGCAGCAGGGCCCGCATTCAGGGGCGATCCGCGGGGCCCGGGTTCGGGTCCGGGTCCTCGTCCGGCCCTGCGCCGGTGGCGGTCGCCGTGGCGCCAAGCGTGTCGCGGCGGGCACCGAACCGCTCCTCCACCCAGGCGGCGGCACCGCGCGGGACGAGCAGGTCCATCGCCCGGGGACCGTCCGGGTCGGCCGCGCCGGCGGCGCGGAACATCACGACCGGGACGCCGGCTGCCTCGATCTCGTCGCGGAGCTGCTCCGCGAGGGGGCGCGGCAGGCTCGCGAACCGCGCCATCTGGTCGCGGGGCTCGGGAGGGATCCCGTCGTTGAGCTCCACGGCGAACCCCTCGTCGGCGAGGGCTCGCATGAGGCGAACCTCCCGCGCCGGGTTGCGACCCCGGGCGAAGAGGGCGCTCCCCGCGACGAGCACGTCCGCCCCCAGCCCGCCGACGATCTCGGCGGTCTCCCGGTTCACGCCGCCGTCGACGTGGACCTCGCCGCCCCACGGCTTGTCGGCGAGCAGCCGCCGCGCGGCCGGGATCTTCGCCTCCGCGACCTCGCGCATGAAGACCTGGCCGCCGAAGCCGGGCTCCACCGTCATCACCATCACGATGTCGAGGAGGTGGCGATACGGCTCAAGGGCGGCCATGGGCGTCCCGGGGCGCATCGCGAGCCCCGCCGCCCGGCCCGCGGCCTTGATCCGCCGCAGGATGGGCTCGATCGGCTCCTCGACCTCCACGTGAATCGTGATCGAGTCGCAGCCGGCGGCCAGGAAGTCGTCGAGCCAGCGGCCCGGCTCCGCGATCATCAGGTGCGCGTCGAAGGGGCTCCGGGTCACCGGGCGCAGGTGGGCGATCGTCGTCCACCCGAACGTCAGGTTGGGGACGAACCGGGCGTCCATCACATCGAGGTGGATCCGGTCCGCCCCGGCCTTGACGGCCCGCCGCACCTCGCGGGCGAGGTTGGCGAGGTCGGCGTTGAGGATGCTGGCCGCGATGAGGGCTCGTCCGTCACCCATCAGCGCGTTCCCCGTGCGCGCCGGCCCGGGGCGGGCGGCGTGGCCGCCAGCCCTGCCGGCGCCGGCTCGGCGCTCCGCTCGCCGCGCAGTGCCGCCGCCGACTCGGCAACGAGGCGCTCCCGGCGCCGCGCGACCACGGGTGCCGGCGGCTCCCCGGACTGCTCCGCGGCCAGCTGGCCGCACGCCGCGCCCACCTCCTGCCCGCGGTTCCGGCGGACGGTGACGCCGAGGCCACCGGCCCGGAGCCGCGCCGAGAAGGCGGCGATGCGCTCGGGCGGGCTGGCGCGCCACGGCGTATGGGCCACCGGGTTCATCGGGATGCAGTTGACGTGGGCGCCGGAGCCGCGCAGGAGACGGACGACGGCGTCGGCGTCGGCGGGCGTGTCGTTGATCCCGTCGATCATCACGTACTCGTAGCTGAGGCGCCGGCCGGTCTCCTGTCCGTAGGCGCGCGCCGCGGCCACCACGTCCGCCACGGGCCACCGCCGGTTGAGGGGCACCAGCAGGTCGCGGAGCGAGTCGCGCGCGGCGTGAAGGCTGATCGCGAGGGTCCACTGCGGCCGCAGCCGGGTCAGCCGTTCGATGGCCGGGACGACACCCGAGGTCGAGACGGTGAGGTGCCGGGCGCCGAGGCCGAAGCGGGCGGGATCGGTGAGCGCCGCGGCCGCCCCGAGGACGGCATCCAGGTTGAGCAGCGGCTCGCCCATCCCCATGAAGACGACGTTGGTCAGGTGCCGGTCGGCGGCGGCGAGCCGGCGCCGCGCGTGGCGCGCCTGGTCGACGATCTCCGCGACGTCGAGGTCGCGCTCGAACCCCAGCTCCCCGGTGGCGCAGAAGGGGCAGCCGACCGCGCAGCCGGCCTGGCTGCTGATGCACAGCGTGTTCCGCTCCCGGCGCCCGGCGCCCGCCGGGTAGTGCATCAGGACCGACTCCACGAGCCGGCCGTCCGCCAGGCGATGGAGCGCCTTCTCCGTCGCGCCGGCGTCGGCCGGCCGGACCGTGGTCGCGGCGACCGTGTCGAACAGGACCCGCTCCTCGAGCGCCGTCCGGAGGGGCCGGGCGAGCGTCGTCACCTCGTCCCAGCCGGCCGCCGTCGAGCGCCAGGCCGCATCGGCGACCTGCCGGGCGCGGAAGGCCGGCTCGCCGAGCTCGCTCAGAAGCGCCGCGACCTCGTCCGAGGCGAGGCCGCCGATGCCCGGCAGGGGGTCGCGGACGGCCGGCGCCTCCGGCAGGGCGCCGGTGGCGGGCGGGGCGGCGGCGATCGTCGACTCGGTCATCGGGGCCTCATCCTACCCGCGGCCCGACCACCCGCGCGCCGACCACCGCGGGCCGTCCGCGCCGGTACGCGGCACCGTCCATCGGGCGACCCCCGGCCGGCCGCACCTCGAGGAGCCGCAGCCGGCCATCGGCCGTCGCGAGGGCCACACCCGACCCATCGGCGGCGATCGTTCCAGCCACGTCTCCGGCGCTCCCCTCCCCGACCGCGGCCCCGAGCACGGCCAGCCGGCCGTCGTCGATCTCCAGGAAGGTCCCCGGCCACGGACGGAGGGCGCGAACCCGCCGCTCGAGCTCCGTCGCCGGGCGGCGCGGGTCCAGGCGCCCGTCCTCGCGGACCAGGGGCCGCGTGACCGTGACGCCCTCCCCCGGCTGGGCGTGCGGGGGGAGCTCCCCGCGCAGGTAGGGGCCGATCGAACGAAGCAGGAGACCGGCCGCCAGCTCGGCGAGGCGCTCCTCGGCGGAGGGGGCATCCTCCCCGGGATCGAGGCCCGCAGCCTCGACGGCGACGAGCGGGCCGGTGTCCATCCCGGGGTCCATCCGGAAGAGCGAGACCCCCGTCTCCCGGTCGCCGGCGAGGATCGCGGCGGGGATCGGCGTCGCGCCGCGGTGGCGCGGCAGGAGCGACGGGTGGAGGTTCAGGATGCCGTGCGGCGGCAGGTCCAGCACCGGGCCCGGGAGGATCTTCCCGTAGTCCGCCAGGACGCCGACATCGGGCGCCAGCCCCGCCAAAGAGGCGATGAACGCCGGGTCGCGCAGACGATCGGGCGTGAGCACCGGGACGGGGAGCGCCGCCGCGCGCGCTGCCACCGGCGTCGCCAGCGGCCGGGCCCGCCGGCCGGCCGGGCGCGGCGGCGCCGTCACGACCGCCACGAGCGCCAGGCCGGGGGCGGCGAGCACCGCGTCGAGGATGGGGACGGCGAAGGCGCCGGACCCGAAGAAGACCGTCCGGGCGCGCTCCACGTCAGCCGCGCGAGACCGCCCTCGCCGTCTGGGGGTCGATCCCGCGGCGCTCGAGCTCGGCGTCGACGTCGTGGTCGTCCTCGTCGTCGCCGCCGTGGCCGACCGGGATCAGCTCGTCCGGCGAGGCGAGGTAGTCGATGTAGAGCTTGCCCTGCAGGTGGTCGAGCTCGTGCTGCAGGGCGCGGCCGAGGAGCCCGCTGCCGGCCACCTTGTACTTGCGGCCCGCCCGGTTCTGGGCGACGACCCAGACGTGTTCGCGGCGCGTGACGTAGGCCACGAACCCGGGGATCGAGAGGCACCCCTCGAGGTCGCGGTCGTCGCCTTCCGCGCGGACGATGCGCGGGTTGACGAGCTCCAGGAGCCGGTCCCCGACCTCGACGACGGCCACGTTCAGGGCCTCGCCCAGCTGCGGCGCCGCCAGCCCGACGCCGGGTGCGTGGCGCATCGTGTCGGTCAGGTCGTCGAGCAGGTGATGGAGCAGCTTGCCGAAGCTCTCGACGGGCTCGCCCCTGAGGCGCAGCCGGGGATCGCCGAGCGTGAGAACCGGGAGGACGCTCATGGCCCGAGTATACGGGACCGCCCGCGGAGACCCCGGGCGCGGCCCCGGGCGCGGGCACAGCCCAGGCGCGGGCGCAGCTCAGGCAGGCGGCCCCTGGGGCTCCTCCGTCGGCGCTGCCCCGGGCTGCGGTGCCGCAGGCGCCGCTTCCTCGCCGGCCGCGCCGCCTGCCGCCTCCCACGGCGGCACACCGCTCTCGGCGCCGCGGTGGCGAACGTCGTCCGCGAAGCGCCGGGAGCGCTCGGCGACCTTGGTCCCGACGTCCTCGGTGACCTCGGCCGCTCGGCGCGCGAAGGGACCTGCCTTCTCGCCGGCCACGGCGGCGAGCTCGGCTGCCTTGACAGCCACGTCACGGGCGACGGGGGCCGCCTCCGCGGTGACCCGGTCGATCATCTGCTGGAGCTGCGCGAGCCACTCGCGGCCCTGCGTGCCGTGCGCCTCGGCGGCTGGCTCCCACTCGCGCGCCGGCTCGCCGGCGGGCTCGGCCGGCCGCGCGTCCGTGGATTCCGGGTCGGGCTCCGGCCCGGGAGTCGTGCTCGTCTGGTCGGTCATCGGTCGAATCCTCCTGCAGGCGCCATTGTCGGGCGGGCGGAGCGGGTCAGCCAAGAGGCAGATGGACTCCTCCGCACCGGCGCCGTGCCGCGGCCCACGGCGCCGCGCCGGCACGGCGGCCGGCCCCCTACAGCAGGGTCTCCGGGTCGACGTCGACCGACCAGGGCGGGCCCGGATCGTCGTCGAGCACGGCGCGGGGGTCGGTCGCGCGCAGGACCACGTTGAACCGCCAGCGACCCGCGCGGCGCGGCACGTAGGCGGGGGCGGGGCCGGCCACCGCCGCCGCGATCCCCCGGTCCCGAGCCCGCGCGCGGAGGCGCTCGGCCATCTCGCGACCGGCAGCCCGGGCCGCCTCGAGGTCCTCCAGGCCGACGGTCAGCTTGATGGTGGCGCCGAAGGGCGGCGCCCCGAAGCGCTCGCGCGCCGCGAGCTCCGCGTCGTAGAAGGCGGCCGCGTCGCCCGTCACCACCGCGCGGATCGCCGGGTGCTCGGGCTGGTATGTCTGCACGATCGCGTGGCCGGCCCGGACTCCCCGGCCGGCGCGCCCGATCGCCTGCGCGAGCAGCTGGTAGGTGCGCTCCGCGGCGCGCTCGTCGGGCAGCGTCAGGGCGACGTCCGCGGAGACCACCCCGACGAGGGTGACCTCGGGAATGTCGAGACCCTTGGTCACCAGGCTCGTACCGACGAGCACGTCGACGCGTCCGTCGGAGAAGGCGTCGACCACCCGCTCGGCGGCGCCGCGCCGCTCGACCACGTCCCGGTCGAGCCGCGCGACACGCAGGCCCGGGAATCGATCGCGGACCTCCGCCTCCAGGCGCTCCGTGCCGCCCCCCAGGTAGCGGATCCGCGGCGACCGGCAGGCCGGGCAGCGGGACGCCATCGGCGCGGCCGCGCCGCAGTGGTGGCAGCGCAGGGTCATGCCGGCGTGGTGGAAGACGAGCGGCCGCGTGCACTCGGGACACGCCTGCACGTGGCCGCAGTCCCGACAGAGCACCGCCGACGCGGCCCCCCGCCGGTTGATGACGAGGATCGCGCGGTCGCCGGCGTCCCGGTCGAGCGCGGCCAGGCGCGTCACGAGCCGCGCGGAGAGCAGGCCGCGGTTCCCGGCCGCCAGCTCGTCGCGCAGGTCGACCAGCTCCACGACCGGTGGCACGCCCGCCACGCGCTCCGGGAGGGTCGCCCGGCGGTGCCGGCCCAGGCGCGCGCGCCCTTCGGACTCCACCGACGGCGTCGCGCTCCCCAGGATGACGGCGGCTCCCGCCAGGGCGGCCAGGCGGACGGCGACATCGCGGGCCTGGAAGCGGGGTGTCCGGTCGCTCTTGTACGTCGCCTCGTGCTCCTCGTCGACCACGACGAGGCCCACGTCGGCAAGCGGGGCGAGGACCGCCGTCCGCGTCCCGACCACCACGTCGATGGCCCCGGCCCGGATCCGCCGCCAGGCGTCGGCGCGCTCCCCCTCCCCGAGTCCCGAGTGAACGACGGCGACCTCCGCGCCGAGGTCGGCCCGCAGCCGGTCGACGAGCGGAAGCGCCAGCGCGATCTCCGGGACGAGGACGAGGGCCGGGCGGCCGGCGGCGAGAGAGGCCGCGATCGCCTCCGCGTACACCGCCGTCTTGCCGGCGCCGGTCGGCCCGTCGAGGAGGAGGGGTGTCGGATCGTGTGCCTCGCGGGCCGCCGCGATCAGCGCGACCGCGGCCGCCTGCGCCGGCGAGAGGTCGGCGCCCGCCGGGCGGGCGCCCCGTCGACCCGCGGCGCGCACCGCGAGCGGGTCGCGCACGCGCTCCTGCGTCCGGAGCTCCACGAGGCCGCGCCGGGCGAGCGAGGCAAGGCTGCCCGAGCCGTGCCGCGCGGCCAGCGCCGCGGCCGCGACGCCGGCGTCCCCGGCGGGGGCCAGCTCCTGCAGGACGGCGCGTTGGCGCGCCCCGAGCGCCCGTCGATCGGACGGGCGGCCGCCCGCTGCGACGGCCAGGCCCGCCGGCGTGGCGGTGGCCCAGCGCTCGTAGCGGGGCAGCGCCCCCGCCGCCCCGAGCGTCCACTCCAGGTGGACCCGGCCGGACCGCTCGAGTGACCGGAGGCGGCGCAGCGTGGCCGGCCGGCTCTCGGCGACGGGCAGGGCGCGCAGGGGTCGCGGGCCGGCCGCGAGCGCGTCCAGCAGGGCGACGGTCGCCGCCTCGTCGCCGGCCTGCGGCCCGGCGAGGGCCGTCGCCACCAGGTCGAGCCGCTCCAGGAGCCCTGGGGGCAGCATCGCCCGGATCACGAGCGCGGACGGGGCGAGGTAGTGCTGGGCGATGCCGCGCGCCAGCGCGAGCGACAGGGGTGGCAGGAGCGGCCCGTCCGCCCGGACCCGCGCCACCAGGGGGCGTGGCGTGACGCCGTCGGGCCGCGCCGCGTCGCCGAGGACGATGCCGAGCGCGCGGCGCCGGCCCCACTCGACGAGGACCGCCTCGCCGGCCACCACGTCGCCGAGCGCGGCCGGGACCGCGTAGGTCCACGTGCGCGCTCCCGCGATGCCCGTCGCGTCGATCGCGACCTCGACGTGGCGTGTCCCGGGTTCCCCGGGGAGGAGCCCGAGGCTGCCCGGGGGTTGCTCCGGGACCGGCACCGGGTCCGGCACCGGGTCCGCCGCGACGTCCACCGGGGCGCCGATCTCGCCCGGGTCCATCGTCGTCAGACGACGACCCGGCGGTCCGGATGCCGCTCGCGCTCGGCGCGGATGATCTCGTCGATCCGCTCCGCCGTCCGCTCCACCTGGCCGTCCTCGTTCACCACGACGTGGTCGTAGTCGCCGGCGCGCGCGAGCTCGATGGCGGCGTTCCGCTGGCGGAGCTCCAGCTGCTGCGCCGTCTCCGTGGCGCGGGCGCGCAGGCGCCGGAACAGCGCCTCGAGCGAGGGCGGGACGACGAAGACGAGGAGCGCCTCCTCCACCAGCGACTTCACCGCCGCGGCGCCCTGGACGTCGATCTTGAGGATCACGTCGTGGCCGCCCGCCAGCGCCCGGCGGACCTCGGCCCGCGGGGTGGCATACCAGTTGCCGTGGACCTCGGCCCACTCGAGGAACGCGCCGGCGTCGCGGAGTGCCGCGAACCGCTCCCGGGTCAGGAAGTGGTAGTTGACCCCGTCCACCTCGCCGGGGCGGGGCAGCCGCGTCGTGCACGTCACGACGTAGTGGTAGTCGGGATCCCGGGGCCGCTCGCGGAGCGCCTCGATGATCGTGTCCTTGCCGACGCCGGACGGTCCCGAGACCACGACGAGGAGCGCGCCCGGTGCACCGGCGCTCGGGGCTCCGGCGAGCGGGTCGTCGGGCGCCGGGGCGGCCCCCAGCGGCTGCTCGCTCACGGCCTCGCGCTCATCGGCGGGACTCGTCGAGATCGGGCGGACGCGGCGGAACGCTGGCGGCCGCGTCGCGGAGGGCCTCGAGCACGCCCTCGAGCTCGACCGGCAGGGGGGCCTCGAGCCGCACGAGGTCGCCCGTGGCGGGTGCGGCGAACACGAGGCGCCAAGCGTGGAGGAAGAGCCGCGTCAGGCCGTCGGGGCCCCGTCGCGCAGTCCCGGTGCCGTAGACCGGGTCGCCCGCGACCGAGTGGCCGAGCGCCGCCAGGTGGACCCGTATCTGGTGGGTCCGCCCGGTGACCAGGTCGAGCTCCAGCAGGGTCCAGCCCGCGAAGCGCTCCCGAACCCGGTACCCGGTGACGGACGGCCGCCCGTCCGGCATCACCGCCATCCGCATCCGGTTCTTCGGGTCGCGGCCGATGGGGGCCTCGATGCGCCCCACCGCGGCCTGGACGCCGCCCTGGACGAGGGCGAGGTACGTCTTCTTGACGCGCCGGGCCTTGAGCTGTGCCATCAGGCTGGTCTGGGCGGCGTCTGTCTTGGCGACCATCAGGAGGCCGGACGTGTCGCGATCGAGGCGGTGGACGATGCCCGGCCGCTCGACGCCGGCGATCCCGCCGTAGACCGTGTCCCGGGCGAGCAGCGCGTTCACCAGGGTTCCCGACCAGTGGCCGGGGCTCGGGTGGACGACCAGGCCCGCCGGCTTGTCGATGACGAGAACGTCGGCGTCCTCGAACACCACGTCGAGGGGGATCGCCTCAGGCTCGATCCCGGCGGGCTCCGGCGGCGGGACGTCGATGACGAGGACCGCCCCCGAGGGGACGATCGTGTTGGCCTTCACGAGCACCCCGTCGCTCGTCACGCGGCCCTCGGAGATCAGGCGCTGGACGCGGCTCCGCGAGAGGCCGGACAGGTCGGCGGCGAACCGGTCGGCACGCCCGCCCCCGCCGGCCGGGACGACGAGCCGCAGCTCCGTCATCCGGCGGGGGCCTCGCGGCGCCGGGGGGGCAGGATCACCATCAGCAGGAGCAGCATGATGGAGACCGTGATCGCCGCATCGGCCACGTTCCACGTGTAGAACCGCCAGCCTCCCGGGAAGCCCATGTCGACGAAGTCGACGACGTACCCGAAGCGGGCGCGGTCGATGAAGTTGCCGACGGCGCCGCCGAGCAGGAGCCCGAGGGCCACCGTCGCCAGCCAGCCGCTGCCGGCGACCGCCCGGCCGTGGTACCAGACGATGATGGCCATCACCCCGATGCTCAGCGCCGCGAACAGGACCGCCTGGTCGCGGAAGAGCCCGAAGAGCGCCCCGGTGTTCTGGACGTGCCAGATCCGGAGCCACTCGCCGAGGACGTCGACGATCTCGCCGAGCTGGACGTTCGCGACGACCCAGGTCTTCACGAGCTGGTCGAGGACGATCACGCCGCCGGTGATGGCAAAGAAGACGATCCAGTGGCGCATCCGGGCGGCCGGCGCCATCTCGGAGGTCGTCGCGCCCGCGGCCGTGTCACCGGTCGTCGCGGCCGGCTCCGCGTCGCCGGCGACCACGGCGGGTGCTCCCACGGCGTCCCCGTCCCTGGTCGCGCCGGCGTCCGTCATGCCGGGCCTCCGTCGCGCCGGCGGATGGCGATCCGCGCGGTCGTCGCCCCCAGGGCGACCGTGGCGGCCGGCCAGCCCTCCGGAGGGACGCCCTCGGCCACCGACGCGGCCAGCGTCTCGGACGCCACCGTCGGCAGGTGGGGCCGGATCGCCGCGGCGTCGCCCTCGAGCTGGACGACGAGCTCGATCCGGTCGTCGAGCTCGAGGCCGGCGTCGCGCCGGAGGTCCTGCACCGCCCGCTGCAGCTCGCGGGCATCGCCCTCCGCGCGCAGCGCGTCGGTCAGCGCGGTGTCGATGACGACGACGAGCCCCTCGTCGTGCGCGACGGCAGTCCCCGGCCGGGGCGTGGCGAGGATCTCCACCTCGTCGGGCGCCAGCTCCACGCCGCCCAGCGCCACCGAGCCGTCCGCGCGGATCTCGAAGCGACCCTCGCGCGCCGCGGCCATCACGGCCGGGATGGCCGGGCCGAGCTTCTTCCCGATCCTCGGCAGGAGCGGCTTCACGCGGCGCTCCACGAGCTCGGACTCGTCGCCGATCCGCACGACCTCCTTCACGTTGACCTCCTCGGCGACGATCCCGAGGAGCGCCTCGAGCTCCGGATGGTCCGCGCCCGGGAGGGCGACCCAGAGGCGCGCCAGCGGCTGGCGGATCCGCAGGCCTGCCTGCGACCGCAGCGTGCGCGCCAGGTCCACTGCGCGCTGGGCAAGCTCCATCCCATCCTCGAGCCCCGGGTCCCGGGCGCCGGCCAGGTCGGCAGCCGGCCAGCGGGTGAGATGGACGCTGTCGGGCGCCTCGACAGCGCCGCGCACGACGAGGTTCTGGTAGATGGCCTCGGCCACGAACGGCAGCAACGGGGCGACCACGCGGGCCAGCCCGACGAGCGCGGTGTGCAGCGTCGCGAAGGCCGCCGCGCGGTCCGGGCCCTCTGCCGCGCGCGACAGGCGGCGCCGGCTGCGCCGGAGGTACCACGTGGACAGCTCGTCGATGAACCGCGACACCGAGGCCGCGGCGGCGTCCGTGTCGTAGTCGGCGAGCCGGTCCTCGACGCGGGCCGCGAGGCCCGCCAGGCGCGAGAGGATCCAGCGGTCGAGGATCGGCCGCTCCGCCACCGGCGGCGCCGCGGAGCCCGGCGTCCAGCCCGCCAGGTTGGCATACGTGACGAAGAACGCGTAGACGTTCCACAGGACCAGCAGCTCGCGGCGTGCCTCGTCCGCGGCGTGCCACCCGAACAGGATGTTGTCCTCGGGCCGCGCGTTGGCATAGGTCCAGCGCATGACGTCGACGCCCATCCGCTCGGCCGCCTCGTCGAACTCGATCGCGTTGCCCCAGCTCTTGTGCATGGGGCGGCCGTCCTCGCCGAAGAGGGTCGCGTACCCGAAGATGGTGCGGAAGGGCGGCTCGCGCCGCAGGACCGTGCTCATCGCCAGCATCGAGTAGAACCAGTTGCGGAACTGGCCCGGGAAGCTCTCGGTGATGAAGTCGGCCGGGAACCACTGCTCCCAGTGCTCCGGCGCCTCGCGGTAGTGGAGCGTGGAGAACGGGACGATCCCGGCGTCGAGCCAGGGGTTCCCCACGTCGGGGATCCGCGAGACCGGCGCCCCGCAGCCGGGACAGGCGATCTGGACGGCGTCGACGTACGGGCGGTGCGGCGTGTGGCCCTCCAGCACCTCCCAGCCCGCCACGGCCCGCTCGCGCAGCTCCTCGCGTCCGCCCACCACGTCGAAGGTCCCGCACGCGGCACAGTCGTAGATCGGCAGCGCAAGCCCCCAGTAGCGCTTCTTGCTGATCATCCAGTCGTGCATGTTGAGGAGCCAGTCGAGCTCGCGCTCGTAGCCGAAGGCCGGGATCCAGCGGATCCGGTCGACCACCTCCATGATCTGGTAGCGCAGGCTCGCGTCGACCTGCTCGGCCGACAGCTCCGAGCGGGGCCGATCGTAGACCGGCCCCATGCTGACGTACCACTCGTCCACGAGCCGGAAGAGGAGCGGCGTCCCGCAACGCCAGCAGTGCGGGTAGCGGTGCGTGTAGGGCTCGAGGTGGTAGAAGATGTGCCGCTGCTCGAGGTCATCCACGATCGCCTCGGTCGCCGCCGGCGCCTCGCGCCCGGCCAGCCAGCCGAAGCCCGGGTGGTAGCGACCGTCCTCGTCGATGGGCCCGATGACCGGGAGGCCGAGCGCCGCGCCGAGCTGGTAGTCCTCCGCGCCGCAGCCGGGCGCGATATGGACGATCCCGGTCCCCTCCTCCTCGCCGACCTCGGCCCAGGTGACGACGCGGTGCTCGTAGCCCGCCTCGCCGAAGGCATCGCGCACGGCCGGCAGCTCGTCGAACGGTCCGGCGTAGCGCCAGCCCTCGAGCTCCGCGCCCGGCCGCTCCTCGAGCACCTGGAAGGGGCCGACGAGCGCCTGGCGCAGGGTCCCCTTGCCGAGCCAGAAGTCCTCGTGGCCCTGCCGGACGCGGACGTAGCGGACCTCCGGCCCGACCGCTGCGGCGACGTTGGCCGCCAGCGTCCACGGCGTGGTCGTCCAGACGAGGAGGGATTCACCGGGCCGGTCGAGGAGCGGCAGCCGGATCGTCAGGCCGGGGTCCTCGCGGTCGGCGTAGCCCTCGTTCATCTCCATCTGCGACAGGCCCGTGCCGCAGCGCGGGCACCACGGCATCGTGTCGTGGCCCTTGTAGAGCCAGCCCCGGCGGTGGCACTCGGCGAGGAAGGCCCAGATGAGGTCGTTGTTCTCGTTGCTGAACGTGAAGTACGAGCCCCCCAGCTCCGGCATCCCGAGGCGCCCGACGAGCATCTCGGCGGTGTCGGTGACGGGGCCCTGCGGCCCCTGGAGCGTCATCACCCGGGCCGGATCGGCGGCCAGCTGGTCGCGCAGGCGGCGGAGCTCGTCGGGATCGTTCCAGTCCATCCAGTAGCCGAGGCGGACCGACTGCTCGGTCTGGCGCGCGGCAAACGTGAGGACCCGCTGCTTGCAGAGGCTCACGAACTCCGCGATCCCGTGCTCCTCGATGTCCCGCTTCGACGTGAACCCCAGGTCCTTCTCGACGTTGACCTCCACCCAGAGGCCCTGGCAGTCGAAGCCGTTCTGCCAGCGCTGGTCCTCGCCGAGCATGGCGTGGAAGCGCTGGAAGACGTCCTTGTAGGTGCGGCCCCAGGCGTGGTGGACGCCCATCGGGTTGTTCGCGGTGATGGGCCCGTCGAGGAAGCTCCAGCGCGGCCCGCCGGCGTTCTGGGCGCGGAGGCGCGCGAACGTGCGCCGCTCGCGCCACAGGGCGAGGATCTCGTGCTCCTGGGCGACGAGGTCGGGCTTGCTGCTGACGGGGTCGAACATCGGGCCTCGGCTGGGGGACGGGGGTTTGCGGGCCGCGGGCGGCCCGGCGTCACGCGGCGGCTCCACCGCCCGTCACAGCACCTCGGACACGCTTCACGGAGGTTCCCCCTATCCTACCCGCGATGAACCGCCCGCAGGAACCGCGCGGCCGCGAGCGCTCGGCCTTCACCGCCGCCTTCCTCTCGATCCTCTTCCCGGGCCTCGGACACGCCTACGCGGGAGCGTGGTATCGCGCCATCGCCTTCGCGGCGCCGCCCTTCCTGCTCCTGGCGCTCGGACTCGGCGTCCTCGCGACGTACCAGATCGAGCTCGTCGGCGTGGTGCTGCAGCCGCCCGTGCTGCTGGGAATCTTCGCCGGCAACGTCGTGGCCCTCCTCTACCGGATCGTCGCCGCCGTCGACGCGTACCGCGTCACGACCTACCTCAACCGCTGGGACCAGGGTGCCGGCCGGCTGGGCCCCTCGCGGGCCGCCCTCGCCCCCCTGTCGGTCGCCGGACTCCTGGCGGTCGTGCTCGTGATGAGCGGGGCGCACGTCGCGGTGGCCTACTACGACATGCAGGCCCTCGATCTCGTCAACGGGATCTTCAACCCGAACGACGACGGTGACGAGGGCGACGCCTCACCCGTGCCGAGCGACCCGGCGACGACGCCCGACGCGAGCGCCGATCCCGCGGAGACGCCGCCCGCCACGCCGCCGCCCGGGGCGACCGACGCCCCCAGCGGGACGCTGCCGCCGTGGGACGGCACGGGTCGCCTCAACGTCCTGCTCATCGGCTCCGATCGACGTCCCGGCGAAGGCTCCTACAACACGGACACCCTCATCGTCGCAAGCGTCGACCCGACTACCGGCCAGGTCGCCATGTTCAGCCTGCCCCGCGACACCACGGGCATCCCCCTGCCCAACGTCCCGGCGCGGTCGACCTTCGGCCCCACCTGGAACCGCAAGATCAACGCCCTCTTCCAGCAGGCCCGCGCCCGGCCCGACCTCTTCCCCGGTGGCAAGCAGAGCGGCTACCGGGCGCTGAAGGACACGCTGGGCGGGCTCTACGGCATCGACATCCAGTACTTCGTCGAGGTCGACTTCAACGGCTTCCGCAAGGTGGTCGACGCCCTCGGCGGCGTCACGGTCAACGTCCAGGTCCCGGTGATCGACGATAGCTACCCGGGCGACAAGGGGATGCTTCGCGTCTACATCCCGACGGGCGTGCAGCACATGACCGGCACCGATGCGCTCGTCTACGCTCGGTCGCGCCACACGTCGTCGGACTTCGACCGGGCGGCGCGCCAGCAGCGGGTGATCCTGTCGCTGCGCCAGCAGGCGGACTTTGCGACCCTGGCCCGCCCCGACGTCCTCTCCGAGCTCGTGGCCGCAACGAAGGGGGCGCTCAAGACCGACTTCCCGGTCGCCCGGCTGCCGGAGCTCATCGGGCTCGCCCAGCGGATCGACGTGGGGAACGTCCGGTCCTTCGTGTTCACGCCGCCGTACTACGGCAGCGAGGGCTACGTGAACGGCACCTACGTGCTGCAGGCCAACGTGGCGCGCATCCGCCAGGCGGCCGCCGGCGCGTTCGACTTCGACCCCCGTGAGCAGGCCCAGCGCCAGGCGATCGCCGAGGAGGGCGCGGTCACGTGGGTGGTCACCAGCACGGGCGAGGCCGCCCGCGCCACCGCGCTCGCGGAGTACCTCGACTACGAGGGCTTCGGCGCCTCGGCCCCGCGCGGCCAGGCGCGCGAGGCCGTTGCCGCGACCACCATCCTCGAGGCCTACAACGGCGCCGAGACGACCTTCCCCAAGACGATCGCCCGGCTCGAGGCGCTGTTGGGCGTCACCGTCGTGGCGAAGGTCGACCCGAAGATGCGGGCCGACGTCGTCGTGGTCCAGGGC
Source organism: uncultured Chloroflexia bacterium (assembly GCA_963713285.1). GTDB lineage: Bacteria > Chloroflexota > Limnocylindria > Limnocylindrales > CSP1-4 > CTSoil-043. Next base: position 6,227 of record CAVQLA010000003.1, on the reverse strand, counting down.
ACGCGGACCCCGGCCCTGGAGATCCCCGGCAACCCCTGACCGGGCCGCCCGCGATCAGCCAGGGAAGACCGGCGTCACCCAGTGGGCATACGCCGGGACGTTGCCCCGGACGATGTCGAAGTAGCGGTCCTTGATCTGCTTCGTCATCGGGCCCACGGCACCGCCGCCCACCGGCCGCCGGTCGACCTCGATGATGGGGCTGATCTGGGCGCCTGTCCCGCAGAAGAACGCCTCGTCGGCGACATAGATCTCCGAGCGGTCGATCGTGCGCTCCACGACGCGGAAGCCGAGCTCGGCGCAGATCTCCATGATCCCGGCCCGCGTGATGCCCTCGAGGATGTCGTCGGTCACCGGGGGCGTCAGCACCACGCCGTCCCGGATCACGAAGATGTTCTCGGCCGAGCCCTCCGAGATGTGGCCGTCCTCGGTGAGGACCAGCGCCTCGTCGTAGCCGTTGAGCAGCGCCTCCGACTTGCTGAAGGCCGGGTTGACGTAGCTGCCCACGATCTTCGCCCGGGACGGGATCGCCGGGTCGGCGGTGCGCCGCCACGAGACAGTGCCGATCCTGACCCCGACGTTCGTGTCCACGTAGTCGCCGAACGGCAGCGCCAGGATGTAGTAGCGATGCTCCAGGCCGTGGAGCTTGACGCCGATCGCCTGGGTGCTCTTGTAGAAGGATGGGCGCACGTATGCGTCCTCGCGGAACTCGTTCCGCCGGAGAACCTCCAGCGCCTCGGCCGTCAGCTGGTCCACCGACGGGAGATCGGACATCAGGAGCACCTTCGCGGAGCTGCGGATGCGCTCCATGTGCTCGCGCACCTTCAGGGCATAGAGCTGGCCCTGCTCCGCGTTCCAGTAGGCCCGGATGCCCTCGAAGACGCCGGTCCCGTACATGAAGGCGTGGGTCATGATGCTGACGTTCGCCTCGCCCAGCGGGACGTAGCGGCCCTCGAACAGGCAGACGAGGGACGCCGGGTCGGCGGGCGACCCGGCCGCGCGCGCGGCGGCGTCGGCGGCGGGCTTCTGGGTGAGCATCGGGTCGGCTCCTTCGCGTGGTCCCGTCGGGGCGGCGCGCCCCTGGGGGCGCCCCGAGTATAGACCCGGGGCTCTTCGCCGGACCCACGCCCTCGGGGAGGTTCAGGCGCTGCCCGAACCACTCGACGCTGTTCGTGAAGAGCTCCGCGCCGACGAGGATGACGACCAGCGAGACGGCGAGGATCCCCAGGTCCATGCGCTCAGCTCGCGGCGGTACCCGCGGCGACCGCCAGGGTGATCACGACGAGCACCGCGACCCCGAGGAGCACCATCCGCCGCTCGCCCGCCCGGGCGAAGCCCAGGGTGGCCGCCGTCACGCGCAGCAGCGGCGTCGCGATGGTGACGAGGAGCCCCAGCCACAGGAAGCCCTCGGGGCGCAGGGCGAGCAGGTCGGCCGGGAGGGCCGCCAGGTCCAGCGGAGGCCAGTCCTCGGCCAGCGGCGAGATCCCCGCGGCCACCAGGAGCAGGCTGCCGACGGCGAGGAGCGCGATGCCCAGCCGGGTGCCGAGCGCCAGGATCCGGGCGATCTGCGCCTCCACCCCGGCCGGCGCCGCGCCGACCTCGGACCCACCGCTCGGCGTCGTCGCGTTCATCCCAGCGCCCGCAGGGTCATCTGGATGGCCGTCAGGGCCAGGACGCCGACGAAGAGGAGGCGCAGGAGGTCGACGTGGATCCGCGACGCCAGCCGCGATCCGACCATGGCCCCGACGAAGACTCCGACCGCCGTCGGCCCGGCAACGTACGGGTCGATGCCTCCGCGCAGGAGGTAGACGATCGCGGACGCGGCCGCCGTCACGCCGATCATCAGGTTGCTCGTCGCCGTCGCGACCTTGAGCGGCACGCCCATCACCAGATGCATGAGTGGCACCTTCACGATCCCGCCGCCGACGCCGAGGAGCGCGGACACCACGCCCGCGCCCAGGCTCCCGCCGGCCCCCGCCGCCAGGCGCCGGGGCCGGTAGCCGGGGCCGGCGATCTCGTCGGCCAGCGAGGCGGTCGTCGGATCCGCTCCGGCGTCCGCGGCCCCCAGCTCGTCGGTGCTGGCCGGCGACGGGGACGCCGACGCCCGGCCCCGGCGGAGCATCGAGATGGCCGTGTAGGCGAGCAGGATCGCGAAGAGCCCGGCGAGCAGCTGCTCCGGCAGCGCGAAGGCGACCAGGCCGCCGACGAGCGCCCCGGTCGCGGTGAACACCTCGAGGAGCATCCCCAGGCGCAGGTTCGCCAGGTGCCGCTCCAGGTAGACCCCCGCGGCGGCGCTGCTCGTCACGATCACGCACACGAGGCTGACCCCGACGGCCTCGCGGAAGGACACCCCGAAGCCGACGGTGAGGAGCGGGACGATGAGGATCCCGCCCCCCAGGCCGAGGAGCGAGCCGAAGACGCCGGCCCCGAAGCCGCCGGCGGCGAGGAGGAGCCCGACGATCACCCTGCGCTCGGCCGGTGGGCGTGCGGGCCGGGGATCAGGGCCGGAGGTGCTGCGGCGCGTACGGCAGCAGCGCCACGTGGCGAGCCCGCTTCAGGGCCACCGCCAGCTCGCGCTGGTGCGCGGCACACGTGCCGGTCTTGCGTCGCGGCTCGATCTTGGCGCGCTCGGAGAGGTAGCGGCGCAGGCGGCTGACCTCCTTGTAGTCGATCTGCGTCGTCTTGTCGGCGCAGAACGCGCAGACCTTGCGGCGACGTCGATCGCGGTAGTAGTCGTCGCGCTTGCTGCTGCGGGATCGGGCGGGAGGCATGGTCGGATGAGCTCCTTCGGGGTCGTCAGAACGGGAGGTCGTCGAGGTCCGACGGAGCGTCGTCGGGCGACGCTTCGCGGCGGACGGGCGACGTCCCAGCCGCGGGCCGGGCATCGGCCGGGAACGGCGGGGCGAAACCACCCTCGCCCTCCTCCCGCGGCCGGCGGTCGAGGTTGGTGACCTGGTTGGCGATCAGCTCGGTCGTGTACCGCTTCTGGCCCTGCTGGTCTTCCCACTGGCGGGTCTGGAGGCGACCCTCCACGTAGACCTTCATGCCCTTGCGGAGGTGCTCGGCAGCCCGTTCGCCGAGCTGGGCCCACGCCACGACGCGGAACCACTCGGTCTCTTCCTGCCAGCTGCCGTCCTGGCCCTTGTAGTTGCGGTTGACCGCGACGGTGAACTGCGTGACCGCCTGGCCGCTCGGGGTGTACCGCATCTCCGGGTCACGCCCGAGGTTCCCGATGATCATCACCTTGTTCAGGGACATCGGAGGGCCTCCGTAGCAGGGGTGGGGCGGGTCAGTCGGTGGCCGCCGGGGCGGCTTCGCTCTCGGATTCGTCGATCCGCTCGACCTCCGGCTCCTCCTCGTCCTCGTCGCCCGGGGCCGGCGCCAGGTCGGCGTCCTCCCCCTTCTCGCCGCGGGAGGCACGGATGGGCCGATCGACGCGGATGACGAGGTGGCGGAGCACCTCCTCGGTGATGAGGAGGGTGCGCTCCAGCTCGCCGATCGCCTCGGCGGGCGCGTCGAAGTGGATGATGTGGTACGAGCCTTCGCGGTAGCGGTCGATGGGATACGCGAGGCGGCGGCGCCCCCAGGGGGCGGCCTTGACGATCTGGCCGCCAGAATCGGTCAGCTGGCGGGTCGCCTTCTCCAGGACCGCCTGGATCCGCTCGTCCGGCGCGTCGGGCCGGAGGACGAGCATGAGCTCATATCGGCGCATGGCCGTGTCCGCTCCTTCCTGTGGGAAATGCCCCGCTCGGCGCGGCCGGAACCCGGCCCGTCCCCCGGCAGAGCAGAAAGGACCGCGGGAGTGTACCACGGGGGCCGGTCGGCGCCCGCTGCCGGCCTCGCTCCCGGCGTCGTCCCGCGATGGAGGCCGGGCGCGTGTATCCTTCGCCCCGAATCACCGCATCCGATCCGGGGGAGCTCCAGCCAGGTGACCACGACGTCCATCCTCCTGCTCTCGGCCACCGCGGTCGCCGCCGGCCCCATGGCCGAGGCGCTCCGCGTCGGCGACCACCAGGTCACGACCATGGCCGACGCAGACGAGGCGATCCGCCGCGCGGGCGAGTTCACCCTGGTCGTCATCGACGCGGTCGATCCGCCGCGGACCGGCGTGGAGGTCTGCGCCGAGATCCGCCGGACGCCCCTCCTCGCCGGGATCCCCGTCCTCTGTGTCTGCCAGCAGGACGACGTCGAGGAGCGCGTGCGCTTCCTCGAGGCCGGCGCCGACGACGTGATCGCGCGCCCCTTCGATCACCGCGAGCTCGAGGCGCGCGTCGAGGGCCTCCTGATCCGCTTCCAGCGCTCGCGCGACCTCACGCCGCTCACGGGTGGCGAGATCGCGGTGGCCAGCCGCCGGCACCTGCTCGCCTGCTTCAGCCCCAAGGGTGGCGTCGGGACCACGACGATCGCCGTCAACATGGCCGCCTCGCTGGCCGCGCAGCTCCCGAACCAGGTCGCGATCATCGACCTCGACATGGACTTCGGGCAGGTCGCGACGCATCTCAACGTGAAGCCCCGCCTCACGATCGCCGACCTCGCGAGCGACGAGAGCGGAACCCGGGAGCCGGATCTCCTGCGGACCTACGGGGAGAAGGTCGAGCCGGGCCTCCAGGTCATCGCCGCCCCGGCAACGCCCGAGATCGGGCACGTCATCACGGCCGCCCAGGTCGACCAGATCCTGGCCACGGCGCCCCAGGCATACCAGCTGGTCGTGGTCGACGCCGGGTCGACCCTCGACGAGCGTTCGCTGGCGGTCCTCGACCGCGCGGATGCCGTCATCATCCCGATCACGCCGGAGGTCGGCGCCCTCAAGGCCCTCAACGCACTGATCGAGTACCTGGCCAGCGACGGGACCGTCTCCGCCAAGTCCACCTTCGTCCTCAACCACCTGTTCGCCCGCGACATGCTGACGATGAAGCAGGTCGAGAGCGCCATCGCCGCGCGCGTCGACGCCGAGCTCCCGTACGACGCGGCGCTCTACCTCCGGGCCGTGAACGAGGGGATACCCCTGGTCCGCAGCGCCCCGACCTCGGCGCCCGCGCGCGCGCTCGCCCGCCTCGCCCTGCTGGCGACGGGCCTCGACGACGTCGCCGACGCGGGGCACGACGCACGCAAGAGCGGCGGCCTCTTCGGCGGCCTGCGCCGGCGCGGCTGACCGCTCGCCGCCCTCCGCGCGGGAGGTGTGGGGTTTCCCGCACGCCCAGACCCGGTGCCCCCTTCGGCCGGCTGACTAGGCGCCCGAGGGTGCGTTCGCCGCGGGACCCCCTGCCTCGAAGGTCATCGCGCCCCGGGGGGAGAGCGAGATCGTGAGCGTCGAGTCGACGATCTCGTACCTGGATGCCGACCAGAGTCCCTCCAGGAACGGGTCCGCCAGCGAGCCGGGGCCGCACGTCGCGGGGCCGTAGGGATCCGGGCGGAGCGTCAGGCCGTTCGACGAGAGCCCCGTTCGCCCGGGCGGGACGCTGACGTAGGTGCCCGAGACGGTGACGCAGTCGGCGGTGGCCCGGAACGTCGAGGCCGACGTGAACTCGATCGTGTACTTCGACGGGTCGGGCACGGCAAGGGGGGCGCCGGGAGAGCCGGCCGTCGCCGCGGTCCACTGCCAGGTCACTCCGGTGAGAATGCTCCCGGGCGGGCGAGGTGGGGCGAGGGCCACCGCGAGCACCACCACCGCGAGGGCCGCCACGAGACCGACGACCGCGGCGGCGACGACGCGCCTGCCGATCGGCCCTTCCCTGATTCCCCGGAACGCCTGGATGTCCATTCTCAGTTGTTCGTGCGGCATCACTCCGCGGATCTCCGCCGCGGTCGCAGGGCGCGTCCCGGGCGCCCGGTGCGGCGTCGCCACGTGCGCCGACCCGACCTACGGCCTCGTGGGTCGCCACGGAACCCTACGCGCCAGCCGCCGATCACGCGAGAGGAGAACGGCCCCCGGACGCCCGGCGCAGCGACCCATCCCGCGGGGGAAGCGCGAGCGGTGCGCGCCGGCGGCGCCGGAGGCCGGCTGGATTGTGGGCGCCCTCGCCGAGCCGCCCAATAGGCTGGTCTACCTAGCGACGCCAGCCGGAAGGGTACCAGCGGTGGTGCCGAGGGTGAGATTCGAACTCACACGGGCTCTCGCCCAGCCGAGTTTGAGTCCCGGCCGGGGCGTCCCGCGGCGTCCGTCCCGGCCGATTCCGTGCTCAGCTGGCCGGGTCGCGGGACGGTCGAGCAGGGCCGAATCCGGCCCGTAT
>CAVQLA010000002.1:0-59506 GCA_963713285.1 uncultured Chloroflexia bacterium | reverse complement strand
AGGTGTTGGAGCGGGAGACGGGATTCGAACCCGCGACATTCTGCTTGGGAAGCAGACACTCTGCCAGCTGAGTTACTCCCGCTCGGGAGGACCACATTGTAGCAAAGGGACCCCTCGTGACAAGGAGGGCCAGAGCCCCGGCGAGAGCCGGTGGACAATGCGGCCATGACCGATCGCCCCGCTCCCGGCCGGGCCAGGCCATGGCCCGCCCTCCGCGCAGACTGCGAGAAGTGCGTCGCCCTGTGCTGCGTCGCACCCGCCTTCACCGCCTCGGCGGACTTCGCGATCGACAAGGCCGCCGGGCAGCCGTGTCCGAACCTCCAGGCGGACTTCCGGTGCGGGATCCACGCCGGCCTGCGGGAACGTGGCTTCCGGGGATGCGCCGCCTACGACTGCTCCGGCGCTGGACAGCGCGTCTCGCAGGAGGTGTTCCCCGGGACCAACTGGCGGGCGGATCCCGACGTCGCGCCCCGCCTGTTCGCGGCCTTCGCGATCGTGCGCCAGCTCCACGAGCTGCTCTGGTACCTGTCCGAGGCACTCGAGCGTGCCGTGACGCGCCCGCTCCATCCCGACCTCCGGGCAGCACTGGACGCGACCGACGGCCTCGCGGGCGGCGACGCTTCCGCGCTGGAGGCGCTCGACGTGGCGGCCCATCGGCAGGCGGTGAACGCCCTGCTCCTGCGCGCGAGCGCGCTCGCGCGAGCCGCCTCTCTGGGACCTGCGCTCGATCGGCGAGGGGCGGATCTCATCGGGACGGACCTGCGCGCCCTCGATCTCCGCGGCGCCGTCCTGCGGGGCGCGTACCTGCTCGCCGCCGACCTGCGCGGCGCCGACCTCGGGCTGGCCGACCTCACCGGCGCCGATCTCCGGGATGCGGACCTGTCCGGCGCAGATCTCCGGGGCGCCCTGTTCCTGGTCCAGTCGCAGGTCGATTCTGCGCGGGGAGACCGGAGGACCCGACTGCCGTCATCCCTGCGTCGTCCCGCCCATTGGGCGTGAGCGAGCTGAACGGCCTCACGGACCGCCGTGGACCGCTGCCGGTGGAGTGGTGGCATGGAGATGACCGTTGGTCCGACGGCCCCGGCCCCGGCCTTGCGCCGGTCGGGGATCACGGCCGAGCTTGCGCCGCGCCTGGGCGGCACGCTCATCCGGGCGTACGGCTCGCTGGAGCTGCGCGACGACGCGGCTCGCGGGCACGGTGGAACTGTCCCGCGCCGGCCGCGTGATTGGCCGGGTGATTGTGCGGGCGAACGAGCCGGAGATGGGCTCCACCGTGTTCGTCCTGGAGCCGTCGCCGGCCTGAGCCCCTGCCCACCGCTCACGGCGTATGGCAGCGAAGGCCGGGGAGGTCGGGTCTCCCCGGCCTTCGTGACCCCTCGGTGAGCGCGGGCTCAGCGGGCCGCACGCTCTGGGTGCAGCGGCTTCGAATCCACGCCGGACCTAGGGCTGGCTGCCCTCGCGCTCCAGGAGGTAGAGCCGCACGGCGTCGGTCATGTTGTTCTCGGCGACGCCCGGCACGGTGCCCGCCAGGCCCGCCAGCCGGACCGCATCGGTCATGTTGTTCTGCGCGACACCCGGGACCGCGCGCACCATGCGGTCGCGTGCCAGGCCCTCGAGCCGCACGGCGTCGGTCATGTTGTTCTCGGCGACGCCCGGCACGGTGCCCGCCAGGCCCGCCAGCCGGACCGCATCGGTCATGTTGTTCTGCGCGACACCCGGGACCGCGCGCACCATGCGGTCGCGTGCCAGGCCCTCGAGCCGCACGGCGTCGCTCATGTTGTTCTCGGCGACACCCGGGACTGCGACCTTCGTGGCGACGCTGCCCGGCACCGCCGAATTGGAGTCCGTGGTCTGCGTCAGGGCCTGGAGACCGACGCCGGCCCCGATCCCGACGACGAACGCCAGCGCGATCGCGCCGACGGCGATCGCGACGGTGTGCGGATGGTGGACAGGGGGTGCGGTGGGCGCGCTGTGGGCGACGGACATCTCTCGGCTCCTTCTGTCGGGCGGAGGCCGACCGACCGGTCCCCCCGGCCCCTCTCCCAGCGACCGCCGGCCACCCATCCGAGCGGTGCCCGCCCGACGCAGGGCATGCCCTAACGATAGGAGGGCAACCTGCGTGGGGAAACGTGGGTATCCACGGAGTTACCTGGGCCCGGCACGTGACTATTGCGGGCGTCCGGCAGAAGATTGCGGGCGCCCGGCACCTGACGATGGACGGCGCATCGCACCTGGCTATCGCCTGCGCCCGGCCTCCGGCGCCAGCCGGCGAGCCAACTCCGCCCGGGAGCGGATGCCGAGCTTGGCGTAGACGTGCGACAGGTGGCCCTCGATCGTGCGCTCGGTGAGGACGAGCGCCGCGGCGACCTCCCGGTTCGTCCGACCCTCCGCCACGAGCGCCGCGACCTGCTGCTCGCTCGACGTCAGCTCGGTCCCGATGGCGCGTCGACCACCGATCCGTGCGAGCTCGGCCCGGGCTCGCTCCACCCAGATCCCGGCGCCGAGCGCCTCGAACAGCGCCAGCGACGCCTCGAGCGCCTCGCGGGCCGCGGGCCTGCGGACGCGGCGTCGCTCGATCGTCCCGAGCTCCAGGAGCGTCCGGCCCAGGCCGAACGGCTCCGTCACCATGGCGTGGTGGTCGCGGGAGATCTCGAGCGCGGTCACGGCCGGCTCGACGTCGCCCCTCGCAGCGTGCAGCAGGCCACGGCAGCGGCCGCAGGCGGCGAGAGCACCGATCCGGCCGCTCTGCTGCGCCAGCCCCTCGAACCACTCGAGCAGGGCCTCGGCCTCGGCGAGCCGTCCGATCCCGATCAACGCCTCGATGTCGTCGGTGACGAAGCGCATGTCGCCGGGCTCGCCGATGCCGGCGGCGCGTCGCGAAGCGACGACCGGGCCAAGGTGGTCGTGGGCGAGGCCCGGCTCGCGGAGCGAGAGCTCGAGGAGGCCGAGAGCCCAGGCCGCGATCCGCTCGGCCATGATCGTCCCCGACGCCGCCTCGAGGAGCATCGCCTCGTCGGCGTCACGGCGAGCGGCCGCCTCGTCGCCGAGATGCGCCTCCACGAGCGCCCTGTCGGCCACCAGGACCGCCGCCAGCAGGTGGACCGGGTTGCCGTCACGCCCGAGCTCGCAGCCCTCGTCGGCGTGGGCGAGCGCCCGGTCCCACCGGCCGGCGACGCACTCGTAGGGGATCGCGTGGGCGAGCGTGTCGATGCGGGAGTGCGTCTCTCCGCGCTCGGCAGTCTGCGCGAGGAGCCACTCCCATCTCTCGATACCGGCCGCGAGATCGTCGGTCCACGAGAGCATCTCCGCCAGGCAGACACTCGGCCACTCGAGGATGTACCGGGCCGCACAGACCGCCGGTTCGAGCGCCATCGACCGAAGAATCAGCTCCGTCGGCATCCGGCCCGTGAGGCGTTGCTCGTTGCGTGCGATCCCCCGCAGCGCGGTCGCGACGTGGACCTCGTCGTGGAGCCGCTCGCCGAGCTGGAGCTCGGCGTACCCGTGGGCCAGGGCCTCTCGAACGTCGCTGCCCTGCAGGTCCAGAGCGCCCGTCAGCACGCCCTCCAGGAGCATCCGGAGGCGGTCGTCCCCCTGCGCCTCGGCGATCGCCTGCTGGAGCAGGTTCACGCGGTTCGGGCCGGACCACGAGACCATGGAGAAGTTCGCCATCCCCGCCAGGTGGAACGTCGCCCAGCTTCGGGCGGGACCGGGCGGGCACGCGGCGAGGACCTCCGCGGCGAGCGCCTGGGCCGGCAGGAAGTCGCCGGCGACCCACAGGTACGTCGCCTCGGCCACGGATCTCCGGCGGGCGTCGTCCGGCCGGTGGGCCGGGGTGAGCCGGCGCGCCTCGGCGACGAGCTCCGCCGCCGCATGCGGCGCCCCGCGCGCCCGGGCCCGCTGCGCGGCATCCTCGAGGGCCATCGCGACGCGCTCATCGGGCTCGGTCGTCGCGATGGCGAGGTGATGCGCCCGCTCCTCCGGATCGCTGACGAGCCCGGCAAGACGGGCGTGGATCTCGCGTCGCTGCGCCGGCAGCGTCCGCGCGCGCACGGCGGCGGCGCGCAGCGGGTGGGTGAACCGGACCCGCTCGCCGTCGAGCGCCACGAGGTGAGCGTCGAGCGCCGGCCCCAGCACGCGCTCGGCAGCCCGTCCGGTCGCCCGCGAGATGAGCTCGACCGTCGGCGACGCGAGGGCCGCTGTGACGGCCAGGGCATCCTGGGTCTCGGCGGGCAGCGATGCGACCCGCGCCGTGACGAGGGCCAGGAGGTCGTCGGGGATCGGCGGCTCCTCGCCGATGTCGAGACCCACCGACCTCGCCTGCATCGCCCGCGCGATCTCGATGGCGAAGAGCGGGTTGCCGCCCGACGTCGCGTGGATCGCGCGAACGGTCGCGTGATCGAACGCCGGCCCGAACCGCACGACGAGCAGCCGGTGCAGGACCTCGGGGCCCAGCGGTCCCACGGGGATGCGCTCGTAGGGCACGTCCGCGAGTGCCCGGTCGAGGACCTGCGGGGCGTCGGCGCCCTCCTCGACGCGGTGGGCGAGGAGGAACCGGACCGGGCTGTCGCCGACGCGGCGGATCGCGAAGCCGAGCGCCAGCGCCGATGCCGGGTCGAGCCACTGGATGTCGTCCACCGCGACGACCAGGGGCCGGTCCTTCGCCAGCACCGTGAGCAGGTTCAGGAAGGCGACCGCGATGGCGCGGGCCTCAGGTGCCGGGCCCTCCGGCTCGTCGCGCAGCAGGGCCACGCGGAGGGCTCGCCGCTGGGGGGCCGGCAGGCTGGCGAGGTCATCGTCGGGAACTGATGCGAGCACGTCGCCCAGGCTGGCGTAGGCGAACGTCGCCTCGACCTCGGTCGGCCGCGCGGCGAGGACGCGCCACGCAAGAGCGGAGGCCTGCGCGACGGCCGCGAGCCAGATGCTCGTCTTGCCGATCCCGGGCTCGCCATCGATCACGAGCACCGGGCTCGAGGCACCGCGAGCAGCGAGGACCGCACCGATCCTCGCGAGCTCCGGCTCTCTGCCGAGCAGCTGCATCACGCAGGCCCCGTCCTGGCGGCCTTCGAGCGATCGCCGGAAGGGAGTATGGACCGAGTCCGGCCCCGCGACCACCCTGAGACCCGCGGATCGCCAGGGCCGGACGTCATCCGAGTGGCGAGCGCGCTTGCGAGCCGCTACGCCTGCCCACGGGCGCGAGCATCATTGGCGAGACGCCTGTCCGAAGCCCCCGCAGGCCACGCCGGAGACACTCGATGACCAATCTCCCCGCCGCCGATCGCTACGCCGCCATGACCTACCGTTTCTGCGGGCGCAGCGGCCTCCAGCTGCCGCTGCTCTCCCTGGGCCTCTGGCACAACTTCGGCGACACGACGCCCCTGGCGAAGCAGCGGGCGATGGTCCACGCCGCCTTCGACCTCGGCATCACCCACTTCGACCTGGCCAACAACTACGGCCCGCCGTACGGCAGCGCCGAGGTCAACTTCGGGCGGATCCTGCGCGAGGACCTGGCGGCCCACCGCGACGAGCTGATCATCAGCAGCAAGGCCGGCTGGGACATGTGGCCGGGGCCGTACGGCCAGGGAGGCGGCTCGCGCAAGTACGTCCTCGCCAGCCTGGACCAGAGCCTGCGCCGGGTCGGTGTCGACTACTTCGACATCTTCTACTCGCACCGCTTCGACGCGGACACGCCGCTCGAGGAGACCATGGGCGCGCTGGCGTCGGCGGTCCACGCCGGCAAGGCGCTCTACGTGGGCATCTCGTCGTATTCCGCCCGGGCGACGCGCGAGGCGGCGGCGATCCTGCGTTCCGAGGGCGTGCCGCTCCTCATCCACCAGCCCGCCTACAACCTGTTCAACCGCTGGGTGGAGCCCGACCTGCTCGACGCGCTCGAGGACCTGGGCGCCGGGATGATCGCCTTCACGGCCCTCGCCCAGGGGCTGCTGACCGACAAGTACCTCGACGGGATCCCGGCCGATGCGCGGATCAACCGGCCGGGCGGCGATTCGATGTCGCGCGAGATGCTGTCCGAGGCGAACCTGGCCCGCGTCCGGGGGCTCAACGAGATCGCCCGGCGGCGTGGGCAGTCCCTGGCCCAGATGGCCTACGCCTGGGTGCTGCGCGACCCGCGCGTGACGACCACGCTGATCGGCGCGAGCTCGCCCGAGCAGATCCGGGAGAACGTCGGCGCGCTGGCCAACCTCGACTTCTCCGCGGACGAGCGGGCCGAGATCGACCGCTTCGCGGTGGAGGGCGGCGTCAACCTCTGGGAGAAGCCGAGCACGGACCAGCGGGTGTAGGCACGGCGACGAGCCAGCCTGGCGGCCCACGGGGTCGCAGGTGCCGTGGCGTGGCGACGTGCGGCGTTGCTCTCAACGGTGGAGCCGCGAGCCACGATGACGCCGATCTGGGCCGCGCGGGCGGCGATGCCGCGGGCGACGCCCCGGCGCGGCCCGGCGGACGGCGCGGAGCTGGTGCCTGTGTGGCGAAGCGTGCAGCCGGCGGGGCGTTCCGGCCGGGGCGGGCGCTTCGTGACGGGCGGCCCTTGACGTCGGTGGGTCGGGCCGTAGGATCGCACCGGCCGCCGTCCCGGCTCGCGGAGCGGGCATGGACCGGATCAGCGCATCGGTCGGCGCCACGAGGTCCGGCGACCCCCCGTGGGTGGGCCGGGCACGATCGGACGGCGGTGTCGCGCGCATCGGGAAGCGCCAGGGCGCCCCGTCGCCCGCACAGGAGGCTCGGAATGAACGCGGACGAGGCCTGGGTCTACAAGGGCGAGACGAACGACCCAGATCTGTGGCATGAGCTCGACGCCGGCCAGCTTGCGGTGCCGGACGGGCCAGTCCTGGTCAGGGTGTGGGCGAAACGATTCAAGAGCAACTCGCCGGACGCCGAGCGGTTCATCCACGATCCGCTCGGGATGATGGTGGACGCGGGCGTGCCTGACCTCACGTCCGACTCCACGGTGACCACGGTCGTGACGCACCACCAGCGGCGGCTGCTCAAGCACCCGATGATCGTGGTGGCGATCATCGCGCTCGGGACCGCGTCCGTCCTCGTCACGATCTACAAGGCGCCGTAGGCGGGCGTCGCCGGTCGACGGCCGGCTCCTCACGGGCCGACGTCGAGACCGGCGTCCAGGCGGTCGAGGAGGAGGGTCGCTCCCAACCCGGTCAGAATCCGGCGGGCGGTCGCGGCCGCCGCGACCGCCTCCGGGTGATCCGCGGGTAGCAGCCGCGCTGCCTCCAGGGAGCCGAGGGACGCCTGGAAGGACACCTCGAGGCCGCGCCACGCCTGCGCGGCGCGGCCGTAGCCGGCGATCGCGGCCTCGACGTCGCCGCGACGGGCGGCGAGACCCGCCCGGAGCGTGACGATCGTCCCGTCGATCCAGCGTCCCCGGAGGCCGGACGCCTCGAGCTCCGCCAGCGCGCCCTGGAGCCGCCCGAGATCCCCCGCCCAGAGGGCCGCGCGGGCGCCCGGGATCGTCCCCTCGAGGATCGCCGCCCGGCGGCTGACGGGCAGCGCGAGCGTCCGCGCCGCCTCCGCCTCGGCCAGGGCCGCACCGGTGCGCCCGGCGACGAGCAGGGCCAGCGAGCGGCGGGTTCGGAGGCTGAGGTCGGCGAGCTCCTGCCCGGTCGGCGGCACGAGCGCCGCGAGCGCCTCGAGCTGCTCCATCGCCCCACCGACGCCACGGATCACCCGGACGAGCTGGACGATGCTGGCGAGGTCGACGCGGTCGGTGATCGGCATGTCGGCCCGGTCCATCGCCGGCAGGACCTCTTCGACACGATCCCAGGCGCCGGTCTCGAGCGCCGCGTCCGCCCAGTTGCTGGCGACGCGGACGGCCACGTCGCGGAGGCCGACGCGGCTCGCGGTCTCGAGACCCTCTCCGGCGACCCGGAGAGCCTCACCCGGGTCGTCCACCATGAGACCGAGGGTGAGACTGCTGCGGGCGAGCACCGCCGATCCGATCCGACCGTGCTCCTCGGAGACGGCCAGTGACGCCCGGAGCAGCTCGATCCCCTCCGCCACGCGGCAGTCCTCGAGCAGCGCCGAGCCTTTCACCGCCAGGGCATCGGCGGTCAGCTGGTCGAGATGCAGCCGCTCCGCCCGGCGCAGGGCCCGCTCGGCGCAGGCCACGGCCTCGGCGAGGTGGCCGTTCACGAGGTACGCCCGGGCCAGCTGGGCGAGCAGCTCGACCGCGGCAGGATCGTCGGCCAGCGCCGCGTCCTCGCCGGCGGTGTCCACTCCGAGCTCGGCGACGGTGTCGCTCAGCGTGCGGGTCGCCGACGCGTCGTAGCGCTCGACCTCGATCGACCCGAGGCTCGTGGACGCCCGGGCGATCCCGCGCGCGTCGCCGAGCGCGCGGTAGCCGGTGACGGCCTCCTCGAGCGCCTCCGCCGCTTCGGAGTACCGTCCCGCGTCGCGGGCGGCCGCTCCGAACCGGGTGAGCACCTCTGCGCGCCGGGCGTGCCCCCTCGGGGCCAGGGAACGAGCGCGGTTGAAGGCATCGAGGGCCGCCGCGGTGTCGAGACCCATCGACCGGTCGCCCGCCAGCATCAGGCAGCGCAGCGTCGGCGCTTCCAGCCGGGCGGCGAGGGAGTGCTCGCGCGCGGCGCGGGCGAGGTCCAGTGCCTCGGCGTAGTGCCGCGCGAGGTCCTGGACCCGGTCAGGTGCGGCCGTCTCGAGCCAGCCACCCGCGGCGGCATGGCGCCTCGCCCGCGCCGTCCGCGGCAGCTTCGCGTACGCAACATCGCGGACCAGGGCGTGGACGAACCTGAACTCGGATGCACCGGCCATGGTCGAGGGCAGCACGCGCCGGACCAGGTTGCGCCTGGCGAGCTCGGCAAGCAGCGCCTCGGCGTCCTCGACCTCGCGGTCGCCGAGGGCAGCCACCGCCTGGGACCAGAACGTCCTGCCGACGACCGACGCATCGAGGAGGACCGCCCTGGCGTCGGCGGGGAGGGCGTCCATGCGGGCATCGAGCAGCGCCTGGATCGTGGCCGGAATCGCAGCCTCATCGAAGCTGTAGCCGCCAGCTGGCGTGAGGTGATCACGGAGCATCGCCGCCAGCTGTTCGGCATACAGCGGCGAGCCACCGGCGCGCGCGACGACGGTGTCGCGGAGCTCGGGCGAGGTGCCCGGGAGGCTCGATTCAAGGAGCGCCGCCATCGCCTGGTCGGGGAGGCCCGTCAGCGAGACGACCGTCGCATGGTGGGCCCGCGCAAGCCAGGTCGGGTGGCGCTCCTCGACCTCGGGGCGGGCGGTGGCCAGCACGAGGATCTGCAGGCCGGCGGAGTGATCGAGGAAGTGCTCGAGGAAGGCGACGAGCGCAGGGTCAGCCCAGTGGAGGTCCTCCACCACGAGCACGGTAGGGCCTGAGTGGGCGATTCCCTCGAGGAACCGACGCCACGCGGTGAACGCCTCCTCCTGCTCGGGTGGGGCGGCCTCGACGGCCAGCCCGACGAGCGGCCCGACTCGATCCCTCATCCAGGCGCGCAAGGTCGTGTCGGGCTCGCTGAGGACGGCATCGAGCTTGGCCGAGAGGATGGCCTGGTCGTCGGTGTCAAGCATGCCCGCGTGGGCTTTCACCATCTCGCCCAGGGGGCGCAGGCTGATCTCATCGCCGTATGGGAGGCAGCGTCCGAGGCGCCACCTCACGAGATCCGGGACGGCGTCGAGGTGACGGCGGAACTCGCGCACGAGGCGGCTCTTGCCGATGCCGGGCTCGGCGACGATCGTCACCAGCTCCGTCGAGGGCGACGTGCGCGAGCGCTCGAAGAGACGCACGAGCTCCGCGAGGTCGAGCTCCCGGCCCACGAACGGGGACACCTCGACCTGGGCCTCCTCGCGCCGGGCGATCGGCGCGAGAGGGCGCCACCGGACCAGGGGCTCGGCCTTGCCCTTGGCGGCGGCCGGCTCGAGCGCCTCGTAGTGGAAGAGGTGCCGCGTCGTCTGGTACGTCGGCTCGCCCACCACGATCCCGTCGACCGGGGCGAGCGCCTGGAGTCGGGCCGCCGTGTTCACGGCGTCGCCGGTGACCGAGTCGTCACGCTCGCCGCCCGATCCTGCGGCGAACAGGACCGGCCCGGTGTTCACCCCGATCCGGGCATGGAGGTCGAGCTCCAGCGCCGGGACCCGCTCGACGATCCGGAGGGCCGCCCGGACGGCCCGCTCGGGGTCGTCCTCGTGGGCGACGGGCGCCCCGAAGATCGCCATGATCCCGTCGCCGAGGAAGCGGTCCACGAGACCCCCGTGGCGGGCGACCTCGCTGGTCAGGACGTCGTAGTACGGCAGGAGGAAGGCCCGCACGTCCTCGGGGTCGAGGCGCTCCGAGCGGGCGGTGAACCCGGCGAGGTCAGCGAACAGGATCGTGACGATCCGCCGCTCCTCGCGAGCCTCGGCCCTCTCCAGCGACGCCCCGCAGGTCATGCAGAAGCGTGCCTCCTCGGGATTCGCGGTGCGGCAGCCCGAGCACGACGGCATGGGTTGAGCATAGGCCCGGGGTCGGCCGGCCGGAAGGCGGAGGGCGCGTTCTCCGCGATCGGGGTTTGCGCCCGGCTGCGGGCCCCGTGTGACGGACTACCTCGAGCGCTGTGACCGCGGCCCTCGGGCCAGCCGCCATACCGGCCGCAGAGTTGTCCCCGTCAGCACGATCCCGGGGAAGGCCTCGAGAGCTGGCGATGGAGGCCCGAGATGAAGCGCCGGATGCTTGCGGCGGTGCTGTTCGCCGTGATCCTGGGCGGGTGCGGCCAGACGGGGGCCGTCAGCCACCACCACCTGCGCGTCGGCGTCGCCCGGCATCGGACGCCGGTGCAGCTCCTCAGCGGCCGGGCGCCGGCGCCGGCGCCGGTCGCGCCGTCCAGCCCGATGGTCGTGTTCGACGAGATGCGGTACTGGATCTGACCACGCCTCGTATCTCGGCTCCGGGCGCCTCGGCGGGCGGAGCTCCAGGCGAGGCCCACGTGCCGGTCCGGGGGCCGGCGACGGAGGAAGAGACGATGCGCGAGGCACTGGCGCTGGAGCTGCTGTTCGGCTGGCGGCAGCGCGACGCGGCGAAGGAGCCGCGGGCTCCCAAGGTCGAGACGGAGCTGGAGCCCATCGAGCCGGGGGCATGGGCAGCCTGGGCTCGCGAGCGCGAGCGCGAGCTCGCCGCGGCAGCGCCGAACCAGCGCCCAGGGCCGACGCGGGAGCCGCGCCCCAGGCCGGTCTCGGCAAGCCGCCTCGAGATGTACGCCGCCGTCTACCCGCGCGGCTACGGGCTGCGGATGCGAAGGTGAGCTGGAGGTCCGCTCGCCGGGGAGGCGCGGGGAGGACGCACTACGTGGCCCGCCGGCGCAGGCCCTCGAGGTCGAGGACGACGAGATGGGGCCGCTCGGCGGCGATCAGGTCCGCCCGCTCCAGCTGGGCGAGCGCCTTGTTGACTGCCTCGCGCGACGACCCGACCCAGCCGGCGAGCTCCCGCTGGGAGATCGAGAGCTCGATCCGGATCCCGCCGTCGGCGGCCTCGCCGTAGTGCTCCGCGAGCTCGACGAGCCGGTGGGCGACCCGGCCGACGACGTCGAGGGCGATGAACTCCGCCCGCGTGCGGTCTGCGTCGCGCAGCCTGCCGATGACCGACCGGAGCAGCGCCAGGGCGAGGCCCGGCTGCGTCTCCAGCGCCGCGACGAACCGCTCCGCGACGACGGCGAGCGCCTCCCCGGGCTCGACGACGGTCACCCGTGCCAGGTGCGCCTCGCCGTCGATCGCCGCGAGCTCGCCCAGCACCTCCCCGGCGCCGCGGTAGCCCAGGATGGTCTCGTGGCCGTCTTCGGAGAACGACGAGACCTTGACCCGACCCGCGAGGAGCAGGATCACCCGGTTCGAGGCGTCACCCTCCTCGAAGAGGACGGCGCCCGGGCGCAGCTTCAGCCGGCGGCCGCCCGCGAACGCGTCGTCGAGCGGACCGCCGGGCAGGCCCGGCTCGCCTGCGCGCGCCTTGGGTCGATCGTCAGCCACGTCGGGAGGATAGAGCGCCCGCGGGAGGCGTGATCGCCTTCGCCGGCGGGTCGGCGCCGATCGCTCGACGGCGCTGGGGCATCATCGCTTGACGCCACCGTGCCTCACGGCGCACGCCACCAATCCTCGATGTTCCAGGTTGGATAGGCCCAGGTGGCGCTCACGTTGCGCATCCGGGGGCCCCGGAGCAGGGCCGTCTTGATCTGGAAGAGCGGGATCTCCGGGAAGCCGTTGGCCGGGTCGGTGGCGTACGCCTGGAAGACGCCCATCGCGTCGCGGATCGCCGCGGCGTCGACGGATCTCTCGATGCCGTCCAGGGCGCGGTCGACGACCTCGCTCTCGACGCGCGACCAGTTCTCGTCACCCTTCGGGGGCGTGTGGTAGTAGTCGATGAAGTACCGTGGGTGGCTCCTGGTAGGGGGGCCAGGCGACCAGGGCCACGTCGAACGTGCCGTAGTAGAAGTTGCAGGCCGTATCCGCCTCGACCTGGCCGCCCACGGCCCACAGGTGCTCGGTGGCCAACGGCGGGTTCAGCCTGATGCCGACCTCGTCGAGCTGCCTCCCGAGGAGCGTGAGAACGTCGATCCGGACCTGTCCGATGTTCCCGGAAGCCGCCTCGGTGCAGGCGCGGAACGCGAGCGGCTTGCCGTCCCTGGCGCGGACACCGTCGGGACCCCGGGCGAAGCCGGCGGCGTCGAGGATCGCGTTGGCCCTCGCCGGGTCGTACCCGTAGCAGGAGCCGGTGTCGGCGTGGTACCAGAGGAGCGCCGAGACGGGGTTGCAGACGGGGTCGACGACGCCCGCCAGGACGCGGTCGGCGATCGCCTGCTTGTCGTACGCGTAGTGGAGCGCCTGGAGGATGGCGCCGGCCCCGGCCTCGCCCCAGGCCGCCACGAGCGCGGCCCGGTTCCAGATGGTCGACATCGAGACGGCCGCGTCGATCGCGTCCACCTGGCCCCGGGGAAACGAGGCGACCTTGGGCAGGTCCGGGCTCATGAGATCCAGGGCCACGTCGAGCTCCCCGTCGGCGAATGCGGCGATCTCGGCGTCGGACGTGCGGTAGTACCGGAGCACGACCGAGTCGAAGGGCGGCTCGCCCTTCCCGATCGTTGCCCAGAACTGCGGGTTGGGGACGAAGTGGATCTCCTTGCCCTCGGCCAGTCGCGCCGGCATGTAGGGGCCGCTGTAGACCCCCGACGCGACGTCGGTGGTGGGGTAGGGCTCGGCCAGGTCCCGGCCCTCCAGGTAGTGGGCGGGAAGGAGCGGGAACCATAGATGGAGGTAGTCCAGCGACGGCCGTACGAAGTGGGCGACGCAGCGCGGGCCGCTGGCGCCGTCCACGTCCAGGATCCCGGTCCCGCTGGTGAGAGAAGCCTGGCGGTCGAGGTCCTCGCAGGTGATCGGCTGCCCGTCGGACCAGCGGGCGCCCGGGACGAGGTCGATCGTGACGTCCATGCGGCCGTCCGGCCGGAGGACGACGCCCCCGTTGGCGAGGGTCGGGACCTGCGTCGCCAGCCGCGGGACGAACCTGTCGTCCGGGGTCACCTCCCAGAGGCTCAACAGCGCGAGCGGCCGCTCGACCCAGCCGAACGGGAGCTGGCTCGTCGGCGGTGGGGAGACATACGTGCCGATGGTGAGCGTGCCGCCGGTGTGTCCCGACAGGCACGGCCGGTAGGTCGTCGCCGTGATGTCAACCGGTCCCGCGTCGGATGGAGCCGGGGTCGGAGCGCCGGTGGCTCCCGGGGTAGGCTGGCGGCTCGGAGCGAGGCCCGTGGCCGTCGGACCGGCCGACGGGACGGGCGTCGCGCTGGCGCACCCCGCGCCGGCGAGAACGACGGCGAGGAGCAGGGCCAGGAGGCGCCCCGGCATCGCAACCCCTCCGAACAGACGAGGGTACGGTTTCGGCGCCATGTAACACCGGCGCGTGGCCGTCTCACGAGTGCTATCCGGCCCGTCTCGATCCCTGAACTGCGACCTTCGGCCCTCGCCATGGGATGCAGCAGCCCGCATCGTCTCCTCACGCGGATGCGCCGACCCGGGCCCACGTCCGCTGCGCAAGCGAGGTTGCCGTGCGCCGGGTCAGCTTCGGCGGAGGCATCGCGAGGTGAGCGCCGGCGCGCACGCCCGTACGCACGGCTTCCTGTTCGCCGACCTGCGCGGCTACACCGAGTTCATCGAGACCCATGGCGACCGGGAGGCCGCCGAGCTGCTGGCGGTGTTCCGGCCCCTGGTCCGGGCGATCCTCGCGGGACACGAAGGGACCGAGGCGCAGGCCGAGGGGGCCGAGGCCCGGACCCAGGGCGACAGCTTCTACCTCGTCTTCCCTTCCGTCGGGGCCGCCGTCCTGTGCGGCCTCGACATCGTGCGTGTCGCCGGGGAGGCGACCGAAGCGAACCCCGGGCTCCCGATCCGGGTCGGCGTGGGAGTCCACGCGGGCGAGACGGTGGAGACCGCCGAGGGCCTGGTGGGCTCGGCGGTCAACATCGCGGCCCGGGTGTGCAGCGTGGCAAGGGCCGGCGAGGTGCTCGTCACCGAGACCGTCCGCTCGCTCATCCGCACCTCGCTGGATGTCTCGTTCGAGGCTCGCGGCTCGCCGCACCTCAAGGGCGTGGCCGAGCCGATCGCCCTGTTCGCCGTCCGGCCCGGCGCGGCCTACCCGGCGTCGACGAGCGCGCCGGCGCGGAACCCGTACAAGGGCCTGCGCCCGTTCGGGGAGCAGGACCAGGCCGACTTCTTCGGCCGCGACCAGCTCAGCGCCCGCCTCGTGGATCGCCTCGGGCAGGTGGCTCGCGCGGGGCGCCTGCTCACCGTCGTCGGCCCCAGCGGCAGCGGCAAGTCGAGCGTCGTCCGGGCCGGGCTCATCCCGGCCCTGCGGGCAGGAGGGCTGGCCGGCTCCGCGGCCTGGCGCATCGCGGTCATGCTGCCGGGAGCCCGCCCGTTCGAGGAGCTCGCCGCGGCCCTGGGCTCGGTCGCATCCGAGCCACCGGCCGGCTTGGCCGAGGAGCTCGATCGAACGGGCGACATCGGAGGGGCGGTCGCCCGGGTCCTGCCCGGCGACGACAGCCGCCTGCTGCTCGTCGTCGACCAGTTCGAGGAGCTCTTCACCGTCACCCGGGATGGCGCCGTCCGCGAGCGCTTCCTCGAGGCGCTGAGCCGGGCCCTCGCGGGGGCCCGCGGCCGGCTCCTCGCAGTGATCACGATGAGGGCGGACTTCCTGGACCGCCCGCTCCTCGTGCCCGAGTTCGGCGAGCTCGTCCGGGAGGGCCTCGAGGCGGTCACGCCGCTGACCCCGAACGAGCTCGAAGAAGCGATCGCCCGTCCGGCCGCGGCCGTGGGGCTCGAGCTCGAGCCGGGCCTCGCGTCCGAGGTGATCGCCGACGTGGCGCGCCAGCCGGGAGCGCTGCCCCAGCTCCAGTACGCCCTGACCGAGCTCTTCGAGCGGAGCGACGGCCATCGCCTCTCGCGCGGAACCTATGCCGCCATCGGCGGGGTCCTGGGGGCCCTGGGGCGCCGGGCCGAGGAGACGTACGGCGCGCTCGAACCCGACGCCCGCGGGCTCGCCCGCCAGGCCTTCCTGCGCCTGGTCGTCCCGGGCGAAGGTGCGGGCGCGACGGCGCGGAGACTCCCGACGACGGAGCTGACCTCCCCGGCGGACGACCCGGCGCGCCTGGGCGAGGTCCTGGACGCGTTCGGTCATTGGCGCCTGCTCTCCTTCGACCGCGATGCGGTCAGCGGCGAGCCCACCGTGGAGATCGCCCACGAGGCCCTGCTCACGCGCTGGCCGCGCCTCGCCGGCTGGGTGGAGCAGGACCGCGCCGATCTCTGGATGCGCCGCCGCCTGGAGGATGCCGCAGGGGAGTGGTCGCGCTCCGGCCGCGACGCCGGCTTCCTGCTGGCCGGCAGCCGGCTCGACCTCTTCGAGGGCTGGGCGGCATCGACGGAGCTCGCGCTCACGGCCCTCGAGCATGCCTTCCTCGAGGCGAGCGTGGCCGAGCGGCGCCGGGCGGCCGACGAGGCCAGGGCTCGGGAGGCCCACGAGCGGGCCCTGGAGCGCCGAGCCGCCACCCGGCTGCGCGCCCTCGTCGCCCTCTTCGCCACCGCCGCGGTCCTCGCCGTCGGGCTCGTCGTGGTCGTTACCGGCCAGGCCCAGGGCGCGCGTGAGCAGGCGGCCGTCGCCGACGCTCGCGAGCTGGCCGCGGCGTCCAGCGCGAACCTCGGCGTCGACCCATCCCTCAGCCTGTTGCTCGCGGTCGAATCGGCTCGGGCGACGGCAGACCGCGGCTACGTGACCGAGGAGACGATGGACGCCCTTCACTGGGCGCTCCAGGCGGCCGCGGTGACCTACCCGGCGGGCGACGGCTCGTTCGCGGTGCGCGCGGGGCCGGACGGCCCGCGGGGCATCCCCCTCCTCCCGCCGGCGGAGCTCGTGACGCTGGCCTCCGAGCACGCCGGCCGGGCGCTCACCGACGAGGAGTGCCGGAGGTACCTCCACGTCGACGCCTGCCCCACCGCCGGCGACGCGGGCATCGCCCCGGGCGACCTCCAGGTCCGCTCGGGGTCCGGCGTGGTGCCCGTGAGCGCGCTGGCCGGCCCCGATCTCAACGGCACGCAGGTACGGGTGGCCTCCGACCTGCCCGCCGACCTCGCGTCGCTCCTGCCCGAGCTCACGCAGGAAGGCATCGGGGTCGCCGTCGCCTCGGGCACCGCCGGCCTGGGATCGCTGCCCGCCGGGGAGCTTCCCGACCTTGCCCTCGTGTCCCGGCCCCACGACGTCGCGGCGCTCGCCCGGCAGGGACGGCTCATCGATCTCGGGGCCTTCGTCGACGCGGGCCGGCTGCGGGCGGATCTCGGCGGCTACCTCGTCTCGCTGGGCACGCTCGATGCGGAGGGCACGTGGCCGGCGGGCTCGGGAACGCTCTACGGTGCGCCCGTGGCGGCGTCGCTGGGCGGCCTCGTCTGGTACCCGAAGGCGGCGTTCGAGAAGGCCGGCTACGCGATTCCGACCAGCTGGGACGGGCTCGTTGCCCTGAGCCGCCGGATGGTGGCCGACGGCCGCACGCCGTGGTGCCTCGGCGTCGAGGCCGGCCCGGAGTCGGGCGCGGCCGCCGCGGATTGGGTCGAGAGCCTCGTCCTGGGCGGATCCGGGCCCGCGGTCTACGAGGACTGGGCGGTCGGGGGCCTCGGGCAGGAGACGGGATCGGCGGTCCTGTTCTCCGACTTCCGCGTCCGCTCCGCCTTCGAGCGCTTCGGGGAGATCGCCCTGGGCGATGGCTTCGTCCTGGGTGGCCCGGGTTCGATCGGCCTGATCCCCGCGCGCCTTGCCGCGTGGCCGGAGGTCAGCGAGTGGCCGGAGGTCAGCGACCGGGACCCGCCGTCCTGCTGGCTCACCCACGGCGGCGGGGCCGATCGCCAGGGGTGGCCGGCGCAGCTCTCCAGGGAGGCCGGCTGGTTCGCGCTCCCGGCGGTCGACCCCGCGCATGCCGGCGCAGCCCGGGGCACGACGTACACCGTCGTCGTCTTCCACGACCGGCCCGAGGTGCGCAAGCTCGTCGAGCAGCTCCTCGGCGCGGCGTTCGCCGCCCGGCTCGCAGGGGCCCCGGCAGCGACCGGCCTGCTGCCGGTCCGCGCGGTGGACCCGTCCGCGTTCCGCGACGCGATCGACGGCGCGCAGGCGAGCCTTCTCCGGTCGGCGCTGCGGACCGGCGCCTTCCGCTCGGACGCGTCCGGCGCTCATGTCGCCGCAGGTCGCCTCGGCGTTCTCGACCGGGATGCTGACCTACCTGGCCCAGGGCGACGCGAGCCTCGACGACGTGCTCGGCGACCTCGAGGCGGGAGGGTCCGGAACCGCGCCGGCAGGTGGGGAGGACACGCTGCGGGCGGCCGTGACCTACGACGGCAGCACGTGCACGTACCGGGGACCGGCGGTCGTCCCCCTGGGCTCCAGCCTGACGGTCGACTTCTCGGTCGCCCGCGCAGGAGGCGGCGGCACGCTGATCTTCGCGCCGGCGTGGGCCTACTTCACGTGGGCCGAGGTGATCAAGGCCGAGGCCAGTCCTGCCGGGAGCGCCCCCATATGGCAGCGCCCTCGGGGCCGCCTGGCCGTCCCTCCCCCTGTACACGGGGCCGAACTCACCGGGCCCGGCTTCCTGCAGGAGACCTCGGTGCCCGGGACGTACACGTTCGTCCTGGAGGCCCCGTCGCTTGGCGAACCGCTACCTCGTGGTCTGCACGGCCAACGACGCGAAGCACCCGGTTGCCGCGACCCTGATCCGCCTCGTCGAACCCTGACCGTCACCGAAGGCATCTGGGCGTCCGCCCGCCATCCAGCTTGTGACCGAATACCCCTTCGCGCGTGACCGGCCCTCTCGGACCCGGGCCCCGTCCGGCGCAGAGTCTCCTCGTCAGCGAGCCTCCAGCGGGCACCGGAGCTGACGGGGAGGTCGGACATGAAGCGCACGATCCTTGCAGCGGCGGCGAGCGGTCTGGTGGCGATGGCGTTGCTGGGCGGGACGGGGGCGCCCACCCGACACTCCTGCACGACAGGCTCCTGCCCCGCGGCGAAGCCGGCCCTTGCAGGGCCGGCAGGAGGTGCGTCGGTGGGCCTGGCCACGTACGCGCTGGCGATGCCAACCATCGGCTCCGTCGACCTCCTCGACGGTGTCGGGTTCCCGCTCTACCGGATGGGCATCTACCGGATGGGCATCTACCGGACCGGGTGGGGCATCTACCGGACCGGGTGGGGCATCTACGGGACCGGGTGGAGCATCGACCCCGGCTCGATCGCGGTCCGCTTCCCGGCATCGCCATTCGCCCTCGCCTGACCGACAGGTTCGCGCCCGGCAAGAGCCGGTGGACCGCCAGGATCCCCTGGCTTCAGGACCCCCCCTTGCCCCGCGTGGGACAATCCCATCATCGACCTCCACTCCCCGGGCAGCCGGGCCGACGTCTCGGAGGTACGGCAGTGGCGATGTCCTGGGCCACCGGGCCCGTTCCGCGGCGGCGCAGGCCGGCTGGCCTGGCGCTCACGACCACGGCTGACACATCGCGTGGCGCTGCGAATCTCCTGACTCGACCCCGCGCCGGGAACATCTCGAGCGACACCCGGGCCGGCGTCTTCCGGCGGCCGGCGGCCTGAGGTCGTTCGTCCGCCCGCGAACTCATGATGACGAGCCGGCGATCTCGCCTCCCTGACGGGAGACCAAGCGAGACGCCGGCTCTTCTGTCCGGCAGGGGGAGGCCGGGACGGACCCACGTGGGCGTCGAGCCCCGGTCCCGCCCGCGAGCGCGCGAGATGCTCGCGAGGCTTCCGGTGTCAGGCTCCCGGTGCGGCCGTCGGAAGTCCCAGCGCCTTGGCAGCCTCGGTGAGCCGTCGGTCGTACGTGACGAGGGCCTCCAGGTCTTCGGCCAACACCGCCGCCGACGCGAGATGGACGGCATCGAGCGTGCGGAGCGCCGGCGGACCCAGGGCCCCGGCGATGCCGGCCACGCCGGGATCCAGCGCGATCGTTGCGATCCGGGAGAGGACAGCCTCCACCCTCTCGGCGGAAACGCCCGGTCGACGCGCTGCGGCGCGCCGGACCTCGACGAGCCCGATCACGCTGGTCGCCTGCGACGGACGTTCGCCGAGGTACTCGATCAGCGGCTCCGTCTCGGCCTCCGGCGCGACCAGCTTCACGAGCGCTGACGCATCGACGTAGACCGTCACCGGTCGTCCTCGCCCCGCATCTCCGCCAGGACCTCCGAGAGTGCCGGACCTGGGCCGATCGCGGGCGGCAGTCCCAGGTCCGCGAGGCTGCCGCCCGTCCCGGCGATGGCCCGACCCTCAGCGACCAGGCGCTCCAGGCTGCCCATGCGCAGGGGCGGCAGGGGACCCAGGCGAGCGATCGCCCGCCCGTGCTCGGTCACCTCCAGCGTCTCCCCGGCCTCGACGCGCCGGAGGTAGACCGACAGGTTCTGGCGCAGCTCGCGGACGCCGACGCGCGCGGGCGCGACGCCATGCAGGTGCTCGTCACGCGTGGGGTACGACGGTGCTGCCGCCGGCGGCGCCGGCCGTCGAGCGCTCATGTAGCACACGGTAGCACAACGCAACGGTCACGCGCGGCCGCAGGTCACGCGCGGCTGCGCAGCCGACACGCCACAGTCGCGGGTGCCCTCCGAGTCGGGCCCAGGCCGGCTCCGCGGGTCAGGTGCGCGGCACGCTCGTCCGGCGGGAGTCCTGAGGCTGACGAGTGGGGATCCACCGCTCGACTGCCTCGGCGTCCCAGATCGGCCCGTCGCGGAACCGGAGGATTGGCCCGGGGAAGCCCGGCTCGCCGTGCTCGACGAAGCTCAGGAGCGCGGGATTGACCCGCAGCGCGCGGGCGATGTCCTCGCGGCTCATCACGTCGAAGCCAATCGCGGGCGCCTTGGCGCGGGCGCGGCTCTCGATCGGCCGGCGGTCCTGGCCGGTCCACGTGAAGGGCTCGGGGTTGCCGCCGCCCGGGTTGGTGACGAAGGCCTGGCCGCGGTATTCGATCACCCACGCGCCGTCCGGGCGCGCTTCCACAGGGTCGACCAGCTGGTAGACGTGAACGAGGTTCGTCGTGATTGCCACCTCGACAGCATGCACCCCCGGCCGAACGTGTCAAACAGGCCCGCATCGCCGCGTGGCCCGCGTGGTCGCGCGGCCCGGGTCGCCGCGTGCGCCGGCGTCGCCCCCCGCGGTCAGCCAGTACCTCAGCGATACCCCGCCGGCAGGACCCGCGGCGCGCCCCACTCCTCGCGGAGGAGGCTGTACATCGCGGTGTCACGCCAGATCCCCCGGCTGAAGAAGGTGCGGCGGAGGATGCCCTCGCGGGTGAAGCCGGCCTTCTCGAGGACGCGCTGCGAGGCGGCGTTTGCCGGGTGCGTCTCGGCCTGGATCCGGCCGATGTCCTTGTGCAGGAAGAGGTAGTCCGTGATGAGCAGGACCGCCTCGCTGCCGTAGCCCTTGCCGCGCGCCGCCGGGGCCAGGAGATAGCCGATCCAGCAGCCGCCGTCCGCCTTGCCGTGGCCGACGTACCCGACCGGCGTGCCGTCCTTCTCCTGGACGATCCACCAGCGCTGGTCGGGCTTGGCCTCGAAGTCGCGCTCGACCTCGCTCAGCGACGACTGCTCGAAGGACTCGAACTCGCCGTTGACGTCGATGTCGTTGAACCAGGCGGCGAGCATTGGGAGGTCGGCGCGCTCGGCCAGCCAGAGGTCGACAAGGGTGCCCGGGAGCATGTTCAACTCCTTCCGGGACGTCGCGGCAAGGATCCCACAGCCGGGCGGCCCGGCGCTCGGTTCCCTCCCGGCGCAGGCGGGGCCGTCGGCCCCGCGCCCCGCGCGCGGCTGCCCCCCCGCCGCCGAACCGCCGCCGTTCCGGCTGCCGCCCCGACCGCCGAATCGCGATGGACGGCCGCGTATCATCTGGACGAGCCACCGCGACCATTCGCGAGCACCCGATCGGAGGCAGCTGATGCCAGGCGAGCGCACCGGGCGCGTTCTCCATGTTGACCTCACGACAGGGACGCTCGAGGTCGAGACCCCGCCGGAGGCCTTCTTCCGCAAGTACCTCGGCGGCTCCGCGATGGGCCTCTACTACATCCTCGACGGGATGAAGCCGGGGACCGACGCCTTCGACCCAGGGAATGTCCTGACCGTCATGGACAGTCTGCTCACGGGGGCGCCGATCGCCGGCCAGAGCCGGGTCACCGTCAACGCCCGCTCGCCCCTCACGGACGGCATCGGCGACAGCCAGGCGGGCGGGTTCTTCCCGGCCGAGATGCGTTTCGCTGGCTTCACCGGGATCGTGATCCGCGGGCGGGCCGCCCAGCCCGTCTACCTGTGGCTCCACGACGGCCAGGCGGAGCTGCGGCCGGCCGGCCACCTGTGGGGGAAGACGACCTCGCAGGTCGACGACCTCCTGAAGGCCGAGCTCGGCGACGCCAAGGTCGAGATCGCCCAGGCAGGGCCCGCGGGCGAGAAGCTCGTCCGCCTCGCCGCGATCATCAACATGGCCAACCGGGCCAACGGCCGGACCGGCATGGGCGCGGTGATGGGCTCGAAGAACCTCAAGGCGATCGTCGCCCGGGGAACGAGCAAGAAGCTTCCCGTGGCCGACGCCGCGGCCCTCAACCGGCTCGCGCGCGCGGGTGCCGCGGAGATCCCCAACAACGCAGATGTCCTGGACCTGCGCGACAACGGCACCGAGGGTGTCCTGGAGTTCCAGCACGCCATCGGCTCGCTGCCGACGTTCAACTACGACGCCGGGCAGTTCGACGGCTACGAGGCGATCTCCGGCCAGACGATGACGGCGACGATCCTCAAGGAGCGCGACACCTGCTACGCGTGTGCCGTGCGCTGCAAGCGGGTCGTGGAGACGGAATGGCAGGGACGGCCGGTCGAGCCGCGCCACGGGGGCCCCGAGTACGAGACGGCCTCGGTCTTCGGCTCGTACTGCGGCGTCGACGACCTGGCGGCGATCTCGCTGGCCAACAAGATCTGCAACGAGCACGGCCTCGACACGATCGGCACCGGCGCGACGGTCGCCTGGGCGATGGACTGCTTCGACAAGGGCCTCCTGACCGAGGCGGAGATCGGCTTCCCGGCCCCCTTCGGCGACGCGGCGGCGATGGTCCGCCTCACCGAGATGCTGGCCACCCGGGAGGGCATCGGCGACGTCCTCGCCAACGGCTCGCGGCGTGCCGCCGACCTGCTGGGGAAGGGCCACGACCTGCTCATCACGGTCAAGGGCGCCGAGGCGCCGGCCCACATGCCGCAGGCGAAGCGGACGCTCGGCATCATCTACGCCGTGAACCCGTTCGGCGCCGACCACCAGTCCTCCGAGCACGACCCGATGATCGAGGAGGGCGCCTCCGATCTCTCCCTCGAGCGGCTGAAGCTCCTCGGGTTCGACGCGGCGCTGCCGCCCGACTCGTTCGGCCCGGAGAAGGTCCGCTTCGCCCTCAAGACCCAGCAGTTCTACTCGTTCCTCGACACGGCCTCGCTGTGCCAGTTCGTGTGGGGCCCGGCCTGGAGCCTGTACGGCCCGCAGGAGGCGGTCGACTTCGTGCGCGCCGTGACCGGCTGGGACGACTTCGACGTCGACGAGCTCGTCGAGATCGGGGAGCGGCGCCTGAACATGCTGCGGGTCTTCAACGAGCGCGAGGGCATCGACCGGACGGCCGACAGGCTGCCGGCCAAGTTCTTCCGGCCGCTGGTGGGCACCGGGCCGACGGCGGGCGTCGCCCTCGACCCTGCGGCGATCGAGGGCGCGCTCGACGAGTACTACCGGCTGGCGGGCTGGGACGGCCGGACGGGCAACCCGACGCCGGCCACGCTGGCCCGCCTGGGCCTCGACTGGGTCTCGCCATAGTCGCCACCCGGGTGGTGTAGGGGCGCTCCGGCCGCGCCGCTGCGGGGCCGGCACGGCATCGTCGAGCGGGGCCGCGACCGGCGCCCCGCCGGGTGAGCTTGGGGCGTGCGTGGCGCGCTGTGTCCCAGTGTGAGCGTATCCCGGCGCCGCCCCCGTCACGCCCGCGGCGGGCATCCCGGCGCCGCCGCACGTCACCGTCCCACGTGTCCGCCCGCGGCCGCAGCCCGTTCCGCCGGTGCGTGGCACGATGGCGCCATCCAGCTGGAGAGTTCCGTGATCGTTCGCCATGACCGAATCGCCCGCGTCCAGGCCCGCATGCGCGAGGAAGGCCTCGTCGCGATCATGGTCATGAACCACGACGACTACCGGTACCTGTTCGGCACGGATCGCGTCCAGCCGCGGGCCATCGTCCCCGTGGAGGGCCCGCCGACGATCATCGCGTTCGCCGGCGAGGAGCCCGAGATCCGGGCGAGCCTGGCGGCGGAGGCCGACGCGTCGCTTCTACCCGGCGCGGGCGCCTTGCCCGGCACGGGCGCCTTGCCCGGTGCGGCCACTCCCGGCGACGTCCACGTCTTCGGCTCCGTCGGCGGCCAGATCCACGAGGTGGTCGGGCTGCTGCGCGAGATCGCCGAGCGCGTCGGCGCGCCGGCAGACGGCCCCCCGAAGGTCGGCATGCAGATGTGGTTCGAGACGCCGGCCTTCCTCGTCGAGCTGTTTCGCAAGGTCAACCCCACGATCGAGCTGGTCTCGTCCGACCCGGTGATGGACCCCCTCCGGATGGTCAAGGACGACGGCGAGCTGGCCCTGATGACCGAGGCGCAGCGCGTCGCCGGCATCGGGATGGACCGCGCGCGCGAGCTGCTGCGGCCCGGCGTCACGGCGCACGAGATCGCCACCGAGGTGACGTACGCGCTCATGCGCGCCGGCGCCGAGCGGACCAGCACGCCGATCTACGTCACCTTCGGCATCGAGACCTGCATGCTCCACGGCCGCCTCAGCCCGAACCCGCTGCGGGCCGGCGAGCTGGCGGTCATCGACCTGACGCCCCAGGTCGAGGGCTACTGCGCGAACCTGGCGCGGACGTTCGTCGTCGGGGAGCCGGACGAGCGCCAGCGCGCCCTGCTCGGCGCCTACGCCGAGCTGATCCCCGCGGTGCGCGACGCGATGCGCCCGGGCGTGACCGTCGCCGGCCTCGACGTCGTCGTCGGCGGGGTCCTTGCCCACCACGGGCTGGAGCAGTACCACGTCCACGGCATCGGCCACGGCCTGGGACTGCGCTTCGAGGAGACACCGGCCTCCACGATCATCCCGCCCCACAAGAGCGTGCCGCTCCGAGAGGGGATGACGATGACGATCGGGCACACGGTGCTGGCGATCCCCGGCTTCGGCGGCGTCCGCCACGAGGACGTCTACCGGGTCACGCCGGCCGGGGCCGAGGCCCTCGCGCCGTACCCCATCGACCCGGTCGTGGCGGGGTAGCGCGAAGGAGGCAGCCATGCGCGCGTCGCTCATCGCGTTCGGAGTGATCGAGATCGAGGGCCGGCGCTTCGAGCGCGACGTGGTCGTCGACCGCGGCCGGGTCGGCAAGCGCGACAAGAAGGCCTCGAAGCCGCTGCGCGGCCGCTACGGCCACACGCCGCTGAGCCTGCTCGAGCCCATCCCGTGGGACTGCCGGCGCCTGGTCGTGGGGACGGGAGCGGACGGCGCCCTCCCGATCGCCCCCGAGGTGCGTGCCGAGGCGGCCCTTCGGGGCGTCGAGCTCGTGGCGGTCCCCACCGAGGAGGCCTGTGCCCTCCTGGCCGACGCCGACCTCGCGACGACGAACGCGATCCTCCACGTCACCTGCTGAAGCAGCCGTGGCGCCGTCAGCGGCCCCATAGGCGAGAGCACCTGGGGCATCGGCATGCCGGCGAAGGTCCCGCCGGCGGTCTGGCCATCGGGGCCCGGACGTGACGAAGGCGGGTGGCCTGCGGCACACTGGAGGCCGCAGCCGCGCGAAGGGCAGGTATGCGCGATCTCCTCGAGCGGACACGCCGCGCCCAGTCGGTCCTCGACGTCATCCTCCTCAGCGACCCCCTCGCCGAGGCGGCTGCGAGCGCCGACCGGGCCGGCGGCGCCCGGGCGGCTGTTGCCCGGCAGGCCCTGCTCGAGGCGATCCGCGACTCGGCCGACGCGCCGACCGCGATCTCGGCCGTCCATGCGCTCGGCCGGCTCCGCGGCGACGACGCCGCCGAGCCGCTGCTCGAGCTCCTCGACGCCGGCGGGTTCCTCGCCCAGCACGCGGCCTGGTCGCTCGCCGGCCACGAGCCCGTTCGCGCTCTCCTCGACCCGCTGGCCGGCCTGGTCGCCGGCGGGCGCATCGGCGGGATGCTCGCCCAGCGGACCCTCGCGAGGTGGTCCGCCGTCGCGCCCGGCCCGGTCGTGGCCGCCGTCGCCGCCCGC
Source organism: uncultured Chloroflexia bacterium (assembly GCA_963713285.1). Taxonomy (GTDB): domain Bacteria; phylum Chloroflexota; class Limnocylindria; order Limnocylindrales; family CSP1-4; genus CTSoil-043. Next base: position 33,693 of record CAVQLA010000002.1, on the reverse strand, counting down.
CTCGCCGCCACCGGCGAGCCGTTCGCCCGGGCCCGCCTCGTCGAGACCCTCGGGCTCGTCGGCGGGGACGACGGGGCGCTCGTCCGGCTCGCCGCTGATCCCGAGCCTGCCGAAGTCCGTCGCGCCGCGATTGCTGCGCTCGGCGACCGGCCCGGCGCCGGCGCCGCCGAGCTGGAGAGGATCGCGGCCGGAGACGACGCCGTCGCCGCGACCGCCCTGCTCGCGCTCGACGACCACGCGCGCCGCGGGCGGGCGGCCGGCGCCGAGCCGGGTGACCCTCCGATCGGCGCAGCGCCGGACCTCGACCGGCTGCGCATCGTCCAGGTCCACCTGGGCGGCAACCTCGACCGCGAGCTGCTCCACGCCGGGCAGGGCAGCACCGGTGGGATCGCGACGCTCCTGGTCCAGCTCGGCGATGCCCTGGCCGCCGACCGGCGGATCGCCACGGTCACCACGATCGGGCGGGGGACGCCCGCCGCGGCGCTCGTCGGCCTCGCCGCCGCGCCCACCCGCCATGGGCCGCTCGACGACGAGCACGCCGTGCTGTCGGCGCCGCTCGGCCGCCACGAGGATTTGGGCTTCGGCGGCGGGTGGCCGGCCGTGTTCGCGGCTGAGCGGGGCCTGCGCCGCGTCCTCGACCACCGGCCGGCCGACCTCCTCCACCTCCGGATGGCCGATGTCGGAAGCCTCGCGGCCGCTCGGATCGCCCGCCGTCGCGGCTTGCCGACGGTGTTCACGCTCGCCCCCGACCCCCACGCCGTGATCGCCGAGATGGAGCGCGCCGGCGATCTCGACCGCGCCTCGTTCGGCCGGGCCGACGCCGCCGGCGCCCTCTGGTTCCGAGCCCGCCTCGTCCGCTACCTGGCGGACACGGCGCGCCAGGTGGTCCTCTTTCCGCGCTCGGAGCTGGCGACGCGCCTGCGCGACCTCCTCGCCATCGACATCGCGGCCGACCCCGCCCGCTACCACGTCGTCCCGGAGGGCATCGATCTCGCCCCCGTCGAGGCGGCCCGCCGCGAGATCGCCGGCCTGAAGCCCGTCTTCGCCGCGCCGGCCGCACCCGCCGCGTCCGCCCCCGGCGGAGTCGTGGCCGACCTGCGCGCGGCCATCGCCGCGCTCGGGCCGGACCGCCGCGGCCTCCCCCTGGTCGTGAGCGTCGGGCGGCTGGCCGAGGTGAAGGGGATGGCCAGACTGGTCGAAGCCTTCGCGGCCGACCCGGACCTCCGGCGCCGGGCGAATCTCGTGATCGTCGGCGGCGACCTCGACGACCCGACACCGGAGGAGCGGGCCGAGATCGACCGGATCGAAGCGGTCTTCGTGCCGCACCCGGAGATGGTCGAGGCGCTGCTGATGCTGGGGCATCGACGGCACGACGATGTCCTTCGCGTCCTCGCCGTCGCCGAGGAGGGGCTCGGGACCGATGTCGCACCGGGTGGCGCCTATGCCTGCGGCAGCCGCAAGGAGGAGTTCGGCATCGCGATCGTCGAGGCCCTCGCGGCCGGGCTGCCGGTCGTCGCGCCGGGCGCCGGCGGCCCCGCCTCGTACCTCGAGGACGGCGTCACCGGCCGCCTCGTCGACACGCTGGACCGCGGACGGCTCGTCGCCGCGATCCACGAGGCGCTCGACCTCGCCGGCCGGCCCGGCCGAGCGGACCGGGCGCGGGCTCTCGTGGGCGCGCGCTTCACGATCGGGGCGATGGCCGACGCCCTCGTCCCCGTCTATGCTGCGGCCGCCGGTCCGGCCGCCGTCGGCGCGCCCGGCCCGGCTGCCTGACACCCACCGGACCGGAGCCTTCTCGTGACCCTCCTCGTGGTCAGTCCCGACTATGCCTCGCACCTCTTCCCGCTCCTGGCCCTCGCCGGCGCATGGGCCGCGGACGGCGAGCGCGTCGTCGTCGCCACCGGGCCGGCCGTCGCGCCGCACGTGGAGCGGGCCGGCTTCGAGCGGGTCGAGCTCGTGCTCGGCCGCGGCTCGAACGCCGGGACGGCGCGCCCCGACGACCAGCCGACCGGCGAGGACGAGAACCTGCGGGCGTTCTTCGCCGCGACCCGCGAGGGGATGGTCCCCACGCTCCGGCTCCAGGCCGAGCTGCGCCGCAACGACCTGCTGTGGCAGCCGCTCGCCGCGGCCCGGGCGACGATCGACGCGGTCCGCTCCGTGGGCCCCGACGCCGTCCTGGTCGACCACCTCGCCTTCGGGGCCGTGCTGGGCCTGCAGGCCGCCGGCATCCCGTATGCCGACGTCGTGCTGGGACATCCCACGGCGCTCCCGGTCGGCGACGAGGTCTACGGGGTTCCGCCGGCCTGGCCGGCTGCGTTCGATCCCGACCCGACCGAGCTGGCCGGGCTGCGGCGCCTCGCGGACGATGTGACCGGGCGCTTCACCGACGACTGGAACGCGGCCCGGGCCGAGCTCGACCCGGGCGCGTCGCCGGTCGCCGACGCGTTCCGGGTCCACGGCGACGTCGTCCTCTACAGCTACCCGGAGGCGCTCCACGACCCGCAGCGCGCCGCCCACCTTCCGTCGGCCCACGCCTTCCTCGGCTCCTCGGTGCGCGACGAGACCCTCGACGCGGAGTCGGCCGCGTGGGTCGCCGCCGGCGGTGACCGCCCGCTCGTCGTGGTCTCGTTCGGCAGCTTCCTGTCGGCCCGCGACGACGTCCTGGCGCGGGTGGTGGCGGCGCTCCGGGACCTGTCGCGGCGGCAGGTCGGCGGGCTGCGCGTGGCCCTGGCGACGGGTTCCGCCGATCCGGCGGCCCTGGCCCCGCTCCCCTTGGAGTGGCTGGTCCGGCCGTTCCTGCCCCAGGTCGCGCTGGTGCGGCGAGCCGCCCTCGCGATCACCCACGCGGGCAACAACGGCGTCACCGAGGCGCTCTCGGCCGGCGTGCCACTGGTCGCCCTGCCGTTCTCGACCGACCAGTTCGCCGTGGCCGCAGACCTGGAGCGGACGGGCCTCGGCCGGGCCCTCGACCCGAACCGGTCGCCGGCGGACGAGATCGCTGCGGCCGTGGGTGCGCTCCTGGCGGGTTCCGCGCCGGCCGCCGCCGCGGCGCTCGGGGCGGAGCTGCGGGCCGATCCCGGGCCGGCCCGCGCCCGACGCGCCGCGGCGCGCGTGCTCGGGAGTCGGGTGCGCCAGGCCGGCTAGTCGTGCCTCGAGAACACAGGGACAGGGTGGACCCAGAGGAGAGGGCCCACCCTGTCCCCTGGAGCCGACCACGGAAGAGGTCGGGCGACGGCCGCATGCCGGGCGGGAGGATGATCGCGTCGCCGACGTCGATGACGCAAGCACTCCCCGTTGTCGGGCCGGGGCCGCCGTCCGTTACGCACGGGGCGGCAGCTTCACCCCCGACAGGCCGCCGTCGACCGCGATCACCTGGCCGGTGATCCAGCCGGTGTCCGGCGAGACGAGGAAGGCGGCCAGCGCCGCCACGTCGTCCGGCTCGCCGACGCGGCCCAGCGGGTGCATCGCCTCCGACGCCCGGAGCGTCGCCTCGTTCTCCACGAGCCGCCGCGTGAGGTTCGAGCGGACGAGCCCCGGCGCGAGCGCGTTGACCCGGATCCCGCGGGAGGCATAGGACGCGGCGGCCGACGTCACGAGCCCGTCGATGCCGCCCTTCGCCGCGGCGATGGCCTCGTGGTTGAGGAGGCCGATCCGGGTGGCGGCCGACGAGAACAGCACGACCGCCGCCGGCCTGCCGCGCGGCACGGCGCGCACGAACGCCCGCAGCGCGTAGAAGGCGGACAGCAGGTTGACGGCGAGGACACCCTCGATCTCGGTGTCGGAGAGCGCGTGGACGGGCTTGAGGACGGTGGAGCCGACGGCGTGGACGAGCGCGTCAGGGGGGCCGAGGCGCTCCACGGCGCCCGCGAGCGCGGCGTCGACCTCCGCCGAGACGGTCGCGTCGGCGACGAACCCTGCGGCCGCCGGCCCGATCTCGGCCGCGAGCTCGGTGACGCGCAACCCGTCGCGCCCGACCAGCGCGACGCGCCATCCGGCCGCGGCGAGCCGCCGCGCCGTGGCGGAGCCGATCGCACCGGTGGCGCCGGTCACGATCGCCACGGGTGGGGCAGGCGCGGGCGTCGGGGCAGCGGCGTCGACGGGCTCGGTCACGAGGGCACCTCGGTCGATCGGGTCGGGGAGGAGGTCGGGGCAGGGGTGGGGGCCGGAACGGCGAAGGGGGCCGGGACGGGCGACGCGGGGGGCTCTCCGACTCCTGCCGGCTCGGCCTGCAGCTGCCCGCCGCGGACCGTGGCGCCGACCACCATGGCGGCGGCCACGAGGACCACGTTCTTGAGGATGTACTGGCCCTCGAGCGTGGGCGCGATCGGGAACACGGTGAACGTCTCGTCCGGGAACAGGAGGAGCGGGGTCAGCGTGCCCAGCATCTGGACCGCGAGCAGGAGCAGCGTCGCGCGGAGGAACCGACCCGAGAGCAGCCCCAGGCCGATCAGGACTTCCCAGGCCGCCAGCACCGGCAGGGCGACCTCCGGCGGGACGAGCCCGAACGTCAGCTGCTCGATCGTCCGCGCCGCGAGGTCCTGCGCCGGGCTCAGGCCCGGGAAGAACTTGAGGACGCCGAACCACAGGAACACGACGCCGAGAGCGATCCGCAGCAGCGGGATCGCGGCGCCGGCCAGGGCGATGGTGATCCGGCGGTCGAGCCGGTCGAAGCGCGCCTGCCAGGCGGTGCCGAGGGTTGCGGCGACCGGGGTGGCCGGCGAGGGAGTCGAGGAAGATCGGAACATGGGAGCCTCGCTGGATGGAGCCCGGATGCGTCGTGCCCGGGGCCGGCGCATCCGTCACCCTCCTCTTCGCGCCGCGGGCCGAACGGGATCGCCTCCGGCCGCGGGACGTTCCGCGATGCGCCGCCACGCCGGGCCACCGGCTTGCCGGGAATCGCCCATCCGCCAGACGGTTTGGTGCGAAACTTAAGCGTGCGGATCCTCGTCGTCGGCGCCAGCGGCTACATCGGCGGGCGCCTCGTCCCGCTCCTTCGTGCGCGCGGGCACGACCTCGTCCTCATGAGCCGGGACGCCCGGCCTCTTGCCGCTCGCTTCCCCGACGACCGCATCATCGCAGCGGACCTCCTCGACCCACCCACCCTCGCCCCCGCGCTCGACGGGGTGGAGATCGCCTACTACCTGGCCCACTCGATGGGCGGCGGTGAGCACGGGTTCGCCGAGCGTGATCTCCAGGCGGCCCGCAGCTTCGCCCAGGCGGCGCAGAGAGCCGGCGTCTCGCGGATCGTCTACCTCGGCGGCCTGGGTGACGACGCGGCCGACCTGTCGCACCATCTCTCCAGCCGCCACGAGACCGGCGCCGAGCTGGCGGCCCACGGCGTCCCGGTCACGGAATTCCGGGCGGCCGTCATCATCGGCTCCGGCAGCGCCTCCTTCGAGATCCTGCGCCACCTGACCGAGCGCCTGCCGGTCATGATCACCCCGCGCTGGGTGGGCACCCGCTGCCAGCCGATCGGCATCCGCGACGTGCTCGACTACCTGGTCGGCGTGCTCGACCACCCGGAGGTGACCGGGATCGTGGAGATCGGCGGCCCGGACGTCCTCTCGTACGGCGACATGATGCGGACCTATGCCCGCCTGCGCGGCCTGCGCCGCCTCATGATCCCGGTCCCGGTGCTCACGCCGCGCCTCTCCTCGTACTGGGTCAGCCTCGTCTCGCCGGTCCCCGCGGGGATCGCCCGCCCGCTCATCGAGGGTCTCCGCAACGAGGTGATCGTCCGCGACCCGGGGCCGGCGGCGGCCTTCGGCCTCGCGCCGCTGCCCTACGCCGATGCGCTCCAGCGGGCGATCGACCGGACCGACCGCCACGACGTCGAATCGACCTGGTTCGACGCGCTCGCGGCCCCGGACAAGGCGAGCCTCTCGTCGGTGACCTCCCGGGAGGGGATGATCGTCGAGCGCCGGCAGCGCTCGATCGCGGCTCCGCCGGAGCGGGTCTTCGCCGAGGTGGAGCTCCTCGGCGGCGAGGCCGGCTGGCCGTACGCGAACCTGCTGTGGCGGGTACGCGGGCTGATGGACCGGGCCGTCGGTGGCGTCGGCATGCGGCTCGGGCGCCGGGATCCGGACCACGTGCGGGTGGGCGACGCCCTCGACTTCTGGCGGGTCGAGGAGGTCCGCCGGCCGAGCCTCCTGCGCCTGCGCGCCGAGATGAAGGTCCCCGGGCGCGCCTGGCTCCAGTACGAGGTCGTCCCGCTGGGCGACGGCACGCGCAGCCGCCTGGTGCAGACGGCCTTCTTCGAGCCGAAGGGGCTCCCGGGCCTGGCCTACTGGTATGCGCTCTACCCGGTCCACGGGCTGATCTTCCGGGGATCGGTGCGGATCCTCGCCGAGCGCGCCACCCGGGCCAGCTCCGGCACCTGACGGCCCCGGGCCGGACGCGAAACGAACCCGGGCCGCCCGAGAGAGGGAGAAGGCGGCACGGGCCCGGTTTCGCTGCCGGGTGACCGGGAGGAGGGCGGTCGTCCGGCGGTGGACGCTCGGGGAGGGAGCCGAGCTGAGGCAGATTCAGCCATGTCCTGCTGAAGCAATCCTGAAAGCGCGGGGATTGGTCGCCGGTGAGCGAGCCGGGCGAATCTCGGTGGACGTCAGCCCGCGGGGCGCGCCGGCGAACCGCCCGGGGAGCCGGCGCTGGTATGGTGCGCAGGTGGAGCGCGTGACGATGGAGGAGCACTCGGCGCCGCCCCGGCGTCTCCTCGCCCGCTGGCTGGGCCGGGTCGCGTACCGCGACGCGTGGGCGCTGCAGCAGGCGCTGGCTGCCGCGCGCGCCGACGGGACCCTGGCGGAGGACCAGCTCCTGCTCCTGGAGCACGACGCCGTCCTGACCCTCGGCCGCAACGCCAGCCAGGCCCACGTGCTGGCCCTCCCCGAGCTGCTCGCCGCGCGCGCGATCGAGGTGCTGCGCGTGGAGCGCGGCGGCGAGGTCACGTACCACGGGCCCGGCCAGCTCGTGGCGTACCCGATCGTCGCGCTGGCGTCGCCGGCTGCCGCCGCGACGCCCGGTGCCGGGACGCTGCGTCCGTTCGGTGTCCGCCCGTTCGTGGAGGCCCTCGAGGGCGCCATGGCGGACACCTGCGCGGCCGCCGGGGTGGCCGCCGGGGCGCGCCCCGGCCACCCGGGCTGCTGGGTCGGCGCCGACACACCCCTGCCGCGCAAGATCGGGGCGCTGGGGATCCGCGTGGCGCGGGGCGTCAGCTTCCACGGGATCGCGCTGAACGTGACCACGAACCTCGCCGACTTCGACCTCATCGACCCGTGCGGGATGCCGGGCCTGCGCTCCACCTCCCTCGCGCGCGAGCGCGGGCGCGCGCACGCTGGACCTGCCGACGTCGCGCCCAGCACGGAGAGCGTCGCCCGGGCCGCGACGACCTTCGCGACGGCCCTCGCCCACCGCCTGGGCTTCGAGCTGGCGGGCGACCTGCCGCCGGCCGCGGATGCCGCCGAGGGGCGCCGGGCGCTCGCAGCCGCCGTCGAGGGCCTCGCTGCGGGGCGGACCCGTGCCCCTGTCCCCGTGACGCCGGGCCCGGGCGCCCCGACCCCGACGCCCGCCGGGGCCCGCTGATGACCGCCGGCCTGTTCGAGCTGCGGCGGGACGCGATCACCGGCTGGTGGGTGGCCACCCTGGTGGACCGCGAGTTCGAGCGCGAGCGCTTCGTGACCCACGCCGAGCCCGTCGACGACCACGGCGACTGCTTCAACTGCCGGATCCCGCCGGGCGACGGCGTGCGCACCCGGATCCTCAAGGACTTCGCGTTCCGCACCGTCGGCACGGAGGTGGAAGCCCGGGAGCAGGACCGGAGCGTCGCCCAGATCGCCCTCTCCCAGGCGCGGGCCGCCGGGAGCTGGCGAACCATCGTCGCCCCGCCGGGCGAGCACCGGGCGCTCCACTCGGTCGGGACCGAGCTGATCTCGGAGCTCCTGGCCGCCGCGCGCGATGCCCTCGCCGAGGCCGAGCGGACGGGCCAGACGGCGTATCTCCAGGTCCTCCAGAACTGGGGTCGCCAGGCCGGGGCGCGGACGAATCACCTCTGCCTGGACCTGTACGACCTGCCCCAGATCCCCCACGAGGTGGCCGAGGAGATCGGGGGCGCGGCCCGCTTCGTGATCCGGGAGAGCGAGTGCCCGTACTGCCGGGCCGTGCGCGTGGAGCGCGAGCGCGGGACCCGGTTCATCTGGGAGGACGCCGCCTCGATCGCCTTCGCGCCGTTCGCCTCGCGCTCGCCGTTCGAAGTCTGGATCGTGCCGCGGCGCCACTCCGCCGACTTCGGGCGGGCCACCGACGAGGACATCGCTTCGACGGCGGAGGGCCTGCGCCAGGTGCTGGGGCGCCTGGACCACCTGGGTGGGCCGCCGTACAACCTGGTCCTCCACACGGCCCCGCTCGCGGGGCAGGTCGACACCACGTACCACTGGCACTGGGAGATCCACCCGCGACTCCGCGAGATCGCGGGCCTGGAGCTGGGGACCGGGCTGCCGGTGAACTCCGTGAGCCCCGAGGAGGCGGCCGACCAGCTGGTCCGCCGGCTGGGGCGGCACGAGGACGAGGATCGGCCGGATCCCCGCGCGGAGCGGCCGGGAGGGCGGCCATGAGGCGCTCGCCGGCACCGCCCCGTCGCACGGGCCGGACCCGTCGCCCGGACCCGTCCGGGACGCGTCACATGCCCCCATCGCCCGTCGTCATTGGGCCTGAAGGCGGGTTCCGCCCGCGCGGCATCGGCATCCCGGAGGACTCGTGCTCGTCGATCTCTCGCTCCGCTGGGGAGGGCGCCCGGTGATCCCGGGTCGCGACGTCCCGTCGCAGGAGCCGGACGAGATCCCGGCGAGCACGCTCGCGCCGTCGCACGCCGCGGCGCTCCCGGCCGATCCCATCGCCGCCCGGGCGTTCGTGGAGGAGCTCTTCGCCCGCCACCAGGGCGAGATCTACGCCTACCTCGTGCGGATGCTCCGCGACCCGGAGCTTGCCGCGGACCTGACCCAGGACGCCTTCATCCGCGCCTACCGGGCCCACGCCGACCTCGACGACCCGTCCAAGGCCCGCGCGTGGCTCTACCAGATCGCGCACCGAGTCGCCCTCGACGAGATCCGGCGGCGCAAGATCATCCGCTTCGTCCCGTGGACCGGCGAGTCGCGCGGCTCCGCCCCGTCCGCGGAGCGGATCGCGCTGGACCTGCGCCTGTCCGGCGACCTGGAGCGGGCCCTCAAGCGGATCCCCGAGCGCCAGCGCTCCGCCCTCCTGCTGGCCGAGATCCACGAGATGACCGGCCTGGAGCTGGCGGCGGCGCTCGGCACGTCGCACGTGGCCGCACGCGCGCTCCTGACGCGTGCCCGCGAGAGCCTTCGACGCGCACTTGCCGAGGAGCAGGCCGCCACCGCGGAGCGCGAGGCCGCCACGGCACGCGGCAGCCGCCCGGACGCGTCGCGCGAGGTCCGCCGATGAGCGGCCTGCAGCGCATCGTGCGCCACCCCGACCGCACCAACGACCCGCACGCGCGGGCCCACGCGCTCACGTCCGACTCGCTCCTCGGGCCCCTCGCCGAGGCCGATGCCGCGTGGCTCGACGAGCACCTCGCGGGGTGTGACGCATGCCTCGCGGCGGCCGACGGCTTCGCCGCCGACGCCGCGCTCCTGCGGGGCCTCCGGGAGGACCTGCCGCCGGCGCCGCGCGACCTGGGCGCACGGGTCTCCCTGGCCCTCGACGACGAGGTCCGCCGGGCCACCCGCCGGCGTGCCGGCCGTCCCGCCCGGGGTTCCGGGACGGGAGGCTCCGGGTGGCCGCGGGTTCTCCGCAGCCCGAGCCTCGCGTTCGCCGGCCTCGCCGCCGTCGCCGTCGTGGCGCTCGTGGTCGGGCCGCTGACCGCCCCGCCGGCCACCCCGGCCGGCTCCGGCGCGCCCGCTCTCGGGAGCCTGGCACCGGCGGCCACGCCGATCACCGTGGACGCGCAGACGGTGGCCTGGGTGAGCAGGGCCGCCGACGGCACGTACGTCATCTCGACCGCGGAAGTGGATCAGGTCTGCCCCGGGGTCGACGCCGCGGCGTGCGGGACGCTCGACGGCAGCGCGCGAACGGTCGCCTCGCTCAGCGTGAAGCCATCGTCGGTCCTCCTGTCGCCCGGTGGGAATCCCGCCGTGGTCGTCGGCGAGGGCGCCGTGTACGTCGTGGCGGTCGATCTCGCGCCGCCCGTCACATCGCCGGAGCCCAGTCCGTCTTCCGGACCAACCAGCGAGCCTGTCCAATCGCCGGCGGCGTCGGGGGAGCCGGCTTCTCCTCCAGCCGACTCTCCCGCGCCGTCGGACGATCCCGCCTCCCCGGAGCCCGCGACGCCCTCGCCCGGCACGCCGTCCGCCAGCCCTGAGCCGACGCCGGAGCCGGCAACCCCCACGCCCGAGCCGGCAACCCCCACGCCCGGCCCGCCCGGCCCGTCGGCGACCCCGGTTCCCGCGACACCGCTCCCGACGCTGCCGCCCCCCACGCCGGCCCCGACCGCGGCCGCGGCGTTCACCATCGCGGAGCAGGTCGTGCTGGTGGGCTCGTCGCCGGCGTACAGCCCCGACGGCCTCTGGGTCGCCTTCTCCGCCCGGCCCGCGGACGGTGCGCACGGCCCGGACATCTACGCGTGGCGCGTCGGCGAGCCGCGGGCCATCGCGCTCACGTACGACCATGGCTCGGTCTTCTCCGGCTGGGTGGACGGCCAGATCATCGCCAGCTCGGCCCGCCTCGCCGCGACCCCGGAGGGCGAGTCCCCGGCGCTCGTGCCTCCGCCCGACGCCGAACCGTCGAGCGTGGTTGCCCGCTCCTTCCTCCTGGATCCCGCGGCGGGCAGCGTCACCGAGATCCCCCGGCAGGGTGTCTGGCGGCCCGTGATCGACGCCACGAACCGGGTCGTCGTCTACTGGACGGGCTCCCTGGCCTGGAGCGACGAGCAGCAGGCCTGGATCCCGGCCGACGGCAGCCTCGTCGCCGCCGACTGGAGAACGCTGCTCGACGCGACGCGCGACCCGGCCTACGAGCCGCTCCCGAGCCGGGTCGCCGGTGAGTCGGTGGCCGACTGGGAGGTGCGCTTCGATCCCGCCGGCCGGCGCCTCGGCGTCTGGGTCGCCGATCCCGCCGAGGCGGGCACCGGGCGCCTCTCGCTGGTGAACGTCGAGGACAACGGGAAGCTGGGCGCGGTCGTCCTGCCCGACGTCGCGGCCCTGCGCGGGTTCTCCCTCGACTCCGACCGTCTGGCCTGGTCGACGCCTCCCGGCCAGAACGGCGAGGGCAGCCTGATCACGGTCTACGCCTGGCGGGGCGACGACGCGGGCCAGCTGCAGAGCCTGCCGACCGCCGGGGACGAGCCGGTCGTCGTCGCCCGCTGAGCGACCCGCGCACGGATCGGCCCGTGCGCACCGGCCCCTCTCGCGCCCGCGTCGCGCGGTAGAATGCCCCGACCCTTTAACGACCGGTCCAGGGAGGCCGGGAAGGAGGACGCACATGCCACGTCGCGGTAGGTGCACCGGGCCCTGTGCCGGGCCGGGCGCCTGATGGATGGTCGCCAGATCATGTCGGCGGACGAGATCCGCCGATCCATCGTCCGCATCTCCCATGAGATCGTCGAACGCCACGCCGGGACCGACGGGCTCGTCCTCGTCGGGATCCAGCGCCGGGGCGTCCCCCTCGCCGAACGGATCGCCGTCGCGATCGCGGATCACGAGGGCGTGACGCTCCCCGTGGGCGCGCTCGACATCACCTTCTACCGCGACGACCTGTCGCTCGTCGCCCATCAGCCGATCGTCAAGGGGACGGCGATCCCGGTCGACCTCAACGAGAAGACCGTGATCCTCGTCGACGACGTCCTGTTCACGGGGCGGACGATCCGCGCGGCGATGGACGCCCTCGTGGACTTCGGGCGCCCGCGGGCGATCCGCCTCGCCGTCCTCGTCGACCGGGGCCACCGCGAGCTCCCGATCCGTGCCGACCACGTCGGCAAGAACGTACCCACGGCGCGCGACGAGCTCGTGAAGGTCCACCTTGCCGAGTCGGACGGAGAGGACGCCGTCCGCATCGAACGCCGGGAGGAGCAGGCGTGAGCGCGCCCGAGACGATCGCCCCGATCGAGCCGACCGTGGAGCATCCCTGGCACCACCGGCACATGCTGGACGTGGACGTCCTGTCGGCGTCCGACATCGGCCTCGTCATGAAGACGACCGACGCCATGAAGGAGATCCTGGCGCGGCCGATCACGAAGGTGCCGGCCCTGCGCGGGCGGAACGTCACGATCATCTTCTACGAGGCCTCGACGCGGACGCGCGTGTCGTTCGAGGTGGCCGCCAAGAACCTCTCGGCCGACGTCGTCAACATCGCCGCGAGCGCCTCGTCGGTGACGAAGGGCGAATCGCTGGTCGACACGATTCGCACGATCGAGGCGCTCGGCGCCCACATGATCGTGATGCGCCACGGGACGTCGGGCGCCCCGTACCTCGCGGCCGAGGTCTTCTCGGGAAGCGTGCTCAACGGCGGCGACGGCTGGCACGGCCATCCCTCGCAGGCGCTCCTGGACCTCTACACCATGCGGGCGCACCTGGGCGACCTCACCGGGAAGAAGGTCGTGATCCTGGGCGACGTGCTCCACTCGCGCGTCGCGCGGAGCAACGTCTGGACGCTCACCGCGATGGGCGCCGACCTCTGGATCTGCGGCCCGACGCCGATCCTGCGCGGCTTCGACGCCTGGGCGGGCCGCTGGGCCAACGGGCGCGGACCGTCGGGGCATGCAGGTTTCAGGGTGACCTCGGACGTGGACGCCGCGCTGGCGGACGCCGACGTCGTGATGGCGCTGCGCCTGCAGCGCGAACGGATGGACGCCGGCCTGCTGCCGTCGCTCCGCGAGTACGCCGCCCGCTTCGGGCTGACGCGGGGGCGGCTGGCGGCGGCGAAGCCCGACGCGCTGGTGATGCACCCGGGCCCCATGAACGAGGGCGTGGAGATCGCGGCGGACGTCGCGGTCCTCGACCGGAGCGTGATCACCGAGCAGGTGGCGAACGGGGTCGCGGTGCGGATGGCCCTGCTCTACCTCCTCTCGGGCGTTCACGGCGGAGCGCCGGAGGGCCCGATCGGTGGCTGAGCGGAAGCGTTCGGGTGCCGCCGGCGCCCGGGAGGCGAGTGGGATGCGTGTCGGCGAGATCGTGGAGCTCCTCGAGATCAGCCGGGCCTGGCTGGTCGATCCCGTCGCGGGGCGCGAGGGGCCCGGCGAGATCGTCGTCCGGGACGGGATCCTCGAGGCCGTGACCTGGCTGGAGGGCGCGGAGGCAACGGGGATCGGGCCGGACGGCATCGTCATCTCGCCCGGCCTCCTCGACATCCACGTCCACCTCCGTGAGCCCGGCAACGAGGACGCGGAGACCGTGGCGTCGGGGCTGGCCGCGGCCGCCCACGGCGGCTTCACCACCGTCTGCGCCATGCCGAACACGACGCCCGCGGCCGACGAGCCGAGTGTCTTCGCGCGGGTGCGCGCGGCCGCGGCCGCCGCCGGGTCGCCGGTGGAGCTGCTGCTCCACGGGGCGGTCACCGTCGGGCGGGGAGGGGAGCGGCTGGCGGCCCTCGGCGAGCTCGCCGACGCCGGCGCGGTCGGCTTCTCCGACGACGGCTCGCCGGTCAAGGGCCCGGTCATCCTGCGCAACGCGCTCCTGTACGCCGGGATGCTCGGCGTCCCGCTCTTCGAGCACGTCGAGGACCCCGCCCTCACCGCCGGCGCCGAGGCCAGCGAGGGCTACGTCGCGACGGTGCTGGGCCTCAAGGGCTGGCCGGTCGCGGGCGAGGTGGTGGCGGCGGAGCGGGCGATCGCCGTGCTCACGGCCGTGCTGCCCGACGCCCCGGGGGCGCGCCTCCACCTCACGCACCTCTCCACGGCCGGCGCGCTCGATGCGGTGCGCCGGGCGAAGGCCGCCGGCCTGCCGGTGACCTGTGACGTCACGCCGCACCACCTCGGCTTCACCGACGAGTGGCTGGCAGGCGCGCGGCGCTGGGCGTGGGAGGCGATCGGGGATGACGGCCTCGCGCGCGATCCGTGGGCGGACCGCGCGCTCGCGGCTCACCCGTACGCGACCTCCTGCAAGGTCAACCCGCCGTTGCGCTCGGCCGGCGACGCGGCCGCGGTGCTGGCGGCCCTCGTGGACGGCACCGCCGATGCGGTCGCCACGGACCACGCCCCGCACACGCAGGTTGACAAGGAGGCCGAGTTCGGGCTCGCGGCCAACGGGATCAGCGGCGTGGAGACGGCGCTCGGCATCCTTCTCGCCGCGGTCGGTGCGCAGCGGCTTACCCTGGCGCGCGCCGTCGAGGCGCTCACGACGGGCCCCGCGAAGGTCCTCGGCGAGCGTGCCGGGCGCCGCGGAGCCGGGCGCGGGCTGGTCGAGGGCGCGGTCGCGGACCTCGTCGTCTTCGATGCCGGCGACCCCTGGACGATCACGGCCGACACCCTGCTGTCGCGCGGCAAGAACTCGCCGCTCCTGGGGCGCGCGCTGCCCGGGCGCGTCCTCGCGACGGTCGCGGACGGGCGCCTGGCCTACGGCGACCCGGCGTCCTGAGCCGGGGCGCCCGGCCGAACGCCGTGCCGGGGCGTCGCGACCCGACGGTCAGACGACCGGGGTCGGGGCGCGCCTCTCCGCCACCGCGCCGAGGATCATCGCCGCGAGGAGGGCGAGCGCGACGGCCGTCCCCAGGAGGAACCAGGGGGCGTCGAGGGGGAGCGCAGGCAGGATCTGCTCGCGCGACGGCGCCACCGCGAGGTAGCGGGCGTCGGCGCGTTCCAGCCAGGCGGCGCCGACCGGCAGGCCGGCGTCCGCGAAGACCCCGCAGGCGACGCTCACGCCCCGGGCCGACGCGGGCCACGTCCCGGCAACGACGTACTGCGACCCGACCGGCGGCAGGTGGGGGACCGCCACGCCGCCCGAGGCGGCGAGGGTCGGCCCGAGGACCACGTCGATCGTCGCCGGGTGCTGGCCGGGAGCGAGGCCGGGAACCTTGCCCCGGTGGTACCAGCGCTCGACGGCGAGCCGGACGCGGCCGGCATCCGGCTTCACGGATGTCACCGTCCCGAGGAGGATCACGCCGCCGGCTGCCCGCTCGACCCCCTGGAGGGTGATGTCGGGCGGGCACACCGGCGGTGGGACGCGTGGATCGGCGGACGCCCCCGTCGGGAGGGCGACGAGCGCGAGCGCCGCCGAGAATGCGGCAAGAGCGAAGGAGCCCAGCAGGGCGCCCAGCAGGGAGCGCGTGCGGACGACGCCGGGCGTCGCCCGCTGCCCGCAGACCAGGATCCCGACCCCCACGGCCGCGCCCTCCACGACGCGCGCCTCCCGACGCTCCTTCGGTCGCAGCAGCATGCTCCCGATCGGTTACGCCGTGAAGAGCCGTCCGGCCCCCGCGAAACCGGCGACGGCGCACGCGGTACGCTTGCGGCGCGGTCCGCCGCCGGGTCGATGCCGGCGCGGATGCGCTGCGCCGGCGGGCGACGGCGAGGAGCGGGTGCGCCGGCGAGCGGACGGTCGCGGACAGGAGGTGCCCGGTGAGCTCGCAGGCCGATGTCGTGGCCCGTCATCCGGACCTTGCCGGGCGGCGGGTCGTCGTGACGGGAGGAGCAAGCGGGATCGGGCTCGCGACCGCCTCCCGCTTCGTGGCCGAGGGCAGCCGGGTCGTGGTCCTCGATCGCGACGAGGGCCGGTTCGCCGCCGTGCGGGCCGAGCTGCCCGATCTCGCGGGGATCGTCGTCGCGGACGTCTCGGATCGACCATCGGTCGATGCGGCGTTCGGCGAGGTCGATCGACTCCTGGGCGGCATCGATGTCCTCGTCGCCAACGCCGGGATCAGCATCCGTCACCGCTTCCTCGACATCACCCCCGAGGAGTGGCGCCAGGTGATGGCCGTGAACCTCGACGGCGTGTTCCACACCGCCCAGGCGGCGGCGCGCCGGATGGCCGCCGACCGCGGCGGGGCCATCCTCATGACGGCTTCCACGAACGGGGTGGTCGGCCACCCCTTCTACGCCGACTACAACGCCTCGAAGGCCGGCGTCATCCTGCTGGCCCGTTCGATGGCCGTCGAGCTCGCGCCCGCGGTGCGGGTCAACGCCATCTGTCCCGGCTACGTGATGACCCCCATGCAGGCGGCCGAGTACACGCCCGAGATGCTGCGCGCGACCGACGCCAAGATCCTGCTCGGCCGCCACGCCCGCCCGGAGGAGATCGCCGGGCTGTTCGCCTTTCTCGCGTCCGACGAGGGCGCCTACATCACGGGCGCGGCGCTCCCCATCGACGGGGGCGAGCTGGCCGGTGGGCTGGCGAGCCGCGACTGGATCCGCGCCGACGATTCGCGGATCTCCTGAGGTGGGCACGAATCCCCGCACCAGTCCCGAGGAGGCAGCCGCGTGAGCAGCCGTCACGTCCGACCCCACCCCTACGTCCCGAACGCCATCCCCGACGTGAAGGCGGCGATGCTCGCCGCGGTCGGCGCCACGACGGCCGAGGAGTTCTACGCGGACATCCCCCCGTCGCTGCGCCTGGGCGCTCCGCTGGACCTGCCGGAGCCGCTGATCTCCGAGGCGGAGCTCGAGCGCCACGTGGAAGGGCTCCTGCGCCGGAACACGTCGACCCGCGACGCCCTCAGCTTCCTGGGCGCGGGCTGCTACCCGCACCACGTGCCGGCGGTGTGCGACGAGATCAACGGCCGCAGCGAGTTCCTCACCGCCTACGCCGGCGAGCCGTACGAGGACCACGGCCGCTTCCAGGCCCTCTTCGAGTACGAGTCGATGATGGGCGAGCTGCTCGAGATGGACGTCGTCAACGTCCCCGTCTACGACGGCTTCCAGGCGACATCGACCGCCCTGCGGATGGCCGGCCGGATCACGGGTCGCCGCCGGGTCCTGGTCCCGGCCTCGATGAGCCGCGACAAGCGCTCGCGCATCCTCGACTACGTGCAGCCCGACCTGGACGTCGAGGAGGTCGCGTTCGAGCCCGCGTCCGGCCTGCTGGACGTCGTGGGACTGGACGGGGC
This sequence comes from uncultured Chloroflexia bacterium, assembly GCA_963713285.1. Lineage (GTDB taxonomy): Bacteria > Chloroflexota > Limnocylindria > Limnocylindrales > CSP1-4 > CTSoil-043. The sequence goes on along the minus strand of CAVQLA010000002.1, from coordinate 16,653 downwards.
GCTCGCCGACGACGTTGCGGCCGTGCTGGTCGAGAACCCGGGTTCCCTCGGGGTCGTGGAGGTCCGGGCGGCGGAGATCGCGGCGCTGGCCCATCGGGCCGGCGCCCTGGCGATCGGCGACGTCGATCCCTCGACGCTGGGCGTCCTCGCCCCTCCGGCGGCGTGGGGGGCGGACATCGCCTGCGGCGACATCCAGCCCCTCGGGATCCACCAGCAGTACGGCGGTGGTCACGGCGGCTTCATCGCCAGCCACGACGACCCGCGGGTCGTGATGGAGTACCCGTCGCGGCTCTTCGGGATCGCCCCCACGGCCGTGGCCGGCGAGTACGGGTTCGGCGACGTCGCCTACGACCGGACGTCCTTCGCCCACCGCGAGGAAGGCAAGGAGTGGGTGGGGACGGCGGCCGCCCTGTGGGGCATCACCGCGGGCGTCTACCTCGCCCTCATGGGCCCGCGGGGCATGCAGGAGCTCGGGGAGACGATGATGGCCCGCGTCCGCTACGCCATCACCCGGCTGGAATCCGTGCCGGGCCTCCGGGTCCCGTTCTCGGGCCAGCACCACGTCAAGGAGTTCGTCGTCGACCTCGGCGCCACCGGCCAGACGGTCGCGGCGGTGTCGCGGGCGCTGCTGCAGCGCGGCATCTTCTTCGGGAAGGACCTCTCCGCGGAGCACCCAGGGCTCGGCCGGGCGGCGCTCGTCTGCGTGACCGAGGTCCACACGAAGGATGACATCGACCGGCTCGCCGACGAGCTGGGGGAGGTGCTCCGATGAGCGCACCGTCCACGCCGAAGCGCGCCGCGGGTGCCGCCGGAGCCCCGACCCTGCCGATCGGTCCCAAGCCGATGCCGCGGCGCTTCCACCAGGCTCGCTGGGACGAGCCGATCATCTTCGAGCTGAGCACGCCGGGGGCCCGCGGAGTCCTGCCGCCGGCGACGGAGGCCGGGATCACCTCGGTGGTCGGGGACCCGGCCGCGGCGCTCCCACCGGGCGTCGGCCGGGCCGCCCCGCCGGCCCTCCCCGAGCTCAGCCAGCTCCACGTGGTCCGGCACTACGAGCGCCTGTCGCAGGAGAACCTGGGCGTCGACCTCAACGTCGACGTCGGGCAGGGCACCTGCACGATGAAGTACTCGCCCAAGGTCAACGATCGCTTGGCCCGCGACGCGAGGGTCGCCGATCTGCATCCGCTCCAGGATCCGTCCACCGTCCAGGGCGTCCTCGAGATCATGTGGCGCCTGGAGCGCATGCTCGCGGAGATCTCCGGGATGGACCGGGTGACCCTCCAGCCGGGTGCCGGATCCGCGGCGATCTGGGCCAACGTCTCGATGATCCGCGCCTACCACGCCTCCCGGGGCGACACCGCCCGGGACGAGGTGATCACCACGATCTTCAGCCACCCGTCGAATGCGGCCTGTGCGAAGACGGCCGGCTACAGGGTCATCACGCTCTACCCCGACGCGGAAGGCTACCCGGACCTGGACGCGCTCCGCGCCGCGGTGTCGCCGCGGACGGCGGCGCTGCTGATCACGAACCCCGAGGACACCGGGATCTTCAACCCCCGGATCGAGGACTTCGTGCGCGTCGTCCACGAGGTGGGAGGGCTGGCGTCCTACGACCAGGCGAACGCCAACGGCCTGCTGGGCATCACCCGCGCCCGCGACGCCGGGTTCGACCTGTGCCACTTCAACCTGCACAAGACGTTTTCGACGCCGCACGCCTGCGGCGGGCCCGGGGCGGGGGCCTGCGGCGTCACGGCGGAGCTGGCCCGGTTCCTGCCGCGGCCGACGGTCGAGTTCGACGGGACCACGTACCGCCTGGACGAGGACCGACCCGACTCGATCGGGAAGATCCGCCCGTGGTACGGCGTCGTCCCCAACCTCGTCCGCGCCTACGCCTGGATCATGAGCCTGGGGGCCGCCGGCCTTCGGGAGGTGGCCGAGACGGCGGTGCTCAACAACAACTACCTGATGCAGCAGGTCCTCGAGATCCGCGGGCTGTCGGCGCCCTTCGCGGCGGGGCGGCGCAGGGTCGAGCAGGTTCGCTACAGCTGGGAGGAGCTCACGCGCGACACCGGCGTCCACTCGGAGGAGATCGGCTTCCGGGCCGCGGACTTCGGGACGCACTACTGGCTGAGCCACCACCCGTTCGTGGTCCCGGAGCCGATGACGCTCGAGCCGACGGAGTCGTACTCGCGGGCCGACCTCGACGAGTACGCGGCGATCCTGCGCACGATCGCCGAGGAGGCGTACGCGGACCCGGATTTCATCCATGGTGCGCCGTACCGGAGCACGGTCCACCGGATCGACCACGAGCCGCTGGACGACCCGGAGCGCTGGGCCGTGACCTGGCGGGCCTACCGCCGGAAGCACCCGGCGACGGATCCGTCGCCGGCGACGTGACGCGCGCGGGGCCCGGGCGGGCGCCGGCGACCGTCGGGCTCCTGGTCAACCCGATCGCCGGGATCGGCGGGCGGGTCGGCCTCAAGGGCAGCGACGGAGCGGACACCGTCCGGCGGGCGCTGGCCCTTGGTGCCTCGCCCGCGGCCGGTGCGCGCGCATCGGCGGCCATCGCGCGGCTGCTCGCCCGGTGGCCGACCTCCGCCGGCCCGCCCGTCGTGCTGACGGCGCCGCTCGAGATGGGGGAGTCGGCCGCGCTCGAGGCCGGTGCCCTGCCGCGGGTGATCGGCGCGATCCTGTCCGGCGCGACGACGGCGGCCGACACGGTGCGCCTGGCGCGGCTCATGGCCGGCGAGGGCGTCGACCTCCTCCTCTTCGCCGGCGGGGACGGCACCGCGCGCGACGTCCACGAGGCCCTGCGCGACGCCTCGGTCCCGGTGGTCGGCATCCCGGCGGGGGTGAAGATCCACTCGGCGGTCTTCGCGACCGGCCCAGCGACGGCCGGCGACCTCGCGGCCGGCTTCCTATGCCTGCCGGCCGCGCGGCGGCGAACGGCGGCCCGGGAGGTGCTCGACCTCGACGAGGACGCCTACCGGCGGGGCGAGGTGGCGCCGCGGCTGTGGGGCGAGCTCCTCGTCCCCGCCGAGCGGCGCGGCATCCAGGCGCGGAAGGCGCCGAGCCCGGCGAGCGAGGCCGAGGCGGCCGCCGCGATCGCCGGCGAGGTCGCCGCCGGGACGCCCGCCGGCACGCGGCTCATCCTGGGACCGGGGTCCACCGTGCGGGCGATCGCCGAGCGGCTCGGCGTCCCCAAGACGCTCGTCGGCGTCGACGTCGTGCAGGTGACGGGGCCGGACGCGGCGATCATGGTGGCGCAGGATGCCGCCGAGTCCGACCTCCTGGCGATCGTCCCGGCCGGAGGGTGCCGGATCGTCGTCACCCCGATCGGCGGCCAGGGCTTCATCCTCGGGCGCGGCAACCAGCAGATCAGCCCGCCGGTGATCCGTGCGGTCCTGGAGCGCCTGGGGCCGTCCGGGATCATGATCGTCGCCACGCCGGCCAAGCTGGCGGCGATCGGGGCGCACCCGCTCCTCGTCGACACCGGCGACCCCGACCTCGACCGACGGCTGGCCGGCCACGTCCACGTCATCACCGGCCGCGACGAGCGCACGGTCGCTCGCGTGGCCGCCGCATAGGGGAGCGACCGCATGGGCATCCTGGATGGCAGACGCGCGATCGTCACGGGAGCCGCGTCCGGCATCGGCCGGGCGACCGCGCTCCTGCTGGCGGACGAGGGAGCGGCCGTGGCGGCGGCCGACCTCGACGAGGCGGGCGTGGACGCCGTCGTCGCCGCGATCGCCACGGCGGGCGGCCGTGCCGTCGCCGTCGGCTGCGACGTCACCCTCGAGGCGGATTGCCGCCGGCTGGTCGAGTCCGCGGTCGCCGCATTCGGCGGGCTCGACCTCGTCGTCAACAGCGCGGGGATCGTCCGGAGGACCACCGTCGTCGAAACGCCCGAGGCGGAGTGGGACCTCGTCATGGCGGTGAACGTGAAGGCGATCTACCTGTTGGGGCGCCACGCGATCCCGGAGATGGCTCGCGGCGGCGGAGGAGCGATCGTCAACATCGGCTCCGGATGGGGGTTGAAGGGCGGTCCGCGGGCCGCCAGCTACTGCGCGTCCAAGGGCGCCGTGGTGAACCTGACCCGGGCGATGGCGATCGACCACGGACCGCAGGGGATCCGGGTCAACTGCGTCTGCCCGGGCGACACCGACACGCCGCTCCTGCGCTCGGAGGCGCGGCAGCTCGGCGAGGACGTGGACGAGTTCCTTGCCTCGTCCGCCGAGCGCCCGATCCGGCGGCTCGGGACCCCCGACGACACGGCACGGGCGGTGCTCTACCTGGCGTCCGAGGCCGCGGCGTGGGTCACGGGGACAACGCTCGTCGTCGACGGGGGCGGGCTCGCCTGACCGGCGTCGCGGACGACGGCGGACGGCGCGGTCGCCGCTCGACGACGACCCGCCGGAGCACGCCAGCCCGCCGCCGCGCGACGGGGCCGCGTTCGGCGTATCGTGACGGCCACGATCCAGCGCCCCGCCGCGGGCATCGCGAGGACCCCAGTGACGGACGACACCCCGAACCCGACCACGCCCGACGCCCCGCCACCCGCCGAACCCGAGTCTGCGCTCTCCCCGGCACCCGTGGCCGACGCGGTCCCACCCGCCGCCGAACCCGCGCCGTCCTCCGGCGCCCGCCGGTCGTCCTCGGCGGACATCCGGTCCCACCGCCCGGAGTACAAGGGAGCGGAGCTGGATCCGGAGCGCGGCCCCGGTCTCGGCTGCTTCTGGTTCCAGGTGTTCGTGCTCGGCTTCTTCATCGTCCTGATCCCGATCGGGCTCAACCTGGCGTGGCCGTACGAGCTCCTGGCGCTCCTGCTGTTCGTCGTCATCGGTCTGCTGCTCCTCACGGGGCAGACGGTCATCTTCCTCCTGCGGCTGGTGGCCGCGGACCGGCGTGCCCAGGGCCGGCGGCGACCGCTGGCGAGCCCGACCAAGACGGTCGGCGAACTGGAGGACGACCACCGGGTCGCGCATGCCGTGGGCGGGGCCCCGCGTCCTGCCGTGGAGGCCGCGCCGGCGGAGCCCGTGCCGGCCGAGCCGGCCGAGCCAAGCGCCGAACCCGCCGCTGCGCCGGCGGAGCCCGCGCCGAGCGCTGAGGCTGCCGCCGAGCCGGAGCCCGCCGAGCCCGCGCCGAGCGCCGAGCCCGCCGCCGAGCCGGAGCCCGCCGAGCCCGCGCCGAGCGCCGAGCCCGCCGCCGAGCCGGAGCCCGCCGAGCCCGCGCCGGAGCCCGCCGAGCCCGAGCCGGAGCCCGCCGAGCCCGAGCCCGAGCCGGAGCCCGCCGAGCCGACCGCCGAGCCTGAGCCGGCCGAGGCAGCCGAGCCCGAGCCGGCGGCATCACCCGCCGATGCCGACGCGGGCGCGGAGCCCGGGGAGCCGGCCGGTGTCCCGCCGGATGACGCTCCCGCCGCACCCACCCCCGAAGGCGCCGAGACCCCCGAGGAACCCGACCCGGGCGTGCGACAATAGCCCGGCTCCTGGCCGGTGCCGGGGGTCGGCACGCGGTCGCCCCGCGCGGAAGGGTCAGCAGCGCCAGCCGCCACGTCCAGGAGGGAACTCGCCGGTGCCGGTCCTCGCGACCTTCTTCAACGTCCGTCGCGGTCGCGACTCGTTCTTCAAGTTCTTCATGCGCACGATCTTCCCGCGGCAGGTCGGCGACTACGAGAAGAAGTTCGGGATCAAGTTCCTGGGCTGGTACAACGTGGCCTACGGCTGGGACTACGACAACGTGATCCTCCTCGAGCTCCCCGACTACGCCACGATCGACAAGCTGGAGGCCGATGCCGGGACCGCCGCGCTGGGCCATCGGGCCGGCGAGTGGATCTTCGAGCGGCACCACGCGATGTTCCTGCGCGAGCGCATGGGACCCGACCTCGAGTACTTCGGCATCGAGACCCTCGGCAAGGAGGGAGGCTGACGGCGGCCGGCGGCCCGACGCCGCCCCGGCCGCACCCGACCCCCTCGACCTCCACCATCGATCCCGCCGCCCACCCCGCCCCCGGACGAAAGGAGCCGCCCGCCATGGACGTGAACCGCGCCGATCTCCTCGGTGAGCTCGCTCGCGACGCGGCGCTCGAGCGCTCCGACTTCCTCGCCCGCGCCGCCGAGCAGCTCGACCGGTTCCTCGAGGCCAACGCCGCCCGCATCGAGGAGATCGGGGGCCTGACCCTGATCGACGACGATCCGGACTACCTCTCGATCGCCCCCGACATGAGCTTCCGCAGCCGGACCCGGTACCAGGATGAGACGACCGGCGAGTGGATCAGCGAGACCGAGGTCCTCGAATCCGCGTCGGAGCTGGTGGAGCTCTACAACCCGTCCGACGTGTATGCGGCCTTCTCGGAGGCCGCGCGCGAGGCCGCCGGCCTGGGGCCGGAGCCGACCGCCGCCGACGACCTCCTGAACGTGGCCGGGATCTCGCCCGAGGAGACCGTCCCGCCGCGCGAGCAGGACGCCTACGCCGCCGCCGCGGACGAGTGGGCGGCTGCGCAGCCGACCGACGCGGAGGATCCGGAATCGGCCGCGCACCAGCTCTACGACATCGCACTCACGTACCAGGAGCGGAGCCAGATCTCGGAGGCCCACCTCCTCGAGCAGTTCCAGGCGACGGTTGCCGGGCTGGCCGGCCATCTTGGGGACCTCGTCGTCATCGACGACGACGACGAGCGCCTCACGTTCACCGGCGCCGGCCGCATCGTGGCGGAGGTCGTGCCGGAGGGCGCCGAGGGCGAGTGGCGGAAGCTGGGCACGCCGGAGGAGCTCGTGGAGTTCTACGACCCGACCGACGTCTTCGGGGACATCGCCGACGCGGTGGCCGAGGCGTACCCGGCCGTGGCCCCCGAGCTCGACGACGTCGACGACGACGTGGACGACGAGGGCCGCTGACCGCGCAGTCCCAGCTCGCCGCGCTTGCCCCGACGCCCGACAGCCGCCCGATGCAGCTGGTCGACGCCGAGCTCCTCGAGAGCCGGCAGATCCTGCCCGGCCAGTGGCTCCAGCAGTACCATGCCCCGGCCCTGGCCACCGGGACGCGGGCGGGCCAGTTCGTCCACGTCCGCACCGGGGACTGGTCGGGGCTCGTGCTGCGGCGACCCTTCACGGTCAACACGGCCGACCCCACGGCCGGCGTCATCTCGATCCACTTCCGGGAGGTGGGGCGGGGGACGGCGTGGCTGACCCGGATGCGGCCGGGCGACCACCTCGACATGCTCGGGCCCCTGGGCCAGGGGTTCCAGGTCGACACCCGGAGCCGGCACCTGCTGCTGGTCGCCGGCGGGCTGGGGATCGCCGACGTGCGCCTCCTGGCCGACGAGGCGATCCGCGACGGGCGGCAGGTCGTGCTCCTGTACGGGTGCCGCGACGCGTCCGAGGTCTACCCGAGCTCGCTGCTGCCCGACGAGGTCGAGTACGTCGTCGCGACCGATGACGGCAGCGTCGGCCATCACGGCTTCGTGACCGACCTGGTGCTGGAGTACGAGGCATGGGCCGACCAGGCGTTCGCCTGCGGGCCGCTGCCGATGCTGCGAGCGCTCTCGGCGGTGGCCGCCGGGCGCAAGGGTCGCCTTGGGGTTGCCACGCTCGGCCGCAAGCGGGGGGCCGGGAAGCCGGTCCGGGTGGGATCGCCGGAGGCCCGCCGCAAGGCGTTCCTGCAGGTGGCGATGGAGCAGAACATGGGATGCGCGGTGGGAGCCTGCCTCGGCTGCGTCGTCTGGGGGGTCGAAGGGCCGCAGCGCGTCTGCCGCGAGGGCCCGGTCTTCGCCAGCGACGAGATCGACTGGGAGGCGACCGCCGGCGCAGGGACGCACAAGGGATGAAGCCGAAGAAGCGGGTCGTCACGCAGGGCAAGGGACCGGGATCCGCCGGCGCCAAGGCGAAGCGCACGCCGACGGTGCGGACCATCCGCAGCGCGATCGTCGAGCCGAAGGCCTCGCGGCCGGGGGTCCCCGGGGGGCGGCCGGTCGTGGGGTCCGGCGGCTCCTCGCCGATCGTGGCCCTGGGGAGCCCGGCGATCGCCCCCGTGGCCCCGGGCGGGCGGGGCGCCGGCGCGAGGCGCGGCCCCGACCCGGCGTCGGTCGACCTCTCGGTCGACCTCGGGCGCGGCCTGGTCCTCCCGAACCCGATCCTGGTCGCTTCGGGGACCTTCGGCTACGGCGTCGAGTACGCCGACGTGGTCGACATCCAGCGGATCGGCGCCATCTGCTGCAAGGGGACGACGCTCAAGCCCCGTGCGGGCAACCGCCCGCCGCGGGTGACCGAGACGCCGGGCGGCATGCTCAACTCGATCGGCCTCCAGAACCCGGGCATCGACGCGGTGCTCGATCGATACGCCCCGCTGTGGGCCACCTGGCAGGTGCCGGTGATCGTCAACGTCGCGGGCGAATTGATCGACGACTACGTCGGCGTGGTGCGCAAGCTCGATCTCGTGCCGGGCGTCGCAGGCATCGAGCTCAACATCAGCTGCCCGAACGTCGGCAAGGGCGGGCTCCAGTTCGCGATCGACCAGGATGCGGCCGCCGCGGTGACGCGGGCCGTGCGGCGGGCGACCGACCTGCCGCTCATCGTCAAGCTCTCGCCGAACGTCGCCGACATCCGCCCGATCGCCACCGCGATCGCCGAGGCCGGCGCCGATGCGCTGTCGGCCGTCAACACGCTGTCCGGCATGGCGCTGCGCGCCGACCGGAGCGGCCCCTTCCTGGGCAACACGTACGGCGGGCTCTCCGGCCCGGCGATCAAGCCGGTGGCGCTGCGCATCGTCTACGAGGTCGCCCAGGTCGTCGACATCCCGGTGATCGCGATCGGCGGGGTGACGGGCATCGACGACGTGCTCGACTACCTGGCCGCCGGCGCGGTGGCCGTCCAGGCCGGGACGGCGATCTTCGCCGACCCGACGCTGCCCGTCCGCCTCGTCGACGAGCTGGCGGGCGAGTGCGCCCGGCGCGGCCTCTCGTCGTACGAGCCGTTGATCGGGACGGCCCTGCCGAAGCGGCCGAGCCCGGCATCGTCGAAGGGCGCGGAGTACCGCCCGTAGTGGGGTGTCGCGGGTGAGCGTCGAGGCGCTCGACTTCTTCGGGGCGCTGATCGGCTTCCTGTGGATCGCGCTCGCGATCGCCGTGGGCGTGTGCATCCTCGCAGCGGTCTGGGTCATCGCTCGGTTCGCCTCGACGCGCCTGGAGCGGCGATACTTGCCGGAGGTCGCCCGGTGGAGCCGGCGCCGGGCCGGGGTCCCGGAGGACGCGGGCCCCTGGGCGTGCCCCGCCTGCAGCTCGGTCAACGCTTCGACGGTCGTCGGCTGCTATCACTGCGGCGGCCCGCGCGCCGGCGAGGCCCGCGAGCTCGCGGAGGCGACGACCGATCCCACCGTCTTCCACCGCCCTTCGCCGCCGAACCGGTTCGACCCCTCGCTCTACCGGGGCCCGGGCGCGCCGCCGCCGGCGGACTCGCCGGGTGGTGGCGAGACATGGCCCAACGGCCCGTCTCCGGCTCCCGCCGCGCCGGATCCAGTCGCCGGCCATCTGCCCGGGTCGAGCCGGGCGTGAGCGGCGCCGTAAGCCTCCCGAGCGGGCGGGCATCCGAAGGGCGCGTCCTCTCCCTGGACGCGATGCGCGGGCTCCTCGCCGTCGGCGTGATGGTCTACCACGTGCTCGCCTGGAGCGACGTCGCGCGCCTCACGGCGCTCGGAACCTATGCGGTCTACTGCTTCTTCGTCCTCAGCGGGTTCGCCCTCGAGCATGTCTACGGGCCGCGGCTCCGTGCGTCCGGTGCGCTGCGCGTGTACGCCGCGGCGCGGGTCGCCCGGATCCTGCCGCTCTACGCCGCGGCCGCCCTCGCGGCGGCCGCCCTCGCGGTCGCGAGAGGCGGGCGCGTCGATGCCTTCGACCTCCTCCAGAACCTGACGCTCACCTTCGGGCTCAACAACCCCGGCGCAACCTCGACCGTCGTCGGGGGCTGGTCGATCGGGATCGAGGTCGTGTTCTACCTGCTGTTCCCGTTCGTGTCGCTGATGATCGGCTCGCTCCGGTCGCTCGTGGGGCTGGTCGCGGTGACCCTGCTCGCCCGGGTCGCCTGGATCGCGGCGACCTGGCCCGTCGGCGCCAGCCTCGCGGACGTGTTCGTCCCATACACACAGGTCGTCCCGTTCGCCGTCTTCTTCGTGGCGGGGGTGTTGAGCGCACACCTGCTGCGGGAGGCCCGGCTTCCCCGGATGGTGGTCGAGCGCGGGCGCGGCCTCCTGCCGCTGATCGCGGGCGTGGGCCTCCTCGCCGCGATCATCGCGACCGCGGCGCTCGACGTCAGCGAGCGCGCGCTCTTCGCGGGATTGAGCGGCGCCGTCCTCACGATCGCCACGTGCCTTGCCGTCTACCTCGTGGCGCTGGCGCCCCAGCCCACGGGCCGCGCGGCGACGGTGTCGCGCATCCTCGGCGACGCCAGCTACGGGACCTACCTCCTGCACCCGATCGTGTTCGGGACCCTGACCCTGGCAGGCGTGGACGGCCCCCTCCGCCTCGCCCTTACCCTCGTGATCGCACCGGCGGGCGCGATCGGGTCGTACCGGCTCTTCGAGAAGCCGGTCGGGCGCCACCTGCGGCGCCGCCTGGAAGGTGCCACGGCAGGGTCGTCCACCCCGGTGATCGGCCCGATCCCCGACGCGCCGGCGGCGCGATCGTGAGCCTGCCGCAGGCTCTCCTGGTCTGGCTGCTCGCCATCAACGTGGCGGCGGCGGCCGCCTACGCGTACGACAAGCTGGCCGCTCCAGGGGGGGGCCGCCGCATCCGGGAGCGGACGCTCTGGATCCTGTGCCTTGCCGGGGGCGTCGGCGGGGCGTGGCTCGTCTTCTTCGGGATGCGCCACAAGACGCGGCACCGCAGCTTCTGGATCGTCCAGTCGGTCGCGACGGTGCTGTGGGTGGCGATTCTCCTCTGGCTGGCGATGGCATAGGCGGGGTGGCGGCGGACTGCGCGTCGCCGACGTAGGCTGGCGCCATGCGCAGCGCGGCCGTTCGCGGCTTCCGACCCAGCGTCCACGGCTTCCGGTTCTCGAACCGCTGGCCGCCGGGCCCCACCCTGCGCTTCGGCCTCTTCGACCCGCGGGTGGTCGGCATCGGCGACGCCTCGGCCGGGCTCTGCGGCGGCATGGTTGCGACCGTGCGGGATCTCTTCGAGGCCGGCATCACGCCGCCCTCCGACACCGAGCCGCCGGCCAACGGCAGCCCGCGGTTCGCGTGGATCGTCCGGCGCCAGGTCCAGTCGCTCGACTGGCTGCGGGTCCCGCTCCGCTACTACGACCTGCAGGCCTTCCGGCCGGACCCGCCCGCCGGCCTGGCGGCACTCCTGCGCCGCGAGCCCGCCCGCGTGGTCGCCGTCCGCGACGAGTGGCCGCGGATCCGCGCGGACATCGACGCGGGGATCCTCCCGGTCGTCGGGCTCGTGCGCGTCGCCGGCTGGTCGCCGCGGGCCCTGACGGTGAACCACCAGGTGCTGGCCTGGGCCTGCGAGGAGGACGCGGGCCTCGTCCGGATCCGCGTCTACGACCCCAACCACCCGGCCCGCGACGACGTCGAGCTCCGCGCCGAGGTCGATCCCGATGCCGCCCGGCCGTGGCGCGACCGGATCCGCCTCGTCCAGTCGACCGGTGAGCCGCTCCTCGGGTTCTTCCGCCAGCCGTACGCGCCGCCGCGGCGTGGGCTCCGGGCCTGGCGGCCGGGCCCCGGGGGCCCGGCCTAGAATGGCGCCATGACCACGATTCGCCCCGCCCTGCAGATGGCCGCGCGTGCCGCGGTGGCCGAGCGCACCGAGGCGCTCTTCAAACGCGCCGGCGCGCTGAAGGAGGGGCACTTCCTCCTGAAGTCGGGCCGCCACAGCGAGCGCTACCTCGAGAAGTTCATGCTCCTGCAGGACCCGGCCGTGACGAGCGAGCTGTGCGGGTTCTGGGCCGCCGCGGCGCGTGGCGCCGACGGGGCCCCGCTCGTCGACGTCGTCGCCGGGCCGACGACCGGCGGGATCGTCCTCGCCTTCGAGGCGGCCCGCCAGCTGGGCGTCCGCGGCATCTTCGCGGAGGAGATCCGGGAAGCCGACGGGACCACGCATCGCGAGTTCCGGCGCGGCTTCCGCATCGAGCCCGGCGAGCGGGTCCTTCTCGTCGACGACATCCTCACGACCGGCGGCTCGCTGCTGGCGATGCTCCCGCCGGTCGAGGCGGCCGGCGGCGAGATCGTGGGCTGCTTCGTCATGGCCGACCGCTCCGGCGGCACGGCCGTGCTGGCCTCACCGACCACGAGCCGGCGCTACTCCGTCCAGGGGCTCTGGCAGCTCGAGATCCCGACGTTCGAGCCGGGCCCGGCGACGTGCCCCCGCTGCGCCGACGGCACGCCGCTCTACGCCCCGGGGAGCACGGGGACCGCCGCGGGCTGACCTGCGCCGGACGCCCCGACCGCCTGGTGCTCGGCGCGACAGGCGCATCCCGGCCCGCGCGGCCCGGATGCCCGCGGCAGGGCCGTCCGCCTCTGGCGCGTGCGGGCCCGTCCCGGGCACGCTGGTCCCGGTGGGCGGGATGGGCGCACAGTCTCGCTGCCGGCAAGCCGCCCGGGCGTCCGTCCGCCCGCCGAGCGCGGAGGGAGCAGGCCATGCAAGGCACCGACGTGTTGATCCCGCTGGCGGAGATCGCCGGTGTGTTCGTGGGCTTCGGGGCCCTCATCGCCGTCCGGGGCGGCGCCAGGATGACGCTGAGCGAGACCATCTGGATGCGCTACGCGATGATGGCGGGAATCTGGGTCGTCATCGCCGCCATCGCCGCGACCGTCATCGGCAGCTATGGCGTTGCCGGCCACGAGCTGTGGCTCTCGTGCAGCCCTCTCGCGCTGGCCCTCTTCGCGGCCATGGTCATCGTGTTCGGGTTGACACCCGAGAACCGGGCGGAGCGTGCCCGGTTGTCGTCCGCCCTGCCCCGGAGGGTGGCAGCGGCGGTGTACGGGTCCACCGTCTGGCTGCCCATGCCGCTCCTCCTCGTCGCTCTCGCGATCGTCGTGCTCGGTCCCTTCCCGGACCAGGAGCCGGCGCTCTACCTCACGGCGGTCGCGGTCGGCCTGTACATGGGCGCGATCTCCCTGTTCGTCGCGGTCTTCTGGCAGGGCCCGGGGGCGGAGCTGCCCACGGAGCAGGCCGGATCCTGAACGCAACCCGACGGCTGCCCCCAAGGTGTCTGCCGGGCCGATCGCCTCTGGACGCGCCGCTCTCTCGCGCTCACGGTGGCCGCGAGGGAGAGGCTCCGACGCGCGGCCCGTGATTCGGCCGCCGGGACCGCGCCGAGCCAGTGGCGGCGTGCGGAGGTGGCGCGAGATGCAGGACACCGAGCTGTTCCTCTCGCTGGCGGAGATCGCCGGCGTGTTCGTGGGCTTCGGGGCGCTCATCAGCGTCCGGAGGGGCGGCGCGATGGAGGTGAGTGACATCAACACCATCCGCTGGGTGATGACAATCGCGATCTGGGTGGTGATCGTCGCCCTGGCGCCGATCATCATCAGCAACTACGACATTGCCGATCACGTGCTGTGGCTTGCGTGCAGCCTCCTGGCGCTCGCCCTCCTCGTGGTCATGCTCGTCGTGTACGCGCGGACACCCGAGAACCGGGCGGAGACTGCTGGCACCCTTGCCACCACGCCAAGGGCGGAGATCGCGCTGGTGATGGGGCCCACCTTCGTTCTGCCGCTGGTGCTCCTCGTCCTCGCCCTCGCGCTCGTGGTCCTCGCTCCCTTCCCGAACCAGGAGCAGGCGCTCTACCTCACGGCGGTCGCGCTCGGCCTGCTCATGGGCGCACTCGGCCTGTTCGTCGGGGTCTTCTGGCAGGGACGCCCGTCGGCGCCGTCCGATCAGGCCGGGCTGGCTGCGATGGGAGGCTCGGGCGCCTGACCTGACTCGGAGCCCGCCGCGCCAATCGCAGGACGCGCCGGCCGAGGGCCGATCGCCTCTCGACGTCACCGCTTCTCCCGCCCATCGTGGCGCCGGCGGCGACCCTGGTGCAACGCGCGATCGTCGCGCCATCGCCTGCGCCCGGCCGCCCGCCGAGCCGGGAGGGAGCGGGACATGCAGGACGCCGATCTGTTCCTCGAGCTGGCTGGGATCGCCGGCGTCTTCGTCGGCTTCGGGGCGCTCATCGCCGTGCGCAGCGGCGGCCCGAGTGACGCGTTGGAGGTCGGGTACACGCGCGGCATGGTGTTGTTCGGGGTGCTGACGGTGGTGGCGGCCCTCGCCCCGGTGACCCTGGCCCGCTACGACCTCACGGGACACCAGGTCTGGGCGCTGAGCAGCGCCCTCGTCCTGCTCGGGTGGGCTGTCTTCGGCGTCGTGAACATCCGGACGGCCGAGTACCGGGCGAATGTGGCGGCCGGGCACGAGGCGACGCGCCCGCGATGGGCCGTGGTGGTCGACTTGGTGACCGTCGGGCTCTACATGCTCGTGGCCCTGCTCGCCCCGATCGTCATCATCCTGGGCGTGGCCCCCGATCTCGAGGCGGCGCTCTACTTCACGGTCGTGGTACAGATCCTGCTCGGCGCCGCGTGGCTCCTCCTCTCGCTGGTCTACGCGCAGCGAAGCCCCGCGGGCGCGTGAGGCGGCCGTCGGCCACGCACGGTGGCCGCCGTCACCCCGGACCGGCCGATGCCGTCAGGCTTCGTAATGCTCGCCGGCGCGAGCGTCGTCGAGGCCCCGGCGGGCTCAGACCGACCCCGCCTCCGGTGCCAAACCGGGACCGAGCTGGCGACGGTCCTCCTGGCGCGGCGGACTCGGGCTGGAGCGTTCGGTGGCGCATTGGTCACGATCCACTTCGCGCGCCGGTCGGCCCGGCGTCGCTCGTAGCCCTCAGTCTGCCGCCGCGCAGCCGGTCCCGGGCCGTCCGCCGCCAGGGCCGTCCGCCTCTGGCGCGTGCGACCCCGTCCCGGGCAGGCTGGTCCCGGCGGGCGGGGTCCGGCGCACGGTCCCGCTGCCGGGGAACCGTTCAGGTGTCCGTCCGCCCGCCGAGCGCGGAGGTTGCGGGAGATGCCGGACACGGAGCTGTTCCTCTCGCTGGCGGAGATCGCCGGCGTGTTCGTCGGGTTTGGGGCCCTCATCGCCCTGCGAAGCAGCGGCCCGGGCGACACCTTCGACGTGCTGGTGATCGGCATGGTCGTCTGGTTCGCGATCGCGGTAGTGATCATCGCGCTCGCGCCCGTCGCCGTCGGCGGCTTCGGCGTCACCGGCCACACGCTCTGGCTTGCCTGCAGCGTGATGGCCCTGCTGGTCTTCTTCGCGGGAGACGAGGTGGTCGGGCGCGCCTCGACGGAGCGGCAGGCGTTCCTGGCCGCGGCGCCGATCCGGCGGCGCTGGAAGGGGGAGCTGGCAACCGGTGTCGTCAGCTGGATCCCCGCGACCGTGGCGCTCGTGCTCGTGATCCTCGGCGTGCTCCCGGAGCAGGATGCGGCACTCTACTTCCTCGCGGCCGCGCTCCTCCTGCTCGGGGCCGCGCTGCTCCTGCTCCAGTCCGTCTTCCGCGTCGGGTTCGCCGCGTGGGGGTTGCCGCGTGGCGGGGAGGGGGTGGACGCACCCGTCGGCACCGGCGCGGGCGGTGGTGGAGGCGCGTGACGCGTGACCGGCCACCTGAGCTCGGTGGGCGACGAGCAGCCAGGGAATGCAGGACGCCGATCTGTTATCGGGCTGGCGGGAATCGCCGGGGTGTTCGTCGGGTTCGGGGCGCTCGTCGCCGTCTACCTGATCGCGGTACAGCTCACCCCGATCATCAACCTGCTGGGCGTCGCACCGGACCTCGAGGCGGCGCTCTACTTCACGGTCGTCGTGCTGATGCTGCTGGGGGCTGGGTGGAGTCTCGTGGGGCTCGTCTACCATCCGCGACGCCGGTCGAGCACGTGAGGCGGCCGGAGCGCCTTCACGACCGACGCCTCTGGGCAGCGGTGCGCGAGCGGTCGACACTCCCCTCGTGCGCGCACGGGCTGCGACATGCGTGGGAGGTGACGGGACATGCAGGACATCGAGCTGTTCCTCTCGCTGGCGGAGATCGCCGGCGTGTTCGTGGGGTTCGGGGCGCTCATCGCGATCCGGAGCGCCGGCCCGGCCAACGTCATCGAGGTGGCGTCGATCAGCTGGGTCGTCCTGCTCGCGACCGTCGTCGTGGCCTCGGCGCTCGCCCCGGTGGTCCTGGGCCGGTTCGGCGTGGCCGGTCATGGGCTGTGGCTGGCGTGCAGCGTCGTCGCCCTGGTGCTCGTCTGGGGTGGGCTCGCGGTGGCGGAGCGGCTCGGCGCCGAGCAGCGGGCGTTCATGGAGGCGAGAGCGCCACTGAAGGGGCGGGCGAGGGTGGAACTGGCCGGGGCGGTGGTCTGGCTGCCGGCCACCGTCGCGCTCGTGCTCGTCGTGCTCGGCGTGCTCCCGGACCAGGAAGCGGCGCTCTACTTCGCCGCGGTCGTGCTCTTTCTCCTGATGGACGCCCTCTTCCTTCTCATGATCGTGTTCCGCGTCGGGCTTCCGACGGGAGCCCGGCCCCGCCCCGAGGAGGCAGGCGGCGCTCCCGGGTCGGCGACCTAGCCGCATCCGTTCGTGACATTCGGCTCTCTCAGCCGGGCGGTCCGATCGGCCCTCGTCAGGTGGGCCCCGGCGCGCGACACTGATCC
>CAVQLA010000001.1:0-50207 GCA_963713285.1 uncultured Chloroflexia bacterium | reverse complement strand
TCTGCCACGCGGAGGCTCCGTTCCGCAACAGCACGTTTGCCGGCACCAACTTCCTCGACCACGACAAGCACGTCTCCCGGTTGGCGAACAAGGGCAGCGACACCAGCACCGACATCGACACGCCGGGGGCGGGCCAGGGGAACGCGATCTGCGCCGAGTGCCACTACCGGACTGACGGAACCGCGCTGGCATACAACGAGAGCGACCGGACGAACGCGCGGCTCGTCAACTTCGCCCCGAACGTCACTGCGTGGGAAGGGGTGCTGAAGTTCGTGCCGATGGGAGCCACGACGAACGGAAAGTGCACCTGACCTGCCACGGCAAGGCTCACGAGAACGAGACCTACTCACCCGACGCTCCCTGGGTCCAGGAGGTCTTGGCCGAATCAGCATCGAAGCGCGGCCGTACCTCCTCGCGCTCCTTGCCTGACGCCGATTGGCGTTGCCCTCTCCCCCTGTACCGGTGGATACACCCCGGGGAGCGCGCCCGTATCTCCCGAACGCATGCACGCGCGCGCATTTGTGCCGCCCGGAGGATGGGATCAGGCCGCCCTCGTGACGACACTTCACGGCAGGTGTCACAGGCCGGGCATGGACCCGGGCCTCGCAACGAGGGCAATCGGAATGACAGCAGCACGAGCGCGCGCCTCCGAGCCGCGCCCGGCGGGAGCGGAGCGATGACCGCGCCGACCCCCGCCGGCAAGCCCATGAGCCCCGAGAAGCTGGAGCGCGAGCTCCGGCGCGTCTCGGGCTCGACCCGTCCGCCTCGCCCGAGGACGTTGCCGCCGCCCACGAGACGGTGACCGCGTACCTGGCGGCCGCGCCGCGCGACCTGCGCTCCTGGGCCCGGACCCAGGCAGCCGGCGCCGACGAGGCGTACGCACTTCTTACGGACCCGGCCGCGTTTGCCCGCGCCGTCGCCCTCGTCGGCGCGAGCGCACGGCCGGCCGTCCTTCCCGGTGGGCCGGCGACACCTCCGGCCCACCGGGATACCCCCATGCCGGCGGCCGCCGCGGTTCCCCCCACCGCGGCGGCTGTCCCGGCCTCCACCCCGGCCCTCGCCGCGGCGAAGCCCCGCGTCGACGAGAACGGCAAGCGGATCGTCAGCGACGACGAGATCGACGCCCTGCTCGCCGAGGTGGATCCCTACGCCAACCCCGAGATCGTGGGCACGCCCGAGCAGCGCGCCGCCACGCAGCAGCGCCTGGCCGACGTCGTCCCGGCCGAAGCCCCGCGGAGCAGCCGGATCGGCGCCCTGCTCGGCTCCAACGCCTTCCGCAACGTCGCCCTCGTGGGCGCCGTCGTCGTCGGCATCGCGGTCGTGGGCGCGATCGGCGCGAACGGCACCGGTGCCCAGGGCATCGGCGCGGCCAACAGCCCCTCGCCCGCCGCCAGCGCCGCGCCGGTCCTCGACCAGGCCGCCGTCGGCGCGCTGATGACCAAGATCCAGGCCGACCCGAAGGACGCCGACAGCCTCATGGCCCTCGGCGACGAGTACTACAAGGTCGGCGACTTCGTGACGGCCGGCAACTGGTTCACCAAGGTCACCGAGGTCGAGCCGACGAACGTGCGCGGCTTCCTTGCCCTCGGCGCCACCGCCTTCAACCAGGGCGACCTGGCGACCGCCGAGAAGGCCTGGAAGCAGGCCGTCGTGATCGACGACACGAACGTCGAGGCGCACTACGACCTCGGCTTCCTCTACCTCAACCAGCAGCCCGCCGACATGGCCGGGGTGCAGCGCGAGTGGGGCAGGGTCGTGGAGCTCGATCCCGACAGCGAGATCGCCGGGACCGTGAAGGCCCACCTGACCGCCCTCTCGAGCTTCGACCCCGGTTCCCCGGCTCCCTCCGGCGCCCCCGCGGAGAGTCCCGCAGCGTCCCCCGCCGCGTCCCCGGCGGCCAGCGGGGCTCCCGCATCCTCCGCCCCCTCCGCGGCTCCGTCGACGGCCCCCGCGGGCTCGCCCGCCCCGGCCGGGAGCCCGCAGCCATGACCCTCGACGCAGGGCTCGGGATCGGGCTCGCCGTGGCGTTCTTCGCCGGCGTGGTCTCCTTCGCGTCGCCCTGCTGCCTGCCGCTCGTGCCCGCCTACATCGGGTACATGGTGGGCGCCACCGGCGAGCTCGAGCGCCGCCGGAGCTTCCTCCACGGGCTCGCGTTCGTCACCGGTTTCACCCTGGTGTTCGTGGCCTTCTGGGCATCCATCGGCCTGATCGGCTACGTCTTCGCCGACGCCATGCAGTACCTGCGGGTGATCGGCGGCGCCATCCTGATCGTCCTCGGTCTCCAGGTGGCCGGCGTGATCAACGTCCGCGCCCTCTGGCGGGACACCCGCCCGATGCCGGCCTTCGGCGGCGCCGGCATGAACACCGGCATGGGCTCCGGCATGAGCACCGGCATGAACGCGGCCATGAACGCCTCGATGGGTGCCGCGGTCGCCGGCGGCGGCTCGGTGGCCCTCGGCGGCCCCGGTGGGACCGTCGCCCAGCCCGGCTACGGGCGCTCGCTCGGCTTCGGCGTCGTCTTCGCCGCCGGGTGGAGCCCCTGCATCGGCCCGATCCTCGGCGGGATCATCGGCCTGGCCACGGCCACGGCCAGCGTCGCCTCCGGGACGGTCCTCCTCCTCGCCTACGCGGCCGGCCTCGCCGTGCCGTTCCTCGCCGTCGCGATGGGTGCGACGTGGGTGGCCCACCGGCTCGGTTGGGTCGGGCGCCACCACCGCGCCGTCTCGCTCGTGAGCGGGACGCTTCTCGTCGTCCTCGGCTTCCTGATGGCCACCAACCTGCTCGCGCGTCTCGCGGTGCTCACCGCGCCGCTCGGCGTCTGACGGAGGCGCACGATGACCCAGACCACGCACACCGAGAAGATGGCGGCGGGCGCACGCCCGTCGCCGTCGAGCGCCCCGGCAGCGTCGATTCGGCGCTGGAGCGCCTCTGGCACTTCCTCACGTCGATGAAGCTGGCACTCATCCTGATGCTCGCCTTCGCGGCGCTGACGCTGCTCGGCGCGCTCGTCATCCAGGCGCCTCCGGGGGTCATGGATGATCCCCAGGCCAGGGCCGAGTGGCTCGCCGGGATCCGGCCTCGCTTCGGCGGCTGGACGGACCTGCTGGATCGCCTCCAGGTCTTCACGATCTTCACCTCGATCTGGCTGCGGGCGATCGGCGCCCTGCTGGCCGCGTCGCTCATCGCCTGCACCGTGGCGCGGATCCCGGGCACCTGGCGGACGATGAGAAGCCCGCACGTGAACGTGGGACCGGCGTTCTTCGAGCACGCGCCCCAGCACGAGGCGATGACCTTCCACCGCTCGCCCGACGAGGTCCTCGCGACCGCCCAGGCCGTCTTCAGGCGCCGTCACTACCGGGCGCTGACCGAGGACGACGGGACGGTCCACCTCTACTTCGACCGCAACCGCTGGGCCCCCTGGGGCGGCCTCGTCGCGCACATCAGCGTCGTCGTGATCCTGGCCGGCGCGATGGTCGGCTCCATGCTGGGCTTCCGCGACTCGCAGTTCATGCTGGCCGAGGGCGCGACGTCCGCCATCCCGCGGCTGGCCGGCGCCACGATCACGCTGAACTCCTTCAAGGACACCTACAACACGACGACCGGGGCTCCCCTGGACTACGTGAGCGACGTGACCGTCACGCAGGACGGGAAGGAAGTCCTCAGCCAGGAGGTCCGGGTCAACGAGCCGTTGCGCTACGGCGGCATCTCCTTCTACCAGGCCTTCTTCGGGCCGGCGGCGGTCGTGACCGTGACGGACGACAAGGGCACGGTCCTTCGCTCCGAGGGCGTGCCGCTGGCCTGGGAATCGAGCAACGGCGGCAACAAGGTCGGCTCGTTCACCCTGCCGGACAAGAACCTCGCGGTCTGGGTCGTCGCGACGACCGGGCCGAACGACCCGAGCGTCAAGCCGGGCCAGGTCGCCATCGAGACCTACGCCGCCGACACCGGCGACCCGATCACCCAGCAGTCGATCGACCAGGGCGTCGCGACGACGATCGACGGCCTCACCTACACCTTCGAGCGCGAGGCCAAGTACACCGGCCTCAGCGTCGCTTCCGACCCGGGCACGCCGCTCGTCTGGCTGGGCTGCTTCCTGCTGGTCGCGGGCTTCGCGGTCCGCCTGTACGTCCCCTACCGGCGCGTCTGGGGCCGCCTGACGCCACGACCCGACGGGGGGAGCTCGCTCTCCATCGCCGCGGTCGGGCGCAAGGACACTGGCTTCGACGAGGAGTTCACCACGATCGTCACCGACATCCGCCAGGCCCTGACGGCCCAGGCGAAGAGCTGAGGAGCGGGCAATGGACAAGATGGCGATGTACGCCTTCATCGGGGGGACGCTGAGCACGTTCCTCGCCCTGATCGCCTACGTCTTCTACGCGATCTCCGGCGTGCGGGCGGCCCGCATGGCCACCGCGGGTGCGCCCATGACGACCGGCCGGGTCGGCTTCGTCTCGGGGCCGCGCACCGCCTCGATCGGGCATTACGCCACGCTCCTCGGCTGGCTGGGCTTCGCCCTCATCGGCGCCAGCCTCGTCTTCCGGGCGCTCGCCACCGGCCACGGGCCGTTCTCCAACATGTACGAGTTCTCCATCGCCTTCGCGTGGGGAATCCTGGGTGCCTACTACTGGTTCGAGCACAAGTACCACCAGCGGATGCTGGGCCTCCTGGCCCTCCCGGTCGCGCTGGGGATGCTCCTGTACGCCTCCACCATCCCGGCCGACATCGAGCCGCTCGTCCCGGCCCTCCAGAACAACCTGCTCCTGTCGGTCCACGTCGCCACGGCGATCGTCGCCTACGGCTCCTTCACGGTGGCCTTCGCCGCCGCCGTCCTCTTCCTGGCCCAGCCCGAGACCGGCCGCTGGGGCCTTCCCAAGCCGGCGGTCCTCGACGAGATCGGCTACCGCGCCATCGTGGTCGGCTTCCCGTTCCTGACCCTCGTCATCGTCCTCGGCGCCCTGTGGGCCGACGTGGCCTGGGGCCGCTACTGGGGCTGGGACCCGAAGGAGACCGCGTCGCTCGTGACGTGGTTCATCTACGGTGCCTATCTTCACGCGCGCGTGATGCGCGGCTGGCGCGGCCGCAGGGCGGCGATCCTCCTGATCGTCGGCTTCGGCGCCACGCTCCTCACGTACTTCGGGAACCTGTTCTTCGGCGGGCTCCACAGCTACTCCGGCCTGGGCTGAGCCCCGACCGCACGCTCGACGGGAGATCGCCATGGATGCCCTGCAGGTTCCCGCGTCGCGGCCGACGGGCGTCGGCGCGGGCCGGCTGCGGACGATCCTGGTCCTGGGCGTGGTCGCCGTCCTCGTGATCGCCGCGGCCTGGGTCCTGGGCCAGCCGTCCGGGGACGTGACCGTGCGGGCCGGCGAGGCGCCGGCCGGCGAGGCCCCGCGGATCGGCGACACGCCACCGGACTTCGAGGCGACGACGATCGACGGGACGGCGGTCTCGATGGCGGCACTCGCGGGCCAGCCCACCTGGCTGACCTTCGGGGCGAGCTGGTGCCCGGACTGCCGGGCCGAGGCAACAGATCTGCAGGCGACCTACGCGAAGTACGCACCCCAGGGGCTGGTCGTCCTGGGGGTCTTCATCGACGAGCCCGAGTCTGCCGCGGCGGACTACGCGAAGCGGGTCGGCTTCACCTTCCCGCTGGTCTCGGATCCGCAGGGCAGGATCGCCGACCTGTACCGGACCTACGGCATCCCCATCCACTTCTTCGTCGGGCGCGACGGCACGATCCAGGATGTCCGGATCGGCCGCCTGACGCCGGACGACATGGAGCAGGTGGTCCAGCAGCTCGTCAACGGCTGACGGAGTCCCACGCATGAGCGAGCCCGGACCGCGCGGCCCCGCCGACGAGCCGGTCGACGCCACGCCCGACGAGCCGGTCGACGCCGTCTCCGAGGCGACCGACGCCGCGGCCGAGGCGGCCGAGGCGGTCGACGCCGCCAACGCGGCCGAACCGACCGAGCATGTCGAGGCCGCCGACGCCGAGCCGGCGAAGGGCCTGCGCGGGCGCGTCGTCGACGTCCGGTTCCGCCTCCCCCGCACGCGGCGCGGGATCTTCGCGCTCCTCCTCGTCGTCGGTGCCTTCGCGTTCGCCGGGATCTGGACCAGCGTCACCCTCATCCACTGGACGGAGACCGCCGACTTCTGCGGCCGCTGCCACCAGATGGGCCCCGAGCTCGTCGCCTACGAATCCGGCCCCCACCGCGACGTCACCTGCGGCGAGTGCCACGTCGAGCCCGGCGTGAGCGGCTGGATCAAGGCCAAGATGAACGGCACGCGCCAGCTCCTCCAGGTCATCACCGGCACGTACCCGCAACCGATCCCGCCCCCCGACCACAGCGCGCTCCCGTCCGTGCAGGACACCTGCCTGAAGTGCCACTCCATGGACCGGCTGGCGACGGGGACGCTGGTGACCCGCACCTCGTTCGCCGAGGACGTCGACAACACGCGCTCGTTCGTCGGGCTGATGATCCGGCCCGGGTCCGGCGACATCTTCGACGTCGACCGGAGCGTCCACTGGCACGTCCTGCGGCGGGTGGAGTACCGGACGCCCGACGAGGACGCCGAGTCGATCGACTACGTCGCGGCGACCACCCTGGACGGCACCACCAAGGAGTTCATCGCCCAGGACAAGATCGAGATCGCCGAGGATGTCCAGCCCGAGATCGACGCGATCAAGGCGGCCGAGAAGGAGCGGGTGATGGACTGCATCCAGTGCCACAACCGCGTCGGCCACCCGATCCCGAACCCGCGCAGGGGCCTGGACTTCGACATGACGGAGAAGCTCATCAGCACGGACCTCGAGTACATCAAGCGCGAGGGGATGCGGGTCCTGTGGTCCAGCTACCCTGACGAGGAGACCGCCTTCGCCGAGATCGACAAGCTCTCCGGCTTCTACGAGCTCGAGTACCCCGAGACCGCGGCCACGATGGCGGCCGAGATCGACGAGGCGATCGCCCAGGTCAAGGTCCTCTACCGCCTGACCGCGATGCCGGAGATGAAGGTCACCGCGGCGTCCTACCCGGACTTCATGGGCCACCTCGACTTCCCGGGGTGCTTCCGCTGCCACGACGGCGGCCACTTCCTGGTCAAGGACGGGGTCGCCACGAAGGAGGTCATCCCGGCCACCTGCGACACGTGCCATACGTATCCGCAGATCGGCGAGGCGGTTGCCAGCCTGCCCCTGGGCGAGCCGCCGGTGACCCACGACGACCCGCTCTACGTGTTCGGCCACAAGGACGTGGCGACCTCGGTGGATCCCGGCGGCCAGTCCTGCGGCATGTGCCACGCCCGCGACTACTGCCTCAACTGCCACCAGACGGGCGCGGTCACGGTGGACCACGACACGATGATGACCAACCACGCCCAGGTGATCCGGGACCAGGGCAACACGGCCTGCGCCTATTGCCACCAGCCCGTCTACTGTGCCCGCTGCCACGAGCAGCCGGTCCTGCCGGTGACCTCGCCCTTCATCACGGGGCTCCCGGGAGCCGCGCCGGCGGGGATCCGCTGGCCCCTCGTCGCGACGGGACCGGCCGCCGCTGGGCAGGCGCCGTAGTCGACGGCCAGGAGCCGGCCCCGCGGCGGGGCCGTCGGGCGCCGTCCGGGCTTCAGCCCGCCGGCGGGGGTTCCCTCGGCGGCTCGCCCGCCGGCCTGGCAGACGGCCGGGCCGGCGCGCGGGCGACGCCCGCCCAGGGATCCACCTCGTGGAACGGGGCGAAGACCTGTGCGCGCGCGTGGTTGATGGCGACGAACGCCACCGTCTGGCGCGCCTCGCCGACCCGCTCGGCCCAGAAGGTCGCATCGGTCACGGGGAGGAAGGCGCCGTGCAGCTCTCCCAGGCTGGCCCGGAGCCCCCGGTCGGGCAGGAGGTGGACGTGGCCGACGATGCGGAACGGCGGCACCGAGATCAGCGCCCGTTCGCTCACCTTCGGGGTCCGCAGCTCGCGCATCGGCTCCACGGTGGTCAGCGAGACGGCGAAGAGGACGGAGGCAAGGTTCACCAGGGCAAACTCGGCACGCAGCGGTGTGTCGGTCGAGCCGTATTCCTCGAGCGTGACGGCCTCCAGCACCAGGTGTGGCTGCTGGGCCTGGTTGAGGATGTCGGTCACCCGGTGCTGCGACGTCTGGATCGTGCCCCGGACGATCAGCTGCTCCGTGTACAGCGTCATCGGCACCGTGCGGGTGTTGCCGGGAGGATCGAACAGCATGCTCATGGGCGCAGTCTAGACACGCGGATCGCGTCCGCCAACGGGCAGTCGTACGTTCGCGGGGCCGTCGTGCACCGTGGGGCCGCGCACAGCGGCGCCGGGTGGTCGGCCAGGCGCCGCGGCCGCCGCCTACGATCCCTCGCGGTCGCGTGCCGCACCCTGGGTGACCAGGTCGTCGGCGTCGTGCTGGAGCTCCCGCCAGAGCCGCGTCACGGTCGCCAGCGTGTCGATCTCGGCGGCGGTCTTGTCGTCCCGGATGCGGACGATGCGCGGGAAGCGCAGCGCATACCCGGACCGGTGGCGCGCGGAACGCATGAGCACGTCGAAGGCGACCTCCACCACGATGGCCGGCTCCACCGCGCGGAAGCGGCCGTGGCGCGAGATCGTGTGCGCCTCGAACCAGCGGGTCATCTCCGCGATCTCCGCGTCGGTCAGCCCCGAGTAGGCCTTGCCGATCGTGACGAGCCCCCCGGTCGCCTCGTCGCGGACCGCGAACGTATAGTCCGACAGGACGGCATGGCGCTTCCCGTGCCCGACCTCCACGCCGGTCACCACGCAGTCGAGCGAGGCGAGGGCCTTCTTCATCTTCAGCCAGCCGTAGCCCCGGCGTCCCGGGGAGTAGGCGCTGGCCGGGTCCTTGACCATGAGCCCCTCGTTCCGGCGGGCGCGGGCCTCGGCGAAGAGCCGCTCGAGGTCGTCGGTCGAGGTCGCGGTCGCCAGGCGGCTCAGCGCGAGCCGTCCCGGGGCCGCCGCGAGGAGATCGAGGCTCTCGAGGCGCGCCCGCCGCTCGCGCAGGGGTATCTCGAGGAGCGATTCCACCGCGCCGTCGCGCGGTCCGAGGGCCAGCACGTCGAAGGCGATGAAGGCCACGGGGACCTCCGCCAGCACCACGGCCGACGGTGCCTTCCGGCCCAGCCGCTTCTGGAGCGCAAGGAACGGCAGGACGACGCCCTCGCGCACGGCCAGCAGCTCACCGTCCAGGATGCCGTCCCACGCCAGGCCCCGGGCGGCCTCCAGGACCTCCGGGAACTGCCCGGACACGTCGTGGAGATCGCGCGAGAAGAGGCGTACGTCGTCGCCCTGCCGGTGCAGCTGGGCGCGGATGCCGTCGTACTTGTCCTCGGTCCAGACCTCCGGCCCGAGGCGGGCGACGATCTCGGCAGCGTTCTCGGCGGGCGACGCGAGCATGAAGCGCAGCGGATGGAACAGGCGCAGGCGCGCGGCGGGCAGGCGGTCGTCCCGGGCCAGGCGCGCGGTCTCGCCGACGTCGCCGGTCAGCATCACGGCACGCGCAACGTCGGGGGCCGGCCGGCCGAAGGACCGCGCGATCGCCGCCTCCACCAGCCCCTCGCGAAGCCCGATCCGGAGCTCCCCGCCCAGGATCTTGACGACGTAGGTGGCGGTCAGCGGATCGCACCGGCGCAGGAGCTCCTCGAAGAGCGCGGCCTTGGCGGCGGGCCCCCGCGCTGCCTCGATCGCACCGAAGGTCGCGGCCACCTCCGGGACCGTCGGGCCGGGAGGCACGCCGGGCCGGGCGCCCCTGCGTCCCGTGCCGTCGTCGCCGGCCGCGTCGCGCGCCGCCAGGACGTCCCCGACCGCCCGACCCAGGTCCGAGTGGCGGTCGTAGGCGGCCCCCAGGTCCGCGCGGGAGATGCCGGCGACGCGGGTGACCGAGTCGGCGAGGGTTGCCCAGCCGAGCCCCAGGGCGCGCCCGTCGGCCTCCGCGAAGGCACGCCCGGAGAAGAAGACGACCGCCGGTGCCAGGGCCTCGGGATCGACCGTCGCCAGGTAGGCGGCCAGGAGCTGTGTCTTCTCCGAGGTCCGCGTCGTGGCGGCGATCCGCTCGGCGACCTCGCTCCACCGGCGCATGCGCGGGATGGTATACGCTCGACCCGATGGGGTCCCGGAGCTGGTTTCCCGACGCGATCGAAGGGCGGACGGTCGTCCTGCGGCGGCACGCCGCCCGCAACGTGACGGCGTTCACGCGCTGGTACACCGACCCCGAGGTGGTCCGCCTGACCCGCTACCAGGACGGCCCGATGCGCCCCGACGAGATCCGGCGCTTCTTCGAGGTGAGGGTCGCCGGCGCGGGCTCGCTGGCGCTCGCGATCCACCTGCGAGGGTCCGACCGCCTGATCGGCACGTGCGCCTTCAGCCAGCTCGACGGCGACAACGGCTCGGCGCTCTTCCACATCACGATCGGCGAGCCCGACTGCTGGGGCCACGGCTACGGGACCGAGGCCACCGCGCTCATGCTCGATCACGCGTTCAGCACGCTCGGGATCCACCGCGTGGGCCTGGCGGTCTTCGCGTTCAACGAGCGGGCGATCCGCTCCTATCGGAAGGTCGGGTTCGTCGTGGAGGGTCGGGCGCGCGAGGCGATCTGGCGCGATGGCCGGTTCCACGACGAGATCCAGATGAGCGTCCTCGAGGACGAGTGGCGCACGATCCGCGGCCGGGTCCTGGGCCTGGAGCCTGCCGCGGCGACGGGAGAACGGAGACTGTCGGGGCTTCCCGGGCTCCCCGGGCTCCCCGCCGCGCCCGAACCCGACGGGTCGCCGGCCGAAGCCCGCTGATGGCGAGCCCCGGCGCGGCGGCCGAGGAGGCGCGCGCCGCGTTCAGTGCTCACCTCGATGCGAAGGGCCATGTCGTGGAGAGCGCGCGGGCTGCGGCCGCGGAGCTAGAGGCGGCGTTCGCCGCCGGCACCCTGGCGCGGACGCCTGCGCTCGACCAGATGCTCCGCGACCTCGACGTCGTCCTCCACGCGGATCACGGCGCCGGCGAGAAGCTCGGCGGCAAGTCCGCCGAGGCTGCCCGGTTCATCCTCCGCGCGATCTCGCGCGAGCTGGAGAACGCGTAGCCGAACGGACGATGCAGCGCCCGGCGCTTCCCGACCGTGGCACGGGTGGACGCGCTCCTACGGCTCGATCACCGTCACGTCCGTGGCGGCACCGAACGAGAGCCCACCCAGGCCCATGCCGGGGCTGGCGTCCGGATCGCCGGAGGCGTCCGGGTTCGCCACGCGGCCACCCGGCGTCACCGTCACCGCGCTGCCGACGGTGACCTCGTCGGCCGACGCCGCGGTCGCCGCCCGGTAGGCCGTGTCGGCGTCGAGCGGGATCGTGATCGATGTCCCCGACGCCAGCTCCAGGGTGATGGAGTCGGCCGAGATCCCCGTCACGGTGCCGCTCAGCGTGATGCCGCCCATCGCCTCGCCACGGCCCGGGAACCCCTGCCCGTTGCCGGGGAGCTGGCCGTTGCCGGGGAGCTGGCCGTTGCCGGGGAGCTGGCCGTTGCCGGGGAGCTGGCCCGTGCCGGGCCTGCCGGTGGACGCGGTGGCCGCCGGTGCCGTGAGGCGCCCGGCCGCGAACGCCAGCCCGCCGATGGCGATCGCCGCGGCGAGGCCCAGGAGGAGCGACGTTCCGCGCCCGGAGGTGCTCTTCGGCCTGGCGACGACGCTCGCGAGGGGGGCCGCGGTGGGCCGCGATCCGGGCCCGGGCGCAGGCGCCGCGTCGGCGGACGCGACGGGTCGGGTCGGCGCCGGGGCGACCGGCTCGGTGGGAACCGGCGCGACCGGCTCGGTGGGGGCCAGGTCGGTCGCCGGATCGTACCGGGGGCCCGCGGCCTCGCGGGCGTGGCGTTCGGCGTCGGTCACGGGGGGACTCCTTACTCGTAGCGGAGGGCGGTGATGGGGTCGAGGCGGGCTGCCTGGCGGGCCGGCCAGACACCGAACACGACGCCGACGGCAAGGCTGAAGCCGACGGCGATGACGACGGTCAGCGGGTTGAAGATGAGACCCCAGCCGGCGATGGCGCCGATCACCGCGGAGGCGACGACGCCGACGGCGATCCCGATCAGGCCGCCCAGCAGCGAGAGGACCAGGGCCTCGACGAGGAACTGGAGGAGGATGTCGGACCCGCGGGCGCCGATCGCCTTGCGGATCCCGATCTCCCGCGTCCGCTCCCGGACGCTGACGAGCATGATGTTCATGATCCCGATGCCGCCGACGACGAGCGAGATCGAGGCGATCCCCGCCAGGAGCAGGGTCAGCAGGCCGGTCACGGACGAGAACGTGTCGAGCAGCTGGGCCTGGTCGGAGATGCTGAAGTCGTCGTTGGTGCCGTCGGTCCCGTGGCGCTGCTGCAGCGCGGCGGTCATGCGCGCCTTCGCCAGGTCGATGGCGTCGGCCGAGGCGACGCTGACGGCGATCGAGCGGACGGTGGTCCCGGCCACGAAGTAGCGCTGGGCGGTCGAGATCGGGACGAGGACCTGGTCGTCCTGGCTGGCAGTGCTCGAGGTGCCCTTCGGCTGGAGGATCCCGACGACCCGGAAGGGGATGCCGCCGACAAGGATGTCGGTCCCGAGGGCATCCTCCTCGAGGCCCAGGTCCTCGGCGGTCGTGGCGCCGAGGACCGCCACCCGCAGCTCCTCCGCGACGGCGACGTCCGTGAGGAACGAGCCCTGCCACACCGAGAACGTGCGCACGGCGAGGTAGTCCGGGGTGGTCCCCGAGATCGTGGTCGTGGTGTTCTCGTCGCCGGCGACGACGACCGCCTGGGTCGAGACCTCGGGTGCCACCGCGGCGATGTCCGCCAGCTCCGCGATCGCGGCGGCGTCGTCGAGCGTGAGGGTCGTCGCCGACCCGGCGCCGAGGCGGACGAACCCGCTCGTCGCCGAGCCCGGCTGGACCGTGAGGAGGTTCGTCCCGAGCCCCTGGATCCGGCTCGTGATGCCGCTGGTCGCCCCCTGGGCGACCGCGACGAGGGCCACGATCGAGCCGACGCCGATGATGATGCCGAGCATCGTGAGCACGGCGCGCAGGCGGGCGGCCGCGAGGCGCGAGATCGCGAGCTGGACGAGCTCCAGGTACCTCACGAGACGAGCCTCCCGTCGCGCACGTGGACCTGCCGCGTCGCCGCGACCGCCACGTCCGAGTCATGGGTGATGAGGACGATCGTCGTGCCGGCGGCATTGAGCTCGTGCAGCAGGCGCAGCACCTCCAGCCCGGACGCCGAGTCGAGGTTGCCGGTCGGCTCGTCCGCCAGGATCAGCACCGGTCGCGTGACGAGCGCCCGGGCGATCGCCACGCGCTGCTGCTGGCCGCCCGAGAGCTCGGACGGCTCGTGGTCCAGCCGGTCACCCAGACCGAGCCGCTCGAGGGCAGCTCGCGCCCGCTCCAGGCGCTCGTGGCGGGGCACGCCCTGGTAGAGGAGCGGGGCGGCCACGTTCTCGAGGGCGGTCGTCCGTGGGAGCAGGTTGAACGACTGGAAGACGAACCCCACCGCGCGGCTGCGGACCCGGGCGAGGTCGTCGTCGTCGAGGGACTCCACCGAGGTCCCGGCCAGGTGGTAGCTCCCGGCGGTCGGCCGATCGAGGCAGCCGATGATGTTCATCAGCGTCGACTTGCCGCTCCCCGAGGGACCGACGATGGCCAGGAAGTCGCCGGCGAAGACGTCGAGATCGACCCCCCGGAGAGCCGCCACCTCGAGGCGCCCGGTCGAGTAGACGCGGGTGATCCCGCGCAGCTCGATGACCGGGCTCCCGTCCGCCGGCAGCCACGTGCCGACGGCATCCGGGTCCGGCGGAGCGATCGGCCCCGGTGGATGTGCGTCGACGGGTTCCGGCGAGATCACGGCCGCTGCCCGGGGAACCCGCCCGGCACGCCCATGCCGCCCCCTCCGCCGAGGCCGGGGATGCCGGTCGTCGTGGTGGTCGTGGTGCTGTTCCGGTCGCTCGCGGTGCCGGTCACGACGGCGGTGCCCGCGGTGAGCCCGCTCGTGACCTCGGCGAGCGACGAGGTGATGAGCCCGACCTCGACGACGACCGCCGACGGCTGGCCGGAGTCGTCGAGCACCTGCACGGTGTACGTCCCGTCGATCGCGGTCTCGAGGGCGATCGCCGGAACCGCCAGGACGTCGGCGGCCGACGCGGTGGTCACCGCGATCTCGGCGCTCATGCCCGGGACGGTGCCCGTCGGGGCGTCCGGCAGGGCGACGACGATCCCGAAGGCGACGACGCCCGACGTCGCCGACGCGGGGGTCTGGTCGATCCGGGCGACCGTGCCGGTGACGTCGGTGTCGAGGGCGGTGATCGTGACAGCCGCCTCCTGGCCCAGTGCGATGCTCGGCAGGTCCGACTCCGTGACCGTCGCCGCCACCTGGAGGTCGAGCGAGCGGACCGTGATCGCCGCGCCGGACGGCGCGGCGATCCCGGGGGTGACGTTGACGGCCACGACGACGCCGTCCACCGGGCTGGCGAGCGACGTGTGCAGGAGGGCAGCCTTCGCTGTGGCGAGCGCCTGCTCGGCCTGCGCGACCGCGGCGGTGTCGGTGGCGATGGTCGCCGCGTCCGCCGTGGCGGTCTTCTGGCTGTAGGAGAGCTGCGCGGACTGGAGCTGGAGGTTCGCCTGGCTGACCTGGTTCGACGCCTGCGTGTTCGACTGGCTGGCCTGCAGCTTCAGGCTGGCCAGCGATTCCCGGGCCTGCGTCCACGCCGAGTACGCCTGGTCGATCGCGCTCTGGGGCTGGCCGGCAGCCCTGGCCTCGAGATAGGCGGAGCGTGCCCGCGTGACCTGGGCTTCGGCCTGCTGGACCTTGAGGCGATTCTGGGCGACGGTGCCGGAGTACGAGGAGCGGGCCTGCGTCAGCGACTGCCGCGCCTGCGTGACCTGCAGCCTGGCAGCAGCCTTCTCCGACGCGCTGAGGCCCGCCTTGTCGGACGCCAGGCGCGCCTTCGCCGACGCGAGGGTGGCGCTCGCGACGGCGACGTCGAGGTCGGCGTTCACGGTGTCGGCCGTGGCGAGGACGTCGCCCGCCTTCACGACCTGGCCCGCCACGGCCGTCACGGCCGTGACCGTCCACGAGGTGCCGCCACCGCTCGCGCCGGTGGACGAGCCCGCGGACGAGGACGCGGTCGAGGACGTGGCGACCGTCGGGACGCTGCCGAACGCGAGCGAGTACGTGGTGGCCGCCTCCACGGTGCCCGTCGCAGCCACCTGGTCGACCACGTCCGTGATCGTCGCCTGGCTCGTGAGGTACTGCGTCGCGGTCGTCCCGCCGAGGCTCGGGCCAATGACCGCGAAGGCCGCGGCGCCGATCCCGACCACGACGAGCAGGCCGGCGCCGATCGTCTTCCAGCGCATGGGAGCTCCATCCATCCGTGTCCGCGCGGCGCGAGGTGGGCAGCCGCGTGCGTGTCCCGCATGCTGGTCCCGGAACCTGAAGTGGACCTGAATTGGGGCGCGGCCCGATGGCATCCTGCCCGGGGGCCAGGGAGCCACCTGGCCGGAGATGCTCGACTCCGCGCAGCGCGCAGATCGCCTCGGCGACGATTCGCTCCCACGGCGAGCCGGCTCGCCCGCCGGCCTGCGCTTCGGGTACGGTGTCGCGAAGCAGCGCGAGGGGAACCTTCGAAGATGCCCGACGAGTCCGGGGGCGGGGCTGCCACCGTCGAGTTCGAGCGCGTCACCAAGAGCTACGGCCGGCGCGCCCTGAACGACGGCGCTCCCGGCGCCGTCAACGACCTCTCGCTCGCGGTCCCTGCTGGGAAGATCTGCGTGCTCGTCGGGCCATCGGGCTGTGGGAAGACCACGTCGCTCAAGATGGTCAACCGGCTGATCGAGCCGACCTCCGGGCGCATCCTGCTCGACGGAATCGATGCTGCCGCCCGGGACGTGACCGAGCTCCGGCGAGGAATCGGGTACGTCATCCAGCAGGTGGGGCTCTTCCCGCACCAGACGATCGCCGAGAACGTCGCCACCGTGCCGCGCCTGCTGGGCTGGCCCGCGACGCGGCAGCGCGAGCGCGCGGATGAGCTGCTCCAGCTGGTCGGCCTCGACCCAGCCACGTACGCCCGGCGCTTCCCGATTCAGCTCTCGGGAGGCGAGCGGCAGCGCGTCGGCGTGGCCCGGGCCCTCGCCGCCGACCCGCCGATCATGCTGATGGACGAGCCCTTCGGCGCCGTCGACCCCATCGTCCGGGGGCGCCTCCAGGACGAGTTCCTGCGCCTCCAGGAGACCCTGGCGAAGACGATCCTCTTCGTCACCCACGACATCGACGAGGCGATCAAGATGGGTGACCTCGTGGCGGTCCTGGAGGACGGCGGCGTCCTGGCCCAGTTCGGGCCGCCGGCCGAGATCCTGGCCTCGCCCGCCTCTCCCTTCGTCGCCCGCTTCGTCGGCGCCGACCGGGGGCTCAAGCGCCTGAGCCTCCTCCGCGTGGGCGACCTGGCCCTGGAGCCACCGGTCACGGCCCGCGTCGGTGACCTCGCGACCGAGGAGCAGTGCCGCGCCCTCGCGGCGTCGCAGGCGTGGCTGCTCCTGCTCGACGAGCTGGGTCGCCCGGTCGCCTGGGTCTCGCACGCCGACGTCCGCCCGGGGTCGCCCATCGCCGCCGAGCCGAGCACATCTGCCCAGCCCCTGCTCGACCGTCGGGCCACCCTCAAGGATGCCCTCTCGGTCCTCCTCGACGCCGACGTCCAGGCCGGGATCGTCGTCGACCGCGAGCGCCGGGTGCTCGGCCTCGCCACCGTGGCGGGCATCGCAGCCCTGCTCCGCGAATCCACCCTGCGCGAGGGCGGCACCACGACCGCGGACAACATCGGAGCGACGGCCGGTGCCGGGACCGCGGCCGACTTCGCCGCCGGCTCGGGCCCGGGCGTGCTCGGGGTCCCGGCCGAGGAGGATGCTGCCCGGTGAACATCCGCTGGGACTGGGTCTTCGACAACCTCGACGAGATCGCGACCGCAACTCTCGAGCACCTCCAGCTGACGCTCATCGCGGTCGGCGTCGGGTTCGTGATGAGCCTCGGGCTGGCGCTGATCGTGTACC
This sequence comes from uncultured Chloroflexia bacterium, assembly GCA_963713285.1. Taxonomy (GTDB): domain Bacteria; phylum Chloroflexota; class Limnocylindria; order Limnocylindrales; family CSP1-4; genus CTSoil-043. Next base: position 33,161 of record CAVQLA010000001.1, on the reverse strand, counting down.
GCTGGCGGCCGCTCTACGGGCCGGTCACCGGGGTTGCGGGGCTGCTGTACACCATCCCGAGCCTGGCCCTCTTCGCCGTCCTCGTCCCGTTCACCGGCCTGTCGGTGCTCACGGCCGAGATCGGGCTGGTCAGCTACACGCTCCTGATCCTCATCCGGGGGATCGTCTCCGGGCTCGACGGCGTGCCGCGCGACGCGGTGGAGGCGGCGACCGGGATGGGCTACACGCGGCGCGGGCGCCTGTCGAGCATCGAGCTGCCGCTCGCGGTGCCGGTCATCCTCACCTCGGTCCGCCTCGCGACCGTCACCACGATCGGGCTCGTGATGGTGACCGCGCTCATCGGCGAGGGCGGCCTGGGGCAGCTCATGCTGCGCGGCTTCAACCGCAGCTTCCCGACGATGGTCTACGTGGGGGTCGTCATGTCGGTCGTCCTCGCGGTGACCCTCGACCTGCTGCTCGTCGGCCTTCAGCGGCTGCTCACGCCCTGGGCGCGGAGCCGGGGAACCTGAGCCGTGGAGATCCTCGGCAGCGGCATCGCCTGGATCCTCGACCCGACGCACTGGAGTGGCGCGGACGGGATCCCGACCCGCACCCTCGAGCACGTGGTGCTCGCCGGCGCGTCGTTCCTCGTCGCCGTGCTGATCGCGGCGCCGGTCGGGCTCTACACCGGGCACACCGGGCGGTGGGGCACCGCGGTGATGAACGTCGCCAGCATCGGGCGGGCCGTCCCCTCGTACGCGCTCCTCCTGGTGTTCTTCACGTGGACCGGGCTGCTGGGCGCGCCGACGACCCTGCCGACGCTGGTCCTCCTGGCGATCCCGCCGCTCCTCGCCGGCGTCCATGTCGCCATCAGCGAGGTCGACCGGGACACGGTGGAGGCGGGCCGCGGGATGGGGATGCGCGAGTGGCAGGTACTGCGCCGGGTCGAGGTGCCGATCGGGCTGCCCCTCATCCTCGTGGGCGCCCGCACGGCCGCCGTCCAGATCGTGGCGACGGCGACGCTCGGCGCCCTCGTGGCTGGGGGTGGCCTCGGGCGCTACATCGTGGACGGGTTCGCCCTGCGCGGCGAGGAGGGCACGGCGCGGCTCGTCGCCGGCGCCATCCTGGTTGCCCTGCTCGCGATCGTCACGGAGCGCACCTTCACCTTCATCGAGCGACGAACGGCCACGCCGGGCGTGGCGGCGTCCGCGATCCCCCTCGAGACCGCGCCGCGCGCCGGGTTCGGCATGTAGGTCGCGCGGGCTGCCAACGCTGGCGAACGACACGCCCGCGAATGGCCGGATCACGCTCCGCTGCTATGGTTGTCCCCGCTTCCGTGTGGGGGAGCGCAGACACAGGAAGGAGGACCCATGCGGAGCATCCGCAGGGCGGCTCTCGGGGCGACGCTGCTGGCACTGGTCGTCGGTGCCTGCTCGTCGGGTGGGAGCAGCCCGACGCCGGTGGCTTCCGCCCCGGCGAGCCCGGCCCCGTCCGAGAGCGCCGCCGCCAGCCCGTCCGGGGCGACACTCGCGAGCACCCTCGTGCTCGGCGGCCCGCCCGAGTGCCCGCAGCGCCCGTTCTGCGCCCTGGGCCTCGAGAAGACCTACGGGCTCGTGTTCAAGGAGTTCAAGCCGCTCGACGTGGGCGGCCCCATCACGGTCGAGGCCGTGAAGAACGGGCAGGTCGACGTCGGCCTGCTCTTCACGTCCGACCCGTCCATCGCCGTCAACGGCTTCGTCCTCCTCGCGGACGACATGCAACTCCAGCTGGCGGACAACCTCGTGCCGGTCCTCCGCCAGGAGGTACTCGACGCGACGCCGGCGATCGCCGACCTGCTGAACGGCTGGATGGCGAAGCTCACGCAGGAGGCCCTCACCGAGCTCAACCGGCAGGTGACCGTCGACCAGGACGACCCGAAGGACGTCGCCGCCGCATGGCTGGCCGCCGGAGGCCTCGCGACGGGGACCGCCGGGACGGGCAAGACCGTCGTCGTCGGCTCGACCAACTTCTACGAGCAGGAGATCCTCGGCGAGCTGTTCGCCCAGGTCCTCGAGGCCGACGGGTTCTCGGTGGAGCGCAAGTTCCAGCTCGGCAACCGCGAGATCGTCTTCCCGGCCCTGGAGGCCGGCGAGATCGACATTCTCGCGGAGTACGCGGCGACCGCCCTCGAGTTCGTCAACGCCGGCGCCGGCGAGGCGTCGACGGATGCCGCCGCCACGGTCTCCAAGCTGCGCGAGCGGCTGGAGCCCAAGGGCCTCACCGCTCTCGATCCGGCGCCCGCCACCGACCAGAACGGCTTCGTCGTGACGAAGACGACGGCCGAGAAGTACGGGCTCACCAAGCTCAGCGACCTGGCCCAGCCGGCGCCGTAGGGGCGCCACTGCCACGCCGCCGGGCGGCGGTCGTCCGGCGGCGTCACGCCGCCGGGCATCAACGTAGCGCTGCTCCGACACCCGCGGGCGGGCGACCACCGCGGGTGTCGTGCTGTCCGGCGCGCCGGGTGCCGTCGCGCGGGGGCCGGCGGGCGTGCGGCGGGCGCGTGCGGCGGGCGCGGGCGTTGGGCATCCGGCGTCGCGTCTTGCGGTTCTCCCGGCGCGGTGGACCCGGCGGGGCCGAGTGCCGAGCCCGGCGCCGCGGACCCGGCGGGGCCGAGTGCCGGGCCCGGCGCCGCGGGTGCCGGACATCGGCACATGTTCCGTCACGGGACCTTGTGCCCGATCACGGGCCGCGAACCGTGCCAGCGGTCGTCCACGCGCGACATGTGCCGATGGGCGGGCGGCGCGATGCTGTCCAGCCGTGCGTGGGACCGCCAGGCCGACCCGGAGGAGCCGGTGGGCACCCGGCACACGGTCGCCCGTCGTGACATGTGCCGAAATCGCGAGCGCGCGAGCGCCCGCCCGCTCCGTCCGGGCGCCGCTCGTCCGGGGCCGCTCCGTCCTGGCGCCGCGGCGACGCGCGGCGGGGTCAGGTTCGGCCGGTCGCGCCCGCGGGGCGCAGCGCCTAGGCGGCCACCGGGCGCGCCGGACGGCGCGTCGCGAGGAACGCCACGACGCCGCCGATCGTGGTCACGGCCAGGATCGCCGCGTGGACCAGGAGGGCCAGGGCGAACGCGGGGTCCGCCGGAACCCCGACCGCCTTCCCGATCTCCACCGCCGCCAGCTCGAACGTGCCGATGTACCCGGGGCCGGCGGGGATCGCGGTGACCAGCGACACGCCGGCGGCGAGGAGCGCCGCCTGGCCCCACGTCAGCTCCACGCCGATGGCCTGGCCGGCCAGCGCGAACGCCACGATCGTCGCCGCCCAGGCCGCGACGGACCAGCCGATCGCCCCCGCCATCGTGCGTGGCCGGCCGGCCACCGCGAGGCCGCCCCGGAGCTTCGACGCCGCTCGCATGACCGCCGGCCAGCGCTCCACTGTCGCGATCACCCGGTCCGCGTACGGCAGCCGGTGGGCCACGAGGGCGAGCGCCAGGGCAGCCACCAGGAACCCCGTGAGGGCGAGCCCCAGCAGGACCGCGCTCGCCACGATCCCCCGCACGGAGAGGATGACGATCGCGGCCGAGGCGATGGCGACCAGGACCCCGGTGTCCACGACCCGCTCCACGACGACCGTGCCCAGGATGCTGGCCCGCGAGACGCCGGTCCGGTCGCCGAGGTGGTGGCTGCGCACGAGCTCGCCGAGGCGCGCCGGCAGGATGTTGTTGGCGAGATAGCCGACGAGCAGCGACGCCGCGACCGTCGCCAGCCGGAGGCGGGCGACCGGGCCCAGGAGGCCGCGCCAGCGCAGGGCCCGGAGCGTCACGTCCAGGACGATGCAGCCCACCGTCGCGGCGACGAAGACGGGATTCGCGCCACGCAGGACGTCCCACGCGGCAGCGACGTCGACCTGGCGGACGACGAGCGCGATCGCGATCGCGGAGATCGCGAGGCCGAGGAGCGCCCGGAGGAGGGGGCGTGTCACCCGGGGGTGCCGGACCCGCCGGCCGCGTCCGGGGTGCCCGACGTGCCCGACGTGCCGGGCGCACGCGAGATGTCCGGGATGCCGGGCGGGCCCGGCGTGCCCGCGTCCGGCGTGCCCGGCGCACCCCGGGCGTCCGGCGTGCCCGGAGCTCGCGGGGTGAGCTTCGGGGAGGGTCGCACGCGGACCCGGTGGAGGGCGAAGCGAGCGCAGACCCGGAGGGTGGCGAGGCCGTAGACGACGCTCCGGCGCAGGCCCACGGAGCTCGCCTCGGCGAAGTATCGGGTCGGAACCGCGATCTCGCCGATGGCGAACCCCGCGGCGACGGCCTGTGCGACGAGCTCCTGGTCGAACACGAAGTCGTCCGAGCTCCGGTGGTACGGGATCGTCTCGAGCAGGCGCCGCGAGTACGCCCGGAAGCCCGTGTGGTACTCGGACAGGCGCAGGCCGAAGACGCGGTTCTCCAGCGTCGTCAGGAACCGGTTGCTGACGTACTTCCAGCGCGGCATTCCGCCCGCGAGAGGATCGCCCAGGAACCGGCTGCCCAGCATCAGGTCCACCTCGCCCCGCAGGATCGGCTCGACGAGCGCCGGGATGCGTGTCGCGTCGTACTGGTAGTCGGGGTGGAGCATCACGACGACGTCGGCCCCGACCGCGAGGGCCGCGTCGTAGCAGGTCTTCTGGTTGCCGCCGTAGCCGCGGTTCTGGCGATGGACGATGACGTCGAGGCCGAGCGTCCGCGCGATCTCCACGGTCTGGTCGCGCGAGACGTCGTCGACGAGGATCACGTGGTGCACGATCTCGTGCGGGATGTCGGCGTACGTCCGCTCGAGCGTCTGGGCGGCGTTGTACGCCGGCATCACGATGACGATGCTGCGCCCGGGCGGGGTGCCGGCATCGGACGTTGCGCCGGAACCGGGCGCGGAGGTCGGCTCGTGCGGCGTCATGGCGCGAAGGGTACCGGGAAGCGGGGCGGCCGGGGCGATCCTCGATGGTCCGGGCCCGGTGCGCGACTTCCGGGCCCCGGTGCTGAGGGTCCGGGGCCGGGGCGCGGCCGCCGTGTCCGGGCGTCCGGAAGGGCGCGCTCGCCGAATGACAGGGCGCAGGACAATGCGAGCCCCCGCAGGAGAACCCGATGCTCGATCGCCTCTTCGGTGCCCGCGGCACCGACCCGGACGCCGCGCAGCGCACGCCGCCCGGCCAGCACCTCACCGAGAAGCTCCCCGTGCTCCACTACGGCACGGTCCCATCGGTCGACCTGACAACCTGGGACTTCAGGGTCTTCGGCCTGGTCGACACGCCGCTCACCCTGACCTGGGAGCAGCTGACGTCGCTGCCGCGGAAGCAGCAGACCGTCGACATCCACTGCGTCACTCGCTGGTCGAAGCTGGACACCACCTGGGAGGGCGTCCCGATCCGGGCGATCCTCGACCTCGCCGGGGTGCGGCCCGAGGCGACCCACGCGGTGGCCCACTGCGAGCAGGGCTACACGACGAACATGCCGCTCGAGGTGCTCGACGACGAGGACGTGATGCTGGCCGACATGTACGCCGGCACGCCGCTCGCGCCGGAGCACGGGTACCCGCTGCGCCTCCTCGTCCCGAAGCGCTACTTCTGGAAGAGCGCGAAGTGGATCCGGGGCCTCGAGCTGCTGGACCACGACGTCCGCGGCTTCTGGGAACGCTATGGCTACCACAACGACGCCGATCCCTGGAAGGAAGAGCGCTTCAGCGACTCCTGAGCTCCGGCGCGGCCGACGAGCTCGACGCCGGCTCGCGCAGCGGCAGCGAGCGCCGTCGAAGCACCAGGCGCACGTGATCGAGGCGATGACGAACCCCGGAGCCGTCCCCGACGGGCGCGTCGGCGAGTCGGGCAGGACGTACCCTCGAAACGTGCAGGCACCCGACCACAGCGCCCCGGCCGCCACGGATCCAGGCGGGTCGTCGCGCCCGGTCGGTCGCCTGCGCCTCTCGGCGATCGCGGTCGGTGCCGCGCTGGGCGTCTACCTCCCGTTCGTCGCGGTCGCGCTCACGGAGCGCGGGCTCACGGTGACGCAGGTCGGGCTCGTCATGTCGCTCGGCGCGGTCGGGTTCGTGGTGGCCGTGCCGGTCTGGGGCCACGTGGCGGACGTGATCCTCGGGCGGCCCCGGGCGCTGGCCCTGGTCGCGGTCGGCGGCGGCCTGGTCCTCGCGGCGATCCTGGCCGACGTGCCGCCGGCCGTGACGGGGTTCCTGTACGTCGCGGGGACGATGTTCACCGCGGCCTGGATGCCCCTCAACGACGCCATCACCGTCAACGTCATGCGGGACGGACCCGGCTACGTGCGCGTCCGGCTCCTCATGAGCCTCTTCTATGCCCTCGCCGCGGCCGGGGCCGGCGTCGTGTACGCCACGACCGGGTTCTCGGCCGCCCTCGGGTTCGTCGCGGTGGGCGGGGCGGCCGTCGCGGTCGTGGCGCTCCGCCTTCCCGACGTACCCCGAGCGGTGCTCGCGGCGCACGCCCCGGCACCGGGGAGGGGAGGCGCACCGCTCCGCGGGCTGATCGGGTCGAGCATCGCCGCGCTCGCCATCGCGCCGACGCTCCCGTGGATCCTGGTGGCGATCGCGCTCGCGTTCCTCGGCGTGAATGCGGGGAACACGTTCATCGGCCTGCGCCTCCTCGAGCTCGGGGGCGACTCGGTCGACGTCGCCCTGGCGTCGGTGGTCTCGGCGGCCGTCGAGGTTCCCGCCATGCTTGCGGCGGGGGCGGTGGCCGCGAGGATCGGCCTGCGAGCGCTCTTCGTCGGGAGCGCTCTGATCGGCGCGGCCGGCGCAGCGTCGTGGGCGGCGGCCGACAGCGTCGGCGTCATCCTCGTCACGCGGTCGCTCGTCGGCGTCGCCTTCGGGGGGATGCTCGTGGCGAGCGTCCTCACCATGCGCTCCCTGCTCCCGGCGGAGCTGCAGGGCACCGGCCAGTCGCTGTTCCAGGCCACCTGCTTCGGCGTGGCCGCCGTCATCGCGAACGCGCTCGGCGGCATCGTCTATCCGCACGTCGGGTACACGGGGCTGTTCGCGCTGTGCGCCGCGGCGGGGGTGGCGGCCGCGATCGTCGCCTGGTGGGCGTACGGGCGCACGGACGGCCTCGCGGAGGGGTTCTCGGCGCGCGGCGCCGTCGTCGAGCCCGTCCCGCCCGGCGAGCCCGTCGCACCGGCGACCACCGAGCGGCGATGATGGGCGGTGCCCGGCCCGGTCTCGCACGCGGAGGAACCATGCGCACGCTCTACGCCGGCTTCTTCGTCTCGCTCGACGGGGTCGCCGAATCGCCGAACCGGTTCGTCCTCCCCGTACTTCGACGAGGAAGTCGGGGCCGAGGTGGGGGCGGGAATGGCGGCCACGGACACGGTGCTGCTCGGCCGGGTCCTCTACGAGCAGTGGTCCGCCTACTGGCCGTCGAAGACCGCGGAGGACGATGGCTACGCCGACTTCATCAACCCGGTCCGCAAGATCGTGTTCTCGACGACGCTCGAGGCGGTGGAGTGGCGAAACGCGACCCTCGTCCGGGAGGATGCCGAGTCGGTGATCGCGCGCCTGAAGGAGGAGGACGGCGGGGACATCGCGGTCAACGGCAGCATGACGCTGGCGCGCTCGCTGCTGCGGAGCGGGCTGGTGGACGAGCTGCGGCTCCTCGTCTTCCCCGTGATCGTCGGGGCGGGGCGGCGCCTCCTCGACGACCTCGACCGGATCCCGCTCCGGCTGATCGCGGCGAAGCCGATGCCGACCGGGGTCGTCTCCCTCACGTACGCGGTGGCGAAGCCGGCCTGACCGGCCCGCTTCGCCCCCCACCCACCGCCGCGGCCGGCCCGCGCGCGACACGGCGGACGGTCGGCAGTACGATGCCTCCGTCTCCGATGCCCACGTAACCGATGCCACGACGGCATCGCCGCCCACACCGGCGGCGTGCGCTCACCCAAGCCCGCCATCAAGGTGCCCGATGTCCCCTCGCCTTCGCCTCGTCGCCCCCGTCCTCGCCCTGACCTTCGTCGTCGCCGCGTGCGGCGGAGCCGCCTCGCCGTCGCCGGACGCGTCGGCCGCTCCGCCGAGCGCCACGCCCGCCGCCTCCGCCGAGGCGTCGCCCACGTCGAGCGCAGCCGCGACGCCCGCCGCGATCTGCGACGACGCCACGGCCTTCCGGGCCTCGATTGCCGAGCTCACCAGCCTGAAGCTCCTCGAGGTCGGCACCAGCGGCGTCAAGGCCGCGGTGACCGACGTCAAGGCGAACGCCGAGGCCCTGCTCGTCTCCGGCAAGGACCTCGTCGCCCAGCCGCTCACGGATCTCCTGGCCGCCGTCACGGCGCTCCAGGCGACGCTCACCAGCCTCGGCGACCAGCCAGGCCTCGGCGCGGGCGTCGCGGCGGTGCGGCTGGCGATCGAGCAGATCAAGACGGCCGCGGCCGACGTCGAGGCCGTGCTCGGGACCACCTGCCCCACCCAGTAGGCGTCGGGCATCCGGCGCGCCGTCCCCGGCCGCGGGGGCGGCGCAGCCCGGCCCCGGGGCGCGTGCTGCCGGGGCCGGCCCGACGGCCGCCGGGTCGTGTCCGATGGCCCTGTCGGTCGGGGTCGCCGCGGGTGGACACTCAGCTCGCGTCGCTGTGCGGCCGCAGGTCGCCGGCCGGCAGCCCGCCGCCGTCCATGGCTGGGACTCCGGCGCGCCAGGCGCGACCGACGAGCCGATCCCGGGGGTGCCGCTTCCGGGCGATGGCCCGCCGCACGGGCGACCAGAGGACGTGGCGCCATGAATCTCAGCCCCGTTGAGCGTTTGGCCCAGTCGCACCCGGACCTGGAGATCTGGTGGGACTCCTCGCCCCTCGTGTACCGGGCATGGACGGACAAGATGCTGGGCGCCGCCCCGGCGACGCATCGGCCGATCCTGGGTGACCAGCTCGCCCGCCTCTACGACGCGGAGGATCCATCGCGGAGCGTCTTCCGCGGCTGCACCACCAACCCGCCCCTCTCCTGGCAGGCTGTCCAGGGCGACGTGCCGTTCTGGACGGGCTGGGTGGACGCGCTGATCGGCGAGCAGCCGGGACGATCCGCCCCCGAGCTCGCCTGGCTGACCTACAAGGAGGTCGTCCGAAGGGGGGCGGAGATGTACCTGCCCGTCTTCGAGGCCTCCGGGGGGCGGTTCGGGTTCATCTCGGGCCAGCTGGATCCGCGGCTGCTCACCGAGACGGATCGCATGGTCCGGGACGCCGTGGAGCTCCACGCCCTGAGCCCCAACGTCATGATCAAGGTGCCGGCCAGCATGCAGGGCATCGACGTGGTGCGGCAGCTGACCGCGAGGGGCATCCCCACCAACACGACCGTGTGCTTCACGCTGCCGCAGATCCTGGCCTCCGCGCGGGCCGCGATGGAGGGCATCGAACAGGCCCGCAAGGACGGCGTCGACCTTGGCCGCTGGCGCGCGGTGATCACCATGATGATCGGCCGCCTCACGGAGAGCCCCACCCTCGACGTGCAGGCGGAGCGGCGCGGGATGTCCCTGAGCTGGCAGGAGCGCCACTGGTTCGGCATCGCGGTCTTCCGAAGGGCCTACCGGATCCTCTCCGAGGGCGGCTATGCCAGCAAGATGCTGGCCTGCTCGCTGCGGGACGGACCGCTCGTGGCCGGGAAGCGCCGCTTCTGGGATGTCGAGCTGATCGCGGGCGGCGCCATCGTGTACACCTGCCCGCCGTACGTGCTGGAGCCGCTGTTCGAGTTCGGCGAGGCGCTGACCTTCGGGCCGGCGATCGAGGAGCCCGTGCCCGAGGAGGTGCTGCACAGGCTGGCGAAGATCCCGTACTGCATCCAGGCGTACGATCCCAACGGCCTGGAGCTCGAGCAGTTCAACGAGCACCCGGCGACCGTGGACACCGTGCGGGCATTCTCGAAGGGGTTCTCCAGCCTGGAGACGTTCGTCGGCGAGCGCCTGAAGGCGGCGTCCGCCTGATGCCTCCGGGCGGGCCGGTCGTCGCGGCCAACGCCGACGCCGGCGACCCGTTCCCGCGCGCCCGGCTCGCCGCGTTGATCGGGCGGGTCCCACGGTATCTGCGTCTCGCCTGGGGGCTCGCCGGCGAGCCACGGCTCTCGCGACGGCACCGGGCCGGCCTGCTGGCTGCCGCGGGATACCTCGCCTCACCGGTCGACCTGATCCCGGGGCTCATCCCGATCGTGGGGCAGCTGGACGATCTCGCGTTCGCCCTCCTCGCCGTGCGCTCGGCACTCCGGGCGCTCGATCCTGCGACGCGGGAACGCCACCTGATCGCGGTCGGGCTCGCGCCGGCCGACCTGGACGAGGACCTGGGCACGCTGGCGGCCACGGCCGCCTGGCTGACCCGGCGAGGGATCGCCGTCGGACGACGCCTGGCCATCCTTGCCGCGGCAGCCTCGCTGACCGCCGGGCGCGCCGGTGTGCGGGTGGTCCGGCGCGGGACCCCCGTCGTGGCGCGCGCCGGCGGCCGCGTGGCCCGGACAACCGGCCGCACCTTCGTCCGCGCGGGTGGTCTCGGTCGCGACCTGCTGGCCCGGCGGAGCGTCCGCGGGGGCGCCGGCGCGCTGCCGGACGAGGCCGGCGAGCCGTCGCAGGCGGGGGAGCCCCGGTCGGGGCCCGGCGTCGACCGGGGCTGACCCTCCGGGCCGTCAGCCTGGGCCGGCGTCGGCGTCTCCCACCGCCGGCGAGTCGGGGGCCCCGGCCGCCATGGGCACGTCGGCCGCCACCAGGGCATCGACCGTCGCATCCATCGAGGCCTCGGCCTCCGCGATCTCGAAGGCGATGACCGCCTGCTCCTCGCCGTCGAGCGAGACGATCTCCGGGACGGCGTCGGCGCCCTGCTCGACCGCGGCCACCTCGGCGAGGAGCTCGGACGACGTGTGCAGCGCCGCGCTCGCCTCCGCCTCCAGCTCGTGGTCCGAGATCCGCTCGATGGCGAACGAGATCCCGGGTGGCAGCGAGGCCGTGACCTGGATCTCGCCGATCCGGTAGATGGAGCCCTTCCGCTGGAGGCGTGCGTTCGCCTTCTCCTGCAGGGCCGTCGCCTTGATGATCACGTCGGCGAGAATCCCCGGATCGATCCGCTCGACCATCGTCCGCGCGCCGCGGCCGGCACTGGCGAGGCCGCCCTTCACCCTGGCCTGTGTCTCGGGATCCTGGGCCTTCGCGGCGACGGCGCCGGCCGCCTTGGTGGAGGCGCCGGCCGCCTTGGCGGAGGCGTCCGCTGCGGTCTTCCCGGCCGTCGCGAGCCCGCTCTTGACCGTCTCCTGGGTCCCGGGGTCCTGGGCCTTCGCGGCGACGGCCCCCGCGGCCTTCGCCGAGGCGTCGGCCGCGTCGCGAGCGACCTCGCCCGCCTTCTCCTTCGCCTTCTGGAGGAAGCTCACCCCGCTCTCCCTTCCCGTCGCTCACGGTGCGGGCCATCGACCCCACCCACTCCACGCTACGGGGCGGCCCGGCCGATCGTCAAGGCGCCTCAGCCTGGGCGGCGTCAGTTCCGGCGCAGGGTCGAGAGGCGGGGATCCGGAACGTAGGGGGCGAGCCGCCGCGAGAGCAGCGCGATCTCCCGGCCCAGCAGGGCGTCGAGGTCGGCGAGGCGTTCCTCGGTCGAGGACGCCTCCAGGAGCCGCTGGCGCCGGGGGAGCTCGGCCTGGACCAGCCCGCTGACGACGTGGGCCAGGGTCGTGGGATCGTCCGGCGGGGCCAGCCGGGCGGCGATCTCCTCGAGCTCTGCGAGGGCGGCCGACGCACGGTCGGGATCCACCGGGGCATCCGCGTCGTCCGCCCGCGCCGGCGGCGTGTCCGGATCGCGGGCATCTGCCGTGGCCTCGTCGGCGCCCTCCCCGCCGTCCGCCTCGGGCTGGAGCAGCTGGAGATAGCGGACGAAGCGCGAGCGGACGCGCCGGGCGAGACGGGCGCTCCGCTCGGCATCCCCGGGGACCTCCGGAAGGAGCTCGCCGATCCCGACCAGGTAGGGCTTCCGATCGCCGAGGACCCCGGTGAGCCGGAAGCGTGTGGTCCCGATGGTCACGATGTCGAAGCGGCCGTCCGGGTACCGCGAGACCTCGCGGATCTCCGCCAGCGTCCCGACCGCCGCGAACGAGACGCTGCCCGCGCCCACCTCGCGCCCCGCGCTGATGCAGACGACGCCGAACGGGGCGCCGGCCGCGAGGCAGTCGGTGACGAGCGCCCGGTAGCGTGGCTCGAAGACGTGGAGCGGCAGGGGCGCCCCCGGGACGAGGACGGCGTGCAGCGGGAAGAGCGGGATCTCCATCACCCTGGGTTCGTGGCGACGCGGCGTGCGGATCGAGACCGCGGTCAGCTGTCGGCGCAGGGCCGCGATGCGGCGGCGATGAGGACCGGCAGCATCACGCGAGCCAGCGCGTCGGGGTCGGTGGACGGCCCGGCCAGCAGCGCCCGCCGGGTGCTGCGATCGACGATCGCGATCACCGCCTCCGTCACGTCACCGACGTCGGCAACGATCTCACGGCCCAGGACGCGCAGGCCCCGCTCGAGGAAGTCGGCGATCCGGGCCCGGAACGTCGCGTCGGCCTCCACGAAGGCCCGGGACGTGCCGGGGACGCGGATCGCGTGGATCTCGAGCTCGGTCTGGATGAGCAGGAAGTGCCGGTCGTCCGGGACCGCCCGCAGGAGCCGGTCCACGACCTCCGCCATGGTCGCACCGGGATCCCTGGCATGGCCACGCTCGGCCCCGAGGAACCCCTGGAGCAGGGCGAAGCCGGCATCCAGGTGCGCCACCAGCCGCGTGTGCTCCCGGTCGATCAGCGCGCGCAGGAGGTCGTCCTTGTCCGCGAAGTTCGAGTAGAACGCGCCGCGCGTGAAGCCGGCCCGGTCGCAGATGTCCTCGACCGTGCCGCCGATGACACCGCGCTCGGCGAACACCTCCCGGGCGGCATCGAGCACCCGCTGGCGCGTCGCCTCGCGCCTGGCCGAGCGCCCGCGCTCCCGTGCCACGTCGTCCGGCGCTCGGACGCCATCTTCGAGCGATCGATCCCCTTCGGCCATGCCGTTCTCCTCTAGCCCGTCCGTGGCCGGCATTCTACGCTCGGATACGAGCACGTATTCGATACGTTGACGCATCCGATACGCATCTGTATTCTCTCGCACGGCGCATCGCGCCGCAACCCCGCGACGAACGCAGGACCGCGCCACCACCGGCGCCGACCCGCACAGGCAGGTGGATGATGTTCGAGCGATTGGGATCCCTGACCTTCCGGTACCGGTTCGCGATCATCTTCGCGTGGATCGTCGCGGCGGTCTGGGCCGTCCTCTTCGCGCCGTCGCTGGCCGCCGAGGGGATGACCGACCAGACGGCGTTCCTGCCGCCGTACACGGCCTCGATGCAGGCGCACGACGCGCTCGAGACGGCATTCCCGGGTTCGACATCGGCGAGCTCCGCCACGCTCACGTTCTCGCGCGGGGGCGGGCTGACCGACGCGGACGGGGCGTACATCGAGGCAACGGCCACCTGGCTCACGAGCAGCGAGGCGCCGGAGGCCCTCCGCGACGCGGTCACGACGGTCGACACGGCCGACTCGCGGCCGGAGCTCGCGTCGGCACTCCGGAGCGACGACGGCGAGCTCGAGATGGCCACCGTCAACCTGAACACCGTCCTCGCCGGGGGGGCCGGCGACGTCGTCATCGGCTCCCTGCGGGGCTACCTCGAGGAGACCGCCCCGGACGGGCTGGAGACCCACGTGACCGGCGCCGCCGGCATCGGCAGCGATTACCTCGCGGCGATCCAGGCCGGGACCGAGACGACGACGATCGTGACGGTGATCCTCGTGATCGTCATCCTCCTCCTGATCTACCGCGCGCCGCTCGCCGCCCTCGTCCCGCTCATCACGATCGGCGCCGCCTTCGTCGTCGCCCGCGGCACGCTCGGGGTCCTCGCGCTGGCCGGCTGGAAGGTCTCGTCGCTCCTCGACACGTTCCTCGTCGTGCTCATCTTCGGCGTCGGCACGGACTACGCGATCTTCCTCATCTCGCGCTTCCGCGAGGAGGTCGCGAAGGGCGACTGGCACGACGCCTCGCGGGCCACGGTCCGGCGCATCGGCGCGGTCATCAGCGCGAGCGCCGCCACCGTCATGGTGGGCCTCGGCGCGATGGCGTTCGGGGACTTCGGGATGATCCAGACGACCGGTCCCGCGCTCGCCGTCGGGATCTTCGTCACGCTCATCGCGGGCCTCACGCTCGCGCCCGCGCTCCTCGCGATCTTCGGCCACTACCTCTTCTGGCCGCTCCACACCAGGACGGCCGAGGAGGGCGAGCCGGGAGGGTTCTTCGCCCGTCTCGCGGACGCCGTCTCGCACCGCCCCGGGGTCGTGACGATCGCCCTCCTCGCCGTGCTCCTCGTCCCGATCGCCGCCGTGCCCGGGATGACGACGAACTTCGACGTCCTCGCCGAGCTGCCGGCGGACTCGGATGCCCGCGCCGGCTACGAGGTCGTCACCGACCACATGGGCAAGGGCAACGTCTTCCAGTCGACGGGGATCGTCGTCGGCGGTTCGAACAGCAACCTCACGGAGCCCGCCTCGCTCGCGCAGCTCCTGGCCGCGATGCAGGAGCTGGGCCGGACCGAGGGCGTCTCGCACGTCACGAGCCTCGTGACACCCGACGGCGATGGAGTGCTCCCGACCGGCTTCCGCCCATCCTTCCAGCTCGGCGAGATGGCCGATTCGCTCTCGGGTGAGAGCGGCGGGACGACCGCCGAGGCGGAGGCGCTCCTCGACCCCGAGGTCTCCGACGGCCTGGAGACCGCGACGACCTACCTCAACCTGCTGGGCGACGCGTTCCCGGACGTCGCCGCCGGGTCGGAGTACCGCACCGCCACCGCGGGCCTGGCCGAGGCGCGGGACGTCGTCGAGAAGGCCCGCGCGTCCTCGGTCGTCGCGACCCAGCTCCGGGAGCTCGCGTCCGCGATGACCTCGCCCACGGCGGCCGCCGGCGGCGATTCCGGGAGCGCCGCGGCGTCGATCGCGATGATCGGCGACTACCTCGACGAGCTCGCGGTGGCCTACCCCGAGGTGACGTCGCTGCCTGCCTTCGCCGATGCGAAGGCAGCCGTCGCCGGGCTCGGGAAGGACGTCACGATCGGGGCGGCCCTCGACCTCTCGAACGCCCTCGGGTCGCTCGCGACCCACTTCGACGACCGGCCCGCCGCGACGCTCATCCCCGAGAGCCTCTCGGGCACCGCGGCGGCGAAGGAGGCGCGGCGCAGGGCCCAGGCGGCCTTCGAGCAGCTCCCGGTGGACCTCCGCGCCCTCTCGGGCGTCTTCGCCGCCCGCACCGACGACATCTTCCTCCCGCTCGGGATCGGCGGCGATGAGGGCGACGACATCGCCACCGCGGTCGACGCGTTCGTCGCGGCCGATCACTCGGCGGCGCGCTTCTTCGTCACGACGACCGAGGATCCCTACTCCGAGACGGGCTTCGCCGCCGTGCGCCGGGCGCAGGACGCCCTGGCCGACGCGGCGCCGCGCTTCGGGTCGGGCGCGGAGGCCCACCTCGGCGGGACGACGGCCCAGTTCGCCGACGTGAAGTGGGTCCTCGGCACCGACATGGAGAAGGTCGGCGTCATCACGGTGCTCGGCATCCTCCTCGTGCTCATGCTCCTCCTCCGCGCCGTCGTCGCCCCGCTCTACCTGGTGGGCACCGTCCTCCTGTCCTACGGCACCGCGCTCGGCCTCTCCGCGTGGCTCTTCGAGTCGGTCATGGGTCACGCCGGGATCAGCTTCTACCTGCCGATCCTGATGTTCGTCCTCCTCGTCTCGCTCGGCTCCGACTACAACATCTTCCTCATGAGCCGCGTCCGCGAGGAGAGCGAAGGGCGGCCGATCCGCGACGGGATCCGCATCGCCTCCGGGCGGACCGGCGCGGTGATCACGTCGGCCGGCCTCATCCTCGCCGGCACCTTCGGCTCGATGGCGACGGCGCCCCTCGTGATCCTCTTCCAGGTCGGCGTGGCGGTCGCCATCGGCGTCCTCATCGACACGTTCCTCGTCCGCTCGATTCTCGTCCCGGCGATCACGATGCTCTTCGGCGAGCGGGCCTGGTGGCCGTCGGGGAGCGCCCTCGCCCGGCGCGGCTGGCCGGTCGTCGTGACGGTCCCGCAGCCGCCCGGCGCCCCGGCCGGCATGTCGCGCCGGCGCCTCGGCGTCGCGCTGGCGATCGTGGCGCTCGTGCCGATGCTCGTCGCCGGCGTCTTCGTCTGGGCGCTCGCCGATCGCACGGCGAACCTGTCCGGGGTGACGGCGGCCGTCGTGAACGAGGACGCGGGCACGACCGTCGCGACCGCCGACGGGACGCGGCAGCTCACGCTCGGCGCCGACCTCGCCGCGGAGCTGACCACGGGCACGGAGCCCGCCACGTTCGCGTGGGTCGCGACCGACGCCGGCGCCGCGGCGGACGGGCTCGCCGACGGGACGTACGGGGCCGTCCTCTCGATCCCCACCGACTTCTCGGCGACGATCGCCTCGCTCAGCAGGAACGCCGGCGACGCGACGAAGGCGACGCTCGGCCTCCAGACGAACGACGCGACGAGCTACGCGCTCGGGACGATCGCGCAGGCGGTGAGCGCCGCGATCGCGTCGTCGACATCGCAGGCGGTGACGGCCAGCTACGTCGACGACGTCCTCGTCGCCGTGAACGGCACCCACGCCGACGCGGCCGGGGCCGCCCAGCGCGCCGACGGCGTCGCGGCGTCCTCGACGGACCTCGCCGACGGCGCTGCCGGGACGTCGGCGGTCGCCGACGAGATCGTGGCCGGCCTCGACGAGCTCGCCGACGGCGTGGCGGCGGCAGGCAACGGCGTGGGGGAGCTCGCAACCGGCGTCGCGAGCCTCGCCTCGGGGACCGCCGGGATCGCCGACGGGGCGGGGAGCCTCGCCGATGGGGCGAACGCGGCGGCGGACGGGGCCGGAAGCCTCGCCGACGGCGCCCGGAAGCTCGACGACGGCCTCGCCACGCTCGCCGCGAAGACGGCCGACCTGCCGGACCAGGCGAACGCCCTCGCCACGGGCGCGGCCGGCGTCGCCGCTGGGTCGGACGGGGTCGCCGCCGGGGCGAAGACCCTCTCGGACGGCCTCGCGACGCTTGCCGCCGGGACGACCGGCTACGGCGCCCAGGCGGCCGCCCTCGCCAGCGGCGCCGCGTCGCTCGGCTCCGGCGCCACGTCGGTGGCCGCGGGGGCCGGGCAGGCTGCCACGGCGGCGGGCGACGTCGCAGCCGGGGCGCAGGGCCTTGCCGGCTCGATCACGCAGTACACGGGCAGCGTGGCCGCGCTCTCGGCGAGCTGTGCCGCGCTCGGCGGCACGGACCCGCTCTGCGCCCAGCTCGCGGCGCTGGCGGCCGGCGGCGGCGCCCTGAACGGCGGGGCCGCCTCGCTCGCCGACGGGACGAGCCAGCTCGCGGCGGCGACCGCCGGCGTGGCGTCGGGCGCGGCCGGGCTCGTCACCGGGGCCGACCAGCTCCACGCGGGGACCTCGCGGCTCGCGGCCACCGCGCCGCAGCTCGAGGGCGGGATCGCGCAGTCCGCGACCGGCGCCGCGCAGCTCGCGACGGGCGCCGCGCAGCTCGCGACCGGGAGCCGGCGGGTGGCGGACGGCAGCGCGACGTTCGCGGCATCGGTCCCGGCGCTCGCCAGCGCGATCGCGGACGCGGCGAATGGCGCCGACGCGCTCGCCGGCGGCGCCGGCGACGTCGCGACCGGCGTCGAGGCGCTCGCGACGGGCGCCGGGGCGCTCGCGGCGGGCGCGACGACCACGGCCGACGGTGCGTCGCAGCTCGCCGACGGGACCGCGGCAGCGGCCGACGGTGCGTCGAAGCTCTCCGACGGGACCGCGGCCGCGGCCGACGGCGCGCGCCTCGTGGCCGAGGAGGTCCACGGGCTCGCCACCGACGGCCAGGCCGTCGCCGACGGCGCGACCGATCTCGCCACGGACCTCCGCGACGACGCGTCGGCGCTGCCGACCTACTCCGAGCAGGAGCGGGCCGTCCTGGGTGAGGTCGTCGCCGACCCGGTCGTGGTCGAGGCGAGCCGGCTCCACCCGGTCGCGACGACCGAGGCCGGGCTCGCACCGTCCTTCATCGCGATCTCGCTGTGGGTGGGCGCCCTGGCGATCTACCTCGTCGTGCCGGCGCTGCTCGGTCGGCCCGATCGGCGCCGCTGGTGGCTCGGCGCGCTCGCCGGGTTCGCCGCCGGCGCCCTCATCGGCATCGTCCAGGCGCTCCTCACCGTGCTCGTCCTCCGGCTCGGCCTCGGGATCGAGGTCGCCGGGCTCCCGCAGCTGCTCCTCTGGGCGGCGCTCGCGGCCGTCGTCTTCGTGGCGATCGTCCAGGCGTGCGTCGCGCTCTTCGAGTACCGCGGGTGGCTCGTGGCGCTCCTGCTGCTCGTCCTCCAGGTCGCGGCGGCCGGCGTCATCGTCCCGGCCGCGACGGCGCCGGGCTTCCTCCAGCTCGTCAACGCCCTGATGCCGCTCGGCTACGTGATCGACGTTGCGCGGTCGCTCATCGCGGGCGCCACGCCGTCGCTCGTCCCCGCCCTGGCGGTCCTCGCGGCCTGGCTCGTCGGCTCGCTCCTCGTCACGCTCACCGTCGCGTTCCGGTCGGCGACCCGGGCCGCCGGGGGGGAGGCCGAGACGGTCGCCGCATGACGGGTCCTGACGAGCACCGCTGGCCGGGAGGGCTCCACGACCGGACGCAGCGACGCCGCCGGGGTGGCTCGACGGCGTCGCGAGGTGGCAGAGGGGATCCGGGCACCGCCCGGCCGGCGGATCAGTGGCTGCAGGCGCTCGGGCTGCCGGCGGACTCGGCCGTCTTGAACGACGAGCCGCAGCCGCACGCGGCGACCGCGTTCGGGTTGTTCACCGTGAAGCCGGCGCCCATCAGGGTGTCGACGTAGTCGATCTGCGACCCGCGGAGGAGGTCGATGCTCTTCGTGTCCACGTAGACCTTGATCCCGGAGGCCTCCAGGACCTGGTCGTCGGCGGTGGGGGCGTCCTCGATCATCATCCCGTAGCGGTAGCCGGAGCAGCCGCCCGAGTAGACGTAGACACGCAGACCGACGTTCGGGTTCGGCTCCTCGGCCGTGATCTCCCGGAGCTTGCCGGCTGCCGCATCGGTGAGGCTCAGGACGGTCGGGCCGTTGTCGATCATGGGTCTCGCGTCCTCCTTGGGACGAGGGGGGATGGAGAGGTGTCGACGGATCGTAGGGCGTCGCGGGGATTTCGACAAGCGGGCCGACGAAAATCCCCGTCGAGGCTGCCGCGCTACGAGCCGGTGAAGGGCTCGCAGACCAGGGCGATCTTGCCGCCGGTGGCGACGAACCCGCCGAAGTCGGTCCCGGCCTTGTCGAAGCGGACCATCCAGAAGTATTCCTTGGGCCGCTCGGTGCCCGACGGGAACTCGCGCGGGTTGGCGCAGTCGGCCACCCCGACGACGGTCGCCCGAACCTCGTCGAACGGGCCGTTGCCGGCAACCTGGGCGTACATCGTCTCGATGGGCACGCTGCACGGGCTGGTCACGAACGGCCCGCCCGGGAGGCACGAGACCACCGGGAGATCCGGCGGCAGCGACGCCTTCGGGGGCGCGGTGGCGGCACCCCCGCCCCCACCCCCGCCGCTGCCTCCGCCGCACGCGGCGGCGACCAGCGCCACGGCCAGCACGACGCTCGACCCGCGGATTCGTCCGAGCATGCCTCCTCCTCTCCTCCGGCGCCCCTGACTGGGGCGGAAGCCTACCGGTCGGGGCTGCCGGCGGCAAGGGGATGGCGCGCCGGGAGCTCGCGGCCGGGCCGGGTCGGCGGCCGGGCCCGGATCAGCGGCCGAAGCGCCGGGCTCGCTGCTGGTACGTGCGGATCGCCCGCAGGAAGTCGATCTCGCGGAACGCCGGCCAGTAGGCGTCGCAGAAGTAGAACTCGCTGTACGCGCTCTGCCAGGGCAGGAAGCCCGACAGGCGCACCTCGCCCGAGGTCCGGATGATCAGCTCCGGGTCGGACGAGCCGCGCGTGTAGAGCTGGTCGGCAAGCCGATCCGCGGTCAGCGCCTCGGCGAGGTCCTCGGGCGAGGTTCCCTCCGCGAGGAGGCTCCGGACCGCCGCCCTGGCGGCCTCGACCAGCTCGTCGCGCCCGGAGTAGCCCAGGGCGAGCGTCACGCGCAACCCCGGCCGGCCGCGCGTCTCCGCCTCGCCGCGCTCGGCGGCCTCGCGCAGTCGATCCGGGAGCAGGTCCCGCCGGCCGATGACCTGCAGGCTCATCTCCAGGGGCCGGACCCGGTCGCGCTCCGCCAGCGCCTCCAGCGTCGCGCGGGCGATCTCGGTGATCGCCTCGACCTCCTCGGCGGGCCGCTCGAGGTTCTCGAGGGACAGGGCCCACAGGGTCACCTCGCGGATACCCACCCCGGAGCACCAGTCGAGAAGCTCGACGGCCTTGTCCGCGCCATGCCGATGGCCGGTGCGAATCTCGCGGAACCCAAGCTCGCGGGCCCATCGGCGGTTGCCGTCCATGATCAGGGCGACGTGCCCGGGAACCGGATGGGCCAGCACCTGCGCGCGCAGCCGGGCGGCGTACGCCCGGTAGACCGGGGCGAGCGCCGCATCCCCGACGAGGCGGCCGATGGCCCGGGCGCGCGTGAGGTGCCCGGCGGCGGCGCCGACCGGGATGCCGGGGGCGACGGGAGCGGCGGCTGGTTGCGGCTCGTGAGGCACGGCGTCCTCCGACATCGGTCGTCTACCGCAGCCTAGACCCGCAGGGCTCGCCGCGTGTGACGGCGCGTTCGGCTGCGCTCAGGCATCGACACGCTCCACGACCGTGGCGATCCCCTGGCCCACGCCGATGCACATCGAGGCGACGCCGTACCGGCCGCCGCTGCGCGCCAGCTCGTGGACCAGCATCGTCACCAGGCGCGCCCCCGACGCGCCGAGGGGGTGCCCGAGCGCGATCGCCCCGCCGTTCGGGTTGACGCGGGCCGGGTCGAGACCCAGCTCGTCGATGCAGGCGACCGACTGCGAGGCGAAGGCCTCGTTGAGCTCCACGAGGTCGACGTCCTCGACCGCCAGCCCGGCGCGGCCAAGGGCTTTCCGGATCGCCGGGACCGGCCCGATCCCCATGACGCGCGGGTCGACGCCGGCGATCGCCGTGGCCACGACGCGGGCCATCGGCTGCAGCCCCAGGGCGCGGCCTCGCTCCGCCTCCACGAGGAGCACCGCGGAGGCCCCGTCGTTGATCCCGGAGGCGTTGCCGGCCGTGACGGTTCCACCGGATCGGAACGCCGGCTTGAGCTTCGCCAGGGCCTCGGGCGTCGTGTCCGCGCGCGGATGCTCGTCGCGGGTCACGAGGACCGGGTCGCCCTTGCGCTGCGGGATCGGGACGGGGACCAGCTGCGCGTCGAACCGGCCGCTCTCGATGGCGGCCGCGGCACGGCGCTGGCTCTCCAGGGCGAAGGCGTCCTGGCGCTCGCGCGAGACGCTCCAGTCGTCGGCGACGCACTCGGCGGTCTCGCCGAGCGAGATGGCCGGGTAGACCGCGTCCAGGCGGGGGTTGACGAAGCGCCAGCCGAGCGTGCTGTCGACCAGCTCGCGGGTGCCGCGCTCGAACGCGCCCTCCGGCTTCAGCGTCACGTACGGGGCCCTCGTCATCGACTCGACCCCGCCGGCGACGAACACCTCGCCGTCGCCGACGGCGATCGCGTGGGCGGCCGAGTTGATCGCCTGGAGGCCGCTGCCGCAGAGCCGGTTGACCGTGAGGCCACCGACCTCGACCGGGTAGCCGGCGAGGAGGAGGGCCATGCGCGCCACGTCGCGGTTGTCCTCGCCCGCCTGGTTGGCGCAGCCGAGGATGACGTCCTCGACGGCGGCAGGGTCCAGGCTCGTGCGCTCGACGATCGCTCGCAGGACCAGGGCCGCCAGGTCGTCCGGGCGCACCGTGGCCAGGGCCCCCCCGTAGCGCCCGAACGGCGTCCTCACGGCATCCACGATCCAGGCTTCACGGAGCGGGCGGCGGAGATCTCGGGTCATGGCCGGGATTCTAGGCGCCGCGGGCCCCGGGCGATGCGCCCCGGGGCCCGGGCGATGCTCGGGCGCACCGCCTGGTCCCGGGGAATCGGTGCGGCCGGCTCCACGGGGAGCCGGCCGCTGCCGTGGCCAGGGGAGAGAGCAGGCGGCCGGCCCTCAGGCTGGGCCGGCCGCCTCCGTCTCGGGGACGGCGAAGTCGGGGGGCGACTACCGGCGGCGGCGGACCGCCTTCGGCGTCGCGGAGACGAGCATGAGCGTGCTGGCCAGGAGGCCGGCCATCACGAGCAGGAGGATCTGCAGGCTGGCGCCGCCCGGCGTCCCGCTGGTCGGGAGCGTGTCGGTCGGCGGTGGGGTGACGCGCGGCGTGGCCGTGGCGGCCTCGGTCGCGCCGCTGACGTTGACGAACGTGCACTTGACGGTCTCGCCGCTGTTGACCTTCACGCCCGTCATCGCCGCGGCGGCCTTGTCGAAGGTGCCGCGCGCCGCGGCCGCCTCGGCCTGCGCGCCCGAGACGACCGCGCACGAGGCGGACTGGATCTCGAAGTCGGCGAGGATGGTCTCGGTCACGTCGACGGTGGTGCTGCCGTCGATCCCCGTGAGGTCGAAGGTGAACGTGCCGTCCGTGCCGGTCGTGCCCTTCATGGCCGGGTCGCCGCCGAGGGCGAAGACCCAGCCGGCGCCGCCGGGCACGAGGGTCGTGACGTCGGGCGACGGGTCGAGGTCGAGCTGCTTCTCGACGATGAGTGCCGTCGGGGGCGGCGCGTACACCGTGGCCGAGTCGGTGACCGGGCTGGTCTGCGCGCTGTCGGCGGTGGCGGTGTTGGCCGTCGTGCCGGCCTTGGCCGTCTCCGTGTAGTCGCAGGTGAAGCTGGCACCCACGGCGAGCGACGCCGGGATGGTGCAGCCCTTGGCGACGAGGTTGGAGAGGCTGTCCGCGAGGGTGATGCCGGTGAGGGTGACGTTGCCGGTGTTGGAGACGACGATCCGGTACTGGACGGTCGTCCCGACCGTGGTCGTCAGGCTCGGGGCGAAGGTGCCACCTGCGCCGAGCCGGACGTCCTTCGTCACGGCGAGCGCGGGGCTCTGGACCGCGGGCACCCGGGCCGAGGCGCTGACCGGGTTGGTCTCGTCGCTGTCGGCCGTGGCGGTGTTGTCGACCTTGCCGGCGTCGATGTCGGCCTGGGTGGCCTTGTACGTGCCGGTGCAGGTGAGCGCGGCGTTGGGGTTGAGCGTGGCCGGCTGGGCCGGGCTGCAGGCGAGCGTGCCGAGCTTCGGGTCGCTGATCGTCACGCCGTGGAGCGTCACGTTGCCCAGGTTCGTGGCGACGATCTTGTAGCTGATGACGTCGCCGGGCTTCGCGTAGCTGGCCGTCGTGGCCGTCTTGACGACGCCGAGCGCCGGACCGGTGATGGCCGGCACGGTCGCCGAGTCGTTGACCGGCTTGGTCTCTGCGCTGTAGGCGGTGGCGGTGTTGTCGACCTTGCCGGCGTCGACGTCACCCTGGGTGGTCGTGTAGGTGCCGGTGCAGGTCATCGTGGCGCCGGGGGCGAGCGACGCCTCCTGGGCCGGGTTGCAGCTGAGCGAGGCCAGCTTCGGGTCGATGACCATCACGCTGTGGAGCGTCACGTTGCCGGTGTTGGTGGCGACGATCTCGTAGGCGAGGAGGTCGCCGGCCTCGTTGTAGCTGGCGGTCTTGGCCGTCTTCTCGAGCGTCAGGGCCGGGCCCTGGACCGCGGTGACGGTCTCGGTGTCGGTGTTCGAGTTGACGGCCTGCTCGCCGAAGCGGGCGTGGCCCTGGGCGACGTTGGTCACCTTGCCGGCATCGAGGTCGGCCTGGGTGATCGTGTGGCTGGCGGTGCAGGTGGTGACCGCACCCGGAGCGAGGCTGCTCGGCGAGGCCGGGCAGGACGCCGTCGCCTTGTCGTCGGTGACCGTGAACGGGCCGGCGAGGGTGACGTTGCCGCTGTTGGTGAGCTTGTAGCTGTAGCTGACGACGTTGCCGACCGCGGAGTAGGTCGCCGGCGTGGCGCTCTTGTCGAGCGTCAGGGCGGGAGCCTGGACCGCGGGCACCGTCGCCGAGTCGTTGACCGGCGGGGTCTGGGCGCTGTCGGCGGTGGCGGTGTTGTCGACCTTGCCGGCGTCGACGTCGCCCTGGACGGTCGTGTAGGTGCCGGTGCAGGTCATCTTGGCGCCGGGGGCGAGCGAGGAGCCGAGGGCCGGCGAGCAGGCGAGCGTGCCGAGCTTCGGGTCGCTGATCGTGACGTTGGTGAGGGTGACGTTGCCGGTGTTGGTGGCGACGATCTCGTAGGCGAGGAGGTCGCCGGCCTCGTTGTAGCTGGCGGTCTTGGCCGTCTTCTTGACGCCGAGGGCGGGAGCCTGGACCGCGGGCACCGTCGCCGAGTCGTTGACCGGCGGGGTCTGGGCGCTGTCGGCGGTGGCGGTGTTGTCGACCTTGCCGGCGTCGACGTCGCCCTGGACGGTCGTGTAGGTGCCGGTGCAGGTCATCTTGGCGCCGGGGGCGAGCGAGGAGCCGAGGGCCGGCGAGCAGGCGAGCGTGCCGAGCTTCGGGTCGCTGATCGTGACGTTGGTGAGGGTGACGTTGCCGGTGTTGGTGGCGACGATCTCGTAGGCGAGGAGGTCGCCGGCCTCGTTGTAGCTGGCGGTCTTGGCCGTCTTCTTGACGCCGAGGGCGGGAGCCTCCACGAAGTCGCGCGGGTTCGTGACCGTGACCTCGACCGCCTGCTCCGAGACGATCGTGACCGAGTTCGGCGAGATGGACGGAGCCTTCCACTGGAAGTCCGTGCCTGGCGCGGGCGTGCCGGTCTCCGAGACGGTGCAGGAGGCGCCGGCCGGGATGTTCGCGATCGTGGTCGAGCCGGTCGTGCCGCCGGAGGCGATCGTGACCGAGGCCGGGAAGATGCCGGCCTGGCCGCAGTCGGCGGCGAAGTCGAACGTGCCGCCGGCGAAGCCTGCGGTGTCTTCGGTGATGTTCTTGGTGATCTTCAGCGATCCAGGCGGGACGGCGCAGCCGGTCGAGATGAGGAGTGCGTCGGCCAGCCCGCTGAAGTTGGCGATCTGGGTGAACGAGCCACCGCCGATCCTGGACATGACGGCCTCGACCCACGCCTGGTCGTTGACGCTGCTGAACGGCAGGCCGGAGTCGGGCGCGCCGACGTAGATCGCGAGGACGACCCAGCCGGCGGCACGCGCGGCGTTCGCGGCGTCGATGGCAGCGTTGGCGCCCGTGAGCCACGCCCGGGGGTCGTCCGGGTAGTTGTAGCCGCCGTCGGGCACGTTCGGCGAACCGTCAGAGACGACGAACAGGACATTCGGCGCGGAGGCGCGATCGTTCGCCGTGTTGGCGGCAGCATTCGCCACGCCCAGGCCGGTCGGCGTCCGCCCGGTCGGCGTGGGCATGCCGTCCACGTTCGACTTGAACGCCGCGCCGCCGAGGAAGCCGGAGGTGATGTTGGTGGCCGAGCTGCCGCCGAACCGGGTGCCGGCGTAGAGGCCACTGCCGGCGAAGGCGTCGACGAAGCCCTTGATCCCGTTCTTCTGCGCGGTGCTGGCGCCGGCGGACTGGATGGAGCCCGAGCGATCGATGGCGAAGCCGAAGTCGGCCTCCTCGCAGACGTCGGTCGGGAGCGCGGGGTTGGAGGTCCCCGCGCGAAGGTCACCGAACGGCGGCTGTGGCGCCTGGGCCACGCGCGACCCCCCCGCCCCGACGTCGGGTGGAGCGACGGCCGCGGAGACCCCGGTCGTGCCGGGGCCGACCAGGGAGAGTGCGACGAGCAGGACGATCGAGAGCCACGCCAACGCCCGATGGGCGACTGGGTGGCGGGTGCGCGATGCCTGAGCCATTGATCCGTACCCCCGAGACTGAGCGGCGAGAACGCCGCGGATGAGAGATTGGCCCGCCGGGACGAAGGTCCCAGCGAGACGTGGGACCATCGTCGCCTGCCGCGATCCCGGTGTCCATGGCCGCCCCCGGATCGGTAACTGGACACGAACGCACAGGACTGCACGGGACCGCCCAGCGTGGTGCTCGGTCGCACCATGAACCCGGGACCATGGTCCTGGGACCGTCCTCGCGGTGGCAGACCCAACGGCTGCTGACCATCCCGGTACCTCCGCCGCCCGGTACCTCCGGTCGATGGCCCTGCGCGGACCCGGGCGCCAGAGTGACTGGCACCGGCTCGTCGCAGGCTTCGACCGTCCCGACGGTCAGGTTCGGGCGAGACCGGCCGGGCGCGTCGCGGCTGGGGCCTGGCCCAGTACCTCCGGCGGAGGCGCGACAGAAACAGGTACCGGTTCGTGCCAACTGTCAACGATGCAAAGATCGGCTCAAGGTTGGTGGACGAGCGTGCCATCCGACGCGGTCGTCAAGGACACCGCGTGAACCCTGGGAGTCCAAGCATGTCGCTGTTCAGGCACATACGAGGCGCTCGCTCCGGCAGCCACCGTGACGGTGCCGGTCAGACGCTGGTCGAGTTCGCGCTCGTCTTCCCGATCTTCCTCCTGCTGGTGTTCGCGGTCATCGAGTTCGCGTTCGTCTTCAGCGGGATGCTTGGCATCTCGTACGCGACGCGCGATGCGGCACTCCTGGCGGCGGAGGCGGGCAGCAACATCGGCGCCGACTGCGTAATCCTCCAGGCTGTCGACAAGGCGGTGGGGCCGCCGGCGGACGACAATCGGATCACGTCGGTGGTCATCTACAAGGCCGACCGGAACGGCGTCGAGGTCACCGGCGTCTCCAACACCTGGCGCCGAACAGGCTCCTACACGACGCCTGATGGTTCGTGCACGGTGCCGTACACGCGGCAAACGAACGGCTACCCAGAGGGCTTCTCGGGTGGCGTTCCCGTGCGCTGCAACTGGCTCGGCGGATGCGATGGGCGGCCACTGGACACCATCGGCGTCCGGGTGGAGTACAGCCACCAGTGGGTGACCCCGCTCGGCGGCTTCGGCGCCAACGGGTTCGGCGGCCAGGGGGGGTCGGGCTTCGAGCTGACCCAGTCGAACTCAATGCGGATGGAGCCGATCCTGTGATCCGACGACGATCGCGCGAGGGCGAGCGGGGCCAGGGCCTCGTGGAGTTCTCGCTCCTGGTTCCCGCGTTCACCCTCCTGCTGCTCGCGATGCTCGAGTTCGGCTTCGTGTTCGACCACCTGCTGACGATCCAGTACGCCTCGCGCGAAGGCGCGCGCGTGGGTTCGGCGCTTGTCACTGGCGGCGGTGCGCTCAACGATTGCACGGTCGGGGGGCCGTGGACAGACGTCGATCCGCTCATCATCGCGGCCGTCACTCGCGTCCTTGACTCCCCGGGGTCGAGGGTCAACATGGCCGAGATCCCGACGATCCGCATCTACAAGGCCGACGTCAACGGCGACCAGATTGGCGGCAGCGTCAACGTCTGGACGTACACCCCGGGCGCCGGCCCGTTCGTCGATGGGCGCCGGCTCGACTACTCCCAGGGCTCGGTGGGGTGGGCGGCATGCCGGCGCTCCAACGGGTCCCCACCGGATTCCATCGGTGTCTCGCTCAAT
This sequence comes from uncultured Chloroflexia bacterium, assembly GCA_963713285.1. Classification (GTDB taxonomy): domain Bacteria; phylum Chloroflexota; class Limnocylindria; order Limnocylindrales; family CSP1-4; genus CTSoil-043. The sequence goes on along the minus strand of CAVQLA010000001.1, from coordinate 5,649 downwards.
TACACCTACCGCATGCAGACCGCCCTGGGCAGCGTCATGGGCTTCTTCGGCGGCAGCGGCCCGGCGACGATCCCGGTGTCCGACCGGACTGTCATGGCCATGAACCCGACGGACTGAGCAATGACAACCCGGTGGCATCACCTCCGTCGAGGCCCGCAGACGGTGCGCCCGGCCACCTCCGGCGCCGCATCGCGCACGCGCTCCGAGCGCGGCCAGGTCCTCGTCATCTTCGCGGGCGGCATCGTCCTGTTCATGCTGCTGCTGGCCGTGGTCCTCGACGTCTCCTGGTACTGGGCCAACACGCTTCGGGTCCAGCGCGCCGCCGACGCCGCGGCCCTCGCCGGCGCCGTCTACCTCCCGGGCAACCGCACGACGGCCTACGCCAGCGCCCGGGCCGAGGCCCAGAAGAACGGCTACACCAACGGCGCCAACGCCACGGTGACCCCGATCCAGGACGGCGTGAACCCGCGCCAGCTGAACGTCGAGGTCTCGGCCAACGTCAACACCTACTTCATGCGGGTCATCGGGATCTCCACGATCCGCGCCACGCGGGCTTCGAAGGCCGAATACGTCCTGCCGGTGCCCATGGGCAGCCCCCAGAACTACTACGGCGTGGGCTTCTTCCAGGGCGTGCAACCGGGGACGACCAGCACCGTCGGCGGGGCGACCGAGGACACGGGAGAGGTCCCCGGCGGACGGGCGACCGGCAACGACGGCGGCGGCTGGGCAGGAGAGGGCAATGCGTATGGCAACGACAACGCCTACACCACTGAGGGCACGAACGGCGACCGCTCCATCTGGCGCGGCTTCGACCTCCTCGGCGGCACCCGGCCGATCCCCAGCGACGCCACGCTGCAGATCCGCGGGATCCAGGTCTTCCTCACCGACGCCTCCCTGACGGGGTCCGGCACGGCCACCAACTGCAGGGTGGACGTGGAAGCATCGTGGAACGCCGGCTCGAGCTGGTCCTCGGTCCGCCAGACGGACCCGCTCGGCACGAACGTGGACGACGACCGGACGGTCGGAACGGCGATTGACGTGGCGTCGTGGGGAACCCACACCTGGACGAGGGACGACCTCAGCGACGCCAACTTCCGGGTCCGGCTGACCTGGCGCGACGGGACCTCCGGATGCGCCGACACGCGGTCGGTCCAGGTGGACCTGCTCGAGGTGCGCGTCCACTACACGACGTCGGTCACGACGCCTACGACATACCCGGTCCTCTCCGTGCCCGACCCGGCCGGGGGGACGCTCCCCACCCAGGGATTTTGGGGTGCGATCTTCACCTCCGGCGGCGTCCGGGAGAACGGCGACCGCTACGCGCCCCTCTACATCGGCGGCAACAACCCGCCCGACGGGACGAACGGCGGCCCGAACCCGGACTACGACCCCAACGGGTACGACTACACCGTCGAGGTCGGCAGCGGGGGCGAGGTCCGACTCTTCGACCCGATCTTCTGCGCCACCGGGCGCAACCTGAGCGGAGGCTGGTTCGGGACCGGCGACCACTGGACGAACGACGGAACCGGCGGCGGCGAGAACGTCGGACCCGTGTCCGTCCGCTTCCGCCTCTACAACACGAACGGGACCCCGTACACCGGGTCCGACGACACGCAGGTCGGCAGCGACTGGACCCACGACCCGGGCACGGCCACCCTGGGGGACTTCTCGGGCAACTTCAGCCGTTCGAGCTCGCCCCCCCAGAACAGCACCAACGCCAACCGGCAGGATTGCGCAAACAACCCGGCTCACAACCAGTGGGTCCTGCCGACCGGCTGGACCAACCTCACCGCCGGCACGTACCGGGTGAACGTCAACACCAACCTCGGTCAGAACGCGACCTTCGGCGCGGAGAATCTCTTCTCCATCTGGGTCACTGGCAGCGGGCGGGCGCGGGTCTACGGCGGGGGCCGGATGGCGGCGTACACGAACCTCGACGACACGGGCGTCGGCGGCGCCCAGCGCTTCTACTTCTCGCAGATCGAGCCGGTCCACGCCGGGAAGACGATGGTCATCACCCTCTTCGACCCCGGCGAGGCAAGCGCGCCGTCGTACCTGCGATTCCTCTCGCCCGAGAGGAACACCTACGACTACGCCCGGTTCGACTGGTCGTCCAACGACGGGCGTTCGGGCACGAACGTCACCGAGATCCAGACGTCGGACGGGTCCTCGTTCTTCAACAACCGGATCCTGACGATCGAGATCGCGCTGCCGACGGACTACGGCACGGGCGGCCTCGATCCCAACGGCCTCGGCGAGGACGGCTGGTGGCTCGTCGAGTACGACGTCCGGGCCGGCAACGACACGACCACCTGGGAAGTCGAGATCCGCGGCAACCCGGTCCACCTCAAGGTCCCGTGATGAGGTCTCGCCCGATGCCCTTGCCCGACACCGCCTCCGCCTCCGCGTCGCGTCGCCGCGCCGAGCGCGGCCAGGTCATCGTGATGTTCGCGGGTGGCATCGTCCTGTTCATGCTTCTGCTCGCCGTGGTCCTCGACGTCTCCTGGTACTGGGCCAACACCCTGCGGGTCCAGCGTGCCGCCGACGCCGCCGCGCTCGCCGGCGCGGTCTATCTCCCGGGCGATCCGACGACCGCGTTCGCCACCGCCCGCGCCGAGGCGCGCAAGAACGGCTACACCCACGGCTCGAACGGCGTCGTTGTCACGCCGGTCCAGGATCTCAACAACCCGAGGCAGCTCAACGTGACGCTGTCCGCACCCGTCAACACCTACTTCATGCGGGTCATCGGGATCTCGTCGATCGACGCCGGACGGGCGTCCAAGGCCGAGTACGTCCTGCCGGTCCCCATGGGCAGCCCGCAGAACTACTACGGCGTCGGCTTCCTCCGCGAGGGGATCGAGACGACGTCGACGAGCACGTCCTCCCAGGACGGCGACACGGGATGGAACCGCGTCGCAACCACGGCGCCGTCGGGTGGCCAGTGGGTGAACAGCACCGGGACGGGCTACACCATCGTGTCCGTCGTCCGGAACACGGGCAATGGCTATGCCTATGCGACGACGAACGGGGAGCAGCAGCGCTGGGGGACCTTCGGCCTCGCGACCACGCTCGGGACGTCGCCGATCCCCTACCCTGCCGCCAACCAGTCGGTCACGATCCAGGGTCTCGAGGTTCGGCTCCAGAACGCGTTCCTGAGCGCGAGCTGCTCCAACTCCCGGATCGGCGTCGAGCTGTCGTGGGACGGCGGGACGAGCTGGACGACGGCCGTGGCGACGCCCAACCTCGGGACGACCACGACGACCGACTACACGCTCCCGTCGACGGGTGGCTCGACATCGACCACGGCCTGGGGGGCCCACAATTGGGTCCGCGCCGACTTCACCGACGCGAACTTCCAGGTCCGGTTGACCGCGAACAAGGGCTGCGCCACCAGCTCGACGCGGCTGCGTGTCGACATGCTGGAGGTGCGGGTCTACTACCGGCTCTTCACCACGGCCACGACCACGACGACCGACATCCAGGACGTCAGCGTCGTGTCGCCGTATGGCGGCGTCCTTACACCCCAGAACTTCTGGGGATCCATGCAGTCGCAGGGCGCCCCTAACATCCAGGGCGACGCCTACATGACCAAGTACCAGTCGCGCTCGGGGCTGCCCCTGAATCCGGACTACGGCTGGCAGGACTACTACAACTACGCCGTGGAGATGCCGCCGGGCGCGACCGGCGGCGAGGTCTGGATCTTCGACCCGGGCCTCTGCGACGCGACGACGTCGGCCGGCACCGGCGAAAGCTGGACCGTTGGAGGCTCCAACGGGTACGCGACGCGCGAGGCCGCGAGCGCCTTCTTCGACCTCTACGACACGCAGGAGACCCTCTACAACACCGATGACGACGGCGCGCCGGTCGCGAGCTCGGACACCGCGTTTCGGCGGCTGTCCTATGAGGACTACGGCATCTTCGATGCCCTGAGCCGGACCACGAATGTCGGCGACTGCTCGGACCTCGCCTGGCATTACGACGCCAACGACTGGCAGAGCGGCACGCCGACGGCGCCGCGGCGCGGCTGGTACCTCCTCGCCAACGGCCTGACCGGAGGAGCGGACGGCCGCACGTATCGCCTCCACACGTACTCGACGGATCCCGGCAGCCCCAACGACCAGAACAACACGACGGCCCTGAATGCCTTTGCGATCTACTCCACCGCCACAGATGGCACGCCCCGCGTCTACGGCCTCGGCTCGATGGAGGCGTACGTTCGCCTCCCCGGCGGGATTGCGTCGGAGTTCTACCTGGCCCAGATCGACGCGGTCCATGCAGGCAAGACGATGGTCGTCCGGCTCTGGGATCCGGGCGACACGGGGGCCCTCTCGGCGTCGCTCGAGATCCTCCAGCCGGGCGCGACCAACTACACGCCCGCCACGTTCAGCTACACCGCGGCGCGTGGGACCAGCGACGGCGCCGCCTCGAGCTGCGACTCCCGCAGCGGAACTGGAACCGCCGTGGTCACGAACACCGGCGGGACCAGCCTCTTCAACGGCTGCTGGCTCGAGATGGAGATCGTCATCCCGTCCACCTACACCGCCCCGCACCCCAGCTCGGACGCGACGACGGCCGAGGGCGGCTGGTGGAAGATCCGCTACTCGATGGGCGGCAGCTCCACCAGCTACAGCACCGACCTCACCACCTGGGAGGTCCAGATCCGGGGTAACCCGGTGCACCTCAAGGTTCCCTGACCTTCCGCCCGCTCGCGGATCCTGCGCCCGGTCGCCTCGGCGGCCGGGCGCTTCTCATCGCGGCCGGGCGCTTCTCATTGCGGCCGGGCGTACTCTCGGCCTGTGACGACCGAGCGGGTCTTCGGGGCCGGCACGCTGGCCCTCGTGCAGGGCGACATCACCGCGATCCCCGCCGACGCGATCGGCAATGCCGCCAATGCCGCGCTCGCGGGCGGCGGCGGGGTCGACGGTGCGATCCACGCGGCGGGAGGCCCCGCGATCCTGGCCGAGCTCCGCGCGCGATACCCGCACGGCACGTCGACCGGCAGCGCCGTCGCGACCGGCGCCGGCCGACTGCCGGCGCGCTGGGTCGTCCACGCCGTCGGCCCGGCCTGGCGGGGCGGCGGCCGCGACGAGGCCCGCCTCCTCGCGGATGCCTACCGGGCGTCGGTACGGGTGGCCGCCGATCTCGGCGCGCGCACGCTGACCCTGCCCGCCATCAGCGCGGGGATCTACGGCTACCCGCTCGCGGAGGCGGCCGCGATCGCGGTGGGCACGGTTGCGGACGAGCTGCGCCGGGGGGCGCCGATCTCGCGCGTCACGTTCGTCCTCTTCTCCCGGGACACGCTCGCGGCGTTCAAGTGGGGCGCTCGCCGCGCTCGGCTGACCGGGCCGGCTCGGCTGCCAGATCGCGGCCGCGGCGAGCCTGAAGATGGCCGTGCCCGGGTCGAACGGGACCAGCCGCCCGTCGCGCAGCTCGAAGACGCGGCGGTCGATCGCGTCGTCGGCGTCGCCGGCGTACTCGAGGACGAAGTCGGCGAAGAGCGGGGCGAACTCGGCGTCATCGGCGGCCAGGCGGCCTGCCACGAGAAGGTGGCGCGACGGGATGCCGACGAGGATGCGGTTGCCGGCGCCCCCGAGCTCGCGCTCCAGGTGCGCGGTCACGTCCGGCAGCAGGATCCGGCTGGTGTCCCAG